>CAVUJV010000027.1:0-29117 GCA_963741845.1 uncultured Alphaproteobacteria bacterium
GCCGGCGTCGGCCAGCAAGACCCCAGGCGCGACGCCAGCCGCAAAAGCGGCCCTGACCTGCTCGAGCGCGATCTGAGGCTTGGTCTTGAAGCCGAGAGAGCTGCGCCGAGGTCGCCAAAGTCTGTTGCGCAACCAGAACGCAAACCCTCGGCCACGCAGACGACACAGAAGACGAAGAGCCCATCCAGGGCGCGGCGAACCCGCCGGGTGTTGGTCCCGGAAACGTAGGCGCTCGCGATCAGGACGTCGGCCGCCTGCGTGCGGCGCTCGTATGCGCAACGAGGCGCTACACCGTTCGTGCATACGCCATCGTCACCCGTCGGCCGGGCCCGGGGCACGGTGATCCGGGCCTTGCCGAAACTGCCCGTCAGGTTGTGCTCCCGATGACTAAATCCCCTATGTCATTGGCGACAGCGTGAACGTCGGTTGAAACTCCGGAACCACTGTGACGCGTCCGACCGGGCGCGGAGCTTGGCCGTTGAGCCGGATCGAATAGGCGAAGAGCAGACAGCGGAGCACAACGAGGATCTCCATTGTCGCAAAAGCGCTGCCGATGCAAACTCGCGGACCGACCCCGAACGGCATCCAGGCCGACGGCGTCGTTATGCGTGCTCCCTGCAGGAACCGCTCGGGCGCGAAGCGCTCCGGCTCGGACCAATGGAGAGCATGTCTGTGGACGACCCAGGGGGCGATGATCACGGTCGCTCCGCGCGGGATGAGGAAGTCGCCAATCCTGTCGTCGGCGCGCGCCTCGCGAGCGATGACGTAGGCGGGAGGAAAGAGCCTGAGCGTTTCATAAACGAAGGCGAGGGCGGTCCGGCTTGAACGCAACGTCGGCCAATCGAGCGCCGCCTTCGGATCTCCCTGGCACAGTTCACGTCTCAGTTCGTCCTGACGATCGGGAAAAAGGGCCAGCATGACCGCCGTCCAGAAAAGCGCGATCGCAGTGGTGATGAAGCCCGCCGACATCATGGTGCCAACCTGATCGACGATCTCATCCTGTGGCGCGGCAAGGCCGACGACGTCCGTCGCACGCAGCGCGTCGATCATGTCTCGCGTTGCGCCTTTGTCGGCGACCGGAGGCCGCCCGTCGACGAGAGTCCGCACCCAGAGCCGCCATTGCGCAGCCGTTTCGAGTCGCCCCGCTGGCTGTGCGACGCCGCGAAAAAAGAGCAGCGCAATATAGTCTCGCCACCCGAGCAGCGCTCCCGAGCGCTCCGCTTCGCTCGCGTAGTCCGCAAGCTCCCGCGTTCTGCGCTCGTCGTCGATGGAGAGCAGTGAACGCGCGATCACGGCCAGCGTCAGTCTTCGGAAGTCGGCAAGCAGATTGCGTTCGGTCATGCGATCCCGCGACCAGGAGGCGAGAGCGTCCATGACCGTCTCATGAAAAGACGGGATGAGCCGCTCAATGCTCCGCGACTGAAAGAAGGGAGCTAGCTGCGCGTGCTGTCGCCGCCAGGTTTCGCCCTCCGAGAACAGGAGGCCCTGTCCGACAGTCGGCTCCAGAAGCCGCCTCGCGAGAACGTTCGGCTGGTATCGATCGATATGCAAGTTGAGAACATGGTCGATGTCGCGGGGGTCGTTCAGGCAGATGAACCGGTGCCCAAACCGGCGGAAGGAAATGCGCGGCTCAGCATAAAAATCCGCGCTGAACGCCATCAGGACATTCGACCGAAAGGCGCGAATAAGCGCGAGCGGCCCGACCCAAGCCGGCGGCGGCGTCCGATAGGGAACGTCATCCGGAACTCCAGTATTCAGCGCCCGGGCGGATGGAGGACTAACAGTGTTCGCGGTCCGCAACATCATCAGTCACGAGCCAATCAGCTCGCCTCCTCAATTATAAGCGCGCCTGTCTGGTGTTTCTATTGCACATTGCGCCTCGTTTCAATACAATGCCTGCTTGGCCGTAGAGCTGCGGTCACAGTTGTGAAAGAACATCCGACGAGGCGATGTGCGTTCGTCGAGTGTCGTGTCCTTTTACTGTATATTTTAGTATGCAGAACATCAAATACAGTTGCATAGAGATTGTTTCATGAAAACATATCTCAGTATTGTTGCCAACAAAATGCGCTGACTTTTATAATTTAATATTTGGAGGCGTACATGACAACCATCATCCTGGTTCCGGGCGGCGGCGGTTCACGATTGAGTTTGAATGGGCAGGAAATCTGGCCCCCGGACTTCTGGGAGATGTCAGGCGGCTATCAACGCATCAACGAGCTTCAGGATCCCGATGTCGTCGCGACAGGCTTGTTCGAGGTCTACCCGCCGGGATCCTTCATATATTGCCAGGACGTCTATCTGACTTTGAAATCGGACCTGGATCATATCGCCAGCACACTCGGCTATCAGAGGCTCGATTTCTACTTCGACTGGCGCCTCGACGTCAGAGTGTCGGCCGACCAGTTGGCCACGCGCATCGCCTCGTTCGTCGCCAATGGAATGGGTCCCGTCATCCTGGTCTGCCACTCCATGGGAAACCTGCTCGCGCGGTGGATTCTTGAAAGCGGCAATTATTCGAGCACAAGCTGGTTCAACAGCGTCTCCCTCTATCTCGGAATTTGCGGGCCGCACTTCGGCACGCCCGAGAATCTGGAATATGTCGCGGGCGACAAGGGGTTTCTCTGCATCAGCCCCGCCGACACGAAAACCCTCAGCGCCAATCATAACTATCCCGGTCCCGGCTACCAGTGCCTGCCGTTCCAGACCTATCCGACGCCTGTGCTCTACGACACCCAGACGGGACCAGAGAGCTTCTACGATGCGACCGTCGCCGCTCAGCTCGGACTGGACTGGACCAACCTGCAGACCGCCGTCGGACTACAGCAATATCTTGGGTTCAATCGCATGCCCGCGCATACGCAGTACGCGCTCATCGCGGCCTCCGGCGAGAGCACCGACGAAGCCCTGGTCTACGACCAGGATGTCTTTGAAGGCGCAAGCGCGGACGATCAGGGCGACGGAACGATACCCCTCGCCAGCGCGAAGCAACTGAACGCGCGGGTCACGCCGGGAAGCCATATTGACGTCCTTCACGCCTATCCCTTCCGGGTGATCCTCTATGAAATTCTCACGGGCCCGAGCGCCGCCGCTCTGGCCCCGCAGTTCACCTTGGGCGACGTGCCTGGCATCACCGTTTGCCTTAACAAATACGTCGTCGCCCCCAACGAGCCGCTCGAAATCCTCCTGGTTCCCGATCTTGAAACGACCGAGATTAAGGGGACGCTTCGGATCACGAGGATCAAGGAGCCGGGCGCCCGGCCGGTGATCGTTCAGCGGCAGAACCTCGCCTATAAGGGGCCGCCGATTCAGGTCTTGCGTACGACGCTCAAGGCGCCCGAGGAGCCGGGCGGCTATCAGATCAGTGTTGGCGGAAAGCAAGGCACGTCGCAAAGCACCGCCGTCGGATTTGCGGTGTCGAAATTGGCGCAGATGCCGACGCGCCCCAAGCGTTAGACTGAGCCGACAGTCGGTTTCGCGCGCCCGGGCGTGCGGCGCGTGAGATAGGGCGCCAGCCACTCGGCCGGCGCCCCTGCAGCATCGGTGAGCGCGATGGGCTCGAAGTACCGCTCTCGATCCGAGTCCGAGAGATCCTCCGGCCGTTCGAAATATTGCGGATCCAGAGTCTCGGTTCCGGCCAGATAGGTTCGCGGCGCGCAGATTTCGGCGCGCGACCAGATGAAGCAATGAAAATTGGCCGACGCGATGAAGAACCATCGAATCGGATTGAACGTGCCGGATCGCGCGATCCGACGGATGGTCTTCATGATGACGCCACGCCTTCCGACGATTTCCCACGGCCGTCGAAAAATCCGTTCGAGGAAATTCACGATCACGGCAGGGTCGTCTGCGAGCCGCGCATAGGCGAGCGTCTCGCCGTCGAGATCGCGCAGACGGAGATTCGGGGCGAGGCCCCGCTCCGCGAGCTCGTCCCAGAACGTTTTCGTTCCTGCGAGCGGCGCCACGACGCTGATGTATGTCGGCATGGGGATCAGGGGATGTTCCGCGATCGCGCGGATCTGTCTCTCCATCTCCGCCGCCGTCTGGTGGCGCGGATCGAACAGATAGCCATAGGTGATCCCGATTCCCTGCAACTCCGCGTAGGCGATATCGTTGACGACGTTTCCCCGCCCGAGATTCTGCGTCTTGTTGTGGCGGTACAGAAACTCGCGATCGAACAACTCAAGTCCGACGAACAGGCCATTGCATTTCGAGCGCGCCAGGATTCGGACTAGCTCGCGGTTTTGGATCACGTTCTGAGTTACGAGCGCTCCCCAGCCCCGCACGTTCCGGTGGGTCCGCATGAGTTCGCAAATCGCCAGCATATGATCGCGATCGTCCGAGAAGTTGTTGTCGAGAAAGAGAACCACCGGATACCAGCGGCGGAAGCTGAAAGGGGGGGCCGTAGCAAGCGCATTCTCGAGGGTCGCAGCGAGAGTCGTTAGATCGTAAGCCGCGTGGCCGCCGATCTCGGCCGGAATCGTGCAGAATGAGCATTTGAAGCTGCATCCACGGGAAGCTTCCAGGAGATGCATGCTGGGGTTGACCCCGTTCCGGACGAAATGGGTGTAGTCCACTGTCAAGGCACGGGGGCGCGTGGCTGGCGACCGGTAGATCGTTCTCAGTTCGTCGCGCAGGAAGTCCGCTGCGACATCCGACGCGCATTCTACGCCCCCGACGCAGACGACATCGAAGAAGCGCGCGGCAAATTCCGGGAACGCGGTGCAGATGCTGCCGCCTGCGGCCACCGTCGCCCCACTCCGCCTGAAGAAGAACGCAAGCTGGCGCATGCGGTCGAAGTCGGGCTGCAGCCCGGTGAGGAACACGAGGTCGAAACGCGCCGGCGATGAGGTATCGAACGGGCCATGCCAGTCCTCGTGGTGAAGCGTCACTTCGAAACGCTCCCGCCCGAGGAGGGAAGCGATCTGCAGCCCGCTCACGGGCTGCATGAGATAGTGGGTTTTGCGCTTGTTCCGGCCCGGCCGAAGGTGGGTGCACACGACCAGCGCCCGATGTCTCGCGCCACCCGCCATCCGCCCCATCCCGTATGGGCGCCCGACAGCGGTTCACGCTGTCAAACACAAAGACTACGGAAATTTAATTTGATATGCTACGCAACGCAAGCAGCCGGGATCCGCTCGGCGCGCAGCGTTAAAGGGCGCCCACGACGACCCGCGGGACTGGGTGCGCGATGAAAACCGGAGGCGAGACTCCCTTTACCACGGCGCCCCCAGAGCGACGCTACCTGACCCTCATGTTCATCGACGTCGTGGGCTACACGCAGCTTTCAGAAGAGCTGGAGCCGGAAGAGCTGCTCGGTCTCACCAACCGCTTCCAGCAGCTTGCGCTTGGGGTCATGGAGCGTTTTGGAGGTTTTGTCGCGAACTTCTATGGCGACGGCGTACTTGTCTATTTCGGCTATCCGACCGCGCACGGCAACGACGCGGAACGCGCGTTGAGAGCGGCGTTGGAGATGGTCGAGCGGGTGCGGACAACAGAGGTGACGTTTGGCGACAATCGCAGTCACCGGCTCGCTATCCGGATCGGCGTGCATACAGGTCTCGTGATCGTCGGATCCGAGACAGTTAGCTCGGGTTCAAACGCCCACGCGGTCGTTGGCGAGGCGGCCAATCTCACCGCGCGCCTTCAGAACGAAGCGCCACGCGACGGCGTCGTCGTCAGCCGGGACACCTGGGGCCTGGTGGAGGACCTGTTCGAGTTTGTCCCACTCGGACCAAGGCTTCTGAAAGGACTCTCCAGGCCGATTGAGATTTTCGAGGCAGTCAAGCCGCGACCCGCCGCCGAATACGCGCTCGCCCGGCAGGCCAGGGCGACAGCCTCCTCGATGGTGGGGCGTGAGGCGGCTCTCTCGGACATGCTCGCTTGCTGGGACGAGGCGCGCGCCAAATCGCGGCTTCAGGTTCTCGTTGTCGTCGGGGAGGCCGGGGTCGGCAAGACGCGGCTCATCAACGAATTCCTCTCGCATCCGTTCGTGGGCAGCATGGCGATCGTCCAGACCCGCTGCCATGAGATCTTCGCCAGCACCTCGCTCTATCCGATCGCGAGCTATCTATGGCGGAGAACCGGACTCGCTGTCGGAGACGACGAGGAGGTTCGCCGTCAGAAGCTCCAGCGCCTGCTCGACGAGTATGGTCTTTCGAGCGAAGAGAACCTCGCGATTCTCGCGGATTTTCCGGGATTGACGACCCGCGCCGGCGAAGCCGTCGCGGCCTCGACCCAACTCAAGAAACTCAAGCAGTACGATCTCGTCATCGAGATCACCCGAAAGGCGGCCCGCAGCAGGCCAACCGTCATCGCGATCGAAGACGTGCACTGGCTCGATCCTTCGTCATCCGAGTTCGTCGTCGCGCTGGCGGCGGGCCTTCGGGACATGCCGCGTCGTGCTGCTCTTGACGACGCGTTCCTATCCCAAGGGCCCGGCTCTGCCCGCCGCCGACCGCGTGGTGCGTCTTGAACCGCTCGGAAACGCAGCTTGTCTGGAAATCGCCAGGAGCGTGCCCGGCGCGCAAAACCTTTCCCCGGCGTTGCTGGCTCGCGCCGTGGATACCGCGGACGGCGTTCCACTCTTCGTCGAGCAACTGGTTCATTCATTGGTGGGCCAGGCGGACCGGAAGCGTCCTTCCGGGCAGGGAAGGACGGACATTCCGCTGATCGTTGCGGAGATGATGTCCGAACGATTGGATCGGCTCTCCGGAGGGCGGCGCATTGTACAGGCTGCGGCCTGCCTCGGGCGTTCCTTTCAACCCGCTTTCCTCGCCGCGCTGCTGCAGGAAGGGGCCGAGTTCGATCTCCCAGAAGCTGGAGGCGCTGGTGGAGGCCGAAATCCTTCAGCCCAAGCGCCACGGCGTGGAGCTTCAATACGAGTTCCGTCACGCTCTCTTGCAGAGAATGGCGAGGGACTCGATGATCGAGCCGGAACGCCGAGCGATGCATGGCAAGATCGTGAGCCTGCTTCGCGCGGACAACGACGCGCCAATGCCCGCGGAACTGATGGCCTACCATCTCACGGAGTTGGGGGCCTTCGCCGACGCCATCAAGGGCTGGTTCTCAGCTGGCCTGCAATCCGCCCGACAGTCGGCGCATCTGGAGGCCATCGACCATCTGCGGAAAGGCCTGTCGCTTCTCGACAGGATCGCCGATCCGGACCAGCGGCGCGCGCTGGAAATCGATCTTCAGACCGCGCTCATCGGGTCGATCACGATCACGCAGGGGCCCACGTCTCAGGAGCTCTCGGCGTGCTGCGAGCGTGGGCTTCTTCTATGCGGCGAGGGCGGCCGTGCTAAATCCGCCTTTCCGTTCATATTCGGACAGTTCACCTTCACCAATTGTCGCGGTCAGATTCGTCAGGCCAAGGAGCTTGCAGACCTCTTTCTTTCGCATGCCGAAGCCGAAGGGTACGATGCGGGCCGCGTCGTGGGCCACCGATTGCGCGGCCTCTGGCTGCTCAACCAGGGTGACGCCCCCGCCGCCCGACTCGAACTCCTCGCGTCGCTCGACCTCTACCGGCCCGAAAGGGACGCAAGGAACACCGATCTGTTCGGCCAGGACACGAAGGTGCACAGCCAGTCGCTCCTCGCGCTCACGATGTTCGTTCTGGGAGAGGTCGAGCACGCCCTCCGCCTTGCCCGAGACATTCTGGTCGCAGCAGATGCGCTCCGTCACCCCAATACGATGGCGCTCTCTCTCGTCTATCTCACCAGCATCTTCGGATATTGCGACTCGCCGGGCCATCTTATGCATGCCGCCAAACGCTTGTTCGCTATTGCAGAGGAGCACAAGCTCGGCGGATTTCGAGCGCATGGAGCGGCTTTGATGGGCTGGGCCTTAGCCGAGAACGGAGACCCCGAACAAGGAGTCGCCTTGCTCAGTCAGGCAATTCGGGTCTTTGACGGGCTTGAATACCGTCTCGGCGTCGCGGGGCATTTGACAAATCTCGCCGCGGCGCAGCGCCGCGCGGGTCGCCTGGAGGAGGCGAAGACTACGTCAGCGCGGGTCCTTGAGATGACAGCAAGTCAGGGACCTTCCTGGTTTACGCCAGAGACCTACAGGATCGCCGCGCTGATCGACTACGACCTTTCTCCTGATAACCGCCCCGAAGTCATCGAACGTTTGCAAGCGGGGATCCGGATGGCGCGTGATATGAAGTCGCCGGTTTTCGAGAGCCGTTGTCAGTCAACCCTCAAGCAGATTGAATGTTCTATAAAAAATGAGCCACAGGCCAGTCTTGATCTTTCTCTTGGCGAACGTCTCCCTCCGCTGAAAGAACTCGTGGATCGAGTGATGGGAAGAATCGATGACGCGCTCTAACGCCGGCGGAAAGAACCGTCACCTCGCCACTCCGCCGGCCAATGATCTGGAGCCCGACCGGCAGTCCGGCGGACGTCCAGCCAGCCGGCACGCTCGCGGCAGGCTGGCCGGATAGAGCGCCCGCGTCCAGGCGTCGTCGGCAACGCCTACCGACGTTGACCGGATCGCCGATCTCGAAGGGCTTCCTGGGGCGCTGCCAGACCTCGCAGGCGATGTCCCGGTCTGCCGCCTCGCCTTCCGCTGTGCGCGCGCGCTCGCTTGCGGCCGATCCGCGCCTATGCGCGGCGGATTGGATGTTGGCCTCGAACAGGTTGCCCGCGGCGAGCGGAACGAGACGCTCGTAGGTCACGCCCTGCCCCCGCTCCGTGCAGCCCCGGCGCCGCGAACATCCGCCCTTCCGGTCCTCACGCCCTTTTCTTCTCCCGATTGCGCGCATTGATCTGGGCCATCAGGATGGGCCCCAACGAAAACTCCCCTGCCCCGGCCTTGCGGGTCAGTTCGCGCAGATAGCCTCCCGCCGAGTGGATCGCCTCGCCCCGTTGCAGAATGCAGCCGACCACGACCGCAGCCTGCGTCTCACCCATGACGGACTGCGCCTCCTCCCAGGCGCTGGGGCTGATCCCCAGCATCCCTCGCACGACAGAAGCCGTCGCAACGAGATCGCGCCAGTTCGAAATCCCGCCCCGGGCGTAGTCGACGATGTCGGGACAAGCCGAAAGGACCATCCCAAGCGGATAGGTCGGCTCCGCGCCGCGGACTTCGGGCTTTGGCTCCGCCCTCGCCGCCCTGCCTTCTCGAAGGCTAGGTTCAAGGTCAGTGAGGGGGTTTGGGTTTGAATTCTGTTTGTGCCGCTCAGTTTGAGACTCATTGGCGCTTATAATGATTGTTTTCGTCTGCGTTTCCAGGAGGCTGAGGATGTCGTCGGCGAGTTGCGTCATCGCCTCGGCGGCTTCCTCCGCTCGCTCCCGCGTCGCCGTCCTCGGAAGCCCCTCCACGACCTGCCGGAAGGCCAGATAGACCTCCTGCCAGTTCTCCGGGCCCTGCCCTGCCCGCTTGGTCGCAACGCCTTCCTCGATCCCCGTCGCGATCATCTTTGCGATGTCTCGCCGACAGAGCGTGATGCGCTCGCGCGCGAGCTTGACAGCCCGCGCCTCCGCCTCGACCCCGGCCGCGAGCGCCTCGAACTCCTCCGCGCGCACGACGAGCGGCGAGAGATCGAAGCCGAAGGCGCGCTGAAGCTCCCCTCCCCTGCCCTTCCGCGCATAGCGCTTGCCGTTCGGGGAGTCGCGGCGGATCACGAGCCCTGCGTCGACCAGGGCCGCGAGATGCCGGCGCAGGGTCGAGGCCGGCATGCCGTGCGCCCGCAGCGAAAGCTGCTCGTTCGACGGAAAGACGATCAGCGCCTCCTCCCCCGTCAGGGTTGTCTCGGGATAGAAGCTCAGGAGCGCGTTCAGCACCGAGAGCGCGCGCTCGGACACAGCGAGCTTCGGCCGTGCGGCGCAAATGGCGCGAAAAACCTGCCACTTGTGGACCACCTTGCCGGGCGGCCGGGCCGAGGCCGCCGCCTGCACCGCCACATGGGCAAGCGTCAGCGGCCGCCGCCCGAAGGGCGTCGTAGGTTGATGGGATTGCATGCCTTTGCCTTCTGTTCAGGCAAAGAAAACCTGCTCGTCGAAACGACGCCGTCTCTGTTCGAGACGCTTGACTGGGATTCGCGGAAGTGATTCTCTAGCAGTCGCCAGACGAAGAGAGGCTTCCGGGACGGAGACGTTTCGGGGGCCTTTTTCTTTTGCCGTTCGCTCCTGTCGTTTTGCTTCGCAAGACCCGCCGCCGGACTGTCCGGCCGCGGATTGGTTCAGGTCGCAGAATCCGCGGCCTTGTATTCAGCATAGAGGGTCTGCAATCGCCCCCGCACGAAGTCGCCGAAGCGCGGGGCGACGCGATCGTCGAAGACGAGCGTCAGTTTCTTCCCCGAGCGGGAAATCCTGGCGGCATGCGCGCCGTCCTGCGAGACCCAGACATCCGGCCGGGCGCGCGGCGCGGGCTCGGCGCGCAGCCGCTGCATCAGCGCCTCGAAGCGCGCGTCCGTGTCGCGCTGGGTAAAGTCCGGCGCGGCGACGATCGCAAGGGCGCGGGCGCGAACCCCCTCCCCTTCCAGCTTTTCCGTCAGTTCCTGCCAGCGCACCCGCCCGTAGGCCGGCGCCGGGCCGATCGCCTCGATGACGGCGAGCGGAATGCGCGTGGCCACCGCGATGAGGCGCGACAGGGCGGCCTTGTCCACATTGAGCGCCGTCATGATGATTTCGCGGGAGAATCCTCGGTCCTCGAGACGCGCCGCGAATCGAGCGCGCTCGATAAAGGTGAGGTCGGTCCGGCCGCTGTTCTCCTGTCCCTGGGCGACGACAAGTTCCTCGTCGGTGAGGGGACGGACGACCGACCGCACCTTTATGCCGAGTTCCCGGGCGGCGCGCAGGCGGCGATGTCCGAAGGCGACCTCGTATCGATCGGGGTTGGACGGCTTTGGACGAACGAGGATCGGGACAGTCTGCCCGTGCCTTCGGATGATCTCCCGAAAGGCCGCGTTCTGCGCCTCCGTCGCCTCCATGCGGTCGAGCACGAAGGAATTGTCGATCAGCGCGGGATCGAGTTCGACGATGACCTGTCCCTCGACCAGCTTTCGCTCGATCTCCTCGGCTCGCTTCACCTTGTCGTTGATGCCGCCGAGCGATTGCGAGATCGCGCCGACCGCGCTCGCCTGTTTGATCGTGCGCTCGAGCCCGAGCAGCGGGCGCGACCGCTGAATCGTCAGCGTGTCTTCGGGCGTCGCCTCGGCTTCGGCGGCTGGAGCGTCGAAAGTGATCTTCCGCGCCATTATTTCCGGCCCCAGACCTGCTTCACGAGCGCCTCGATCTCGCCATTGACCAGATCCAGCGCCTCGATCGCGCGATCGTAGGTCCCGCGCGTGAACTGATGCCGCTCGACCTCGTAAAGCGTCTGCTTCGTCAGGCCCGCATCCGCAATCGCGGTGCTCTTGACCATGGGGTGAGTGAGCACGCGCGAGCCAAAGATCGAGCGCATCAAGCCGACCATCGTGGTCTGCGGACCATCGCTGGGTTCGTAGCGGGTGACCAGATAGCGCATCCAGTCATAGTCCGTCGCGCCGCCCGCCGCGGCTACGACGTCGAGCAGATTGCCCGTCATGTTCAGAAACTGCGACATCGACATGACGTCGAGCATCTGCGGATGCACGGTGATGAGGACGGCGGTCGCCGCGCAAAGCGCCGAGAGCGTCAGAAATCCAAGTTGCGGCGGGCAGTCGATAATGACGATGTCATAGGCGTCCGTGACCTGGGCGAGCGCCTCTCCGATCCGCGCAAAGAAAAGCGAATTGCGGTTCGATGGGTCCAGAAGCGCTTTCGGCGTCTCGTGCTCGAATTCCATCAGTTCGAGCTGGCCGGGAATCACGTGCAGGTTCGGAATGTAGGTGCCCCGCACGATCTCGGCCATGTCGCGGCGGCCTTCGCCGTAACGGATGGCCCCGTAGATCGTTTCGTTCTCGCCGACGTCCAGTTCGGGCTGGTGCCCGAACAGTGCCGAAAGGCTCGCCTGCGGGTCGAGATCGATCGCAAGGACGCGATAGCCGCGCAGCGCGAGATATTGCGCGAGATGGGCCGACGTCGTGGTCTTTCCGCTGCCACCCTTGAAGTTCATCACCGAAACGACCTGAAGGCGCTCGCCGTCCCGGCGCCGAGGGACATAGCGGCGCGCTCCCTTCCCGGCGCCGTCGAGTTCCGCCCTCAGCGCCTCGATATCGCCTATGGAATAGGTGCGCCGGCCATTCGGCGAGGGCGGCGGCCCCTTCCCTTCTGAGACGAGCTGCCGGAGATAGCCCTCGTGGATTCCGATCAGGCGCGCCGCCTCGGCGGGCGAGAAACGGCGGATCGTCTTTTCGGCGGCCGGGGGAAAATCGCGCAGCTGCTGCGCCCGTAGCCGTTTTGACAATTCGGCGGCATCGGCATTGATGAGCGCCCGGAGATCGCCCGGAGGATCGGCGTTGAGATGGGTTGAAGCCGGCATGTGCGATCTCTGCATCTGCGCTTTTTTTGGCTGACGCTCCCGATAAGCGCTGATCGCAAATAGGGGACGATTCGCGGGCGAGAGCAAGGTTTTTTGCGTTAACGAGACCTTAACGCCCTCGCTCTGCCCTGCCCTTCGCGAAAACGCCGGACGGGCTCTCGCGTGCGATCCGGGATCCTTGCGCCTGCTCGCGCGTTCGCGGCAGCCGGCAAGCCATATACGGATATTGCAAAGTCCGCGAGAATATACTTGTGCTTTGCAGAATACGCCGCTATGATGCCGGGATGGCCGAACTCTTGTGCGCCTGTCGTAAATCGGCCTCCGGCGTTTTCGATTCCGTCGGGTGCGTGGGCGCTGAGCACAATCTGGCGCGAAGGCCCGGCGACTTCCGCAGCGCCGGGCGCGGTTGTTCCCCCTCCCCTTCCGGAGCGAGGCGACCGTCATAATGGTAGGCGCCGGACTTTCATACGGACGGGACGCATGCGTTGCCCAAACGCCGTCCGGAGGGACGCCCGCAGACTCCGGCTTTTCCGGCAACAAGGAGCTTGGGACAATACGAAGTGGACCAAAGTGAAAAGTGACGGAACTGCCCAGCCGGTCTCGGCAAACGCGCAGCACGGCTTCTCGAAGGATGATTCGAGCGCGCGGCGCCTGTTGTGCGAACTGGATCGTCCGTCGAGGCCGCTTCGCGGGGTCTTAGGACGACGTCTAAGGGCGGGGCCGGGAAGTTACAAAGTGAGCCAATGTGACACTTTTTAACGCTTAACCCATTGAGAAGGCCGAGTCGGCGCCAGAATTGCGCTCGGGGTCCCGAAGGCCGACGTGGCGAAAGCTGTCCGTCGCCGCTCCCCGGCCATTGGAACGCCCGCCGGCTTCGCAACCGTTCGTTTGGAGTTGTACGCGGACAACTCCAACCGAAAGCCCGCATGCCAGCTTTTTGCGAGCGCGGCTTGTTCTCGGGACCCTCGCACGCGGTTGTTGTCCGCGTACAACTCAGGGCGAAGAGAGAGCGGCTGAGGGCCGGATCGCGACCGCGGGCCAGAACAGCATCGGCGCGAGGGCGGCATCCTCGATCCGCCGGCCGAGAACCTGATTCGCCTCGACCGCGAACCGCCGTCCCTCATCGCGCCATTCCAAACTCTCTTCAGCCGAAACCGGCCGAGCCGTTACCCGCAGCTCCCGAATTGCGGGACGATCGCTGCGGCCGCGTTCCGCCGACCCCGCAACCAGCTTCGCGACCGAACCGTTGCCCAAGTCCTTAGCCAAGACAGCTGGCCCCTCCAGTTATAGCCCCGCCGCCTTGGTGAGGTTGACCTTGAAGCGGTCGCGCTTGCGCTGGTAGCGGCGGGTCATCTCGGCGCTGGCGTGGCCGAGGTGCTTCTGGACATGCGCCTCCTCGATCTGGGCGGAGGAGGCGAGGCCGGCGCGCAGCGAATGGCCGCCGAAGGCGAGCCGCCGCTCGCCCTCGGTCAGGTCGCCGCGCAGGCCGGCGGCCAGCGCGCATTTCTGGACGAGCCGGACGACGTGTTTGTCGGTCAGCCGCTCGGCCGCGACGCCGCCGTTCTTGCGCGCGATCGCCCGGAACAGGGGGCCATGGGAAATCCGCCCGAGCCGCATCCAGGTCTCCAGCAGCGCGACCGGGCAGGTGTCGGGCTTCGAGCCGCGGCCGATCTCGACCTCTCGCCAGCCGGTCTTGCCGCGAATGGTGAGCAGGGCCCCCTCGGGGAAGATTTCGACCCAGCCCGAGCCGTCCTCGGTTTGGCCCGGCGCGCAGTCCAGGCCGACGATTTCCGAACGCCTCAGGCCGCCGGCGAAACCGACCGCCAGGATCGCCCGGTCGCGCAGGCCGCGCAAATCCATGTCCAGAGTCGCCAGCATGGCGAGCAGTTCGTCGGCGAAGATCGCGGCCTTTTGCAGGGGAGGGCGGGCGTGGCGACGACGGATGCCGGCGAGCACGGTCGCGATATGCCGGTCGCGGATGTCGAGCGGCTCGCCGATCTGGCGGTAGCGCCAGACGATCCCCGAGAGCCGCCGCTCAAGCGTCGAGACAGCCAGTTCCGCGCCGCCGGCGCTCGACTTGCGATGCGAGGTAGAGGCCGACCGCCTCCGGGTCGGGCGGCGTTTCCGGCAGGCCCTGGCGGCGCAGCCAGGAGGCGAACATTTTCCAGTCGGCGGCATAGGCGCGCCGGGTGTTGTCGGCCTGCGCCGAGCGGGCATAATCCTTCGCGGTCTCGGCGAGGGCCGCGAGCCGGCCGCTGAGGCGCGCCGCGGGCAGGGCAGGGGGGGTCGCCCCGGTCCGGCCGTCCGGCGATGAATGCTCCGACGCCTCGGCGGCGTCCGGGCTGTCCGCGGTCGGCTCCAGGGCGTTCTCCCGACCGGATGTCGAAGCGGCTTCGGCGGGAGCGGCGCGCCCGTCTCCGAAGCCACGCGCGCCTGTTGTGCGGCGGCGCCGCCCGTCCTCTTCCCTCAACTCGGCGTCCCCTGGCTTTTTCAAACTGTCCTCCTGAAGGCTCGGCTATGGTCCCGGCCGCGATCGCGGGGGTGCTTCGAAGCGGACCGGGCGGCGACGCCGGCCCGGGCGGGGCAGGGGCCTCCGGGCTCGACGCGCCGTCCAACGGCGCCCGGCGCCGTCTCCAGCCCATTCCGCCCAACGGCTCGAGAAGCGCTTCGGGGCGGACCCCGGGGTCTCGAGGCCTGGCGCGCCCGTCGGTGACGGCGAGCGCGGGTCGGGCGCCCGACCCGCCGCCTTTCGGCTTGGGCCGGCCGCGGCGTGATTTCCGACGCCTCGGCGGCGACCGGATGGCCCTCCAGCCCGCCGTCGTCGGGCTCCGGGAGGCTTCCGGGGCTGAATTTCCGGGCATTTTCCGCGCCCATCGAGCGGGCTCCGATTTCGCGTCCGATAAGGCAAGCTTATCGGACATCATGACCGCCTGACAACCGGGGCGGATAACCCGACAAAAGCGGCTGACAAAGCGCCGGCGCGGATTCATGCTGGCGCGGTGATTCGCGCCGAACCCGACTCCCTTTTTGCATCGGCCATCGACCCCGATGGCGGCGCCGCAGACGCGCCTCGTCCGCGCAAAGGCAGGAAGCGCGACACCGCCAAACCCCCGGAACGCCAGCCGTTTGCGCCGCCGGCGCCCGTTCCGTCCTGGGCCAAACCCTCGGGCAGGGCAGGGGAGGGCGAGCCGCTGTTCGCCGCCGGCGCCAGCCTCGCTTTGCTCGACGCCTTCCTCCGCCGCGACCCGCCTTGCGGCGCGGTGCTGCGCCAGCGCCTCGCCCTGCAGGCCGCCGCCGCCAGCGCGCAGAATCTTGCGCCTGCGCGCCGACGAGGCGGCGCTGCGCGATCTCCGCTTCGCCGTGACCGACGAGCCGGGCCCCGCGGCAGGTTGCATGGACCTTTGGCGCGATCTTGTCCGCCGGCCGCCAACGCTCGACGGCCGCCGGCTCGCCAGGGCGGCGGCGCTGCTCGACCTGGCGCTGCCCGACCCTGACGGCCTCGCCGCGCGCCTGAAGGATTGCGCAGGGCAGGGCGACCCGGTCTCCGCCGCCGCGAGGGCGGCCGCTGCTCGCCGTTCGCGGCCTTCGCCGCGACGCGCCGACGCGCGGCTGCCGAAGTGTTCGCCCTGTGGGTCGTTCGACCTCGTCCTCGCTGTCCGGCTGCGCTGGGAGCGGCCGCTGCCGCTGATCGCGGCGAAAATTCTCGATCCGAGCCTGCGGCCGCCCGGCGCCGATCGCCGACCGCAGGCCGGGCGAGCCGGGATGGGAGAAAACCGCCGCGGCGGCGATCGCTCTCGCCGCGGCCTCGGCGCTCGATCTCGGCGCCGACCTGTCGCGCCGGGCCGACACCCTGCTCATCGCTGCTCCAAAGCTCCGCGCCAAACCGGCGATGAAAATCGTCGACATGCTGCTCGCCGAGGATGCCGTCGCGCCCAGCGAAGCGGCGCGCGAGGCAAACATGACCGACCGCTCGGCGCGCCGGCTGTTCGAACGCTGATCAAACTCGGGGCCGTCCGCGAGCTCTCGGGCCGGCCGAGCCTTCCGGATGTTCGGCCTGTGAGCGCCGCCTCGCGCCGCCGCCGGCGGGACAGCGAAGAGCATTTCGACGCGGAGCTTGCCGACCTGCCGCTGGCCGCCCGCTGGCGGGAATGGATGCTGCGGGTCGAAGCCGGCGATTTTCGCTTCCGCCGAAACCGGTGGCGCGCGAGGCGCTGGTCCGCCTGGTCGGCCAAAGCTGCCGGTTCGACGATCTGATCGCCGATCTGAGGCAGGAGCTGCGCGGCCGGCCCTACGACCTCGTCCTTGTCGCCGGCGGCTATGCGCTGCGAACCGAAACCCGGTTCGCGCCGGCGATCAAAATCGCGCATCCCAGCAGGGCAGGGGAGGGGGTCGCCGAACTGACCCGGACCGAGAATTTTGTCCTGACCGCGATCGCCTATCTGCAGCCGGTCACGCGGGGGGAAATTTCGAGGCTGGCGGGGCGGGAGATCAGCCGCGACGTCATCGCCTCGCTCAAGCGCCACGGCCTGATCGACGGCGCCATCCGCGCCCCCGAACCCGGCGCGCCGTTCGCCTATGTGACGACGAGGAAATTCCTGGAGGCGTTCGGGTTCGGGACACTGCGCGATCTGCCGGACCTCGAGCGGCTCGAAGCCGAAGGGCTGCTCGACAGAGGGCAGGGAGAGGGCGAACTCGACGGCGCGCTCGGTCTTACCGATCCGGAGACGGACGAAGGCGTCAGCGGCGCCGCTGAGTTCGACGACGTCGAGGGCTATTGACGGGGGAGCCGTATCCTTTCGCGCTCGGGCCGAGCGGTCGCCTCCGCTTGCTCGCCATGCGCCTGACGTCCGAGGGTTGGCGGCGATCGCCGCCAACTCGGACGTTCGCTCATGCTGATCGGCTATGCCCGCGTCTCTACCACAGACCAGAATCTCGCCCTGCAACGGGATGCCCTGATCGAGGCTGGATGCGAGAGGATCTTCACCGAGCATGTCTCCGGCGCAGCCGTCGATCGCCCCGCCTTGCTGGAGGCCCTGAAATCGGTCCAGCGAGGGCGATACGCTCGTCGTCTGGAAGCTCGACCGGCTGGCGCGCTCCGTGCGGCAATTGATCGACACCGTCGATGGCTTGCGCGAGAAGGGCGCGGCATTCCGCAGCCTGACCGAGGCGCTGGAGACGACCACCCCGCAGGGCAGGCTCGTGTTCCACATGTTCGGCGCGCTCGCCGAATTCGAGCGAAGCCTGATCCGCGAGCGAACGCTGGCGGGGCTGGCGGCGGCGCGGCGAGAAGGCCGCATCGGTGGTCGGCGCGCCAAAATGGCGTCGTCCGACATCGCGGCGGCCGAAGCGATGCTCGCCGATCCAACACTCCGGGTCGCAACGATCGCGCGCCGGTTCGGCGTCTCCGTCCCGACTTTCTATCGCTACGTGCCGGCCGCGCGGCTCAGGATAGGCGTGCGATTTGAGAGAAACTCACGGAGCGCCCGGTCGGCCAAGTCGACGCCCTGTGAACGCGCCTCTACCGGCGAGCAGCAATCGCTGCGCTCATGAGAAAGTCGCCAATGTCGTCGATCACGCTGTGAAGCTGTTCGGGAGCGCCGGCCAGGTCCGCCGCAAACGCCGACCATTGGCGCTGCTTCAACGGATCGTCAGTAAAGGCTGCCGTAAGAGCGTCTGGCCGATCGACAGGCACTTCGGTCCGGCGGCGCGCAAACATCGCCGCCACCGCCCTTGCGATCCGATCCGGCGCGAATGTGAAGGTCCTGGTCAGGATCCAGATGTCGTAGAAGTCCTTCATGCGGCTGTTGGCGCGGCCGAGGGCAACCATGGCCTGAAATTTCTCGGCGATGACCGTCTCGGGGGCATAAGCCCGAAGCGGCGGCGCCGGAAGGTCCAGCAGCGAAGGATAATCGATCGTCTCGAGGCCGGGCTCTACCGAGTCGCCAAAGCCGATATCGGCGACGACTGCGATCAGCGCGCCAGCGAGCGAGGCGACTCCCCGCAGGCCAGCGCCGCCATATTCCAGGCCCTCGCGGATGAGCCCGACCTGCAACGCATCGGGATCGAAGGCGACGCCGTCGCCGACCGCGATCGCCATCACCTTGCGGAAGACGCCGAGGAGACGTTGCTCGCTGGCGTCGCCGAATCCCAGCAGGTCGAGATCGCGTGTGCCGCGGGCTGTGTGTCAGCAGCCATTTGGCCGTGAGAAGCCGAAATGAGCGATTTCAGTGAGTTGTGGGCGGACAGGTAGTTTGAGAAAGTACACGTTATCTGAGAAAGCCGCTTGGCTCCGGACATCTGATCTGAGAATTATGCATCGATGATCCGGTCGCTGCCGACAGCAGTCCAATCCCGCTTTTAGTAGCGCAGTCAACCCGAGATCGACAGACACAAAGCCATATAATTTGAGAAAGTTGACCGCTCATTCTCAAATTAAATACATCTTCGATGATGCAAATGAACCGCTCCGGGTTTGCTGGAGGCTCCAACTCTTGAGAGGATGGAGCGATGGAAACCAGGAAGACGACGAGCAAGAGCTTTTCGCCGGAGGTTCGGGCTCGGGCGGTTCGGATGGTGCAGGAGCATCGGGGCGAGCACCCATCGCAATGGGTCGACTGGTTCAACAACCGCCGCCTCCTCGAGCCGATTGGAAATATCCCTCCCGCCGAGGCCGAAGCCCGCTATTATGCCCAAGCCGACGGCTGCCCAATGGCCGCCTAACTCAAACCAAATAGCCTCCGGCAAAGCCGGAGCGGTTCACAAACGTCGAATTCTCATCCCAAGATGTTTGCCGACAGCCGCTTGACGGCTACGGCGCGTGACAGTCCAGGACCACGGCCCTGATCAGATAGCCGTCAGCGCACTCGGCCGCTTTTTTTTCGAGCGCCTCACGCACCTCTGTCAGGCCCAAAGACGGCGTCCGCTTTCTGCGGCCGTCGCTCTCATCCCAGTTTGCCTTATCGAACCATCCAACTAGATAGATGCCGAGCGGCGCCCCGAGACGCTTGAGGTAGTCGTCGCGAAGCTGGGTCTCCATGGCGGTGAACAATTCAGCGTTCCAGCAGCCTTTGGTTTCAATGACCGCCACGATCCCATCGTACGTCCCGCCGTTCTCGCCGCGGCGCACGGCATCAACCTTGATATCCGTGCGCCTGCCGACAGGAGCGCCAGGCACACGTCCGACTTCGACCTCGCGATTCAACACGATCCCGCTATCGGCCAGTTCCTTTTTCAGGAAGGCTTTCACGTGATCGGACAGCGCGTTCTCGTCAACCGGCCTCAAATCTCCCTTTGCCTGCCGAGCCCAAAGAAATTGCACGGGCGTTTGTTCGCCGTGCAGTTCGGCTTGATATTTCTGAAGCGCCTCGAGAAGCGCCTCGCAAAGATCGTCAGGCGATTGAACGAGGCGACCGCGCTTCGATGCCGCCAGACGCAACACCTCAGAGGGCGTGAGCGGCGACCACGTCTTTGTGCGCATAACCTGCTCCGCGCGACTGAGCTCAAGCGGCAGCCACGTCAGATGCGAACATTCAGCGACGATGATTCGTAAGGCGACAAGCGCGGCATCGGTTCCAAGCGCGACGAGATGCCTAAGAACGCCGTCGCGAAGATCGCGCACCATCTCGCGCGGACCGATGTAGTCCGCGATTCCGAGTGGCATGGGCGGATCCTCACCATGAGGGAATTTGCGCTCCAACCAAAGATAAAGATCCCCCAAGGCGGCCTCAGGAAGCGACATGTAGAATGCAGGTTGAAACCGTCCGAGGTTCGCCAAGCGCAGAAACAATTCCGCGCCGATGTCTTCGCGATCGACGATAAGCTTCCAGATCTCTGGCCATGCGTCAGTCGCGCAGAAACTGACGAGGCCGAAGGCAGCCGCCAGAAGATACTCACGCCGCTCCGGCCGAGCGTCGGCAAGGATTGAGATCGCGTATGCACGCGCGAGATCAAACCCCGCCTTTAGCAGGGGCTCCAGAAGGGCCTGGAATTGAGCCGCCGAATTCCCGCGGTCCTGCAGCTCGGTGAAGACCACACTTGTGATGGAGGCATTTCCCCAACATTTGTCCAGGCGTCGCAGTATCAGAAAGGGCAAGAGTGCCTGAGGATCGTTGGGACTCTTTGGTGTTTTGGCCCGCTCTGCCCGGATCAGCGTTTGGAGCGTTTCAGCGAATTCCGTGGGCGCGGCGTTCGACGCGTCGTATGCCAGCAAGTCATGTACGTCCGCTTCTTCCGCACCCGTCAAGCGGTCCACCGCGGCGACGACCGGGGCCCATTTTCGCCTGACGTCGACCGCAAGACCGTCGTAGACCGAGCGGCGGGTTTCACGGAGCAGGAGCAGGGCGCGATACGCAGCGTAGTCCGAGCGTTTGTATTCGCCCGTGCCTAGCCATTCGGACACCAAAGGCTCGGCCGTCCTGAGGTAGCTCTCCGCCGCTCCAATGATGCGGTTCTGGATGTCCTCACCTGCGGCGCGCCATCCCGGCATTGCAGTGATCATGAATTCATGGTCCCCGCCGTAGTGCGTACTCTGCGGCGAAAGCGTGAGTTCCAGATTGAGATGCCACCACGCGTCAAGTTCGCCTGCCTCGAATCGCGTAAGGCGGTCCATCACTCTCGCCGCAGGTGGAGGCTCAATCGGGGCCCGCCTCTGCCGCTCGAGCTGTTCCATCAGATGATGGTTCTCGACGCGCTGCTTGGCCTCCGCCGAGTCGATAGCGATACCGTCCAACAACCCGATGTAGCGTTGCCTCAACGGCGCCCATTGCGTCGCAATCGGGTACAGAGCTTCAAAATGCGCGGCGTCTGTCCAATTGAAGGTAGCCTGGATCATGTGGCAGAGGGTCTCGCCGTCGGCGTCAGTCAGTGGCTCGGCGCCGTACGGAGAGATGTTCAAAAGCCAGATGAAATCGGAGGTCTTGAGAAGCCCCGAGCGCAGCAGGCCGAACGTCTCGAATTGCCCAAAGCCGATCCTGACTGCGGCGATCAGAAACGCGCGCCGTCTGGCGGTATTCGCGTTGAGTTGTTCCGAGAAGGCTTTTTGTTTGCGGGTGTCCGTGCCTCTGAATAGCTCGCCGCCGTCGCTGATGCGGGAAAACACATGCTCCACAAACAGGGGAGTCAGGTCGGGACGCTCAAACTCTTCCCACGCGTGCAGCAGGATGGCGTCGCTGAGGGATTTCCGCTGAAAATCATGATCCTGGACGTTTAAGCTCTTGATGAAAGCGGTTGCCCAGAGCAGCGCCGCGGACACGTCAGCCGTTGACAGCGTCTCGGGAAGCGTCTGCGTCAAAAACATCTCGTAGGCGCTGAAATAGCCCTCATTTGGCGGCGTTAGCGCCGCAAACAGTTCCGCCGCGGTCATGTGGCGTGGCCACAGAATCTGCAGGGCGTGGCCCTTCAGGCTGTTCGTCGGATCCGGCCCGCGTTCGCCCCGGGCGAAACCCAGCAAGTCTTCCACAAGGGCGTCGTCACCGCACGTCGCAAGCGCAGATACGGCGCGCGCCCGAAGCGAAGGATCTTCGGCCACGTCAAGACCCACGCCGAGCAATTCCGGCTGTAACTCCGAAAGGTGGCAGGCCTCCGCGATCGAGCACGCCGTTCCGCGCGCTCGAATGCTCTTGCTGCGGTCGGTGATGTAGGTCCGGAGCTGTGCCGCCAGCCCCGGGTGCGCGAGCCTTGCGTACGCGTTGGCAATTCCGGGAATGAAGTCATGGATCCGTTGGCGGTCGTGCGCAAGGAGAAGGGATCCTGTCAGGCTCGCGAGGTCGTCGTCGGCCCAGTTGACGAGATCACCCCGTAGGAGCGCCAAAGGCTCCTCGTCGATGAGGCCTCTCCGGACGTCCTTGTCGAGAGATGCGGCCCACGCAGCCACCGTCATGAGCTGCGGAATGAGTTCCGCCGGACGGGTGGATGAGGAGTTTAAGAATGTTCCGAGAGGGAGTGCCCTTGGCGATCACATAGTGCGCCGCAAGAAATTCCGCGTAGCTCTGATGCGCCCAACCCATGCGCGCTGGACCGCGAGCGGAAAAGAGCCCGGTATCCAGGAGTTCGCGCAGGCTGGAGTTGTTCACCGGAAATGCCTGAAGGGGTCCATCCTCCTGGCCCGAAAGCTTCGCGAGAGACACGTCGCCGTCCGGCTGAAAATCGGCTTCCGGCCCGGTCCAGACTGCATATCGGTTCGCGAACATCGTCACTGCCGCGATTCGGCCGGCCAGGCGAAGACGCTGATCTGAATTGAGCTGCCCCACTCTCCGGGAATCGCGGCGGCTGGGATTCTGTTCCTCGCAGAGCTTGCGGCAGCCAAGCACGTAGAGTTCGGCGATGCTCCGAGGCAGCCGTCCGTCGCGCTGGAATAAGCCCAGAAGCAGGTTGAGCGTCAGGGGCTTGATTGCGAAAGGCACGACATTGGCGGCGTAGAGCTCTTCGACGAAAGCCTTGGGGTCGACGCCTTGCTCTTCAGCGGCGGCGATGACTTCGACCCTACGAGGGCGATGTGCAGGTGGGCGGAACCATCGCGGCCGTGGGCCAGCGCCTGATTGACGGGACCGCGAAGATGATGATCAAGCGGTTTTTCGATAAAGTGGCCGCGTGAACACCAGCGCCGCAACCATCAGCAGGCCCAAGCCCAGAAATATGCGCGTGAGCCGGACCTCCGCGCCGCCATCGTAGACCAGCCGAAGGTGCACGGGACCGCGCTTCACCGGCTCACGTAGCTCATCCCCAGCGGATCCACATTCACCGGGAGCACGATCCCATCCTCGATCGCCTTCCAGCCGGCATCATGGCTGATCTGGAGAAAAATCACCTGGCCAGCGCTGGTTTCGGCGTCGATCACGGCCTCGTGCCGGTTCACCCAGCGAAACGTCGCAGGCGGCATGGCCGGATCTTCGAGCGCGCTGACAAAGGGTTGAAGGGGCTCGACGACCAGCCCATTCTCCGGCGCGCGCGGATCACGGCAGCCTTGGGGATCACACGAACAGGATCGGCCGACTTGCGGGGCACTCGATAGATGACGTTTTCGCCTTGCCGCCACAACTCGGGAAGCACGCCGTCGAATTTCTTCCAGTTCCAATACGGCTTGAAGAATTCGGTGCTGTTCGGGCCCGTGGTTCCGATCGCATTCGCGCCGTACGCGCGCAGCCACAGAAGTGAAATCTCCGCATCCCGCGCGCCCGCGTTTTGTCCAGTGTAAATCGTGTAGACAGCGATGCGGTACTCCTGATTCGGGATGCCCTGGTCGCAGCAGCCGGCCACCTGCGGCACATCCGTGAACATGTTCATCCACAGCGAGACGTTGCCCGGCGCAAAGACACGCTCGTCCTGAAGATTTGCCTCGAACCACTTGGCCATCCGGTACTCGATGGTGGACGTGATCTCGATGGGCTGCGTCAGCCGCTGCGCATAGCGTGCGTAGTGCATCAGTTGCCTGGCTCCCAAGCCGATGAGCAGCGCTGCGGCGACAACTTGGAATCGCATCGGCAGCTTCCGAGCACTCCAGATCACCAGGTAGGCGAGCGTCGCCGCGAAGGCCATTTCGAACTCGACCTGAAACCGGTCGGGCTGCGGCAGCAATCGCCATCCAAACCACTCGTGGCCGATCGAGACGGCGCCAGTCAGCAATGTGAAGAACGCGAAGAATCGAAACCAGCGATTCGCGTCCGCCCGCTTGAACAGGATGAGCAGGGCCGCGCACGCCGCTACCAGAATCAGCCCGGGCCAGATCTGGGCGGCGCCGAAAGACGTCCCGTCGGATTGTTGGGCGTTCCTTATGACAGCGGCAATAACGGAAGGCGGCAGCCATGGCGATGCGATCAGATACGCGGCGACTCCCATCCCGATCAGCAGCCAGCCAGTTCGAAATGCGGAACACCCCGATTTGCGAGAGACAGTATGCCAGCACGGCCATGCTCAGCCCCATCGATCCCGGCCAGTTCATCAGCGGAATGGCTGCCAGCGCGAACGGCGCGAGCGCGATACATACGCGATTCCTGAGCGACACCGCGCCGTGCAGCACCAGAATCACCACGGGGATCAGAGCGACCGCGCTGATGTGCGGACCCTCGCCATAGTGCACCAGTATTTGGTATCGCCGGGGCGCGAGCCAGCCACCGGCATCGGCCCGTATCAAAGGAACCAGGAAGCACGCCGGCGAGATCAGCGAGTAGAGTAACGCGGCCACGAGCGCCTGCGTCCGGTCTTTGTTGGCCGCGTAACACAGCCAGAACAGCGTCAGCGCACCAGCGCTATAGGTGATCGCGGTAAGAAAGTGATACGCGTGCTGCGGAGTCCAGCCGAGCAGTGTCGACAATCCCGCGACCGTGAAATGGAATCCCGGCTGATACACCTTCTGCATCGGCATGCCGTTGAACCACAGCGGAAACCATGTCAGATCGGACCAGTTGGCGGCGGCCCAGCGGGCGATCGACATATAGGAGCCTTCGATCGACTCCATCCGCTGGCTGAATTCGAGCGCGAAGAGATTCTTGCAGATATAGGCGTTGATCGCGAAGATCACGGCCGCATATGCCGAGAGTATGGCGAACCGCCGCCGCGACGATTCCATCTATTCAACCGAGAGCGGAATCATCGCCGTGGGATTGCCGACGTCCTTGAACCACATGACGCCTTCCCACACCAGATCGATCTCAAGCTGGTATCTGCCGGGCTGCGCTGGGGCGGTCACGGCCAACCGGACGATGCAATGGTCCCTGGCGCGAGCGATGTCGAGAGCCAAACTCGCGGATTGTCATGATCCAGAAGATGGTAGGACAGTCCGAAAACACCTTCGCCGGCCGGGAAAGCTTCGGAGGAAACGTTTTCAACCTGCACTTCCATGTCGATGTGCTGCCCTGGACGAGCGCAAATACTCTTGACCGCTCGGTGTGAGCCGGGCTCGAACACCGCTGGAACCAAACGGGACAAAGCTCTCCGGCGTGGATGCGTACAGATCGATATGCTCCCGCAGCGGCGCTCCCAGCAGAATCACCGGCGACTTCCACATGCGAACGATCTTATGCCGGAGGTCCGGAAACGCCTGGAGGAACGCGCATTCACATCCGGCGAATGTGTCGCGCGGCTTCTGGAACAGAACTTTGTTGTAGCCCGCAACCAGCGGCCGCAGCGCAGCCTGGATGGCGCAAGGAGAACTCCACCGCGCCTTCACAGACGCCCGGATGTTCGGGATTGAAGTAGTCGTCGAGCGCGATCAAGCCGCCGTCCGCCGACACGTCATAGCAGAGCTTGAGGTCATGGTACACCTCCTCGGGCGAGTGGCCTCCATCGATGTGGATGAAGGTGAATCCCGATCCGAGATCTGAAGGCGTCAGCTCCCCCGACGGGCGCGCGATCACGCGAACAAACGACGAGTCCGGATAGAACTCGCGCATGTTCTTCTCGAACAGGCCTCGATCGCCGCTGCCCGAGCCGGAGACGTTCTTCTGCTGCTGGTC
Source organism: uncultured Alphaproteobacteria bacterium (assembly GCA_963741845.1). Taxonomy (GTDB): domain Bacteria; phylum Pseudomonadota; class Alphaproteobacteria; order Rhizobiales; family Beijerinckiaceae; genus Roseiarcus. The sequence continues at coordinate 25,854 of CAVUJV010000027.1, forward strand.
CTCGAACAGATCGATCGCCGTGAGCTGCTTCCCTGCGCCCCGCAATGCGGCGATCGCGATGGTCGACAAGCCGTGATGCACTCCGATTTCAAGCACATTGCCCCGCTCGCTGTCCTTGAAGGCGAGCTGGTTGTATTTCATGAAGAGCAACGCCGCGTCGAACTCGAACCAGCCTTCGATGCGATGGAAGGCTTGCAGGTAGCGCTGGAGAAAGCTCGGCTGCATGGCTTGCACGCCTCAGAGCGGAATGTTGCCGTGCTTCTTGCGCGGCATGGTATCCACCTTGGTGGCGAGCATCCGCAGCGCCCGGATCACCATCGGCCGGGTTTGATGCGGCTCGATCACGTCGTCGATGAATCCATGCTCGGCGGCGACGAACGGGTTGGCGAAGCGTTCCTGAAGCTCCTGAGTCTTTGCGCGCCGGTCCGCCTCGGGCAAGGACCGGTACAAGATATTCACCGCTCCCTCGGCCCCCATCACGGCGATCTCCGCCGTGGGCCACGCCAGATTCACGTCGCAGCGCAGATGCTTCGATCCCATCACGCAATACGCTCCGCCGTAGGCCTTGCGCGTGATCACGGTGATCTTGGGCACGGTCGCTTCGGCATAGGCGTACAGCAGTTTCGCTCCATGCCGGATGATGCCGCCGAACTCCTGGGCGGTGCCGGCAGGAATCCGGGGACGTCCTCAAAGGTCAGAATCGGAATGTTGAAGGCATCGCAGAAGCGGACGAAGCGCGCGCCCTTGATCGAGGAATCGATATCCAGGCAACCCGCCAGGTGCTCGGGCTGATTCGCGACGATGCCCACGCTGCGTCCGTCCATGCGGGCAAAGCCGATGACGATATTGCGCGCCCAGCGTTCCTGGACTTCGAAGAACTTGCCGTCGTCCACCACGCGGCGGATCACGTCCTTGATGTTGTAGGGAAGATTCGAGGCCGGCGGCACCACGGAATCCAGAGCGGCATCCTCACGATCGACCGGATCTGTACTTGCATGCCGCGGTGCCTCGTCGCGATTGTTCTGCGGCAGGTAGCTCATCAGCTCGCGGATCATCTGGAGGCATTCGGCGTCGCCGTGCGCCAGAAAGTGCGCCACGCCACTGGTAGTGTTGTGCGTCACCGCGCCGCCGAGCTGTTCCTTGGTGACATCTTCGTGCGTGACGGTCTTGATCACGTCGGGCCCGGTGATGAACATGTAGCTGCTGCCGTCCACCATGAACGTGAAATCGGTGAGGGCAGGGGAGTAGACCGCGCCGCCGGCGCAGGGTCCCATGATGGCCGAGATCTGCGGAACCACGCCGCTGCCGAGCGTGTTGCGCAGGAAGATATCCGCATAGCCGGCCAGCGAGAGCACGCCTTCCTGGATGCGCGCGCCTCCGGAATCGTTCAGGCCGATCACCGGCGCGCCGGTCTTGAGCGCCAGATCCATGATCTTGACGATCTTCTTCGCGTTGGTTTCCGAGAGCGATCCGCCGAACACGGTGAAGTCCTGGGCGAACACATACGCCGTGCGCCCGTGGATCAGGCCGTAGCCGGTGACGAAGCCGTCGCCATCGACCACCTGTTCCGCCATGCCGAAATCGTTGCAGCGGTGGCGGACCAGCTTGTCGGTTTCGACGAAGGTGCCTTCATCGAGCAGCAGATCGATTCGCTCGCGGGCGGAGAGCTTGCCTTCCGCGTGCTGGCGTTCGCGGCGTTCGTCGCCGCCTCCGGCTTCAGCATTGGCATGGCGGCGGCGCAGCTCGTCCAGGCGGTCAGACATAAGACACTAGGGTAGCGCTACGGGCTGAGCCAATTCAGGCTCGGCGTATACTGGCAGACAGAGGCTTTCGATGGCGAACACCAAGGAAGAGATCCGAAGGATACTGGACGCGCTCCCAGACGATGCAACCTGGGAAGACGTTCAATACTCCATCTATGTTCGCGAGCGAGTGGAACGAGGCAAGGCGGAGGCGGCTGAAGGCAAGCTCACCGATCAGGACCAGATTGAAACTCGGATGAATCGGTGGATCGACGAGTAGCCTGGACCGATTCAGCATGGCAGGAACTGGAATCGGCTGCTAGCTTCATAGCCCGCGATTCGGTTCGCTATGCGGCCGCGCTCGTTGCGGAGGCCAGATTCGCCAGCCGTTCCTTGACAAGATTTCCGCGAAGAGGCCGAGTAGTTCCTGAGGTCGCTGACGAAAGAGTTCGAGAACTTTTCGTGAAAAGCTATCGGCTCATCTATGAAGTCCGGGAAGACGGCATATTCATCCTGGCCTTCCTGCACGGGGCACGACGGTTTCCGTAGGATCTCGGGTGAGCGGGAGCCGCGAGTGCCCCCTAGCGAGGTTCGTCGCCGCTCGGCTTCAGCGCGGGCGTGGCGGCGCAGTTCCTCTAATCGATCGGGCATTAAGGACTAGAGTAGCGCTACTGGTGGCCGCAAATGAACGCGCATGAACGCACATTGCCTTTCGCGTGCACGCGGTCCCTGTCCTCAGTTGCCAGTTGGATTTCTTTCTATATGATCAACCACTAGGATCTCGACCGGTTCCCGCCGCGACTCGAGATTCAGCCCCAGTTGTTCGCGCAAGGCCGACATCATGATGCCGGTTAGGTCGGGCTGTTCTCCTGCCTTTGTCTCCGCAAAATAGGAACTGAGATCGACGGTGAAGTCGCATCGGCCTACAAGTCCGGTCTTGTCCACCACTGGAGTCCTCAGTGGTCCGGCAAGAGTGCTGATGAATTCTGAGACGGTCGCGTGCTGCGCCACCATGGCCCCTTTGTTTGGCCGCAGGATGCCGGGACCGTCCTCTTGAGATACGTGCAGCTTCGGGCCTCCCTTTGCCACCACCAGGGTCAACGAGGCGAGCTGCTTGGTCTCGCGATGAAATGTGAGCTTGAAGCGGTCGGCAAGGAGCGTTCCAAGCATCGAGCGCAGTACGGAAACCGTCGAAGGAGCCGCTGCCTTGGCAGTGATATCGAATCGATCCGTACCAAGATCCCCGGTGATCTGGAAGTCCTGGAGGTTATATGCCCAACCGACACACGATCGAAGGGTTACGTTGCGCATCGTGAGCCTGTCGCCAGACACCTCGATGGACTCGCGCTGACTACCTTCGCCGTCCGCGCTTTGAAATTGGCTAGCCCGGATGGAAGCGACTTCAAAAGTTTGAGCAAGGCCGAGTTGAAGGAAGCCCACCGCAAGAATCAATAGGATTACCTTCATGAACGCCTCAATCCATTCGCGTTGATCCGCGTTTTTTTGCGGCTATTACTCGAAC
>CAVUJV010000028.1:0-195000 GCA_963741845.1 uncultured Alphaproteobacteria bacterium
ATACTGCGGGCCACCGCTCCAAAAACCTCAGAGCTTCATCGACTCCTGAAGCTCGCGGAGCCGGTCGAGCTTCTCCTGCGCCGTGCGCTTGGTCTCCTCCGTTGCGTCGGCGACGTCTTCTTCGGCGTTCTTGATCTCCTGGCTCAGCGTCTCCGCATTGAGCTCCTCGAAGGGGATCGCCGTCTCCGCGAGCAGGATGAGCCCATGCTTGCTCGCGTCTGCGAAGCCGCCGCGCACGAAGACGCGGTGATGCTTCCCCTCCGCGTCGTCGATACCGACGACGCCCGGCCGCACCGCCGTCATGACCGGCGCGTGGTCGTTCAGAACCTGGAAGTCGCCGTCGACGCCGGGCACCAGCACCGCCTGCGCGGGACCGTTGAACAGCATCTTGTCCGGCGAGACGAGCTCGAAGTGGAACGTGGCCATGATCTACCCTCGCCGCCGCCGTCCGCCGATCAGGCCGCTTCCGCGGCGAGCTTCTTGGCCTTCTCGACCGCCTGCTCGATCGTGCCGACCATGTAGAAGGCGGCTTCCGGCAGGTTGTCGTACTTGCCCTCGACGATGCCCTTGAAGCCCTTGACCGTGTCCTCGATCTTCACCTGCACGCCGGGCGTGCCGGTGAACACCGCCGCGACGTCGAACGGCTGCGACAGGAAGCGCTCGATCTTGCGGGCGCGGGCGACGATCTGCTTGTCTTCTTCGGAGAGCTCGTCCATGCCCAGAATCGCGATGATGTCCTGCAGCGCCTTGTAGCGCTGGAGCACCTGCTGCACGGAACGGGCGACGCTGTAGTGCTCCTCGCCGACGATCGCGGGGCTCAGCATGCGCGAGGTCGAGTCGAGCGGGTCGACCGCCGGATAGATGCCCTTCTCCGAGATGGCGCGCGAGAGCACCGTCGTCGCGTCGAGGTGGGCGAAGGAGGTCGCCGGCGCCGGGTCGGTCAGGTCGTCCGCGGGAACGTAGATCGCCTGCACCGAGGTGATCGAGCCCTTGGTCGTCGTGGTGATGCGCTCCTGCAGCGCGCCCATGTCGGTGGCGAGCGTCGGCTGGTAACCGACCGCCGAGGGGATGCGGCCAAGCAGCGCCGACACTTCCGAACCCGCCTGCGTGAAGCGGAAGATGTTGTCGACGAAGAGCAGCACGTCCTGGCCCTGGTCGCGGAAATGCTCGGCGACGGTCAGGCCGGAGAGCGCGACGCGCATGCGCGCGCCGGGCGGCTCGTTCATCTGGCCGAACACGAGCGCGCATTTGGACTTTACGTTCGGATCGGGATTATGCGGGTCGGCGTTGACCTTCGATTCGATGAACTCGTGATAGAGATCGTTGCCCTCGCGGGTGCGCTCGCCGACGCCGGCGAAGACGGAATAGCCACCGTGGGTCTTCGCAACGTTGTTGATGAGCTCCTGAATGAGCACCGTCTTGCCGACGCCCGCGCCGCCGAAGAGGCCGATCTTGCCGCCCTTGGCGTAAGGCGCCAGCAGGTCCACCACCTTAATGCCGGTGACGAGAATCTGCGCTTCCGTCGACTGGTCGACATAGGCCGGGGTCGGCTGATGAATGGCGCGCCGGCCTTCCATCTGGATGGGCCCGGCTTCGTCCACGGGCTCGCCCGACGACATTCATGATGCGGCCGAGCGTGCCTTCGCCAACGGGGACCGAGATCGGCGCGCCGGTATCCGTGACTTCCTGTCCGCGGACGAGACCCTCGGAAATGTCCATCGCGATGCAGCGGACGGTGTTCTCGCCGAGATGCTGCGCGACTTCGAGCACGAGACGGTTGCCGTTATTGTCGGTCGTGAGCGCATTGAGAATGGGCGGCAGGTAGCTGTCGAACTTCACGTCGACGACGGCGCCGATCACCTGGGTGACTCTGCCGGTGGCGTTCGAGACATTGGCCATTTGAACGTCCTCGTTCCTCAAATCTTACGGGGCCGCCCGGGCGGGCGGCGGGTTGCGGTCAGAGCGCCTCGGCGCCCGAGATGATTTCAATGAGCTCTTTGGTGATCATCGCCTGGCGGGTGCGGTTGTAGGTGAGCGTGTACTTCTTGACCATCTCGCCGGCGTTGCGGGTCGCATTGTCCATGGCGCTCATCTGCGAGCCGAAGAAAGACGCGGAATTCTCAAGCAGCCCCCGATAGATGCGCACCGCCACCGCACGCGGCAGAAGCTCGGTCAGGATCTCGCCCTCGTCCGGCTCGTAATCATAGACGGTGGCGTTCTCGTCCTTCGGGCCGAGTTCCGGCGGAATGAGCTGCTGCGCGGTCGGGATCTGCGAGATGACAGATCGGAAGCGTGAGAAGAAGAGCGTACAAACGTCGAACTCGCCCGCCTCGAACAGGCCGATCACCTTGTCGGCAATGGGCTTGGCCGTGTCATAGACGATGTTGCGCACGGCGCGCAGGTCGATCAATTCGAGAATCTGCCGCTCGTGGGTGCGGCGAAGCTGATCGTAGCCCTTCTTGCCGACGCAGAGGATTTTGACCGTCTTGCCCTCGGCCGCGAGGCTGTTCGCCTTTTCGCGGGCGAGACGCACGATCGCCGTATTGAATGCGCCGCAAAGGCCGCGCTCGCCCGTGCAGACGACGAGCAGATGGGTCTGGCTCGCACCGGAGCCCACGAGGAGGCGAGGGCCCTGGCCGTCGCTCGAAGCGCCCGCCAGATTGGTCAGCACGGCTTCGACGCGCTCCGCATAGGGGCGTGCCGCCTCCACCGATGTCTGGGCGCGGCGCAGCTTGGACGCGGCCACCATCTGCATCGCCTTGGTGATCTTCTGCGTCGACTTGACGGAGGCGATCCGGTTTCTGAGGTCCTTAAGCGAGGCCATCGCTTGGCGTTCTCCACGCGCGCCCCGCGCCTATCGCCGGCGCGGAGTTGAGGGTCAGGGATGAGGTCAGGCGAAAGAGGCCGCGAAAGCGTCCACCGCGGCCTTCAGCTTCTTCTCCGTGTCGGCCGACAGATCCGTCGTCGAACGAATGGATTCCAGAATGTCCGGGGCCTTCGAGCGAAGATAGGCGAGCAACCCGTCCTCGAAAGGCCGAACCCTGTCGAGCGGCAGTTTGTCGAGGTAGCCATTGACGCCCGCATAGATCACGCAGACCTGCTCTTCCATCTTCAGCGGCGAAAACTGCGGCTGCTTCAGAAGCTCGGTCAGGCGCGCGCCACGATTCAGCAGACGCTGCGTGACGGCGTCGAGGTCGGAGCCGAACTGCGCGAAGGCGGCCATTTCACGATATTGCGCGAGCTCGCCCTTGATCTTGCCGGCGACCTTCTTGGTGGCCTTCGTCTGCGCGGAGGAGCCGACGCGCGACACCGAAAGACCAACGTTCACCGCGGGACGGACGCCCTGATAGAAGAGGTCGGTCTCGAGGAAGATCTGGCCGTCGGTAATCGAGATGACGTTCGTCGGAATATAGGCCGACACGTCGTTCGCCTGCGTCTCGATGATCGGCAGCGCGGTGAGCGAGCCGGAGCCGTTGTCCTTGTTCATCTTCGCCGCGCGCTCGAGCAGGCGGGAGTGCAGATAGAACACGTCGCCCGGATAGGCCTCGCGGCCCGGCGGCCGGCGAAGCAGAAGCGACATCTGGCGGTAGGCGACGGCCTGCTTGGAGAGGTCGTCATAAATGATGACGGCGTGCATGCCGTTGTCGCGGAAGAACTCGCCCATCGCGCAACCGGCGAAGGGCGCGAGAAACTGCATCGGCGCCGCATCGGATGCGGTGGCCGCGACGATGATCGAATATTCGAGCGCGCCGTGCTCCTCCAGCACCTTCACGAACTGGGCGACCGTCGAGCGCTTCTGCCCGACCGCGACATAGACGCAGTAGAGCTTCTTGCTCTCGTCGTCGCCCTGGTTCAGCGACTTCTGGTTCAGGATCGTGTCGAGGGCGATCGCGGTCTTGCCCGTCTGGCGGTCGCCGATGATCAGCTCGCGCTGGCCGCGGCCGATCGGGATCATCGAGTCGATCGCCTTGAGGCCCGTCGCCATGGGCTCGTTCACCGACTTGCGCGGAATAATGCCAGGCGCCTTTACGTCGACGCGCGAGCGCTTGGCGGAGTTGATCGGGCCCTTGCCGTCGATCGGGTTGCCGAGCGCGTCGACGACGCGGCCAAGCAGCTCCTTGCCGACCGGCACTTCCACGATCGCGCCGGTGCGCTTGACGGTCTGGCCTTCCTTGATCTCACGGTCGGCGCCGAAAATGACGATGCCGACATTGTCGGTCTCGAGGTTCAGCGCCATGCCGCGCGTGCCGTTCTCGAACTCGACCATCTCGCCGGCCTGGACCTTGTCGAGGCCGTAGGCGCGCGCGATGCCGTCGCCGACGGAAAGCACCTGGCCGACTTCGGTGACTTCCGCCTCGGCGCCGAAATTGGCGATCTGGCTCTTGAGGATCGAAGAAATTTCTGCGGCGCGGATATCCATCAGCCGACCTCTTTCATGGCTAGGCGAATTGCGTTGAGCTTGGTTCTGAGCGAGGCGTCGACCATGCGGGATCCGAGCCGCACGATGAGCCCGCCGACGATCGACGGATCGACCTTGGCGTCGAGCACGATTTCACGTCCGCCGGAGCTGGCCTTGAGCTGCTCCTTGAGCGCGGAAATGTTGTCTTCGGAGAGGGGCGTCGCGCTGACGACCTCGGCCCGGGTCACGCCGCGGGCCTCGTCATAGAGCTTGCGATAGTCCGCGATCATTTCGCGGAGCCAGAACAGGCGGCGCTTCTGCGCCACGAGCCGCACGAAATTGGCGGCGAGGCCGTCGATGCCCTGGCGGGCGAGTATCGCCTCCATCGCCTTCGTCTGGTCCGCCTCGGAGAAGACGGGGCTCTTCACAAGAAGCTGGAGGTCCGAGCTTTCGGCGATCAGCGCGTCGAGCTTGCCGAGCGCCTGGGCGACAGGCTCGGTCTGGCGCTCGTGCTGCGCCAGCGAAAACAGGGCGGAGGCGTAGCGCCCGGCTACGCCGGAAACGAGAGTGTTGTCTTGCGCCAAAGCCCCTCACCTCTATGCAAGGCGTTTCGCTCGCCATACGGTTGGTCCTGAACGCCGCCGGACCCGGAAATTCGCAGCGATTCCGCTGGAAAAACGGGGCGCGTCGGGCGCCCGACCCCGAAGGCGCGCGTTGCCTAACATAGGACTTTTCGGGGCGCAACCGCCTAGATCCGGCCGAAAAGGGGCTCCGCCCAAGGGCTGAGACGCGCCTGCGCGCGCCTGAAGCGCAGCGGCGTTCGGCAGGGCGATGCATCGGGCGGCGCCCGGCTTCCCATTTCGCCCGGCAATCCTCCGCCTCCCGTTCCCTTCCCGGCCGCGCCCTGCTAATGCCGCGCCATGACGGCGCACCCGATAGAAAACATCCGCAATTTCTCGATTGTCGCGCATATCGACCACGGCAAGTCGACGCTCGCCGACCGGCTCATCCAGCAGACCGGGACGATGGCCGAGCGCGACATGGTCGAGCAGGTGCTCGATTCGATGGACATCGAGCGCGAGCGCGGCATCACCATCAAGGCGCAGACGGTCCGGATCGAATACCGCGCCAGGGACGGGAAGCTCTATGTCCTCAACCTCATGGACACGCCCGGCCACGTGGACTTCGCCTACGAGGTCTCCCGCTCGCTCGCGGCCTGCGAGGGCTCGCTCCTCGTCGTGGACGCAAGCCAGGGGGTCGAGGCGCAGACGCTCGCCAACGTCTATCACGCCCTCGACGCGGGGCATGAGATCGTCCCCGTCCTCAACAAGATCGACCTGCCGGCCGCCGAGCCCGAGCGGATCAAGGAGCAGATCGAGGACGTGATCGGGCTCGACGCCTCGGACGCCGTGCCGATCTCGGCCAAGACCGGCCTCAACATCGACCTCGTGCTCGAAGCCATCGTCAACCGGCTCCCGCCGCCGAAGGGCGACGAGACGGCGCCGCTCAAGGCGCTCCTCGTCGACTCCTGGTACGACGCCTATCTCGGCGTCGTCGTGCTCGTGCGGGTGATGGACGGGGTCCTGAAAAAGGGCATGCGCATCCGGATGATGGGCGCGGGCGCGGTTTACGAGATCGACCGGATCGGCGTCTTCCGGCCCAAGATGACGGACGCGGCGGAGCTGGGACCGGGCGAGATCGGCTACATCACCGCCCAGATCAAGCAGGTGGCCGACACCCGCATCGGCGACACGATCACCGACGACCGCCGCCCGACGGCCGAGGCCCTGCCCGGCTTCAAGCCCGCGCAGCCGGTCGTCTTCTGCGGCCTATTTCCCGTGGACGCCGCGGACTTCGAGGACCTGCGCGCCGCGATGGGCAAGCTCCGCCTCAACGACGCGAGCTTCACCTACGAGATGGAGACCTCGGCGGCGCTCGGCTTCGGCTTCCGCTGCGGCTTCCTCGGGCTCCTGCACCTCGAGATCATCCAGGAGCGGCTCGAGCGGGAGTTCGACCTCGACCTGATCGCGACCGCCCCCTCGGTCATCTACCGCATCAAGCTCACCGACAAGACCGAGATCGAGCTGCACAATCCGGCCGACATGCCGGACCCGGTGAAGATCGAGGAGATCGAGGAGCCCTGGATCAAGGCGACGATCCTCACGCCCGACGAATATCTCGGCGCGATCCTGAAGCTCTGCCAGGACCGGCGGGGAAACCAGCTCGACCTCAACTATGTCGGCAAGCGCGCGATGGTCGTCTACGAACTGCCGCTCAACGAGGTGGTGTTCGACTTCTACGACCGGCTGAAGTCGATCTCAAAGGGCTACGCCTCCTTCGACTATGCCCTCACCGGCTACCGGGCGGGCGATCTCGTGAAAATGTCGATCCTCGTCAACGGCGAGCCGGTCGATGCGCTCTCGATGCTCGTCCACCGCGACCGGGCCGACAGCCGGGGCCGGGCGATGGTCGAGAAGCTCAAGGACCTGATCCCGCCGCACATGTTCCAGATCCCGGTGCAGGCGGCGCTCGGCGCCAAGATCATCGCCCGCGAGACGATCCGGGCGCTGCGCAAGGACGTGACCGCCAAGTGCTACGGCGGCGACGCCACCCGCAAGCGCAAGCTTCTGGAGAAGCAGAAGGCCGGCAAGAAGCGGATGCGCCAGTTCGGCAAGGTCGAGATCCCGCAGGAAGCCTTTATTGCCGCGCTGAAGATGGATAGTTGAGTGCGCACTTTTGGCAGCGATCGTTTCCTTTCAGGACGTTAGGCGCCAAAAACTGTCACTTTGTCCTTTATTATCTCCCCAGCCCGTCGATGGCAGCGTCATGGACGGGCTTGGCCCGTCCATCCACGTGAAGACGGCTGAATTGTACTGGCTCGGCGTGGATGGCCGGCACAAGGCCGGCCATGACGGCGGGGTGGATCCCCCGCAACCAACAATCAACGCTTGAGCCCTTCTGAAGATTCGGCATGATCGCTCGCAACCGAAATAAATTCTGAATTTCCAAATCATATCGCGATCCCGCCTGCCGGGCAAGACATTGTCGCAAGCCGAGCCTTCTTTATGATTCTGGCGCGAAGCCGCCTGCCCGGCCTAAAATGCGCGGCCGGCAAAGACCGGCGGCAAAGATCGGGCGAGGGAGGCGGCGATGGCGGAATTCACGGTCAATCCCAATCGGTTCGACCCCTACAAGAATTTCAAGTTCCGGCTGAAATGGGACGGGCGCTATGTGGCGGGCGTCTCGCGCGTGTCGGGCCTGAAGCGCGTCACCGAGGTGATCGAGCATCGCGAGGGCGGCGATCCCTCGACCTCGCGCAAATCCCCCGGACGCACGACCTTCGAGCCGATCACGCTGGAGCGCGGCCTGACCTACGATCACGCCTTCGAGGAATGGGCGAACAAGGTCTGGCAATTCGGCGCGGGCCTCGGCGCCGAGGTCTCCCTCGCCGACTTCCGCAAGGACGTCATCCTCGAATTCATGAACGAGGCCGGCCAGGTCGCGCTGGCCTACCGCATCTATCGCTGCTGGCCCTCTGCCTATCAGGCCCTGCCCGATCTCGACGCCAACGCCGGCGCGGTGGCGATCGAAGCGATCGTGCTCGAAAACGAAGGCTGGGAGCGCGATCCGGCCGTGACCGAGCCGAAGGAGCTGTGAAGGGCAGGCGCTGGACTGTCGGCGAACCGAAGGCGCTTCGCGTCTATCGGCCTTTCACCCCTTAAAGACGTTATCCCTGTGGAATTTCAGGAAACCCGGATGCGGGCGGAATTCTGAACGACCGGGATCGCGAAGCCGGCCAGTTGGGTTCAACATTCGACCTATTGCCTCCGGAACGCCCGAGGAAGCGACGAGAAGCGTGAAATCATCAGCGACAGATACCAGCCCCCTGTCGAACATCCAGTGCATAGTGCCGGACAACGCCAATCCGTTTCGTATCGCGTCCGGTCCGTTTCGGTGAACAGGCCGGATATGAGCAGCCTGAACCTCAGCGCGGCCACCGCCATTAACAATTCGCAATCCGGTCATTGCGCAGGTGTTGTCGTAAGCGGTCTTCACGGCCTCGGCGAAGGCGGCCTCGCGAAACGGCCTAGCGACGATCCTCTCGACAATCGGCCTTTCAAACTCGGCCCCGGACTTCTTCGAAGAATGCCTCATCGATGGGTCGGGCCACTAGGCGACGATGCAAAAGCTTCGTCCGCAAGCGCCTTCATGAATCCCGCGCGAAGAATCGATCGAACTCGTCGTCTGCAACCTGGCGAACGGCTCGACCAAATGCTCCGCGATTTGTGGATCCGTCGGCTTTCGTTAGCTGGCGCTCATAGGTTCGATCTCCCTCACGGAACGGAACAGGATGATCGAACTCAAGATAGTCGGCCACGGTGGCGTAGAACCGATCGTCGTTCGTAGGATCGCGATTGACGTCCACGACGCGCGCTGTGGCGAAGTAGGACTGCATTCCGCCCGTCGCAGACCCGTCCGCGCTCGTGCGGCGCGGCTCATAGTAGACACACCAGTCTCCGACCGCAGACCGAATTCTGGTTCAGGTACGTCCCCGGAAAGTGATATCGGCTCTCCCTTTCGTCGTCATAGGCCGACGACAAGCGTGTGGTGAGAACGACCTTGGTCACGCCAGAGGATCTCCGAAAATTCATCCTATCATCGCGAGATCGAAAAACGGAGCGTCTATGATGGGCGGCGGCATGCCGAATCGCGTTCCGCGCGTACCGCGTCTGCGGGTTCGACCGACGTGACGGGGGCTCTTTCGGAGAGGCGGGCACAGCCGCATTCCGGGATGCTCGGTCGCTCCTCGCGGCCTCAGTCCGAACTTTCTCAAGCAGGAATAAAGTCGGATAGCGACTTGCCCGCGAGGGCGGCGCGCGATTTGAGTCTACGACGCAAGTCCTCAGGCACATTTCGGATACAGATCGTTCTTGGCATTCGGACCCATCTCCCCGTGACGCGTGCCCGAGTCGTTCAAACCCTCTCGGAGATGCTGCGGCCAAAGCGCGTCCGGCTTTCTCACCCCAGATTCAGCTCCTTGAAGAAATCGTTGCCCTTGTCGTCCACCACGACGAAGGCCGGGAAATTCTCGACCTCGATCCGCCACACGGCCTCCATGCCGAGTTCGGGATATTCGAGCACCTCGACCTTTTTGATGCAATCCTGCGCGAGGCGCGCGGCCGGGCCGCCGATGGAGCCGAGATAGAAGCCGCCGTGCTTCTGGCAGGCGTCGCGCACCGCCTTCGAGCGGTTGCCCTTGGCGAGCATGACGAGCGAGCCGCCCGCCGCCTGGAACTGGTCCACGAAGGAATCCATCCGCCCCGCCGTCGTCGGCCCGAAGGAGCCCGAGGGCATGCCCGCCGGCGTCTTGGCGGGCCCCGCGTAATAGACCGGATGGTCGCGCAGATATTGCGGCATCGGCTCGCCCCGCTCCAGCCGCTCGCGGATTTTGCCATGCGCCGCGTCGCGCGCCACGATCATCGGCCCGGTCAGCGCGACGCGGGTGCGGATCGGGCATTTCGTAAGCTCGGCGAGAATGTCCTTCATCGGCCGCCTGAGGTCGATGGCGACGACCGGCCCGCCGAGCTTCGCCTCGTCCACGATGGGCAGGAAGCGCGCCGGGTCGTGCTCCAGCTCTTCGAGGAACACGCCCTCGCGGGTGATCTTGCCGAGCGCCTGCCGGTCGGCCGAGCAGGAGACGCCGAGCCCGATCGGCAGCGAGGCGCCGTGGCGCGGCAGGCGGATGACGCGCACGTCGTGGCAGAAATACTTGCCGCCGAACTGCGCGCCGACGCCGAGGCTTTGCGTGAGCTTCCAGATCTCGTCCTCGAACTCCACGTCGCGGAAGGCGCGCCCGTCCTCGGCCCCGCTGGTCGGCAGCCCGTCGAGATAGCGGGCGGAGGCGAGCTTCACGGTCTTCAGCGTCTGTTCGGCGGAAAGGCCGCCGATGACGATGGCGAGATGGTAGGGCGGGCAGGCCGCCGTGCCGAGGGTAAGGATCTTCTCCTTGAGAAAGGCGAGCATCCGCTCGTGGGTGAGGATCGAGGGCGTCGCCTGATAGAGAAAGGTCTTGTTGGCCGAGCCGCCGCCCTTGGCCATGAACAGGAACTTGTAGGAATCGTCGCCCTCGGCCGAAATGTCGATCTGCGCCGGCAGGTTCGAGCCGGTGTTCTTCTCCTCGAAGGTCGATAAGGGGGCGACCTGGCTGTAGCGCAGGTTCTTCTTCGCGTAGGCGTCCCTGATGCCCTGCGCGATGGCCGCCTCGTCGTCGCCCTCGGTCCAGACGCGCCGGCCCTTCTTCGCCACGACGATGGCGGTGCCGGTGTCCTGGCACATCGGGAGCACGCCGCCCGCCGCGATATTGGCGTTCTTCAAAAGGTCGTAGGCGACGAACTTGTCGTTGTCGGTCGCCTCCGGATCTTCGAGGATGCGCGCGAGCTGCGCGAGATGGCCGGGCCGCAGCAGATGGTTGATGTCGGTCATCGCGGCTTCGGCGAGCAGGGTCAGCGCCTTTGGCTCGACCACCAGCATCTCGCGGCCGAACGCCTTTTCCACGCGCACGCCCTCGCTCGTGAGCTTGCGGTAGGGGGTCGCGTCCGGCCCGAGCTGGAAAAGCGAATGATTCTGCGCGCTCATGCGCAAGGCTCCGTTCTCGTGCTGTTGCGCGGCCGTCAGGCCGCCGCTTTGCCCATCGTGGCGATGGCGTCGGCGATGGCGAGCGTGCGGCGCGCCATGTCGGCGTGCAGAAGCTCGACCATCCGGCCGTTGAGCTGGATCACGCCCTTGCCCGCGTTCTCGGGCAGGCCGAAAGCCTCGATGATCGCCCGCGCGCTCTCGACCTCGGCGCTCGAAGGCGCGAAGACCTCGTTGCAGATGTCGATCTGGCTCGGGTGAATGAGGGTCTTGCCGTCGAGGCCCATGTCGCGCCCCTGCAGGCATTCGGCGCGGAAGCCGTCGAGATCCCGGATGTCGTTGTAGACGCCGTCGATGATGTCGATGCCGTGGGCGCGCGCGGCGACGACGCAATTGGCGAGCCAGGCCGTCATGGTCGGCCGGCCGGGGGTCAGGCGGGCGCGGGTCTCCTTGGCGAGGTCGTTGAGGCCCATGACGAGGACCGCGAGCCGCGAGGCGGAATCGGCGGCCACCGCCGCGATCTGTCCGGCGCTCAGGATGGCGTTCGGCGTCTCCATCATCGCCCAGATGCGGGTTTTGTCCGGGGCGCCCGCCTCGCGCAGGATGCGGGCGGCGTGCATGATCGCGCCCGGCCCGTCGACCTTGGGCAGAAGGATCGCGTCCGGGCCGGCGATCGCCGCGGCGACGAGGTCGTCCGGCCCCCAGGGCGTATGGGGCCCGTTGACCCGGATCACGACCTCCCGGCCGCCGAAATTGCCCTTGACCGCCTCGACGACCTGCGCCCGGGCCGCCTCCTTGGCGTCGGGCGAGACGGAATCCTCAAGATCGAGGATCAGGGCGTCGGCCGGCAGCGTCGGCGCCTTCATGAGCGCCTTCGGATTGGAGCCGGGCATGTAAAGGACGCTGCGGCGCGGGCGAGCGAACATGACGATCTCCTGACGAACTTCAGAGGCATTTAAAGGCTGGGCCGCTGCGGCGCCAGAGGCCCTTTCGCCATAGCAGCATTGGACTTTTGGCGGAGGATCAGCGCTTCAGCCACTCCGAAAGCCGCCGCGCCGCCTCCTGCATTTCCGCCGGGTCGCGGGCGAAGCAGAGGCGCAGCCAGCCCTCGCCGCCGGGGCCGAAGGCCGCGCCCGGCGCCAGCCCGACCCCGGCCTCGTCGATCAGCCGGAAGGCGAGCGCCCGCGAATCCGGATAGCCGTCGACGGCGAAGAACAAATAGAACGCGCCCTCCGGCTCGAAGAAGCGGACCCGGCCCGTGGCCGCGAGCGCCTTCGACAGCGCGTCGCGGGACTTGCGGCAACGCTCGATCTGGAAGGCGAGGAAGTCCTCGCCCTGTTCGAGCGCGGCGATCGCGGCGCGCTGGTTGAAGACCGGCACGCCCGAAGTCGTGAACTGCACCAGATTCTCGATCGCGGGCGCAAGGTCCGGCGGCGCCTCCAGCCAGCCGATCCGGAATCCGGTCATCGCCCAGTTCTTGGACAGCGTCTGGACGAACATCACCTTGTCTTCGGGCGCCATCACGTCATGGAACGAGGGCGCGCGCTTTCCGTCGTAGGTCAGGCGGCCATAGACCTCGTCGGCGACGATCCAGAGGTCATGGCGCCGGGCGATCTCCAGGGTCGCCGCGATCTCGTCCAGGCTCGCGACGAATCCGGTCGGATTGGCCGGCGAATTGAAGACGATCGCCCTCGTCGCGGGCGTGACGGCGGCCGCGAGCTTTTCGGGATCGAGGCTCCAGCGGCCGGTCTGGTCGAGACGCACGGGGACCGAGCGGGCGCCCGCGCTCTCGACCGCGCCGACGAAATTCGGCCAGGCCGGGGACGGGATCAGAACCTCGTCGCCGGGGCCGACGAGGAGCCGCATCGCGATCTCGATCGCATGCATGCCGCCGATCGTCGCGAAGAAGCGCTCGGGCGGGAAGGGCCTGCCGTCCGGGCCCGCGCCATAGGCGCGCGTCATATAGGCCGCCACCGCCTTGCGGAAATCCGGGATGCCCGCCTGCGCCGTATAGAAGGTCTCGCCCCGATCCATCGAGGCCTTGGCCGCGTCGAGGATGAAGGGCGGCGTCGGCAGGTCGCCCTCGCCGACCCAGAGCGGAATGAGGCCCTGCCGCCCGCGCCCGTAGTCGAACACTTCGACGATCCCGCTCGGCGCGACGTCGCGCATGGCGGGGCGGATCTCGTTGAGCCAGTTGCGGGGAGGAGCGGAGACGTTCATGCGGCCGGTCATGGACCCGCGAAGGGCCTCGATGCAAGACCGAGCGACGCCGGAAGGATCAAACGCCGTAGGCGGCCAGGAACACGTCGACCCCGGCCTTGACGGAGGCTTCGATCTCCTCGGGCGTGACGCTGTCGACAACGCCGAAGAGCAGGCGCTTATAGACATAGCTCTGGCAGAGGTCGACGAACTGCCAGGCCGCCCGCTCCGGATCGGGCACTTTCAGCGCCCCGGCCTTCTCGAGGTTCACAAGCTCTTCCGCGAGCCGGGTCGCGCCATAGAGCGGACCGGACTCGTAAAAGAAGCGGCCGACATTCGGAAATTTTCCGGCCGCGGCGACGACGACCCGCGCGAAGGCCAGCGTGCTCGGCTCCGACATCCGGCTGATGAGGCGGAAGCCGAAGTCGGTGAGCATCTCCCGGGCGTCGCCCGCGCGCTTGAATGCGCATAGTCTCTCGGCCGCCTGCGCATATTCCGCCCGGATGATCGCCTTGAAGAGATCTTCCTTGGAATTGAAATAGGCGTAGAGCGTCCCCTTGGAGACGCCTGCCGCGCGCGCGATGTCGTTCATGCTCGCGCCGTCGAAGCCGGAGGCGAGGAAGACCGATCGCGCGCCGTCCATGATCTGGCGAAGTTTCGCGCCGCCGTCCTGCCGGGCCGCTTCCTGTTCGAGAATGTTCGCGTCCATTGGCCCTTGATCCACAGGTCGCCGCCCCAATGTTGACCGAACCGTTCGGTTCGATTTTTATTGCATAAGGCCCCCGACTAGGCTATGTCAACCAAAAATGACCGAACCGTTCGGTCAGAGGGGTTTGTTATGGCGAATACGTCCACCTTCGATTCGAAGCTGGCGGCCGAGCCGCAGGCGCGGCCGGCGCCAACCGCGGCGCCCGTTCCCGCGCCGGTTGCCGGGGCGGGCGTGCCGGCGACGACGAGGCCCGGCGGGCCGCCCGCGACGCGGGCGCCGGGGCCAAAAAAGGCCGGGCGCGTGCGACGATTTGTCCTGCCCGCCGTCATCCTCGCGGGGGTCGTTTTCGGGGGACGGGAGGCCTACGATTATTTTGTCGAGGGGCGCTTCCTCGTCTCGACCGACGACGCCTATGTCGGCGCGGACACCGCGATCATCGCGGCCAAGGCCTCGGGCCACCTTCTCTCCGTTCCCGTCGCGGACAATGAGATCGTGCACAAGGGAGACCTGCTCGCGCAGATCGACCCGGGCGACTATCAGGTCGCCATCGACGCCGCGAAGGCCAGGATCGCGACGCAGGACGCGACCATCGCCCGGATCAGCCGGCAGATCGACGCCCAGGGCGCGGCCATCGCCCAGGGCGAGGCGCAGGTGCAGAGCGCCGGGGCCCAGTTCAAGGGGGCTCAGGCCGACGCCGAGCGCGCCTCGCTCGAATATGACCGGTCGCTGAAGCTGGCTCAGGCGAACTTCGGCTCGCAGCAGCGGCTCGAGCAGGCGACCGCCGACCGCGACCGCACCGCCGCCGCCCTCCTCGCCGCCCGATCCGGCGCAGCCTCGGCCGCCGCCGCCCTCGACGGGATCCGGGACAATCTCGAAGTGCTGAAGGCCCAGCGGGACGAGGCGACACGCCAGCGGGGCGAACTCGTCACGGCTCTCGACAAGGTCGAGCGCGACCTCTCCTTCACGAAAGTCGTCGCGCCCTTCGACGGCATGATCGGCAACAAGGCGGCCGAGGTCGGAAATCTCGTCTCGGCGGGCACGCGCCTCATGGCGCTGGTGCCGCTCAACGCCTCCTATGTCGACGCCAATTTCAAGGAGACCCAGCTCGCCGGGATCAAGCCGGGCCAGAAGGTGGACGTCGCCATCGACGCGCTCGACGGCAAGGTCGTCGAAGGCGTCGTGAAGTCGATCGCTCCCGCCTCCGGCTCGCAGTTCTCGCTCCTGCCGCCCGACAACGCCACGGGCAATTTCACCAAGGTCGTGCAGCGCGTCGCGGTTCGCATCGGCTTCCCCGAGGAAGTCCTCAAGGAAACGCCGCTGCGCCCGGGCCTCTCGGTCATCGCCACCGTCCATACCCGCGATCCGGACGCGCCGAAGCCGACGATTCTCGGCGCGCTCGGACTTTGGGCTTCCGCGTCGAAGGGCGACCGGCCGTGAGCGAGGCGGCCGCGCTCCGCCCCGGAACGGCGCCGGCTCTCCCGGCGCGGGCCGCGCCGGCGCCGGTGGGGGCCGTGGTTCCGCAGTTCACGGCGCGGCGGATCGCGGCTTTCATCTTCATGGTGTTCGGGATGTTCATGGCCATCCTGGACATCCAGATCGTCTCGGCTTCGCTGTCCCAGATCCAGGCCGGCCTGTCGGCTTCGTCGGACGAGATCACCTGGGTCCAGACAAGCTATCTGATCGCCGAAGTCATCATGATCCCGCTGTCGGGCTTCCTGTCGCGGGTGTTTTCGACGCGCATCATCTTCGCGATCTCGGCCGGCGGCTTCACGCTGATGAGCTTCATGTGCGCCCGCGCAAACTCGATCGACGAGATGATCGTGTGGCGCGCGCTGCAGGGCTTCATCGGCGGCGGGATGATCCCGACCGTCTTCGCCTCCGCCTTCACGATCTTTCCCCGCGACAAGCAGCCGATCATCTCGCCGATCATCGGGCTCGTCGCCACGCTCGCCCCGACGATCGGCCCGACCATCGGCGGCTATCTGACCGACTGGTTCTCCTGGCACTGGCTGTTCCTGGTGAACCTGATCCCCGGAATCATCGTCACCGCCGCGGCCTGGCTTCTCATCGACTTCGACGAGCCGGACTGGTCGCTCCTGACCCATTTCGACTATTTCGGCCTGCTGACGATGGCGGGCTTTCTCGGGGCGCTCGAATATGCGCTGGAGGAAGGACCGTCGAAAGACTGGTTTTCGAGCACGCCGGTCACCCTCGCCATCATCGTCTCGGCGGTCTGCTCGGTGCTGTTCTTCTGGCGCGTCTTCGTCGCCCGGCAGCCGATCGTCGATCTCAGCACGTTCCGCGACCGCAATTTCGCGACCGGCACGATCTTCGGCTTCGTGCTCGGCATCGGGCTTTACGGACTGACCTACATCTATCCGGTCTATCTCGCGGCCGTTCGCGGCTATTCCTCGCTGATGATCGGCAAGACCATGTTCGTGACCGGCGCCTGCATGTTCATCACCGCGCCCTTCGCCGGCCGACTCATGACGAAGATGGATCCGCGGCTCATGATCGCGATCGGCTTCATCCTTTTCGCGATCGGGACCTATCAGGCGTCGTTCGTCACCGTCGACTGGGACTTCTACGAGCTGCTCATGCCG
Source organism: uncultured Alphaproteobacteria bacterium (assembly GCA_963741845.1). Taxonomy (GTDB): domain Bacteria; phylum Pseudomonadota; class Alphaproteobacteria; order Rhizobiales; family Beijerinckiaceae; genus Roseiarcus. The sequence continues at coordinate 16,544 of CAVUJV010000028.1, forward strand.
CAGGTCTGCCGCGGCGTCGGTCTCATGCTGTCGATGGTGCCGATCAACACGCTGGCGCTCGGCACCATGCCGCCGCAGAAGATGAAGAACGCCTCGGGGCTCTTCAATCTCATGCGCAACCTTGGCGGCGCGGTCGGCCTGGCGCTCATCAACACCCTGCTCGACAAACGCATGGACCTGCATCTCGAGCGGCTGCGGGAATCGGTGATCTGGGGGCGGCAGGCGGTCGAGGAGCGGTTCGCCGCGATGACCGGGGCTTTTGCCTCGCGCGGCTCCGACGCGACGCTCGCCGCGACCCGGCAGCTCGCGCTCATCGTCCGGCGGCAGGCGGAGGTCATGGCGCTTGCCGACGTCTTCCTCGCCCTCACCGTGATCTTCATCGCCTGCGTGGGCTTTGCCGCCCTGATGCGCAAGCCGGTCATGGCCGCCGGCGGCGGAGGCCATTGAACCGCCGGACGTCCCCGGATCGGACGCCCAAGGGGGCGGAACAGAGCGCCCGTCTCCCTCCAGACGAATGCAAGGAAACCGGCCGTCGTCCATAGATTCGCCAGCCGCCTCGCGGGAGCCTTGCGGGTTGTCTGGCGGGCCAAATCGGGCGACAATCGGCCAGAATCTTGGCGCGGGAGCGCCGATTTGTTCGCAGGCGCCATGAAAAGCGCTTCCCGGTCCAACAATTTTGGACGCCGGCTTTTCAAATTACGTAACCGTAATCCGGTTTCCCTTGCAGGGTGAGGGCGCTCCGCCATATTATGTCATAGGCGCCTGTTCACCCGGACAGGCGCTGCCCTTGACCCATGAGGTTTCTTACCATGTCCGACTATGACCGCTACGCCAACCCGCGCTTCGGCGCTGGGTACGCACGGTCCGGCGCCGGCGTCGTCGATCAGGGCCTCCGGGCCTATATGATCGGCGTCTACAATTATATGACGCTAGGCCTCGGCGTGACCGGCCTCGTCGCTTACGGCGCCTTCGCGTTTGGAACAGTCGCGACGGGCGACGGCCGTCTCGGCCTCACCGAATTCGGCCACACGATCTACGCATCGCCGCTGCGCTGGCTGATCGTGCTTTCGCCGCTCGCGCTCGTGTTCTGGCTCTCGGCTCGCCTCGAGTCGATGTCGGTCGCGACCGCGCGCAACGCCTTCATCGCCTTCGCGGCGCTGATCGGCCTTTCGATGTCCTCGCTGCTGGTGATCTACACCGGCGCGTCGATCGGACGGGCCTTCTTCGCCACCGCGGTCGCTTTCTCGAGCCTTAGCCTTTACGGCTACACGACGCGGCGCGACCTGTCGGCGATGGGTTCGTTCATGATGATGGGCGTCATCGGCCTCATCGTGGCGAGCCTGATCAACCTGTTCCTGCAGAGCACCGGCCTGCAGTTCGCGCTGTCGGTGATCTGCGTGCTCGTGTTCGCGGGCCTCACCGCCTGGGACACCCAGTCGATCAAGGCGATGTACGCCGGCGGCGACACCTATGAGATGACTCACAAGAAGTCGATCCACGGCGCGCTCAGGCTCTACCTGGACTTCATCAACATGTTCCAGGCGATCCTGATGCTGACGGGCTCGCAGCGCAACAACTGAAACGCCCGCTCCTAAAGAGCGCAAGCATCGGCCCCGGACGCCCAGGCGTCCGGGGCTTTTTCTTGATGCGGTCCGTCAGGACCCGATCAGAGGTCGCTCAGTCCCAGCACGTCGGCCATGGAATAGAGGCCGGGCTTCTTCTTCTGCGCCCAGGCCGCCGCCTTCAGCGCGCCATAGGCGAACACCGCCCGGTCCTCGGCGTGATGGGTCAGAACGATCCTTTCCCCCTCGCCGGCGAGAATCACGCTGTGCTCGCCGACGACCGTGCCGCCGCGCAGCGAGGCGAAGCCGATTTCCCCTTCTTCCGGGGCCCGGTGATGCCTTCGCGCGGCGCGGCCGTGTGGGTCTTCAGCGATACGCCGCGGCCCGCCGCCGCCGCCTCTCCGAGCATCCGGGCGGTGCCCGACGGGGCGTCGACCTTCATCCGGTGATGCATTTCGACGATCTCGACGTCGTAGCCGTCGTCGAGCGCCGCCGCGGCGGCCTTGGTCAGGGCGGCGAGCAGATTGACGCCGAGGCTCATGTTGCCGGACCGCACGATGGGCGCATGGCGGGCGGCCGCCTCGATCCGGGCGAGGTCCTCGTCGGTGAGGCCCGTCGTCCCGATCACATGCGCGATGCGCGCCTGCGCCGCCAGCGCGGACAGTTCGACGGTCGCGGCGGGGGACGAGAAGTCGATGATCGCGTCGGCTTCCAGAAGCAGCGGCAGGGCGTCCGAAACGATGACGAGCCCGCTTGCAGGCCCCCCCGAAAGCGGCCCGGGGTCCTGGCCCAGCCACGGCGAGTTCTCCCGTTCCAGCGCCCCGGCGAGCGCGAAGCCGTCCACTTCGCGCATGGCGCGCAAGACCATCCGCCCCATCCGGCCGGCGGCGCCGGCGACGATCACCCGCATATCGGCCATGAGCCCGTCTCCCGATCAGCCCGGCTGCGGGCCGTCGTAGCCCTCGGCGACGACGAGGTCGAGAACCGCGCCCGCGTCGCGAAACACGGCGGCCCGCTTGTATTCCTCCGATTCGAGGCAGGCGAGCGCGGCGGCATAGTCCGGAAACTCGATCACCACCGGCCGCGACTTGGCGGCGCCCGCGGCGACCGTCTGCGTTCCGGCGCGCACCAGGAAGCGGCCGCCGTATTTCGCGAAGGCGGCGCCGTTCAGCGCGCGGTACTTTGCGTAATTCTCGGGGTCGGTCACATCGACATGCCCGATCCAGTAGCCCTTCGCCATGTCACGCTCCCTCGACCAGAACGAACTCGGCCTCGGCCGCCCCTTCGCGGAGCGCCTTCGCGGCCTGATATTCCGCCGAGTAATAATAGGCGCGCGCGGCGTCGTAGGACTCGAACTCGATCACGACGTTGCGGCCGCGCGCCTTGCCTTCGAGCGCCTCGTGCCGGCCGCCCCGAATGAGCGGCCTTCCGCCGTGAGCGGCGATCGCCTTCGTGGCGGCTGCGGCGTAGCGCGCATAGGCGTCGGGGTCCTTGATGTCGACCCGCGCGATGACATAGCCCTTGGGCATTCGGTTCTCCCTGTCCGGCGGGGCACTCTATCCATCCTCCCGCGCGGAGCAAGCAGACACGGGCGCGCGCTCCCCGGAGGATCGCGAATGACCCTTCGCGCGGATCATGATAGACAGGCGTCCGAACAACTGCGCCGTCAGCGCCAGTTTCTATTGGGGGCAGCCCGATCGACGCCGAGACGCCCACTCTTCCTTTGGCGGCGCCTGGCCGGGACTCGCCGGGCGCTCAAGGCGCGCCAGCCGGCCTGCATCGGATCGTCGTCGTCGGAGGCGGCGCGGCCGGGCTCGAACTCGTCACCCATCTCGGCGACACGCTCGGCAAGCGCGGCGTCGCGGACGTCTCCCTCGTCGAACGCGGCCGCACCCATCTCTGGAAGCCGCTGCTGCACATGGTCGCGGCCGGAAGCATGGACCCTTCCGAGCATCAGCTGAACTATCTCGCGCAAGGCCACTGGCATCACTTCCGCTATCATTACGGCGAGATGGTCGGGCTCGACCGCGCGCGGAAGATGGTTCAGGTCGGCGCGACCTTCGACGAGGACGGAAGGCAGATCGCCCTGCCCCGCGAGATTCCTTACGACACGCTGGTCATCGCCATCGGCAGCGTCACCAACGATTTCGGGACGCCCGGCGCGGCGGAATATGCGATCCCGCTCGAGACCGCGGATCAGGCGACGCGCTTTCACAACCGCCTGCTCAACGCCTTCCTGCGCGTCCAGTCTCAGACGGAGCCGATCCACCCCGGGCAGTTGCATGTCGCGATCATCGGAGCGGGCGCGACCGGCACGGAGCTTGCGGCCGAACTCTATCAGACGGCGCGCGAGGTCGTCGCCTACGGGCTCGATCAGGTCGATCCCGACAAGGACATCCGCATCATCCTGGTGGAGGGCGCGCAGCGCCTGCTGCCGGCGCTGCCCGAACGCGTGTCCGATGCGACGCTGGAGCTCCTCAACAAGCTGGGGGTCGAAGTGCGCACGAACGCGCGGGTCGCCGGCGTGCGCGCCGACGGGATCGAGCTGGCGAACGGCGAATTCATTCCGGCGGAGCTTGTGGTCTGGGCGGCCGGCGTGAAGGGGCCGGACATCCTGCGCGATCTGGACGGGCTCGAGACGAACCGGGCCAACCAGCTCGTGACGACGCCGACGCTCCTGACGACGCGCGACCCCGACATCTTCGCGATCGGCGATTGCGCGGCGGTTCCACGCGCGGATTCCGACGCGCCCGTCCCGCCGCGCGCGCAAGCCGCCCATCAGGAGGCGTCGCATCTGGCGAAGCAGATCGCGCGCCGGCTCGAAGGCAAGCCGCTCGAACCTTTCGCCTATCGCGACTTCGGCTCGCTCGTGTCCTTCGGCCGCATCGGCGCGGTCGGCAATCTCATGAACCTCGCGCTCAGGGGCAATCTCTTCATCGAAGGGATGGTGGCGCGCTGGATGTACCGGTCGCTCTACAAGATGCACGAGCGGGCGCTGCACGGGACCACGAAGACCGCGCTCGACAGCCTGGCCCGGAGCCTTGCGCGGCACGCCGAGCCGAAGGTGAAGCTGCATTAGCTAAAGTGTTGGACCCGCGACATGTTGATCTGGTCGGCGCGATGGCTATCCCATGATGCCTGGGCCAAACGCATTGCTTAGCGCCACGTGTCCGGACGGAGTGATGCCGACGGCGCGAGTGCCTTCGATGCGGCGTATCCAGCCATGAGAAAAGCACGCGCCGCATATGGCTGCGCCGACTGAACCGGCGATGTGCGAGCGGCGCTCGCTCCAATCGAGGCAGGGACGACAGAATATTGGTCCTCCCCGCCGGTTCGAGCGCGCGGCCGCACCATCGAGATCGACTCCGAGGCGGCGCAAGAGGGAGGCGCCATCCTCTGTGAGCGCACCGCCATCAGCCGAGAAATCGATGAATCCGAGTTCCGCCATTCTATCGGCCATCGCTACTGCGACTTGTCCCGCGAGGTGGTCATAGCAAGTACGGGCGCGACGCAATGCCTTGTCGCGCGGGCCGACCACAACCGCCGTCCTCTTTCGTGGCCCGTTCCCGCTATTCAGACCGCCGGCGACGGCCATGATGCTTTCCAGCATGCTGGCGATGGCGGGCGAGGCGAGGCGGTGATAGCGATGTCTGCCTTGACGCTCCATCGCCAGGAGACCAGCGTCTGTCAGCCGCGCCAGGTGGCCGCTGGCGGTCTGTGGCGTAACACCGGCGACGCGGGCCAGCTCCGTCGCTGTAAGGGCGCGGCCGTCCATTAACGCAGCCAACATATTGGCGCGGGCGGGATCGCCGACCAGGGCGGCGGTCTCGGCAAAGGCGGCGGTGCTCAACATGGCTCCTTATCCTTGCGTCCTCATATTTCGGCTTTGAACGTCCGTCCGAGGTCAGGGCCTGTGCCAAAATAGTGTCGAAAGACATAGAGCAGCGGGCCCCACTTGGCGGTGTCTATGTGATGGGTGCCGGGCACAACGATGTTCCGATGGGCATGCACCTTGACAACTTTTGCTTCGATAATCTGGAAAGCCTCCGGCCGTTCCGGAGACCAATCATCCCCGGGGTCATGACATGCTACAACCTCGGCCTCGAACTGGATCGGGCATTCCGCGATCCGCAGCGGTCTGACCACGGTCGATGCCTGCGGGGTGAAGCCAGAAGTCTCAAACTTCTCAGGTTGGAATTTGTAGCCGATCTTCTCCTTGTGAGGCGGCACGGGATTACGACCGGTCCCGCGCGCGATTGCCTCAACCTTCCGCCAAAGGTCCGGTGAGGGAAAATTGATGACGATCTGACGGTCTCGCGCCGCATTCTCCCGACCTTTGCTCGTCGACGTCATCCCCAGGACGACGCGATCGAAGAGCATCCAGGCCGAGGACATCGGCGAGATATTGGTCGTACCGTCAGGGTTGAGGCTTGTTATCAGCGCAACGGGGGCGCCGACGTAGAGGACGGATGGCGTGATCTCGATGTGCTCGGCGTCAGGCTGAGGCATGGCAAGCAATTCGGCGCCAGGGGGCATAGCAACTCTCCTATGGAGAGCGCATCATACTTCCCGAAGGCGATCAGACGTTTCGGTCGCCACCGAAGCCTCCCGACGGGCTGAGGGTGAAACGGGCGAAGCGCTGAAACTCCAGCGGCCTCTGGCGGAAGCGGCGCTCAGGTGCGGCCGCCTAGCCATATCTCTCCGCTGAATTGTACTGGCTCGGCGTGGATGGCCGGCACAAAGGCCGGCCATGACGCCAGAGCGGATCCCGGGCAACCAACAATTAGCGCCATAAGAGCCTGCAAATTCCTCTCGCATGGCGTGGTCGTCTCATGAGGCCAGCCTAACATCCATTCTGATTTTCAGCAATGAATGTCGAGGCGGGTTTGCGAGTTTGGCGATAGCCTGAAAAGCCGAGGCCGGCGAAGCCGATCAGCATCATCGCCCAGGTGGCCGGCTCCGGGGCGGCCGTGTCGGTGTAGACGAAGGTGCCGCCGCCGCCGCCGCCGGACCACGGGCCGCCCGTAGGGTCGTAAAAGTCGCCGGTCATGCCCGCGCCGCCCACGACGATGTCAAGCGTCGTGCCCGCGTTCAACCAGACCGAGAGGCCGACGGCTTCGGCGCCATATCCGCCGACGTCGCCGGACCATTCCGCCGAGCCGCCCTGCGCGCCCACCGCGGCCATTTCGTAAGAGTTGCTCACCGGAATGACATAGGTTTGCACGCCGCCGGTGTAGTTGAACGTCGTGTAGTAGTTAGCGTCCCACGTAGAGATCGTGAAGGAGCCGTCGAGTTCCGGCGCCGCCGCCCCCGTTCGGGGTCCCCGAATATGCCGGGCGGAAGATGCTGTAAGTGAATGCGGAGGATACGTACGAGCCGCCGCCACCCCCGCCGCCAGCGATGCCGCTGCCGCCGCCGCCGCCCGAATAGCCGCCCCCGCCGCCGCCGCCGCCCCAGCCGCCGCCGCCGCCGCCGCCGTAGCCGCCGTTAGCCATTCCCCCGCCGACCTGGCCGCCGAGTCCGCCGGCGAAAGTCGAAGGACCGGATCCGCCGAGGCCGGCGCCGCCGTTCTCATAGATTGTGATGAAGCCCGCCCCGTCGCCGCCGTTCCCACGCCAGCCGCCGCCGCCGCCGCCGTTGGCGTTTGCGCTGCCTGTGCCGGCGCCGCCGCCAACGTTGTCGCCGCCGACTCCGCCGCCGCCACCGCCGCCATTGACGCCGCCGGCTCCGCCGCCGCCGTCTGATCCGAGGCCTTTACTGCCGGATGGGGCGCCCTGGCCGGCGTCTCCCGCGTAGTTGGCGTAGCCTCCGGAAGAGCTGGCATAGGCGTTCGCGGCGCCGCCGCCGCCGCCGGCGGCCAGCCAAAGCGTCGCTGCGGACGCCGGGGCCGACCACAGGAGGCCCGCCGACAGGACGAGCCCCGTCGCCCCCGACGCGAAACGCGAAACCGTATCGATGTCTCTCTTTTTCACGGCGTGCTCCCCAAAAAACTCAGAGTATCGGATGGTAAATTTCGCAAACATTACACATTGGAAAGCCGGAATTGTCAACACCGTTATGTCTGCGGGATTACGATTACGGCGGCGCTTTCGCGCTCAGGGGCAATCTCTTCATCGAAGGGATGGCGGCGCGGTGGACCGGTCGCGCTCCGGGATGCCCGAGCGGACGCTGCGCGAGGACCGCGAAAACCGCGCTCGCCAGCCTGGCCCGCAGCCTGGCGCGGCGCGCCGAGCCGAAGGCGAAGCTGCGCGGGAACAGCCCGGCGCGTCAGCGCGCCGGGATCAGCTTCGGCGAGACATGTTCGGAGGGCGCGACATACCGGCTCTCCGCGTCCTCTTTCAAAAGATAGCCCTGCTTGACCAGCGCGTCCGCCGCGGCGGCGACCTTGCGCTGGTAATCGGCCCGGCCCGAATAGAGCTCGTCGAGCGTGGCGCGGCTGTCCTTTTCGCCTGCCTGTTTTCTGTCGACGGCGAGCGGAATGGCGCCGCCGGACAGCAGGCAGGCTTCTCCGATGGCGTGGCCGGCCGCGCGCAGGTTCCAGCCTGTATAGGTGGCGAGCGGAACTGCGACATCCGGCAGCCGGATGCCGGCGATCTCATTGCCGTTGCGGTCGGTCTTCGGAACAAGCAGCGTATAGAGGGCCCCCTCCCGGATGACGGGCAGCGCGTCGCGATAGGTCGTCGCCGCGATCGGATTGACGTGTCCGGCCGATGTGAGATGCAATTTTTCCGGCGCCGCGTTCAGTCCGTCGGGCACGACAAGATCGGTCAAGGACGGAAAGGCCTCGGCGGGCGCAACGGCGGTTCGCGCCGCAACGGTCGGATAGGCCGAAGGCGGCGGCGCCGCGCCATCCGCCGTCCAGGCGATCAAGGCCCGCAGCAAGGCGCGCTCCGGCGGCGCCTCGGAAATGGGAGAATCCGGCGCCTGGCAGGGGTCTCCGGCCCGCGGCGCCGTCAGGACGCCGTCGCCGATGCCGGATCCGCCGCCATGCCTCGTCCCTGGGATCAGGTAGTAGCGAACATTCGGAGGCAGGGCGATGTCGCGGCCCTTGCCGTTCGTCACCACGAGCGAGGCGCGCGCGCCCCACCACTCGAACGAGCCGTCCAGCTGCATGATCTTCGGGCAGGTGTGCGTCGCTTCGCAGGCGCGCATGAGCCCGTCCGCACGGCCGCCCGCCGGGTCGCGCTGCACGGCATAGGCGAAGGGGAACTGGTCGCCGGGTTGCCAGTGGTCCTCATGCTCCTTGGACCAGCGGCCCGGCTGGGCGAAGCGCGCATTGACCCAGGTGCGGCGCGCTCCGGCGATGATCGGCATCATCGCATCGAAGACCGGACGGCCGTCCGCGTTGTTGAAGCCCTGATAGAGGAAATCGCGCAGGAAGCGGCCCGACTGCGAAATGCCGACCCCGACCGCGAGATCGAAATTGCCTTCCGGGTGCGCCGGGCACGCGGCGCGAATGCAAGGCGCCGCGGCGAGATCGGCGAGCGGATTGGGATGTCCCGCAGCGTCCTTCCGCCCGGAGCGCAGGAAGGCGACAAGATCACGCACCGCGGCAAAGCCGACGCCGTCCACGCGCGGGTCCTTCGCCCGATAGACGAAACTGTAGATTGTGCCGCCGTCGGCCGGGACTTGCGCGCCGTCGGGGCCGGGCACGGAGGACGGCGGGGTGAAAGCGACTTCGGCGGCGCCGTCCTTGCCCGCGACATACCGCCAATCGGTCACGGCGACGGATGGGGCGCGATAATCCGGATGGCCTTCCGCCGCGCGCCCGTAACCGGTGAGCCACGATTGCCGCGCGGTGAACGTCACAGACGCGCGGTCGGCCGGATCGGCGGGCGCGTAGGAAAGCGGGACGCGATCGGGAGCGCCGCCAGCATAGTCGGGGATGAATTCCTCGCGGCTGAAGCCGATGATCGGCTTGCCGTCCGCAGCCTTTGCGATCGGGAAACGCGTTCCGATCGGGGCGGCGCCTGCGATCGCCGGGGCCCCTGTTTGCGGCAGGTCGCCCTGCCAACCGCTCCAGACAAGGGTCGCGCCCGTTGCAAGGAGCGATGGGAAATTTGCGGGCGGCGGCGCCGCGCGCGCCGGGTCGGCGCCGACGAAGACGGGAATGCCGAGCTTGCGCCCGCGATTGACGACTTCATAGACGAGAAGACGCCTTGCGTCCGCTGCGTGGACCGGCCGAAGGATCACGACATCCGTGCTGTAGTCGACCAGCCCGTCGGCAGCGCGCGGCGCGAGGGAAAGGTCGGCTACTCCCGCGTTCGCGGCGGCGCGCGGATCGAGCGCGCCATGCGCCACCGCCGTGACGATCTCGTACGGGCCGGCCGCGCCGGGCGGCGTCGCGCCGCCGAAGGCCGGCGCCGTCGACAGAATCTGAAGATCGCGGATGATCCCCGCCGGACCGGTCGCTGGCGCGGAAAACGCGGCCGTCGCGCCGCTCGCAGCCAGGGCCGCCGCAAGAACGCCCGATGCGGTCCAGCCGCAAACGATCCGTCTCATTCTGCGGTCAAGGGTCACTGGCACGGGCGCTTCCTCCTATCCGATGGCGCCGGCGCTCCGGCCGGTTTCGCCTTGTTTCTTGCGTGGGCGACGCTAGCGCGTCGGGGTTGTCGCCGCCGCGATCTCCCCGACAATCGCCGACGCCGCGCTTTGCGGGTCCGCCGCCTCCGTGATCGGCCGGCCGACCACCAGAAAATCCGCGCCGTCGCGAATGGCGCTCAAGGGGGTCGCCACCCGCTTCTGGTCGCCGACCGCGACGCCTGCGGGGCGGATGCCGGGCGTGACGAGGATCATGCCCTTGCCGACCGCGGCGCGCACGACCGGCGCTTCCCCTGCGCTTGCGACGAGCCCGTCCACTCCGAGCGCCTGCGCCTGCTCCGCGCGCTTCCTCACCGTCTCGACGACGCCGAAGCGATAGCCCGCTTCGAGAAGATCCATGTCGTCGTAGGAGGTGAGCACCGTGACGGCGAGGATGCGAAGGCCGGTCCCCTTCGCGCCGGCGACGGCGGCGCGCATCGTCTGCGGATAGGCGTGGACCGTGAGAAAGGTCGCGCCGAGCTTCGCGGCCTGGGCGGTCGCGCGCTCGACCGTGTTCGGAATGTCGTGCAGCTTGAGATCGAGAAAGACCTTCTTGCCGGCGGCCGCAAGCTTCGGAACGAGCGCAAGCCCTCCGCCATAGGCGAGCTCCATCCCGACCTTATAGAACGTGGCCGCCTCGCCGATGCGGGCGACGAGGCGCTCCGCCTCGCTGACGTCGGGAATGTCGAGCGCGACGATCAGACGGTCGCGCGGAGCAAGGCCCTCACGCATGCGCGCGCCTCTCGGCGGCGCCGTCGAGGCGATAGGTCCAGACGCGGGCCGGCGGCAGGTTGAGCCAGACCGGCGCGCTGCGAAGCGCGGCATAGCGGCCGGTCAGCGCGTTCATCGGAACGGGAGAGGCGGGTCCATAGGTGAACTGGACGAAGACGCCGCCCGGCCCCATCAGCGCGAAGGCGTCGTCGAGCAGCTTCTCGCGCCGAGGCGGCGGCTGGTTGAGAAGCGGCAGGCTCGAGACGACGGCGGCGATCTCGCCGCCCGCAAGCCCATGAAGCGTGCGCGGAAGATCGTAAGCGTCGCCCTCGATGACGCGGGCGGCGGCGAAGCGGCCTTCGAGCAGGCGGCAGAACGCCGGATTGAATTCGACGAGCACGAGGCGGCGGGGATCGACCCCACGCTGGATGAGCGCCTTCGTCACGGGGCCCGTGCCGGGCCCGAGTTCGACGATGATTCCGCGCGGCGGCGGGCCGGACGCCGCCGCCATCGCCCGCGCGAGCGCCTTGCCCGACGGGGCGACGGCGCCTGTCAATCGCGGGCTGCCGACAAGCGACTTGAGGAAGCGTCCGCGATCGCCGAGCCTCAAGGCCCGCTTCTCGTTCTGCATATGGCTTTGCATGATCCGCTCCGCGGAGGAACGCGCCTCGAAAGGCCCGGTCGGCCCGCGTCTCTAGCGCGCTTTCGCCGGCGCGGCAAAGCCGTCAGCTCAAGCCTTCGAAGAACTCCTTCATCTTCGCGAAGAAGCCCGCGCTCTCGGGATGCGTCTTGTGCGAGGATTCCTGCTCGAACTCCGCCAGAAGCTCGCGCTGGCGGCGCGTCAGACTCTGCGGCGTCTCGACATTGAGCTGGACGAAGAGGTCGCCGCAGTCGCGCGAGCGCAGGATCGGCATGCCCTTGCCGCGCAGCCGAAGCTGCCGGCCGGACTGCGCGCCCTCGGGGATGCTCACGCGCGATTCGGTTCCGTCCAGCGTCTTGACCATGAATTCGCCGCCGAGCGCCGCCTGAACCATCGAGATCGGCACGCGGCAATAGAGGTCGGCGCCGTCGCGCTGAAAGACCGGATGGGGCTTCACCGACAGGAAGATGTAGAGGTCGCCCGCCGGGCCGCCGCGCATGCCCGCTTCGCCCTCGCCGCTGAGCCGAATGCGCGTGCCGTCCTCGACGCCGGCCGGCACGTTGACCGAAAGCGTGCGCTCCCGCGTGACGCGGCCCGAGCCGGCGCATTTGTCGCAAGGGTTGTCGATGGTCTGGCCGCGCCCCTGGCAGGTCGGGCAGGTGCGCTCGATCGCGAAAAAGCCCTGCTGCTGCCGAACCCGGCCGTGGCCGCCGCAGGTCTTGCAGACATTCGGCTTCGAGCCTGCCCGCGCTCCCGTTCCCGAGCACGCCTCGCAGGTGACGGAGGTCGGCATCTTGATGGTGGCGGTCTTGCCGTGAAAGGCTTCCTCGAGCGTGATCTCGAGATTGTAGCGAACGTCGGCGCCCCGCTCGCGCCCCGAGCCGCCGCCTCTGCGGCGCCCGCCCATCATCTCGCCGAACAAGTCCTCGAATATGTCGGACATCGAGGCGCCGAAGCCGTCGCCCATTCCGCCGGACTGCTCGAAAGCCGCGTGGCCGTAGCGATCGTAGGCCGCGCGCTTCTGCGGGTCCGACAGATGCTGGTAGGCTTCGTTGAGTTCCTTGAAGCGCGCTTCCGCCTGCTTGTCGCCGGGATGACGATCCGGATGGCACTGCATCGCCGCCTTGCGGAAGGCGGACTTCATCTCCACCTCGGTGACAGTCCTCGATACGCCAAGGACCTCGTAGAAATCGCGCTTCGACATCGTTCAGCGCGCCCCTCGGCCTTTATTCATCATTCCGATCCGCCCTGTCGCCGCCGGCTCCATCCGGCGCCGCTGTCTGTTCTTCGGTTTCCGCCGCGACCGCCGCCTCTTTACGCGAAAACCGGCGCGGGATGCGCCGGCTCTCGGATCAGATGCGGAATTGAGCCGTCGCGGCCGCCTCCTTCCAGAGACAAGTCCGGCCGCCGATCAGGGCGGCCGGATTGTTCATTCTCAGGACTTCTTCTTGTCGTCGTCCACTTCGCGGAATTCCGCGTCGATGACGTCGTCCTTGGCTGCGGCCTCGGCCGCGCCGGCGGCATCGCCGGAAGCGCCCGCCTGCTGGGCCTTGTACATGGCCTCGCCGAGCTTCATCTGCGCCTGGGCGAGATCGTTGGTGCGGGCCTTGATGGCCTCCACGTCCTCGCCCTGCAGAGCGGTGCGGAGCGCGGCGACCGCCGCTTCGATGGCGCCGCGGTCGGACTGGGACACCTTGTCTCCGTACTCGGCCAACGCCTTCTCGGCATCGTGCGCCAGCGACTCGCCGTGGTTCTTGGCGTCGACCGTCTCGCGACGCTTCTTGTCGTCGGCGGCGTGCGCTTCCGCGTCCTTCACCATCCGGTTGATGTCGGCTTCGCTCAAGCCGCCGGACGCCTGGATGCGGATCTGCTGCTCCTTGTTGGTCGCCTTGTCCTTCGCGGTGACGTTGACGATGCCGTTCGCGTCGATGTCGAAGGTCACCTCGATCTGAGGCACGCCGCGGGGCGCCCCGGGGATGCCGACCAGATCGAACTGGCCGAGCGCCTTGTTGTCCGCCGCCATCTCGCGCTCGCCCTGGAAGACGCGGATCGTGACGGCCGTCTGGTTGTCCTCGGCGGTCGAGAAGATCTGGCTCTTCTTCGTCGGGATCGTCGTGTTGCGTTCGATGAGCCGGGTGAACACGCCGCCCAGCGTCTCGATGCCGAGCGAGAGCGGAGTGACGTCGAGCAGGAGCACGTCCTTCACGTCGCCCTGCAGAACGCCCGCCTGGATCGCCGCGCCGATGGCCACGACTTCGTCCGGGTTGACGCCCTTATGGGGCTCCTTGCCGAAGAACTGCTTCACGACCTCCTGGACCTTCGGCATGCGGGTCATGCCGCCGACGAGCACCACTTCGTCGATCTGGGCCGCCGAAATCCCCGCGTCCTTGAGCGCCTTCTTGCAAGGCTCGACCGTGCGCTGGATGAGATCGTCGACCAGCGCCTCGAACTTGGCGCGCGTGAGCTTGAGGGCCAGATGCTTCGGCCCCGACGCGTCGGCGGTGATGTAGGGCAGGTTGATCTCGGTCTGCGTCGCGGACGAAAGCTCGATCTTCGCCTTTTCCGCCGCCTCCTTGAGGCGCTGAAGGGCGAGCTTGTCCTTCGTCAGGTCGATCCCCTGCTCCTTCTTGAACTCGCCCGCCAGATATTCGACGAGGCGCATGTCGAAGTCCTCGCCGCCGAGGAAGGTGTCGCCGTTCGTCGACTTCACCTCGAAGACGCCGTCGCCGATCTCCAGGATCGAGATATCGAACGTGCCGCCGCCGAGGTCATAGACGGCGATCGTGCCGGTCTTCTTCTTGTCGAGGCCATAGGCGAGCGCAGCGGCCGTCGGCTCGTTGATGATTCGCAGCACCTCGAGGCCGGCGATCTTGCCGGCGTCCTTGGTCGCCTGACGCTGGGCGTCGTTGAAATAGGCCGGGACGGTGATGACCGCCTGCGTGACCGGGCCGCCGAGATAGGCCTCGGCCGTCTCCTTCATTTTCTGCAGGATGAAGGCGGAAATCTGCGAGGGCGAATACTGCTTGCCGTCGGCGGTGACCCAGGCGTCGCCGTTGGGGGCGCGAATGATCTTGTAGGGGACGAGGCCCATGTCCTTCTTGGTCATGGGATCTTCGAACGACCGGCCGATCAGGCGCTTGATCGCGAAGAACGTCCGCTCCGGATTGGTGACGGCCTGACGCTTGGCCGGCTGGCCGACGAGGCGCTCGCCGTCGTCGGTGAAGGCGACGATCGAGGGCGTGGTCCGCGCGCCCTCGGCATTCTCGATCACCTTGGGGGTGGCCCCTTCCATGACGGCGACGCAGGAGTTGGTCGTGCCAAGGTCGATGCCGATTACTTTTGCCATAAGGTTTCCCCTGTTCTTTGCGAGATCATCCGGTCCCGAAGCGACCGGACCAAGAGAACGACTCCAACCGGGCCAGACCTGGCCGTCAGAACTCCTTCTGATCCCCTCATGTTCAAGTGTGGCAGCGAAAAATCGGCGCGCTCGGGAGGCGTCGAATTCGCCAGTCCGGGCGTATATAGGAGCGGGTTTTTTGGGACGCAAGGCGCGGAAACGGCGGAATTTTCCGCGCGCCGCGCGGATCGGGCGCGAAACAAGCCTTTCCCTTTCGGGGCCGCGCTCTTACAGGTTGGCGCATGAGTTGAAGCCGAATCCTCCTGATCTGGTTCAGTCTCCTCCTCGCCGGTCCGGCTGCCGCCCAGCTCGCGCTTCCCGGCGCTGGCGCCCCCCACAGAGGCCGGAGCCGCGCTCGCGACGCCCAAGGCCAAGAAGACTTCAAAGCGCGGCTCGAAAGCGGGAGCCAAGGCCAAGCTCGCCTTGCCGGGGCTCGAAACGGTCGTCGGCAAGCCTTTGATGCTCAACGGCGAATCGGGTCTCCTCCAGATTTCCGGCTCGGGCGATTCCGTCCAGATCGACACGCTGAAGCTCGCCGGAGAGGGGGTCGCCGATCCGTCCCAGCGCTGCATCGTCGATATCGTCGGCGAAACGCCGATCAAGGCGACCCACGTCCCCAGCGACGACGGTCTCGAACGCTACGAGGCCGAAATTCCCGCCTGCCCTCTCGCTTTCGACGTGCTGAGCGGCGCGGTGCTCGTTCCCTCCCAGATTACCGCCTGCGTCTTCAAGGCGGCCGACTGCCAGACGAGCCCGGGGGGCCTATGGGGGCCGGCCGCGGCGACGCTTCAGCCCGAGGCGGAGGCGATCGCGAAGCGCCGCTTTCAGGGAGACAACACGATCAGCAAGGCGCTCAAAGCCCTGTCGGAGCGCGCCGGCGACCACCCCGACGCCGCCAATCTCCTCGAAGATCAGAAGGCTTTCCCCGGCCAGCGGGACGACGCCTGCCGCGCCTATCAGAAGGAGGCGACGCTCGGCTTCTGCGCGGCGAGCCTGACCGAAGCGCGCGCCATTCTTTTGCAGACGCGGCTCGCGGCGCTCGGCGAACCGTCGAAGGCGGCGGCCAAGGACGAGAAGCCGAAAAAGAAAAAGAAGGCGGCGCGGAAGCCGACAGAAGCCTCACCGGCGCCGGAGCCGGCCGACGCCGCCGCGCCAAATTAGCGTTGGCCGCATCGCCGGAGGGAGGGGCCGATCTCATGCCGACAGACGCAAATCCGCGATCTGCGCCGGAGCCGCGGCTCGCGGCGACGGTTCTGCTCGTCAGAGATGGCGCGGATGGCCTCGAAGTCTTCATGGTGGTCCGCCACCGGCAGATCGAATTCGCCTCCGGCGCGCTGGTCTTCCCCGGCGGCAGCGTCGATCCCGACGACCTCGCGCTTGCCTCGCAACTCGATCGCTCGGGCCTGCCCTTCGGAGCGGACGAGCGGCTTTGCGCGCTGCGCATCGCCGCGGTCAGGGAGACATTCGAGGAATGCGGCGTGCTGCTCGCCCGGCCGCGCGGGTCGCGGGCGTTCGTCGAAGGCGCGCGCGTCGCGGAGCTTGGCCGAAAAGGCGCCGGGCATGAGCTTCGCCGAGCTGATGGAGTCCGAGGCTCTGGAGCCGGCGATTGACCTGCTCACCCCCTTCGCGCACTGGATCACGCCGCCGATCCTGCCGAAGCGCTTCGACACGCATTTCTTCATCGCCTCCGCCCCGGCCGACCAGCTTGCGGCGCATGACGGCTCGGAATTGGTGGATTCGGCCTGGCTCAACCCGGCGCGCGCCCTGACCCACGTGGAGGCCGGCCGCTACACGATGCTGTTTCCGACCCGGCTCAATCTCGAAATGCTCGGGCGCGAGAACGACACGGCCTCCGCGCTGGCGGCGGCCCGCGCGCGCAAAATCGTCACCGTTCTTCCGGACGCGAAGAAGCGCGACGACGGGAAGGGCTTCACGCTCAGCATCCCGCCCGACGCGGGCTATGGCGCGGCGACTTTCTCGGTCTGACGCGTTCCGTCAGCCCCGGCGACGGAAGCGGCGGCCGCTTTCGGCAAGCCATGCGGCGACGACGGCGCCCAGAAGCGCGGCGAGGCCGAAGAAGCCCGAGGCGAGCGTCGTCGATCGCGCCCCGACCGCCTCGCTCGATCCTGTCCGCTTGATCCCGATATAGTCCGCCCCGCCGTAGCTCGGCGCGGGATTGAGGCCGACGATCGCCGGCATGGCGATCGCATCGCCGGCGGCCGCGATCCGTCGCACCGTCCCGCCGGTCGCTTCGACGATCGGCTTCAGCTTCTCGGTCGTCGAAACCACGTCCTGCATTTCGAGCGAGTTTTCGGGGCCGACGCTGACGAGCGCGCGATGCGCGCCGTCCTCGGCCCGGTAGAGCCCGAAACGGTCGACCGTGACGCGGGCGCGCGAGAGGCCGGGCGCGACTTCGGTCATCGTGAGCCTGGTCCGTTTTCCGTCCGGTCCGATGAGATCGGTCTCGCGGTCCGGACCCGAGACGCTCTGGCGCTCGACCGTCACCTCGCGGCCCTTGGCGCTCGCCCGCAGGGCCTCCTCTTCGAGCTCCGGCTCCTTCATGAGCCAATGCGCGGTGCGGCGCAGCAGATCGAGATAGGGGCCGCCTCCGTCATAGCCGCGCGCCCAAAGCCACATCTGGTCGCTGAGCAGAAGCCCGACCCGCCCCTTGTCGATGCGAGACAGGATGAGCAGCGGCTTGCCGTCCGGGCCCGTCCATCACCGTGTCGCCGCCCGTCGCATGGGCCGCGACGAGACGGAACCAGCGGCCCCACGCGGGATCGTCCCTGTTCGGGGTCAATCCCTTCAGGCCGCGCGTCACGGGATGCTTGAGCCCGGTCTCCGAGACCTCAGCCTTGAAAGGCCGCTCGACGTCCTGGCCCAGCGGCTCGGCGGGCGAAATCTCGCCGAGCGGCGAATAGAAGAGTCCGTCCGGCGTGGAGAATTCCGGCCCCTCCGCCATGAGCAGCGCGCCGCCGTTGCGGACATACTGGACGATGTTGTCGAGATAGACGAACGGCAGGATCGACTGCTGCGCGTAGCGGTCGAAGATGATGAGGTCGAAATCCTTGATCTTGCGCCCGAACAGGTCGGCCACGGGGAAGGCGATGAGCGACAGCTCGTTGATCGGCGTCCCGTCGGCGCCCTTCTCCGGCGGACGCAGGATGGTGAAGTGGACAAGATCGACGTTCGGGTCGGACTTGAGAAGATTGCGCCACATCCGCTCGCCCGGATGCGGCCGGCCCGAGACGAGAAGCACATGCAGCTTGTCGCGCACGCCCTCGATGTTGACGACCGCGCGATCGCCCTCCGTCGCAAGCTCATTGGGGACGGGCGCGATCTCAAGCTCGACCACGTTCGGGCCCGCGTGCTCGACCGGGACCTTGACCTCGAACCGCTCCCCGACCCTTGCGG
The DNA here is from genome assembly GCA_963741845.1 of uncultured Alphaproteobacteria bacterium. Taxonomy (GTDB): domain Bacteria; phylum Pseudomonadota; class Alphaproteobacteria; order Rhizobiales; family Beijerinckiaceae; genus Roseiarcus. The sequence goes on from CAVUJV010000028.1 coordinate 34,848, forward strand.
TCACCGTCGCGAGCGGCTCGCCGTCACGACGGGCCGTGACCGTCACGGGTTCGCCATCGTCGGCGCTGTCGCGGATGCGCGCCGCGATCACCTGCTGCTTGCCGACGATGCCATAGCGGGGCGCCTCGACAAGCTGGATACGCCGCTGCCGCTCGCCCTTGTGTCCGGTAATGAGCGCATGCAGCGGCGCGTCGAAGCCGAGCGCCGCCGCGCTTGCGGGAATGTCATGCGCGACGCCGTCGGTGATGAGGATTGCGCCGCCCACGCGCTCCGGCGGCGCGTCCGTCAGCGCGCGGCCAAGCGCGGCGAAAAGCCGGGTGCCGCTGGTTTCGGACTCCTCGCGCGAGGTCTCGACCACGCGCGTATCGACATTCCCGAGCGCGTCGAGTTCTCGCACGACCGCGTCGCGCGCCTTGTCGGTCTGGCCCGGGCGCTCCGCGAGATCCTGGCTCGCCGACCGGTCGACGACGACGGCGACGATATCCTTCAGCGGCCGGCGGTTCTCCTGCACGAAATGCGGATCGGCGAGGCCGAGGAGCAGAAGCGCGAAGGCGGCCGCGCGAAACCACGCGCCCCGCGAGCGCCGCCAGAGCAGCAGCGCCGTCACGGCGAGGGCCGCCGCCGCGAGGACGTAGAGCGCCGCCGGCGGCAGAAGAGGCGAGAAGGCGATCGACCAGACGTTCACCGGGTCAGCCTCTCGATGATGTCCTTGGCGTGGACCTGATCCGCCTTGTAGTTGCCGGTCAGCGTGTACATCACGAGATTGACGCCGCTGCGCATCGCCAGTTCGCGCTGCCTCGCGCCGCCCGGAATCAGCGGAAAGAGCGGCCGGCCCGAGTCGTCGCTGGCCCAGGCCGCCGCGAGGTCATCGGAGGCGATGACGATGGGCGATACGTCGTCGCCCGCCCGCGCAGCCCTTGGAACGCGGTCATGCGTGTCGGCTGGCGGCAGGGCCTCGATCCAGGTCTGACCGACCGCGGTCCGGCCGACGATGCGGTCGAGCAGATAGAAGGTCTTGGTCAGCACGTGGTCGCGCGGCACGGGTTCGAGCGCAGGCACGTCCACGCCCCCGAGCAGCGTGCGCAACCAGAGCGCTTCGCGGGTCGGCGGCCCGTCCGGGCGCGCGAGGAGCGCATCTCTCGTGTCGAAGACGACCGTGCCGCCATTGCGCATGAAGGCCGCGAGCCGGACGCGCGCCTCCGGCTTCGGCTGCGGCCGGTCGGCGACGATCGGCCAGTAGAGCATCGGATAGAAGGCGAGTTCGTCGCGGGCGGGATCGACGCCGATCGGCTGCGCCAGTTCGGCGGAGGTTCGCGCCGCGAGCACCCGGGTGAGGCCGATCAGCCCCTGTCGCGACGTCTCGTCCACGGTGGGGTCGCCGGTCATCACATAAGCGAGCCGGGTCGAGAGCGCTGCGTCCATGTCGCGCGGACTGACCGCCTCGGCCGCATGGCCGGGATGGACCCCGATGAAGCCGGAAAGAGCGAGCGCGACGAGGATCGCCCCCGCGACGGCCGGGCGCCGCAGGCCCGCGCCGCGCGCGATCCAGAGCGAGGCGAGCGCGTCGATCAGGAGGCCGATGAGCGCGGCCGGCAGCAGCCAGCGGCGAAAGTCGATCGGCGGCGTCACCTGAAGCGCGTTCGCATGGACTGCGAGCGGGCCATAGTCCGCGGCCTTCAGAGCCTCGCCGTCGGCAAGCGCATTGACCGCGCGCAGCGAGGCCTGCGGCCCGTAGAAGCCCGGCGGATGGCGTGCGTCGCCCGCGCCGGTGAAATCGCTGGCGATCGGCTCGGCGCGCGCGGGCGGGTTCACGAGGGCGCCGTATCCGTCGAGCGTGCGCCAGGGCGTGAGACTCTCGACCTCGGCGGCCTGCGCGGAAGCCGCGGCCGAATCGGTCGCGCCCGGGGTCGGAGCCTTCTCGACGATGCGCCGCAGCATGTCGACGAAGAGGCCGGAGATCGGGAGGTTCGACCAGGTCGTGTCCGCCGTCACGTGAAAGAGGACGATGAGCCCCTTGCCGCGCCGCTCGGCGGTCACGAGCGGCGTCCCGTCGGCCAGCCGCGCCCAGGTCTTGCCGGCGAGCGCGGCGTCGGGCTCGGCGAGCACCTGGCGCGTCACCGTCACTTCGTCCGGCGCGGCGAGGCCGAAGAAGGGGCTCCCCTGATCGAAGGGCGCGATATGCTTCGGCTTGTCCCAGGACAGCGCCCCTCCGAGCAGGCGGTCGCCTCTCCTCAGATCGGTCGGCGTCATGTCGTCGTTGCCGGCGGCGAGGCGAGAGCCCGCGAAGCGCAAGAGCACGCCGCCGTTCTCGACGAACTGCGCGATCGCGTCGTGCTGGGGCCCCGGCGCGACGCTCATGTCGGCGATGACGAGCACGGACGGCTTGTCGGCGAGCAGCGAAAGGATCGGATCCTTGGCCGAGGGGTTCGGCTCCTCGACGTCGGCGAAGGGCTGCAACGCGCGCCTCAGATAATAGCTCGGCGCAAGCAGCGGCTGGGCCACGTCGGCGGTCGCGCCCGAAGCGATGGCGATGCGCTTGCGGCGCGAGCGCTCGTCCACGAGCCAGGTCGCGCCTGCGGAGCGTTCGCCCTCGATCGCGACATGGGTGACTTCGTTGCGCAGCTCCACCGGCATGTCGAACCGCGCCGTCGCCGTCAGCTTCGAGCCGAAATCGAAGGCGGCGCGGCCGATCTCACGCCCCTGAGCGTCCAGCGCGCGCGCTTCGCCCAGCCCCGGGGCGCTCAAGGCGGACCGGGTGAGGCGCAGGTCGAGCGAGCCCGCCTCGTTGTCGATTCCGGCGAGGGCTCGCGCCCCCTTGCCGTCGGTGACCACCGATACGGAGCGGGTGAGCGCCGCCAGCCCGTCGGCAAATCCCTTCGCGTCGCCGCGTTCGACCCCGTCGGCGATCCAGAGAATTTCGGTCCCGGGATGGCGCGTCAGGAAGCGCTGGATGGCGGGCAGAGCGGCCTTGCGAGGCGGCGCATAGGGCTGGGGGACGAGCGAGCGCAAACGGCCCTCGGCCTCGCTCGAATCGAGCGGCGCGATGTCCTCGGCGCCCGCCGACAGCGGCGCGATCGCGACCATCCGGCCCGCGCGCGCGCTGGCCTCGATCCGCTGCCGCGCGTAATCGACGCGCGTCTCGAAATTCCGCGCGGCCGCCCATCCGTCGTCGATCAGCACGAGCAGCGGACCACTGCCGAGCGGTCCCGAAAGACTGTTCCAGAGCGGCTGCGCCATCGCCAGAATGATGAGCGCGCCGATCAGGAGACGAAGCACCGTGATCGGCCAGGGGGAGCGCGCGGGCTCGCTGTCCTTCGGCTCAAGTCCGAGCAGCAGCCGCAGCGGAGGGAAGACCACGCGGCGCGGCGGCGGCGGGCTGACGCGCAGGAGGTAATAGAGCAGCCCGAGCCCGACCAGGGCCACGAGAACGGCGGGGGCCGCGAAGGCGATGGGGAGGCCCAGCATCGGCTATGCGCTCCGCGCCATCGCGCCCGCCTCGGGCGCCGAGAGTCGCGCCCGCAAGGCCAGCAGAAGCTCGGCGGGCGAAGCGTCGGTGCGATGGATCGCCAGCCCCCAGCCGAGCCGCTTGCAGATTTCGCTCAGGCGCGCGCGATGCTCCGCCAGCTTTCGCAGATAGGCCTCGCGAAGATCCTCCGCGCGCGGCGTCAGCATCCGCTCGCCCGCCGGATGAAGGAATTCCGTGTGGCCGGTGAAGGGGTAGGCCTCCTCGACCGGGTCCGCGATCATCACCAGTTCGCCGACCGCCCCTTGCGCGCTGATCGACCGCAAGGTCCGCTCCGTGTCGGCGGGGTCGCTGAGGAAATCGCCGATCATGAGGACCATCGAGCGCGCGGCAGCCGGAACCGCCGGCGGAAGCGCCGCCTCGGACACGCCATGGAGCCGCTCGTCGGCGGCGATCGCCTCGGCGAAGCGCTCGACGACGCCCTGGGTCGAGAGCGGGCGCGTGAGGCCCATGAGGCCCGCGCGTTCGCCGCCCCGGACGCAAAGATCGGCGAAAGCGAGCGCCAGCACGGCGGCGCGCTCGACCTTGGTTGCGGAGGCGAGACTCGAACCGAAGCGCATGGAGGCCGAGCGGTCGAACCAGATCCAGACCGTGTGGGCTGCTTCCCACTCGCGTTCGCGGACGAAGGCGCGCTCCTCGCGCGCCGAGCGCCGCCAGTCCACCCGCGACGCGGGCTCGCCCATGACGAAGGGCCGGAACTGCCAGAAGGTCTCGCCGGAGCCGGCGCGGCGGCGCCCATGGACGCCGTGGCGCACGGTCTGCGCGATCGCGCGAGCCGCGATCACGAGCGAAGGCAATCGATCCGCGAGGCCTTTTGCGTCTTGCCTTATGGAGGGGCTGATCGACATTGCGCCGCTTCGGCTCTCCTCATCCCACCGTCTTCTTGACGAGGCGCCCGATGACGTCGGTCACCGTCTCGCCCTCGGCGCGGGCCGCGAACGTCAGCGCCATGCGATGCTTCAACGCCGGCTCCGCGAGGTCGGCCACATCTTCGAGCGAAGGCGCGAGGCGGCCGTCGACCAGCGCCTTGGCGCGCACCGCGAGCATCAGCGCCTGCGCGGCGCGCGGCCCCGGTCCCCAGCCGACGCCCTTGGACAATTCGGGATCGCCCTCGCCGGGCCGGGCGGCCCGCACCAGATCGAGGATCGCCTCGACGATCCGGTCGCCAACCGGCGCGCGGCGCACAAGGCGCTGCATCTCGATCAGATCCCCGGCGGTCATGACGGCTTTCGGGCGCGCCTCCTTCTCTCCGGTCGTCTCGAGCAGGATGCGCCGCTCGGCCGCGCGATCGGGATAGCCGACGTCGATCTGCAGGAGGAACCGGTCGAGCTGCGCCTCCGGCAAGGGATAGGCGCCCTCCTGCTCCAGCGGGTTCTGGGTCGCGAGGACATGGAACGGTTGCGGAAGGTCGTGCCGGACGCCTGCGACCGTGACATGCCGCTCCTGCATGGCCTGCAACAGCGCCGACTGGGTTCTGGGGCTCGCCCGGTTGATCTCGTCCGCCATCAGGAGCTGGGCGAAGATCGGCCCCCGGATGAAGCGAAAGGCGCGCTTGCCGTCCGGCGTCTCCTCCATCACCTCCGAGCCCAGAATGTCGGAGGGCATGAGGTCGGGCGTAAACTGGATCCGCAGCGCGTCGAGCCCGACGACCGTGCCGAGCGTTTCGACGAGCTTCGTCTTGGCGAGGCCCGGCACGCCGATCAAAAGTCCGTGACCGCCGGCCAGAAGCACGGAGAGGGCAAGTTCAACGACCCGCTCCTGTCCGAATATGCTTCCCGCAATCTCCGCGCGCGCCGCGGCGATGCGCTCCAGCGCGCGATCGATCTCCCGCGAAAGCGCCGGCTCGGCGATGTCAGTTGCGCTCATGCCCTCGTCCTTCGACCGGTCGCGAGCTCCGCTTTGTAACGGCGCCCGGACGCATTACATTCGGATGGTAAGCCCGTTGCGAAACTCGTGCCATCCTGATGTCGACCCCCCCATCGCCCGCAAATAGGCGCGACAATAAGGCGCTCTCAGCGCGTCCCCCGACCGAGGCTCTGAAGGGGCTGGAGGAAGCGACGGGTTTCCGGAAACGCGGCCCGGCGCCCGTTCACTTGTGGAATCCGCCCGACTGCGGGGACATCGACATGCGAATCGCTGCCGATGGAACATGGTTTTATTGCGGCTCCCCGATCGGCCGGCTTCCGCTGGCGCAGCTTTTCGCCTCGATCCTGCGCAAGGACGGGGACCGCTACGTGCTGGTGACGCCCGTCGAGAAGGTCGGAATCCGGGTCGACGACGCCCCTTTTGTCGCGGTCGAGATGAATGTGGACGAGACGGGCGCCGAGCCGGCGCTTGCCTTCCGCACCAATGTCGAGGACTGGGTGACGGCCGGGCCGGACCATCCGATGCGATTCGAGCGGGGCGCGGCCGAGGGCCTCAAGCCTTACGTGCGCGTGCGCGGGAATTTATGGGCGCTGGTCAAGCGCTCGCTCTATTACGAACTCGTGGAGCGCGGCGTGACGGAGCCCCATGACGGGCAGGAGTGGTTCGGCGTGCGCTCGCAGGGTGTGTTTTTCCCGGTTTGTCCGGCGAGCGAGATCGAAGGGTTGTGAACGAGAGTCGCACATTCGCGGGCGCGAAGGCCGATTGGGTCCGGCGGCTGGCCCAGGAGAAGCTGGCGCCGGACTTCACGCTGGACGAGTTCGCGAGGGCCGGGCGCGCCCGGTTCGGCGATTTCGCGCTCAATGGCGGACCGCCGGGCGAGGAGACCTTCAACCGCGCCAGGCCCGCGGCGGTGCTCGCGCCGCTCGTCCTGCGCGATAGCGGCCTCAACGTGCTCCTGACGCAGCGGACCTCGCATCTTCGCGCGCATTCCGGCCAGATCGCCTTTCCGGGCGGAAAGATCGACCCGGGCGAGACGCCGCTCGGCGCGGCCCTGCGCGAGGCGCGCGAGGAGATCGGCCTCGACTTCCGCTTCGTCGAGCCGCTCGGCTGGCTCGATCCCTATCTCACCGGCACGGGCTATCGCATCGCGCCGCTGGTCGCGCTGGTCGATCCGTCCTTCACGCCGACCCTCAATGCGGACGAGGTCGAGGAAGCGTTTGAAACGCCCTTCGCTTTCCTCATGGACCCCGCGAACCACCGGCTCGACGAGCGGGAGTGGCAGGGCAAGGTCCGGCGCTTCTACGCCATGCCGCATGAAGGACGCTACATCTGGGGCGCGACGGCCGGCATCCTGCGCAACATGTACGAGCGGCTTTTCTCGCCATGAGCCGCGCGCTTCTGGAGTCGCTTGCGCTCTTTCTCAGTCCCTTTGCGGTCTATGTGATCTATCTCCTCCTGCGGGCGCGCTGGCCTCTGGAAGTCGACCATTGGACGACGGGCCGCGTGTCGATGCTCACGCTCATCGGCCTCGTAGCGGCGGTGCTCGGCTTCGTTGGGCTGGCGCTGTTCGCGCCGCGCGGACAGGGCGTCTATGTCCCGGCGCATGTGGAGAACGGCGTGCTCGTGCCCGGGCGGTTCGAATGACCGGCCTGCCGGGGCTCGAGGACGGGCGGCTTCGCGACCGCGAATGGCTCGAACGCCGCCCTCTTGCAAAGGTTCTCGACGCGCTGAACGGCGACGGCGAGGAAACGCGGGTCGTCGGCGGCGCGGTGCGCGATCTCGTCCTCGGCCTGCCCGTCGGGGAGGTCGACCTTGCGACGACCGCCCTCCCCGAGGCGGTGAGGCGCCGCGCCAAAGCGTCCGGCTTCAGGACGATCCCCACGGGTCTCTCGCACGGGACCGTGACCGTGATCGCCGAGGGACGCACCTTCGAGACGACGACGCTGAGAGAGGACATCGAGACCGACGGGCGCCACGCGAAGGTCGTTTTCGGGCGGGACTTCGACGCGGACGCGCGCCGCCGGGATCTCACGATCAATGCGCTCTCGCTCGACCGCGACGGCTTCGTCCACGATCCGGTCGGCGGCCTTGCCGATCTCGCAGCGCGGCGCGTGCGCTTCATCGGCGACGCCGGCCAGCGCATTCGCGAGGACTATCTGCGCATCCTCCGCTTCTTCCGCTTCTCCGCCCGCTTTGGCGAGGGTCCGCTCGACGCCGAAGGTTTTGCCGCCGCGATCCGCAATCGGCGAGGGGCTCGACCGCCTCTCGCGCGAGCGCATCCGCATGGAAGTCTTCAAGCTCGTCGTTGCGCCGCGCGCCCCGGAGGTCGTGACGGCGATGGCGGACTCCGGCTTCTTTCCAGTCGATCTTCGCAGGCATGGCCTATCCGGGCCGCTTCCGTCGGCTTGTCGCGTCCGATCGCCAGCGCTCGCAGCCCGAGGACGCCATGTTGCGCATGATGGCGCTCGGCGTCGTCACGATCGAAGACGCCGATCGCTTACGCGAACGATTGAAGTTTGCGAACGCCGAGCACAGACGCGCGTCGCAGGCTGCGAAGGCGCTCGAGAAGCTGCACGGCATAGAGCGGGCTCCCTCCTTACGGAGCCTTGACGCGCTCTCCCTGATTTGCGGACGCGAGGCGGCCCGCGACGCGCTCCGACTCGCGGAAGCCGAAGCTGGCGCCGCGCCCGACGACGCTGACTTTTCCGCAGCCGAAATCGTCACCTGAGCCAGACGCCCGAGCCGGCGCTGCCTTTCTCGGGAAAGGACGTCCTCGCGCGCGGCGTCCTGCCGGGTCCGAAAGTCGGGCGGGCGCTCAAGGCGTTTCAGGAAGCCTGGCTCGCGGCGGGAATGCCGTCCGATTCCAGAACACTGGACCGGCTTCTCGACGACGCGGTCGGCCGGAACATGGCGAGCCGCCGCGACGGTCACAAAGACTGACGAGCGCCCGCAGACGCCGTCACCAGGCGACGAATTCCTCCGCCCCGCCGAACGCGGCGGGGAAGCCTCGGTAATGCGGGAGGTTGTCGACGACAGGCAGCACCGCATGCGCGCATTGCACATGGAACCGCGGCTTGAACGCGCCTTCGGGGAGAAGATAAGGGCTCACGCTGCGCATGCCGACACCCGCGAGTTCGGCGAATAGAAACGTTCCGCAATCGGCGCAGCGCATCCGTTGCGTCGCCTTGACCACCATCGGCGCAGGGTCTCCGCGAAGGACTTCGACCGCCTGCCGGGGAAAGATGGCGGCCGGAACATAGGCCGCTCCGTGCGCGGCCTGACAATCGTCGCAGTGGCAGTAGAGTTGCGCGACGGGGTCGCCCGCGATTTTCAATCCGATGCCGCCGCAGCGGCATTGCGTTTCGATGGTCTGCAAGATTCGCTGCCTCCATTCAGTCCCGAACGTCGGGCTTACACCCGGCCAGTGTCAGAATCTGTCAGGAGCAGGCGGCGTCAATAAAACCCGATCGGGAAATATTTCAGGTAAATCTCGGGGTAGACGCCCTTCGAGGCGAGGCGGTGGAGCGCCCAGTCGAGCGCGTGTCTGAGCGCGTCATCCTCCTTGCGGACGGCGATGCCGACCCCTTCGCCGAAAAATTTGCTCTCCGTATAGGGCCCGCCGAGGAAGCCGCAGCAGTCGGCGGACGCCGCGCCGTTGAGCCAGACCGCGAAGGTGAGGCCGTCGGCGAAGGCGAGCGCCACCTCGCCGCTGCGAAGCGCCGCCTGCAAGGCCGCCACGGTCGGGTAAGGCTTCTCCTTCGCCGCGGGAAAGAACGTCTTGAGATAGGCCTCGTGCGCGGTCCCCGCGACGACGCCGACCGTCTTGTCTTTGAGCGTTGCGACGGTCGGCGTCTCATTCGCCGGAAAGGCGTTCTTCCGCGCGATGAAGCGGGCGGGCGTCTGATAGTAGGGGTGGGAGAAATCGACCCTCTTTCGCAGATCGACGGTCGGCGCGATGGAGGCGATCACCGCGTCGCCCTTGCCTTCCTCAAGCGAGTCGAGGAGCGTATCCCAGGGGCGCGCCTGAATCGTGCAGGCGATATCGAGCTCATCGCAGATGGCCCGGGCGATATCGACGTTGAACCCGGTCAGGCTCCCGTCCGGCAGCGCGTAATTCAGCGGCGGATAATCATCGCTGGTGAGAAAGCGGATCGCCCGCAGGGCCGAAAGATCGGGACGGTCGGGACGCAGATTGGGGTCCCAGAAGCTCGGGGCGGTGTTCGAAGGCGACGCCGCGACTGCGGGCCCATTAAAGCACAACGCAAAGATGACTACGGTTGCAGCGAAAAAAAGTGACCCCAGTACAGTCTTTTTCATGACAAGCCGAAACAAATGTTGTCAGATGTTCACGTATAACGCTCCGTCAACGATCGGAGCGCGGCTGAGGGGACATAACGACCTAGCGCCATGGTGGGGAACTCGCAAGGCCGCGCGATGGATGCGGTTCCATCGGCGAGCGTGGTTATCGGTCGTCCGTTCGCTCGATCGGCTGCCACCCTTGAGCTCGCAACGGACGGGCGGGCGCGAAGCCTCCCGCCCGAACTCGCTTTCCTCGCACAACAGGGCGGCGTTTCGCCCGACACGCTGCTCGCTGCGCTTTCCAGAGGACCGCGGGACGCTCTGCCCCTCGAGGCGATCCTCGCGGCGGGCGTGATCGACGAAGAGCGCTACTATGCCGCCCTCGCGCGTCGGCTGGGCTGCCGATATTATCGGGGCGCGCCCGATTTCGCGCCCGGTTTCGACGCGGTTCGCAGCCTGCGCTGCGGCGTAGCTCCGCTCGCCGGGGGCCTCGGAGAGCCGCGCGCCGTCATCGCGCCGGACGGACTTTCGGTCGCCCGACTGATCGAAGCGACCGCGTCGGGGCGTCTGAACGGACGGGATTTCGCGGTCGTCGCGCCGCGCCGCTTCGCGGCCCTGGTCAGACTCCGCGGCGGCGACGCAATTCTGGCCAATGCGCTGGGCCGTCTGCCCGAAGCCCTCTCGTCGCGCCGCGGGATGACGGGCCCGCAGATCGCCGTCGCGGGACTCCTTGCGGCGGTTTGCGCGCTGCTCGGACTGGCTTCGCCCCCGGCGCTCCTCGGCGCCTTTTCGCTCGCGCTCTGGGCGTTCTTTCTCGCGACGATCGCGCTTCGCTCGATGGCCACGGTCGCCGACAACGCGACGCCCCGGCCGCCGCTTCTCGAAGACGACGAGGCGCCCGTCTATACGATCGTCGCCGCCGCCTATCGCGAAGCGAACGTGATCGAAAACCTGATCCGCGCCTTCGAGGCGCTCGATTATCCGAAGGCCAGGCTCGACATCAAGATCGTGGTCGAGGCGCGCGACGGAGAGACCCTCGCGAAGCTCGCGCGTCTGAAGTTGCCCCCGCGCTACCACGTCATCGTCGCGCCGCCGGGGGCGCCCCAGACCAAGCCGCGCGCGCTCAACATCGCGCTCGCGGAAGCGCGCGGCGAATTGATCGTCGTCTATGACGCGGAGGACAAACCCGCGCCGGACCAGCTCCGCCTCGCGGCCTCGCGCTTTGCCCGGGAGCCGGGCCTCGATTGCCTGCAGGCGCGGCTCGTGATCCGCAACAGCTCCGATTCGTGGCTGTCGAAAGCCTTCGCGCTCGAATATGCGGCCCTGTTCGACCTCGTGAATCCGGGCCTTTGCGGGCTCGGATTGCCGATTGCGCTCGGCGGCACCTCCAATCACTTCCGGGTGAGCTCGCTCGTCGCCGCCGGCGGGTGGGACGAATGGAACGTCGCCGAAGACGCCGACCTCGGCGTCCGCCTCGCCCGCCTGGGGCGCCGGGTCGGCAGCCTCAACTCCGACACGAGCGAAGAAGCGCCCCACGAACTCGGCAACTGGTTCCGCCAGCGGGTGCGCTGGCAGAAGGGCTGGATCCAGACTTCGATCGTGCATGCCCGCGACCCGCGGCTGCTCGTCCGCGAAGTCGGCGGGCGGCGCGCGATCGCAGCGGCGGCGCTCGTCCTTGGCTCGGTGGTCGGCGCGCTGTTCTGGCCGATCTTCGCTCTCGACACGCTCTGGCGCGCCATCGCCGCAATCGCCTTCGTCCCCTCGGGCTGGCGGGAGGCCGTCGATCTTTTCACCTACGGCCTGGCGCTCGCCGGAGCCTGGGCCATCGTCATTCCCGCGCTGGTCGCCGGGCGTCAGCGGCGCCTCGCCGTCGACGCCAGAACGCTCGCGCTCCTTCCCGTCTATTACCTCCTTGTCTCCGCGGCCGCCTGGACCGCGATCTACGACTTCGCGCTGAGGCCCCATTATTGGGCGAAGACCGCCCACGGGCGGACGAGGCCCGCCACACGAACCCGGCCCGTCCTGCTCGGTCCCGCCATCCGGGCGCAGGCGGCGCGGGATTGAGCAGCGCGCGCCGCGTAGCGCCAGGAACCGCCGCCGTCGCAGCGAGTCGCCGGAACCGCTCGATTCGACTCGCGGGCCGGAATTTCTAGTGTGCGCCCCCTTCCTTCCGCCCGAATGCGGAAAAGTCTGGACGCATGATGACGAATACGCCGCAAACCCTTCGCGAAGCCGCCGGGACTTCAAAGGCCTGGCCTTTCGAGGAGGCGCGCAAGGTGATCGAGCGCCTCAGGCGCTCGCCGAAACCGGAGGTGATCTTCGAGACCGGCTACGGCCCCTCGGGCCTGCCGCATATCGGCACGTTCGGCGAGGTCGCGCGGACGACCATGGTCCGCCACGCCTTCCGCATCCTGACCGACGACAAGGTGAAGACGCGCCTCATCGCCTTCTCCGACGACATGGACGGCTTGCGCAAGATCCCGGACAACATCCCGAACCGCGAGATCGTCGCCCCCCATCTCGGCAAGCCGCTGACGCAGGTGCCGGACCCGTTCGGCGAATACGACAGCTTCGCCGCGCATAACAACGCGAGGCTGCGCCGGTTCCTCGACCGCTTCGGCTTCGACTACGAATTCATGTCCTCGACCGAGACCTATGCCTCCGGCCGGTTCGACGCCGCGCTCCTTCGCATGCTGGAGCGTTTTGACGAGATCCAGGCGATCATGCTGCCCTCGCTCCGCGAAGAACGCGCGGCGACCTATTCGCCCTTCCTCCCCATCCACCCGAAGACGGGCGTGGTCATGCAGGTCCCTGTCCTCGCGCATGACGCGAAGGGCGGCACGATCCGCTGGCGCGATCCCGACACCGACGAGGAATTCGAGACCCCCGTCACCGGAGGCCGGTGCAAGCTGCAATGGAAGCCCGACTGGGCGATGCGCTGGCATGCGCTTGGCGTCGATTACGAGATGGCGGGCAAGGACCTGATCGACTCGGTGAAGCTCTCCTCGCGCATCTGCAAGGCGCTCGGCTCCGAGCCGCCGGCCGGCTTCAACTACGAGCTCTTCCTCGACGAGAACGGGCAGAAGATCTCGAAGTCGAAGGGCAATGGCCTCACGATCGAGGAATGGCTCACCTATGCGAGCCCCGAAAGCCTCGGGCTTTTCATGTTCCAGAAGCCGACCGCGGCCAAGCGGCTCTATTTCGACGTCATCCCGCGCACGGTCGACGACTATCTGGGCTTCCTCGACGCCTATCCGCGGCAGGAATGGAAGGAGCGGCTCGGCAATCCGGTCTGGCATGTCCATTCCGGCGAGCCGCCCGCGGCCGAGACGCTGGCGCACGGCGACGGGCAGACGTCCGTGTCCTTCGCGATGCTGCTCAATCTCGCGACCGTCGCCAACAGCGACAATCCCGCCGTGCTCTGGGGCTTTTTGCGCCGCTATGCGCCCTCCGCCTCGCCCGACAATCATCCGCGCCTCGACGCGCTGGTGCGCTATGCGATCGCTTATTTCCGCGACTTCGTCGCGCCCAGGAAGCGATACCACGCGCCGGACGAAGTCGAGCGGGACGCGCTCCAGCGCGTCTCGGCCCGGCTCGCCGAAATGCCGGCCGGAGCGAGCGCCGAGGAAATCCAGCACGCGCTTTACGACATCGCGCGGCCGATTCCGCGTTATCAGGACCTGGCCGCAAAGGGCGCAACCCCGGAGCGGCCCGGCGTCTCGAACGACTTCTTCAACATGGTCTATCGGGTGCTGCTCGGCGAGGAGCGCGGCCCGCGCCTCGGATCGTTCATCGCGCTCTACGGGATCGCGGAAACGCGCGCGCTCATCGAGCGGGCGCTCGCCGGCGAGCTTGTGCAGGCGCGGCCGGCGGCGGCCGTCGCGGGCTGACGGCTTCCGGGCCGGCGCGCGGCGCCGATTGCCTTTCGCGCGCGTTTCCGCTTAATGCGGCGCCTGACGCCCGCGGCGACGGGCCGGTAGCTCAATGGTTAGAGCCGGCCGCTCATAACGGTCTGGTTGCAGGTTCGAGTCCTGCCCGGCCCACCAGCCAAGGTTTCTGCCAGGAACCGGAAGGCCCGAAGACCGCGGCGCTTCGAGGCGCAGCGGCCCTCCTGCGGAGATCCTATCACGTCGGCGGGTTGCAGATGTTCTTCACCGATTGCAGAACCGCCTCGGGAGAGAAGACCCGGTCCATCCAGCCCTCCTTGAAGATCACCGGGCCGGCTTCTGCGATCGCCTGGAGCGCGCCGTCGGAGAAGCGGCCCTCCTTGAAGATCTCGAAGGTGATCGCGAGCTCGATATTGAGATGGCCGAGGATGAAGTCGATCGCGGCCTGACGCGGCACGCCGCGCTTGATCGCCCCCTCGGTCGCCTCGCGCAGGACATAGGCGAAGGTCGCGCCGACCGTCTCGGAGAGAGCCGGCTCGAGAATCGCGAGCTGCTCGACGGTGCAGCGATGCGACGCCATCACCGGCTTGTAGATGGTGCGCGCCACCTCCTCGCAGAGCGCGTAGTGCGCCTCCGGGCCCTGCATCAGAGCGCAGACGATGTTCTGCCTGGCGCGCACGCCGCCGAAATAGTCGCGCCTGGCGTCGGGGTCGGTCTCGTCGTTGAAGATCGGCGGGTGGCAGGGATGGGTGACGAAATAGGTGAGGTCGTCGCGCTTCGGCAATTCGCCGGCATGGGGCGCGGCGGCGTCGAGCATGATGACGGCGGTTCCGGGCCGGAGATCGGCGACGAAGGTTTTCAGGATCTTGCCGATGAGCCGGTCCGGCACCGCCATGACCACGACATCGGCGTCGGCGAGAGCGTCCGCCTGCGGGACGCATGGAAAGCCGGTCGCGGCCGCGAGCCTCTCGCGGCCCTCGGCTGAGACTTCGACATGCGCCACCTCGAAACGCGTGCCTTTCAGGTTGGTCGCGAGCCGCACGCCCATTTTTCCGCCAGCGCCGAGCAAAGCAATCTTGGTCATCGTCACGCACTCCCTCTTTCGATCGCGCCCCCGGCGCGGATAACGTCCAGAATGTCCGGGGCGCCCATCTGGCCCCCTTTCAGCGCGATCTCCACGCCCCCGACGGCGCCGTCATTGGCGTGGACGCGGCAGAGCGGGCATCCGGGCGCGAGCGGCGCGATGGCTTCGAGCGCGCGGACGCCGAGCGCATGGCAGGCATGGCCCGAACTGTCGCCGCCAAGCACCGCGCCGCGCCTCAAGCCCGTCTCGCGGAGGACGCGGCCAAGCGTCTCGCCGAGACCCGCGCCGATGCGCTGGTTCACGTCCGCGGCGCTTGCGCCCCGGGCGGCGATAGACTCCGCAAGCCGGCCGACCGCGGGGTCCTCGGGGCCGAGCGCGGTCGCGACGATCGGCGAACGGCCCGCGGAAAGGATCGCCTTCGCCGCATCCGCCGCCCGGCCGATTGCGGCCGCCCATGCGACGGGATCGACCGCCTGAGCCGCGTCGAGCGCCACAAGATCGAAGCCCCGCGCGCAGGCATGCCGGATCTGCTCGGCCGTCACGGCGGAGACCGAGCCGGACACGACCGCGATCTGCTGCGCCTCCGCCGCGCGCGGAAAGGCAGGGGGCGCAGGCAGGAGCCCCGCCTCACGCCAGTGGGCGACGAGCGCATATTCGACGCCCTGCGAGCCCACCGCGAAGATGCCCGAGCCGCGTCGCGACCAGATGAGCGCGCCGGCGACGGCGAGCGTCTCGTCGTCGACGACGTCGAGGGCGACCATCGTCTCGCCCCGGCTCAGGCACGCCGCGAGCGCCGCCTCCGCCCGGCCGCTTTTCATCGCGACGAGATCGACAAGGCCGATGCTCCTGCCGGTCTGCCGCGAAAGGTGCAGGCGGACGTCGGATTCCTCCATCGGCGTCACCGGATGACGCCGCATGACAGGATGACGGTCGAGCCTGTGGGTCGTCTCGCCGAGCGTCGCGAAGAGGTTGCCGAAGGCCTGGTAGCGGCGGATGCCCGGCGCGGCGACGACGAGCGGAATCCAGTCCGCCGCGCCGGGCCTCCGGGAAAGAATCGGAGCCGCGAGATCGACCGCCTTGCCGATCGAGCCGATCACGGGCGACGAATTGAGGGTCGAGCAGATCTTGTAATGCGTGACCGGCGCCGCGAGCCCCTCCAGCGCCGCGAAGGCGCGCGGCAGCTCGCGCTCCATCCAGTCCGGCGGCTGCGAGCGGGCGACGCCAGCTACGCCGATGCAGCGATAGGCTCCGAGTTTCGCGAGATCGGCCTCGCCCGGCGGCTCGAGAAAAAGCAGGGTCGGCAGGCCGGCGAAGGTCATGACTTCCATGACCGCCGCGGAGCCGGTGAAGTCGTCGCCGTAGAAGGCGACGAGCAGGCCGTCGGGAAGCGCGGATTCCGCTGTCATCGCGCGCCGGACAGGGCGGCGGCGAGCGCCGGATGGCTCTCGGCGTAACGCTCCGCGGGAACGCCCGCGAGCGCGGCTTCCCACGCCTCGCGCAAAGCCGCCACGCCCGCGGCCGGTCCCTGCGGATGGGCCATGATGCCGCCGCCCGCCGCGAAGATGAGGTCGGTCGAGCCGAGCGCCGCATAGGTCGCGCCGACCTGCCGCGCCGACTGTCCCGACGAAAAGACCGGCATGACCGTGCAGGGCTTGTCGGCGAACATCGGCTTCAGGCATTCGCGCGCCGAGGCGATGACGCTGTCATTGTCCTCGCAGAATTTGTTGTCGAGCCCGTTGACATGCATATGGTCGGCGCCGGCGAGCCGCCACAGCTTCTGCCAGGCGATGTAGGACCAGCCGAGCGCCGGCGCGCGGGTGAGATAGCCCCAGCCGTTGCGGTGGGCGTGGACGGGCAGGCGCGTATGGCGGCCGAGCGCTATGGCGCCCGCCAGCCCGACCGAATTCAGGCTGACCATCACGCAGAGGCCGCCCTGGCTTTCGACGAAGTCGTGGCGGCGACGCATCTCGTCGACTTCGCCCGTGAGGTTGAAGGCGAACATGACCTTGCGGCCGGACCTTTCGGCATTGCGGTTGATGACCCGCATCACCGCGCGGACGCGGTCCTCGAACGGGCACGCCGGGCCGTCGCATTGCAGCTCGTCGTCCTTGATGAAGTCGATCCCCGCCGCACAGAGCTGATCGACGAGCGACGCGGTCTCTTCGGCTGAGAAGCCAACGGAAGGCTTGACGATGGTGCCGATGAGCGGCCGACCCTCGACGCCGGAGAGGCGGCGCGTGCCTGCGGCGCCGAATTTGGGGCCGGGATAGGCGGCGGCATAGGCCTCGGGCAGCCGCAGGTCGAGGAGCCGCAGGCCAGAGAATTGCCGCAGCTCGAAGAGATTGCCCGCAATGGTCGCGACGAGATTCGGCAGCGACACGCCGACCGTGTCGAGCGGCCACGAAAGGGTCGTGCGCGCGACGACCCGGCGCGGAGAATGTGCGCCGGAGGGCGTTCCGGCGCCGGGCAGGCTCGGCGCATCCGCCTCGCCCACGATGTCGAGCGCCTCGATCCGCGCGGCGGCGCGGGCCTTCAGCTCCGGCGTCTCGCCCGGCACCGGCACGAAGGTGCCCGAGGACTGCTCTCCGGCCATCGCCTCGATCGCCTTGCGGGGATCGAAGGCGGTTTCGACGACGTAGTCGGCCTCGATGCGCGTTGGCGCGGCCATGGGCTTCAGGACTCCGTTCGGGCGAAGACGAGGGCGAAGGGCGGCAAAAAGGACGGAGGTCCGGACGCGCCATAAAGGCTCTCCAGCGCGGAAAGCATCCCTGGGCTTGCTCCCTTCCTTTGGACTTCTCTCGTGATTATACCAGTTGGCCGGAAAGCACAATCGGAGGAAGGGCGGGCATTATCTCCGCTCCGGGAGGTTGTCCTGCTGGTAGAGGCTGTTGGCGCGATTGAGGTGATCGCCCATCATGCGCGCCGCCTCGTCGGGATCGCTCCGCTCGATGGCGTCCACGATCTGCCGATGCTCCGACAAGGTGAGCCGCTCCAGCCCCGGGCGGCGGACCAGATCGAAGTGGAATTGTGCGAGCCAGTTGAACAGAGCGAGGCTCAGCGACGAGAAGATCGGATTGCCGCTGATCGAGGCGATGCGGTGATGGAAGCGGCCGTCCCATTCGAGAAAGGCGGACGAGACCAGCCGCACGCCCTCCTGCCGCGCCAGGATTTCCCTCAAGTCCGCCACGTCTTCCGGCGTTCGCCGCAGGCTCGCGATGCGCGTCATCTCCATCTCGAAAGTCGCGCGCGCCTCCTTCAGATGGCCAAGCGTCGTCGAGGAATGGGCGAGCAGATGGCGCATCGTCTCGCCGAGCGAATCGACCATCCGGCTGAATGACGGCTGGGCGACGCGCGGCCGTTCGCCGTGCTTGATCTCCACGAGCCCCATGCGCTGGAGGTTCTGCATCGCCTCGCGAATCGCCGGCCGGCCAACCGAGTAGCTCTCCATCAATTCGCGCTCGGACGGCAGCAGATCGCCCGGACGCAGCCGCTCGCTCTGGATCATCGACAGGAGCCGGCTCTGCACCTGATCGGAGAGCTTCATCCGCTGGATGGGATCTTTCTCTGTCGTCATACCAGTGCTTTAGGGGGATCGCGACCGGTCCGCAAGGGGATGGGCGCGCGCCCGGGGGCTCGCGGTTCTCGGTCCGGCCCGGGCGATGCGGGCTTAACTGCCCCAATGGAATCAGCCGTTACCGGGGAATTGGCGAGCGACTGGCGCTCCAGAGCGGCTGGCTAAGCGGCGCCCGCGCCGGCCGCTTTTCGCCACCCACCGTCTTTGGGCTTGCCACGAAACTGATATGATCTGTATCTTAGCAAAGGTCCCGCCCGAGGCGGGACGCGAAAAACAATGGGAGGAACAGAATGAAGGTCGGTTCTGCAGCGGCGCTCGGCGCCCTGGCGATCGCGATGGCGTCGGCGCCGGCATGGGCCTCGCCCGACGCCCCCGTCATCGCGCTCTCGAACGCCTATTACGGCAACACCTGGCGCCACCAGATGGTCGAGGCCTTCGAGGCGGCGGCGCAGAAGGCGAAGGCCGACGGCAAGATCGCGAACTTCATCACCATGAACGGCGACGGTTCGGTGGCGCAGCAGAACTCGCAGATCGCCGAGTTGATCCTGAAGAAGGTCGACGTGATCCTCGTCGACGCGGCCTCGGAGACGGCGGTCAACGGCGTGATCGAGAAGGCCTGCAAGGCGGGCATCATCGTCGTGTCGTTCAACTCGATCGCGAACGCGCCGTGCAACTATCAGCTCAATTTCGACTTCAAGGGCTACAAGAAGGCCGAGGCCGAGGCCGTCATGAAGATGATCGGCGGCAAGGGCAACATCATCGTGGTGCGCGGCGTGAAAGGCTCGGCGCCCGACCACGACATGTATGAAGCCCAGATGGAGGTCCTGAAGAAATACCCGAACGTCAAGGTCGTAGCGACCGTCTACGGACAGGCGACCGCCTCTGTCGCTCAGGCCGCCATCACCAACGTCCTGCCGAGCCTGCCGCACGTCGACGCGGTGCTCGCCCAGGGCGGCAGCGACGACATCGGAATCGCGCAGGCCTTCGAGCAGTTCGGCGGCGAGTACAAGGACCACATGCCGATCATCGAGGGCGGCGGCAGCACCGACTTCGTCAAGTGGTGGGCCGCGCAGCACGAGAAGAACGGCTACAACACCGTCTCGATGAACACGACGCCGGGCATCGGCGGCGGCGCTTTCTGGCTCGGCCTCGCCATGCTGAAGGGCGCGAAGGCGCCGAAGCTGATGATCATGCCGGTCGCCACCGTCGATTCCGGCAATCTCGCGGAATATGCGAAACTGCCCGCCGGCCAGATCATCAGCCCGAGCTATTCGCCGGAATGGGTGCAGGAGAACCTGCTGAAGAAGTGACGGAAGGTCGGATCGCGCGGGGGCGGCGCCCCTCATGAACCCGCCGCTCCCGCCTTTACGTCCCTCGGCAACCGGGAGGCCCATGACTGACATTCGCCCGAGCGAGCGCCGGGTCGGCGAAATCTCCGAATCCCGCCGCCCGCTGGTCGTGAGCCTGCGGAAGATCACAAAGGCCTTCGGTCCGACGCTCGCCAACGCCGAGATCGACCTCGACGTGCGCGAAGGCGACGTGACCGGTCTCGTCGGCGGCAACGGCGCCGGCAAGTCGACGCTGATGCGGATCCTGTGCGGCGCGGTTCCCCCCACGCTCGGCGCAATCGCTTTCGGCGACGAGAAGCCTGCGAGCTTCGTGACCTACGACACGGCCGGGGCGCAGGCGCGCGGGATCCGGATGGTGCATCAGGAATTCTCGCTCTGCACCAACCTGTCCGTCGCCGAGAATTTTTTCATCGAAGAGCCGGCTGGCGCGCGCCTCGCTCCCGGCTGGCGCGCGCCTTTCCGCGCCCGCGCCCGCGACGCGCTCGGGGCGGTGTTTCCGGGCGCCGGGATCGACGTCGACCAGCCCGTCGCCCGGCTGAGCATCGGCGAGCGGCAAATGGTCGAGATTGCGCGCGCCATCGCGACGCCGGGCGTGCGGCTGATCGTGCTGGACGAGCCGACCTCGTCGCTCGATCAGGAACGGTCGCGCCAGCTGCGCGCCTTCATCCGCGAGGGATCGCGCCGGGGGCTCGCGTTCATCTTCATCAGCCACAAGCTGCACGAGGTCGTCGACGTGACGACGCAGGTCGTCGTCCTGCGCAACGGCCGGGCGGCCTGGAGCGGCGCGGCGGCCGACGCCTCCATCGGACGGCTGGTCGAACTGATGGGCGGCGACGCCGGCGCCATCCACCGTCATGCCGAGACGAGCGACGCGGCGGCCGGCAGAGAAGCCGTGATCCGCATCGGCGGCCGCTTCACCCAAAGCCTCGGGCGCGCCGTCGAGCTGCACAAGGGCGAGATCGTGGGCCTCGCGGGCCTCGAAGGCTGCGGGCAGAAGGAGCTCCTGCACGCCATCCTCGACGCGCGCGGCGATGGCGGCGACGTCGCGCGGCGGAGCGAGGCGAGCTTCATCGCCGGCGACCGTCGCAAGGAGGGCGTCTTTCCGCTGAGCTCGGTGCTTTTCAATGTGAGCATCGGCCGGATCGCCCGGCGCAGCTTCGCGAGCCTCGTCTCGATGACGCGGGAGGCGGCGGCGGTTGCGCCTTTCGCCGCGGAGCTCCAACTCGACCCGGCGCGCTTTCCCTCCAACATCCTGGAGCTGAGCGGCGGCAACCAGCAGAAGGCTTTGGTCGCCCGGGCGCTCGCCACCGGCACGCCGATCGTGCTGCTCGACGATCCGACGCGCGGCGTCGACATCGCGACGAAGCAGGATTTCTACCGGCTCAGCAACAGGGCGGCTCAGACCGGGCGCACCCTCGTGTGGCATACGACGGAGGATTCCGAGCTGCTCGCGGCGGACCGCGTGCTGGTCTTCGCCGACGGACAGATCGTGCGCGAGCTTGCGGGGCCGGAGATCACCGAGGAAGCCGTGGTCAGCGCGTCTTTCGCGCGGATCGGTCAGACGCGCGCCCAGGACAGTCCGGCGAGCGCGGCGCCCGGCCGGATCGGTCATGCGGTTGCGGACGCGGCGCCGTTTCTCGGCCTCGCGCTCGTCTTCGCGATCATGGTCTGGGCCAATCCGACCATCGCCTCGACCTTCGGCCTCGACCTCCTGCTCACGCCGGCGATTCCGCTCGTGCTCGTCGCGATGGCGCAGATGTATATCGTCGGCGGAAGCGAGATCGACCTCGGCGTCGGCGCTTTCGCGGGCCTGACCAGCGTGCTCGCTGCGACGCTGCTTCACGATCAGCCGCTTCTCGGGGCGGCGGCGATCCTCGCGACCGCCATTCCCTATGCCGGCCTCGGCTGGCTCATCCATGCGCGCCGGATCCCGGCCATCGTCGTGACGCTCGGCGCGTCCTTCGTCTGGTCGGGCATCGGCTATTCGCTGCAGCCGACGCCGGGCGGCGCGAGTCCGGATTGGCTGAGCGCCGCCTTCAACTGGTCGCTCCTCGGACTGCCGACGCCCGTGCTGATCATCCTCGCGGTCGCGCTTGTCGCGCTCGGCCTCAATCAGTTGCCGCTCGGCGTCGTGCTGCGCGGCTTCGGCAACAATTCGCAGGCAATGGTCAATTCGGGCTGGTCGGCGACCCGCTTCGCCTCCATCCGCTATTTCGTCGCATGGGTCTTCGCGATGATCGCGGGGCTGGCGCTGACCGCGATCAACACGGCAAGCGACATCAATTCCGGCAATTCCTACACGCTGCTCAGCGTCGCCGCGGTCGTGATGGGCGGCTGCGCGCTCATGGGCGGCGCCATCTCCCCGCTCGGCGCGGCGGCGGGCGCCGTCACGCTCTCGCTGATCGGCGCGCTGCTCGGAACGCTGAATGTCAGCAGCGACTTCAACGTCGCCGCGCAGGGCCTCGTGCTGATCGCCCTGCTGGCGATCCGGGCGCTGGCGTCGCGAGGCGAGGCCGAGGAATGAACGCGAATGTCGCGCGCTGGCTGCAGCGCAACCGCTGGATCTGGTCGGCGATCGGCGTCGTGTTCCTCTGGCTCGTCCTGTCCTTCGCGACGAGCCGTTTCCGGCTGGAAAGCCTGTCGGGCGTGCTGCTCTCCGCCTCCTTCCTGACGATCGTCGGGCTTGGGCAGATGTTTGTCGTGACGACGGGACGCGGCAATATCGACCTGTCAATTCCCTCGGTCATCACGCTGAACGCATTCATCGCCCTGCTGACGATCCGCGGGCACGACGCCAACCTGCCTTACGGAATCGCGGCGGCGCTTGCCGTCGGATTCGCGGTCGGCGCCGTCAATGCGGCGCTCGTCGTCGGATTGCGCATCCCGGCGATCATCGCGACGCTGGCGAGCGGCTATGTGCTCGCGACCGCGACGCTGCTGGCGAACGGCGCCATTCCGGGCTTCGCGGTGAGTCCCGCGATGAAGGCGCTTGCCGGCGGAAGGGTC
This sequence comes from uncultured Alphaproteobacteria bacterium, assembly GCA_963741845.1. Taxonomy (GTDB): domain Bacteria; phylum Pseudomonadota; class Alphaproteobacteria; order Rhizobiales; family Beijerinckiaceae; genus Roseiarcus. The sequence continues at coordinate 57,436 of CAVUJV010000028.1, forward strand.
GGCGGCGTTCCGACGATGGCGCTGGTGGCGCTCGCCTGCGTCGCCGTCGCCGCTTTCGTGCTGCGCTTCACCGGCTACGGGCAGATGCTGGCGGCGGTCGGCCAGAACCGCGAGGCGGCGCGGCTTGCCGGAATCCGCGTCCCAACCGTCGTCGCGACGGCTTTCGTGATCTCGTCGGTCCTGGCCGCGCTGACCGGCCTGCTGCTGGTCGCGTATGTCGGCGGCGCTTTTTTGGAGATGGGCCAGCCCTATCTTCTGCAGTCCATCGCCGCGGTGGTGGTGGGCGGCACGCTGATCTTCGGCGGATCGGCCAGCGCGCTCGGAACCTTCACCGCCTCGATCCTGCTAATCCTCATCGTGACCACGATGCAGATCATCGGCCTCCCGCCCGGCACGCAGGATATGGTGCAGGGCGTCGTGGTGATCCTCGTTCTCGTCCTGGCGGGGAGGCAGGCGAGACAGCGGCCGATCCAGCGGAACGCGGTGGCCTCGGCGTGAGTGGCCCGGCTTATGGACTTCGAGGAAAACGCCTCCACACATAAGGCCATTGCCCGCCGCCGCGCTTGTGACCATCGTTAGGCGGCCCGCATTTGCGGAATCAGCAAGGGCCCGTCGCGCCGATGCCTCGACCCGGTGGCGCGAACGCCCCGCGCCAGCGCACCTCCCTCTGGCGCGGGGTTTATAGGCTTCCCTTCCAATCGCGCCCGCGCCGTCGCTCCGACCTCCCGGATGCTGGAAATCCCTACCGCCTCGGATAGCGCTCGCCGAGCAGATCGAACAGAGCCCGCGCGGCCTGAATCTCGCCTCCCGCGGGTCCGTGGGCGCGCGGCTTCGGGTTCCAGGCATAGACGTCGAAATGCGCCCACGATTTCGCCTTCTCGACAAACCGCCGCAGGAACAGCGCGGCGGTGATCGAGCCCGCCATGCCCGCCCCCGTGCCGGAATTGCTGACGTCGCCGACCGTCCCGTCGATCATCGCGTCATAGGGACGCCAGAGCGGCAGGCGCCACAGCGGATCGCGCGCCGAGCGCGCATGCGCGGCGATCACGTCCGCGAGCGCGTCGTCGTCGGTGTAGAAGGGCGGCAGGTCGGGACCCAGCGCGACGCGCGCGGCGCCCGTCAGCGTCGCGAAATCGAACATGAGCTCCGGCGCGTCCTCGTCCGCCAGGGCCAGCGCATCGGCGAGGATCAGGCGGCCCTCCGCATCGGTGTTGCCGATCTCGACCGCAAGCCCCTTGCGGCTCACGATCACGTCGCCCGGCCGCATGGCGCTCGCCGAAATGGCGTTCTCGACGATCGGCGTCACGACCCTCAGGCGAAGGTCGAGTTCGGCCTCCATGATAAGCTTCGCGAGCGTCAGGGCCGTCGCCGCGCCGCCCATGTCCTTCTTCATGAGCTCCATGCCGGACGCCGGCTTGATGTCGAGCCCGCCCGTGTCGAAGGTGACGCCCTTGCCCACCAGCGTCACTTTCGGCGCGCCCTCGCGACCCCAGGAGAAGTCGATGATCCGCGGAGGCTCGGCGGCCGCGCGGCCGACCGCGTGAACCAGCGGAAAATTCGCCGCGAGAAGGTCGTCGCCGCGCAGGATGGATACGTTCGCGCCGAAACTCTGCGCAAGCCGCAGCGCTTCGTGTTCGAACGCTTCCGGCCCGAGCACGTTGGCGGGCGCATTGACGAGATCGCGGCCGAAGGCGACCGCTTCCGCGATGCGCTCGATGCGCAGGGCGTCGAGGCCCTCGGGCGCGACAAGCTGCGGCTTCGGGCTCGAATCCGGCTTGAAGCGGACATAGCGATATTGCGCCATGAGAAAGCCGAGCGCTGCGAGGCCAGCGTCGGCCGGGGGATTGGCGAAGCGGTAGGTTCCTTCCGGCAGAGCCGTCCCGAGCTTGCCCGCCGCGAGCGGGTCGCGCTCATCCGTCCCGAAGAGCGCGCCCGCGAGCCGCCCATCCTTGCCCGGCAGAAGCTGGAGCGCTCCGGCGCGGGGCCTGAAGCCGCAGCTTTCTGCAAAGGCGGCGGCTTCGGCGCCGATGGAGGGCTTGAGGCTGTCGAGCGTATCGGCGCTGACGAACCACACCGGAATGGCGTCCGGCGTCGGCGAGGCGAAACGAAGCAAGGGCTGTCTCCGGGAAAGTTGGGCGCCCGCTTAGCACGGATCGGGCCGCCCTCTCCATCGGACAGATCGGCCGCCGGGCAGGTCCGGAAGGGGCGGCGGGTCGCTATTGTGACGCATATATCAAGTGGAGATCCGACCGGAAGTTGCTCAAGCGCGTCTTGACTTGCGGGGCGCTTGCTGCCCGAAAGGGACGGCGAAGGTTTGAGAAGCGCCTCTATCGCGATTCGTTTGAGGAGATTTTCTTTGGCCGACATCAGCGACGCAGCGAAGGTTCGCCTCCTCGGCGGCGGCCCCTCGGACAAGCCTCCCGCGCCCCTGTCAGGCGTTCAGCGCGCGCCCGTCGAACCCGTCGCGAAGCCGCCCGCCCCCTCCCCCGCGGCGCCGGCCGCCCCGCCGATCTTCCTTTCCGATTCGGCCGACAGCGCCGACGCCCTCGGCGTCGCCGAGATCGTCCAGCCGCTGGCGCAGCTCTGCGCCTCGGCGCAGACGCAGACGCCTTTCCTCGCCGGGGTTCTCGGGCCAAGCGGGTCGGGCAAGTCCTTCGCGCTCGGGCGCATTGCGCAGGCCATCGACGCGCTCGGCGGCGGCCAGGGCGCCCTCGGTCGGCTCGTCGTCGCGCGGGTGGATGCTTCCGACGGCGTCGAGGCGCCGCTCGCGCTCGCGAGCGCGGCCTATGCGGCGCTCGACCGGGCGCCTCGCGGCGCGGACTATTCGGCGCTTCTCGACGATTCGGCGCATGCCGGCGGCGATCCCTTGCGGGCGGCGAAAGCCGCCTCGGACCGTCACGAGGAAATCGTCCGCAAACTGGAATCGGAGCGCGCTCAGCTTGACGAGGCCGAAGCGCGCAGGGCCCGTCTCGCGGACGCGCTGCTGTTCGAGACGCCCGGCTCGCGCGTCGACGTCTTCGCCCGCAGCCGGAGGGGTACGATCGACGCGCGCCTGCGCCGCTTCGAGCTTGCCGGCCCCGACCCGGTGGCGAGCTATCGCGAATTCGTTCGCGACACGGCCGGCATGGGGCCGGCTGGACAAGTCGGGCTTGCGTTGCGCGCCATCTGGGGCTTTCCCGCCCAGCGCAGGCTTTTGCTCTGGGCCATCATCGCCATCCTTGTCGGACTTGGCGTCAGCATGCTGCCCGGGGAGGCGGTCCTCGGCGCCATCCCGTCGCAGGCGGCGCCCGTCGCCGGCTGGATCCGGGACCATGCCGGGTTGTTCGATTCGGCGGCGAGGATCCTCTATCTCCTCGCGGCGCTCGCCGTGCTGCTCAATCTCTGGCGGGCGGTCGGCCTCTCGTCGCTCCTGTTCCGGGGCGCGCGGCTGCTCAACCAGGACCTGCGCGACCGGCGCCGTGACCTCGAGGCCCGGATCGCGCGGCTGAGCCAGCGCGTGACGGCGCTCTCCGCCGACGCGGAAGCGGCCGCCCGGCAGGCCGAAGCCGCGATGCGTCGCGCGGGCGGCAAGGCCCAGACCCGTGCGCCGGGTCCGGACTTCATCGAGGCAGGTCATGGGGCGGCTTTCGGCGCGCGGGCCTTCCTGACCGCCCTGGGCGACAAAATCGGCAAGGGCCCCGGCGCCCCCGACCGCATCGTATTTCTGGTCGACAATATCGACGCGCTTCCGCTCTCGGCCGCTGCGAACTGGATCGCCGCGGCCCACGACGCGATCGGCTCTGGCGCCGTCGCCGTCCTCGCCTTCGACCCGGCCCGTCTGGTCGAGCCGCTGGGCGGCCCGCGCGAGGCGCGCCGCCGCTTCGGCCGCTGGCTTCAGGCGGTCGTCAATCTGCCCTCCCGCATGGGCGTCGAGAGCGAGCGCCTGGTGGCGCGGCTGCTCTCGTTCGATAGCCCGCCTACGGTCGCATCGATCGACGCCAGGGCCGCGACGGCCTTGAGCGAGCCTCTCTCGACCTCCGAGGGCGCGCTCCTCACCGCGCTGGCGCCGCTTTTCGCCAGTTCCCCGCGCGACGCCAAGACTTTCCTCAACGCCTATCGCCTCGCGCGCGCTTCGAGCGTCCCCCGGCCCGTGATGGCGCTGATGCAGGCTGTCGCCTTCGCCGACGACACGGCGCGGGCGACGATGGCGCAGGAGCTTGCGGGCTCGGTCGGCGTGCTCAGAGACGTTCCGGCGCCCGAGGCGCTGGCGCGCGCCATTCGGGCCGCCCGCGCCGCCAGCAATGGCGAGATCCAGGTTGCCGACGCGCGCGCGGCGGATGCGGTCGCGAGGCGCTACGCGCTTTCAGTCTGAGGGCGGGACGGCGCCGGTCGTCTTCGATTCGGCCGCGGCGTCTGGCAGCTTGCTTTCGTTCCAGCCGCCGCCGAGTGCGACGATCAGGCCGACGGCGGCAAACTGAATGTTTGCCTGGGTCGCGAGTTCGCTCTGTTCGGCGGAGAGCTGCTGCGCCTCGTTGGTGACGACGGTCGTGAAGGCTTGCGTCCCGGCGCGATATTCATTGAGGGCGATCTGTGTGGCCTGCCGCGAGATCCGCACGTTTTCGCTCTGAACTTTGAGCTCGCGCGAATAAATGCGGACCGCGACAAGATTGTCTTCGACCTGCTGGATCGCGGTCAGGACCGTCTGACGGTAGGTCGCGACGTTCGCGTCATAGGCCGACCGCGCCGCCTCGACCTGAGCGCCCGTCAGCCCGCCGTTGAACGCAGGCTGCGCAAGGGACGCGCCAAACGACCACACGGGATTGTTGAACAGGCTCGCGATGGCGGGATTGCCCGAATAGCCGAAGAGGCCCGAGAGCGAGATCTGCGGAAAATAGCCCGCGAAGGCGACGCCGATCTCGGCGTTGGCCTGGCGCATCGCCTGCTCCGCGGCGGCGATGTCGGGCCTTCGCTCGAGCAATGAGGACGGCACGCTGACCGGAATGGCCGGCGCCGATCTCGCGAGCGCGCCCGGCGGGAGGGAAAGTCCCGCGGGCGGACGCCCCATCAGCACGGCGATCGCATGCTCGCTCTGCGCCCGCGAGACGCCCGCCGCGATGAGCAGCGCCTGGGCGTTCAGAACCTGAGCCTGCGCGGTGATCACGTCGGATCTCGCGGCCGTGCCGGCGTCATACTGGTTCTGCGCGATCGCCTCCGACCGCTTGTACTCCACGACCGTGCGCCGGAGCAGCGTCTCAAGCGAGTCCGCCTGCCGCATCTGAAAATAGGCAATCGCCAGCGCCGACTGGGCCGCGAGCCTCGCATTGGCGAGATTGGCCGCGGCCGTCTCCGCGCTTGCGGTCTGCGCCTCGATCGAACGCTGGATCTCGCCCCAGACGTCCAGCATCCATTGGCCGCTCCCCTCCCCGGTAAAAGCCGTCTGGGCCGGAGAGCTGCGCGTCGCCGCGCCCAGGCCCGACACAGTGGGAAAGAGTCCGGCGCGCGCCTGGTTGATGAGCGCCAGCGCCTGCCGATAGTTCGCTTCGTCCGCCTTGATCGTCTGATTGGAGACGGCAACCGCCTCCTCGAGGCGATTGAGCACCGGATCGCGGAACGCGGTCCACCAGTCGCCCTTTGGCTCGCCGGCGCGGGGGCCGGCGATCTTCCAGCCGGCGATCTCCTTGAACTGGGGCGAGACGATCGCGGCCGGACGCATATAGTCCGGGCCGACCGCGCATCCCGCGAGCAGGACGACCGCCGCAAGCGTCGCCAGCGGAACGCCGAAGGAACGCACTATTGCGGGCGCGCCAGCGAGACCGGATCGACCCGGAGATAATAACGCGCCCACAGCCGCCCCAGCATCTTTCCGAAACGATCCAGATAAAGGAATACGACCGGGGTCGTATAGAGCGTCAGCGCCTGACTGACGAGCAGGCCTCCCACGATTGTGATGCCCAGAGGATGGCGAAGCTCCGAGCCCTCGCCCGTTCCGAAGGCCAGCGGCAGCGCGCCGAAGATCGCGGCGAAGGTCGTCATCATGATCGGCCGAAAGCGAATGAGCGAGGCCTGCTCGATCGCGTCGCGCGTATTCAGGCCCTGGCGCTCTGCTTCGAGGGCGAAGTCCACCATCATGATGGCGTTCTTCTTCACGATGCCGATCAGCAGAAGAACGCCGATCGCGGCGATGACGGTGAACTGCGTATCGAACAGCCAGAGCGCAAGCGCCGCCCCGACGCTGGCCGAAAAGAGCGTCGAGAGAATCGTGATGGGATGGATGAGGCTTTCGTAGAGGATGCCGAGCACGATGTAGATCGTGAGAATCGCGGCCGCGAAGAGAAGCGGCAGGCTCGACTGCGACTGCTTGAAGGTCGCCGCGGTTCCCGCGAATGCGCCGCTTACCGTGGAGGGCATCCCGATGCGCTCGATCGCGTTGTCGATTTCAGTCCTCGCCTCGCTCAACGCGCGTCCGGGGGCCAGGTTGAAAGAGATCGTCGACGCGGCGAACATGCCCTGATGGTTCACGGCGATCGGCGTATGGGCGGTCGAGAATTTCGCGACAGTCGAAAGCGGGATCATCGTCTCCTGCGAGGTCGAGACCGCCGTGCCCGTAGAGGCCATGGAATGCCCGCTCGCCGCGATCGAATTGATCGCAAGATTGCGGGCCGAATCGGCCGCGACCGCCGCGGCGCTGGAGGCGTTCGAAGCCGCCGAGAACAGAGCGGACGAGACGCCGGTCTGCTGCGTGCCGCTCGGATTGGCGCCGGACGTCGAGACGTAAAGATGGCTCAGGGTGGTCGGGTCCTGCCAGTAGCGCGGCGCCACCTCCATCACGACGTGATACTGATTCAACGCACTGTAGATGACCGACACCTGCCGCTGGCCGAACGCGTCATAAAGCGTGTTGTCAATCGCGCTCAGCGTCAGCCCGAGCCGCATCGCATTGTCGCGATCAATCTCGACATAGGTCTGAAGACCCGATTGCTGCTGATCCGTGCTCACATCCTTGATCACGTCGTTGTTGGCGAGCTCGGCCACCAGTTTCGGCGTCCATTTGTAGAGGTCGGCCATGTTATCCGAGAGCAGCGTGTACTGGTAGGCCGCATTGCCCGGACGACCGCCGGTCCTGAGATCCGAAGCGGGGAACATGAAGAGCCGGGCGCCGGCGACCTCCGCCAGCTTGCCCCGCAGCCGTCCGACGACTTTGTCGGCGACGATCTTGCGTTCCGAAAACGGCTTGAGAGCCACATAGACGAAGCCGGAGTTTGTCTGACGGCCGCCGGTGAACCCCACCACGCTCGCGACAGCCGGGTCGCTCTCGACGATCCCCTGCAATTGTTCGAGCTTCTTCTCCATGGCCTGAAAGGAAATCGCCTGATCGCCCTGGATCACGCCGATGAGCAGACCGGTGTCCTGCACCGGAAACAACCCATAGGTCATCTGATAGCGAAACATGTAGTAGTTGAGCCCGATCGTCGCGAGCAGCGTCATTGCGACGGCGCCGGGGTGATCGAGCGCGATATGCAGCGTTCGGCGATAGAAGCGGAGCATCGCGTCGAAGACAGCCTCTGTCGCGCGGTACAGGCGTCCATGCCGGATCCTGTTCTCGCGCGGAAGGATCAGCGCGCACATCATCGGCGTCGTCGTCAACGAAACCACGAGCGAGATCATGACGGCGATCGACAACGTCAACGCGAATTCGCTGAACAGCCGGCCGACGATGCCGCCAAAGAAGATCAGCGGCATGAACACAGCGATCAGCGAAAGCGTGATCGACACGACCGTGAAGCCAACCTCGCCCGCGCCGTCGATCGCCGCGCGAAGCCTGGACTTTCCGAGCTCCAGGTGCCGCGAAACGTTTTCGAGGACGACGATCGCGTCATCGACGACGAAGCCGGTCGAAATCGTGAGCGCCATCAACGACAGATTGTTCAGACTGAATCCGACGAGGTACATCACGCCGAAGGCGCCGATGATCGACGCCGGGACGGCGACGCTGGGTATCGCCGCCGCGCGCACGCTCCGCAGAAAGACGAAGACGACCAGGACGACCAGCCCGACAGCAATGACCAGCGTCCTTTGGGTGTCGTTGAGCGACCGGGTAATTGTCTTGGACCGGTCGATCGCGACATGCAGGTCGACATCCGCTGGAAGCGCCGCGACCAGCCTCGGCAGTTCGGCGCGAACTCTCCGGACCGCGTCGATGATGTTCGCGCCGGGCTGGCGCGAGACGATGATTGCGATGCCGGGCTGCCCGTTCACAAGCCCGGCGTTCCGCAGGTCTTCGACAGAATCGACGACTTCCGCGACATCGGACAGTCGCACCGCCGCCCCGTTCCGGTAGGCGATCACGAGGTCGCGATATTGCGACGCCTTGGTCGCCTGGTCGTTGGCGTAGATCTGGTAGTGAGCGCTGTCGTCCTCGATGGCGCCCTTCGGGCTGTTGGCGTTCGCCGAAGCGAGCGCCGCGCGGATGTCTTCGAGCCCGATTCCATAATGGAACACCGCGGTCGGATTGATCTCGACCCGGACGGCCGGCAGCGCGGAGCCCGACACGTCGACCGAGCCGATGCCGGGGAGCTGGGAAAGGCGCTGCTGCAGAATGTTGGAGGCAAGGTCGTAGAGATCGCCCGCCGTGCGCGTCTTCGAGGTCATCGTGATGATGAGGATCGGCGCATCGGCCGGATTCATCTTGCGATAGGTCGGGTTCTGCCTGAGGCTTGTCGGAAGGTCCGCGCGCGCAGCGACGATCCCCGCCTCGACGTCCCGGGCGGCCCCGTCGATATCCCGGTCAAGCCCGAATTGCAGCATGATGCGGGTCGAGCCGAGGCCGCTCTGCGACGTTATCTCGTTGACGTCGGCGATCTGGCCGAGATGCCGTTCGAGCGGGGAAGCGACCGAGCTCGCCATCGTGTCCGGGCTCGCGCCGGGCATGTTGGCCGTGACCGCGATCACCGGAAATTCGACCTGCGGCAGCGGCGAAACGGGCAGGCGCGAATAGCCGAGCAGGCCCGCCACCACGATGCCGATCGTAAGCAGGACCGTGGCGACGGGCCTTCGGATGAAGATCTCGGAGAACCCCTTCACGGCCGCTCCGCCGCCAGATCGGGTTCGGCCGCGCCGAGCCCGAACCGCCCGCCGATCCGCTCGAAGAACAGGTAGATGACAGGCGTCGTATAGAGCGTGAGCACCTGGCTCAGCGCAAGGCCGCCGACGATGGCGAGCCCGAGCGGATGGCGAAGCTCGGAGCCTACGCCTGTGCCGAGCATCAGCGGCAGCGCGCCGAACATCGCCGCCACCGTCGTCATCAGGATCGGCCGCAAGCGCAGGAGACAGGCTTGATAGATCGCCTCGCGCGGCGGCAGGCCCTCGCCGCGCTGCGCCTCGAGCGCGAAGTCGATCATCATGATCGCGTTCTTCTTCACGATGCCGATCAGAAGGACAATGCCGATCACCCCGATGATATCGAGACCGGCGCCGGACAAGTCGAGCGCCAGAAGCGCGCCGACCCCGGCCGAAGGCAGCGTCGTCAGAATGGTGATCGGATGGACGAAGCTCTCGTAGAGCACGCCGAGCACGATATACATCGCCGCTATGGCGGCTCCGAGCAGGAAGATCTCGTTCGTCAGCGTCGCCTGAAAGGCCTGCGCGGCGCCCTGGTAGCTCACGGCGAAGCTCTGCGGAAGGTCGATGTCTTCAAGCGCCGCGTTGATCGCCTTGACCGCCTCTCCGAGCGAGGCGCCGGGCGCAAGGTTGAACGAGATCGTCGTCACCGGAAACTGCTTGAGATGCGATATCTGAAGCGGCGCCGATTTCACGACGAAGTTCGCGACGCCGCTGAGCGGCGTCTGGCCGGTGGGCGAGGCCGAGGTCGGAAGGTAAACCGAGTTCAGGGAGTTGAGCGAGCGCGTCATCTTCGGGTCGATGTCGAGTATGACCCTGTACTGGTTCGACTGGGTGAAGATCGTCGAGATGATGCGCTGGCCGTAAAAGTCATAAAGCGCGTTATCGAGAATGGCCGGCGTGATCCCGAAGCGCGCGGCTTGTGCGCGGTCGAGTTCGACCAGCACCGACCGCCCGTTCGGATTGAGGTCGCTCGCCACGTCGACGATCGAGGGAATCTTCGCCAGCCGATCGAGGACCTTCGGAGTCCACGCGTGAAGCGTTTCGAGGTTCTGGTTTTCAAGCGTGAACTGATATTGTGTCGCGCTGACCGCGGTGTCGATCGACAGGTCCTGCACCGGCTGCATGAAGAGCGAGATGCCCGGAATATCCGCGGCCTCGCGCTGGATGCGGCGGATGATCTCGCTCGCCGTCGACTTCCGCTCGGCGTGCGGCTTGAGGTTGATGAGAAGCCGCCCGGAGTTCAGCGTGACATTGGCTCCGTCCACCCCGATGAAGGAGGAGAGACTTTCGACGTCCGGATCGGCGAGAACGACTTTGGCGAGCGCCTGCTGCCGCTCGGCCATCTTGTCGAAGGAAATATCCTGCGTCGCCTGCGTCACCCCCTGAATGACGCCGGTATCCTGAATTGGAAAGAAGCCCTTCGGGATGGTCACATAGAGATAGCCGGTAAGCAGGAAAGTCCCGATCGCGACGAGAAGCGTAGCGGTCTGGTGATTGAGAACGAAGGTGAGCGTGCGTGCGTAGAAACGCGTCAGGGCGCGGAAGAGGCGGCCGCCGCTCGCCTCGTGTCCCCCTGTCGGACGCAGAAGCTTCGCGCAGAGCATCGGCACGAGCGTCAGCGACACGAAGGCCGAAATGACGATGGTGGCCGCAAGCGTGATCGCGAACTCGTGAAACAGCCGCCCGACGACATCGCCCATGAAAAGCAGCGGAATGAGCACCGCGAGCAGCGAGACCGTGAGAGATATGATCGTGAAGCCGATCTGCGCCGACCCCTTCACGGCGGCGTTGTACGGGCTTTCGCCATCCTCGAGGTAGCGGGCGATGTTCTCGATCACCACGATCGCGTCGTCGACGACAAAACCGGTCGCGATCGTCAGCGCCATCAGAGACAGGTTGTCGAGGCTGAAGTCGAACTCGTACATGATGGCGAGCGCCCCGACGAGCGAGAGCGGCACGCTGAGACTCGGGATGATGGTCGCCGGCAGGTTCCGGAGGAACAGGAAGATCACCATGACGACGAGGCCGACAGAGAGCGCAAGCTCGAAGCCGACGTCGTGGACGGAGGCGCGGATGGTGGTCGTGCGGTCCGTCAGAGGCTTGATGGTGAGGCCAGCCGGAAGGCTCTCCTTCAGAGACGGCAGCCGGGCCTTGATGGAGTCTACGACCTTGATGACGTTCGCGCCGGGTTGCCTCTGGATGTTGACGATGAGCGCGGGCGTCGTGTCCATCCAGGCCGCGAGCCGGCTGTTCTCCGGCCCAATCTCGACGGTCGCCACGTCCGAGAGCCGGACGGGCGCGCCGTTGCGATAGGCGACGACGGAATTCAGATAGTCCTTCGGGTCGCGGATCTGATCGTTCGCGTTGATCGTCGAGGACAGCGCGGGCCCGTCGAATGCGCCCTTCGGCGTGTTCACATTGAGGTTGGCGATGGTCGTGCGCAGGTCGTCGAGGTTCACGCCATAGGCGGCGAGCGCAAGCGGATTGGCGTGAATCCGCACCGCCGGACGGTTTCCGCCCGCGATCGAGACGAGGCCGACGCCGGGAAGCTGCGACAGTTTCGGCGCGAGCTTGCCCTCGATGAGATCCTCGATCTCGGTCAGCTTCATCGTATCGGAGGCCACGCCAAGCGTCAGGATCGGCGCGTCCGCCGGATTGACCTTCGCGTAGATGGGGGGCGCGGGCAGGTCCGCGGGCAGGAGATTGCCCGCGGCGTTGATCGCGGCCTGCACCTCCTGCTCGGCGATGTCGAGAGCGATGTCCAGGCCAAATCGCAGGGTAATGACCGACGCCCCCGCCGAACTCTGCGAAAGCATCTGCGACAGGTTCGCCATCTGACCGAACTGGCGCTCAAGCGGCGCCGTGACGGCCGAGGTCATCACCTCCGGGCTCGCGCCCGGATAGAAGGTCTGCACCTGGATGGTCGGATAGTCGATCTCGGGCAGGGCCGAGATCGGCAAAAAGCGCCACGCGCCAAGCCCGACCAGAAGAATCGCGATCATCATCAGGCTGGTCGCGACGGGCCTGTCGATGAAGATGCGCGATGGATTTGCGGGTTCGCGCGGCTCCGCGCCGGCGGCGCTCATTGCGCCGCGGAGCCCTTTGGGGCATTTCCGGCGCGCTCGGCCGCGCCCTCGGCCGGGGCGCCGCGATGACGCGCGCCGGATTTGGCGCCCCCGCCGTTCGTCGCTCCCGCCCCGCCCCCGCCTTCCGAATCGACAAGCCGGACCTTGGCTCCGTCACGCAGCCGGTCGACTCCGTCGACGACGACTTTGTCGCCGGGGACGAGACCCTTCGTGATCGTCGTGACTTTGCCGTCGGTCCGGCCTGTCACGACATCCCGCTTGGAGACCGTGGAGTTGGCGGCGAGCAGATAGACGAAGTTGCCCGACGGCCCGATCTGGATGGCCGCGTTCGGCGCGAGCGCGACGCCCGAAAGGGTGTTCACCAGCAGGCGCACGTTCACGAACTGGTTGGGGAAGAGCACGTCGTCCGGATTGTCGAATGTCGCCCGCAACCTGATCGTGCCGGTCGTCGTGTCGACCTGCGCATCGTAGGTCGTGAGCGTTCCGGTCGCGAGCGTCTTCACGTTCCCGCGGTCGTAAACGGTCGTCTTGAGTTTTGCGCCCGATTTGAGCCGGGCGGCGATCGGGGGCAGATCGTCCTCCGGGATCGGGAAGACGACGCTGATCGGGTCCATTTCGGTGATGACGACGATGCCGGATGCGTCCGAGGGCTGAAGATAGTTCCCGGGATCCACAAGCCGCAGGCCCACTCGCCCGGTGATCGGCGAGGTGATGTGGGTGTAATCGAGGTTGAGCTGGGCCGTCTCGATCTGGGCCTGGTCCACGATGATCGCCGCCCGGTCCTGCGCGACCAGAGCCTGCTGGGTTGTTACCGTCTGTTTGGCGATCGAATCCTGTCTGTTCAGGGTTTCGTAACGGGAGAGGTCGCTCTCGGCCTGCTCAAGGGCCGCCTGATCCTTGGCGAGTTGCCCCTTCGCCTGGTCGAGGGCGGCCTTGTAGGGGCGCGGGTCGATCTGGGCGATGAAATCGCCCTTCTTGACCATCTGCCCTTCCTCGAAGCCCACCTCCATCAGCTTGCCGGCGATCTGCGTGCGGATCGTGACCGTGCCGAACGGCGTCACCGTGCCGAGCGCATCGAGCGTGACCGGCATGTCGCCCTTCGTCACCGCGGCGACGCGCACCGCCTGCGGGGGCGCCGCTTTTTCCCCTTTGCCATCCTGTCCCTGCGAGGTCTTCGGCGTCTCGGCCTTCTCCCAGGCGAAAGTCGCGGCCGCCAGAAGAACGATCACGCCAAGGGCTCGCCCGGCCCATTTGCCGCGGCGGCGGGGCCGGGCCTCTGGCGAAGACGGGGCTGGGAGATCGGGAAGGGCCCGATCCGGTTGCGCGGGATCGAGAGGTTTCGCCCGCTCGGCGTCCGGCTTGAAAGCTTCATTCATTCAACGCGCTCGCTGCGGGCTTCGCTTCGCATGGGTCATCCCGGCTGACAAATCACGCCCGCGTGTCCGGGTATGAGGAGTCTCACGTATCTTTTATAAAAATCACGGCAAAAGAAGGCGCAACGGCGAGAAAACAAAACAGGGTGTTGCATTCGGAAGCGGCCTGGGCCATAAGCCCGACCGGCCGGCGGCGACGCCGTTCCACGGATGCGGGTGTAGCTCAGGGGTAGAGCACAACCTTGCCAAGGTTGGGGTCGAGGGTTCGAATCCCTTCGCCCGCTCCAAATTTCTTCAGGAAAATCAGAGCCATAACGACCCTCCGGGGCCGTTTTTGCTTAGAGGGTCGCGTTTTCGCGTCGCTCTGAGCAGGATCTATTCGCTTGGACGAAAATCAGCCATAGCGACCTTCGATGCGGATGTGCTTTCCAAATCCTCCCCGTATCGTGCTCCCAACCGCTCGCGCCTGCTGTGTCCCGCCGTGCTGGCGCCCTTGAATTAGCCCCGCTCGTTATTAAGATATATAGCGATAAGCTTTAATAGCGGGCAAAGCTAATTAAAGGATCGCGCGTGACGGACGGTGGGAATCAGCGACTCGGGGCCTATGTTGAAACGAGCGCGGGAGGCGAGCTATCTGGCCTTGCTTGGGTCGTGTCCCCGTTGGTGCTGTTGCTGAGGCGGAGCAAGCCGCTCCGGCCATCGTCAGCGCCCGCGGCCTGCCCTCATCGCAGGAGTTGCGGCGGCGGCCGCAGGAAGGTCTGGCGGCCTCTTTTCCAGCCGGCGGTCGGCGCGGCGATCTCGGCCACGGCCTGCGCCGCGGTTTCCGCGTCCAGGATCACGAGGTCCGCGGCTGCGCCCGCTTCCACGCCATAGCCGTCGAAGCCGAGGAGCTTCGCGGCGTCGCCGGCGATCATGTCGAAGACCCGAACGAGATCGGCCGGCGCGCCGAGGTGAGCGACATTGGCGTAGAGATTGGCCATCCGGATCAGCGAAACGTCGCCGAAGGGCGTGAAAGGGTTCATCACATTGTTGGTCGCGATTGTCGCAACCACGCCCTGCGCGGCGAGGCGATGCGCCGGCGCGACGCCGCGCGGAACGAGGCGCTCGAATTCCCGGCCCATGAGAAAAAGGTCCGTCGCGGGCAGCACCGTCACCGCGACGCCCGCCTCTGCGAGGCGCAGGCCCATCCTGTCGAGTTCGTCGGCGGGCATCGCCGACAGTTTCGTCACATGCCCGACCGAGACGCGGCCTTCATAGCCGCGCGTCCGCGTCTGCTCGATGACCGCCTGCAGGTTGGAGCCGTCGGGATTGAGGTCGAAATCGAGATGGAAATCGACGGATACGTCGAAACGCTGTCCGAGATCGAAAATCCGGCGGATATGCTCGTCCGGGCGCGGATCGGTGTAGGGGCAGCCGCCGATGCAGTCGGCGCCCGCGCGAAGCGCCTTTTCCAGCATCGCCTCGGTCTCGGGCTCGTTGGTCAGGCCCTCCTGAGCGAAGGCGCAAATCTCGACATCGATCAGACCCGCATAATCCGCCTTCACCCGCCGGATCGCCTCGAACGAGCGAAAGCCTGCGCGCGGGTCGATCTCGACGAAAGTTCTCAGCCGCGTCGTCCCGTTGAGAATCGCCTTTTCGAGCACGGCTGAGGCGCGCGCGTAGACGTCCTCCTCGGTGAAGCCGGCCTTCGCTTTCGCGGTCTCGCGGACGGCTTCGGCGAGCGTGCCGGCGCAGATCGCGCAGCGGCCCATGATGCCTGCCTTGTCGAGATGGATGTGGGTCTCCACAAGCCCGCCGCAGACGAACCGGCCCCCGGCGTCATGCCCGGGCGCGTCGCAGCTGAATTTTGGAGCGATCGCGGCGATGACCCCGCCCTCGACCGCAATATCGACAAGCTCGCGATGCTGGCCGAGGCGGGCGTTGCGGATGACGAAATCGATGGCCAAGCGAACCTCAGGCGTTGGCGCCGACGAGACGGCCGCCGCGCGCCATCCTGACGCCGCCGCGAGCTGCGGACGGCGCGGCCGCCTCCGCGCCGGACCTCAAGCCTGACCCGCGTCCGAGCCGTGGCGCGCCTGACGCGCGCGCACGAGCGTGATCGACATGAGCGCGATGGCGATAACGAGGAAGGAGACGCCTGTCGTCGCCGTGCCCAGCGCATAAATCTCGGGCGTCGTCACGGTGGTCGTCAGCGCCTGAAGCTCCATCGGCAGCGTATTGTGCTCGCCCATCGCCTGACTCGAGCGCGCAATCTCGTCCCACGAGAGCGTGAAGCCGAACAGCCCCACGCCGATCACCGATGGCAGGATGATCGGCAGCACGACGTTGCGCAGCGTCTGCCACGAGGTCGCGCCGAGATCGCGCGCCGCCTCCTCGTAGCGGCTGTCGAAACGATTGAAGATCGCGAACATCACGAGCAGACCGAAGGGCAGCGTCCAGGTGAGATGCGCGCCAAGACCCGAGGTGAAGAGGCCCATCGTCGTCCTGAAGCCGTCGGACAGCCAGGCGGGCCCATGGTTCTTGATGAAATCGTCGAGCAGCCGGAACTCGAGGGCGATCCCGAGCGAGGTCACGATCGAGGGCACGATCAGGCTCGCGACCGCGACGAAGAACAGGAGCTTCGCCCCCCGGAAGCGTTTGCGGAAGGCAAGCCCTGCGCTGAGCGAGAGCAGGACGGTCAGGACCATCACCACGAGCCCAAGCTGCAACGAGCGCAGAAAGGCATCGTGGATGTCGACGATGCCGCCGCCCTTCCAGAGCCGCTCGAACCAGTGAAGCGAAAAGCCGTTCAGGGGAAAGGTCAGTCCGCCGCTCGGCCCCTGGAACGACAGAATGAAGATGACGATCATCGGGCCGTAAAGGAACAGCACGAAGAGGGCGAAGAAGGCGGCGAGCCCGTAGAACGCCGGAGAACGGCCCTCGCCCATCTCAGAGCTCCCTCTGGACGTCGACGATGCGGTTGAGCGCCGCGATGATGATCAGCGTCACCCCGAGCAGGATCACCGCATTGGCCGCCGCGGGCGGGAATTGCAGCGCGTTGAGCCTTGTCTCCACCACCTTGCCGGCGGAGGCGATCTGCTCGCCGCCCATCACGTCGAAGGTGATGAAGTCGCCCATCACGATCGTCACGACGAAGATCGAGCCGATGACGATGCCGGGCTTCGAGAGCGGCACGATCAGGTTCCACAAGGTCTGCCACCCGGAAGCGCCGGAATCGTAAGCCGCTTCGACGAGGCGCCTGTCGATGCGCATCATCGAATTGAAGATCGGCACGACCATGAAGAACGTGAAGAGATGCGTGAACGCGACCGTCACCGAGAACGGCGAATAGAGCAGCCATTCGACCGGCTTGTCGACGATGTGCGCGCGCATGAGCGCAAGATTCACGAGCCCGTTGCGGCCGAGCAGCGGGATCCAGGAAATCATGCGGATGACGTTCGACGTCCAGAACGGAATGGTGCAGACGAGGAAGAGCACCATCTGCGTCGTCGTCGAGCGCACATGAAAGGCGAGGAAATAGGCGATCGTGAAGCCGATGACGAGCGTCGTCAGCCAGACCATGAAACAGAACTTGGCCGTCGACAGATAGGTCTTCAGGATCGTGCAGAGATCCGGGAACTGCGTGAGGCAGCCGTCGAAGGTCTCCGTGTAGCTGCGCAGCGTGAAGGACGGCAGCATCGCATAGTCGTTGTAATCCCAGAAGCTGACGATGACGACGAGGATGAGCGGGATGATGAAGAAGAAGACAAACACGAGGCCGAACGGCAAGGCCTGAAGCCAGGCCGGCGTTCCGGTTCTGTCGATGGCGCGCTTCGTTGCGGTCGCGCGGGCGCGCGCCGCGGAGACCGTCGCCGTGGACTCGGCGGCCGCGCTCATCGGAGCCTCATGGTTTCGCAGCCTCCCCTCGCGCCCGAGAGAAGCCGTCCCGAAAGTCGCTCGCGAATTTGCATGGCTGGACTCGTCATCACGAGCGGACGCGAAGCGATCCGGGAGCCGCGGGAGGCCCTAAGGCCCGCCGGATCGCTTCGCTGCGCGCGCAATGACGCCTCTACGGGTTGATCGAACGCTTCTCCCGCGGTCAGGCCGCGATGAATTCATTCCATTTGCGGACCATGTAGTCGTTTTCGTCCATGACCGAGTTCCAGCAGGCGACCGCGCCCATGCGCTCGTCGTAGGAGCCGCCGTCGCGCACCGCGCCCGCCTTCTCGATCAGCGAACCGTCGGGAGCGTGGATGTCCTTCTCCGCCGGCTTGCCTTCCATCCAGTAGGCCCATTCGTAGGGCTCCATGTGGGCTTTCGCGGTGGACAGCACCGCCGAGTAGTAGCCCTGACGGTTGAGATAGGCGCCCGCCCATCCCGAGAGGTACCAGTTCACGAATTCATAGATCATGTCGGCCTGCTTCGGCGTGACGCCCTTCGACATGCAGAAGCCGGACGCCCAGCTGCGATAGCCTTCCTTGAGCGGCTGGAAGACGCAGGGAATGCCCTTGCCGCGCACGGCCGTCACAGCCGGCGACCACATCGACTGGATCACCGTCTCGCCCGAGGCCATGAGGTTCACGCTCTCGTTGAAGTCCTTCCAGAAGGCGCGGAACTGGCCGGCCTTCTTGGCTTCGGTCAGGACGGCGAGCGTCATGTCGATCTCTTTGCGCGTCATGTTCCCCTTGTCGGGGTATTTGTACTTGCCGGTGGCCTCGACGACCATCGCGGCGTCCATGATGCCGATCGAGGGAATGTTGAGGATGGCCGCCTTGCCTTTAAACTCGGGATTGATCAGCTCGGCCCACGAATTGATCGGCCGCTTGATGAGGTCGGGGCGGATGCCGAGCGTGTCGGCGTTATAGACCGTCGGGATCAGGGTGACCCATTCGGTCGGCGTCTTCGAGAATTTCGTCGAATGGGGCCCTTCGACGAACATCACCTTCTTGGGCGCGGTGCCCTGATCGCCGATGACCTTGCCGTTGGGCAACTGGCCCTTGGTGAAGACGGGCGTGATGTTGTCGAATTCCTTGATCTTCCTCGCGTCCATGGGGAGGATGTTGCCCGAGGGCACGAGTTTCTTCAGGCTGAAGAATTCGGTGTCGAGAATGTCGAACGAATTCGGCTGCGTGATGACGCGCTTCGTCACGTCGTCGGTGGTCGCGACGATGTTCTGAATGGTGATGCCCGTCTCTTCCTTGACCTTCTTCGTCATGTCGTCGGACTGGTTCACCGCGGTGCCGAGATAGCGCAGCACTTTGTCGTCGGACGCCCAGACGGCCGGGAAGCCCGTAATCGCGCCGGCGCCGGCGGCCGCGCCCGCAATGCCCGCGGCGCCCTTGAGGACCGCTCGGCGGGAGAGACCGCCCTTTGCCTTCTCATGCTTCTTTGACATCCGTTACTCCTCCTCCATCCCCAAAAGCCTCACAGCGCCGGGGCAAGCGCGTGAACGTCCTTGTCCGCCCACAGAACCGAAACCTGATCTCCGACATTCAGGGGCTCGCTGCCGAATTGCTCATCGCTGACCAAAGCGGTGAGTTCGGAATGGTCGGGATGTTCGAGCGACACCTGATATTGCGCGCCCTGGTATTCGATGGCCCGCACGGGCGCGACGAACCGCGCCTCATTCGCGCCGGAGCCCGAACCGTTGACGCGGCGAAGCGTGATGCGGTCGGCGCGCACCGCGACCGGACCGGCCGGCGTCCCGATCACGTTATGGCCGCCGAGAAAGCGGGCGATGAATTCGGTCGCGGGCTTTTCGAACAATTCGCGCGGAGCCGCCGTCTGTTCGATGCGGCCCTTGTTCATCACGACGACGAGGTCGGCGAGCGCAAGCGCCTCGTCCTGCCCGTGCGTGACATGGATGAAGGGAATGTTGAGCTGCTTCTGGAAGCGCCGAAGCTCGGCCCGCATGCGCACGCGCAGGAAGGGATCGAGCGCCGACAAAGGCTCGTCCAGAAGCAGGATCTGCGGATCGGTGACGAGCGCGCGCGCAAGCGCGACGCGCTGCTGCTGGCCGCCGGACAATTGCGCCGGCACGCGCTGCGCAAAGGACTCCATCGCGACAAGCTCGAGGAACTCCATCGCCTTCTTGCGCCGCGTCGCCTTGTCGACGCCCTTCATCTTGAGCGAGAAGGCGACGTTGTCGACGCAGGAGAGATGCGGAAAGAGCGCATAGCTCTGGAACATCATCGCCGTGCCGCGTCTGGCGGGCGGCAGGTCGGTGACATTCGCGGGGCCGATCAGGATATCGCCTTCCGTCGCGCTCTCATGTCCGGCGATCATGCGCAACGTCGAGGTCTTGCCGCAGCCGGACGGACCGAGCAGGCAGCAATAGGCGCCCGCCGGAACCCTGAGGTCGATCGCGTCGACCGCCGTCGTGGCGCCATAGCGCTTGGTGAGATGAACCAGTTCGAGGTCGGCAGGCTCCAACATCCCCTCACGAATTGAAGTTCGTGTCGGGAGAGAGCGAAGCAACGCTCATGCCATAGCGTCGCGCTGCGAAAAGATCGGGCGGGGCGGCGCTTCGTCCGGCGGGCGAACGAGACGTCGCGCCGTCATCTTAGGCGCCCTGTGCACAATCGCGGCGGAACTGTACACAAAATGACGTGGCGCCCGGCCCGCGGGCATGCAAGCCTGCACGCGTTAGCGTAAGGGGCGGACCACGAACAAGCCACAGTCCTTGACCTCGGGCGGGCGGGGCGCGCGAGCCGCGGTCATCTATCGAAGCGTGATCGAAGCGGTGCTGGAGCAACGCCTGCCGCCCGGCGCGAGGCTCGCGGAGGAGCAGCTCGGCGCGATCTTCGACGCGAGCCGCACGACCGTGCGCAGCGCGTTGCAGGCGCTGGCGCACGATCACATCGTGACGCTCGCGCCCCACCGCAGCGCGTTCGTCTCGGCGCCGACGGTCGAGAATGCGCGCGACATCTTCGGCGCGCGCAAGTTCGTCGAAGTCGGAATCGCGCGCGAGGCCGCGCGCGAGATCGACGAAGCCCGGCTCAGCAAGCTGCGGGCGCTGCTCGATGAAGAGCAGGCCGCGGTCAGCCGCGGCGACCGGGGCGCGGCCATCCGTCTCTCCGGCGCCTTCCATGTCGCGGTCGCGGCCGCGCGCGGAGAAGGCGTGCTCACCGGCTTCCTCGGAAGCCTCGTCTCGCAATCGTCCCTCGTCATCGCGCTTTACGGCCGGACGCAGGCTGCGGCCTGCGGGCACGACGAGCACATCGCCATTCTCAGGGCGCTCGAAGCTCGCGACGCCGAGGACGCGGCCCGCCTGATGGGCGACCACCTCGATCATATTCTCAGCGACCTCGATCTCGGCGTCCGCGAAAAGAAGCCGGTGGACCTCGCCCTGGCTTTGCGCAAGGAGTCCGGCTCGGGCTTCCAGGGATTCGCATCGTGACCGCCATCGACCTGTTTGAAATTCCCCGCCATGTTCCGCGCTTTGCGGAGCATGCGGCCGATTACGACGCCGCGAGCGACGCGACGCGGCTGAGACTCCGCAACCGGCTCAACGTCCCCTATGGCGAGGGGCCGGACGAGAAACTCGACCTGTTCTTTCCCGAGGGCGCCGGCGACGCGCCGCGCCCGATCCATATGTTCGTGCATGGCGGCTATTGGCGGGCCCAGTCGAAGGATCGCTATGCCTTCGTCGCCGATGTCGTGACGGCGGCCGGCGCCATCGCGGCGGTGATCGACTATTCGCTGATGCCGAAGGCGCGCATGGCGACCCTCGTGGCCCAGACGCGCCGCGCGGCGGCCTGGCTCGCCGGGAACGCCGCGAGCTTCGGCGGCGACCCGCGGGCGATCAGCGCCAGCGGTCATTCGGCGGGCGGCCATCTCGCAAGCTTCCTCGTCGCGCGCGGACCCCGCGAGGCGCTAGCCCCGCCGCTCGTGCGCTCCGCGCTGCTGGTCAGCGGGCTCTACGATCTCGCGCCCCTCGCCCGGAGTTTCCTCCAGTCCGAGATCCATCTCACGGAAGAGGAAATCGCGGCGTGGTCGCCGGTCTCGGGCCGGCCGGCGGCCAATGTCGCGGTCACGCTCGTCGCCGGCGGCGCGGAGACCGCGCCTTTCCACGAGCAGATGAAGGCCTATGCGGAGGTGCTGGCGCACGCCGGCGCGCGCGTCGGGACGGCCGCGCCCGAAGGCGAGGACCATATGACGATCGTGCGCAGCCTCGGGCGGGAGGGTTCGCCTTGCGCGACCCTTCTGCGCGCCACGATCGAAGCCTCGCGAGGATTGTAAGGCGGCTTCCGCCTTTCGATTATCCGAAGGCGTAGCCGGAAGACGGCGCCCGGCTGTTGCTCCGGCGCGCCCAAGCGGCTACCAAGCCGCCCGGTTTCCTGCCTCCGGCTTCCCCAATGCCCGCCTCTCCCGAAGATCTGCTCGCCTATCTCGCCGGACTCGGCATCGAGACCGAGACGGTCGAGCATCCGCCGCTCCATACGGTCGAGGATTTGCAGGCGCTGCGCGGCGACATCCCCGGCGGGCACACCAAGAACCTGTTCATCAAGGACAAGAAGAGCCGGCTCTTCCTGCTCGTGCTGGAGGAAGAGGCGTCGGTGGACCTCAAGCGCGTCCATGAGAAGATCGGCGCGCAGGGCCGCGTTTCCTTCGGGTCGGCCGATCTTCTGGAGGAGGTCTGGGGCGTCCGGCCCGGAGCGGTGACGCCCTTCGGCGCGATCAACGACACGGACGGACGGGTGACGGTCGTTCTGGAGGACGCGATGATGCGCCATGACCGCCTGAACTTCCATCCCCTCGTCAACACGCGCACGACGGGGCTCAGGAGCGCCGATCTCGTCCGGTTTCTGCGCGCCACGGGGCATGAGCCGCTTCTCGTCGCCCTGGCCGAGGACAGCGCGAAGGTTGAATAAATCGCTGGGCGGCTCCATCTAAGCCGCGACAAACAGGGGCAGAGCGGGGTTTGGCGCCCCGCGGGCGTAAGAGGGACTTTGCGATGGCGAATATCGAAGGCGCGATGGCGCCTGCGCCGAAAGCGGCGGTCAAGGACGTGACGACGGCCTCCTTCCGGGCGGACGTGCTGACGGCGTCGCAAAAGCAGCCGGTGCTGGTCGACTTCTGGGCGCCCTGGTGCGGCCCCTGCAAGCAGCTTGCGCCGGCGCTGGAGCGGGCGGTCGCCGACACCGAGGGCAAGGTCGTCCTCGTCAAGATGAACATCGACGAGCACCCGCAGATCGCCGGCCAGCTCGGCATCCAGTCGATCCCGGCGGTCATCGCCTTCGACCGGGGCCAGCCCGTCGACGGATTTGTCGGCGCGCTGCCGGAAAGCCAGATCCGCGGCTTCATCGAGCGCATCGCCGGGCCGCTCAGCGGCGGCAACGCCGCGCTTCTGGCGGAGGCCGAGGAAGCCGCCGCCAAGGGCGACGCGGCGGGCGCCGCGGCCATCTATTCGCAGATCCTGGCCGAGGACCCGGCCGAGACCAAGGCGATCGGCGGCCTCGCCAGGCTTCAGGTCGCGGCCGGTCAGCTCGACGAGGCGCGCGCGCTGCTCGAAACCGCGCCTGCTCCCGCGCCGGGGAAGGAAGATCCGGCGATCGCCGCCGCCTGGGCTGCGCTTCGGCTCGCCGAGCAGGCGTCGAATGTCGGGGAGCTTGCGCCCCTCGAACAGGCGGTCGCGGCCAATCCCGACGATCATCAGGCGCGCTTCGATCTGGCGCTGGCGCTCTCGGCCAAGGACGACCGCGAGGCGACCGCCGACCAGCTGCTGGAGATCATCAAGCGCAATCGCGACTGGAACGAGCAGGCGGCGCGCAAGCAGCTTCTGCAGCTGTTCGAAGCCTGGGGCCTGATGGACCCCGCCACGATCGCCGCCCGCCGCAAGCTCTCGGCCATCTGGTTCTGAAGCGCGAACCCGCGCACCTCAAGGGAGCCATGAAGCTCAACCGCGTTTACGCATCTGCGTCGGAGATGCCGGCCGAGATCCCGCTCTTTCCCCTGGAAGGCGCGCTGCTCCTGCCGCGCCGGCCGATCCAGCTCACCATCTTCGAGCCGCGCTATCTCGAAATGCTCGACGACGCGCTCGGGGGCGAACGGCTCGTCGCGATCCTTCAGCCGAGCGAGCCGGAAACGGCTTCGGGCGCGCCCGCCCTCTATCCGGTGGGCTGCGCGGGGCGGATCGTGCAATTCGCCGAGATCGGCGACGGCCGCTGTTTTGTGACCCTGATGGGCGTCGCCCGCTTCCGGCTCGGCGACGAGAAGCCGAGCGCAAAGCCCTATCGCGTCGCCGCGGCCGACTATGCGCCCTTCGCGGAAGATTTTCGCGAGGGCGCGGGCGAGAAAGCCGTCGATCGCGACGCGCTGCTCGCGACGCTTCGCAAATATGCCGAAGTCCACGACGTGAAGGTCGCCTGGAACGACGTGAAGGGCGCATCGAACGAGGCCCTGGTCAACGGCCTTTCCATGATGAGCCCCTGCGGCCCCCGGGAAAAGCAGGCGCTTCTCGAGGCGTCCGACCTCAAATCGCGCGCCGACATGCTGGTCGCCATCACGACGATCGACCTGGCGCGCAGCGCGGATTCAAATTCGCACCTGCATTAGGAGCGCTACTCAGGCGCCCCTGCTTTTGGTAAGCTTTGACGAGACCGCGGCGAGGCCGCCGCTCCTTCGAGGTAGGGCATGCAGTACGAAAACACGCCCGTTTCGCAGAATATCGAGGATCGGCGCGGCCAGGGCGGAGGCGGCGGTTTCGGCATGGGCGGCGGCGGCCTCGGCATCGGCGCCGTCCTCATCGTGCTCGCGATCAGCTATTTCACCGGCATCAATCCGCAGATCCTGATGCAGGGCGCGGAGATAGTCGCGGGCAACGGCGGCAACAGCCCTATCAGCAGCAGCAACCGGCCCAGACCGCCGTCAATCCGAACGACCCGATGCGCAATTTCCTCGCCCATGTCCTCGGCCAGACCGAGGAGGTATGGGCGGTGGTCCTGCCGCAGCAGGCGGGGGTCCAGTACAGGCCCGCGCCGCTCGTTCTCTATAGCGGCGCGACCCGTTCGGCTTGCGGCGGCGCCCAGGCGGCGATGGGTCCGTTCTATTGCCCGCTCGACAAGAAGGTGTATCTCGACACGTCCTTCTTCAACGAAATGAAGCGCAAGCTCGGCGGCGGCGGCGATTTCGCCTACGCCTATGTGGTGGCGCATGAAATCGGCCATCACGTTCAGGACGAGCTCGGCATCCTCGACAAGGTCGACGCGCTCAAGGAGCGCGTGAGCCAGACGCAGGCCAACGCCCTCTCCGCCCGGGTCGAGTTGCAGGCGGACTGCCTCGCCGGCGTCTGGGCGGCGAACGCGAACCAGAAGTGGCGGATCCTCGAGCAGGGCGACGTCGAGAAAGCCATCGCGACCGCCCAGGCGATCGGCGACGACACGCTGCAAACGGCCGCGCGCGGCTACGCCGTGCCGGACAGCTTCACCCACGGCACCTCGGCCCAGCGCGTGAAATGGCTGACGACGGGCCTCAAGAGCGGCCAGATTTCTTCCTGCGACACGTTCTCGCGGTAGCCGGCCCGAATTCCCGTGGACCCGCCAGCCCCGGCGCGGCCTCCCCAAATTCAACCCATCTGAGCAAGGACGACGCCGCATGCCGCTGACTGTTCACCAGTTCCTCTGCCTCACGGACAATTATGGCGTGCTGCTGCACGATCCGGCGACGGGCGCCACGGCCTCCGTCGATGCGCCGGACGCCGATCCCATCCTCGCCGCGCTCGCCGAGCGGGGATGGACGCTGACCGACATCCTCGTGACCCACCATCATGCGGATCACACGCAGGGCATCCCGAAGCTCAAGGAGCGCTTCCCGGCCGCCAAAATCTGCGGGCCGGCGCGCGAGGCCGACCGCATTCCGAACCTGGATATTCAGGTTCGCGAGGGCGACGTCGTCAGCGTCGGCTCGGCAAAAGCGCGGGTGATCGAGACCCCCGGCCATACGCTCGGGCATGTCGCCTATCACTTCGGGGACGACGGCGTCGCCTTCTGTGGCGATAC
Source organism: uncultured Alphaproteobacteria bacterium (assembly GCA_963741845.1). GTDB lineage: Bacteria > Pseudomonadota > Alphaproteobacteria > Rhizobiales > Beijerinckiaceae > Roseiarcus. The sequence continues at coordinate 82,972 of CAVUJV010000028.1, forward strand.
GATCTTCTCGCTCGGGTGCGGGCGCGCCTTCGAGGCGCCTTACGCGGTCCTCTGGAACTCGCTTCAGAAGATCGCGGCGCTTCCCGCAGAGACGCAGCTCTATTGCGGTCACGAATATACGCAGGCCAACGCGAAATTCGCCCTGACCATCGAGCGCGACAATCCGCGGCTCGCAGCGCGGGTGGAGGAAGTCGCGCGGCTGCGCTCGGCGGGAAAGCCGACCCTGCCAACGACGGTCGCCGCGGAGCTTGCGACCAACCCCTTCCTGCGCGCCGAGGAGCCGTCGGTTCAGGCGGCTGTCGGCATGGCCGGCGCCGATCCAGCGGCGGTGTTCGGGGAGTTGAGGTCGCGGAAAGACAGGTCTTAGGCGCGGGCGCCCGTCATTCCTTCTTGGCGAGCGAGTCGAGCTGCTTCTGCATTTCGGTAAGCTGGCTCCGCAATTCCTCGATGTCGGAGGGCCGGCTTTCCTTCTTCTGCGCCGACGCCGCCGCGCTGAAGGGCGAGAACATGCCGAGCGCCTGGTTGAAAGCCGCCAGGTTCTTCTGCGTCAGTTCTTGCAGCGCAGCGAAAGAACTCGCCGGGAACGAGTCGGCGCCGAACATGCGCTTGGCCGCTTCGGCCATCGCCGGACGCTCGCCGGAGAAGCGATCGATCGAGAATTCGAGGTAGCTCGGAAGCAACTCCTGCATGCTGTCGCCGTAGAAGCGGATCAGCTGACGAAGAAAAGTCGTGGGCAGCAAGGACTGACCCTCGATTCCCTCCTGTTCGAAGATGATCTGGGTGAGGACGGAGCGGGTGATGTCCTCGTTGGACTTTGCGTCATAGACGACGAAATCCTCGCCGCTCTTCACCATCTTCGCAAGATCGGCCAAAGTCACATAGGCGCTGGACGCCGTGTTGTAGAGACGCCGGTTCGCGTATTTCTTGATCGTCGTAGGAGAGGAATCGGCCATTTCGAAGCGGTTTCCCATCGTATCGGACCACTCGGTCGAATGACGATAAGCGGTTTTGGCGCTGCAAGGAACTGTTTTTTGCGGCGCGAAAGAAACCCGCGCAACCCTGCGGCGCGCTCAGTTGCAGGCGCGGCCATTCCGCCTCATCTCGACCATTGGGGAGAGTGGCGGACGAAGGGAAATCGTGTAGAAAACCAGCCAACCACCCTTCTCCCGATCATCAAGGTGGCAAAGGAGTTTCCCCATGCCCGTTGCAGACATCGTCATCGCCAGCGCCAAGCGAACCGCCGTCGGCTCGTTCAACGGCGCGTTCGGCTCGGTTCCGGCCCATGAGCTGGGCGCCGCCGCCATCACCGCCGCGCTCAAGGACGCGAAGGTGGATGCGGCCGACGTCGATGAAGTGATCATGGGCCAGATCCTCTCGGCCGCCCAGGGGCAGAATCCGGCGCGTCAGGCCGCGATGAAGGCCGGCATTCCGCAGGAGAAGACGGCCTTCGGCGTGAACCAGCTCTGCGGCAGCGGGTTGCGCACCGTCGCTCTTGCGCTGCAGCAGATCACGAACGGCGACGCGAAGATCGTGGTCGCCGGCGGACAGGAGTCGATGTCGCTCGCGCCGCACGCCGCCTATCTCCGGTCGGGGGTCAAGATGGGCGAATTCAAGCTTCAGGACACGATGCTGAAGGACGGCCTGATCGACGCTTTCCACGGCTATCACATGGGCAACACGGCCGAGAACGTCGCGACGAAATGGCAACTGAGCCGCGAGGATCAGGACCGCTTCGCGGTCGCCTCCCAGAACAAGGCCGAGGCGGCGCAGAAGGCCGGCAGGTTCAAGGACGAGATCGTCCCCTTCACGGTCTCGACCCGCAAGGGCGACATCATCGTTTCGGACGACGAATATATCCGCGCCGGCGCGACGCTTGAGTCGATGGCCAAGCTGAAGCCCGCCTTCTCGAAGGACGGCACGGTCACCGCGGGCAACGCCTCCGGCATCAACGACGGCGCCGCGGCGATTGTCGTCATGTCGGCCGCGGAGGCCTCGCGCCGGGGCGTCACGCCGATGGCGCGGATCGTCTCGTGGGCGACGGCGGGCGTCGACCCGGCGATCATGGGCACCGGGCCGATCCCGGCCTCCCGCAAGGCGCTCGAAAAGGCCGGCTGGTCGGTCAAGGACCTCGAACTCGTCGAGGCGAACGAGGCCTTCGCCGCCCAGGCGCTCGCGGTCAACAAGGACCTCGGCTGGGATCCCGCGATCGTCAACGTGAACGGCGGCGCGATCGCGATCGGCCATCCGATCGGCGCCTCCGGCGGGCGCGTGCTCACGACGCTCCTGCACGAGATGGCGCGCCGCAACGTGAAGCGCGGCCTGGCGACGCTCTGCATCGGCGGCGGCATGGGCATCGCCATGTGCGTCGAGCGCTGACGCGCTTCATGATTTTTGATTAGATTCGGACCCCGCCCGCCTCGTTAATGGCGACGGGCGGGGCAATTCGCATAGGGAGGAAGACCATGGGCAGAGTCGCCGTCGTCACCGGTGGCACGCGAGGCATCGGAGCCGCGATTTCCAAGGCGTTGAAGGCCGCCGGCTATAGTGTCGCGGCCACCTACAATTCCAACGACGCCGCGGCGGAGAAATTCAAGGCCGAGACCGGCGTCCACGTCTACAAGTGGGACGTCTCGAAATATGAGGATTGCGTCGAGGGCCTGAAGAAGGTCGAGGGCGAGCTTGGGCCGGTCGACGTGCTCGTGAACAACGCCGGCATCACCAAGGACGGCATGTTCCACAAGATGACGCCGGATCAGTGGTACGGGGTCATCAACACGAACCTCAATTCGCTCTTCAACATGTGCCGCCCCGTCATCGAGGGCATGCGCGAGCGGAGCTTCGGCCGGATCGTCAACATCTCTTCCATCAACGGCCAGAAGGGTCAGATGGGGCAGGTGAACTATTCCGCCTCCAAGGCGGGCGACATCGGCTTCACGAAGGCGCTTGCGCTCGAGAACGCCAACAAGGGCGTGACCGTCAACGCGATCTGCCCCGGCTATATCGCGACGGAAATGGTGCAGGCCGTTCCGAAGGAAGTGCTCGAGAAGAACATCCTGCCGCAGATTCCGGTGCGCCGTCTCGGCCAGCCCGAGGAGATCGCGCGCTGCGTGGTGTTCCTCGCTTCCGACGACGCGGGCTTCATCACCGGCTCGACGCTGACGGCGAACGGCGGCCAGTACATGGCGTGAAATCGGGCGCATGAGGGGCCGCGCAAGGCCCCCATGCGCGCCAGTTCCAAGCGCTTATCGGACGCGCGAAGCGTGGCCGAGACGCCGTGTGGCGGCGGAGAGCCACCGGCGGACTCCCGCGTCGACGAGCGGCGACAGCGCGCGGCGCACGCGGGCGTGATAGGCGTCGAGCCACTTGATCTCGTCCGCATCCATCAGCTTCGGCTCGATGAGCCGCATGTCGATGGGCGCAAGCGTCAGCGTCTCGAAGCCGAGCATTTCGCGCTCGGCGCCCTCGATCTTGCGCGGTTCGACGGCGATCAGATTTTCGATCCGGATTCCGAAAGCGCCAGCGGCGTAATAGCCGGGCTCGTTCGAAATGATCATGCCGGGAACGAGCGGCGTCGTCCCCGTTTTCGCGATCCGCTGCGGACCCTCGTGAACGGAAAGATACGAGCCGACGCCGTGCCCCGTCCCGTGATCGAAGTCGAGACCCGCTTGCCACAGGGGCCTTCTGGCGAAAGGATCGAGCTGGGCGCCCGTCGTTCCTTTCGGGAAGACCGCGCAGGCGATCGCGATGTGGCCTTTCAGGACGCGCGTGTACCGGTCGCGCATGAGCGCGGTCGGCCGCCCGACGGCGATCGTGCGCGTGATGTCGGTCGTGCCGTCCTCGTATTGGGCGCCGCTGTCGATGAGGAAGATGCCGCGCTCGATCTTCCGGTTTGAGGCTTCGCTCACCCGATAGTGAGGAATGGCCGAGTTTGGCCCCGCGCCCGCGATCGTCGGAAAGGATATGTCCTTCAGCACGCCGCCGGCGCGACGAAACGTCTCCAGGGCCTTGACGGCGTCGATCTCCGTCAGCCGGCCGCGCGGCGCCTCCGCGTCGAACCAGGCGAGGAAGCGCACGAAAGCGGCGCCGTCGCGCTCCTGGGCGGCGCGCGCCCCCGCAAGCTCCGCCTTGTTCTTGGCGGCCTTCATGAGCGTGATCGGATCCGCGCCGACCTCCGCCTTCCCGCCCGCGCGTTCGAGCGTCTGGGTCAGAAGCGCGGGCGCGGTCGCCGAGTCGAAGGCGATGCTGAGGCCGCGCCGTCCGAGGCTTTCGACGAAAGAGACGAGCGTGTCCGGGTCGAGCAGCGTCGCCTGCGCGCCAAGCGATTCGCTCGTCGCCGCGGAGAGCTTGCCGGGCTTGATGAAGAGCGCGGGCTGACCCTCGGCCGGGACATAAGCAAAGCCCAGCGGGATGGGCGTATGGGCGACATCGGCGCCCCGGATGTTGAAGAGCCAGGCCAGATTATGCGGATCGGTGACCATGAGCCCGTGCGCGTCCTTCAGCGCCTCGCGGACCCGGGCGAGCTTGGCGGCCGAATTCTCGCCTGCATGGCGGGTGCGATGAAGCGTGATGGCGCCCTCGGGCAGCGGGGGGCGGTCGCGCCAGACCTGATCGACCGGATTGGCGGAGAGGGCGACAAACTCGGCCCCGGCCTTCTCCGCGGCTCTCGCGAATCTTGCGACCGCGTCGGGCGTGAACAGAGCCGGGTCGTAGCCGAGCTTGTCGCCGGCCTTGAGGTTCCGGCGGACCCATTCCGTCGGCGGATCGTCGGCGACATGCCGGATTTCGAAAACCGAACGATCCGTTTCCGACTTGACCTGCTCGGTGTACCGGCCGTCGACGAAGAGCGCAGCCTTCTCCCGCAGGACCACCGCCGCGCCGGCGGAGCCGGAAAAGCCGGTCAGCCAGAGGAGGCGCTCCGCGCTCGCGGGCACATATTCGTTCTGATGCTCGTCGGCGCGCGGAACGACAATTCCCGCGATCCCGAGCCGCTTGAGCTCCTTGCGCAGCTCCCCCACCCGCTCGGCGACATGGGCTGGACCGCCGCGCTGGTCAAAGGACTGGAAACGACTTTCAAACACGCTGATGATCCCCGGCTCGGCTCAGGCTACGGCGTCGGCCGTGATGACGCGGCCGATGAACGGCAGCTGACGATAGGAATGGGCCACATCCATGCCGTATCCGACGACAAAGACGTCCGGGCAGACGAAGCCGACGAAGTCGGCTTCGATGGGGACGGCCCGCTTGCCGGGCTTCTCGAGCATCGTGCAGATGAGCACGCGCCGCGCGCCGCGCGCGGCGAGCAGATCCTTGGCGAAGGCCAGCGTTCGCCCGGATTCGAGAATGTCGTCGACGAGCAGAACGTCCCGGTCGCGCACTGTGGATTCGATGTCGCGCAGGATATTCACGGTGCCGCTCGACATAGTGCCGTCGAGATAGCTTGACAGATGGAAGAACTCGACCTGAGGGTCGAGGCCCGCGCGATGGAGGGCCCGAAGGAGATCGGCTGCAAACATGAACGAGCCCTTGAGGATCGCCACGACCAGAAGATCCTTCGGATCGGCGGCGGCGATCTCCCGCGCCAGAGTTTCGGTTCGCTCCGCGATCGTGCGCTCGTCGTACAGAACCTGGACTTGCCTTTCGCCGCTCATGAAGCTTTCCTCGCCGAAACGAGACTGGACGCCTGACTCACCTGTGCTTTTCCCTTTGCCGCCAACAGATCCCGCGTCACGCCCCCCGGCCTCCGGGAGACGCCGGGCGCATCATAGCGGCCTGAGCGCGATGCGCCATAACCCCGGACGAAAATCCGGCCTGACGCTGCGCGCGCGCCGCGCGCCTGCGCGCTCTTGCGGGAGCGCGGGGACATTCCGTAAACCGCCGGGCGAGGAGCATCGTCTTGCTGCGGTTTGAGAACGTCGGCCTGCGTTACGGAATGGGACCGGAAATCGTTCGCGGGGTCGATTTTTCGATCGATCCGCAGAGCTTCACCTTCATCACCGGTCCATCGGGCGCGGGCAAGACCACGCTCCTGCGCCTCATGCTGCTCTCGCTCAAACCCACGCGGGGAACCATCCACATTTTCGGGCGCGACGCCTCCGGGCTCGGCAAGCCGGACCTGACCGCGCTGAGGCGGCGGATCGGCGTCGTCTTTCAGGATTTCCGCCTCCTCGACCACCTCACCACTTACGAAAACGTCGCGCTGCCCCTGCGCGTCGTCGGCCGTCAGGAATCCGACTACCGCGCCGAGGTGATCGAGCTCCTGCGATGGGTGGGCTTAGGCGACCGGATGCACGCCCTGCCCCCGGTCCTGTCGGGCGGGGAGAAACAGCGCGCCGCCATCGCGCGGGCGCTGATCGTCCGCCCGGAGCTCCTGCTCGCCGACGAGCCGACCGGCAATGTGGATCCGGGCCTCGCGCGGCGGCTGCTGCGTCTTTTCGTCGAACTGCATCGGCTCGGAACGGCTGTCGTCATCGCGACCCACGACCTTCAGCTTCTCGATCAGTTCGGCTTCGCCCGGCGGCTTGTGGTCGGCGATGGCCTCGTTACGATGTTCGACGGCGCGACGCCGTAAGGCGCGGAACGGGATGGAACGCCTTGCCGTCTAACAATCTTGTTCTTCCGATCCGCCACGCGCCTCTGATCCCCAAGGATTCGCTCGCCGGCAGCGCGCTGGTCGCCGTGATCGCGATCCTCACCTTTCTCGCCTGCCTGACCGCCGGCGGAGCGCTGATGATGTCGGACGCGGCGCGCCTCTGGCGGTCGCAGGTGCTGAGCGAGGTCACGATCCAGATCAAGCCGAAGGCCGGCGCGGACACGCAAAGCCTCGTCGACAAAGCCGTGTCGGCCGCCTCGAAGGCGCCCGGCGTCGAGAATGTCCATGCCTATACCCTGCTCGAATCGGAGAAGCTGCTCTCTCCCTGGCTCGGCTCCGGCCTCGATCTCAGTCTGCTGCCCATGCCCAGACTCGTGGTCGTCGCGCTCAAGGACCGCTCCGGGGACGGCTTCGCCCAGCTTCGCGACATTCTCGCGCGCGCCGTCCCGGAAGCGAGCCTCAACGATCACCGCGCCTGGGCCGCGCGGATCGGCGCCATGGCCAACGCCATCGTGGGCCTCGCCGCCGTCGTCTTCACGCTCACCATCGTCGCGATGGCGACCGCCATCGGCTTCGCGACGCGCGGCGCCATGGCGGGGGTCAAGGACATCATCGACGTCCTGCATTTCGTGGGCGCCACGGACGCCTATATCGCCCGCGAGTTCCAGCGGCATTTCCACCGGCTCGGCTTGCGCGGCGCGGCGATCGGCGGCCTCTCCGCGATCGTGTTCTTCGCCGCCATCGCGTTCCTGTCGGGAGCCTGGGGCCGCTCCCCCGGCGGCGCCGAGATCGCCGCCATGTTCGGGTCGTTTTCGCTCTCGCCGATCGGCTATATCGCGCTGCTGCTCGTCGGCGCGGGCGTCACGCTGCTGACCGGCCATGTCTCGCGGACAATCGTCCTGCGCCATCTGGGTGGGCTTCTATGATCGCCGCGCGGTCGCTCGCATACAACGTGCTCTTCTACATCGTCACGATCGTGCTGATGATCGTGGGGCTCCCCACCATGCTGTTCGGGCCCAGGGCGATCATGGGGCTGGCGCGGCTCTGGGGCGCGATCTCGGTGTGGCTCCTCGACAGGATCTGCGGCCTCAAGCTCGAATATCGCGGGCTCGAAAACATTCCGCGGGGCGGCTATATCCTCGCCTCGAAGCACCAGTCGTTCCTGGAGACCTTCGCCCTTCTCCGATATGCGCCCGACTTCGCGATCATCCTGAAGCGGCAGCTCAACTACGTGCCGCTGTTCGGGCTCTACCTCATCGTCTCCAGACAGATCGCCATCGACCGCGGCAAGGGCGTGAAGGCGCTTCAGCAACTGGTGACGGCGGCAAAGCCCGTGCTCGCGGCCGGGCGGCAGGTCATGGTCTATCCCGAAGGCACGCGGCGGACGCCCGGCGCGCCGCCGCGCTACAAACAGGGCGTCGCCTTTCTCTATGCGGAAGCGCACGCGCCCTGTCTGCCGGTCGCCGTCAACACCGGGCTCTTCTGGCGCCGGCGCGAATTCCTGCGCAGGCCGGGCGTGGCGATCGTCGAATATCTGCCGTTGATCCCGCCCGGCCTCAGGCGCGCCGACTTCGCGCGGACGCTTCAGGATACGATCGAAACCGCCTGCGCCCGCCTCAACGAGGAAGCGATCGGCCGCGATCCGTCGCTGCGCGCGATCGTCGAGGCCGGCGCGCGGCAGGTCGAGGAGCCGGGGAAGGGCTGAGGCGCCGGACTCAGACCGCCGTGCCCCAGAGGTCGTAGGCGTCGGCGCGGTCGATCTTCACCGTCACGATGTCGCCCGCCCGCAAGCGGACGGCGCGTCGCGATATGGACGGCGCCGTCGATCTGCGGCGCGTCGCCCTTCGTGCGGCCCTTCGCGGAATGCGCGCCGCCCTCGTCCACGATGACCTCGAAGCGGCGGCCGACCTTCGCCGCGAGCTTTTTCGCGCTGATCGCCTGCTGGCGCAGCATGAAGCGCTTGTGCCGCTGGGCCTTCACCTCGTCGGGGACCGGATCGAGGCCGAGATCGTTGGCGGCGGCGCCCTTGACCGGCTCGTAGGGGAAGGCGCCGACCCGGTCGAGCTTCGCCTCGTCCAGCCAGTCGAGCAGCATCTCGAAATCCTCCTCCGTCTCGCCGGGAAAGCCGACGATGAAGGTCGAGCGGATCGTGATGTCGGGGCAGAGGGCGCGCCATGCGCGGATGCGCTCCAGCGTCTTCGCCTGATCGCCGGGGCGGCGCATGGCCTTCAGCACGCGCGGGGAGGCGTGCTGGAAGGGCACGTCGATATAGGGCAGCACGTTGCCGCCGTTCATGAGCTCCACGACCCGATCGACATGCGGATAGGGGTACACATAGTGGAGCCGCACCCAGGCGCCGAGCGAGCCGAGCTCGCGCGTCAGATCGAGGAAGCGCGCCGCGACCTCGCGGTCCTTCCAGAGGCTCGGCGCATAGCGCAGGTCGAGCCCATAGGCGCTCGTGTCCTGCGAGATGACGAGCAGTTCCTTCACCCCCGCCTTCACGAGCTTCTCCGCCTCGCGCAGCACTTCGGCGGCGGGGCGCGAGACGAGGTCGCCGCGCAGCTTCGGGATGATGCAGAAGGAGCAGCGGTGGTCGCAGCCCTCGGAGATCTTGAGATAGGCGTAGTGGCGCGGCGTCAGCTTCACGCCCTGCGGCGGGATGAGATCGACGAACGGGTCGTGCGGCGCGGGCGCGGCTTCGTGCACCGCCTCCATCACGCTCTCGAAGGCCTGCGGGCCGGTGATGGCGGAGACGTTCGGAAAAGCCTCGCGGATCGGTCCCGGCTCGGCGCCCATGCAGCCGGTGACGATGACGCGGCCGTTCTCCTTCATCGCCGCGCCGATCGCCTGAAGGGATTCGGCCTTGGCGCTGTCGAGGAAGCCGCAGGTGTTGACGATGACGGCGTCCGCGCCGGCATGGCCGCGCGAAAGCTCGTAGCCCTCGGCGCGAAGCTGGGTGAGGATGCGCTCGCTGTCCACCAGAGCCTTGGGACAGCCGAGCGAAACGAAGGAAATCCGCGGCGCGGGCCGCGCTTCCGGTTCGGAAATCTCGGTCATGGGCGCCCGATTGCCACGCGAATGCGGCGGCTTCAAGCGCCGGACGGGTCTCCGCCTTGCCAAAGTCCCGCTGCGGACGCAGTCTCAGCCCTGGGCGGGCCGGAATGTCGGATCTTCGGAAAAAGGGGGCGATCAAGCAGGCAAGGGAACGCGGCCATGTTTCGCAAACGAATTCTCTTGGGCGCGATGGTCGCCGGGCTCGCGGCCTCGCTCGCCGGGTGCGCGCCGGTCGGTTACGCGGGTTACGGATACGGTGGGTACGGTGGGTACAGCGGCTATGGCTACGGCTGGCCCACCGTCTATAGCAGCACCTACTATGGCGGCTACGGCGCCCCTGTTTACGGCGGCGGATACTATGGCGGGTACGGCTATCGTCCCGGCTATTACAATCGCCGCGGCGTCTACTACCGGAGCGGCTACGGCCACGGCGGCTATTACCACGGCGGTTATCGCGGAGGCTACCGCGGAGGTTACCGTCACGGCGGCTATCGCGGCGGCTACCGGCGGTAGAGCTGGAGGCCGCCTCGGCGGCGGCCCCTCAACCGGACGATGCGCCTTTGGCGGTCAGAGCTTCAGCTCCGGCCCGAGCGGGACGATGCCGGTCGGGTTAATCTTCCGGTGGCTCTCGTAATAATGATGCTTGATATGGAAGAAATCGACCGTCTCGGCGACCTTCGGCCAGTGGTATAGCGTCTTCAGGTAGCGGGTCAGCGCCTCGTAGTCGCGGATCTGCCGCCTGTTGCATTTGAAATGCCCGACATAGACCGGGTCGAAGCGGATCAGCGTCGTGAACAGGCGCCAGTCCGCCTCGGTCAGTTGCTCGCCGCAGAGGAAGCTGCGGTCGGCGAGGCGCGTCTCCAGCCAGTCGAGCGTCTCGAACAGGGCGAGGAACGCCTCTTCATAGGCCGCCTGCGAGGTCGCGAAGCCGGCGCGATAGACGCCGTTGTTGACCTTCGGATAGATGCGGGCGTTGAGATCGTCGATCTCGCTCCGAAGATGCTCGGGATAATAGTCGCCGTCCGCCGCGCCGACGCCATCGAAGGCGCTGTTGAACATGCGGATGATCTCGGACAATTCGTTGTTGACGATCGTGTTGCGCTCCCTGTCCCACAGAACCGGCACCGTCACGCGGCCGCTGAAGTCCGGGCGCGCTTTGCGCGTAAAATTCGCGCAGCTCTTTCGCGCCGAAGAGCGGATCGGGAATGACGCCCGGCCCCTCGTCGAAGGTCCAGCCGCGCTCGCCGAGCAGCCAGTGCACGACCGAGAGCGAGATCATGCTTTCGAGGCCCTTGAGCCGCCGGAAGATCAGCGTGCGATGCGCCCAGGGGCAGGCGAGCGACACGATGAGATGGTAGCGGCCGGGCTCGGCCTTGAAGCCGCCTTCGCCGGTCGGGCCGGGCCGGCCGTCGGGCGTCACCCAGTTGCGGAAAGCGGAGTCGGGCCGGACAAAATGGCCGCTCGTGTCGCGCGGGAAGTCGGCGTCCGCACGCCATTCGCCCTTGTCGAAAACGCCCATTCCGAGCCTCGCTGGTTCGCCGCCCCGCCGGCGCCTCTTTCACGCCGCCCCTCGAAGGCTTTTCTAAGGCATTGTCCGCCGAGGCGTAACCTCGCATCGCCAAAACGAAACGGCGGCCGCCAGGCCGCCGTTCAAATCTCCGCAATCGGACCGGCTTACGCCGCCGACGGGAGCGCGCCGCTCCTGGTAGCCGCCTCGACCTTTTCGACGGGGATCTCGACGTCGATCTCCAGCGTCGAGAAGGCGCCCGTGCGGTCCATGGTCACCTTGACCTTCTCGGGGTCGATCTCGATGTGGCGCCCGATGGTCGCGAGCAGCTCCTGCCGCAGGATCGCGACGAGATCGCGCGGGCCGACGGCGCTGCGCTCATGCGCGAGCAGGATCTGCAGCCGCTCGCGCGCGACCGGCGCGGTGGTGCGCGCCTTGAAGAAGTTGAAAAGGCTCATGCAGCCCTCCGGCCGAACAGGCGGTTGAAGAAGGTCTTCTTCTCGTCCGGCGCGGCGACCGGGATAGTCTCGCCTGTCAGGCGCCTGGCGGCGTCGCGATAGGCCTGCGCGGCCGCGCTCGCCGAGGCGCCCATCGTGACGGGCGCCCCGACGTTGGAAGCGCGCAGGATCTCCTGATCCTCGGGGATGATGCCGAGCAGCGGGATCGAGAGGATTTCGAGCACGTCCGAGACGTTGAGCATCTCGCCCTTGCTGGAGCGGGCGGGATTGAAGCGGGTGAGCAGAAGCTGCTTGTCCATCTTGTCGCCGGTCTCGGCGCGCTTCGTCTTGGAATCGAGCAGGCCGATGATGCGGTCGGAATCGCGCACCGAGGAGACTTCCGGATTGGTGACGACGATCGCCTGATCCGCGAATTTCATGGCGAGCAGCGCGCCGCGCTCGATGCCGGCCGGGCTGTCGCAGAGCACGTAATCGAAGGTCTGCCGCAATTCGCCGATCACCCGCTCGACGCCTTCGAGGCTCAGCGCGTCCTTGTCCCGGGTCTGCGAGGCCGCGAGAAGATGCAGCGTCTCGACGCGCTTGTCGCGGATCAGCGCCTGCGCGAGCTTCGCGTCGCCCGCCGCGACATTGATGAAGTCATAGACGACCCGTCGCTCGGCGCCGAGGATGAGGTCGAGGTTTCTCAGGCCGACGTCGAAATCGACGACGCAGACCTTCTTTCCGGTCTGGGCGAGGGCCGCGCCGAGCGAGGCGGTCGACGTGGTCTTGCCTACGCCGCCCTTTCCCGATGTCACCACGATCACTTTTGCCATGCGGTTATTCCCTTTGAGCGGTTAGTCCAGGACGCGGAGCTTGAGTTCTTCGCCTTCGAGCCGCACTTCGAGACTGCGGCCTTCGACGCTGGGGTTCATGTCTTCGGCGGTGGCGTAGACGCCGCCGATGCAGAGGAGTTCGGCGCGCGCCTCCCTGCAGAAGATGCGGGCGGACGGCGCGCCCGAGATGCCCGCGATCACGCGGCCCTGCAGCGCGCCATAGACATGCACCGATCCGCCGGCGACGATCTCGGCGCCGGAGGCGACGCGGCCGACGACGATGACGTCGCCGTCCGGGTGCATGATCGACTGGCCCGAGCGCACATTGGCGTCGATGACGAGCGAGTCCTTCTTTTCGATCCGCGGCGCCTCGATCGTCTGGGCCCTGGGCGGCTCGGCCGGCTCAGCCGCTTCCCGCTCGACCGGGGGCGAAGCCTCCTCCTCGCGCAAGGTTGGCGCGTTCACCGTCCGCCCGCCGGTGACGACCGGCGGCAGGTGCGGCCCGACCAGCGTCGGCGAGGCGTTCTCGACGCCCATCACGCGGATGTGGCGGCGGACGAGCTGGGTGAGGAGGTCGCGGTATTCTTTGACGCTGAGTTCAAGCCCGGCCATTTCGAGAATGACCGGCTTGGCGGCGAAGAAGGTCGGCGAACGGGCAAGCCAGGCGTCAAGCGCCGTTAACCATTCCGAGAGCGGCTGGGTCGGCTCAAGGACGAAGGCCAGAAGCGAGCGACCGCGGAAATTCAACGTCTGACCGGGGGCCACATGCGCGTTCATCGTTTGATTCCATTGGCGTTTCGTTAACCATCTTGGGGTCCTAATGGTTGACGAACGGTTAAGAGCGTCCACGGATGAAGCAGGGCCGGACGCTTTGCGTGGGGAAGGATCGGGTCGCGCCGAAGGGATTCGACATTTTCTTGCCTGAACGGGACGAATTGTCGGATAATCAGAAAACAGACGAAGGCTCTTTATCGCGTCCGCTGTTGGGCGAGAGGTGAGAAGCGTTCAGCCCCGCCGCGTCATGGCCGGCCTTGAGCCGGCCATCCACGACGCGTCGTTGGCGGATGTCTGAAACGCCAGTTTTATCAAGCGTTTAACGGGGACGATGGGTGTTCGCATGGATGGCCGGGACAAGCCCGGCCATGACCCGGTTCTTGAATGTGCGGAACAGCGAACGCCGCGGGCCGAGGCGTGTTCGGAGGCAGGCGCCGCTCCTCAGGGCGAGGACTGGCAGGCCGTTGACGACGGTCAGCGGGGAGGCGACGCTAAAATCGAACCTAAGCTATTGATATTCCGCGAATCGAAACGCCAAAATGTGGCGGCCCGCCTTATTCCGCCTTCGCCGCGCCCCGCAAGAATACGTGCCGCTCGCGGCCTTCCTCGGGACGGACGGAGGGCGGGGAGTCGAGATGCATGACCGGCGCGCCCTCGTCGCGGTGCGAGGGCCAGGCGGGCAGGCCTGAGCCGTTGGGGTCGCCGGTCTTCACGAAGTTGAGCCAGTATCCGGTCGTGAGGTTCGCCAGCGCGCGGTCGGCCTCCTCGATCAACCACGGGAAGGCGTCGAGCGTGTCGAAGACGTAAAGCAGTTCGCCCGCGTGAAAGGCGCCCGCGTCGCGGCTGTCGCGCTCGCCGAACCACCCGTCCGGCGTGAGGGGCGCCCGGCGGAAGACGAAGCGATAGAGGGGCGCCTCGCCGCTGGCCTTATGAGCCTCGATCCAGGCCCAGGTCGAATGGCCGATCATCAGGTCGCCGCCGAGTTCGCGCGCCGCCGTCCGCTCGGCCTCGGGCGAGCCGCCCGGATAGAGCCGGAGCGCCTCGCCGGAGCGCGGGCCGAAGACGCCCCCCACGATCTCCGCATAGGGCCGCCCGGCGTTCTCGCCCTGAAGCAGCGTGAAGTTGAAGCCTTCGTCCGCGTTCCAGCCGGCCATCAGCGGAACGTCGCAATGCGCGCCGCCGCAAAGATCTCGGCGGGCGGCTTCGGCAGGAACCAGCCGTCGACGATCGGCCAGAAGCCTATGCCCGGCGCGGCGGCGAGGATCGCCTCGGCGGGAGCCGCGCGAAGCTCGGCGAGCGACTTCGCCCCGACCTTCCGCATGAAGGCAAGGCCCGCCTGCTCCGCTTCGGCAAGGCGCGCGAGGCCCCGCGTGGCCGAGGGGAACATCGCGCCGCTCTGGCCGATCGCCCTTGCGAACAGGCCCTTCGCGAGCGGCGAGGCCATGAGCGCGCTGACCGCCATGGAGCCCGCCGATTCGCCCGCGATCGTCACCGCCTCCGGGTCGCCGCCGAAGGCCCCGATGTTGCGCTTCACCCATTGGAGGGCCGCGACGAGGTCGAGCATTCCGTAATTGCCGGAAGCGCCATGCTCCAACTCGGCCGTAAGCTCCGGATGGGCGAGAAAGCCGAGCGCGTTGAGGCGATGGTTCAGCGTCACGACCACAATTCCGCGAGCCGCGAGGCGCGCCCCGTCGTAGCGCGGCTCGGCGCCCGAGCCGACCGCGAAGCCTCCGCCATGAATCCAGACCATGACGGGGAGCCGTTGCGCCGTCCCCGGATCGGCCGGGGTCCAGACGTTGAGATAGAGGCAGTCCTCCGAGACGCCGCAGACGGTGGGGTCGATGTCGTCGAACACCACGCCCTGCACCGAGTTCGGGCCGAAGGCGTGGGCCGGCCGCACGCCGTCCCAGGCGGGAACGGGCTGCGGCGGCTTCCAGCGCAGGGGGCCGACCGGCGGCGCGGCATAGGGGATGCCTTTGTAGCCGCGGACGCCGTTCGCGTCCGGACCGGGAAGGGCGAGCCGCCCGCCCTCGACGACCAGCGAATCGCCGCTCATTCCACATCTCCCTGCATGGTCGTCCATCGCGGGTCGAGGCCACGCAGCACTCGGGCCGGCAGCGCGTCGAGCCCCGCGAACCTCGCCTTCGGCCCGAGCGCCTCCTCGATCCGCAGCATCTCGTTCCACTTGGCCATGCGCTCCGAACGCGAGAACGATCCGACCTTGAGCTGCCCCGCGCCCCAGCCGACGGCGAGATGGGCGATGGAGACATCCTCCGTCTCGCCCGAGCGGGCGGAGACGATCGTCCCGAAGCCGTGGCGGCGCGCTTCGTCCAGGGCCGCCTTCGCCGCGCTGACGGTCCCGACCTGGTTGACCTTGACGAGGACGGCGTTGAGCGCGCCGGCTTCGGCCGCAGCCCGGACGCGACGCGCGTCGGTGACGAGATAGTCGTCGCCGATCACCTGAACGCGATCGCCGACCGCGGCCGTGAAGCGGCGGAAGCCGAGCGGATCGTCCTCCGCGAACGGGTCCTCGATCGAGAGGATCGGGTAACGCGAGCACCAGCCGAGCAGCAGCTCGGCAAGCCCGTCGCGGTCGAGCTCCCGCCGCTCGAGGCCGAGACGGTAGAGGCCGCCGCTCCCGAACTCCGAAGCGGCGATATCGAGCGAGATCGCGACATCCTCGCCGGGACGGAAGCTCGCCCGCTCGATGGCGAGGGTCAGCGCGTCGAGCGCCTCCTCGTTGCTCGCGAAGGCGGGCCACCAGCCGCCCTCGTCGGCGACGCCCTGCGCGAGGCCCCGTTCGGCCATGATCCGCCCGGCCGCGTGATAGACCTCGGCCGTCATTTCGAGCGCCTGCGCGAAGCTCTCCGCGCGGGGCGTCACGATCATGAAGTCCTGCACGTCGGTGCGGCGGCTCGCATGCGCGCCGCCGCCGAAGATCTGGATCTCCGGCAGGGGGATGAGCGCGGGCGCCTCGCCCAGCAGATAGCGCCAGAGCGGCGCCTTCCGGCTTGCGGCCGCGGCGTGCAAAACCGCGAGCGACACGGCGGTCAGAGCATTGCCGCCGAGCCGCGACAGGTTGGCCGTGCCGTCGAGCGCGACGAGCGCGGCGTCGATCGCCTCCTGATCGAACGGATCGCGGCCGACGAGCGCGGGCGCGATTTCGGCCCGGATTCCAGCCAGCGCGTCGAGTACGTCGAGCCCGCCGAGGCGCGTCCCGCCGTCGCGCTTCTCCACCGCCTCGCGGCTGCCGCGCGAGGCGCCGGCGGGCGCGATCGCCCGGCCGAGCGCACCGTCGCTGAGGCGCACGTCCGCCTCGACCGTCGGACGGCCCCGCGAGTCCCAGACGCGCCGCGCCCTGACGGACTGGATGACGGGATCGGTCACGGCGTCCGCCTCCAGGCTTCGGCGATGTCGGCGAGCCTTCGCGGCGGCGAACCGACGAGGGGGATCGCGCAGGCGCGCACCGCGTCGCGCTCGCGGGTCTCGGTCAGATATTCGACCGGGGACTTGCCGTCGACGCGGGCGAGAAAGAGCGCCGGCAGGAGCGCGGCCGCGCGCGCTTCGAGCGCCTCGGCCTGTTCCCAGTCGACGCCCGCGAGATAGGCGCCCGCGAGCGCGGAGAAGGCGGCGAGATAGGGCTGCTTGTCCGCCCCGGTCCGCGCGCCCTTCAGCAGAAGATGGTTGAGGCAGAAGGCGAGATCGAAGGCCGGATCGCCGAACCATGCGCATTCGGCGTCGAGAAAGACGGGGCCTTCCGGTCCGACGAGTATGTTCTTGGGACTGACGTCGCCATGGACGAGGGCGCGCTTCGTCGCGAGCGTGATGTCCGCGAGTTCGTTCAGGCGCATGGCGAGGTCGGGATGCGCGCGGCCCGTCGCGCGCAGATAGGGATCGAGGCGGATCGGCTCGAAGGTCGCGTCATTGGCGAAGGCGGACGGGATCGACGGATCCGAAGCGCTCCGCGAATGGATGAGCGCGAGGTCGCGGCCGACCGCCGCGGCGAAGGCGTCGTCGACGCGGCCCTCCAGAAGCTCCGCCTTCCAGAGGCGGAAGCGCTCCGGCGGCAGGTACTCCATGGCGAACAGTCCCGCCTCGGCGTCCTCGCCGATGAGCTTCGGGACCGCGCGCGGAAGCCACGCGTGGACGCAGCGCATGTAGGCCGCCTCCGCCGCGTTGCGGGAGACCGGCGCTTCCCAGAGCGCCGCGACCCTGAGGCGCGCGAGCGCGCGCTTCACGCAGAAACGCCGCCCCTCCGTCTCCACGAGCCAGATGTCGGAGGAGACGCCGCCGGTCAGCGGCGTCATCCGCGCCGGCGCGTCCGCCCCGACAAGCCCGAGACGAACAAGCGACGGACGGAGATCGTCCATGGAGGCGGCGTCAGTAGGTCGCGCGGCCACCGGAAAGGTCGTAGGTCGAGCCCGTGCTGAAAGAGCATTCGCGGCTCGCGAGCCAGGTGATGAGCGCCGCCGCCTCGTCCACCGTGCCGAAGCGGTCCATCGGGATCTTCGAGCGCATGTAGGCGATGTGGGCTTCCGAAACCTGTTCGAGGATGGGCGTCTCGACCGTGGCCGGCGCCACGGCGTTGACCGTGATCCCATCCTTGGCGAGCTCCTTGCCGAGCGACTTCGTGAAGCCGATGACGGCGGCCTTCGAGGCGCTGTAGGCGCAGGCGGTCGGGTTGCCTTCCTTCCCCGCGATCGAGGACAGGTTGACGATCCGCCCGTAGCCGCGCGCCTTCATGAGTTTGGCGACGAACTTGTTGCAGAAGAAGAGGCCATTCACGTTGATGTCGAAGACGCGCTTCCACTCCTCGACCGGATAGTCCACGACCAGCGCGTTCTGTCCTGCGACGCCCGCGCTGCAAACGAGCGCGTCGATGCGTCCCATGGCGGCCTCCGCCGCCTTCGCGGCCTTTTCGACCGCCGCAGGATCCGTGATGTCCAGGCGCTCGGCCCGGGCCTGCGCTCCGATCCCGGCGACCGCCGCGTCGAGCCGGGCCTGATCGACATCCCAGAGCGTGACCTTGCCGCCTTCCGCGGCGATGCGCTTCGCCACCGCGAGACCGATGCCGGAGGCGCCGCCCGTGACGACCGCGCCCATGCCCTCGAATCGTCCTGCCCAAACCATCCTTGCATCCTCCCTTGCCGGCTCCCGATTGGAGGAATTCGCCCTCATCGTCAATTGACACGCTCTCCCGCCTCGTCAAAATTGCAGACGAGAGGGGCAACGACCCGCGCGGGAAGGCGCGCAGTCCTGCTTCGCCTGGGCGAGACGCCGGCGCCCGACCTGAATCCAGGACCAGATCAAGGAGTTGCGCGATGAAGCGGTTCGACACATTTGGGCTCACGCGGCGCGATGCGCTGAGGGGCAGCCTCGCGGCCCTGTCGGCCGCCGGCGCGCTCGGCATTCCCCGCAGCGCGGTCGCGGATACGCTCGAAGACGTCAAGAAGCGCGGCGAACTGGTCGCGGCGACCGAGATGCAGTTTCCCCCCTTCGACATCTCGGACAACGGGACCTACAAGGGGCTCGACCGCGAACTGATCGACGCCGTCGGCAAGGAACTCGGCGTCAAGGTCAAATACCTCGATCTGCCGTGGACGAGCGTGCTGCCAGGCCTCGAAGCCAAGAAGTTCGATCTCGTCATCGCCCCGGTCACGATCACCAAGGAGCGCATGAAGCGCTACCTTTTCACCGTTCCGATCGCCGACGCGACGGCGGCGCTCATGAAGCGCGCCGACGACAAGAGCATCATGAAGCCCGAGGACATCGCGGGAAAGACCGTCGGCGGACAGAAGGGCACGTCGCAATTGCTGCAGCTCAAGGCGTTCGCGGCAAAGCTGCCGAAGCCGGTCGAAGTGAAGGAATATGTCGACAACAATCAGGCTGCCGCGGACCTTTCCGCCGGCCGCCTCGACGCGACCGTGAATTCCCTGCCGAACCTGGCTTACGCCGCTGCGCAGCGCCCCGAATTCGTTCGCGGTGGTGACGCCGCCCTTCGGCGAGCCGACCTATTTCTCGTGGGTCGGCCGGCTCGACGACAAGACGCTGATCGACGCGGTCAACGCAGCGATCCTCAAGGTCGAGGCGGACGGGCAGATGGCCAAGTTCCAGAAGGAGTGGTTCGGCCAGACCATGAATCTGCCGAAGACCGTTCCCGAGCCCAAGATCTGACAGTCACTGGCGGGCGGGAGAGGCGGCTTGCCTTTCCCGCATAGGGTTCCATGCGGCCGCAGGTCATCCTTCATTCCCTCGGCTACCTCACGCACGCCGCAGGCGTCACGATCGCAGTCTCGCTCGCCGGAATCCTGTTCGGATTTCTGATCGGCGCGGCAGTCTGCGCGGCGCGCGTTTCGCGGACGCGATGGGCGGAGCGCACGGGAAGCGTCTACGTCAGCGTGTTCCGCGGCGTGCCGCTGCTCGTGCAACTCCTGTTCATTTACTATTTCCTCGCTGAATTCGGGATCGATGTCCCGGCGATCGTCGCAGCGGTCGGCGGACTTGCCTTGTCGTCGGGCGCGTATCAGGCGGAGATCCTGCGCGGAGCGCTCAACGCCGTGCCGCGCGGCCAAAGCGAGGCGGCTGTCGCACTCGGGTTCACGCCGCCCGAGATCTGGCGGCGCGTGCTCATGCCGCAGATGCTGCGCATCTCGATCCCGCCGCTCATCAACGAGTTCATCCTTCTCATCAAGGCTTCCTCGCTCGTCTCGGTGGTCGGCATCGCGGAACTGACCCGCGTCAGCATGAATATCGCCTCCATGACCTATCGGCCGCTCGAAGCCTATATCGGCGGCGGCCTCTTCTATCTCGCGATCAATCTCGTTCTGGCGGGTTGCGGCGCGTTCGCCGAGCGACGGCTCGCGGCGAGCGCCCCGCGATGAGCCTCGACGTCTTCCTGAGCTACCTGCCTTCGCTTCTCAGCGGCTTCGGCGTCACGATCTTTTGCTGGGCCGTCGGCGCCGCCTTCGGAATCGCGCTCGGTTTTGCCATCGCGCTCCTCCTGCGGCTGCGCGCGCCCCTTCTTCGCTGGATTCTGCGCGCTTTCGTCGAGATCATTCGCGGCACGCCGTTCCTCATGCAGCTCTTCCTGCTCTATGCCGGCGGCCCCTATATCGGGCTCAGGCTCACCGCGACGGAGGCTGGGATTCTCGGCCTCGCGCTCTATTCCTCGGCCTATTTCGCGGAGATCTTCCGCGGCGGGTTCGCCGCCGTGCCGCGCGGGCAGATCGAGGCCGCGACCAGCGTGGGCATGACGCCCTTCGATACGCTCCTGCGCGTCTCGCTCCCCGCGGCGCTGATCGCCGCCGTGCCGCCGATCGTCAACATGCTGATCATCCTGTCCAAGGAGACGGTGGTTCTTTCGATCATCACGGTGCCGGAACTCATGTATCAGGTGCAGACCATGGCCGCCGAGACCTTCACCGCCTTCGACTCGATCTTCGCCATGGCGGTCTTCTACTGGCTGCTGGTCGAGGCGGTCTCCCGGATCGGCCAGAAGGCGGAGGCGCGCGTCACCGCCTATCTCGCGCCGGAAGGGGCGCGCGCATGAGCGCGCCGATGATCGAAATCCGCGGCGTTCGCAAAAGCTTCGGCGACCACGAGGTGCTGCGCGGCGTCGACCTTTCGGTGGCCCGCTCGGAGGTCGTGTGCCTGATCGGGCCGAGCGGCTCGGGCAAGAGCACGCTCCTGCGATGCGTGAACTTCCTCGAGTCCTACGACGAAGGCGACGTGCGGATCGAGGGCAGTCTGATCGGCTATGACGACTCGGGCGGCAGGCGCAAGCCGATGAGCGCGAAGGCCTTGCGCCAGATGCGGCGCGAGATCGGCATGGTCTTCCAGCACTTCAATCTCTGGCCGCACATGAGCGCGCTGCGCAATGTCGCCGAGCCGCTGCTGAGAGTGCGCGGGCTCTCGAACGCCGAGGCGGCCGAGCGGGCGAAGGCGATGCTGGCGCGGGTCGGTCTCGCCAATCGCGCCGAAGCCTATCCCTCGCATCTCTCCGGCGGACAGCAGCAGCGGGTCGCAATCGCCCGGGCGCTTGCGATGCAGCCGCGCCTGATGCTGTTCGACGAACCGACCTCGGCGCTCGACCCGGAGCTTGTCGGCGAGGTGCTCGAAGTGATGCGCAGCCTCGCCGCCGAAGGCATGACCATGCTCATCGTCACGCATGAGATGGGCTTCGCCGCCCATGTCGCCGACCGCATCGCCTTCATCGACGAGGGCCGCATCCTCGAAGACGGGCCGCCGCGCCAGGTGTTCCACGAAAGCGGCGAGCCCCGCGTGCGCCAGTTCCTGCAAACGTACCACGACCGCAACAGCTTCTGACGGTCCTGCCTCGCTTTTTCGGAAACGCCTTCGCAAGGTCCCTCGCCATGACGCTTCAGTCCGCCCCCTTCGCGCTTCATCCCGACCGCCTGTTCCCGGCGGAGAGAGAGACCCGCGAGATTGCGCGACGGCTCTACGATTCGGTCGCGCGCCTGCCGATCCTCAGCCCGCATGGCCACACCGATCCGCAATGGTTCGCCGACGACGCGCCGTTTCCCGATCCGGCGCAGCTTTTCATTGTCCCGGACCACTACGTTCACCGGATGCTCTACAGCCAGGGCGTCCGCCCGGAGGAGGTCGGCGTGCCGCGTCTCGACGGCGGCCCTGTCGAGACGGACCCGAAAACGATCTGGCGGCGCTTCGCCTCGAACTTCCATCTTTTCCGCGGAACGCCTTCCTGGCTGTGGCTGAACCAGGCCTTCACCGAAGTGTTCGGCGTCGCCGAGCGTCTCTCGGCAGCCAATGCCGACCGCGTATTCGATCACATCGACGCCTGCCTCAAGAAGCCGGAATTCCGGCCGCGCGCCCTGTACGAGCGCTTCAACATCGAGGCGCTGACGACGACGGAAAGTCCGCTGGACGATCTTCGTCATCACAGGAAAATCAAGGAAAGCGGCTGGCGGGGCCGCGTGCTCACCGCCTTCCGGCCCGATCCCGTCGTCGATCCCGCATATCCTGGATTCCGCGAGAATCTCGCCGAACTCGGCCGCATCGCGGCACGGACGTCTCGACCTGGGAAGGCTATCTCGCGGCGCTCGCGGACCGGCGCGCCTATTTCAAGTCCGTCGGCTGCACCTCGACCGATCATGGCCACCCGACCGCGCGCACCGCGAACCTCGCCGCCGAGGATGCGGCCGCGCTCTATCGGCGTGTGCAGGGAGGCTCGGCCTCAGCCGAGGACGCCGAGACATTCCGCGCGCAGATGCTGACCGAAATGGCGAAAATGAGCCTGAAGGACGGGCTCGTGATGCAGATCCATCCAGGCTCCGTGCGCGACCACAATCCGGCGATCTTCAAGGCCTTCGGCAAGGACAAGGGCGCCGACATTCCGTCGCCTACCGACTATGTTTTCGCGCTGAAACCCCTGCTCGATCTGGTCGGCAACGCGCGCGATCTCACCATCATCCTGTTCACGCTCGACGAGACGGCCTATTCGCGCGAGCTTGCGCCGCTCGCGGGACACTATCCGGCCTTGAAGCTTGGCCCCGCCTGGTGGTTCTACGACAGTCCGGAAGGCATTCGCCGCTATCGCGAGAGCGTCACGGAAACGGCGGGCTTCTACAACACGGTCGGCTTCAACGACGACACGCGCGCCTTTCTGTCGATCCCGGCGCGGCACGACATGTGCCGGCGGGTCGATTGCGCGTTCCTCGCGCGGCTCGTCGCCGAACATCGGCTGGAGATGGACGAGGCTTACGACGTCGCTTGCGACCTTGCCTATCGCCTGGCGAAATCGGCCTACAAACTCTGAGACGGCCCTCCGCCAGACAAGAGCCGAATCTCGACGAAACGCGACCGGACACGGGGCCGCGTCACGCCCCGAGACTCGGCAGGTCCAGCCCCTTCTCCTTCGCGCATCGAATCGCGATCTCGTAGCCAGCGTCCGCGTGGCGCATGACGCCGGTCGCGGGATCGTTCCAGAGCACGCGCCCGACGCGGGCGGCGGCTTCCTTCGTGCCGTCGCAGACGATGACGACGCCCGCATGCTGCGAGAAGCCCATGCCGACGCCGCCGCCGTGATGGATCGACACCCAGGTCGCGCCCGAGGCGCAATTCAGGAGCGCGTTGAGGAGCGGCCAGTCGGAGACGGCGTCGGAGCCGTCCTGCATCGCCTCCGTCTCGCGGTTCGGCGAGGCGACCGAGCCCGAATCGAGATGGTCGCGGCCGATGACGATCGGCGCCTTCACTTCGCCCTTCGCCACCATCTCGTTGAAGGCGAGGCCGAGGCGGTCGCGGTCGCCAAGGCCCACCCAGCAGATGCGCGCCGGCAGGCCCTGGAATTTGATCCGCGCCCGCGCCATGTCGAGCCAGTTGTGCAGATGCGGATTGTCGGGAATGAGTTCCTTCACCTTGGCGTCGGTCTTGTAGATGTCCTCCGGGTCGCCCGAGAGCGCGACCCAGCGGAACGGCCCGACGCCCCGGCAGAAGAGCGGGCGGACATAGGCCGGGACGAAGCCCGGAAAGTCGAAGGCGTCCTTGACGCCTTCCTCGAACGCCATCTGGCGGATGTTGTTGCCGTAGTCGACGGTCGGGACGCCGGCATGCGCGTAATGCAGCATCGCGCGCACATGCTCCGCCATCGAGGCGCGGGCTTCGCGCTCGACCCTTTTCGGGTCGCTCGCGCGCCGCTCCTCCCATTCCTGCAGCGTCCAGCCCTTCGGCAGATAGCCGTTGACCGGATCATGCGCGGAGGTCTGGTCGGTGACGATGTCGGGCCTGACGCCGCGCCTCACCAGTTCGGGGAGCACTTCGGCCGCGTTGCCGAGCAGCGCGACCGAGATGGCCTTGCGCTCCTTCGTCGCGCGGTCGATGATGGCGAGCGCGTCGTCGAGGTCCTTCGCCTGAACGTCGACGTAACCCGTCCGCAGCCGGAACTCGATGCTGGAGGGGCGGCATTCGACCGCAAGCATCGAGGCGCCGGCGAAAGTCGCGGCAAGCGGCTGCGCGCCGCCCATGCCCCCCAGGCCCGCCGTCAGAATCCACTTGTCGGAAAGATCGCCGCCGTAATGCTTGCGGCCCATCTCGACAAAGGTTTCGTATGTGCCCTGAACGATGCCCTGCGAGCCGATATAGATCCACGAGCCCGCCGTCATCTGGCCGTACATCATGAGGCCCTTGCGATCGAGTTCGTTGAAGTGATCCCAGGTCGCCCAGTGCGGCACGAGATTCGAATTGGCGATGAGCACGCGCGGCGCGTCGGCATGCGTGCGGAAGACGCCGACCGGCTTGCCCGACTGCACCAGCAGCGTCTCATCGGCCTCCAGCCGCTTCAGCGTCGCGACGATGCGGTCGAAGCTTTGCCAGTCGCGCGCGGCGCGTCCGATGCCGCCATAGACGACAAGCTCGCCCGGCCGCTCGGCGACGTCGGGATCGAGGTTGTTCATCAGCATGCGCAGCGGCGCCTCGGTGAGCCAGCTCTTCGCGGAAAGCTCCGTGCCGCGCGGCGCGCGGATCACGCGCATGTTGTCGAGACGAGATTGGACGGTCATGGGCTTGGCCTCTCGTTCGTTGTCATGGTCGGACGCGCTCCAGCATCGCTTCCAGCACACGCCGCAGCGTGACGAGCGTCGTGGCGGCGCGCTTGGCGTCGATCGGGCGCGGCCAGGTCTTCGGCGTGCACATCTTGGGTTCGACCATGTAGCCGCGACAGGCGAGCTCCATCTGCACGGCTTCGACGCCCTCCTCCGGCTTTCCGAACGAACGGGTGATCCAGCCGCCCTTGAAGCGGCCGTCCACCACGAAGCTCTCGCCGCAGCCCGCGAGGATCACGCCGATCGCCTGCCGAACATCGGCGCTGCAGCTGCGCCCCGAATTGAGCCCGAGATTGAAGACCGGCAACTCGCCTTCGAACAGGCGCGGGATGCGCGAGCGGATCGAATGCGCGTCATAGAGCGCGACGCGGGGAAAGCGGCCCTTCAGTCGCGCGATCTCGGCGCGGAGCGCGTCATGATAGGGCTCGAAATAGAGCCGCGTCCGCTCGGCGATTTCCTTTGCGTCCGGCGCCGCGCCTTCCCGATAGAGCGGCTCGCCGTCGAAGGTCGTGGTCGGGCAAAGCCCGGTCGTCGCCTGTCCCGGGTAGAGCGAGGCGCCGCTCGGATCGCGATTGACGTCGATGATCGAGCGCGAAAGCTTCGTGCGCACGATCGTCGCGCCGAGATCGGCCGCGTAGGCGTAAAGCTGTTCGAGCCGCCAGTCCGCGTCCTTGCGCGCGAGCCAGGGATCGACGAAGCGCGGCTCGAACTCCCGCAATTCGTCGCCCGCATGCGGAATGCTCACGATGAGCGGCGCCTCGCGCTCTTCGACAATCAGCCAGTCGGGGCGTTCGCTCATTGCAGAACCTCGAGGCGCGGCAGCAGCGCGTCGCCGGCCGCGGAAATGATCGCGCCGCTGCGCACGAGGCGCTGCGCGGCGGCGATGTCGGGATGTAAGTAACGGTCCTCGCCGAGCTTCGGCACCACGCTACGCAGCCGTGCGCGCACGGCTTCGAGCGGCGCGCTCGATGTGAGGGATCCAAGAAAATCGCAGCCCTGCGCGGCGGCGAGGATTTCGATGGCGACGATGCCGGCGGCGTTCTCCGCCATCGGCTGAAGGCGCCGCGCGCCATGCGCGGCCATCGACACATGGTCTTCCTGATTGGCGGAGGTCGGGATGGAATCGACGCTCGCGGGATGAGCGCGCTGCTTGTTCTCGGAAGCGAGCGCCGCGGCGACGACCTGCGGAATCATGAAGCCGGAGTTGAGGCCGGGCGATGGCGTGAGAAACGCGGGCAGCCCGGACGAGAGCGCCGGATCGACGAGCAGCGAGATGCGCCGCTCGGCGAGCGAGCCGATCTCGCAGAGGGCAAGGGCGATGATGTCGGCGGCGAAGGCGACCGGCTCGGCGTGAAAATTGCCGCCCGACAAGGCCGTGTCGTCCTCCGCGAAGATCAGCGGATTGTCGGAGACGGCGTTGGCCTCGTCGCGCAGCGTCGCCGCCGCCTGCCGCAGAAGGTCGAGGCAGGCGCCCATCACCTGCGGCTGGCAGCGCAGGCAATAGGGGTCCTGCACGCGCGTATCGCCGACGATATGCGAAGCGCGGATCGCGCTGCCTTCGAGCAGCGCGCGCAACGCGGCCGCCGTCTCGATCTGGCCGCGATGGCGGCGCAGCGCATGGATGCGCGGATCGAAGGGCGTATCCGAGCCCCGCGCCGCGTCCACCGAAAGCGCGCCCGCGACGAGCGCCGAGCGGAACACGGTCTCGGCTTCGAACAGGCCGACGAGCGCGTTGGCGGTCGAGAACTGTGTCCCGTTGAGCAGCGCGAGACCTTCCTTCGGCTGAAGCGCGAGCGGCGCGAGGCCCGCCTGCGCGAGCGCTTCGCCCGCGGGCGCGACCCGTCCGCCGATCTGCGCCTCGCCGGCGCCGATCATCGCCAGGGCCATATGCGCGAGCGGCGCGAGATCGCCCGAGGCGCCGACCGAACCTTGCGAGGGCACGACGGGCGTCACGCCGCGGTCGAGCATCGCCTGCAGGAGATCGAGCGTCTCCACGCGCACGCCCGACGCCCCTTGCGCGAGCGAGGCGAGCTTCAGCGCCATCATGAGGCGGACCGTCGCAACCGGCGTCGGCTCGCCGACGCCCGCCGCATGCGAGAGCACGATGTTGCGCTGGAGCGTCGCGAGATCGGCGGTCTCGATCCGCACATTGGCAAGCTTGCCGAAGCCGGTGTTGATTCCATAGACCGGCTCGCCGCGCGCCACGATCCGCTCGACCGCCGCCGCGCTGCGCGCCGCCTTGTCGCGGTCGGCGGGATCGAGCGCGACGCTCTCGCCTTCCCAGACCGCGCGCCAGTCGGCCAGCGTCGCGGCGCCTGCGCGCATCACAATGCTCATTGGCCTCTCCAGACGCGCGCATGCAGCGGATTGAAGCCGAGGCGATAGACAAGCTCGGCCGGACGCTCGATGTCCCAGATCGCGAGGTCCGCCCATTTGCCGGCTTCGAGCGTGCCGGTCTCCGCGCTCAAGCCCAGCGCATGCGCGGCGTTGCGCGTGCAGCCGATGAGGCATTCCTCGACCGTGAGGCCGAACAGCGTCGCGCCCATGTTGAGCGCGAGCAGGAGCGAAGTCATCGGCGAGGTGCCGGGATTGCTGTCGGTCGCGATGGCGATCCGCGCGCCGGCTTCCCGCATGCGCGCAACCGGCGGAGCCTGTTTCTCGCGCAGGCAGTAATAGGCGCCGGGCAGCAGGACGCAAACCGATCCCGCCTTCGCCATCGCGGCGATTCCCGCTTCGTCCGCATATTCGAGATGGTCGGCCGAGAGCGCGCCGAATTTCGCGGCCAGCGCCGCGCCGTGGCCGTTCGTCAGCTGGTCGGCGTGGAGCTTGACCGGGAGCCCGGCCTGCCGCGCGGCGTCGAAGACAAAGGCTGTCTCCTCGGCCGAAAAGGCGATGCCCTCGCAGAAGGCGTCGAAGGCGTCCGCCAAGACCCTCGCGCGTCAGCGTGGGGATCATGTCGAAGGCGACCGCATCGAGGAAATGCTGGCGGCGCCCTGCGAATTCGGGCGGCAGCGCATGCGCGCCGAGAAACGTCGTGCGCACGGTGACGGGGCGAAGCTCGCCAAGCCTGCGCGCGACGGTGAGCGACTTGCGTTCCGCCCCGAGTTCGAGCCCATAGCCGGATTTGATCTCGATTGTCGTGACGCCCTCGGCGATGAGCGCGTCGAGCCGTTTGAGGGCGCTCGTGGCGAGCTCTTCCTCGCTCGCCGCCCGGGTGGCGCGCACGGTCGAGAGAATGCCGCCGCCGGCGCGCGCAATCTCCTCATAGGTCGCGCCTTCGAGGCGCATCTCGAACTCGCGGGCGCGGTCTCCCCCATAGACGAGATGGGTATGGCAATCGATGAGGCCGGGCGTGATCCAGCGGCCCTCACAATCCACAATGCGAGCGGCGCCCGCGCGAATCGCGAGCGGCAGCTCCGGCTCGGGGCCCGCAAAAACGATTCGGCCCTCCCGCGCCGCGAGCGCGCCCTTTTCGATCACGCCGAGGCCCGGCGCGTGAGACGCAAGGGTCGCGAGACGGGCGTTCAGCCAGATCGTATCGACCCGCTCATCCATTTCGCGCCAGCCGCTTCCTCATGAGACGAGTTTAGCGCATAAGGCTTCCCGGTCGAGATGGGAACCCGCCAGCCGGATCTCAGGAGCGCCCTTGTCCATCCTTCATGCCGCGAGCGCCCTTCTGCCGGAGGGCTGGGCGCGCGACGTCCGCATCGCCCTCAAGGGCGGGACGATCGAATCGGTCGAGCCCGGCGCAGCCGCCCAGGCCGGGGATGAGCGCTGCGCCATCGCGCTTCCCGCGCTCGCCAACCTGCACAGCCATGCGTTCCAGCGGGCGATGGCCGGGCTCGCGGAACGCCGGGGCCCCGGCGCCGACACATTCTGGACCTGGCGCGAGACGATGTATCGCTTCGCGCTCTCGATGTCGCCGGAGGACGTCGAGGCGGTCGCGGCCGAGCTTTATGTGGAAATGCTGGAGGCGGGTTTCGGTTCGGTCGCGGAATTCCACTATCTGCATCACGCGCCCGATGGCGCGCCTTATGCGGATGTCGCCGAGATGGCGGCGCGGATCGTGGCGGCGGCGCGCGAGGCGGGAATCGGCCTCACGTTGCTGCCGGTCTTCTACGCTCACGCCACGTTCGGCGGCGCCCCGCCAAAGCCGGAGCAGCGGCGCTTCCTCTGCGATCTCGACCTGTTCGCCCGGCTCCATGAAGCGAGCGGCAAGCTTCTCGACCCCGCCCGCCACGAGGCGCTCGGCGTCGCGCCGCATTCGCTTCGCGCCGCGACGCCCGGGGAAGTCGCCGAGGTCGTCAAGCTCGCGCCGTCGGGGCCTGTCCACATCCACGCCGCCGAGCAGGTGAAGGAGGTCGAGGACTGTCTCGCGGCGCTCGGGGCGCGGCCCGTGCGCTGGCTTCTCGACAAGGCTGGCGCCGACGCGCGCTGGGTTCTCATTCACGCCACTCACATGGACGAGGGTGAGACGCGCGACCTCGCCCGGTCGGGCGCCGTCGCGGGCCTCTGCCCGATCACCGAAGCCAATCTCGGGGACGGCGTCTTCCCCGCGCAAGCCTATCGCGAGACCGCCGGGCGCTTCGGCGTCGGATCGGATTCGAATGTTCTGATCGGAGCGGCGGCGGAATTGCGTCAGCTCGAATACGCGCAAAGGCTGACGCTCAGGATGCGCAATGTTCTGGCGCCGGCTGGCGGCTCGACCGGCCGCACGCTTTACGACGCAGCCCTTGCCGGGGGCGCGCAGGCGCTGGCGCGCGCCTGCGGCCGGCTCGCTCCGGGCGCGGTCGCCGACATCGTGACGCTGAAGGCGGACCATCCGACGCTCGTCGGCAAGACCGGCGACGCAATCCTCGACGCCTGGATCTTCTCGGCGGGAAACGATGCTGTGGATGGCGTCTGGAGCGGCGGCCGCAAGGTTGTCGCTGGCGGCAGGCATTGGCGCCGCGACCCGATCGCGGCGCGATACCGCGCGACGCTGGCGAAGCTCACAGCCGCCTGACCGCGACGCCTTCCCTCCGGAACGAGGTCCCCCGCCGGGCGTTTTGCCTTTTGCGCGGACGCCTTCGACGCCGGCCCCGCGACAGGTTCACGCAAGGCAGCGCGACGGCGGGGCCTGTTCCCGACATCGAGAAAATAAGAAGGTCAAAAACATTTCCTTCTGATTATCAGGCTATGCGGATATGATGGGCTCATCGCCGTCAAGCCGGAAGCCCCAATGCGTGACATTGCCGAAGCAACCACCCCTGCCGCAAGAGCCGGGCGGCCATGCTTTGGCCGTGTTTTGGCCATCGCAAGGCCATCGGCTGCGCCCTCGCCGGAAGGAAATGTCAGCGCAAGCCTCTGAAAAGTCCCGATTCGCGGAAGGAAACGGCGCGATTTCCCTAGCGTTTTTCGGCTGCGAATTCGCTCGAAAACGCTTCGTTTCGTGCGGAAAACGGTGAAAACCGGCGCGGAATCGCGCCAGAGGCGCCCAAAAACGCACGCCGCTCGCGCCTCCCGGGAGGGTCAGCCGGCCTTCTTCGCCGGCTTATGCTTCGCCGCGGGCTTCGGCTTCTTCTCACCCGGCACGCGCTCGAACAGGAGCAGAGAACGGGCGGTCACGTCATAGACCGCGCCGATATCGAAAGCCTCTGCGGGAAGGCTGGGATCGTTGGTGTCGAGGAGGAGAGTCCATCCCGAGCTCGCCTCGCAGTCGGGCAAGGTGAACTTCACGACGTCATGGTGCCCGTTGAAGACGATGAGAAGGGTCGCGTCCTCGCCTGGCCGCCTGATGCCGCTGACCTGCGCGCGACCGTCGAGCTTCATGCCGAAGCAGCGCGTGAGATCGTTGTCCCATACGTCCTGAGTCATCTCCGCGCCCGTGGCGTCGATCCAGGTCACGTCCTTGACACTGGAGTCGGGGATCGGCTGGCCGGTGAAGAAGCGCGAGCGCCGGAGCACCGGATAGCGCTGGAAGAGGCCGGTCAGCCGCTGGAAGAAAGCGATCTGCTTCTTCTGGTCCTCGCTGAAATTCCAGTCCACCCAGCTGATCTCGTCGTCCTGGCAATAGGCGTTGTTGTTGCCCTTTTGCGTGCGCGCAAATTCATCCCCGGCGCAGACCGTCGGCGTGCCCTGCGAGAGCATGAGCGTGGCCAGGAAATTGCGCATCTGCCGCTGGCGGAGCGCGTTGATCTCGGGGTCGTCGGTCGGCCCCTCGGCGCCGCAGTTCCAGGAGCGGTTGTCGGAATGACCGTCCTTGTTGTCCTCGCCGTTCGCCTCGTTGTGCTTCTCGTTGTAGGAGACGAGATCGTTCAGCGTGAAGCCATCGTGGGCGACAATGAAATTCACGCTCGCCCAGGGCTTGCGGCCGCGGAAGTTGAACTTGTCCGGCGAGGCGCAAAGGCGGGGCGCCAGCGCCTGCGCGCTGGCCTCGCCCCGCCAGAAGTCGCGGACCGTGTCGCGAAACGTGTCGTTCCATTCCGCCCAGCCGGGCGGAAAGCCGCCCACCTGATAGCCGCCCGGCCCGCAGTCCCACGGCTCCGCGATGAGCTTCACTTCGGCGAGCAGCGGATCCTGCCCGACCGCCTTCAGGAATCCGCTTTCGGTATTGAACCCCTCGGGCTCGCGCGCGAGGATCGTGCCGAGATCGAAGCGAAAGCCGTCGACGCGCATCTCGCTCACCCAATAGCGCAGACTGTCGGTCACCATCTGGATGACGCGCGGATGGCTGAGGTTGAGCGTGTTTCCGGTGCCGGTGTCGTTGATGTAGTAGCGCTGCTGGTCCGGCAGCAGGCGATAGTAGGACTTGTTGTCGATGCCCTTGAAGGAGAGCGTCGGCCCGCGCTCGTTGCCTTCCGCAGTGTGATTGTAGACGACGTCGAGGATCACTTCGAGGCCGCCTTCGTGCAGGCGGGCGATCATCTCCTTGAATTCGCGCAGCGAGTTCGGCACGTCGGAGGCGTAGCGCGGATCGGGCGCGAAGAAGCCTATGGAATTGTAGCCCCAGTAGTTCTTCAGGCCCTTCTCGAGCAGATGGCTGTCGTCGATGAAGGTGTGAATGGGCAGAAGCTCGACGGTGGTTACGCCAAGCGACCTGATGTAGTCCACGACGGCTTTGGACCCGAGGCCCGCGTAGAAGCCGCGCAGCCGTTCGTCCACTTGCGGGTTGAGCCTGGTGAAGCCTTTGACGTGCGTTTCATAGACGATCGTGTGATCCCAGGGCACGCTGCGCCGGTGATATTCGCCGCGCCAGTCGAAGTTGGGATCGACAATGACCGACTTCGGTATGAAGGGCGCGCTGTCGCGCTTGTCGAAGGTGAGGTCGTCGCCCTCCGCGCCGATCGTGTAGCCGAAGACCGACGGATCCCATGTGAGCTGTCCGGCGTGCGCGCGGGCGTAAGGGTCGAGCAGCAGCTTGTTTGGATTGAAGCGGTGCCCGTTCTCAGGTTCGTAGGGTCCATGCACGCGAAAGCCGTAGAAGGCGCCGGGACCCAGATCGGCGATATGGCCGTGAAAAACTTCGTCGGTGTATTCCGGCAATTCGAAGCGGTCGGTCTCCTTTCCATTTGGCGCATCGAAGACGCAGACCTCGACCTTGGTCGCATGCGCGGAGAAAAGCGCGAAGTTCGCGCCCTTGGCGTCGGCGGCGGCGCCAAGGGGATAGGGTTTTCCTTCGCTGATGCGCATGCGTTCACCTCTCTGGGACTGGCCCGTATCCGAAGTCTGTCCAGATATTGGCCGTTGTCCAGCCGGGCGTAGCGCCTCGCAGCCCTGTTCGAGGTTCCGCCGGCGCCGACCGGCGAAACTCGCACGGAACCAAGTCCGCCAGGTTGCGTTGTGGCAAGTGATCCGGGCGGTGGAGACGGGTTCGCTGTGCGGAGCGTCGGGGTTTGACCGCCTCGACGCTCCGCATGTCGACGAAGGGTCGAAGCTATTCGCGCGCCGTCCGCTCGCTCGAGGCCGGCGGCGGCTCCTCGCCGAACACGCTGCGGCCGCCGTATTCGTGCGAGCGAGCACGCTCCTCGGCGAAGAGCGCTTCGACGGACGGGCCCGCAGCCTTCGCTTCCAGCTGACGCGAAAGCGAATCGAGCCGGCGAATCGCGGCGAGCTCTTCCGACTGGCCGAGCTTCGCTTTGCGGACGGCGGATTTCATCACCTCGATCGTGCGGTCGTAGACCTTGAGCGGCACGGGATAAGGATGCCTGTCCTTGCCGCCATGCGCAATCGAGAAGCGCGCCGGATCGCTGAACCGGCAGGGCGCGCCGTGCACGACCTCCGCCACCTGGGCGAGCGCGCGCACGGTGCGCGGGCCGACCCCGGGCACGAGCAGAAGCTCGGCGAAGTCGCGCGGCGCCGCATCGGCGGCGGCCGCGAGATTGCCGCGCAGGCGGCGCGCGACCATGTCCTCGGCGCGGACATCATGATGCGCGGGCATCACGAGATGCGGCAGCAGAGGCTGAGCCTCGCCGTCCGCCGCTTCCTGCGGCGGTTCGGCGTCGAGCTGCGCGGCCTCCCTCGCAAGCCGGTCCGGGCCGAGGTCGGCAAGAAGGTCCAGCTGCTTCCGCCGCGAGGCGTCGGCGCGTCGGTCCGCGAGATTGACGATGACGCCCTGCCCCTGGCCTTCGATCGCGGCATGGGGGTCATCGACAAAACTCGTCAGCCCCTCGGAGAGCCAGTGATAGCGGCGCGCCTGCCTTCGCTCGCCGTTCATGCCCTGCTGCACGACGACCCAGCGCCCATCGTCGGCAACGATGAAGCCGTGCAGATAGAGGCCGAAGCCATCCTGCACCGCGGCGTTGTCCACCTTCGCGACGAGCCGGCTCGCCCTCGCCAGAGCGGCGCCGTCGAAGCCGACGCGATCGCCGATCGCGACGAGTTCGCCGGGCGTCTTGCGCGAATGCGCGCCGCGTCCGCCGCAGACATGGAGCCCGAGTTCGCCCGACAAGGGCGCAAGGCCACGCTTCAGCGCGCCGACGACCGAAGTCGTGATGCCGGACGAATGCCAGTCCATCCCCATGACCGCGCCGAAGGACTGGAACCAGAAGGGATTGGCGAGGCGGCGCAGGAATTCGTCGCGGCCGTATTCGACGACGATCGCCTGGGCGATCACGGCGCCGAGCTTCGTCATGCGCTCGCCGAGCCACCGGGGCACGCGGCCGTGATGCAGCGGCAGGTCGGCGCGACCTCCGCGGCTCGCCATCAGTGGAGCGCCCCCGTCGTCATCGCTTCGCGAGCGGGCCGGAACCGAGGCGCGCGAGATCGAAAGCCTGAACGTCGCGCAGAAGCTCGATGAAGGCCTCGACGCCGAACTCGGCCGTGGCGTCGCCCTTTTCGGCCTTCGCGAGATGCGCCTCGCCCGCCGCGCCCAGTTCATGCAGATCGTTCGCCATCCAGCCGATGCCGATCGGCTGGGTCACCCGCAATTTCTTGAACTCCTGCTCGATGCCCACAGCCGAGCTTACGAAATCGCGCGCTTCGCTCATCTTCACGGTTTCGGGGCGGAAGGCGAGCATCAGCGATGTTTCCGCGTCCCCGCCATGGATTCCATGCGCCCGCTCGCGCGGCGAGTAGAGGCCCTCCGGATAGCCCAGCGCGTGCCATCCCGCATGGACGGCGAGCATGTTGCAACGGACGCGCAACTCCCGGACGACCGCGGCGAGCACCGCGACGTTGCCGCCGTGCGAATTCATGAAGATGAGCTTGCGGCAGCCGGTCCGCGCGACGCTTTCGCCAATTTCCGTCCAGGCGCGGGTGACCGTCTCCATCGAGTACGTAAGCGTGCCGGGATATTGGATATGCTCGTTGGACTTGCCGATCGCCTGCACGGGCAGAAAAAGCGCCGGGATGTCCGCAGGGACACGCTCGACGGCCCGCTTGAGGTAGCCCTCGTTGATGAAGGTATCGACTCCGACCGGCAGATGCGGCCCGTGCTGCTCGATGGCCGCCACAGGCAGCACCGCGATGACCTTGCTCATGTCGGCCGCGGCGAAATCGGGCCATTTCATCTCGGCCCAGAATTTGGTCGGCAGCATCAGCGTCCCTCCCCAGCGCCCGCGGCGATCGCTTCGATCTCGACCTTGAACTCCGGCCGCGCGAAGCCGCTCACGACCATGAGCGTCGACGCCGGCGGCGGGCTGCTTACAAACTCATCACGGACCTTCATATAGCCGCCCAAATGTTCAGCCGAGGAGACAAAAGCGTTGATCCGCACGACGTCGGCGAGCGTAAGCCCGGCCTCTTCGAGGATCGCGGCGATCGCCCGGAAAGCGAGGCGCGCCTGGTCCTCCACGCTCTCCGGCACAGCGCCGGCGCGGTCGATCCCCAATTGTCCCGAGCAGAATATGAATTCGGCGCCGGGCGGGACCTCCACGCCATGGGCATAGTTGGCGAAGGGAGGATGGATCGTGGTAGGGTTCAGTCTTCGCATCGCGGTCCGGAAGTCTGCGTCGGGCCGCCTGCATCGCATGGGCTGGGCGCCCGCGCAATGGCGCGAAAGTTGCTCCGTTCGCCGGGATGAATAGGGAGAAAAGCGCAATGAATTGTCTTCGTGTCTGGCTCGCCGCCGGCATGATTGCGGCGGCTTCGGCCGCTTCGGCCGCGGACAAGGTGACCTTCGGCACCAACTGGCTCGCCGAGGCGGAGCACGGCGGCTATTATCAGGCGGTGGCCGACGGCACCTACGCGAAATACGGGCTGGACGTGACCATTCTGCCCGGAGGTCCGCAGGCGAATAACGGGCTGCTTCTGGCGGCCGGCAAGATCGATTTCTACATGGGCGGCAACCTCCTGCTCGCCTTCGACGCCGTCGACCAGAACCTGCCGATTAAGGTCGTCGCGGCCGACTTCCAGAAAGACCCGCAGATCATGATGTCCCATCCGGGCGCGGGCCTGGACAAATGGGAAGACCTGCCCAAGGCGACCGCCTTCATCGGGAAGGAGGGCCTTGCGTCCTTCTTCCAGTGGATGAAGACGGCTTACGGATTCAAGGAGGAGA
Organism: uncultured Alphaproteobacteria bacterium; assembly: GCA_963741845.1. Lineage (GTDB taxonomy): Bacteria > Pseudomonadota > Alphaproteobacteria > Rhizobiales > Beijerinckiaceae > Roseiarcus. The sequence continues at coordinate 118,720 of CAVUJV010000028.1, forward strand.
ACGTGAGGCCCTATACGTTCAACTCCGCCCCCTTCATCGCGGACAAGAATTCAATCCAGCAGGGTTATGTGACGTCCGAGCCTTACGCGGTCGAGAAGGAGGGCGGTTTCAAGCCCAACATCTTCCTCCTCGCCGATCACGGCTACGGCACCTATGCGACGACCATCGAAACGCGGCAGGACATCATCGACAAGCATCCGGATAGGGTCCAGCGCTTCGTCGAGGCCTCGGCGATCGGCTGGTACCATTACCTCTACGGCGACAACAAGAAGGCTAACGAGATGATCAAGACTGCCAATCCGGACATGACGGATGAGCAGATCGCCTTCTCGATCGCCAAGATCAAGGAATATGGCCTCGTCGATTCCGGCGACACGCTGACCAAGGGCATCGGCGCCATGACGGACGAGCGGGTCAAGACCTTCTACGACCAGATGGTGAAAGCTGGCGTCGTGAAGGCGGGGCTCGATTTCAAGAAAGCCTATACGCTCCAGTTCGTGAACAAGGGGGTCGGGCTCGACCTGCGTCCGAAGTGAGGGCCGAGCGCCCATGCAGTTAAGCATCGAGACACGGACGGAAATTCGAGCGACGGCGGAATCGCCGCCGCTCGTCCGGCTGCAGGGCGTCGGCAAGCTCTTTCCCAATGGGACGGAGGCCTTGCGCGACGTCAACCTCGACATCCAGCGGGGCGAGTTCCTTTCCCTGCTGGGGCCATCGGGCTGCGGCAAGTCGACGATCCTTCGCCTGTTGGCCGGCCTCACTGCGCCCACCTCCGGCGCGATCCATTGGCCCTCGACCGACCATGAACTCGGCTTCGTGTTCCAGGAGCCGACGCTGATGCCCTGGGCCAATGTGTTCGACAACGTCTGGCTTCCGCTGAGACTGGCCGGTCTTTCGCGTTCGGCCGCCCGTCCGCGGATCGAGGAGATGCTGGCGAAGGTGGGCCTCGGCGGCTTCCAGAAGGCTTACCCGCGGGAATTGTCGGGTGGCATGAAGATGCGCGTCTCGATCGCCCGGGCGTTGGTGACAAGCCGGCCGTCATCCTCATGGACGAGCCCTTCGCGGCGCTGGACGAGATCACGCGAACCAAGCTCAACGACGACCTCGTCGCGCTCAAATGCGAACTGGATGCGACGGTGGTCTTCGTCACCCATTCCGTGTTCGAGAGCGTCTATCTCTCGACACGGGTCGTCGTGATGGCGCCGCGGCCGGGGCGAATCGTCAGCGAGGTCATCGTGCCCGCACCGCTGCCCCGCGACGAGGAGTACAGGCTCGGCCACGAATATGCGGAGACCTGCCGCGCGACGTCGCACAGGCTGCGCGACGCGATGGCGGCCACGGGCGAAAAGGCCGACGCGGCGTGAACCGGCCGAAGCTCATCCGTTACGTTCTGCCGACGGTCGCGTTCCTTGCGACGGTCGCCCTTTGGGAAGCCCTGGTGCGGATCAATCATATCCCGCCGGTGATCCTGCCCGCGCCGAGCCTCATCGCCCAGACGCTCGTCAAGGACTGGGGCACCTTGTTCGGCTCGCTGGAGGTGACGCTCAGGATCACGCTCGAAGCGCTGATCGCCGCGACGGTCGGCGGCGCGCTGCTGGCTCTCATTTTCGCCGCCTGGCGGCCGATCGAATACGCGTTCTTTCCCTTCGCGGTGATCCTGCAGGTGACCCCGGTCGTCGCAATCGCGCCGCTCCTCCTGATCTATCTCGATCCGCGCGTGGCGGTTCTCGTCTGCGCGTTTCTGGTCGCCTTCTTTCCCATACTCGCCAACACCACGCTCGGCCTGTCCTCGGTCGATCACAATCTGCTCGACCTCTTCCAGATGTACAAAGCTTCGCGGACGCGCCAGCTCTTCTGGCTCCGCATTCCCTCCGCCCTGCCCTATTTCCTGGCTGGGCTGCGAATCGGCGGCGGTCTCGCGCTGATCGGCGCGATCGTGGCGGAGATCGCAGCGGGATCGGCGGGACAAGGCTCGGGCCTTGCCTTCCGCATCGTCGAATCCGCCTATCGGCTCAACATTCCGCGCATGTTCGCAGCGCTCTTTCTCATCTCGGTGACGGGCGTCGCGATCTTCCTTCTGACCAGCGCGGTCTCCTTTGTCATGCTGCGCCGTTGGCACGACAGCGCACGGGGTCGTGAATCATGAGCGCGCTCTTTCCGATCGCCGACACGAAGCGCTTCGTCCTTTCCGGCGCGCGCGTGCTCGCCGCCCATTTGCCGGACCTCGACGCGCCAGCGGACCGCGAGGGCTTCGTGCTCGTCGACATTGCGGTCGATCGCGGGCGGATCGCAGACATTGCGCCTGCGGGCGCTCGCGACTTCGGCGACGCGCCGAAAGCCGCGCTCGGTGGGCGGATCGTGCTGCCGACCTTCATCGATTCCCACACCCACCTCGACAAGGGACATATCTGGCGGCGCGCCCCCAATCTGGACGGCACGTTTCAGAGCGCGGTGGACGCCGTCGCGAAGGATCGCGCCGCGCACTGGACGGCGCAGGACGTCGCGGCCCGCATGGAATTCGCCCTGCGCTCGGCCTACGCCTATGGAACGGCCGCGATCCGTACGCATATCGACAGCCTCGGTCCCCAGACGCGCATCAGCTGGCCGGTCGTCGCCGAAGCGCGCGAGCGCTGGCGTGGGCGAATCGAGCTGCAGGCCACGCCCCTGTTCAGCATCGATTTCGTCTTCGACGAAAGGCACATGGCCGACATCGAGGCGATGCTCGACGCGTACGGATCGAACATTCTCGGCGCGGTCACCTATATGGTCCCGCGTCTCGCCGAGGGAATCGAGAGACTCTTCGCCCTCGCCGAACGCAAGGGTTGGGACCTCGATTTCCATGTCGACGAGTCCGCCGACCCCGCCGCCCGTTCGCTGAAGGTGATCGCCGAGACCGCGCTTGCGCGTCGCTTTCCGGGGCGCATCCTCGTCGGACATTGCTGCTCGCTGGCGCTGCATGAGCCCGACGAAGCGCAGCGGACGATCGAGGCCGTCGCGAAGGCTGGCATCAGCGTCGTGTCGCTCCCCGCCTGCAACATGTTCCTCCAGGATCGCCGCGCCGCCCGCACGCCGCGCTGGCGCGGCGTCACGGCTTTCCACGAATTCAGGGAGGCCGGCGTCAACGTCATGATCGCGAGCGACAACACGCGCGATTCGTTCCACCCTTATGGCGATCTCGACATGATCGAGACCTGGCGCGAAGGGACGAGGATTCTGCATCTCGACTATCCGTTCGCCGGCTGGGCCCCCGTCACGCGCGAGGCGCCGGCCAAGGCGATGGGCCTCGCGCTCGAAGGAATGCGCGCGGGCGCCAGCGCGGACCTCGTCGTGACCTCCGCGCGCGACTTCACCGAGCTTTTCGCCCGGCCGCAGGCTGACCGTATCGTGTTGCGCAACGGCGCGACGCTTGCGCCGCCGCCCGATTACGCCGAACTCGACGCCCTGGAGGGTCTCTCTTGAACCGCGCCTACGATATCGCCGCCTTCCGCAGCTTCATCGGCGGGATCAAAAGTGAGGACAATTCCGTTCTTGTGAAACAGAAGAGTCGCGACTTCTACTGGTATTCGCCGGTGCTGAAGCGCGAACTGGAGAGCGTCACCGGCGACATCGTCGTGACGCCCGCGAACGAGGCGGAGGTCGCGACGGTGCTGGCGGCGGCGCATAAACTCGGGATCCCGGTGACGCCTCGCGGCGGCGGCACTGGCAATTACGGACAGGCGATGCCGCTGACCGGCGGGATCGTCCTCAACCTCATCGAGATGAACAGGATCGTCTCGATCGAGACCGGCCGGGTGATCGCCGAGCCCGGCGCAATCCTCCTCGACATCGACAAGGCTGCAGCCGCGTCGGGTCAGGAGATGCGGATGTTCCCCTCCACCCGCGCGACGGCGAGCGTCGCGGGCTTCATCGCGGGCGGCTCCGGGGGCGTCGGCTCGATCACCTGGGGCGGTCTGCGCGATTTCGGCAATGTGCTGCGCCTGCGGGTCATGACCATGGAGGCCGAGCCCCGGCGTCTCGAACTCACAGGCGAGGACCTGCACAAGGCCGTCCACGCCTATGGCACCAACGGCATCATCACCGAGGTCGAGGCGCCGCTGACCGCGCGTTACGAGTGGGTGGAGGCGATTGTCGGCTTCGACTCCTTCGAGGCCGCGACGGCTTACGCGCTCGCGCTCGGCGAGCAGGACGGAATCCTGAAGAAGCTCGTCACCGTCGTCGCCGCGCCCGCGCCGCAAGCCTATTTCCTGCGTCATCGCGGCTTCATCCCCATTGGCAAGAGCGTCGTGCTCACGATGATCGCGCCTCAATCGCTCGACGCCTTCGAGGCCTTCACCCGGCTCAACAGAAGCGCCGATGTGCTCTTCCACTCCGCGCGGGCGAAGCCGGAGGAACTCAAGGGCCTGCCGCCGATCTACGAGCTTGCCTGGAATCACACGACCTTGCGCGCTCTGCGCGTCGACCCTTCGATCACCTATCTCCAGGTCCGCTATCCGCTGGACAATGGTCTCGAGATCATCCGGCGCATCCACGAGCGGTTCGCCGGCGAGGTGATCGGCCATCTGGAGCTTATCCGGTTCAATGGCCGTCTGGGCTTCGCGGGCCTGCCGCTCGTGCGCTTCTCGACCGAGGAGCGGCTGCAGGCGATCATGGACGCGCATGAGGCGATGGGCGCGCCGATCTTCAATCCGCACCGCTACACGCTCGAAGAGGGCGGCATGAAGCAGACCGATGCGATCCAGCTCGCCTTCAAACGCGAGACCGATCCGAATGGGCTTCTCAACCCCGGCAAGATGATCGCCTGGGACGATCCAAACTTCGACTATTCCGCGCGCAAGAACTATCTCTTCCCGGGGCTCGAGGCGCGCGCGCTCGCCGCCCAAGGATAAGGCGAGACCTTGCGCATCCTGGTCCTTTTCGCCCATCCGGTCGAAGCGAGCTTCGCCTCGGCGGCGCACGCGACCGATTGTGGCGACCCTGCGCAAGCGGGGCCACGAAGTCGACGACTGCGACCTTTACGCCGAGGGCTTCGATCCCGTGATGAGTCGCGAGGAGCGCATCGCCTACCCCAAGGTCCCGATCAACCGGAAACATGTCGAGCCCTATGTCCGGAGGCTGGAGACGGCGGAGGCGATCGTCTTCTCCTTCCCGGTCTGGAACATGGGCTTTCCCGCGATCCTCAAGGGTTTCGTCGACCGGGTGTTCATCCCCGGCGTCACCTTCCGGCTCGAACCGAACGGCGACTACGTGCCGATCATGCACAACATCAAGCGGTTGGGCGTCGTCTGCACCTATGGCGGCACGCGCCTTCTGACCTTCCTGATGGGCGATCCGCCGCGTCGCTTCCTCAAGCGGTCGGTGCGAGCCACATGCGCGCCGGGAACGCGTTGCGACTATCTGGCGCTCTACGACATGGACCACCAGACCCAGGCGAGCCGCGAGGCGTTTCTGAGGAAGATCGAAGCGAAGTTTTCGGGATGGTGACGCGGGCAGCCGAATAGAAAAGGCGCGGATTCCGCAATCCGCGCCCTTCCGATTTTCGCGAGTGCGCCGCTCGCGAGCGGCGCCGGCCCCGTCAGTACCGATAGTGCTCCGGCTTGAACGGACCGGCCTGCGACACGCCGAGATACTTCGACTGCTCGTCGGTCATCTTGGTCAGCTTCACGCCGATCTTGGCGAGATGGAGCGAAGCGACCTTCTCGTCGAGATGCTTCGGCAGCGTATAGACCTGCTTCTCGTACTGGCCGGGCTTGGTGAAGAGCTCGATCTGCGCCAGCGTCTGGTTGGTGAAGGAGGCCGACATCACGAAGGACGGATGGCCTGTGGCGTTGCCGAGGTTCACGAGACGGCCTTCCGACAGAAGGAGGATCTTCTTGCCGTCCGGGAACTCGATCTCGTCGACCTGCGGCTTGACGTTGTTCCATTTGTAGTTGCGCAAAGCCCCGACCTGAATCTCCGAGTCGAAGTGGCCGATGTTGCAGACGATCGCGCGGTCGTGCATCGCGCGCATGTGATCGAGGGTGATGACGTCGACGTTTCCGGTCGCGGTGACGAAGATGTCGGCGCGCGGGGCGGCGTCGTCCATCGTCGTGACCTCATAGCCTTCCATCGCGGCCTGCAGCGCGCAGATCGGATCGACCTCGGAGACCATCACGCGGCAGCCCGCGTTGCGGAGCGATGCGGCCGAGCCCTTGCCCACGTCGCCGAAGCCCGCGACCATCGCAACCTTGCCGGCCATCATGACGTCGGTGCCGCGGCGGATGCCGTCGACCAGCAACTCGCGGCAGCCGTAGAGATTGTCGAACTTGGACTTGGTGACGCTGTCGTTGACGTTGATGGCGGGCCACAGCAGGCGGCCTTCCTTCGCCATCACATAGAGCCGATGGACGCCCGTGGTGGTCTCTTCCGTCACGCCGCGGATCGAAGCGGCGTTCTTGGCGTAAAAGCCGGGCTTGTCCTTGAGGCGCTGCTTGATCGCGGCGTAGAGCACCTCCTCTTCCTCGTTCGAGGCCGTGTCGAGGAACTTCGTGTCGCCCTTCTCGGCGCGGAGGCCAAGGTGGATGAGGAGCGTCGCGTCGCCGCCGTCGTCGAGGATCATGTTCGGCGAGCCGCCGTCGGCCCATTCGAAGATGCGGTGGGTGTAGTCCCAGTAGTCCTTGAGGCTCTCGCCCTTGATCGCGAAGACCGGCGTGCCCGTCGCGGCGATGGCGGCCGCGGCGTGGTCCTGCGTCGAATAGATGTTGCAGGAAGCCCAGCGCACGTCGGCCCCGAGCGATTTCAGCGTCTCGATGAGCACCGCCGTCTGGATCGTCATGTGGAGCGATCCCGCGATGCGCGCGCCCTTGAGGGGCTGCGTCGCCGCATATTCGGCGCGGGTCGCCATCAGGCCCGGCATTTCGGTTTCCGCGATCGCGATTTCCTTGCGCCCGAAGTCGGCGAGCTTCATGTCGGCGATGGCGTAGTCGGCGGTCTTGGTCATGAGCGTCCAGTTCCGATTGAGATCCGGCCGCCTCTTATCAAGGCGGACGAGATAAGGCAATCAACATATAAGCATTTCTTTATATCACGATTTTGGAGCCCTCGACCCGGAGCAGTGGGAATAGCTGGATTCCGACAAAGAGAAATTAAAATATTTCCTTCTGATTTTCTGACATTTTCGGTATGATGCGTCATCGTCGTCAGGCCGGAAGCCGCCCATGCGCCAGATTGCCAGGACCGCCGCTCGCATCGCGAAGTCGGCCGCCACGTTTTGGCCGTCTTTCGGCCATCCCGAGGCCATCGCTCGCGCCCGCGCCGGAAGGAAATGTCAGCGCAAGTCCTTGAAAAGTCCCGATTCGCGGAAGGAAATGGCAGTTTTTCCGGCTCGTTTTCAGCGCAAAACAGGCTCAAACGACCCCGTTTTCGCGCCTTTGAAGCCGAAATGGACGCCAATCAGCGCCAAAAGCGCGCGAAAACGCTCGCCGCTTCAGACGCGGCGCTGTCGTGCCGGGTCGCTGGAAGCCCGGACCTGACGCCAAAGCGCCGCAATCCGCGGCCGCGCGGCTGCGGACCTGCGGCGTTCCGCTCGCCTCCGCCACGCGGTCCCGTCTCAGATGTGGATCGCCCTCTTGTCGACCGCCATCGCGGCTTCCTTCACCGCTTCCGACATCGTGGGATGGGCGTGGCAGGTGCGGGCCAGATCCTCGGCCGAGCCGCCGAACTCCATCAGCACCACCGCCTCCGCGATCATCTCGCCCGCGCCGAACCCCATGATATGAACGCCGAGCACGCGGTCCGTCTGGGCATCCGCGAGGATCTTCACGAAGCCGTCGGTGTGGCGCATGGCGCGCGCCCGGCCGTTGGCGGTGAACGGGAACTTGCCGACCTTGTAGGCGACGCCCTCGGCCTTCAGCTCCTCCTCCGTCTTGCCGACCGAGGCGATCTCCGGGCTCGTATAGACGACGGCGGGGATCGCGCCGTAGTTCACGTGGCCGTGCTGCCCTGCGAGGATTTCGGCGACCGCGACGCCCTCGTCCTCGGCCTTGTGCGCGAGCATCGGCCCGCGGATCACGTCGCCGATGGCGTAGACGCCCGGCACATTGGTCTGGAAGTGCTCGTCGACCAGGACCTGCCCGCGCTCCGTCGCGACGCCGGCGGCCTCGAGCCCCAGGTTTTCCGTATAGGGCCTCCGGCCGATGGCGACGAGGATCGACATCCGCCTGCAGGACCTGAGGCTCGCCGCCGGCGGCGGGCTCGATGGTCGCCTTCACGCCGGAGCCCGCCTTCTCGACCTTCGACACCTTGTGGCCGAGCAGGAACTTGAAGCCCTGCTTTTCGAGCAGGCGCTGGAACTGCTTGCCGACCTCGCCGTCGTTGGTCGGCAGGATGCGGTCGAGGAATTCGACCACCGTCACTTCCGCGCCGAGCCGCCGCCAGACCGAGCCGAGTTCGAGACCGATCACGCCCGCCCCGACGACGATCATCTTCTTCGGAACCTTGGGCAGGCTCAGCGCGCCGGTCGAGGAGACGACCGTCTTCTCGTCGATCTCGACGCCGGGCAGGCGCGCCACATCGGAACCGGTGGCGATGACAATCGCCTTTGTCTCCAGCGTGGTCTCCGTCCCGTCCGCGGCCTTCGCGACGACTTTGCCGGGGGCGGCGATGCGGCCCTCGCCCTTGATCCAGTCGATCTTGTTCTTCTTGAAGAGAAACGCGACGCCGTTGACGTTGGCGGCGACGGTGTCGTCCTTGTGCTTCATCAGCGCGGCATGATCGAGCTTCGGCTGCGCGACCACGACGCCGAGCGGCGCAAGCCCATGTCCCGCCTCGTCGAACATCTCGGAGGCGTACAGCAGCGCCTTGGACGGGATGCAGCCGATGTTGAGGCAGGTTCCGCCCAGCGTCTTGCCCTTCTCGACGACGGCGACCTTCATCCCGAGCTGCGCGGCGCGGATCGCGCAGACATAGCCGCCCGGCCCGGAGCCGATGACGATGAGATCGTAAGCCATAATGTCTCTCTTGCGTTTGGACCGCCGACCCGTTCCGGAAGCCTTTTAGAGCGCGAGCCTTATCAACATCGCCACCAGCGCGAGGAGGGAGACAGCCCACGCAATCGTGCGGAAGTAGATGACGTCGAACAGATAGAGCGGCAGGTAGACGATGCGCGCCAGAATCCAGATCGTCGGCCAGATTCCGGCCGGATGATTGGTCGTGAGGAAGGCGAGGTCGAGCGCGGCAAAGGCCGGGAAGCTTTCCATGTAATTGGCGAAGGCGCGCTTCGCCCGCCCCCAGGTCAAGCCCCGCGGCTCACGCGGTTCGTCCCGCGAACTGATGAGATAGGGCATCGGAAAAGCCGACCCGCCCGACCCCGCCTGCCACAGCAGATGCACGAGCCACAGCAGGACGGCGAGTTCAAGGCAGGCCAGTTCGCTCATCGGAAACCCCTCCCATTTGGCGCCGCGCGGGGTGGCGCGCCCTTATCAAAGATCGAGAACCAGCCGCGCCGGATCTTCCAGCGCCTCCTTGACACGCACGAGGAAGGTCACCGCCTCCTTGCCGTCGACGACGCGGTGATCGTAGCTCAGCGCCAGATACATCATCGGGCGGATCTCGACCTTGCCGCCGATGGCGACCGGACGCTCCTGGATCTTGTGCATGCCGAGGATGCCCGACTGCGGCGCATTGAGGATCGGCGTCGACATCAGCGAACCGTAGATGCCGCCGTTGGTGATCGTGAAGGTGCCGCCCTGCAACTCCTCGAGTTTGATCTGGCCGTCGCGGGCGCGCTTGCCGAGATCGGCGATCGTCTTCTCGATCTCAGCGATCGAGAGCTTGTCGCAATCGCGCACGACCGGGACGATCAGGCCCTTGTCGGTGCCGACCGCGATGCCGAGGTGATAGTAATTCTTGTAGACGAGGTCGGCCCCGTCGATCTCGGCGTTGACGGCCGGGATTTCCTTCAGCGCCTGTACGCAGGCCTTCACGAAGAAGCCCATGAAGCCAAGCTTCGCGCCATGCTTCTTCTCGAAGGCGTCCTTGTAGCGGGCGCGCATGCCCATGACTTCCGTCATGTCGACCTCGTTGAAGGTCGTGAGCATCGCGGCCGTGTTCTGCGCATCCTTGAGGCGCCGCGCGATCGTCTGGCGAGCTTCGTCATTCGCACGCGCTCTTCGCGCTCGCTGTCGTCAGGCGTCGAGACGCGGGGCTGCGGAACAGAGATCGGCTGGGGAGCGGCCGGCGCAAGCGGAACCACGTTCGGCGACGGAGCGGGCGCCGCCTGAGGGGGGGCCAAGGCGACGGCGGCGAGCACGTCGCCCTTGAGCACCTGACCGCGCTTTCCGCTTCCCGCCAGGGCGCCGGCATCGATGCGATTGTCGGCCGCGACCTTGGCGGCGGCGGGGGACGGCGGCATGGACGTCGCGGGCGCGGGCGCGGCTGGCGTAGCCTTCGGCGCGGCGGCTGGGGCTTCGGGCGCCGGCGCCGCGGCGCCGGCGGCGCCCGCCGTAACCTGACCGAGCAACGCGCCGATCCCGACGGTCGCGCCGGTCTGCGCCGTGATTTCGCTCAGCACGCCCGCGCGCGGCGCGTTGACTTCGAGCGTCACCTTGTCGGTCTCAAGCTCGACCAGAGGCTCATCCTGTTTCACGGCCTCGCCGGGCTTCTTGAACCACTTGCCGACGGTCGCTTCGGTGATGGATTCCCCGAGCGTCGGGACACGGATCTCGATGGCCATGGATGCTTTGCGCCGAACGGCGCCCTTCTCGTTGGTCAGGGGGTGACGGACGTGACCGGAGCCAGCGGCAGACTGGGCCGCGCCGCGAGCACCGGCATGTAAAAGATCTCGTAAGAAAAGCCCCGGTTGGCGAGGATCGCCGGATCCGACTGAAGCATGGACTCCAAGCGCAGCTTGGGACGGCGCCTCGACGATCGCAACGCCCATAGCCGCCGGACGGGTCCGCGACGGGCCCCATCGCGATCACGACGCCAATCTCGACGCGCGGCATCCAGTACTCCCGGTGGCGGCGCATGATGAGCGCTTCCTCTTCGCTCATGTCGGCGATGAAGGTCGGCCGAGGCGGCTTCAGCTTGCAGAAGAAATGCGGCATCTCATCCGCTCTCCTCAGGCAAAGCACTCGTCGAGGAAGGCCTTGAGCTGCGCGAGGTGCTTCGACATAAGGCCGGTCGCAGGCGAGGCGGCGGCCGGACGCCCCGCATAGCGGGCGCGCTTCGACTTGCCGCCGACCTGGCCGAGCACCCATTCGAGATAGGGCTCAACAAAGAACCAGGCGCCCATGTTCTTGGGCTCCTCCTGGCACCAGACGATCTCGGCCTTCTTGAAACGCGAAAGCTCGCGCACCAGCGCCTTCAGCGGGAAGGGATAGAGCTGCTCGACCCGCAGAAGATAGACGTCGTCGATCCCGCGCTTCTCGCGCTCCTCGTAGAGATCGTAATAGACCTTGCCGGTGCAGATCACGACGCGCCGGATGCGGTCGTCCTTGGCGAGCTTGGTCTTCTCGCCCTTGTGCGTCTCCGCGTGATCCCACAGCAGACGGTGAAAGCTCGTCTCCGGTCCGAAAGCCGCAAGATTCGATACGGCGCGCTTGTTGCGCAGCATCGACTTCGGCGTCATCAGGATGAGAGGCTTCCGGAACTCGCGCTTGAGCTGACGGCGCAGGGCGTGGAAGAAATTCGCGGGCGTCGAGCAATAGACGACCTGCATGTTGTCTTCCGCACAGAGCTGGAGGTAGCGCTCGAGCCGGGCTGACGAATGTTCCGGTCCCTGTCCCTCGTAACCGTGCGGCAGCATGCAGACGAGGCCCGACATGCGTAGCCACTTGCGCTCGCCGGCCGAGACGAACTGGTCGAACACGACTTGCGCGCCATTGGCGAAATCGCCGAATTGCGCTTCCCAGATGGTGAGCGCGTTCGGCTCGGCGAGCGAATAGCCGTATTCGAAGCCGAGCACGGCCTCTTCGGACAGCATCGAGTTGATGACCTCGTAGCGCGCCTGTCCATCGCGGATGTGATTGAGCGGGATGTAGCGCGCTTCGGTCTGCTGGTCGATGAGCACCGAATGGCGCTGCGAGAAGGTCCCGCGCTCGCTGTCCTGTCCCGACAAACGCACGGGATAGCCCTCATCGAGAAGCGAGCCGAATGCCAGCGCCTCGCCCGTCGCCCAATCGATGCCGTCGCCGCTCTCGATCGCCTTGCGACGGTTTTCGAGGAAGCGAATGATCGTCTTTTGGATCTCGAAGCCCTGCGGCGCGGCGGTGATCCGGTCGCCGATCAGCTTCAGGCGATCGAGCTTGACGCCGGTCTCGCCGCGGCGGTCGTCGTCGGCGACGTCCTGCGCAGCCTTGAAGCCCGCCCAGCGGCCGTCGAGCCAGTCGGCTTTGTTGGGCGCATAGGCCTGTCCCGCCTCGTATTCCGCATCGAGCCGACGGCGCCAGTCGGCGCGCATCTTGTCGACCTCGCCATGCGTGACGACGCCCTCGGCCGCGAGCTTGTCGGAATAGATCTGCAGCGTCGTCGGATGCGCTTTGATGAGCCGATACATGATCGGCTGCGTGAAGGACGGCTCGTCGCCCTCGTTATGGCCGAAGCGCCGGTAGCAGAACATGTCGATGACGACGGGCTTGTGGAATTTCTGCCGGTACTCGGTCGCGACTTTGGCGCAGAAGACGACAGCCTCCGGATCGTCGCCGTTGACGTGGAAGATCGGCGCCTCCACCAGCTTCGCCACGTCCGACGGATAAGGCGAGGAACGCGAGTAGCGCGGATAGGTGGTGAAGCCGATCTGGTTGTTGACGATGAAATGCAGCGAACCGCCGGTGCGATGTCCGCGCAGGCCAGAGAGGCCGAAACATTCCGCAACGACTCCCTGACCTGCGAAGGCAGCATCGCCATGGATGAGCAGCGGGAGGACCTTGGCGCGTTCGAAGATGTCGTTGAGCTGGTCCTGCTTGGCGCGCACCTTGCCGAGTACAACGGGGTCGACGATTTCGAGATGCGAAGGATTGGCCGTCAGCGACAGATGCACCTTGTTGCCGTCGAACTCCCGGTCGGAGGAAGCGCCAAGGTGGTACTTCACGTCGCCCGAGCCTTCGACCTCGTCAGGGGCGGCCGAGCCGCCCCTGAACTCGTGGAAGATCACCCGATGCGGCTTGCCCATCACCTGCGAAAGCACGTTGAGCCGGCCGCGGTGCGCCATGCCGAGGCAGATCTCGCGCAGTCCCAGTTGCCCGCCGCGCTTGATGATCTGCTCGAGCGCCGGGATCATCGCCTCGGCGCCGTCAAGGCCGAAACGCTTGGCGCCCGGATACTTGATGTCGAAGAAATTCTCGAAGCCTTCGGCCTCGACCAGCTTCGCGAGGATGGCCCGCTTGCCTTCCTTCGTGAAGGTGATCTCCTTGTCTGGCCCCTCGATGCGCTCCTGGATCCAGGCCTTCTCCGCCGGATCGGAAATGTGGACAAATTCGAAGCCGATCTTGCCGCAATACGTGCGGCGAAGAATCGCCAGCATCTCGCGCACGGTCGCATATTCGAGGCCGAGCACGTGATCGATGAAGATCTTGCGGTCGTAATCGCTCTCAAGAAAGCCGTAGGTCGAGGGATGCAGTTCCTCGTGATCCTTCTGCGGCTCGAGGCCAAGCGGATCGAGATGGGCGTGGAGATGGCCGCGCATGCGATAAGCGCGGATCATCATGAGTGCGCGCACGGAGTCGCGCGTCGCGCGCCGCACCTCGTCTTCGTTCACCGGCGCCATCGGCTCCGCCGCCGCGGCCCTGGCGCGGAGCTTGTCGCCGACCGCCTGTTCAGTCGCGGGCCAGTCGCCGTCGAGCGCATTGATAAGGTCGCCCTTCGGCGTCTGCGGCCAATTGGGCTTCTCCCATGACGCGCCCGCCGCAGTCTTGGCGACCGAGGCCGGGTCGTCGCCGAGCGCCGCGAAGAAATCGCGCCAACCCGGCTCGACCGACAGCGGATCCTTCTCGTACTGCGCCTGCAGGGCTTCGACGTAGGCGCTGTTCGCGCCATAGAGGAACGAAGTCTGAAGCAGCGCCTGATTGATGTCCTGGCGGGTCATGGGACGCGAACTCCTACTTGCCGTTCAATAACTCGACGAGCGTCTTTCCGAGGCGGGCGGGCGAGGGGGAAACGCGGATGCCGGCGGCTTCCATCGCCGCGATCTTGTCCTCGGCGCCGCCCTTGCCACCGGCGATGATCGCGCCGGCGTGGCCCATGCGGCGGCCGGGAGGCGCGGTGCGCCCGGCAATGAACCCAACCACCGGCTTCTTGCGGCCGCGCCTGGCCTCGTCCCTGAGGAACTGCGCCGCATCCTCCTCCGCCTGGCCCCCAATCTCGCCGATCATCACGATCGACTTGGTCTCAGGGTCGGCGAGGAACATTTCGAGAGCGTCAACGAATTCCATGCCCTTGATCGGATCGCCGCCGATGCCGACCGCGGTCGTCTGGCCCAGGCCTTCGCGGGTTGTCTGGAAGACGGCCTCATAGGTAAGCGTGCCCGAGCGAGACACAACCCCAACGCTGCCTTTGGAGAAGATGTTGCCGGGCATGATGCCGATCTTGCACACGCCAGCCGTCATGACGCCCGGGCAGTTCGGCCCGACGAGGATCGACTTCGAGCCCTGCAGCGAGCGCTTGACGCGCATCATGTCGAGCACCGGAATGCCCTCGGTGATGCAGACGATGAGCGGCATTTCCGCATCGATCGCTTCGCAGATCGCATCAGCCGCGCCCGGCGGAGGAACGTAGATCACGGTTGCGTCGGCGCCCGTCTTCTCGCGGGCTTCCGCCACCGTGTCGAAGACCGGCAGGCCAAGATGCGTGCTTCCGCCCTTGCCCGGCGACGTGCCGCCGACCAGCTTCGTGCCATAGGCGATGGCCTGCTCCGAGTGGAACGTGCCGTTCTTGCCCGTGAAGCCCTGGGTAATGACCTTGGTGTTGACGTCGACGAGGATGGACATGGGCGTCTTTCGCTAAGAAGGGATTGGCGTCACGCAGGTCGGCTCAGGCCGCCTTCTTTACGGCGTCCACGATCTTCTGCGCGGCGTCGTCGAGATCGTCGGCGGGGATCACGTTGAGGTTCGACTCGCGCAGGATCTTCTTGCCAAGATCGACATTCGTGCCTTCGAGCCGCACGACGAGCGGCACTTTGAGGCCGACCTCGCGCACCGCGGCGACGACGCCCTCGGCGATGATGTCGCAACGCATGATGCCGCCGAAGATATTGACGAGAATGCCCTTCACGTTCGGATCAGCGGTGATGATCTTGAAGGCCGCCGTCACCTTTTCCTTGGAGGCGCCGCCGCCGACGTCCAGGAAGTTTGCGGGGCTTTCGCCGTAGAGCTTGATGATATCCATCGTCGCCATGGCGAGACCAGCGCCGTTGACCATGCAGCCGATCGTGCCTTCGAGCGCGACATAGTTGAGGTCGAACTTCGAGGCCTCGATCTCCTTCGGATCCTCTTCCGTCTCGTCACGCAGGGCCACGACGTCGGGATGGCGATAAAGGGCGCTGTCGTCGAAGGAGACCTTCGCGTCGAGCACGCGCAATTGCCCATTGGACATAAGCACCAGCGGGTTGACCTCCAGCATCGACATGTCCTTCGCGACGAAGGCCGTGTAGATGCGGGTCACAAGGTCGCCAACCTGTTTCGCCTGCTCGCCGGAGAGACCGAGCGCGCGCGCCGCCGTGCGTCCGTGGTGCGGCATGATTCCCGTCGCGGGATCGACCGGGAACGAGTGGATCTTTTCGGGCGTATTGTGCGCCACATCCTCGATGTTGACGCCACCTTCGGTCGAGATCACGAAAGCGACGCGGCTCGTCTGACGGTCGACGAGGGCGGAAAGGTAGAACTCCTTTTCGATATTGGCGCCGTCCTCTACATAGAGTCGGTTGACCTGTTTGCCGGCCGGCCCCGTTTGCACCGTAACCAGCGTCGCGCCGAGCATCTCCTTCGCGAATTGCTCGACTTCCGCGATCGAGCGCGCGAGACGCACGCCGCCTTTCTCGCCGGCCGAGGGCTCCTTGAACTTGCCCTTGCCGCGACCGCCCGCGTGGATCTGGCTCTTCACGACCCAGAGCGGACCGCCGAGCTTTTTAGCAGCCTCCACCGCGTCCTCGGGCGTGAAGGCGGGGAATCCATTGGCGACCGGCGCCGAGAAGGCGCGCAAGACGCTCTTGGCCTGATATTCGTGGATGTTCATTGGAGGACGACCCTAGATAATGACCAGCGGGCGCTTTTGCGAGACGGCGTCAGGCGAGCGCGGGGTTGATCTTCTTGCAGGCGTCCATGAGCCCCTGGACGGAAGCCACCGACTTCTCGAACATCGCCTTCTCCGCGGCGTCGAACGAAATCTCGATGATCCTCTCGACGCCGTTCGCGCCAATCACCACCGGCACGCCGACATAGGTGTCCTTGAGGCCGTACTGGCCGGAAAGATGCGCAGCGCAGGGCAGAACACGGCGTTGATCCTTGAGATAGGATTCCGCCATCGCGATCGCCGACGACGCGGGCGCGTAGAAGGCTGAGCCGGTTTTCAGCAGATTGACGATCTCGCCGCCCCCTTTTCGGGTGCGCTCGACGATCGCGTCGAGCTTGGGCTGGGTCGTCCAGCCCATTTTCACGAGGTCGGGAAGAGGGATGCCGGCGACGGTGGAATAGCGGATGGAGGGGACCATGTCGTCGCCGTGCCCCCCGAGCACGAAGGCGGTGACGTCCTCGACAGAGACATTCAATTCTTCCGCAAGGAAGTAGCGGAAGCGCGCGGAATCGAGGACGCCGGCCATGCCGACGACCTTCTGCGCCGGCAAACCGGAGGTCTTCTGTAGCGCCCAGACCATCGCATCGAGCGGGTTGGTGATGCAGATCACGAAGGCCTCTGGCGCGTGCGCCTTGATGCCCGAGCCCACGGCATCCATAACCTTGAGGTTGATGCCAAGCAGATCGTCGCGGCTCATGCCAGGCTTGCGCGGCACGCCGGCCGTCACGATCACGACGTCCGCGCCTGCGATGGCGGCATAGTCGCTCGCGCCCGACAGCTTTGCGTTGAAACCCTCGACCGGCCCCGACGCGGCAAGGTCGAGCGCCTTGCCCTGCGGCACGCCATCGACGATGTCGAAAAGGACAATATCGCCGAGTTCTTTCACCGCAGCCAGATGGGCGAGCGTGCCGCCGATCTGTCCGGAGCCGACCAAAGCAATCTTCTTGCGAGCCATGGGATACACCGCCTCCTCGAATTCGCCGGAATGAAAGTGGGGCCCGCGACCAGCTTTTGCGCGCCCCGGAAGACCGGCGCTGCTATCCTCCCATCCCTTCAGACGAGCAAGTCGAACTTTAGGCCGAGCTGCTGAAAAATTTCTCAAAGTTCGCCAGCTGGACCCGAAATACCTCAGTATATCCTCAATTTAATAAAACTGCTGTTTATGTTGGATATTTATGAAAGAGCGCGCCAAGTAACACATGCTGAAATTTGTAACGGAGGGCGGCGCGGATGAATCCGGCGAACTGCCTGGACCTGAAGCGCGCCCGAAATGATGGCGGACAGGGCCATCCCGCTCAGCTGCGCGAACGAGCTCGGGCGAGTCGGATGCGCGGTAACAAAGCGGCGTCGACGCCCGAAAGACCGGCGAATCCGATATGCCGATCGCCAGGCGCGCTCCCACTTTCTGTTAGAGTAGGCTTCGAGGAGGATGATCATGGACCGGTCCCATTTCCCCGTCACCCATACCGACGCCGAGTGGCGCAAGATCCTGACGCCCGAGCAATACGCCATCATGCGCGAGCACGGCACCGAGCGGCCGGGAAGCTGCGCGCTCCTGTGGGAGAAGCGTCCGGGCGTGTTCGCCTGCGCCGGTTGCGGCCAGCCGCTGTTCGAGAGCACGACCAAATTCGACAGCGGCACCGGCTGGCCAAGCTTCAACGTACCCGTCGAGGGCTCGATCGAGACATCGACCGACCGGGGCTACGGCATGGAGCGCACCGAGGTCCATTGCGCCCGCTGCGGGTCGCATCTCGGCCATGTCTTCCCCGACGGGCCGCCGCCGACCGGCCTGCGCTATTGCATCAACGGCGTCGCGACCAATTTCACGCCGAAGGAAACGGCCTGAACCCGCCAGAGCGCCCGCCCGATATGAACGTCATGAACGCTCCCGCCCCCGCCGACGCCTTCCGGCCCGCCGGCCATCCGCCCGTGAAGAGCGGCCGGATCGGCGTGCTCATCGTCAATCTCGGCACGCCGGAGGGCACGGACTACTGGTCCATGCGGCGGTATCTCGGGGAGTTCCTCTCCGACCGCCGGGTGATCGAGGCGCCGCGCGCGCTCTGGGCCATCATCCTGCAACTGATCCTGCTCAAGCGCCCGGCCGCCAAGGGCCGCGACTACGCCTCGATCTGGAACAACGAGCGCAACGAAGGTCCGCTCAAGACAATCACCCGCTCGCAGGCGGAGAAATTGCAGGAGGCGCTGGCCGGGCTTTCGCCCCGCATCGAGGTGGACTGGGCCATGCGCTACGGCCAGCCCGCCATCGCCGACCGGATCGCCGCGCTTCAGGCGAAGGGCTGCGACCGCCTGCTGGTCGTGCCCCTCTATCCCCAGTATTGCGCGGCCACGAGCGCGACCGTGGCCGACAAGGCCTTCGATGCGCTGAAGGCCATGCGCTGGCAGCCGACGCTACGGATCGCGGCGCCCTGGCACGACGACCCGGTGTATATCGAGGCGATCGCCCGCTCGATCCGCGACGGGCTCGCCGCGCCTCGACTTCGAGCCGGAGCTTGTCCTCGCCTCGTTCCACGGCATTCCGCAGGACTATTTCGACAAGGGCGATCCCTATTACTGCCATTGCGCCAAGACGACCCGGCTCGTGCGCGAGGCGCTTGGCTGGCCGGAGGACAGGCTCCGGATGACCTTCCAGTCGCGCTTCGGCCGGGCCGAGTGGCTAAAGCCCTACACGGCCGAGACGGTGAAGGAGCTGGCCGCGAGCGGGGTCAAGCGGCTCGCCGTCGTGACGCCCGGCTTCGCGGCGGATTGTCTGGAGACGCTGGAGGAGATCGCCGTCGAGAACGCCGGCTATTTCCACGAAGGCGGCGGAGAACGCTTCGCGCATATCCCCTGCCTCAACGATTCGCCGGACGGCATCGCGGTGATCGAGGCCGTCGCCCGGCGCGAACTGGCCGGGTGGGTCTGAAGGCGGTCGCAGCCGGCGCAACGAAAGCGGCCGACGTTTTTGAGCGTTTTTGACGCTGTTTCGCGTCGATTCCGGCCTCAAACGCGCGAAAACGGGGGCATTCGGGCCTGTTTTGCGCTGAAAACGAGCCGGAAAAACTGCCATTTCCTTCCGCGAATCGGGACTTTTCAAGGACTTGCGCTGACATTTCCTTCCGGCGCAGTCGCGAGCGATGGCCCCGGCATGGCCGAAAGACGGCCAAAGCATGGCCGCCCGACTTCGCGACGCGAGCGGCGGCTTCGGCAATCTGGCGCATGGGCGGCTTCCGGCTTGACGGCGATGAGGCATCATACCTGAAATACAGAAATATCGGAAGAATAATTTTGTTTTTCCGTAATTTTGGATCGGCGCTTGTGGCGTTGGCTGCGGGTCAACAGGTTGAAGCCTTCACATCCGCCGCGTCATGGCCGGCCTTGGCCGGCCATCCACGAACCCGGCCGTCTGATAACAAGGAATTGACGGCACAGAAAAACTGGAATTGAGAGCGGAACGACGACGTCGGTGCGTGGATGGCCGGGACAAGCCCGGCCATGACCCCTCTCCCGAATGGCGCAGAACGCGATAAGCGCCGGATGTTTCGACGATCCGCGCGACTCTCAAGCGTGAGACAGCGCGGCCTGTGGGCGCTGCGCCGCCAATTGCGCCGCCACGATGCCGTGCGTGATCAGGTAGAAGGGCACGAGGACGGTCGGCACAAGGCAGAAGGGCAAAGCCTGCATCGCTTCCGAACCCACTCCGAAATGGAGGAGTTGCAGCGGGCTGCCGTTCGCCGACGTTATGCCGAGCGCGATGGCTGCGACGAGGTCGAGGGCGCCGAAGACATTCCAGGGCGCGATCGCCGCTGTCGGCAAGGATTGCGAGCGCGCGGTCATCAGGGCGAGCGGAACCGCGGCCACGCCGGTGATGATGTCGCCCAAGCCCGCCGAGAACGGGAAGGGTCCGGCAAGGCGGCCGTCAAAGGCCAGCAACAGGAACAACACGCCCAGGACCCGCATGCTGTTGAGGCCGATCAGCAGGGACGTGGGGATGGCCAGGAGAGCCGAACGAAACCCCCGATTGGCGAACGCGAGGGCGCCGACGACGAGCACGGGCGTCACGACGAGGACGCCGATGAGGGGCGCCGGAGAATTTGGGGCGAATTCGAGATCGCCCGCGGCGCCGAGGCCGGAGGCGAGGCCGACCCAGCCGCCGGCTATGGCGCCGAGCCAGAGACGCCCGGCGAGGCCAAGATCAAGAGCCGCGGACAAAGCTGCCAGGATGACGCCGAAAGTCGCCATGCCGACGATGGAGCCAACGAGATCGAGCATGAGAAGTCTCCTTTGCGTGTAGATACACATATATTGCCGCACAGGCAGACGCATTCCGCCGCGCTCACGGCAAGCGCGGGATTTCCGCCAATCGACTCAAAAGGGCGAGGTCATGGTCGCGCACGGCGGCTGCGACCCGGGCCTGCGCCTCGCGCCAGGCGGGGAACGCCGAGAAGACGGCGGCCCGCCCTTCGTTCGTGATGCTGAGGACGCGCGAGCGGCTGTCTTTTTCCGCCGGGCGGCTCTGCACCCATTTCTTTTCCTCCAGCAGTTCGAGGTTCCGGGTGAGCGTCGTGCGGTCGAGCTCCATGAACTTTGCGAGTTCGCCCAGGGGCGTGGCGCCCCGAAGCTCGAGCGTCGCCAGAATGGTGAACTGCGAAATGCGAATGCCGTGGGGCGCCAGACTCCGGTCAAAGACCGACGTCACCGCCCTCGCCGCCTTGCGGGTCGCATCGCAAAGGCAGCCCATACAAGCCGATATGTCCACCTGGGCGACCATGATTTAAGTGCATATACACCTATCACGGCGAAGTCAAGCCGCGGGCGCGCTTCCGAAGCCGGCGCGGAAGCGCCCGATCCGGGACGCGCGACGCTCCGGCGCGGGCGCGATCCGCTATTCCGCCGCCCGCGCGACGCCCGGATTGTTCGGATGCGCCGTCCAGGGGAGCGGCGGGCGCGTGTATTCGAGGCCGGTGCGCGGATCGACGCCCTCGGTCTTGTGCACGAGCGTGATGCAATTCTCGACCGGGCAGACGAGCACGCAAAGATTGCAGCCGACGCATTCGGCGTCGTTCACGACGAAGCGCCGCTTGCCGTCCACCTTGGCGAAGATCGCCTGATGCGACGTGTCCTCGCAGGCGATATGGCAGCGCCCGCACTGGATGCAGAGATCCTGATTGATCTCGGCCTTGACCACATAATTGAGGTTGAGGTGCTGCCAGTCCGTGACGGAGGGGACCGCGCGGCCGCGGAAATCCTCGATGGTCCGGTAGCCCTTGCGGTCCATGTAGTCCGAGAGGCCGGTCGCCATCTCCTCGACGATCTTGAAGCCATAGGTCATGGCCGCGGTGCAGACCTGCACGTTGCCCGCGCCCATCGCGATGAACTCGGCCGCGTCGCGCCACGTCGTGATCCCGCCGATCGCCGAAATCGGCAGGCCGCGCAGGCCGGGATCGCGGGCGATCTCGGAGACCATCGACAGCGCGATCGGCTTCACCGCCGGGCCGCACATGCCGCCATGCGTGCCCTTGCCGTCGACGGAGACGTCCGGCGTCATGGCGTCGAGGTCGATGCCCATGATCGAATTGATCGTGTTGATGAGCGACACGGCGTCGGCGCCGCCGTTCTTCGCGGCGCGCGCCGGACCGCGGATGTCGGTGATGTTCGGCGTGAGCTTCACGATCACCGGCATGCGCGTGTGCGCCTTGCACCAGCGCGCGACCATCTCGACATATTCCGGCACCTGCCCGACCGCCGAGCCCATGCCGCGCTCCGACATGCCGTGCGGACAGCCGAAATTGAGCTCGACGCCGTCGCAGTCCGTCTCCTCGACGCGGGCGAGGATCGCCTTCCACGAATTCCTCGTCGCAGGGCACCATCAGCGAGACGACGACGGCGCGGTCGCGCCACTTGCGCTTGACCTCCTTGATCTCCTGCAGGTTGATCTCGAGGTCGCGGTCGGTGATGAGCTCGATATTGTTGAGCGCGATCAGGCGCCGGTCCGGCCCATGGATGGCGCCGTAGCGCGGCCCGGAGACGTTGACGATCGGCGGACCCGGCCTCGCCGAGCGTCTTCCAGACCACGCCGCCCCAGCCCGCGCGAAAGGCGCGCTCGACATTGACCTTGCGGTCGGTCGGCGGCGCCGAGGCGAGCCAGAAGGGATTGGGCGACTTGATGCCCAGAAATTCGGTGCGCAGATCGGCCATGGGTTGATCCTCGCTCTTTCGGGTTTCGGCCGTCAGGCCGATGCGACGCCAAGCGCCGCGGCGATCGACCGCGCCGCCTGCTTGCCGTCCTCGACCGCGCTGACGGTCAGGTCCTGTCCGCCGAACACGCAGTCGCCGCCGGCCCACACGCCATCGAGGCTCGTGCGCCGCTCGCCGTCCACGACGATGCGCCCGTCCTTCACGTCGATCTGCGCGCCGCCGAGCGCTTCGGGCTCGCCCCGCTGGCCGATCGCGGTGAAGAGAACGTCGGCTTCGATGCGGAAGACCGAGCCCTGCGCGGCGGCGGCGTCCCGCCGCGTGTCCTCGAACACGACGCCGCTGAGAGCCCCGCCGTGACCTTCGAGCGCCACCGGCTTCGCATGCGTGCGCAGAACGACGCCGCTCGTCTGCGCAAGCTCGCGCTCGAAGGCGCTGGCCTTCATGGTCTCCTCGCCGCGGCGATAGACCATGGTGACGGTCTCGGCGCCGAGCCGCTTCGACTGCACCGCGATGTCCACCGCCGTCATGCCGCCCCCGATCACGACGACGCGCCGGCCGACCGGCAGGGCCGAGAGATCCTCGGCCTGCCGCAGCGTCCTCGATATAATCGACCGCATCGACCACGTTTTCGAGCTGCTCGCTGGCGAGGCCGAGCTTGTTCGTCGCGCCAAGGCCCGAGCGCGAGAAAGACCGCGTCGTAGTCGCGGCGCAGATCCTCGAGCTTCACGTCCCTGCCGAGCTCGACGCCGTATTTCACGTCGATCCCGCCGATCGACAGGATGAAGGCGGCCTCCTTCGCGGCGAAATTATCCACAGCCTTGTAAGCCGCGATTCCGTATTCGTTGAGGCCGCCGGATTTCGGGCGCGCCTCGAAGAGGGTCGAGTCGATTCCCGCCGTCGCAAGCCCGTGCGCGCAGGCGAGGCCCGCCGGCCCCGCGCCGACGATCGCCACCTTCTTTCCGGTCGGCGCCCCGCGTTCATAGGGCGATTTGCCCGTCTCGATCAGCGCGTCCGTCGCATAGCGTTGCAACTGGCCGATCACCACCGGCTTGCCTTCCGCCGCCTCGCGGACGCAGGCCTCTTCGCAAAGCGTCTCGGTCGGGCAGACGCGGGCGCACATGCCGCCCATGATATTGGCGTCGAAGATCGTTTTCGCGGAGCCTGCACGGTTTCCGGCCGCGATCTGGCGGATGAAGAGGGGAATGTCGATCGACGTCGGACAGGCCTGCTGACACGGCGCGTCGAAGCAGAAGTAGCACCGCTCCGCCTCGACCCTCGCCTCGTGCGGGGTGAGCGGCGGATGCAGATCGGCGAAATTGGCCTTGAGGCTCTCGCTGTCCAGGCGGCCGGAGGCGATGTCGGAAGTTGCGGGGGAAAGTCCGGCCGGACTCGCTGCAATCGTCATGGCGCACCCCATGCGAGATTTGGACCAAAGGCGAAGTCTCGGCCAGGAAATTTCCTGACCGATTGGTCAAAAGTCGCGCGAGCCTTCCGATCTGTCAAGCCCAACGCCGGGTTTGCCCGGGGTTTGCGGGTTACGCCGGCTTGCGAACCGGCCTACCCTGCGGCCCAATGATTCGGCCCAAGAGCGACACATCAGCCCTGGGAGGCTCAGAAGCGCGATGAAGCGCGCGGTCGTCCATGTGATCGGAGCGGGCGTCGCGGGCCTGGCCGCGGCTCGCGCGCTCGCGGTGAGCGGACGTTGCGATGTCGTCGTCCATGAGGCGCGGGAGCAGGCGGGCGGCCGGCGCCGCTCGTTTCGCGACGAGGCTCTGGGCCTCGACGTCGATATCGGCAATTTTCCGCTTCTGTCCGGCTGGAAATCGTCGCTTGCGCTTGTGGAGGCCATCGGGGCGCGCGGCGAATGGGTCGCAGGACAGGACGCCCGGCGTCGCCTTCGCCGATTTTGCGGCGGGCGTCCGTTGGCGCCTCACGCCGAATCGCGGGCGCCTGCCGTGGTGGCTGCTTCTTGTCAAAAGGCGCGGACCGGGCCTCGAGCCCTCGGATTATTGGCCGATGCGGCGCCTCCTTTCCGCGCCTCCCGACGCGACCGTCGCCTCGATCGCCCCGAAGGGCGGCCACGCTTTCGAGCGCCTGTGGCGGCCGTTCTGCCTCGCTATGCTCAACTGCGAGCCGGCGGCGGCTTCGGCGCGACTTGCCGGCGACGCGCTGCGCGAGGCGCTCGTCTCGGGCGGCGCGGGCTTGCGCGTTCTCCTGCCCGCCGCCAATTTCGGCCGCGCCTTCGTAGAGCCGCTTGCGCGGGCGATCGAGCGGGAGGGCGCGGCCCTCCGGTTCGGACGCCGCCTCATGGGGATGACCTTTGACGCGGAGCGCGCCGTCGGGCTCGATTTCGAACACGACCAGGTGGAACTCGGGCCCCGCGATGGCGTTATTCTTGCATCCTCCTGGAGCGCGGCGGCGGGGCTCATTCCCGGGCTTCCGCCTCCGTCCGGCGCCTCTTCGGTCCTGACGGTTCATTTCGCCGCCGGGCCGCCGCGCGGCGCCCCGGCCCTTGTGGGCGCGGTCCATGGAGCGTTCCAGTGGCTGTTCTGCTATCGCGACCGGATGTCCGTGACGATCAGGGACGCGGGGAAGCTTATGGACGCGCCACGGGAGGCGCTCGCAGACGAATGCTGGCGGCAGGCGGCCGCGCTGACCGGCCTCTCCGACCAACTGCCCCCCTGGCGGGTCGTCGCGTCCCGTCGCGCCACCTATCCGGCCACGCCCGCCGACGTGGCCCATCGGCCGCCAACGCGCACGCAATGGTCCAATCTCTTTCTGGCCGGCGGCCATGTGTCGCAGCCTGCGCCCGATTCGGTCGAAGCCTCGGTGCGCTCAGGGGAAGCCGCGGCGCGCGCGTGGCTTTCCGCCGACAGTTGAGGAAGAGACTGCGCGGCAAATCCAGCCGCTTGAATTTTTGTTGCAGCGCAGCATATAGACAGAGTAAAGTTTATAAGTGATCGAACTGGAGGGGCCCGTGAGCGCCACCTGGAAGACGAAATGGGGCGTGCGTCGCGTTCGTCGCGACGCGCCGACGATTGAAGAAGCGCTGATCGCTGCGGAGAGCCTCGCGGCGGATCCCGAGCAACGGGCGGAAATTGCTGCCTCTTTGATGGGTATGCCGGTTTCGGAGGTCAAGGATCTGGCGGTTCGTCAGGCGGCGAAGACTCGCGGCCGCGCAAGCCTGGTCGCCGGTCGGACGCGCGCGGTTGTCGTCGAGTACAAGCGCCCGCGAACGACGCGTCCCGTCGTTTCCCTCGCCCGCAAGCGCTGAAAACCTGTTGCGCTGCAATAGCCGCCCGAGCGGCGCGCGTCACAGGTTCGCGAGGTTGGCCGCTGATGGCCGCGTGGTGCGGTACTGGCTGCGCGCCGCGACATCCATCGCGATGAAGGCCACGGCGACCAGCGTCAAGGTCGTCATGTCGTTGAAATCGACGCGCAGAAACGCCAGCGCGACAATCGCGGTGAGCCAGGCCGCCTTGTAGGGCGCAAGTCGCGCCGGCGCATGAACAAGGTCGCGGAAGGCGAAGAATACGCCGGCCGCCGCGATGAGCGCGCCGACGATCCCCAGTTCGTACCAGATGGTGAAGACGAGGGCCCTTGGGGTGTGCAGGGGCAGAATGCCCGCACGGACCCCATGCGCGACCGTCTCGAAACCATGGCCGGTGATCAGCCGCAACTTGTCATGCGTGAAGATGTCGGCCGCCACGGACAGGGTGGCGTACGGCGGCGGCAGAGAGGCGAGCTTCACCTGAAACACCCAGGCCGCCACGGTCGGCGCCAGGGCCGGTATCAGCGGAGCGAGCGCAATGAGCGCCGCCGCCGCCCAGGCGAGTTCCCGGGCGGTGCGCCGGAGATCGGAGATCGAGAACGAGAGCACCAGATAACCGGCGAACAGCGCCACGGTCAGCGTCCCGAATCCGTCGATATAGGCGAAGGCCAGAGCAAGGATCAGGAGGAGCCGCGCGTAGCCGTTGCGGCCGCGCGCAGTCAGGCCGCCGAGCGCGGGAAAGAGCAGCACCGCGATGGCCACGCCCCCTGCCGCGAGCGTTCCATCGTCGGGGCGCCGGATGAGCACATCGGCGAGCCCCCTCGCGGCCATCGTCGCCATGAGAAGCACGACGCCGATCGGAAAGAGATAGACGTCGGTCGCGCGGGCATTTTCCCGCGGCGCGGCGATCGCCGCGACCGTCGCCGCCAGGAGCAGCCAGAGTTTCAGCGCATGCTGCCCGGCGGGCACCGGATAGGGCGTCCAGGCGATGGATAAGGTCGCCCAGGCGAGACCCGCGAGGAGCATCAGAAAGGCCGGCGAGCCGCCGACGCGCAGCACGCGATCCAGAAGGCCCCCCTCCGCCTCGAGCGCGGCCGCCATAAGGATCAGCGCAACGCCGATGGGAAAGATGACGAAGAGCGCGATCGGATGCAGCACGACGCCCGCCGGCGCGCCGATCGCAAGCACCGCATAACCGAGCCGTGAGAAAAAGCGCGAAGCGTCCGCTGCGTCGTCGCGCACCCCCACGGTCTGCAGCTTCGTCCTGGTCTGCCAGATAGCCATCGTCGTCGAGCCGGGCCGCATTGAGACGGCCGTTCGCGCCAGCTATACGGCGCCGAAGGTCCGATCGCTGTGTGAATCCCGCCACACTGTGTCGGCAATCGCACGGAAGGCCTGTTTTCGTCCGGCTTCGGCCGCGATTGACCTTGTGATGGACGCCATGCGACGCAGCGCCGCCCATGCGGCGCCAAGCGAGGAAAAAAGCGGAAGGCTTCAAGGTGAAAGGCGCTTTCGTCGCCCGTTCTGCAGCGTCTGCTTCCGGCCGGCGTCTTGCCATGATCGCCGTTGGCGGCGCGCTTGCGCTGTTTGCGGCGCAGCTCTTCGTCGCGGCGCGGCTCGAACTGACCTTCGACGAAGCCTATTACACGCTGTGGTCGCGGTCGCTCGCTTTCGGCTATCTCGATCATCCGCCGATGGTCGCGGTCTGGATCCGCGCTTCGACCGCGCTGTTCGGAAGCTCCCCGCTCGGCGTGCGCGCGCTGTCCCTTGCGCTGGTCGGCTCCCTGCCGGCGCTGGTCGCGTGGATCGCCTGGCGACTCTTTCGCTCGCTCGAAGTCGCGGCGCTCGCGGCCCTCTTCTGGATCTCCATGCCGCTCGTGATGGCGGGCGCCGTTTTCGTCACTCCCGATGCGCCGCTCGTCGTCTTCTGGACGCTCGGTCTTGCGGCCCTGGTCGAGCTATGGCGCACGGAGAAGCCCGGCTGGCTGCTCGCGCTCGGGCTGACGGTCGGCCTCGGACTTCAATCCAAGTTCACGATCTTCTTTTTCGCCGCGGGCGCGGGTCTCGCCCTTCTCGTCGCGCCCTCCCTGAGACGCTGGCTTCTCTCGCTCTGGACAATCGCCGCCCTCGTCATCGCCACGGCGGTTTTCGCGCCCTTCGCGGCCTGGAACGCCGCGCATGGCTGGGCGACGTTCCGCAAGCAGTTCGGGCGCGCCCCGCCACGCGGCTTCGAGCCGTTCTTCGTGGCCGAATTCGTGGTCTCGCAGATCCTGCTCATGAACCCGCTGGTTTTCGCGGCGTTCTCCGCGTCGGCCCTGCGCATGGGCTGGCGTGGGTCCGTTCCGCCGAAATCGCCGCAGGAAGCGCGCCGGATTCTCGTCTGCACGATCGCCCCCGCCGTCCTCTATTTCTTGCTGCATTCGCTGCACGACCGCGTGCAGGGCAACTGGCTTGCGCCGCTCTTTCCGGCCTGCGCGATCCTCGCCGCGGAATGGACGGCCCGCGTGAGAAGCGAAGGCGGCGCAGGATGGAAGGGTCTGCTCGCGAAGGCCGCCCCGTGGGGAGGGCCGGCGGCCTTCGCCGTGATGGCCCTTGGCTACTTTCAGGCGACGACGGGTTTCCTCCCCCTCGGCGACGCGGATCCGACGGTTCGGCTCGAAGGCTACAGCGAGCTCGCGAAGGATCTCGACGCGGACGCCCGCGCCATCGGCGCGCCTTACGTCCTGACGCAGGGCTATGCGCTGACCTCGCTCATGCGCATCTATGGCGACAGGGACGTGCCGATCGTGCAGCCGGAGCAGCGCATGCGCTGGATTTTCGAGCCGGCGCCCGACGAAAGCCTTTTCCAGAAGCCGGGGCTCGCGCTCGGCGAAGCGGGCCGCAATTTCGGGCTCTTCCTGCAGGTGCGGTATCGCTCGGTCGAACCCGTCGGCACGCTCAAGCGTCGCCGCGACGGCCGCCCGGCGGAGACTTACGAGCTTTTTCGCGTCGCGGAGCCCTATGCGCCGGTTCTCGATCCCGTTTGCGTCACGGGCGACGTCACTTACAAGCGCAACGGAACCGGCTTCGAACGGGAATGCGTGAGGTAGGGCGGCGCCCGTCAGGCCGCCGTCTTCTCCTTGAGCATGCCGAGCCGCATCAGGCTCTCGGCGGTCGCGACGAGGGCGTCCTCGCGCGAGCGCGGGCTCCAGCCGAGGACTTTGCGCGCTTTCTCGCTCGTCGCGTTTCTGATCTTGCCTAGCTCCGGCAGCACCTGCTTGACCGAGGAGTCGAAATAGGAGGCGGCGCGCAGCACCCAGTTCGGCAGTTCGCGCGTCGGGACGCGGCGCGCGGCCGGGCCGAGGCGTTCCTTCAGCGCGAGCGCGATTTCCCTGAAGGTCATGAAATCCCCCGCGATCGCCAGGAAGCGCTCGCCCTTCGCGCGCGGGTCGGTCATGGCGCGCAGGTGAAGGTCGGCGACGTCGCGGGCGTCGACCACGCCGAACATCATCCTCGGCAATCCGGGTAGAGCGCCGTCCATGAGGCGCTGCACGATGAGGATCGAGGTGGACGTATCGTGCGCGAGCGCCGGGCCGAAGACGCCGACAGGATTGACCACCGAGAGTTCGAGCCCGTCGCCTTCCTTCGCGATGAAGTCCCACGCGGCCCGCTCGGCGATCGTCTTCGATTTCACGTAAGGCGATAGACCAGGCCTCGAAAGGTCCGTCCACGAGGTTTCGTCGAAAGGCGCCGCCTGCTGCGGACGACCGTAGCCCACAGCGGCGAAGGATGAGGTCAGCACCACCCGGCGCACCTTCGCGGCGCGCGCGGCGCGGAGCACGCGAAGCGCTCCGTCGCGGGCGGGAACGATCAGCTCATCCTCGTGCTTCGGCAGCGTGAGCGGGAAGGGCGAGGCGACGTGAAGGACGTAATCGCAGCCCGCGGCGGCCTCCGCCCAGCCGTCATCGCGTTCGAGATCGGCGGCGGCGAAGCTGAGCCGGTCGAGGCCGCCCGCGCCGGCGCGCCCGAGCGCGCCCCGCACCTCCGTTTCGCGCGCCGGATTGCGCACCGTCGTGCGAACCTCGTGCCCGGCCGGCAGCAGCTGGAGAATGCAATGCTGGGCGATAAATCCAGAGCCGCCCGTGACCAGAACCCTGCTCATTGCCGCACTCCCACACCGCCGGGACCCCTTCATGACGAAGCGCCGGCGCCAGCGCAAGCCTGCCGCTCCGGGGCTTGCCTGCGCTTTCCGCCCAATCGGCCTGTTCTAATTGGTGGATTTTAGGGATGGGGACTTGTCTACGGAAGGGCGCTGAGGCAACATCGATAACTTGGGGAATCAAGGGCGCGCGGCGCCGAAACAGGGGGACGCTTGATGTCGGCACGCACGCTTGTCACCGCGGCGTTTGGATTTGCGCTTTCGGCGGGGCCGGCTTCGGCTTCCTACACGGCGCTTTACGCCTTCGGCGACAGCCTTTCAGATGTCGGCAACGTCTATACCGCGACCGCCGGGGCCGAGCCGGCTTCGCCCTATTCGAACGGGCAATTCAGCAACGGCAATGTCTGGGTTCAGGATCTCTCCGGCATGCTGGGCCTCGGCCCGGTCACGCCGAGCGTTCTTGGCGGAAACGATTACGCCTGGGGCGGCGCGACGACGGGCGCTCCGAACACGCTCAACGCGCAGGTTCCCACCCTCGCAAACCAGGTCGCCCAGTATCTGGGGGCGAATGGCGGGAGCGCCTCCTCGACGGCGCTCTACACATTCTCGATCGGCGCCAACGACCTCTTCTCCATCCTTTCCAACACGGCTCTGACCCCTGCCGCAGCAACCGCGGACACGATCGCCGCGGCGACGTCCGAGGCCCAGACGGCGGGCGCGCTCGCCGGCGCCGGCGCTAAGAATCTCGTGGTGTTCGACGTGCCCAATCTGGGCCTGACCCCGGGCATTCAGGAAGAGAGCGTGTCTCTGGGAGTCGCCCGGCCTCATCACCGCGGCGACCAACCTGTCCTATCTCTACGATCAGACGCTTTTCGCCGCCCTTGGACAATATGCGCCGGGGCTCGCCGTCTACGACGTCAATTCCTTCGGCCTGATCACCGCGGCCGTCGCCAATCCCTCGCAGTTCGGCTTCAGCAACGTGACCGCCCCCTGCTGGACCGGAACGTATGTGGGGGGAATGACCAGCGGAACGCTCTGCTCGACAACTCAGGCGGGCCAGGACCAGTATCTGTTCTGGGACAGCGTCCATCCGACGGCGGCCGGGCAAACCCTGATCGCCAACTCGGCCTACACGGAACTGACGAGCGCGCCGGCGCCGGAAGCGTCCACCTGGGCGATGATGCTCTTCGGCTTCGGCGGCCTCTGGTTCGCCGGCCTGCGCCGGCCCCGCCAGGCCTGAGCAGCCGGCTCAGGCGCCGGCAAATTCAGCTCGGCGTCTGATGGCCGCCGGTCAGCGGCACGAACGGAATGATCTTGCCGCCGAATATGTCGGAGCGGGCGACGGAAGGGCCGTCCGCGCCCTCTTTCTTGACGACCTTCAGGATGCGCTGCGCGCCGGGCGGACCGACGGGAATGACCATGACGCCGCTCGGCTTCAGCTGTTGCAGGAGCGGCGGGGGGATATGGTCGATGCCGCAGGTGACGATGATCTTGTCGAAGGGCGCGGCCTCTTCCCATCCGTAGTAGCCGTCGGCGCCGCGGGTCGCGATGTTGGCGTATTCGCGATAGCCCTTGGCGATCAAGCGGTCGTAGACGCCCCGCGTCCGCTGCGCGAGTTCGGGGATGATCTCGATCGAATAGACGCGCGGCGTGAGATAGGTGAGCAGCGCCGACTGGTAGCCCGAACCGGTCCCGATCTCGAGCACCTTCTCGCCGGGCTTGACGACGAGGGCGCTGGTCATCCGGCCCATGGTGCCGGGCGGGGTGATGGTGACGCCGAAGCCGATGTCGAGATAATGCCCGACATAGGCGTTGTCCTTGTCCTCCGGCAGCACGAATTCCTGGCGCGGCGTCAGAAGGAAGGCGCGCTTCTCCGCCTTCGTCCAGAGGTCGTTGAAGGCGAGCACTTCCTTGTAGCGGTCGAACCGGCGCTCCAGATATTTGGCGTCCTCGCCTCGATTGGCCACGCCCCACGAGACGAAGGCGGCCTTGTCGGTGAGCGGCGGCCACAGGTCCTGCCCGAACGGCGTCAGATCGGCGAGCGCAGGGCGCACAGCGCCAAGGCTTGCGGCCGCTCCGATCAGGAACTCGCGTCTTCGCATCCGGAATCCTTCCGCTTCGGGGATGCCGTCCATCGGCTCGGGCGCCTTATAGGGGCGGCTTCGTGGCGAGGCTATGGCCGAAGTTCACGCGCGAGGAAGGCCGCGAGTTTCGCCCGGGCCGCCGCGGCGGCCTTGGGGTCGTAGCCGAGAGACATCCCGAGGACCCTCTTGCCGCTCCTGAAGGCCGGGTCGTCGAAGCCGTGCGGACCGCCCGGAAGCACGGCGATCGTCGCCCGTCCCGCGGCCTGTGCGGCGGCGAAGGCCTCGCAATCGGCGGCCGGCGTCACCTCGTCCGCCCGGCCGACGACGATCAGGGTCGGCATTTTGAGCTGCGCCTTGTCCTGATTGGCGCAGGGCGCATAGAAGGCGGCGGCGGCCCGGAAGGCGAGGCCGCGCAGGCCCCGCGCCGCGGCCTGTCGCGATGGAAAGCGCCGTGTCGCCTCCCTGCGAAGCGCCGAACACCG
Organism: uncultured Alphaproteobacteria bacterium; assembly: GCA_963741845.1. Lineage (GTDB taxonomy): Bacteria > Pseudomonadota > Alphaproteobacteria > Rhizobiales > Beijerinckiaceae > Roseiarcus. The sequence continues at coordinate 151,150 of CAVUJV010000028.1, forward strand.
CCACGCGCGACGCCTCGATGTCGGGCCGCGCCGCGAGCCACGCGAGCGCGCCATAGGCGTCGGCGACCCCTTCGGGGAAATCCACCGAGCAGGTTTCCTTCAGGCCGCGCGCCGTGAAGTCGTCCACCGACAAGGCGGCGTAGCCCGACGCGACAAGCGCCGCCTCCATCTCGCGGCGATTGGAGGGGAGGCCGAGGCAGGTGTGGAGCAGCACGACGGCGGGGAAAGGCCCGGCGCCCTTCGGCTTGGCGAAATAGCCCCGCAGGACGGGACCGCTCGCCCCGGCGGGGACGAACGCCGCGGGCTCATCGGCGCGGGCGCCGCCCGGAACGAGCGCCAGGAGCGAGAGGGCGGCGGCGACAGCGCGGAAGCCAGGCCATCGCGCGAGCCTGACGCCAGCGGGCGAGCCCATGCTCATGGCCTCAAGCCGCCGTCAGCGCCTTTTCCTCCAGCGCTTCCTCCGCCGCCTGCTCGACCCTTTCGAGCCAGACGAAGGAAAGGTCGTTGCGCACCTCTTCCGGAATGTCCTCGAAATCCTTGCGGTTGCGGGCTGGCAGCATGACCCGCTTGATCCCCGCCCGATGCGCGGCGGTCACTTTCTCCTTGATGCCGCCGACCGGAAGCACGAGACCGCGCAGGCTGATCTCGCCGGTCATCGCCGTGTCGCTGCGGATGGTGCGGTTGGTCATCAGCGAGACGAGCGCCATGAACATGGCGACGCCCGCGCTCGGCCCGTCCTTCGGCGTCGCGCCGGCCGGAACGTGGATATGGATGTCCGACTTCTCGAAGCGGGCCGGGTCGATGCCGAGGCTCGCCGCGCGGTTCTTGACGATCGAGAGCGCGGCCTGCGCGCTCTCCTTCATCACGTCGCCGAGCTGGCCGGTGAGAATGAGCCTGCCGCCGCCCGGCGTCGCGGTCGCCTCGATGAACAGGATGTCGCCGCCGACCGGCGTCCAGGCGAGCCCGGTCGCGACGCCCGGAATGCTCGTGCGCATCGCGACTTCATCCTCGAAGGGGGGAGGTCCGAGCAGGGCCTTGAGGTCCTGCCGCGCGATCGTGATCGGGCCCGTTTCGCCTTCCGCGACCCGCACCGCCGCCTGGCGAATGACGCGGCCGATCTCGCGTTCGAGACTGCGGACGCCCGCCTCGCGCGTGTAATGCTCCACGATGTCGCGAAGCGCCTCGTCGACGAGGATCGCCTGCTCGGACGTGAGGCCGTTCGCCTCCAGTTGCCGCGGCAGGAGATAGCGGCGGGCAATCTGGAACTTCTCGCTCGCCGTGTAGCCGGTGAGGCTGATGATCTCCATGCGGTCCCGCAAAGGGCCGGGAATCGTGTCGAGCACATTGGCGGTCGCGATGAAGACGACGCGGCTCAGGTCGTAAGGAACGGCGAGGTAATTGTCGCGGAAGGTGTTGTTCTGCTCGGGGTCCAGCACTTCGAGCATGGCCGAGGCCGGGTCGCCGTGGATGCCGGAGCCGAGCTTGTCGATCTCGTCCAGCATCATCACGCAGTCGCGCGAGCCCGCCTTGCGGATCGCCTGAACGATGTTGCCGGGCAGCGCGCCGATATAGGTGCGCCGATGGCCGCGGATCTCCGCTTCGTCATGCACGCCGCCAAGGCTCACGCGCACGAATTTGCGGCCCATCGCCTTGGCGATCGACTGTCCGAGCGAGGTCTTGCCGACGCCGGGCGGCCCGACGAAGCAGAGGATCGGCGCCTTGCCGTTCGGGGCGAGCTTGCGCACCGCCAGATATTCGAGGATGCGGCGCTTGATCTTCTCGAGGCCGAAATGATCCTCGTCGAGAATGCGCCGCGCGGCGGCGATGTCGATCGGCGGCTCGGCCGGCAGCGCCCAGGGCAATTCGACGAGCCAGTCGATATAGGTGCGCACCATGCCATATTCGCCGGCGGCCTCGGGCATGCGCTGGAGGCGGCGAAGCTCCTTGCGGGCCTGATCCTCGACCTCCTTCGGCATCTGCGCGTTGGCGATCGCCTTGTCGAGCTCGGCGATCTCGGCGTTCTTGCCTTCGTCGCCCTCGCCGAGCTGCTTTTGAATCGTCGCCATCTGCTCGCGCAGCAGCGCCTCGCGATTGCGGGCGTCGAGCGAAGCCTTGGTCTGCTGGCCGATCTCCTGCGAGAGACGCAGCACCTCGATCCGGTGCGCCAGCAGGCGCGAGACGCGCTCCATCCGCGCGCCAATTTCGACCGTCTCCAGAATCTCCTGCTTCTCGTCCGGCGTCACGTCCATGAAGGTCGCGACCATGTCGGCGAGCGCGCCCGGCTGGTCGACATTCTGGATCGCGGCCATCAGTTCGGCGGGCGCCTGCGGCAGAAGCTGCAGCGCCTCGATCGCCTGCCCCTTGAGCAGGACGAAGCGGGCCTCGATCTCGTTCGAGGACAGGCTCGGCTCGGGCAGACGCAGCGTCTCGGCGAGCAGGAACGGCCAGCCTTCGAGATAGTCGATCACCCGGAACCGCTGCTCGCCCTGACAGACGAGGTGATGCGTCCCGTCGGGCGCGGTGATGTAGCGGACGATGTTGGCGACCGTGCCCATCCGGTGCAGGTCGGTCGCGGCCGGATCGGCGGTTTCCGGATTGCGCTGCATGACGATGCCGATCGGCCGCTGCTCGCGGACCGCCCGTTGCGCGGCGAGGATCGAGCGCGCGCGCCCGAGCGCGATCGGCAGCGCCATGCCGGGAAACAGGACCATGTTGCGCACGGGCACGATGAGGAGCGAGTCCTCTGGCAGGGGCGGCGTGTCCTGCGTCTCCTTCGGAGCTTCGGCGGTCTCGTCAGCCATTTCGCGCGGCCTTCGTCAGCGTGATCATCAGACAGCCGTTCTCCGCCCGTCTCTCGATGCCCGAATAACGCCCGGCCGGGAGGCGCACCCGGCGCTCGAAGCGGCCCTGCGGCAGTTCGAGCCTGTGGATCGTCGCGGTGCGCATCTGGGCCGGATAGGTCCGGACGCCCGAAACGAAGAGCTCGTCCCCTTCGATGGCCGCATGGACCTGTTCGATGTCGACGCCCGGCAAGGCGACAAGCACCAGCGCGGCGCGCTCGGTCTCGAGCACGTCCACCGGCGGCTCCCAGTTCGCCGGGGCGGCGGAGCGGGTCGGCTGGAAGAACTGCCGATGCATCCGCTCGGCGCGGGCCAGCGCCTCGAAGGCCTCCGACCACATCCAATAGCGCGGGAATTTTGTCTCCATCGCCTCACCTGAAGGGCCTGGGCTCTCGCGCGCCGCACCCGGACTTCTCCAGACACGGACCGCAAGGCCCGTCGCTTTACCATTTGACGGCGTCGATAGCCAACGCGACAGGGGCGCGCAGGCGCCCCGGCCAGCCCCCGCGCCTTGCGCGCGCCTGTCGCGGCCTATAAACGACGCCGGCAATCCGCAAGCTTCACGAAAGTTTCCCCGAAAGCCAATGGCCGAGCATCGCCGCGCCACAGCCTCCGCGCCCCGTATCGAGGGCGGACGCTTCCTCATCGTCGAGGCGCGCTATTACGAAGAGATCGGCGCGAACCTGCTCGCGGGCGCGACGCGCGCGCTCGCGGCGGCCGGCGCGGCCCATGACGTCCTGCAGGTGGCGGGCGCGCTCGAAATTCCGGCCGGCATGGCGATCGCGCTCGACGCCGCGGCCGACGCCGGCCGCGCTTATGACGGGGCGGTGGCGCTCGGCTGCGTCATCCGGGGCGAGACCTTCCATTTCGAGATCGTGGCGGGCGAATCGGCCCGCGCGCTCATGGACATGTCGGTCGCGCGCAAGCTCGCGCTCGGCAACGGCATCCTCACGACCGAGACGCTCGCGCAGGCCGAGGAGCGCGCCGATCCGGCGCAGGGCGACAAGGGCGGAGACGCGGCGCGCGCGGCGATCGGTCTCGCGCTTCTCAAGCGGAAGCTCGCCCGCGCATGAGTCCCCCGGCGAAAAAGGCGAGGAAGGCCGAACAGCGCTCCTCGGCGCGCCTCGCCGCCGCGCAGGCGCTCTACCAGATGGAGGTCACGGAGAAAGGGCTCGACGACATCCTCGCCGAGTTCGAAGCGCACTGGATCGGCCAGGAGATCGAGGGCGAGGCCTACAAGCCCGCCGACGCCGCCTTCTTCCGCGACGTCGTCTCGGGCGTGCTGCGCGACCAGCTTCCGATCGACCGCGGCGTCGACGCGGTTCTTGAGAAGAGCTGGCCCCTCAAGCGGGTCGAGGCGCTTCTGCGCGCCATTCTGCGCGCGGCCTTCTACGAATTGCGCAGCCGGACGGATGTGCCCGCAAGGGTCGTCGTGACGGAATATGTCGACGTCGCCGCCGCCTTCTTCGGATCGGAGGAAGTCGGAATGGTCAACGGGGTGCTGGACGCTCTGGCCCGCGAGACGCGCCCGGAGGAATTCCGCGCCAGGGGGCCGGATTCTGCTTCCGCTTCGGAAGTCTAGTTTCCTTAACGTCAAGTAAAAAATACGCAGAAGCGCGCTTTTCTGTGGAAAACCGCGCGCGAATCTTCATTCCCCGTTAACCATCCGGCTTGAGTTTGGATGACACTGAACAACGCGGGCGGGCGCGTTTTGATTCGCCCCAGTTGAGGATCGCCGATGCTCATGACCGGTCCGTCCGAGGCTTTTTCCGATCTGCAGCAATGGTCCGAGCCGCTCATCTTCGACCGGCTGTTCAGCGCCTACAGGAAAGTGGTCCGCGACGACGATCTGGCGCGCGGCCTCACCCGGCTCCACGCGCGGGTCTGGCGGGCGCTGATCGCGGGCGACCTCAAGGGCTTCGAGCTCTTGCGCAAGACGCTCGTGGACGCGCTCCAGCATTGCAGCCTGACGCTCGACCATCTGGCCGAGGTGGACGGGGAGATCATGAGCGAACTGCTCGATGTCGTGATCGCCCGCTACAACCGCTCCCACCGCGTCGCCCGCGCCTACCATCTGGCGCTGATGCAGCTCGCGGGACGCCTCGGCCCGGCGCGGATGGCCGCCTGAGCTAAAGCTCTTCCCGCAATCGCCTGCCGCGCAGCTCGCGAAAGAAGGGGCGCGGCCGGCGCGGATCGAGTCCGGCGGCCAGCGCCGACGCAAGCTCGTCCAGCGCCTGATGGGTGATCCTCGGCAGGTCGAGCTCGCGCGCTTTGTCGAGCGGCGTCCAGACGAGATCGACGAGCTCCGCGCCGGGATGCACGACGCCGTCGATCTGTTTCACGATGAGGCTCGCGTCCACGACGAGGAAGCGCGCGTCGAAGCGCTTCGTGCGCCCGGGCGGCGTGATCGCGCGGGCGAGGAAATCGACGCCGTCCAGCGTCGGATAGACGCCCATCTCGGCGAAGCGGCGCCAGGCGCCGGGCGGCGCCTCGGGCGCGCCATAGCCGCCGACCCCGATCACGACGCCCGTTTCCTCGAAGGTCTCGCGGATCGCCGCGAGCGCGATCGCCCGCGCAAAGCCCGGCGACGGTCTCGGCACCCGGACGTTGAGCTTCGCCTCGACATTCGGGTCGAGCGCGCCCGCCGCCGCCATCCGCCGGTCCTCCGCCTCGACCCGGCCGCCGGGGAAGACATATTTGCCCGGCATGAACTTGTGCCCCTCGTGACGCTTGCCCATCAGCACACGGGGGACGGCGCCCGCCCCGTCGACGATGATCAGCGTCGCCGCGTCGCGCGGACGAAGCGTCGGGGGCCTGCCTTTCGGCGCGCCGCTCTCGGGCGAAGGGGGATCATCGGACATCTGTCAGGCGATCGGATGCAGTCCGTGAAGCCTCATGCGTCGTCCTTGCCGAAGCCGTGCATGTAGAGCGCCCATTGGTGGCCGACGACGGCCCCTTTCATGCGCGGCAGGAGGATGAGGCTCATCAGAATCGTGAGCGAAACCCAAATGAGCGCGGTGGTGAGCAGCGGCGTCTCGGGCCACGTCTCATCCGTATAGAGCACGCCCGCCGCCATGAGATGGCAGACGACGAGCATCGTGAGATAGGCCGGCGCGTCGTCGGCCCGCGCATGACTCAGATCCTCGCCGCAGACCTTGCAGGTCCGCTCGAGCTTGAGATAGGCGCGGAACAGGCCTCCCTTGCCGCAAGCCGGACAGCGGCCGAGCAGGCCGCGTTTGATCGCCTCGCCGACCGGCCGATCCGGCCGGGGGGCGCGAAACCGGCGGAAGCCGGACATGTCGTTCATCGGCGCCTCCCCTTTCGGGACCGTGCATCGGGTCGCCCCACTCGCCCGCGCCTTCCCGGTCCGGCAGCGGACTCGCCGCCGGCAATCTCAAATCGCAAGGCGCCCGCGAAAGGCGCGGCCTCGACCAGCCGCGCCTCCACCGGATCGCCCAGCCGATAGGCCTTGCCGCTGCGCGTGCCGACGAGCGAGCGCGTCGCCTCCTCGTAGCGGAAATAATCGTCGCCGAGGGTCGCGGCCGGCACGAAGCCGTCGGCGCCCGTCTCGGTGAGCTTGACGAAAAGCCCGACCTTGGTGACCCCGCTGATCCGCGCGCCAAAAGTCGCGCCGATCTTGTCGACGAGATGGGCCGCGACCAGCCGGTCCACCGTCTCGCGCTCGGCCGCCATGGCGCGGCGCTCGGCCGCCGAAATATGCTCGGCGATCTGCGCCAGCTCGCCGCCCCGCAGATCCGGCAGCCCGTCCTCGCCGAAATCGAGCGCCCGGATCAGCGCGCGATGCACGATGAGATCGGCGTAGCGGCGGATCGGCGAGGTGAAATGCGCGTAGCGGCGCAGGTTCAGGCCGAAATGCCCATAATTCTCGTGGCTGTACTCGGCCTGCGCCTGGGCGCGCAGGACCACTTCGTTGACGAGCGCCTCGACGGCCTCGCCCTTCACCCGCGCGAGCGAAACGTTGAAATGCGACGGGCGGATGCGCTCGCCCTTCGCCAGCTTCACCCCGATCGTGCCGAGGAAGGAGACGAGATCCTCCAGCTTCTCGGCGCTCGGCGCGTCATGAGCGCGATAGATCAGCGGCGAATGTCGCGCCTCCAGCGTTTCGGCGGCGGCGACATTGGCGAGGATCATGAACTCCTCGATCAGCTGGTGCGCCTCCAGCCGTTCCGGCCAGCGCACGGATTTCAGCCGCCCTTCGCGGTCGAGCACGAGCTTGCGCTCCGGCAGGTCGAGGTCGAGCGGATCGCGCCGGCCGCGCTCGATCTTCAGCGCGGCATGCGCCGCCCACAGCGGCTTCAGCACGCTGTCGAGCAATGGCGCGGTCGTCTCGTCCGGGCGGCCGTCGATCGCCGCCTGCGCCTGCTCGTAAGCGAGTTTCGCCGCCGAGCGCATCATGACCCGATGGAAGGTATGCGAGCGCTTGCGCCCATCCGCGCCGAGGACCATCCGGACGGCGAGCGCCGGGCGGTCCTCCAGCGGCCGGAGCGAGCAGAGGTCGTTCGAGATGCGCTCGGGCAGCATCGGCACGACCCGGTCTGGGAAATAGACCGAATTGCCGCGCTCCAGCGCATCCCGGTCGAGGGCAGAGCCGGGGCGGACATAGGCCGAGACGTCGGCGATGGCGACGGTGATGACAAAACCGCCCGGATTGGCGGGGTCGTCGTCGAGCGCGGCGTGCACCGCGTCGTCGTGATCCTTGGCGTCGGGCGGATCGATCGTGACGAGCGGCAGCGTCCGCCAGTCCTCGCGCGGCGGGGCGAGGCGCAAGGGCTTCTGGGCCTTTGCCTCCTTCTCGGCGGCTTCGGAGAAGACATGCGGGATGTGATGGGTGGCGAGCGCGATCAGGCTCACCGCCCGCTCGGACTTGACCGACCCCAGCGACTCCACGACCCGCGCCGCAAGGCCGCCGAGACGCGTCTCGCGCAAGGGTTCGAGCGCCACGAGATCGCCGTCCTCGGCCTCGCCGGTCATGCCGGCGGGCACCAGATAGTCGCGCCCCGAGGCGCGCTTCTCGACGGGCGAGGCGCGGCCCGAGCCGTCCTTCTCCTGCCGGAAGACGGCGTAAAGGCGGGCCTTGAGCTTTTCGAGGATCTTGACCACCCGCCCGGAATAGGCCGGCGCCTTCCCGGTCGCTTCGGGGTCGAACTCCACCCGCATCAGAACGCGCGCGCCCAGGCCCGGCGCCGGCGTGCGGCTGCGCTTGTCGCGCGGGCGGCGGACATGGATGCGCGGCGGCGGGCCTTCGCCGTCCCACTCGACGGGCTTGGCGACGAGTTCCCCGTCGCGATCCCGCTCCGCGATCTCGGCCACGACGAGCGAGGGAAGCTGTCCCTGCACATGCAGGGCCTTGCGGCCGCGCGCCAGCGCCCCCTCCGCCTGCAGATCCTGGATGAGGAGCTTGAGTTCGGCCTTCTGTTCGCCCGTGACGCCGAAGGCCCGGGCAATGTCGCGCCGCGTGACGCGGGCGGGCGGCCTCTCGCCATTGGGCGCGGCGGCGCCGCTCACGAAGGCGATCAGCTCCTCGCGCGACGGCAGGGCGGAGCGGCCACGCTTCGGCGGCTCCGCCTGCGCGACCGCGCGGCGCTTCATGGAAGATGATTTTCGCAAAAGAGAGAGCTCACAAAATACGCTTCCCATAATTAGGCTCGGAAAGCGACGATGCAAGCAATGTGGCGTTGAAATGACGGCGACGTGCGGTCTCGCTCGCGAAAAGCCGGAGCCGCTGCGCGCCCTATCCCCGTCCGAATCAGGCCTTCTCGACCCGGAGCAGCGTGAACAGCTTCATCGGCGGAAGCTCCCGCCTCTCGACGAGCCGGGCGTCCCCTCGCGCAGCGATCCAGTCTCCGATCGTGGAATAGGGGAAGTTCGGATGCCAGCCGAGCCAGGAAGCGGCGCGTTCGAGCCGATGCTCGATCGCGGCGCGCACACCGCCCGGCGCCGCGAAATGGTTCATGACGATGAGCGTTCCGCCCGGACGCAGGATACGCCAGGCTTCGTCGAGCGCCTCGCCCGCGTCGGGCACGACGCTCATCACATAGGGAGCGAGCACGACATCGAAGGACGCGTCCGCGAACTGGAGGGACTGCGCGTCCATCACCATGAGGGCCTTCACCTGCGCGAGGCCCTTGCGCTCGACCCGCTGTCTGGCTTCGCGCAGCATGGGCGCGCTGATGTCGATGCCCGTGACGTTGACGTCGGCCGGCAGCAGCGGAAGTTCGAGCCCGGTGCCGACGCCGATGACGAGAATGTCGCCGCCCGGCCCGGCCGCATCCGCCGCAGCCCGAGCCGAAGCCAGCCGGCCGGGGTGGAAGGGCAGATCGAAAATCAGGTCATAGACGGGCGCCCAGCGGCCATAGGCCGCCTCCGCGTGATGTCCGCCATAGGCTTCGGTCGCGTGAAGCGTCTTCATCGCCCTTGAGCCTCCGCCTTCTCTGAAACGACAATGCGGAGCGACCCGTTCCCTCGCGCGCCGTCAATCGACCCCGCGAGGAAAACCGTCCGCTCCAACCCAAATGCAGCCAGTCTCTCGGCGCTCGCGCAAGCGTCTCTGTCGCGACCCGCGTTCCCTGTCAAATTCGTCCCTCCGGATTGCTCCTCCGGAGAACAGCGTCCACTGCAGGAACGGCGCAGCAAATTGCATCCATAGCAGATTTTGCTCGCGATTTCAGCCGCCCGAAGACCCTTTCGCGAAGCGTCGCCTAACCGATCGTCATGAGGCTGGCGTTGCCTCCAGCGGCGGCGATATTGGTGGCGACCGCGCTTTCCTCCACGAGGTCCGCGAGATGGTAATCCTCCCCGGCCGCGAGCCGGGCGGGGGTGAGCGCCTGCAGCCGCACGATCGGGCCGGGGCGCGCGGCAAGGCTCTTCATCGCCGCGACCAGCGCCTTCTCGTCGCCCTCGAACAGCGCGCCGGCAAGATCCGGCGCTTCGAGCGGATAGAGCGCCATGATGATCCGATGAGCGAATTCGACCGGCAGCCGCTTGAGCTCGACGGATTCGTGGGGACTGACCACCGCGTCGTTGCCGGTGGCGAGAATGGCGCCGATCTGGATGAGGAGTCCGCTCCCGGTCGCGGCGACCGCGGCGATGCGCCCGCGGCGCTTCAGCGAATAGACATTGCGCTCCCCGACCGGACCGGGAAGCTCCATGCGCGCGCCGAGCGGCGAGCGCGCCATGAGGCTGACGCAGCGCTCGGCCTCGGCTGCGTGACCCGCGCCTTCCAGCCAGCGGATATAGAGCCGCAGCGCCTCATGCGCCGCAGCCGCGCCTTCGAGGCCGTCGAGCGCGCCCTGCGGGGGCTCCGAGACGAGGCGCGACAGATAGAGCGGGCCGCCGGCCTTCGGCCCCGTGCCGGACAGGCGCGAGCCGCCGAACGGCTGTACGCCGACGGTCGCGCCGATGACGTTGCGGTTGACATAGACGTTTCCGGCCTCGATCCGCTCGACGACGCGCGCGATCGTCTCGTCGATGCGCGTGTGCAGGCCGAAGGTGAGGCCGTAGCCGGCCGCGTTGATCGAATCGATCAGCCGGTCGAGATCGGCGCGCCGGTAGCGCAGCACATGCAGAACCGGGCCGAACACTTCGCGCTCGACATCGGCGATCTTCCCGACTTCGATCAGCGCCGGCATGACGAAGGTTCCGCTCGCGGTCCCGGCTGGAAGCGGCGCCTGCGTCACCGCATGGCCCCGCGCGCGCATCGCCTCGACATGGCCCTGGATCGCGTCGCGCGCCTCTTTCGTGATGACGGGGCCGACATCGGCCGACAGCTTTCGCGTGTCGCCGACTTCGAGCTCCGCCATCGCGCCTCTGAGCATCGCGAGGATTCGGTCGGCGACGTCGTCCTGCAGGCAGAGGATTCGCAGCGCCGAGCATCGTTGTCCCGCCGAGTCGAAGGCCGAGGCGATGACGTCGCCCACGACCTGCTCGGCGAGCGCCGAGGAATCCACGACCATCGCATTGAGCCCGCCCGTCTCGGCGATGAGCGGCAGCGGCGCGCCGGTCCGCGTGAGCCGGCCCGCGAGCGCCCTTTCGATGAGGCGCGCGACGGGCGTGGACCCTGTGAACACGACGCCCTGAATGCGCGGATCGGCGATGATCGCCGCGCCCACTTCGCCCGCGCCGGGCAGAAGCTTCAGCGCGTCGCGCGGAACGCCCGCCTCGTGCATCAGCCGCACGCCTTCCGCCGCGATCAGCGGCGTCTCCTCGGCCGCCTTGGCGACGACGGCGTTGCCAGCCGCGAGCGAGGCGGCGATCTGGCCGGTGAAAATCGCAAGCGGGAAGTTCCACGGGCTGATGCAGGCGACGACCCCGAGCGGCGCCGGCGAGCCGGGCGACAGCGTGCGCGCCGCTTCGCTTCCGTAGTAGCGCAGGAAGTCCGCCGCCTCGCGCACTTCGGCGACCGCATTCGCGTAGGACTTGCCGGCTTCGCGCACGATGAGCCCGACCAGTTCGTCGTTCGCGGCCTCATAGAGATCGGCCGCGCGGCGCAGAATCGCGGCGCGCTCGTTCGGCGGAACGGCGGCCCAGACGGGCGCTGCGGCGGAGGCCGCGTCGATCGCCTTCGTGATTTCCTCCGGGCGCGCGTGACGAACATGGCCGACCACGTCGTCACGATCGGCCGGGTTGCGCACCGGCTCGCCCGCCTCATCCGCCGCGGCGTCCGGCGGAAAGGCGCGCCGGATCTTCGCCGCGCTCGCCGAGACGCCTTGCCCAAGGCGCGCAAGGCGCTGCTCATCGGAAAAGTCGAGCCCGCGCGAATTCTGGCGCGGCGCGCCGTAAAGCTCGCGCGGGAGGGCGATCCGGTCATGCGGCGCGCCGAGCGGCTGGATCTTTCGCGCGACATCGGCCGGATCGGCGACGAGTTCGTCGATCGGCACGCTGTGATCGGCGATGCGATTGACGAAGGATGTGTTCGCGCCATTCTCCAGAAGGCGCCGGACGAGATAGGCGAGCAGCGTCTCGTGCGAGCCGACCGGCGCGTAGACGCGGCACGGACGGTCGAGCTTGTGGCGGCCGACCACCTCCTCGTAGAGCGGCTCGCCCATCCCATGCAGGCACTGGAACTCGTATTGCCCGCGATAGAAATTCGGCCCGGCCATCACGACGATCGCGGCGAGCGTCTGCGCATTGTGGGTCGCGAACTGCGGGAACACCGCGTCCGGCGCCGCGAGCAGTTTTCGCGCGCAAGCGAGATAGCTCACGTCGGTGTGCACTTTCCGCGTAAAGACGGGGAAATCGTCGAGGCCGTCGAGATGCGCGCGCTTGATCTCCGAATCCCAGTAGGCGCCCTTGACGAGCCGCACCATGATCCGACGCTGCGCGCGCCGCGCGAGATCGACGAGGAAATCGATCACGAAGGGGCAGCGCTTGCCATAGGCCTGGATGACGAAGCCAAGCCCGTTCCAGCCCGAAAGGTCGGGATCGAGGCAGAGCGCCTCCAGAAGATCGAGCGAGAGGTCGAGCCGGTCGGCCTCCTCCGCGTCGATGTTGAGCCCGATGTCGTAGGATTTCGCGAGGACGGCGAGGCTCCTGATGCTCGGAAGGAGCTCGCGCAGGACGCGCTCGCGCTTGATGCGCTGGTAGCGCGGATGCAGCGCCGAGAGCTTGATCGATATGCCCGGCCCTTCATAGATGCCGCGCCGGCGCGACGCGCGGCCGATGGCGTGGATGGCGCGCTCGTACTCGGCGTAATAGCGCGCGGCGTCCTCCGCCGTCGTCGCCGCCTCGCCCAGCATGTCGTAGGAGAAGGCAAAGCCATGCCCCTCGCGCTCACGGCTCGCGTGCAGCGCCTCGTCGATCGTGCGGCCGGTGACGAACTGCTCGCCCATGAGGCGCATCCCGACATCGACGCCCTTGCGGATGATCGGCTCGCCGCTTCGCGCGATAAGCCGCGTCAGCGCCGCGCTGAGAGTCTGCTCGCTGCTCGTCGCGACGAGCCGGCCGGTAAGCACGAGACCCCAGGTCGCCGCGTTGACGAAAAGCGACGGGCTGTGCCCGACATGCGCGCGCCAGTCGCCGGGCGACAGCTTGTCGCGGATCAGCGCGTCGCGCGTCGCGGCGTCGGGAATGCGCAACAGCGCCTCGGCGAGGCACATCAGGGCCACGCCCTCCTGGCTGGAGAGCGAATATTCGTGGATGAGGCCCTCGACGCCGCTCGCGCGCGTCTTTCCGCGCAGGCGCTCGACCAGTTCGCGCGCGATCTCCCGCGCGCGCTTCGCCTGATCGGGCTTCAGCGTCGCGCCCTCGATCAGCGCCGCCACGCACTCCGGCTCCGGCCGCCGATAGGCCGCCGTGATCGCGGCGCGCAGCGGCGTCTCCGCGACGATCCCGGCGGAGAGCGCGGCGAACGGATTGGCGGACATTGCGGCTCCCGGTTCCTGAAAGATTCCCAAGTGTAGTGTGTCCGGCGGGCGCGTGAAATGGAATACGCCAGCGTCAGGGGCGCGAACCGCGGCCAACGCGCTATGATGCCCTCATGATCGACCGCAGCCGCATTCTCGGCCTCATTCTCGCGGGCGGCCTTTCGCGCCGCATGGGCGGCGGCGACAAGGCGCTTCTGCCGCTCGCGGGCAAGCCGATGTTCGCGCATGTCGCCGCGCGGCTTGAGCCGCAATGCGCCTCCCTCGTCCTCAACGCCAATGGCGACGCCTCCCGCTTCGCGGCCTTCGGGCTTCCGGTCGTGGCCGACGATCCGCCGGACTTTTCCGGTCCGCTCGCGGGCGTGCTGGCCGGGCTCGAACTTTGCGACGCCTCCGCGCCGCATCTCGCCCATGTCGCGAGCGTGGCCGCGGACACGCCCTTCGTGCCTTTGGACTTCGTCGCACGGCTCGCGGAAGCGGTTGACGGAGGCGCCGACATCGCGGTCGCCGCGTCGGGCGGCCGGACGCATCCTGTCGCGGCGCTCTGGCCGGTCGCGCTCGCAGGCGAGATGAGGCGGGCGCTCGTCGGCGAGGGCTTGCGCAAGGTCGAAGGCTTCATGACGCGCTATCGCGTCGCAACGGTCGAATGGCCGGCGAGACCGATCGACCCGTTCTTCAACGTCAACACGCCCGAAGACCTTGCGTGGGCGGAGGCGATGCTCGCCGGGCCGGCATCGTGAGTTCGGCGCGGACGGGGCGGATCGGGCTCGGATAAGGCCGTCAGGCGGCCGCGTCCGACCGGGCCGGGGCGACTTCCTCCCACCAGCGCATGATCGCTTCGGCGGACGGCGGCAGCTTGACGTCGAGCCCGTCGGCGAAAGCGTCCCAACCTTCGAGGAAGCGACGGGGCACGCAGATCAGCACAGGCGAGGCCGTCGGCGAAAGCCTGCCCGATCTCGGCCAGCATCCCGCCGCCTTCCGTCTCCAGCCGCCCGAAGCGATTGACGACCAGCAGATCGGGCGCCGCCTCGCGGGCCCGGTCGAGCATCCGCGCCGCGATCGCGATGGCGGCGGGATCGACGCGGCAGCCGGTCGCCTCGGCGCCGAGATTCTGCATGATGGGCAAGGTCTCGCCCGTCATGAGATCGCGCACGCGTACATCATGCAGGGCGCAGAGTTCGTCGTCCGCCCCCTCCTGCACGAGGCCGCCGATCCGGGCGCCCGAGCGCGCGGCTTCGGCGAGAAACGCCGCGAGCGCCGCGTCTCCCGGTTCGTCCCGGTCGAACACGATGGCGGCCAGCCGGCTGGTCTCGTTCGTCTGCGTCACGGCGTCCCCCGCCGGATGCGAAAGGTCAATATCCCGTCCTCCGCGCTGCGGCTCTCGAGCGTCGCGCCATTCTCGAAGGCGCAGTGCGGCACGTCGATCGCCGCCATTAAGCCGATCCGCTCAACCCTGCGGCTTCTGGCCGAACGAATGCCCGCGCGATGCGCGGGCGCCGGAGGCCTTGGCGTCGGCCTCGCACATGTATGCGCCTTTCTTGGTGCGGCCGTAATAGCGCGTGCCCTGATAGTGGTAGACCTTGGAGTCATTGTTGACCCAGACGACCTGATCGCTCGGGCAACGGTAGCGCGCCGCGGCCTCGGTCGAGAACTGACCGGCTGCAGTCGGCGCGGGCGCGGTCTGGGTCGGTTTCAGCCATGGGAAAAGCGAGCCGGTCTGCGGCTGCGACGCCGGAGCAGGCGGCGGAGGCGCGGGAGCGGGCGCAGGAGCCGCAGCGGCGGAGTGTTGCGTCTTGCATTGGGCGAGAAATTGCGGCCAGGTCGCCCCGCCGGTCGCACCCGCGGCCTGCGCCTGTTTCCACTCGCGCGCGCAGGAGGCCATCACGCTTTCGGCGTTGGCGGGCGCCGTCATGACGAAGACGGCGGCAAGAAACGCGGCGGCGGCCGCGATACGGGCAAAAGACACGCGCATGATGGTCTCCCGTAGATCCCCCGCCATTCGGCGTGGTCTCGACCTTACAGGCAGGAAGCCGCGACGGCCAGCCCGCGTGGGGAGGGGCCTTGGGCGGCCCATTCGGCTCCGCGCGGCGTTTCGGGCGATGGCCGGGACGATCGCCTCCCGATCGCCCGAAGGCGGACACGGCGCGCCGGCGACGTTCATCAATTATGAAAAACTGGAATACAAAACATTTTCTTTCGATTTTCAGACCTGACCGCTATGATGCTTCATAGCCGTCAAAACTGACGGATCGTCCTTCGAGGCCGCTTCGCGGCGCCTCACAGGACGGGGTTCGCGGAGGCCGCCAGAGGATCGCGAACGATGGGCCGGAAGGAAATGTCAGCGCAAGTCCCTGAAAAGTCCCGATTCGCGGAAGGAAACGGCTGCTTTTCCGGTCGGTTTTTCGCTGAAAATCGCCTCGAATGCGCTGATTTTCGCGCGGAATTGTCGGAAACGGGCGCGCAATCGCACGAAAAGCGCGCCAAAACGCACGCCGCGGGCGGCGCCTTCCCACTGGCGACGCCGCGACCGGGATGGGGTCGCGCGGTCAGCCGCGCTCATAGACCGGGCGTCCCTCGAAATAGGTGGTCAGCACTTTCGTATCGGCGATTTCGTCGGATGGCGTTTCGAACAGGTTGCGGTCGAGCACGATGAAGTCAGCCGACTTGCCGATCTCGATCGAGCCCGTCACGTCGGCGAGCTGCATCGCGCGCGCTCCGTTGATCGTGTAGATTTCGAGCGCCGAGGCGAGGTCGAGCGCCTGTTCGGGCCAGAGCGTCCTGTCTCCGAACGCTCCCGATGGGTCGCGGCGCGTGATCATCCCCTCCATGCCGTTCCAGGGATCGGGGCTGGGAACGACCGGCCAGTCCGAACCGCCGCACATCAGCGCGCCGGAGAGCAGAAGATCGCGATTGGGCCAGAAGCGTTCGGCCCGTTCGGCGCCCAGCACGGCCTCGTTCGCTTCGAGGGTCGGGCGCCAGACGATCGGCGACAGGTCGGCGGCCACGCCGAGCTCGCCGAAGCGCAGGACGTCGGCCGGAGTTATGTAGCCCGCGTCGGCGATCTGATGGATGAGGCCTGTCTGGCCATTGAAGCTTCGCATGACCTCGATCGCGTCGAGCGCCTGCGTCACGGCGGCGTCGCCGGCGCAATGGATCTTCATGCTGAGACCCATCTTCTCGCATTTGCCGAGCCAGCGGATAAGCTCGGGGACGCCCATGGTTGTCGCGCCACGGAAGCAACCGCCGCGAATGGGGTCCGGCAGATAGGGTTCATGGAAGGCGGCCGTCCGGGATGCGGGGACGCCGTCGAGGAAGACCTTGACGAAGTCCGGCTTCACGTGGCGGCTTCTGTACTTGTCGCGAAGCGCGATCAGCGCGTCGCCCGAGAGGCCCGACATGAAGGGAGGCTCGACCGCGGGCATCGCGCAACCCGCCCATGCCGTGAGCGCGCCACGGTCGTCGAGGCCCTTCAGAACCGCCATGATCTCCTTCATCGACGCGGCTTCGAGGAAGGCCGTGACGCCGAACGAATTGAGCGTCTCGATCGAGCGCGCGATGGCGGCCCGGTCCATCTTCGGCGTGTAACGCCCGGATTGCGCAAGCGCGCGCTCGACGACGCCGGCCGCGCTCTCGATCATGACGCCCGTGAGCTCGCCGGATTGCGGATCGCGACCGATCTCGCCCCTGGCCGGGTTCGGCGTATCCTTCGTGACGCCGGCGACGGCGCAGCGCTTCCGAACTGCACCAGCAATTGTGACGACTGTCGTCGCGCAGCAGAACCGGATGGCCCTGCGCCGCCTCGTCGAGCCGGGCGAGAGACGTTGCAAGATTGAGGGCCGGCAGCCTGTCGCCGCCCCATTGCGCCCCGACGATCCAGGCGCCCGGCGGCGACTTCGCCGCCGAGCCGCTCACCGCCGCGCAGATCTCGTCAACGTCGCAGGCGGAGGAGAAGTTCAGATCGAACATCTCCGCCCGTCCGCCCATCAGGATGTGGGTGTGGATGTCGACGATGCCCGGCATCGTCATGCGGCCGCCAAGATCGATGACCTCGGTCGAAGCGCCGATGAACAACTCGACAGCGGAATCGTCTCCGACGGCGACAAACCGGCCCTTGCTGATCGCGACCGCGCTGGCCCACGAGCGCCTCGCGTCGACCGTGTAGATGCGGCCGTTGCGCAGCACGAGATCGGCGGACGGGGAAGCTCTCATGAAGATCAGGTCCTTGCGGGGCTGTTGGAACGAAGCGGCCAGAGTCGTGAAGCTTCTATGGCAGATCGCGGGTGTGGACTCGCAAAATGCGCTCGTTCGAGTCAACCGTCATTCCGGCCAAATACGCAGAGACCAAGGGCGTCGACACGCTGGCTCGGGCGTCCGGGATTCGATAGAGCGACGACGCGGCTTCGATGGTCGCGCCCGGCGGCCGACAGACCTCCGCGTGAGGCACAGGAAGCCTGAAGTGGAGGCGCGATGAGCCTGAAGCCCCGGATCCTGCTGATTGGAACGGCCGACACGAAATCTCCCGAACTTACTTTTCTCCGGGACTGCATCGTCGAGGCCGGCGGAGAAGTTGTCTATATGGATGTCGGCGTCCTGGCGCGCGGAACCCTTCAAGCCGACATCCCCAACGAAGCCGTCGCTGCAGCGGCGGGCTCCAGCCTCGCCGAGATTGCGGCTTGTGGCGACGAAAATCCCGCCATGGCGAGGATGGCGGAGGGAGCGGCAAGGCTCGCGGCCCGGGCGCAGGCGGAGGGCCGGATCGACGGCATGCTGGCGCTCGGCGGCACGATGGGAACCGATCTTGCGCTCGACGTCGCCTCGGCCCTTCCGCTCGGCGTGCCGAAGATGATCGTCTCGACCATCGCCTTTTCGCATCTGATCCCGCCGGAACGTGTGTCGCCAGACCTGATGATGATCCTCTGGGCGGGCGGCCTTTACGGTCTCAACGCCATCTGCCGCTCGTCGCTGGCTCAGGCCGCCGGCGCCGTGGTCGGCGCCTGCCGCGCGGCGCGAAAGCCCTTTGCCGAACGCCCGCTGATCGGCATGACCTCGCTCGGCAGGAGCTGCCTGCGCTACATGGAGTTCCTGCTGCCCGAGCTGGACAAGCGCGGTTATGACGTCGCCGTGTTCCATACGACGGGCATGGGCGGCCGCGCCTTCGAGGCGCTCGCGGCGAGCGGCCGCTTCGCGGCGGTCATGGACTTCAGCCTGCAGGAACTCGCCAACCATTGCGCGGGCTCCATCGTCACCGCCGGCGCGGACCGTCTTCAGGGCGCGGGCTTGCGGGGCGTGCCGCAGCTCGTCGCGCCCGGCGCCATCGACATGATCGACTTCCCGGCCTGGCGCGAGAACCCGTGGCAGCGGCGAGCACCGCAACTACCACGCCCACAACCGCCTGCTCGCCTCCGTGACCGCGACCGCGGATCAACGCCGCCAGGTCGCGCGCAGCATCGCCGGGAAACTGTCGGCCGCGAAGGGACCGACCGTCTATCTGGTCCCGCAACGGGGGATCGAAGCCTGGGACCGCGAGGGCGAGCCCATGCATGCGCCGGAAGCGCTCGCGGCGTTTCTCGACGAGACGCGCCGCCTGCCTGTTCCCGGCGTGCGCATCGTCGAGGTCGACGCCCACATCAATGACGAAGCCTTCGCCAAAGCCGCGCTGGCCGTGTTCGACGGATGGATCGCGGAGGGACGCGTTCCGAAGGGCGCGCCGCGATGATGGAGCCCGAGCGCGGCGCGGCGGACTTCAGCGGAACAGCGACTCGATCATGTCCGCGCCGAGCCCAACCTTGTCGTAATGCGCCTTGCACATGGCGATATAGTCGTGCACGTCGAAATGGCCGGTCGAATCGCCATTCTCGTCGAGCCACATCAGCGGGGCGCTCACGATGAAGAAGACGCGCATCGGCTCGGGGTGATCGTAGGCGACGAGCGTATGGCTCTCGCCGGGCGCCTCATAGATGAAGTCCCCCGCCGTCGCCGTCCAGCCATGCTCGAGATAGCCCCATTTGCCGGAGATCGTGTAGGCGAACACCTGATGCGGATGATAGTGACGGTTCACGAGGCCCGCCTTCTTCGCCATCAGAATGTCGCACCACTTGTTCTGCGAGGGCGAGATCCACAAGGGGCGCGAGCTCACGGTTTCGCTGAAGGGCACGTAATAGCGCTCGTCCTCTGTCGGCGCGTTCCGGATATAGGCCTCGGGCAAGGCGCCCGGCTTGAATACCGATTTGATCGGAGGAATGTCCTTCCAGAATTCCGTGGTCGCCGCTTCCGCCATGGCGTCTCTCCCTTTCCATCTTTTTGCGAGCGCGCAATAACGAAGCGCAGCGTTCGCGGCTCGGCCAGTAGACCATGAAGAGCGCGGCGTCGAGCGCGGTCCCGATCGGCCGCCGACGAAAGCTTCCTCGCCTCTGGCCGCGCGCTTCCCGATGCTTTAACACCCCGCCAGCGTCGGTCTGACGGCGGAGGGCGACGGACATGGATACGGCCAAGGATTTGCGACCCCGCCAGAAACGACAGCCGCCCCGGAAGCGGAAAGGAAGCGCGCCGGACCCGCACCGCGAGGCCGGCGCTCAGCCTGAGATTTCGTTCGGGCTTCTCGACTCGCTGATCGGATTTCATCTGCGGCTCGCCCAGGACGCGTCGTTCCGGGAGTTTTCGCGCCTTGTGGGCGAGGCCCAATTGCGCCCAGGCCGATTTCGCGGCGATGATGATTATCCATAACAATCCGGGCGTGAACCAGGCGGCGCTGAGCCGGGCGATCGCGCGGGATAAATCGACTGTCACGCCGCTTCTCCAAAAGCTCGAGAGACAGGGTCTCGTCGCGCGGACGCCTCAGCCCGGAGACGGACGAAGCCACGAGATCGCCCTCACCGCAGAGGGCGAGGAGACCCTCAAAGCCCTTCTCAGACAGGCGATCGAACATGATCGCAGGCTCGACGCGATCGTGGGCGACCGGAAGGCTGATCTGATCGCCCTGCTCAAGCGCATCTCGCAGGACTTGCGCTGACAGCGTTCCCGCTGGGGCTGGACTCCAGGTCCGTTCGCGCGCCTCCAAAGGGACAACGTCCGAAACCGGGCGCCCTGCCGCACGCGAGGCTTGACGGCGAGATAGTTTGACGTCAAACTTTCAACAAAGGCGCGTCTGGCCGCAACCAGGCTAAGCGCCGGAAGAAGCGGAGGAGGAAACGAACATGCGTTGGAGGACAGGCTTACTTGCGCTGGCGGCAAGCGCCGTGATGGCGCTCCTCTTTGGCGGCGCGGCTCAGGCGGCCGAAAGCGTCAAGCCCGTCTGCGGGCTCAACGACGGCAAGCCCGCGACCGGCGAGCCGATCCCGATCGGCAGCATTGTCAGCATCACCGGGCCGGACAATTTCAGCTCCTCCGGCTTCGCGGCGCAGGCCTATTTCAAATGCGTCAACGCGAATGGCGGCATCCACGGCCGTCCGATCAAGTTCCTCATGGAGGACGACGGCTGGAATCCCGAGCAGTCCTCCCAGGTCGCGGCCAAACTCATCCGCGACGAGCATGTCGTCGCGCTCGCCGGCAACATGAGCTTTGTCGATTGCGGCGCGAACCAGGGCATCTACGAGAAGGAGGACGTGATGGTGATCGCCGGCGTCGGCGTGCCGCGCGATTGCTTCTTCCAGAAGAACTACGTCACCACCAACGCCGGCCCGCGCGTCTCGAACACCAAGGCGATCATGGGCGTCGCCCAGGAATTTCCGGGCAAGATCAAGCGCGTCGTCTGCATCGCGCCGAACATTCCCAATGTCGGCGAATGGTCGTGCAACGGCGCGGTCGAATGGATCAAGCGCCAGGGCGGCGACGGCAAGGTGATCACCTTCGATCCGGCTGCGCTCGACGCGACCTCGGTCATTCTGCAGGCGATGGAGTTCAAGCCGGACGCGATCAGCGTCGGGACGCCCAAGGGCCTCGCGGTGCCCATCTTCGCCGCCGCAGAGGAGCAGGGCCTTGCGGACAAAGTCCACATGTCGGGGCCCGCTTCGCTCTACAATCCCGACTTCCCGAAGGCGATCGGCCCCTATTGGGACGGGAAGGTTCTCGTGGATATGGAGCTCAAGTCGGCTGACGCCGATACGCCGGACATGAAGAACTGGCTCGCCGTCATGAACGCCTTCGGTCAGCCCTCCGATCCGCGCGACACGTTCTCGCAGGCTGGCTATCTCTCCGCGCGCGTCGTGACCGACGCGCTCCTCAAGATAGATCCGGCGAAGATCGACCGGAAGTCGGTGACGGCTGCCCTGCGCAACGTCAAGCGGTTCGAGAGCGATATATGGTGCGACCCCTGGTATGTCGGCGATGGATCTCGGCATAACCCGAACCACGCCGGTCCTGTCGCGATCGTCAAGGACGGGAAATTCGTGACGAAGCCCGAGTGCATCGAGTCGGAGGATCCGGAACTCGCCGACATCCGGGCCTACGAGAAGACGATCGGCCTCGGGAAATAAGCATGCCATGCCGGACTTCGCCCCCTTCCTCATTGCAGGCCTCGCGACCGCGGCGACCTACGTGCTGTCGGCCGTCGGCCTCGTGGTCCTCTACCGGGCTTCGGGGGTTCTGAACTTCGCCCAGGGCGCGATGGGGGCGATGGCCGCCTTCGTGTCCTGGACGATCGTCCAGAAAGGCGGTCCGGAGGTCGTCGGATGGGTTGCGGGCGTCATCACCGCGATGGCGCTCGCGCTCTTCTACGGCCGCGTGCTCGCGCCGCGGCTGGCGTTTGGCGATCCCGTCATGCGCGCCGTCGCAACGCTGAGCTTCGCGCTCATCCTGCTCGGTTTCATGGGCTATGTCTGGGGCGAGGCGCCGCGCCGCCTGCGCCTGCCGACCGACATGATCGGCTTCGAGGTCCTCGGCGTCCGCGTCACGGCGACGCGCGCGGTCGCCTTCGCGCTCGCGGCCCTCGCCACGACGATCGTCATGATCTTTCTCGCCCGCAGCCGGCTTGGCCTCGAAATGCGGGCGCTCGCCAATAACCGCGATCTCAGCGCGATGCTCGGCGTGCGCGTATTGCGCGCCGACGCCTATGCCTGGATGATCTCCGGCGCGCTGGCCGGCGTCAGCGGCATTCTGCTGGCCGACCTTCAGCGCCTCAGCGGTCAGGCGCTCACTTTCGTTGTCATTCCGGCCATCGCCGCGGCGGTCGTGGGTCGCTTCGTCTCGCTGCCCGCGACCGTCGCCGGGGGCCTGGCGATCGGCGTCTGCGAAACGCTCCTCACGCCGGTTCCGGTGATCGGACCCTTCCGAACCGCCGTCCCCTTCCTCTTCGCAGTCGCCGCCCTCGTGTGGATGCAGCGCAAACCGGCCTTCGTCTATCGATGACGGACCAGACCCTCGGCCTCTCGCAGCCCGCGAGCATAGCGCGGCGCCTTCGGCCCGGCTGGATCGCGGGCGCGCTCGCAATCCTCGCGGCGGTCGTCATCCTGCCGGACATCCTGTCGAACTATTGGGTGAGGACCTTCATCTCGGTGGCGGCGCTCGCCATCGCCAGCCTCAGCGCGAGCCTGCTTTTCGCCCAGCTTGGGATGGTGTCGCTCGCGCAATATGCGTTGCTTGGGGTCGGCGGCTGGTTCGCGCTTCGCATCGCGCACGGGACTCATCTGCCTTTCGAGCTGGCGCTTCTCGGCGGCGGAATCGCGGCGGCGCTGATCGGCCTCGTCGTTGGCCTGCCAGCGCTCAGGATGCGCGGGCTCTATCTGGCGATCATCACGCTGATGATGGCGGGCGCGATCCAGGTGTTCATCAGCGCCTTCGGCTTTCCCGACGGCGGCCCCGGCATTCTCGGCAAGGCGGTCGGCTCGGCGCGGCAGATGATGCCGAGGCCGTATCTCGCGGCGAGCGACGAGGCCTATTTCCGCTATGCGATCATCGTGCTCATCCTCTGCTTCGGGATCGTCGCGCTGCATGTGCGCGGCAGGCCGGGTCGCGCCTGGGCGATGATCCGGCGCGGGGAGGTCTGCGCGCTGTCCGGCGGCGTCAATATTGTCGCCTACAAGATCTGGGCCTTCACGATCGCCGGCTTCCTCGCCGGCATTGCCGGCGGGCTGCTGGCCGGCGGCGTCGGCCAGCTCGACGGCTCCGCTTTTCCCGCGAGCCAGTCAATTCTCCTGTTCGCGCTGACCATCGTCGGCGGCGCCTACAGCTGGCTCGGGCCGATCATCGCCGGCCTGCTCCTGCGCGCCTTTCCGGCGCTGCTCAACGACTGGCACGTCAACGGCAACATCGCGACAATGATCTTCGGCGTTGGACTTTTGCACGCGCTGATCACCGCGCCGCAGGGCGCGGCGGGACAGATCGCCGACCTTGGCGCCGCGATCCGCGGGCTGCTCTCCGCAGCCCCGAGGTCAAAGCCATGATCGAAATCCGGAACCTGACCGTCATGTTCGGCGGCGTACGCGGCCTCAACGATCTGACCGCGACCCTGCCCGACGCGGTGACCGGACTCGTCGGCCCGAACGGGGCGGGCAAGACGACCCTCATCAATGTGCTCTCCGGCTTCGTGCGGCCGTCTTCCGGATCGGTCGCGATCGACGGACATGACATCGCGCGCATCGCCACGCACAAGCGCGCCGCCTTCGGCATACGCCGCACGTTCCAGAACGAACAGGTGGTCGAGAACCTCACCGTCGCGGACAATGTCGCCGCCGTGCTCGACAATGTGCCGAGCGGCGGCGAGCCGCGCCGCAAGCTGATCGCGCGCGCGCTCGATTTCGTCGGCCTCTCCGGGCGGGCCCATGTCAAGGGCGTCGATCTCGACGCCTACGACCGGCGGATGGTGGAGATCGCGCGCGCGACGGTCGGACGGCCGCGGCTCGTCATGATGGACGAGCCCGGCGCCGGCCTCAGCCATGACGAGAGCGAACATCTCCGGACCGTCATCGCCAGCATCCACGACTATTGCGGCGCTCAGGTGCTGCTGGTCGACCACGACGTCGACCTCATCTCCGCGACCTGTTCGTCGACCCTCGTGCTCGATTTCGGCTCGCCGATCGCCTACGGACCCACCGCCGAGGCGCTCGCCGATCCGAAAGTCCGCGCGGCCTATCTCGGCGGCGTCGAGGACGCAGCATGACGACCGGCCTCGACATCCGGGCGCTGACGGTCTCCCGCGGGCCCAAGACCGTTCTGCATGCGGTGGACCTCACGATCGCGCCGGGAAAGATCACGGCGCTCCTCGGCGCGAACGGCGCCGGCAAGAGCAGCCTCGTGCTCGCCATCGCAGGCGCGCTGCCGGTCGCCTCCGGCGCCGTGCTCATGGACGGCCGGCCGATCACGGGCCTGCGTCCGGAGGCGGTGCGCGCGCTTGGCGTCGCGGCCGTGCCGGAAGGCCATCAGGTGCTTGGCGACCTCAGCGTCGAGGACAATCTCAAAGTGGCGGGCAGCCATCTCAGCCGCGCCGAGCGCACGGAAGCGGTAGAGACGGCGCTCGCGACCTTTCCCGAGCTTCGCGAGCGTCTCTCGGCGCGCTCCGGCTATCTCTCCGGGGGACAGCAGCAGATGGTCGCGCTCGCCCAGGCGATCGTCGCCCGTCCGCGTTACCTGCTGGCCGACGAACTCTCGTTCGGGCTCGCGCCGATCATCGTGGCCCGGCTCGTACCCGTGCTGCAGCAGCTCGCTCAACAGGGCGTTGGCGTCCTGCTGATCGAGCAATTCGCCCATATCGCGCTGAAAATCTCGCAGGCGGCTTATGTCATCGAGCGCGGGCGCATCTGTTACTCAGGGGAGCCGGATGAGCTTGTCCGCAATCCGGGCATCCTGCACAGCGCCTATCTCGCCGCCAGCCGACGCGGAGAAAACCGTCGCGCCGGTTCCCGCGCATGAAAGACGCATAAGCCCATGAACCGTCTCAAGGACAAGGTCTGCTTCGTGACCGGAGGCGCGGGCAGCATCGGCGCGGCGACGGCGAAGCTCTTTCTCGCCGAGGGCGCAAAAGTCGTCCTCTGCGACCTCAGCCAACCGGAGCTTGAGCGGGCCGCCGCCGCGCTCGACGGCGGGGACCGTCTCCTCACGATCGCGGGCGACGTGACCCAGTCCGACGACGTTGCGCGCGCCGTCGACGCGACTGTCCAGCGCTTCGGCAAGATCGACGTGCTGTTCAGCAATGCAGGCAATTTCGGCACGGTTGCGCCGATCGCAGACTTTCCGCTCGACGTGTTCGAGGCGGTCTACGCCGTGCATGTCCGCGGCGCCTTTCTCGTCGCCAAGCATGGAACGCGCGCCATGAACGACGGCGGGAGCGTCATCATCACCTCGAGCGTTGCAGGCCTGCGCGGCGATCCGGGCGTCTACGGATATATCACGGCCAAGCATGCGCAGATCGGCCTCATGCGCTGTCTCGCAAAGGAGCTTGCGCCGCGCGGAATCCGCGTCAACACCGTCCATCCGGGGCCGATCGCGAATAGCTTCCAGGACGCGGTCGAGACGGACCTCTCGAAGATCATCCATCAGGACGGCGCGGCCTTCTTCAACGCGATGATTCCGCTCGGGCGCCATGGGCTCCCGGAGGAGATCGCCCAGTCCGTGCTCTTTCTCGCCAGCGACGAGAGCCGCTTCACCACCGGATCGCTGCTCATGGCGGACGGCGGGATGAGCGCCTGACGGCCGCCGGCCGCGATTCATAAACTGGAAACCCATGCGTACAGCGAGCACGGCATTTCTCGAAGCGCTCGAAGAAGCGGGCGTCGCCTATATCTTCGCCAATTTCGGCAGCGATCATCCGGCGCTGATCGAGGCGATCGCGGAAGCGCGCGCGCTTGGCCGCAAGATTCCGAAGGTGGTGACCTGTCCGAACGAGATGGTCGCGATGAGCTGCGCGCACGGGTTCGCGCAGGTGAGCGGACGCGCGCAGGCCGTGCTGGTCCATGTCGAATGCGGCACGCAGTCGCTCGCCGGCGCCGTGCACAACGCGGCCAAGGGGCGCATTCCGATCCTCGTCTTCGCAGGACTCTCCCCCTATACGCAGGAGGGCGAGCTCAAGGGCAGCCGCAACGAATTCATCCAATGGATTCAGGACGTGCCGGACCAGCGCGGCATCGTCCGGCAATACATGAAATTCGAATACGAACTGCGCGCGCCGCACAACGTGAAGCAGGTCGTCCATCGTTCGCTTCAGATCGCCGAGAGCGATCCGAAGGGCCCCGTCTATCTCGTCGGCGCGCGGGAGGCCATGGAGGCCGAGGCGCCGGAAGTCGTCATCGACACAAGCCAGTGGCGCCCCATCGCGCCGACCGCGCTCACGCATGAGGACTCCGAGGATCTCGCGCGCAGGCTCATGGCGGCGGAGCGGCCGCTGGTCGTCACCTCATTCCTGGGTCGCAATCCCGGCGCTGTCGGCGAACTGCAGAAACTCTGCGGGCGGCTCGGGATCGGCGTCCTCGAATCGGTGCCGAACTACGTGAACTACCCGCATAGCGATCCCCTCTATCAGGGCGCGCACTGGAACCATCCGTTCCAGAACGAGGCGCTCGCGGACGCAGACCTTGTTCTGGTCATCGACAGCGACGTGCCCTGGATCCCGGCCGTCAGCAAGCCGCGCGACGACGCGGACATCGTCATCATCGACACCGACCCGCTGAAGCAGTCGATCCCGCTCTGGTATGTGAAGGCGCGGCGCCATCTGCGGGCCGACGCCGCCACCGCGCTGGCCCAGA
The DNA here is from genome assembly GCA_963741845.1 of uncultured Alphaproteobacteria bacterium. Classification (GTDB taxonomy): domain Bacteria; phylum Pseudomonadota; class Alphaproteobacteria; order Rhizobiales; family Beijerinckiaceae; genus Roseiarcus. The sequence goes on from CAVUJV010000028.1 coordinate 178,039, forward strand.
TCAACGCCCTTATCGAGCGCGGCGCGCCCGACGCCGAGGCTTGCGCCCGGCGCCGCGCCCATTGGACGAAGCGCCACGAACGAAGGCGCGCCGAACTCGAACGGCGCGAGAAGCCGGCCGGAGCCGGAATCACGCCGGAATATCTCACCGCCTGCGTGCGCCGGGCGCTCGATCCCGACGCCATCGTGCTCAGCGAGGGCATCACCAACTACCCTGCGATCTCGGACCATATGATGCGCGAACGGCCGGGCGGCCTCTTCACGAGCGGCGGCGGTTCGCTCGGATGGAATGGCGGCGCCGCCATCGGCATGAAGCTCGCGGCGCCCGACCGCACCGTGGTCGCGCTGTCCGGCGACGGCTCCTACATGTTTTCGGCGCCATCGACCGTGCACTGGATGGCCCGGCGCTATGCGACGCCCTTCCTCCAGGTCGTCTTCAACAATCGCGGCTGGAACGCGCCCCGCTTCTCGGCGCTGGCGGTTCATCCCGATGGCTACGCGGCCCACGCCGAGGACCTCGATCTCAGCTTCGATCCGTCGCCCGATTATGGCGCGATCGCCGCAGCCGCCGGCGGCGCATGGGCGCGAAAGATTGCGCGAGCGGACGAGGTCGAGCCCGCGCTGCGCGAAGCGCTCGCGGCCGTCCGCGACGAGAGGCGCGCGGCGGTGCTCGACGTCGAACTCTCGGAGCGGTGAGGGGCCGGGGCTATGGCGAGGCGATTCGAGGCCTTCGCTGCCTCCTCAATCCACTGGCGAGTCGCGCCCCGCTGGATTAGGGTCCGGCCCTTTCCGGGAGTGTGACGCCCTTGACCCTTCATCCGTCCCTTGTTCGCAAGCGCGAAGGCCGACTGTCGGCGGACGCGGTCGCAGCGCTCAATTCCGACCTCGCCGCGCGTTTCGGCAACCGCTTCAGCGCCTCCGACGCCATCCGCCGGCAGCACGGGCACACGCTGACCTGGCTCGAAAATCAGCCGCCCGACGCGGTCGTCTTCGCGGAATCGCGCGACGACGTGATCGACGCCGTCAGACTTTGCGCCAGGCACGACGCGCCGCTCGTGCCGTTCGGGGTTGGCACCTCGCTCGAAGGTCACGTCAATGCGCCGTATGGCGGCGTGTCGCTCGACCTTTCGCGCATGAACGCGCTGCTGGAAGTCCATCCGGAGGATCTCGACTGCGTGGTCGAGCCCGGCATCACGCGCAAGCAGCTCAACGAGCAATTGCGCGACACCGGCCTCTTCTTCCCGATCGATCCCGGCGCCGACGCGTCGCTCGGCGGCATGGCCGCGACGCGCGCCTCCGGCACCAACGCGGTGCGCTACGGCACGATGAAGGACCTCGTGCTGTCGCTCGGCGTCGTCACCGCCGACGGCTCCTTCCTGCGCACGGGCACGCGGGCCAAGAAATCCTCGGCCGGCTACGACCTCACCCACATGTTCATCGGCGCCGAGGGCACGCTCGGCGTGATCGTCGAGATCACGCTCCGCCTCTCCGGCATTCCGGAGGCGATTTCCGCCGGCACCTGCTCTTTCCCGGACGTGCGCTCGGCCTGCGCAACGGCCATCCAGACAATCCAGTCCGGACTGCCGATCGCCCGCATCGAGCTCATCGACACGCTCTCGGTGCGCGCCTTCAACCTCTACGCCAAGCTGTCGCTGCCCGAGAGCCCGATGCTGCTCGTCGAGTTCCACGGCACGGAGGCCGGCGTCAAGGAACAGGCGCAGCGGTTCGGCGAGATCGTGGCGGAGAACGGCGGCGGCAATTTCCAATGGGCGACGACGCCCGAGGAGCGCACGAAGCTCTGGCAGGCGCGTCACGACGGCTTCTGGGCGCTGCAGGTCCTGAGGCCCGGCGCGCGGCCCTTCGCGACCGACGCCTGCGTGCCGATCTCCCGGCTCGCCGATTGCGTCGAGGAGACGCTGGACGACATCGCCTCCGCCGGGCTTGTCGCGCCGATCGTCGGCCATGTCGGCGACGGCAATTTCCATGTGAGCCCGCTCGTCGACATGAGCAATCCGGCCGAGATCGACGCGGCCGAATCCTTCGCCTCCCGGCTCGCCCACCGCGCCATCGCGATGGGCGGCACCTGCACGGGCGAACACGGCGTCGGGCAGAAGAAGATCGCCTACATGGAGGACGAGCACGGCGCCGCCGCGATGGACCTGATGCGCCGGGTGAAGGCCTCCTTCGATCCGGCGAACATGTTCAATCCGGGAAAGGTGCTCGCGGTCTGAGGCGCTCCGGCTTCCCGACCGTCGCCGGCCTCACGGCCAGGCGGACATAAGAGCGCGCAGGGCCGCGACGAAGGCGAGCGGCTGGTCGATCATCACGTGATGCTCGGCCTCGGGGATCACGATCTGCGGCGAGCGGGGCTTGAGAAGGCTCATCAGATAATCCGCGTCGGATTCGCGAAAGAGCTGGGACTTCGAGCCGCGGACGAGCGCCATCGGGCAGCGCGCGGCGGCGACGATGGGCGCCGGGTCGATGTGATGAAACTTCTCCCAGAAATGCGGGTCGAAGGAGAGCGCCCAGCCCGGCTTCCCCTCGCCGTCGACCGCCTCGCGCGCGGAAGCGCGGGCGATGTGATCGAGGATGAAGAGGTTTTCGCAGGGCTGCGCCGGCGCGAGGCGGAAGCGCGCCACGACAGCGCCGAGCGAAGGCTGCACGCGCAAAGCCTTCGTGCGCGGCGGCGAGCCCGGTTTCTGGTTCTGCGGCGCGAAGAACGGCGGGTCGACCATGACCGCGCCCTTGAGTTCGTCGCCGAAATCGCGCGCCAGGCCCATCGCGATCCGTCCGCCGAAGGAATGCCCGACGACGACCGGCGGGCCTGCGTCGAAGGCGCCGCCGGCGCGTCCCCCCTCGCGCGCCTCGCGCACGAACTGGTCGAAGGCGTATCCCTCCCGCCATTCCGAGCGGCCCATGCCGGAAAAGGTCGGCGCCACGACCCGGCGCGACCGGGCGAAGAAGGGCGCGATGAACGACCACCAGTCGGCGTGCGCCGCTCCGCCGTGCAGGAAAATGAGGCCCGGCTTGCCGCGATCGCCCCAGGCCAGGACTTCGAGGCGCGCGCCCTCGACTTCGTGGAAGGTTCGCTCCGGGGCGCAGCGGATCGCCCGCTCGAACCAGTCCGGCGCTGGCGGCTTTTCGCCCTGAAAAGCCGCCAGCGGCGCCATCACGCTGGGATCATCCACCTCTCGACCGCGCTCCGCTTTCGACCGAACGCCTCACGCGACTTCAAACAGTCCGGCCGCGCCCATGCCGCCGCCCACGCACATGGTCACGACCACATAACGCACGCCCCGCCGCTTGCCCTCGATCAGCGCATGGCCCACAAGCCGCGAGCCGCTCATGCCGTAAGGATGGCCGACGGCGATGGCGCCGCCGTCGACATTGAGCTTGTCGTTGTCGATGCCGAGCTTGTCGCGGCAATAGAGGACCTGCACCGCGAAGGCTTCGTTGAGCTCCCAGAGGCCGATGTCGTCGACCTTGAGGCCATGCGCCTTGAGCAGCTTCGGCACGGCGAAGACCGGCCCGATGCCCATTTCGTCCGGATCGCAGCCCGCGACCGCGATGCCGCGATAGATTCCGAGCGGCGAAAGATTGCGCTGGCTCGCGAGCTTCGCCTCCATGAGCACGCAGGCGCTGGCGCCGTCGGACAATTGCGAGGCGTTGCCGGCGGTGATGCTCTGTCCCGGCTCTTTCAGATGCAGGCCATTGCCCGGAAAGGCGGGCTTGAGGCCCGACAAGCCGGCGAGCGTCGTATCGGCGCGGATGCCTTCGTCATGCGTCAGCGTGACTTCCTTGTCGGAGACCGCGCCGGTCGCCTTGTCGACGACCTTCATCACCGACTTCAGCGGAACGATCTCCTGATCGAACCGTCCGGCGGCGGCTGAGGCCGCGGCGCGCTGCTGCGACTGAACGCCGAACGCGTCCTGGCGTTCGCGCGGGATGTTGTAACGCTGGGCGACGATCTCGGCGGTCTCCAGCATCGCCATATAGGTGTCGTCGCGATGCGCCACGAGCCACGGATCCTCGGCGCGATAGCGGTTCGACTTGTCGTTCTGGACGAGCGAGATCGATTCGAGGCCGCCGCCGACCGTCACGCTCATGCCGTCGTCGATGATCTGCTTCGCCGCGATCGAAATCGCCATCAGCCCCGAGGCGCACTGACGGTCGACCGACATGCCCGCGACCGTCGTCGGAAGGCCGGCGCGAAGCGCGCACTGGCGAGCCGTGTTGTAGCCGGTCGAGCCCTGCTGCATGGCCGCGCCCATCACCACGTCGTCCACTTCGCCCGGCTCGACCCTGGCGCGCGCCACGGCGTTCGCGATGGCGTGACCGCCGAGCGTCTGCGCCTGCGTGTCGTTGAAGGCGCCGCGATAGGCCTTGCCGATCGGCGTGCGGGCGGTTGAGACGATGACGGCTTCACGCATGGGAGGTCTCCGATAAAGGCTTCGGTTCGTTGGTTTGCTCTCCTTCTCTCCCGGAGAGAAGGCGTTCGGCGCAGGTTGAGCGGGCTAGGGCGGCGGCTGGGGCTCGGCGAAGTTCGTTACGCCCCTGTGAAGCTCTTCCCCTCCGCCGACGATCTTCTCAAGCAGCGCCGCCGGCTTGAAGTCGTCGCCGTGCTTCGCCTGAAACTCTTTCAGCTTGTCCAGCACCGTCTTCGGGCCGATCGTATCGGCGTAGAACATCGGGCCGCCGCGATAGACCGGCCAGCCGTAGCCGTAGATCCAGACGATGTCGATGTCGGAAGCGCGCTGGGCCTTGCCTTCTTCGAGGATCTTCGCGCCCTCGTTGATCATCGGATAGATGCAGCGCTCCAGAATCTCCTGGTCGGAGATCCTGCGCTGCGCAATGCCTTTCGAGGCGGCGAAGTCGCGGATGATCGTTTCGACGTGCGGCGAGGGTTTGGCGTTGCGCTTCTCGTCATAGTCGTAGAAGCCCGCGCCCGTCTTCTGCCCGCGCCGGCCCTCCTCGCAGAGAATTTCGCGGATGGTCGAGCGCTTCGACGTCGCGGCGTTCCAGCCGATGTCGAGGCCTGCGAGGTCGCTCATCGCGAACGGACCCATCGGCAGGCCGAAATCGAAGATCACCCGGTCCACGTCCCACGGGGTCGCGCCTTCGAGGATCAGCTTCTGCGCCTCGCGCTGCCGCGCGGCCAGCATCCGGTTGCCGACGAAGCCGTAGCAGACGCCGACGGTGACGCCGACCTTGCCGATCTTCGGCGCAAGCTGCGCGACGGTCGCCAGCACCGACTTGGAGGTCTTCGCGCCGCGCACGATTTCGAGGAGCCGCATCACATTGGCGGGCGAGAAGAAATGCGTGCCGAGCACGTCCTCCGGGCGCTTCGTCGCGGAGGCGATTTCGTCGACGTCGAGATAGGAGGTGTTGGAGGCGAGGATCGCGCCCGGCTTGGCCACCGCGTCGAGGCGGCCGAAGATCTGCTTCTTGAGGTCCATGTTCTCGAACACGGCCTCGATCACGAGGTCGGCTTCCGAGAGCGCGTTGAAGTCGAGGGTCGGCTTGAGGCGCCCCATGCGCGCCTCGACTTCCTCCATCGTGAGCCGGCCCTTCTTCGCGGTGCTCTCGTAATTGCGGCGCATGATCGACACGCCGCGGTCGAGCGCTTCCTGCGAAGTCTCGACGATGGTCACGGGAATCCCGGCGGAGAGGAAGTTCATGGATATGCCGCCGCCCATCGTGCCGGCGCCGATCACGCCGACGTTTCTGATCGGCTTCGTCGGCGTATCCGGCGCAATGTCGGCGATCTTCGCCGCCTGCCGCTCGGCGAAGAACACATAGCGCTGCGCCTTCGACTGAGTGGTCACGAGCAGCGCCATGAACATCTCGCGCTCGCGCTTCATGCCTTCGTCGAAGGGCAGCTCGACGGCGTTCTTCACCGAGAGGATCGCCTTCTCCCAGGCCTCGAAGCCGCGAAACTTTCGCGCGTTGGCCTTGCGGATCTCCTCGAAAATCTCGGGATGGCCGCGCGCGGGCGCAAGCTTCTCGTCGCGGTCGCGCACTTTCTTCAAGGGGGCTTTCTCGGCGATAAGGCGCCGCGCAAAGGCGAGCGCGCCCTCTCTGAGCTTGCCTTCTTCCGCGAGTTCGTCGACCACGCCCCAGGCCTTGGCGTCGCGGGCGGAGAAGGGCGCGCCCGACAGGATCGCGTCGAGCGCCTTCTCGGCGCCGATCAGGCGCGGCAGGCGCTGCGTGCCGCCCGCGCCCGGGATGAGGCCGAGCTTGATCTCCGGCAGGCCGCATTTCGCCGACGGAACGGCGATGCGATAATGGGCGGTCAGCGCGACTTCGAAGCCTCCGCCGAGCGCCGTCCCGTGGATGGCGGCCACGACCGGCTTCGGGGCGTTCTCGATCCCATCGAGGAGGTCGGGGACATAGGGCGGCGTGGCCGGCTTGCCGAATTCGGAAATGTCCGCGCCCGCGATGAAGGTGCGCCCGCCGCAGATGAGGACGATCGCCTTGGCGGCCGGATCGGCGCTCGCCGCCTCGAAACCCCGCTTGAGGCCGTCCCGCACGGCCTGGGACAGGGCGTTCACCGGAGGCGAGTCGATCGTGAGAACCGCGACGCCGTCCTCGACCGTCAGGTCCGCGACCGGATTGATGGACGCCACGCTTTCCTCCCTCCCGAGACAAGGTTCGCGGGAGGTTTATGCACTTCGGCGCGTCCCGCACAAGACGGCCCGCGGTCCGGCAATGCGCGCTTCGGTTTGTAATAGGACGGGGACCGGCTTCTCGCCCGGTCGCGTCAAACGCGATGGGCGCCGAACATTTTCTTCTGAATTTCAGACTTTGCGGGTATGATCCCAGATCTCGGTCAAGCGGACGCCGTCCATGCATCAAATCGCCGAAGCCACGGCCCTTGTCGGGGGGTCGGACGGCCGACGCGATCGAACGCCGGAAAAGGGCTGGCGCTCGCTCGGCCGGAAGGAAATGTCAGCGCAAGTCCTTGGAAAGGCTCGATTCGCGGAAGAAAATGGCTGATTTTCGGGTCGTTTTTCGTGTCGTTTTGCGAAAAAATGACCGCGATCCGCATCCATTCCGCCGCTTTTCGTCCGAAAACAGCATCGTTTTGTGCGCTTTTCGTCTGCCGCGGCCGTCGGCAAGGGCTCAGGGTGAACCGATGCCAATAACGCGGAAGGTCATCAGTTCCCCCTCCTGCTCGCGCAGCGACACATATTCTCCGCTCTTGAACACATGATCGGCGAAGCGGAAGCCTTCCTCTTCGTCCGCGGTTTCGCCGGGCGCATCCCATTCGAAAGCCCAGGTTGCGCCGCCGGGGCCGCCCGGCTTGCGGACGAGGATGCCGCGCATGACGGGATCGTTACCCCAGAAGCGATGGACGAAACATTCGCTGCGATGCGCCTTCCAGGCGTCGACGTCGATATGCCCATCGTCCGTCAGCGGGGCGACAAAGTCATAGCCGTGCCGGATCGAGCCTTCCGGAAATTCCTTGGAGCGCGCGGCGTTCAGCGTGATCTTGCGCAGCGCGGCGGGCTTGGGCGCGGTCATGGGCGGTGTTCCCTTCGGTCGGGCGCGCCGACAGCCGGCCGCCGCAACTCGCCGCGAAAAATAGCGAGAGCCGGCAGCGACGCAAGCGCCGGGGCGCAAATGCCGAGCCTTCGCGCGGACCGCCGCTCCAGGGCATCGGCGTTCGGTCGTCTCGCGCGCTTAACGCTTTGTTTCCCATATCCGAATCCTGGTGAACGCAGTCTTGGCGGAAAGGGTAAAATTCGTCGCGAGTCCAAAATTCTTGCGAGCGTATCGAACTCATGCGTCGATTTGTCCTCACTGCCCTTACGGGCTTTGCCGTGTCGTGGGCCGCCGCGGCGCAGGCGCAGGCCTATCGCACCAACACCGGTCCCAACGGGGCCGATTTCTCGGGCGTCGAGCTTGGGCCTGATGTCGGGCTCGCTTTCGGCTCGACGAGCGGCGGCGCCTTCGGCGGTCACGTCGGCTACAATCTGCAATGGGGGCAGTTCCTCGGCGGCGGGGAGGTGGACGTAATGGGCTCCAACCTCTCCAACGACGGCCCGTTCTCCCTGAGCGAGCATTTCCTGATGTCGGCGCGGGGCAAGGCGGGATTCGCCTTCGGGAACTTCCTCGCATACGGGACGCTCGGCGTCGGCTGGTCGACCGCCCAATACAACAACTGGTTCGGCTCCCAGAGCACGACCCTGACCGGCGCGGCGTTCGGCGTCGGAGGCGAATACGCCCTCACGCGAAACGTCAGCCTGAGGGCCGAACTCCTCCGCTATCAGTTCGGCGACGTATCCCTGATGAGCTATCCGCTTTTCAGTCAGAGCGCGAACGCCTCGACGACCATGTTCCGCCTCGGGGCGAGCCTGCACTTCTGAGGCCGGCGGCCCGCGCCGCTGACAAATGCGTCCGTCCCGCTAAGATGGCCCCGGAAGCGCGCGGAGCTTTGCCGCGCGCATCTGAGGGACGTCCCGCCATGAGCCCACGCCTATCGCTGCATGTGCCCGAACCCAGCGTCCGGCCCGGCGGGCGGCCGGACTTCAGCCATGTCGCGATTTCGGAAGCGGGCGAGGTGCCGCGCCCGCCGATCGACATCGCGCCCTCCGAGATCCGCAACTTCGCCTATGCGATGATTCGCGTGCTCGACGACAAGGGCGACGCGGTGGGCGACTGGGCGGGGGCGCTGGCCCCGGAGGAACTGCGCAAGGGGCTCCGCGACATGATGCTCGTGCGCTCCTTCGACGCGCGGATGCTTCTCTCGCAGCGCCAGGGCAAGACATCCTTCTACATGCAGTCGCTCGGCGAGGAGGCGGTCGCCACCGCGCAGCGCAAGGCGCTCGAGACCGGCGATATGTGCTTTCCGACCTATCGCCAGCAGGGGCTGCTGATCGCCTATGGCTGGCCGCTGGTCGAACTCATGGACGAGATCTTTTCCAACGAGAAGGACCGGCAGCGCGGCCGCCAGCTTCCCTGCCTCTATTCCTTCCGGGAGGCAGGCTTCTTCTCGGTCTCGGGCAATCTCGGCACGCAATATCCGCAGGCGGTGGGCTGGGCGATGGCCTCGGCGATCATGGGCGACACGCGGATCGCCTCGGGCTGGATCGGCGATGGCTCGACGGCGGAGACGGACTTCCATTCGGCGCTTGTCTTCGCCTCCGTCTATCGTCCCCCCGTCATCCTGAATATCGTGAACAACCAGTGGGCCATCTCGTCCTATCAGGGCATTGCGGGAGGCGAGAGCGCCAATTTCGCGGCGCGCGCCCACGGCTACGGGATCGCGTCGCTGCGGGTCGACGGCAACGACTATCTCGCTGTCTATGCCGCATCGAAATGGGCGGCGGACCGCGCGCGCGCCAATCTCGGTCCGACGGTCATCGAATGGGTCACCTATCGCGCGGGCGCTCATTCGACTTCCGACGATCCCTCCAAATACCGGCCCAAGGACGAAGGCGCCGCCTGGCCGCTCGGCGATCCGATCGAGCGGCTGAAGACGCATCTCATCCGCATCGGCGCATGGAGCGAGGAGCGGCAGAAGCAGATGCAGGCGGAGGTCGATTCCGAGGTGTTGGAGGCCGCCAAAGAGGCGGAAAGCCACGGCACGCTGCACGACGGGCCGAAGCCCAGCACCGCCTCGATGTTCGAGGACGTCTACAAGGAGATGCCGCGGCACTTGCGCGAGCAGCGGCAGCAGCTTGGGGTGTGACACGCCTTGGCGCTTTTTTGCGAACGGCGCGGCGCGGGATGAGGCCCGCCCCATGAAGCGATGATCGTCTCCTCGGCAGCCCGCACGGCGACAGTTCTTGCAGCGGACGCTGCGAATTATTCGCGCGCGATGAGTGTTGACGAGGGACGCGCGTTGACGGCGCTGGCCGCTAGCCGCGCCGTCATCGACGCCGCCATCGCCGCGAGGGGTGGACGGATCTTCTCGACGGGCGGCGACAGCGTGCTGGCCGAATTCCCCGCGACGGAAAGCGCCGTGGCCTGCGCTGTCGAAATGCAGCAGGCTCTGGCGAAGGCCAGCACGCGCGGCGTGGAGACGCTGCCCTATCGCATCGGCATTCACGTCGGGCGCGTCCATCCGAATGGCGTCGATCTGCTTGGCGAGACGGTGAACATCGCCGCGCGACTCGAGAGCCTCGCCTATGCCGGCGGCGTGTGCCTGTCGGACAGGGCGCTCGCCGCCTTCACGCCGTCCGCAGATCTCCGCATCGAAGGGATCGGAGCGCAGACGTTGAAAGGGATCAGGGAGCCGGTCCGGGTGGCGCGCATTCGTCTCGGGGAACCCGATCCCGACGTCGAAGCGCTGAGCGGCTTCAGTCTTGCGGTGCTCCCGTTCCGTGCAGGCGCCGAGGACCGCTACTGGGGCGAGGGGCTGGCGGACGACCTGATTGCCGCGCTGACCCGGTTCAGCATGCTCGCCGTGCGGACTCGCGCGTCGACCTTCGGCTTCGATCCGGATCGCGACCCGCAACAGGTCGCCTCCGCGCTCGGCGTGCGCTTTGTCGTGACCGGCGCGGTCAGGTTGACGGCTTCGCGGCTGCGCCTGCAAGCCTCGCTGGTGGAAGGCGGGTCCGGCCGGGTGCTGTGGGCCGAACGCTACGATCGCGCGGCGTCGGACGTGCTCGACGTCCAGGATGAACTGGTCGAAAGGATCGTGGCGACGCTCGTCGGGCGGCTGCAACGGACGGGCGCCGAGATAGCGCTGCGCAAACGTCCGGACAGCCTTGGCGCCTTCGACCTGATGATGCGCGGGATGCACTTTGCGGACCGGCTCGATCCGGCCTCCGCCCGCGATGCGATCGCCTGCTTCGAGCGGGCGCTCGCAATCGCGCCGGACTATCCGGCCGCCATGTCGATGCTCGCGCTCATGCGCCTGCGCGATTGGGCGCTTCATCCGGGCGATGGCGATCTCGGCGAAGTCGCGCGCCTCGCGGACCATGCGCTCGCGCTCGATCCCGCCGACAGCCTGTGCCACCTCGTGGCGGGACAGATCGACATGTATCGACGCCGGCTGGACGCCGCCGAGGTTCGTCACAAGAAGGCCTATGCGCTGAACCCTTACGACGCCCGGGTGCTCGCCTTGTGGTCGCCTCTCGCAACCTACCTGGGCAAGCCCGAAGAGGGACGAAGGCGGATCGAAAAGGCGATGGAGCTCAATCCGCATCATCCGGCATGGTACGCCACCAACCTTGGCCTCGCGTGTTATTGCTCCCGCGCTTACGAGGACGGCGCCGCCATATACGCCAGCGTGGCTGAACCGCAGGCGGGCGTGCTCGCCGGGCTCGCGGCGTGCCGCGCCCAGCTTGGCGATGCGGAAGGCGCCGCGTCGGCGCGCGACGCGCTGCTCGCAATCGCGCCCAATTTCCGCGCGAGCCTTTTTGTCGGAGGCCGGCCGTTCAAGTTCGCCGAGGATCGCGCGCACCTCCTCGAAGGACTGCGGAAAGCCGGCCTCGAGGGATAGCGGGCGGCGTGCGCCGCGTCGTCCAGTCGCGCGGGCCGCGATCCTGGGCTACAGTCGGCAAGATTTTCCATCGGTCGCGTGGAGCCTGAACGGATGCCCCGGATGTCCATGATCGAGGCGATCCGCGACGCGATGGATTGCAAGATGGCGGAGGACGAGCGCGTCGTCGTCTTTGGCGAGGATGTCGGCTATTTCGGCGGCGTCTTTCGCTGCACCGAGGGTTTGCAGAAGAAATACGGCAAGTCGCGCTGCTTCGACGCGCCGATCAACGAATCGGGAATTGTCGGCGTCGCGATCGGCATGGGTGCATATGGATTGCGCCCGGTCGCCGAGATCCAGTTCGCGGATTATGTCTATCCCGGCTACGATCAGATCGTCTCCGAGGCGGCGCGGCTTCGCTATCGCTCGGGAGGCGAGTTCTTCGCGCCGATCGTCGTGCGCATGCCCTGCGGCGGCGGGATCTATGGCGGACAGACGCACAGCCAGAGCCCCGAGGCTCTGTTCGCACATGTGGCGGGCCTGAAGACCGTCATCCCATCGAACCCGTACGACGCCAAGGGCCTCTTGATCGCTTCGATCGAGGACGACGATCCGGTGATCTTCCTCGAGCCGAAGCGGCTCTATAACGGCCCCTTCGCCGGCCATCCGGAGCAGCCCGCCGTTCCATGGTCGAAGCATCCGCTGAGCGAGACGCCGTCCGGCCGCTACGTCGTGCCGCTCGGCAAGGCGGCGGTGCGGCGCGAGGGCTCGGGCGTCACCGTGCTCTGCTACGGCACTATGGTGCATGTGGCCGAGGCGGCCGCGGACGAGACGGGCGTGGACGCGGAGATCATCGACCTGCGCACGCTCGTCCCCCTCGACGTCGACGCGATCGTCGCGTCGGTCGAGAAGACCCGGCGCTGTGTGATCGTGCATGAGGCGACGCTCACCTGCGGCTTCGGCGCCGAGCTTGCGGCGCAGGTGATGGAGCGCTGCTTCTATGCGCTCGAAGCGCCGATCCAGCGCGTCGCGGGCTGGGACACGCCCTATCCCCACGCGGAGGAATGGGACTATTTCCCCGGCCCTGCGCGGGTTGGGCGTGCGCTTTTGAAGGCGATGGAGAGCTGAGATGGGGGCGCGCTCGATCCGGCTGCCCGACGTCGGCGAGGGCGTCGCCGAAGCGGAAATCGCCGAATGGATGGTCAAGGTCGGCGACGCGGTGCGCGAGGATCAGGTCGTCGTCGCGGTGATGACCGACAAGGCGACGGTCGAGATCCCGACGCCGGTCGCGGGCACGGTGGCCGCGCTTGGCGGCGAGGTGGGGCAGGTGCTGGCGGTCGGCTCCGAGCTTATCCGCATCGAGGGGCCGGACATCGCCGACAAGCCGATGCCCGCCCCGACGAAGGAGAGGGCCGCTCCGCCGGCGGCGAAGTCTGCGCCGGAGCCTGGCCTGAAGGCTGCCGACGCTGCTCATGTGGCGCCCGCTCCCGAGCCGCCAGCCCCGCCAAGGGCCGCCGCCGCCGCTCGTTCTCTTCCGCCTTCGCGCGCCGTCTCCCCGCTCTCCGGCGGCCCGCCGCGGCCCCTGGGCGAGAAGCCGCTCGCTTCGCCCGCCGTGCGCCTGCGCGCCCGCGAGGCGGGGATCGACCTGCGTTTCGTGCCGGGCTCGGGCCCGGCCGGACGCATCACGCATGACGACCTCGACGCCTACGTCGCTCGTCCGCCCGAGCTTCCGGCGGCTCGCGGCGCGCGCCAGCCGAACCTTTCGGTCGAGACGATCAAGGTCATCGGGCTACGCCGCCGCATCGCGGAAGCGATGGCGCAATCGTCCCGCCGAGTCGCGCATTTCGCTTACGTCGAGGAGGTCGACGTCACCGCGCTCGAGGAGCTGCGCGCGACCCTCAACGCGCAGGCGAGCGAGGAGAAGCCCAGGCTCACCATGCTGCCCTTCCTCATGCTCGCGATCGTGAAAGCCTGCGCGGCCTTCCCGCAGATGAATGCCCATTACGACGACGACAACGACGTCATTGAGCGGTACGGCGCGGTGCATCTTGGCGTCGCAACACAGACGCCGAACGGGCTGATGGTTCCCGTCGTCCGTCACGCCGAGACGCTCGGCCTGTACGCCTGCGCGCGTGAAACGCGGCGGGTGAGCGAAGCGGCCCGGCAGGGGGTCGCGTCGCGCGAAGAGCTGTCGGGTTCGACCATCACGCTGACCTCGCTCGGCGCGCTCGGGGGGATCGTCTCGACGCCGATCATCAACCGCCCTGAGGTCGCGATCGTCGGCGTGAACAAAATCGTGGTGAAGCCGGTCTGGCGCGACGGCGGTTTCGCGCCTCGCAAGACCATGAATCTCTCGTCCTCCTTCGATCACCGCGTCATCGACGGCCATGACGCGGCGAGCTTCATCCAGCGCATTCGCGCGCTGATCGAAGCGCCCGCGACCCTCTTCATCGAGGACTGAATGAACGAGCTGCGCTGCAAGGTCCTCATCATCGGCGGTGGTCCAGGCGGCTACGTCTGCGCCATCCGCTCGGGCGCGCTCGGCCTCGACACGGTGCTCATCGAGGACGGCCATTTCGGCGGCGCCTGCCTGCATGTCGGCTGCATTCCGTCCAAGGCGCTGATCCACGCGGCGGATGCGATGCACGGGCTCATGAAGCCCGCCGGCCTCGAGGCGATCGGCCTCACCGTTGCGCCGCCGGGCCACGATCACGCCAGGACCATCGCCTGGAAGGACGGGATCGTGCGGCGGTTGAGCTCTGGCGTCGGCGCGCTCCTCAAGAAGGCGAATGTGCGCAGCCTCAACGGCCGCGCGACAATCGTCGACGGCAAGACCGCCATCGCCCATATCGACACCGGCGAGCAGCGCATCCAGTGCGAGCACCTTGTGATCGCCACCGGCTCCGAACCCGTCGCGCTGCCCGCCCTCCCCTTCGGCGGCGACGTCCTTTCCTCGACGGAGGCGCTGGCGCTGACAAGAATTCCGGGCTCTCTCGCCGTCGTCGGCGCGGGCTATATCGGAATGGAGCTTGGCATGGCCTTCGCGAAGTTCGGCGCGAAGGTGACCATCGTCGAGGCGTTGCCGCGCGTCCTGCCGCTCTACGAGGAGGAGCTGACGCTGCCGGTGGTGCGGCGCGCCGCCGATCTCGGGATCGAGACGAGGCTCGGCGCGAAGGCGCTGGGCTTTGCGAAGGGGGCGCTGAGGGTCGCGGGCGCGGACGGCGCGGAGCTGAACGTTGCCGCCGAGAAGGTTCTGGTCGCGGTCGGGCGGCGTCCACGGACGCAAGGCTTCGGGCTCGAATCGCTCGACCTTACGATGTCCGGCCCCTCCATCCGCATCGACGGGCGCTGCGCCACCTCGATGCGCAATGTCTGGGCGGTCGGGGACGTGACGGGCGAGCCGATGCTCGCCCACCGCGCCTCGGCGCAGGGCGAGATGGTCGCCGAAATCATCGCGGGCCGGAAGCGCGCCTTCGATCACGTCGCGATTCCCGCCATCTGCTTCACCGATCCGGAGATCGTGACGGTGGGCCTCGCGCCCGAGGCGGCGCGTGCGGCGGGCCACGAGATCGTCGTCGGACTTTTCCCCTTCCGGGCTAACGGCCGCGCGATGACCCGGCAGGCCGACGAGGGCTTCGTCCGGATCGTGGCTCGGGCCGACAACCATGTCGTGCTTGGCGTGCAGGCGGTCGGCCACGAGGTCTCGGAGCTTTCCGCCGGGTTCACCCTCGCGCTGGAGATGGGCGCGCGGCTGGAGGACGTCGCAGGCACGATCCACGCCCACCCCACCCAGAGCGAAGCCTTCCACGAAGCGGCGCTGAAGGCGCTGGGCAAGCCGCTTCACATTTGACAGCGTTGCGCCCGCGCCGAATACAGGCGCTCCATGACGGCGCTCGTTTTCACGCTCGGCACCCGCGGCTCTCCGCTTGCGCTCGCGCAGGCGGAGGAGACGCGCCGGCGCCTTTCCGAAGCCCTCGGCTGGGAGCCGGAGCGCATCGCGCTCAAGATCATCCGCACGAGCGGCGACATCATCCAGGACCGGCCTCTGGCGGAAGCGGGCGGCAAGGGCCTATTCACCAAAGAGATCGACGCCGCGCTTCTCGCGGGCGCGATCGACGCCGCGGTCCATTCGGCCAAGGATCTGCCGACGCTGATGCCCGAGGGCGTCGCCATCGCTGGCTTCCTGCCCCGCGAGGACCCGCGCGACGCGCTCATCTCGTCGCTCGCCGATACGGTCGAAGGCCTGCCGCAGGGCGCGAGTTTCGGCGCCGCCTCGCTGAGGCGCCAGGCGCAGGCGCTTCGTCTGCGGCCCGACCTGAAACCAGAGCTCCTTCGGGGCAATGTCGAGACGCGCCTGAGAAAGGCCGAATCGGGCGCCATAGGCGCGACGCTCCTCGCCATGGCGGGACTGAAGCGGCTTGGCCTCGTCCATAGGGCGCGCGCGCCCGCTGAGCCTCGACGCCTTCCTTCCGGCGCCCGGCCAGGGCGCGATCGCGCTCACCGCCCGTTCCGGCGACGCCCGCGCGCTGGAAGCGCTGGCGCCCATCGTCGACGCGCCGACCGGCTTTGCGCTCGCCGCCGAGCGCGCCTATCTCGCCGAGCTCGAAGGGTCCTGCCGCACGCCGATCGCGGGTCACGCCCGGCTGGAAGGCGGGCGGATCCTGTTCCGGGGGGAGGTGCTGCGGACGGATGGCAGCGAGAGCTTTCCCATCGCCGCCGAAGCGCCCTCCGCCGACGCCGGTCGGCTCGGGCGGGAGGCTGGGCGCGATCTTCGGGCGCGGCTTCCGCCCGGCGTCCTCGCCTCGGCCTGATGAGCCCCGCGCGGCCGGTCAACCTCGCGAAAATTTGCAAACCACGAGATCCGGTAACCGGGGCAGATTCGGGCGGGTTTGGCGCTGGTCAAGCGGGGGTGGGCTGCCAATTGAGGACAGGCTCTAGGCGCCAAGGTCGCTCCGTGCGAAAAAACACAACTCCTCGTAAGATGGGTTTGGGTGGATTGATCGATCAAGCCCTCTATGTCGCGATCGGCTTCCTGGCGGCGTCGCTCGTTGCTGTCGTATTGGCGCCCGTCGTTTCCCGTCGAGCTGTGCGCCTATTCGGTATTCGCGCAAAAGTGCTCGGAAGCTCTTCTACGGAAGCTGCCGCTGTCGAGCGCGATGCTCTCAGAGCAACGCACGCGATCGGGGTTGTTCGATTGGAGCGTCAACTCGTCATCGCGGAAGAGCAGACGGCGGCTCTGCGCGCCGAGCTTGGCCGAAATACGATAAGACTGGTTGGATTTCAGTCGGAAGCTACCGAGAGGGTGGAGGCGCTTGGGCATTGGTCGACGGAAGTCGATCGCCTGGCATCCGAATCGAGGGAACGCGAGGCGGCGCTGTCTGCGAGTCAAATCGCGCTGCACGATCTCTCCGCGCAGCGCGACCGAGCGATTGCAGCCGAACGGGCGGGCTCGTCGCGCTCAACCGAACTCGAAGCTCAGGCCAGCCGCGATCGGGCCAGAATCGCAATCCTGGCTGCCCGGAGCGAACACAT
>CAVUJV010000028.1:200000-235514 GCA_963741845.1 uncultured Alphaproteobacteria bacterium
GCAAAAGCATTGGCCTGGTCCGCGTTCGCTCGCCACTACTAACGGAGTCTCGTTGATGTCCTTTCCTCCGGGTACTTAGATGTTTCAGTTCCCCGGGTTCGCTCTTATTCCCCTATGGATTCAGAGAATAAGTCCCTTCATATACGACCTGTTACCGGTGAACGGAAGCGAGCCGCGAATGGCGAGCAGCCAATGGAGTCGCCCCCATTCGCCCTTCGCCATTTCGCAATTCGCCAATCCGTCCACTGATAACAGATCGCAGAAGGTGGGTTTCCCCATTCGGAAATTCACGGATCAAAGCCTGTTCGCGGCTCCCCATGACTTATCGCAGCGTACCACGTCCTTCATCGCCTCTCAGCGCCAAGGCATCCACCGAATACCCTTAAGGCACTTGATTGCTCTCATCGCCAGAACGCGTTTTGGGCATGCGCCCAAAATGTCCCGACGATTCGAAAAGACCAGTTTTGCTTCAAACGCATCCGGGATCCGAGCGGTCAGGCTCCAGATCACGACTGGTATGCTCGAGGTCCCGATGAACGCGACCGGACAAAGACCCGGAAAGGACATCGCGTCCTGACCGTCTTCATCCTCAAAGGCCCGCCTTGCCGGCAAACCCTTGTCGCTCCATCCGGCCTCGACCGAATGCGCTTCCTCTTCACGATGTCAAAAGATCGAAAGAACCCCAACCCCGGGAACTTTCGTTCCCGCCAGGGGCTTTCTCAACGAGAAAAAACCGATCCCATAAGGGACGGGCCTTCCTCACCGTTCACGAGCCGCCAGACCGGCGCCTCCTGAACGAAACGGATTGTTGCATCGGATCTTTCAGACTCAAAAGGACCTGTCCGGTCGAAGCCGCTCATCCGTCCTCGAAGGATGGTGGAGCCAGACGGGATCGAACCGACGACCTCATGCTTGCAAAGCACGCGCTCTCCCAACTGAGCTATGGCCCCAGGAGCCTTAGCGTGAGCGAGCCCGCTCGCCTTTCGGCGCGAAAGCCGCGAGCCAGCGGACCGACATCCGCGCCGAGCGCGAGGCCAATCAGGCGAGGCCAATCAGGATGGTGGGCCTGGGAGGACTTGAACCTCCGACCTCACGCTTATCAAGCGCGCGCTCTAACCAACTGAGCTACAAGCCCGGAATTCACGACCGGAGGTCGGAGACGAAACCCCGCGCCCGCCGGGATCGCTCCCCGCAAGGTCGACGAGGCCCTTCTCCCTGGGTCCTTGTCTGAAAGAAAGAGAGACGAAGGCGGCGTCGGAAAATCGCGCCGCAGATGCGGCCTGACCTGGCCGCTGATGTTTCCGATCGGACGCCATGACATGCCGGCTTCGAAAAGCCCTCTGTCATCTGGAGTCCAAATCCAGAAAGGAGGTGATCCAGCCGCAGGTTCCCCTACGGCTACCTTGTTACGACTTCACCCCAGTCGCTGACCCTACCGTGGCCGGCTGCCTCCTTGCGGTTAGCTCGCCGTCTTCGGGTAAAACCAACTCCCATGGTGTGACGGGCGGTGTGTACAAGGCCCGGGAACGTATTCACCGCGGCGTGCTGATCCGCGATTACTAGCGATTCCAACTTCATGCACTCGAGTTGCAGAGTGCAATCCGAACTGAGACGGCTTTTCGAGATTGGCTAGGGGTCGCCCCTTCGCATCCCGTTGTCACCGCCATTGTAGCACGTGTGTAGCCCAGCCTGTAAGGGCCATGAGGACTTGACGTCATCCCCACCTTCCTCCGGCTTATCACCGGCAGTCCCCCTGGAGTGCCCAACTGAATGATGGCAACTAAGGGCGAGGGTTGCGCTCGTTGCGGGACTTAACCCAACATCTCACGACACGAGCTGACGACAGCCATGCAGCACCTGTGTTCCCGGCCCCGAAGGGAAGATCGCATCTCTGCAATCCGTCCAGGACATGTCAAAAGCTGGTAAGGTTCTGCGCGTTGCTTCGAATTAAACCACATGCTCCACCGCTTGTGCGGGCCCCCGTCAATTCCTTTGAGTTTTAATCTTGCGACCGTACTCCCCAGGCGGGATGCTTAAAGCGTTAGCTGCGCCACTGAAGAGCAAGCTCCCCAACGGCTAGCATCCATCGTTTACAGCGTGGACTACCAGGGTATCTAATCCTGTTTGCTCCCCACGCTTTCGCGTCTCAGCGTCAGTTCCGGGCCAGTGAGCCGCCTTCGCCACTGGTGTTCTTGCGAATATCTACGAATTTCACCTCTACACTCGCAGTTCCACTCACCTCTCCCGGACTCAAGATCTCCAGTATCAAAGGCAGTTCCAAGGTTGAGCCTTGGCATTTCACCCCTGACTTAAAGACCCGCCTACACGCGCTTTACGCCCAGTAATTCCGAACAACGCTAGCCCCCTTCGTATTACCGCGGCTGCTGGCACGAAGTTAGCCGGGGCTTCTTATCCAGGTACCGTCATTATCGTCCCTGGCGAAAGAGCTTTACAACCCTAAGGCCGTCATCACTCACGCGGCATGGCTGGATCAGGCTTGCGCCCATTGTCCAATATTCCCCACTGCTGCCTCCCGTAGGAGTTTGGGCCGTGTCTCAGTCCCAATGTGGCTGATCATCCTCTCAGACCAGCTACCGATCGTCGCCTTGGTGCGCCATTACCACACCAACTAGCTAATCGGACGCGGGCCAATCCTCCGGCGATAAATCTTTCGCCTCTCAGCCGTATCCGGTATTAGCTCAAGTTTCCCTGAGTTATTCCGAACCGGAGGGTATGTTCCCACGCGTTACTCACCCGTCTGCCACTCCCGTGATTGCTCACGAGCGTTCGACTTGCATGTGTTAAGCCTGCCGCCAGCGTTCGTTCTGAGCCAGGATCAAACTCTCAAGTTGAATGAGATTCCAATCCCGACTGGTCACACACGGCCCTTCCCACTGGTGAAAAAGGCCGCCTCTCTTGACGAGTTCCAAACACATCCGCTCGAAACAACCAGACCCACGGCCCGCCTCACGGCGATCCACAAGCCCTCTGTCCCAAGCGTGATGAATTTTTGAAACGTGACCGTCGTTTGTCTCTCGACAGGCTTTCCCCCAAGGCCCGGCCCTCCCGAAACACGCTCACGCGCGCCCCGTCAGGACCCAAACCCCAAAGAAGAAAGCCCTCGCAAGCGCGACCCAACGCCGCCCACGTCTCTCTTCCTTCCGATGCAATTGTCAAACAGCCCGCCCAGCCCAAGCTTCACAAAGCCCAAACCAGACACAAACGACCAAAAATCGCCCCGCCCCCACCTCTCAGCAGGGAGGAGAAATCCCAAAGCCGCCCGATAACCAACAGACGCTCGCCACAGCGACCCGCGCCGTCAGTGACGCCGATATAGGACCACCCAATTTCCCTGTCAACGCACTTTTTTAGAAAATGTCACATTCGACCGTCCGATCGCCTCCGGCGCCCCTGCCGCGGATTCGCCACGGTTGGAGGCGATAGGCCCAAACCCCGCCCGCGACGCGGCTTCGCGCAATCTTGCGACAACGGCCTGCCCGCGCTAACAAGTCCCTGACTCTGCTCCGATTTGAGCGGATCGAAAGCGAGCGAAACGAGAGCCTTGACCACTCTGGCCTTAGCTTTTCCACGCGTGCCTCCACGCGACCGAGCTTCGGCCGGACTTGAGCTTGGCGTCGAGCCGCCGATCCGACTGGGCGACGACAGGCTGGACCGCGCAGAGCGCCGCAGGGCGTCCCTGCGGTGGCTGGTCGGCGCGGCGCTCACCGGCCTTTCCGGCATCGCGCTCATCGGCGCGGCGCTCTATTTCGATCTCGACAGCGAACCCAATTTCGCCGAAGCGCCGGAATTCGCCGGCGCCGCGCCAGGCGAGGCCGGGCAGGAGGGGGTAAGCGCCGGAAAGGGCGACCGACTTCTTCGCCCCGTCAACATCGTCGCCGACAAACAGACCTTCCGGGTTCCGACGGCGATCAAGATTGGCGACAAGCAAGTCATCAAGCAGCGCGCCTTTACGCGATTGGAGACTGCGCTCTCGCTCACGCCGAACGAATTTGCGAATGCGGCCCCGCCCTTCAATCCGCTCAAACTGATGAATCGAGCGGAGACAGCGGATGTCGCGCCTGATCCGGGTCCGGTTCAGGACGACGCCGAGGTCACCTTCCGCACCCGGGATCTGACCGCCGCCGACGCCGAACAGACGACTGGCGACCTCACGCTCGCAGAAGCGCAGGCGCAGGTCGTCGTGACGCTCAAGGCGCCGCCCGACACGCCGAAAGCGCCGACTTCGCTGCCGGCCCAGTTGCTCCTCATGCGGACCGCGCAGGCGGTCGAAAGTCCGCTCGATGCGCTCTCCTCCTACGCCACCGTGGGGACGGTCGCGCCGAGTGCGCCCTTCGCGTCGATCGAAGTCCGGATGATTCCGGAAAACGTGACGAATGTCGCGAAATCGACCAATCCCGACGATGCGACGCCGAGCGAGAAAGTCGTCCAGCTGCGTCATGGAGAGACCTTCGAGGAGCTCCTGAGGGCCAACGGCGCGGGCGCCGACGCCATCTCGGCGATCCTCGCCGCCTTCGGCGCGAAGAAGGGCAATTCGCCGGTGGCGGAGGGTCAGAAGATTCTGATTCTTCCGGAAGAGCCGGCGGTTCGCGGCGCAAAGCCGAGGATCGCGCAGAATCTCGACCTATGCGGACGGTCAGCTGAAGGCCACCATCGCCCTGACCGACGCCGGCGGTTACGCTCCCGTGGTGCGCGGCGCCGCCGTAGCCGCCCGCCGGCCGAAACCTGCCGAGGGGTCCGACACGGGCGCCATCTCGCTCTATCAAAGCCTCTACGAAACGGCGCTCAAGCAGAAGATGCCGAAGGCGCTGATCGAGGCGCTCTCGCGCATTTTCGTCAATGACGTCGATTTTCAGCGGTCGACCAGTCCCGGAGATTCAATCGAGGCCTTCTATTCCGAGCCCGACGACGTCAATCCCCGGCCCGAGCTCCTCTATGCGACCATGACGGTTCGCGATCAAACCTTCAAATATTACCGGTTCCAGACGCCGGACGACAACATGATCGACTATTACGACGAGAATGGGCGCTCGACCCGGAAATTCCTCCTTCGCAAACCGATCGCCGAGGGCGAGCTGACCTCGGGCTTCGGCATGCGTTATCATCCGATCCTGCATTTCACGCGCATGCATACGGGCGTCGATTGGGCGGCGCCGATCGGCACGCCAATTCTGGCCGCCGGCAACGGCGTCATCATCAAGGCAGGATGGGATTCCGGCTATGGCCGCCGGGTCGAGATACAGCACGCCAACGGCTATATGACGACCTACAATCACATGTCCGGCTTCGGGCGCGGCGTCGCCGAAGGCGTCCATATCACCCAGGGGCAGGTCGTCGGCTATCTCGGACAGACGGGCCTCGCGACGGGGCCTCATCTGCATTACGAAATCATCATCAACGGCAATTTCGTGGACCCGATGGCGATCAAGCTGGCGCGAACTCGCCAATTCGACGGCAAGATGCTCGCGAGCCTTCCGGCGCGAGCGCGACCGCATCGATCAGCTGATGGCCCAGGCCCCGGCCGCCGCCGCCGACGGGACCGCGGAAAAGCCCGCGGCCGGCGTAACCGCGAAGCTCAACTGATCACGGCTTCGAGCCGCGAAGTTCGGCCTCCGAAGCCAAGCGCCGCGCGCACGTCCAACGCGGAAATCCCCGCCGCGCGCAGATCCGCGAGCGAACGTGACGACTGGCTCTTCGAGAGCTTGGCGCCGTTCGCATCGAGAACCAGGCGATGATGCCGGTAACGCGGGGCGGGCAGGCCGAGCAGCGTCTGCAACAGCCTGTGCACCGAGGTCGCCGCAAGGAGGTCGCGGCCCCGGACGACGTCGCTCACGCCCTGTATCGCATCGTCCACCGTAACCGCCAGATGATAGCTCGCGGCGAGATCCCGTCCCTTCAGCACAACGTCGCCCCAGAGTTCAGGCTCGGCGCGGCGCTTTTCGGGCGCGTCTCCCTCCCCGAATTCCGTCCAGCCGAGCGGCGCCGAAAGGCGTCGCAGCGCCGTCTGCATGTCGAGCCGCCACGCGGCTCTCTCGCCCCGTTCGAGCCGCTCGGCCCGCTGATCGAGGGGAAGGCTCCGGCACGCGCCGCCATAGAGCGGCGCTCCGTCGGGATCCCGGCCGAGGGCGAGCCGCGCGACGTCCGCGCGGCTGCAGAAACAGGGGTAGACGAGGTCGAGCGTCCCGAGGCGGCCGAGCGCGGAGGCATAATCGTCCCCATGTTCGCTCTGACGCCGCGCCGGCGGCTCGAAGCGGACGCCGAGCCAGTCGAGGTCTTCGCAAATCGCCGCTTCAAACTCCGGCTTGCTTCGGGTTCGGTCCAAGTCTTCAATGCGCAAAAGCAGGCGGCCAGACATCTGCGCCGCGACACGTTCGTTCCTGAGCGCCGAATAGGCGTGGCCGAGATGCAGGCGGCCATTCGGCGAGGGAGCAAACCGCAGGACGGGCTGGGAGGCGTCGGAGGGCATGGCGAAGCGGATGCACAAGGCCGAAGCCGGCGCAAGCCGTACCGTGACGCCGGCCCGGCGCCGGCGAAAGGCCAAACCAACCCGTCGCCTTTATCATCCGGGCCCGCCGATCGCGGACGAAGCGACACTGCGTCAGGCGACGGAGGGACTGCGCGCGAAAGATCGGGAGCTTGTCGAAAAGCTGATCGCGATCGGCGGCGAGCCGCCCCTGAGGCGGCGGGAGCCCGGCTTTGCGGGGTTGGCGGCGATCATCGTCTCGCAGCAGGTTTCTGTCGCCAGCGCCAACGCGATCTTCGGCAGGCTGGAACAGGCGATCGCGCCGCTCGATGCCCCGGGGCTCGCCGCCGCCAGCGAGGAGACGTTGCGCACATGCGGGCTTTCCGCTCCCAAGATCCGCGCGCTGCGCGCGGTCGCCGAAGCCGTCGCAACGCAGGCGCTCGATCTCGGCGCTCTGGCGGAGATGGACGCAGAAGAGGCGCATCGGGCGCTGGTCGCGGTGAAGGGCGTCGGCCCCTGGACCGCGGACATCTTTCTCCTGTTCTGCCTCGGACACCCCGACGCTTTTCCGGCGGGGGACCTTGCGTTGCAGGAAGCCGCCAAGCTCGCGCTTGAGCTCAAGAAGCGTCCCGACGCGGAGCGGCTGGAGCGGATCGCCGAACGCTGGCGGCCGTGGCGGGGCGTCGCTGCCCGGATGCTCTGGGCCTATTACCGCGGCGCGAAGGCCCGATCGGGGATGGCGCTGACGGACGCCTCGGGTTAAGTCACCCGCGAAAATTTCGCGCGACGGGAGCCTTCACGATGAGCGCCGCTCTGGACGGACCGCGGATTCCCGCGAGCAGCGGCCGCGCCGAGGCGCTGGTCGTGTTTCTGCACGGCTACGGCGCCGACGGAAACGACCTGATCGAGCTCGGCCGGCAGTGGCGGGGCCTCCTGCCCCAGGCCGCCTTCGTCTCACCCAACGCGCCTGAGCGCTGCACCGGCGCGCCCATGGGGCGGCAGTGGTTCGCGCTCACCAACCGGCCGCCCGACGACCCCACCGGGGCGGAGGATCGCTGGAACGGCGTCGTCGGGGCGCGCGGCGCGCTCGACGCATTCCTCGACGCGGAACTGCAGCGACTCGGCCTCGACGAATCGCGGCTGGCGCTGGTCGGCTTCAGCCAGGGGACGATGATGGCGCTGCATGTCGGCCTGAGGCGCAGGCGCGCCCCCGCGGCAATCCTGGGCTATTCGGGGCTGCTGGTCGGCGAGGAGCGTCTTGGCGAAGGGACGGCGCGCGATTCCCGCGGCAATCCGCCCCCGATCCTTCTCGTGCATGGCGACCAGGACCCGATGATTCCTCTGGACGCGATGTTCCTTGCGGCGGATGCTCTGGCGAGAGCGGACATCCCGACCCAGTGGCATCTGTCTTTTGGGATCGGCCACGGAATCGACGGCGGCGGACTAAAGCAGGGCGGGGAATTCCTCGCGCAGAGCCTTCGCCGCAAGGGCCGATAGCGGCGCGCGCCTGCCGCAGAAAAAAGGAGGCCGCCCGAAGGCGGCCTTTAAGTCTAGGGAGGAAACGCCCAAGGAGGGCATATGCGGCAAGCGCCGCACCCCGCCAATATGATTGTGCGTCGCAACAAAGTCAAGCGATTTTTCGCGAGTTTCGCGAGCGGGTCACTTTCGGAGCCCGGGCCTTCGGCGGCCTGAGCGCCGGTCGATGAAATGGGCACGCTGCCGAGGCTGCGACGCTTTTCCGCAAATCGTCGCCGAATACCGTTAATTGCCTTGAGATTTTTGGGTGCTGACGCCTGATCGGAGCAGCCCGAAAAAAGGAGGCCGCCCGAAGGCGGCCTTTAAGTCTAGGGAGGAAACGCCCAAGGAGGGCATATGCGGGCGAAACGCGCCGCACCGCAACAATATGATTGTGCAGCGCCAAAAACGCAAGCGATTTTTCTCAGTTCGTTTTCAAAATCTTTTCATTGAATGGGGGTCGGGCCGACTCGCGCAGACGGAAGCGAGAGCCGAAATCAGAGACGCGATCACCCCGCCAGCGATCTGGCGGGGACGCCGAAGCCTGCCGCCAAGCAAAAGGCCGCCCGTTTGACGGGGCGGCCAAGGGAGGGAACGGCAGGCCGGCTTGCGGTAACCGGCCTGCCGTATGATCTGGCGATCGGCTAAGGGGCAGCCGGCCTCCCTCGCCAGACCAGGCCGTCCCGATTAGGAGACGGCTTGGGTGGACAGTGCGACGTAGCGCATGCTGTCTTGGTTCTTGAGGCGCATCAGGACCGACTTCTTGCCCTCGGCCTTGGCTGCATCGATCGCCGCGGTCACGTCGGAGGGACGCGAGACCGACTTGCCGCCGACATCGAGGATCACGTCGCCGGTGCGGATGCCCTTCTGGGCGGCCATGCCGTCCGGGTTGACGTCGGCGACAACCACGCCGGTCTTGCCGGCCCCTTCGACCTCATTGGCCGGGGCGAGGGTCATGCCGTACTTGCCGGCGTCCGCCTTCGACGAGGACTCGTCGGCCTGAGCGACCTTGGCGTCGGACAGGGAGCCGAGCGTCGCCTTGAGCGTCTCCGTCGAGCCGTTCCGGAAGACTCCGAGCTCCGCATTGGCCTTGGGTCCGAGTTCGGCGATCTTGCGGGCGAGATCATGCGCGTCCGCAACCGGCTGACCGTTGACCGAAGTGATCACGTCGCCGTCCTTGACGCCCACCGCGGCGGCAGGGGAGTCCTTCTCGACCTTCGCGACGAGCGCGCCCTTGTCGGCCTTCATGCCCAGCGAGTCGGCGATGTCCTGCGTGACCGGCTGGATCTGAACCCCGATCCAGCCACGGGCGACCTTGCCGTTGTCCTTGAGCTGCTGGATCACGCCCTTGGCCACGTCGCTCGGGATGGCGAAGCCGATCCCGACGCTGCCGCCCGACGGGGAGAAGATCGCCGTGTTGACGCCGACCACCTGACCCTCCGAGTTGAAGGTCGGGCCGCCCGAATTGCCGTGATTGACCGGGGCGTCGATCTGCAGGAAGTCGTCATAGGGGCCCGCGCCGATGTCGCGGCCGCGCGCCGAGACGATGCCCGCCGTAACCGTCCCGCCGAGGCCGAACGGATTGCCGACCGCGATGACCCAGTCGCCGACCCGCGGCGCCTTCCCGGCGAACGAGACATAGGGATAGTTCGAGCCTTCCTTGACCTTGAGGAGAGCGAGGTCGGTCTTGGGGTCCGTGCCGACCACGCGCGCCGGGACGGTCTTGCCGTCGGACGTGGTGATCGTCACGTCCT
This sequence comes from uncultured Alphaproteobacteria bacterium, assembly GCA_963741845.1. Classification (GTDB taxonomy): domain Bacteria; phylum Pseudomonadota; class Alphaproteobacteria; order Rhizobiales; family Beijerinckiaceae; genus Roseiarcus. The sequence continues at coordinate 209,751 of CAVUJV010000028.1, forward strand.
TGGCGTGTTCGACGACATGGTTATTGGTGACGATGTAGCCGTCGGGCGTGATGAAGAAGCCCGAGCCCTGCGCCATCATCGTGCGCGGACGATCCTGGCCGCCGAAGCGCTGGCCGGGGCGGCCGAGGCCGGGCGCGCCAAATTCACGGAAGAATTTCTGGATGCCCGGCGGAAGACCCTGCATGCCGCCCTGACCCTGGTCCGGGCCGCCGTCATTGTCGCTGTCGCCGTTGAACGCGACCTTGCTGTCGTCCATCCGGACTTTGACCGAGACAACGGCGCCCTTCACATGATCGACGACGTCGGCGAAGGAGGTGGGGGCGACGGAAGGCGCGGTCATTTCGGCCGCGGCGATCGCGGGGTTGCTGGCGAGCGGAAGCGTTTCGAGGGCGAAGCCGCCGACGGCTGCGAAAGCCACAGCGCCGAGGAGGGCTGCCCGCAAGGACTTCGGCCGGGGGAAGCTCGGGAAGGGATTGGCCACGGTATCTTGCTCCATTCTTTCGAACAGCGTCGGCGAAGAGGCGGCCAACGCGATGGAGCCGTTATGGAGCCGTGGCGTTTACGCACCGATGGCGGGATTATGAAGACTTTGTAAGATCGTCGAAGGCGAGCGCACTATCTCCCGATCCTTGTTTGAGCTCTTGCCCAAGTCGCGCAATCTTGACAAAAGCACGCCGCTTACCCGGCGACGACTTGTCCAGCTCAGACGAAAACATGGCGATCCGCGCGACATAAAGCTCGATCCCTCTGCCGAAAGCCGAGGGCTTACCCGCAGCCGGCTTTCTGACCGTCTTCGTTTGGCCTGCTTGCCGAGGCGGTCGATATCTCTCTCGGCGTCATCCGCGCCTCGACATGGAGCAAAGCTATCCGAGGTCAGGGACGGCCGTGCAATTGCACGGCCGTTGATGCGCGGCGCGATGTCCGGCGGCGCCGAGCGCCGTGCGGCTCGCCTCTCCGTGCTTCACCGTTTGCCTCTCTTCGTTTGCGGGAAGTCTTGGGTTTGAGGGAAGTCTTGGCGCGCGCAGCCGGGTTTGCGCGCGCGCGGCGCCTTGGCGAGCTTTTTAAGTCGGTCGATCCCTCTCTCAAATTGAGCCGCTTTTGCTTCGGCGGCGATCGAAGCCGCGGCGCGCGTCGTCCGCGCAGCCTTTTGATCTCGTTCAACCGCCGCCCCGCCCAGACCCGAAGGGACCCGCTATAAAACTCGCAGCGCTCCCATTCCATCAGCGCCTCATCCTTGAGCCGCATGGCGAACGCCGTCGCCTCCGCGCTCGCCGAACTGGCGATCGCCTGTTTGGCGAACTGATCGATGACGTCGACAAAGGCGGCCCTGGAAAGCGTCGGAAAGAGCGAGAGGCCGAAGGTCGCGCGCACGTCGGACAGATCGACGGGAAAGCGCACGCAATCGGCAAGACCGGCTTCGGCAAGCGCCCGCGCGTCTGGGTCCGCCGCTGATCGCGTTGAGATCCACGATGAGATCGGCCGAGTCGTAGGCGCTTGCGTAGAGATAGAGGTGAAAGAGCAGGAAGAGCTGGAAGGCCGCCGCGCTTTGCGGCGTCTTTTCGCCTCGATCGAACCACTCGGCGAGGAGCGCCACGAAGGGGTCGCGCCGCGCCGCTTCGATCGTCCGCCACTGCATGTGGAAGAAGTAGTCATTCCCTTGCGCCCATTGCTCCGAATAGGACGCCCATTGGTGGAAGATGTTGCGCACGAGCAGCACCTGCCGGCCCGGGCAGGCCTTGGCGATGGCGGAGAAGCGGCCGAGCGTGCGGGTGTCCGTCAGCACGGGGACGCGGCGCCGCGCGAGAGCCGCGCCGATGAGCCCTTCGAGATAGGCCTGCTCGGCCGACGTGAGCGGGCCGGCGACCCCGCCCTCCGGCATGAAGTCGTCGACCGCCATGCTTGGCGCATAGCCGCGAACCGCGCCGTTCGCCCCGATCAGCGGGCCGAATTCGAGGAAGTAGGGCGCGCCCTCGGGATGTTTGGAATTCCATCTGGCGAAGTCGTTGTCGCGCATCTCCGCGATGTCGCAATGCGCCAGCCGCTCGTGGAAGATCTCGCAATAGGCGATGGTCGTGGGCGCCTGTCTCAGCTTCTCCCAGAGCCAGGTGCTGCCGGTGCGCCAGCTCGAATGGATGAAGACAGGCGCGACGGCTCCCTCGGCGAGCTCCCGGCCTTCTTCGAGGATCGTCATCGCGCCCGGCCCGTCAGACGTCATGCGTCGCTCTCCCGGGCCGCCTCTGCGAAGCGGGCGCGCCACGACGCTTCGTCGCGCGCGGGCTCGGAAAAGGCGAGGCGGGCCGCGCTCCCGCCCGCCGCGAGATCGAGGCCGTCGGGGTCGAGCCCGATGGCGCGCCAGACCCGCCTCGCGGACGACTTGTGACCCGCAAGGCCGGCGACGAAGGCGTCGCCGCGGCTGTTGATCGCATCGAGAAGGCGCGGCTCCGCCTCGCTCAGCGCGACCTCCGACTCGCGCGACGACAGAAGGTCGGCGGGCGTCAGCGGCGTTCGCGCGGCCGAAGCCGCCGTTGAAATGGACGCTCTCCACCGCAAGCCGGAAAAAGGAGAAGTCCGCGAAGTCGACATAGAGCTTCGCCTTCGGATTGCGCTGGAGGTAGCGGTTTCGCGCGCGCGGCTCGGCGAGCTTCTCGACCGCGCCGCTGAGGGTCACGCGGGGGTGGTTGAGCGGATCGCCGCGTCCGGGCTCGCCGGTCAGCAGAAGGGACGCGCGGGGGTCCTGGCCGAGATGACGGGTATGGCGGGCGAGCGTCGACATCAGGAAAAGCGGCGAGCCGTCGAAATCGCTGGCGACGCCGATCAGCGTCGTGAGCGGCGCGCCCGTCTCGGGGTCGAGCGTGGCCAGCGCCCCGGTGCGGGCGAGGCGCATCAGCCGCCTGGCGTCGGCGATGGCGGCCTGCTGGGCGGCTTCCGGATCGATGGGCGGCTTGGCCATGGGACTCCCGGTCGTTCCGAGAGGGAAGCGCGGCGCGCGGGCGGGGTCAAGCGCGACGGCGGGCGGAGACCTGAGCCTTGACGGCGCAAGCGCGCCAAAAAGGGCGTTCTTGTCTGTCGGACGGCCTCTGCGGGGACCCGCTGCCGAAGCTCTCCCCGGAGGCCGCTGGAAGCCGTCCGTGCTTTCGGCTCAACAGAATCGCAATTGTATGAAGAATTGACCTCCGCCGCCTTCCCTTTTTGATTGGCGCCGCTATGGTGCGCGCAAAAATGTCAGCTGGCCGGCCGATGCAGCCTTGCCTCGGGCGGCGCCAGGAAACGGCCCAATCCCGGAGCGTCCATGTTCACGATCGGCGTCGATTATGGCACCAATTCGGTGCGCGCCCTCATCGTCCGCTCGGCAGATGGGGCCGAATACGGCAGCTGCGTCGTCAACTATCCCTCCGGAACGCAAGGCATTCTGCTCGACCCGAAAGACGGGCTTCTCGCCCGCCAGCATCCCGGCGACTACCTTTACGGTCTCGAGAAGAGCATCAAGGGCGCGCTCGCCGAAGCGGAGAAGACGCCCGATTTCGATGCGGCCAAGGTCGTCGGCATCGGCGTCGACACGACCGGATCGAGCCCGCTTCCGGTCGACGCCGCCAATCGCCCGCTCGCGCTCGATCCGGCTTACAAGGACGAGCTTTCGGCGCAATGCTGGCTCTGGAAGGATCATACGAGCTGGCGCGAGGCGGCCCGGATCACCGAAACCGCCGCGAAAATCCGCCCGCAATATATCGCCAAATGCGGCGGCGTTTATTCGTCCGAATGGTTCTGGTCGAAGATCTGGCGCTGCCTCAATGTCGCGCCGAGGACCTTCGAGGCCGCGGCGTCGTGGATCGAGATTTCCGACTGGATTCCCTCGGTGCTCGCGGGGGTGACGGACCCGGCCAAGGTCAAGCGCGGCATTTGCGCGGCCGGCCACAAGGCGCTCTACGCCGACGACTGGGGCGGCCTGCCGGACAAGGAATTCCTCGCCGCGCTCGACCCGCGCCTCGCGGATCTGCGCGACCGCCTTTACACAAAAGCCTATGACGCGACCGAGCCTGCGGGCTCGCTGTCGGCCGAATGGGCCGGGACGCTCGGCCTCAAGGCAGGCATCCCGATCGCCATCGGCGAGTTCGACGTGCATTACGGCGCCATCGGCTGCGGCGTGCGCGAAGGCACGCTCGTCAAGGTGATCGGCACGTCGACCTGCGACTGCGCGGTCGTCTCGCTCGACAAGACGGTCCCGGACATCCCCGGCGTCTGCGGCATCGTCAAGGGCGCGATCCTGCCCGGCTATTTCGGCATCGAGGCCGGACAGTCGGCGGTCGGCGACATCTTCAAATGGTGGGTCGAGGGCATCTGCGGCGGCGACGCGGCGCTGCACGCGGAACTGAGCGCCGAGGCCGCCAAACAGAAGCCGGGACAGGCCGGGCTTCTGGCGCTCGACTGGAACAACGGCAACCGCACCATCCTCGTCGACCAGCTGCTCTCCGGCCTGATCCTCGGACAGGACCTCTACACGACCCGCGCCGACATCTATCGCGCGCTGATCGAGGCGACCGCCTTCGGCGCCCGCGCCATCATCGAGCGCATCGAGGAATATGGCGTGCCGATCGACCGCATCGTCTGCACCGGCGGCATCGCGGAGAAGAATGCGCTGCTCATGCAGATCTACGCCGACGTCACCGGCCGCGCGATGCATGTCGCGAGCTCGACTCAGACCTGCGCTCTGGGCTCGGCGATTTCGGCCGCCGTGCTCGCCGGCGCCCATTCCGACTTCGCCTCCGCGGAGAACGCGATGACCTCGCTGAAGCCCCAGCATTTCGAGCCGATCGCCGGGAACAAGGCGGTCTACGACAAGCTCTACGCCCTCTATCGCGACCTCCACGATTCGTTCGGCGGGCTCAAGACATCGGTCGATCTCTCGAAGATCATGAAGAGCCTCATCGACATCAAATACGCCGAGCGCGCCTGAGCGGCTCCCGTCTTCGACGCAACAAGAAACGAAGGTCAAAATGATCGCTCTCGACAATCCGGAAATCTGGTTCGTCTGCGGCTCGCAGCATCTCTATGGGCCGGGGCCGCTCGAGAAAGTGGCGGCGAACGCGCGCGAGATCGCCAGGGCGCTCGCCGAATCGAAGAAGCTGCCGCTGAAGACGGTGATGAAGGCGGTCGCCACGACGCCCGACGAGATCGCGAAGATCTGCACCGAGGCGAATGCGGACCCGAATTGCGCGGGCCTCATCCTCTGGATGCACACCTTCTCGCCCTCGAAGATGTGGATCCGGGGCCTCAACGAACTGAGGAAACCGTTCCTGCATCTGCACACGCAGTTCAATCGCGACCTGCCGTGGGCGACGATCGACATGGACTTCATGAACCTCAATCAGGCGGCGCATGGCGACCGCGAGGCGGGGTTCATCCATTCGCGCATGCGGCTCAACCGGAAGGTCGTCGTCGGCCACTGGTCGGACCCGGAAGTGCATGACCGGATCAACGCCTGGATGCGCGCCGCGCGCGCCTGGCGCGACTGGCAGGGCGCGAAGTTCTGCCGCTTCGGCGACAACATGCGCCAGGTCGCGGTGACGGAAGGGGACAAGGTCGGCGCCGAGATGACCTTCGGCTTCGCCACCAACACTTATGGGCGTCGGCGATCTCGTGGCCGTGGTCAATGGCGTTTCCGACGCCGAGGTCGAGCGGGTCGCGGCCGAATACGACGAGCGCTACAAGGTCGCGCCGGAGATGCGGAAGGGCGGCGAGCGGCGCGATTCGCTCGTCTACGGCATCCGGCTCGAACTGGGCTTGCGCGCCTTTCTCGGCGACGGCGGCTTCAAGGGCTTCACCACGACCTTCGAGGATCTGCATGGCCTCAAGCAGCTTCCGGGCCTCGGTCCGCAGCGCCTCATGGAAGACGGTCTGGGCTTCGCGGGCGAGGGCGACTGGAAGACCGCCGCGCTCGTGCGCGCGATGAAGGTGATGGCGGCGGGCCTGCCCGGCGGCACCTCCTTCATGGAGGACTACACCTATCACCTCGATCCGGAGCAGCACCTCGTCCTCGGCTCGCACATGCTTGAGGTCTGCCCGTCCCTCGCCGCGGGCAAGCCGTCGCTCGAGATCCATCCGCTGTCGATCGGCGGCAAGGAGGACCCGGTGCGGCTCGTGTTCGACGCCACGCCGGGTCATGCGCTGAACGCGAGCCTCGTCGATCTCGGCCGCCGCTTCCGGCTCATCGTCAACGAAGTGATGGCGGTCGAGCATCCGCCGCTGCCGAAGCTCCCCGTCGCCCGCGCGGTCTGGGAATGCAGGCCGGACTTCAAGACGGCCTGCGGCGGCTGGATCCTCGCGGGCGGCGCGCATCACACCGGCTTCAGCTACAGCGTGACCCACGAGATGCTCGAGGATTTCGCGACGATGGCGGGCATCGAATGCGTGCGGATCGGCGACGGGACGACGATCTCGTCGCTCAAGCAGGACCTGCGCGCCAACGACGTTTACTATTACCTGTCGCAGGGCTTCAGAGCCTGAGCCGCGTCGGCGCGGATTGCGCCAGGAGCAGAACGAAATGGCCGCCTATACCGAACTCAAGCGCGAGGCCTATGAGGCGAATGTCGCCCTGCCCCGCCATGGGCTCATCAACCTCACCTTCGGCAATGCGAGCGTCATCGACCGCGCCAAAGGCGTGTTCGCGATCAAGCCGAGCGGCGTCGATTACGAGAAGCTCTCGGTCGAGGACATGGTGCTCGTCGACCTCGACGGACGGAGGCTCGAGAACGGCCTCAACCCGTCATCCGACACGCCGACGCACCGGAGGCTCTTCCTTGAGTTTCCGAATGTCGGCGGGGTGGTTCACACCCACTCCTCCTGCGCGGTCGCCTTCGCGCAGGCGGGCCGGCCGATTCCGATCTTCGGAACGACGCACGCGGATTATTTCAACGGCGACGTGCCGATCACCCGCAAGATGACCCCGGAGGAGATCGGCGGCGGCGCCTATGAATGGGAGACGGCCGAGGTCATCATTGAACGTTTCAGGGAACTCGATCCGGCGGAATTCCCCGGCGTTCTCGTCAACCGGCACGGCCCCTTCGCCTGGGGACCGACGGTCGCGAAGGCGGTCGAGGCGGCGGTCGCGATGGAATGCATCGCGCATATGGCGCTGATGTCGCTTCAGCTCGCGCCCAATCTCGCGCCGATCGAGCCGGAACTGCTCGCCAAGCATTTCAAGCGCAAGCACGGCGCGACCGCCTATTACGGCCAGCACGCCCCGGAGACCGCCTGACAGGCCGGGCGCAAGCCCGGCCGCCCGCGTCTCCTCCCGTCGCCCTCAGCGCAGCGAGAGGCTCATCCCGTTGAGGTCGAACGAGATCATGAAGCCGACCTGACGGCCGCGAAGCCGGAGGACGACGCCGCGGGCGTTCGTCATCGTGATCGCGGACCGGCCGCCCGCGACGGCGACGCTAGCCCCGACCGCCGAATAGATGCCCTCGATGTCGCGCGGGTCGCGCATATGCGAGGCGGTGCCGACGAGATCGGTCCCCGAGGCGCCGATCGTTGCGCCAGCGCTGATCCCGCCAATCGAGATCGGATAATTGACGCCCTTGAAGGTCAGTGCGCCGCTGCCGCCGGACATGCCGAAGATGAAGCCTGCGCTCACGATATGGAGCGCGATCGAACCGGTCGCGGCTTCGGCGGGCGACAGCAGGGCGCCCGTCGCCATCGCGGCTCCGGAGACGATCAGGCCGCGGCGCGTAATGTCTTTCATTGGATTTCCCCCAGGAGGATCAGCTCGCCGCCTCATTGATTCGACGACGATTGAGGTGAAATTCTTAGGCTTCCGCCGCCGAGCTTACAAGCGAAAGCGGATTCGGCTGCAACAGCGGCTCCAATGTCGCGCCTTCGAGCGTCCGGCGATGCTTGGCGAGTTCCGCCGCGGCGAGATCCATGAAGCTGCGGACGCGCGCGGAGCGCCGGAGGTCGGCGTGTGTGAGAATCCACAAGCCCACTTCCAGAGCCGGCGCCGGCTCGGTCAGACGGACAAGGCTCGGCTCGGCCCCGCCCAGAAAGCACGGCAGCAGCGCCGCTCCGAATCCCTGCACCGCAAGCGCCAGCATGCTCTCGACCGAACTCACGCGCGCCGCGATCCGCAACGGCCCCATCCTGGTCTCGATCCACCGGCGGGTGACGCTCGCCCCGAAGGCTTCGCCGAAGCCGACGAAAGGCAGCGTCTCGACCCCGCGAAAACCGTCCGCTTCGATAAGGTCGCGACGGCAATAGGGCGCCCAGCGCACCGAGCAGATGCGGCGCCCGACAAGGGTCTCGACCGGATCGTTGGTAAGGCGCAGCGCCACGTCCGCCTCGCGGCGCGCGAGGTTCACGAGCTGGTTGGTCAGGACAAGCTCAAGCGTCACCGACGGATATTTGGAATGGTAATGCGTCATGATCCCCGGCAGTAAGCGCTGGCCGATCATCTCGCCGGCCGTCACGCGCAGCAGGCCGGAAGGCTTCGGGTCGCGTCCCGCGACGCGTCGCTCGAAATCGACGATCGAATCGGACATCGCGGCCGCGAGCGCCGCCATCTCGCGCCCGGCGGCCGTCGTCTCGTAGCCGTCGCGCGAGCGCTCGAAGAGCCGGACGCCGACGAGCTTTTCGAGCGCCGACAGGCGGCGGAAGATCGTCGAGTGATTGAGCCCCAGACGCTTGGCGGCGCCGGACAGCGAACGCGCATCCGCGATGGCTTTGACGAGCCGGAATTCGTCCCAACTGAGTCCAACGTCCATCGTCTGTCGACCTTGCAGCGCCCACCCGGGCGGATCAGGACCCAAACAAAAGGCAAACCGGCAACGAAAACCGTAATTTAACAGAAGCTTTAGCTATAAATTTAGTTATAAATCAAGTCTCCCGCGGAGCGGCGGCGCGCCTGAGTCGATCATTGATCGCCGCGCCAAGTCCTCGACCGGGAATCCGGGCGACCGCGATGCGGCGCGCGCCGGATGCGTCGAGCCTGCGGAGAAAGGCGAAAAGATTGGCCGCCGCCTCGACGAGGTCTCCGCCCGACGACAGATCGAGCCGCGCGAGCGCGGGCTGGCCTGCGAGAGCGCCCGCGAAGTCGAGCGCGGCCTCCCCGGGCTCGACGCTTGTCGCGTCGAGCCGCACGGCGGCGCGCGGCGCGTAATGCGAAGCGAGTTGGCCGGGCGCGCTCGGCGCCGCGGGATCGGCGCTCTCCACAAGAAGCGGGGCGAGAGAGCACGGCTTCGATCGCCTCGCGCGGAACCGCGCCGGGCCGCAGCAACGCGACCCGGCCGCCGACGCAGGCGACGATGGTCGATTCGAGCCCGTGGGGCGAAGGCCCCGCGTCGAGGATGAGGTCGATGCGCCCGTCGAGATCTTCCAGCACATGGCCCGCCGTGGTCGGGCTGACGCGGCCCGAGCGGTTCGCGGAGGGCGCCGCCAGAGGCGCGGCCCGTCGCGGCGATGAGCGCCCGCGCCGTCTCATGCGAGGGGACGCGAAGCGCGAGCGTATCGAGCCCGGCGCGCGCCGTCAGACTGACCCGGCACGAAGGCGCCGCGGGAACGACGAGCGTGAGCGCGCCCGGCCAGAAGGCGCGCGCCAGCGCCTCGGCCTCCGGCCCGAAGACGCCCTCCTCCTTCGCGGCCTCCAGACTCGCCACATGCGCGATCAGCGGATTGAAGGACGGACGCCCCTTGGCCGCATAGATGCCGGCCACGGCCCGATCGGAGGTGGCGTCGGCCGCAAGGCCGTAGACCGTCTCCGTCGGCATCGCGACAAGGCCGCCGCGTTTGAGGATCTCCGCGGCTTCGGCGATCGCCTGCCGGTCGGCCGGGACGAGCCGCGTCGCTTTCCTGTCCTGCATCGTCCCTCCGGGCGCGCGACAGCCGCACGCATTCCTCATGACCATCGACTCAGCGCCGTGATAGGACAGACGCAACGCCCGGGAAACGGGCCCTCCGCCCTTTTCGAGGTTTCCATGTCCTATCGTTCGCCCGCAGCCGACATCCTCTTCTCGCTGCAGGCGGTCGCCGAGATGCCAAAGCTCCTTGAGACGGAGCTCGAAGGCGATCACGACTGGGAGACCATCGCCGCCGTCATCGGCGAAGCGGGCCGCTTCGCGACCGAGGAACTGGCGCCGCTCAACCGCCCGGCCGACATCGAGGGCGCCCGCTGGACCGACGGCGTCGTGACCACGCCGACCGGCTACGCGGACGCCTACCGCCGCTGGGCGGAAGCGGGCTGGGGCGGCGTCTCGGCGCCCGCGGAATATGGCGGCATGGGCCTGCCGCATCTCGTCAACGTCGCCTGCACCGAAATCTGGAACGGCGGCTCGATGGCCTTCGCGCTCTGCCCGCTGCTGACCGAAGGCGCCATCGGGGCGCTGAAGTCCTACGGCTCGAAGGAATTGCTCGACCGCTATCTCGGCGAGATGGTCGCGGGCCGCTGGACCGGAACCATGAACCTCACGGAGCCTCAGGCGGGCTCCGACCTCAATGCGGTGAAGACGCGGGCGGAGCGCGCGGCGGACGGGACCTACCGCCTGTTCGGCCAGAAGATCTTCATCACCTATGGCGAGCACGACATGGCCGACAACATCGTCCATCTCGTGCTGGCGCGCCTGCCCGACGCGCCGCCCGGCACGCGCGGCCTCTCGCTCTTCCTCGCGCCGAAATTCCTCGTGAACGAGGACGGCTCGCTCGGCGAGCGGAACGACGTCCGCTGCGCCAGCATCGAGCACAAGCTCGGCATCCACGGCTCGCCGACCTGCGTCATGATCTATGGCGAGAAGGATGGCGCGAAAGCCTGGCTCATCGGCGAGGAGAACCGCGGCCTCGCCGCGATGTTCGTGATGATGAACGCCGCCCGGCTCGCCGTCGGCACGCAGGGCGTCGCGATCGGGGAGCGCGCCTATCAGCAGGCGCTGGCCTTCGCGCGGGAGCGCCGGCAGGGCCGGGGGCCGAAGGGCGGCGCCGCCATGGCGCCGATCATCGACCACCCCGACGTGCAGCGCATGCTGATGACGATGAAGGCCTGTGTTCAGGCCGCGCGCGGGATCTGCCACCTGACGGCGGCCTCGCTCGACCTCGCGGCGCACGGCCGCACGCCGGAGGCGCGCGCCAAAGGCGCGGAGCGCGCCGCCCTGCTGACCCCGATCGCCAAAGCCTTCTCGACCGACATCGGAGACGAAGCCGCCACGCTCGGCGTTCAGGTGCATGGCGGCATGGGCTTCATCGAGGAAACGGGCGCGGCGCAACACATGCGCGATGCGCGCATCGCCGCGATCTACGAAGGCACGAACGGCGTGCAGGCGATCGACCTCGTCCAGCGCAAGCTCCCGCTTTCCGGCGGCGAGACGGTCGCCGCCGAGATCGCGGGCGTGCGCGCGATCGCCGACAGGGTCGCGAGAGACGGCGGCGCGGACTTCGGCGCGACCGCGACGGAGCTCGGCAAGGCCGCCGACGCGCTCGAAGCCGCCACCGGGGCAATGGCCGGGTGGCTCAAGAGCGATCCCGACGCGGCGCTCGCCGGCGCGTCGCAATATCTGCGCCTGTTCGGCCTGACGCTCGGCGGCGCCTGCCTCGCGAAGGCGGGGCTCGCGGCCGAGGCGCTCGCGGCGGAAGGCAACGGCGGGGAGATGGGCCGGGTGGGCCTCGCGCGCTTCTTCGCCGAGAAGCTCCTGCCCGCGGCGAGCGGACTCGCCGAGGCGATCCGCTCCGGCGCGGCGCCGCTGAAGGACTACGAGCGGATTCTCGCCGACAGCGTGTGAGGAGCGCGGAGCGGGATCCCGCTTCAGCCCCCGCCGAACCGCGCGGCGACGTCGGAGGCGAGGCGCTCCGTCTCCTTCAGGAAATTGGCGATGACCTCCTTCGCAGCGGGGGTGCAGGTGCGATAGTTCGCCGCATAGCCGCGATAGGCGTCGTTATAGGCGCCGGCGATCAGGTCCCTCGTGTCGTCCTGAATCCCTTCGGCTTTGATCAGGGCGGCGAGCTTCGCACGGAAGATTGCGCCGTCGCCGGCGCCGCAGAGGTCGCGAAGATAGGCGAGCGCGCCCGTCATTTCCCCGAGGCGTATGAGCTGCGCCTCATAGGGCGGCGGGGTCCTCGGAGGGGCGGGCGGCTTTGCCTGGTCGGGCGTCTCGGGCTTGGCGCCCGGCGCCGCAGCGGTCTTGGCGGGAGGCGCGGGCGCCGCCGCCGGCTGCGCGGCGCGAGCGACCGGGGCTGCGGCAAGAAGCGCCAGCACGAAGACGGCGGCGCGCGTCACGGGAGACGTCCGTCGATTTCGGCGGCGGATGCGACAATTCCGGCGAGGCCGGGCGTGGTCTTCAGGCCCGCGCAGGCGTCCGGCTCGATCCACAGGACGGCGTCGGCCTCGTCGCTCACCCGCGGCTCGCCGCGCCGCCAGCGCGCCACGAAAGAGGCGATGACGAAATGCGTCTTCACGCGCTCGCCCTCGCAAAGGATGGGCTCGACATGCCGGTTGAAAGCCACGACCTCCGCCTCGATCCCGACCTCCTCGGCAAGTTCGCGGGCGAGCGCCTGCGCCAGCGTCTCGCCGACCTCGACGACGCCGCCCGGCAGGGACCAGCAGCCGATCATCGGCGCCCTCGCCCGGCGGATGACGAGCGCGCGGCCGTCCCGAAAGACCGCGGCCGAGACCGCGAGGATCGGCCGCGCCGGATAAAGGCGATCGGCCGGCCCGTCAGACATGTCCCCGTCTCCCCACGCGCGGGGAGGGGACGCGCGAGGCCTGTGTCACGGAAAGAGCCGCTGCTTCGTCCACGGCGCATCCGCGGAAGGTCGCCGGAAGCGGACGCGGTCATGCAGCCGCCCGGCGTTGTCGCTCCAGAACTCGATCTCGAGCGGCGTCAGCCGAAACCCGCCCCAATAGGGCGGACGCGGGATGTCGCCCTCGCCGAACTGACGGTCGTAGTCCCGCACTTTCGCTTCGAGCGTCGCACGCGAATCGAGCGGCCGGGACTGCTGGCTCGCCCAGGCGCCGATGCGATTGAGACGGGGGCGCGCCGCAAAATAGGCGTCGCTCTCGGCGGGCGTGACCTCGGCGATCGGGCCGCGGAACCGGACCTGACGCCGCAGCGACTTCCAGTGGAAGAGGGCGGCGGCTTTGGGATGATCGGCGAGCTCGACGCCCTTCGCGCTTTCCTGGTTCGTATAAAAGACGAGGCCGCGCGAATCGGCGCCGCGGCAGAGCACCATGCGCGCGTCGGGCAGGCCGTCGGCGTCGACGGTTGCGAGGCTCATCGCGTCCGGGTCGTTCGGCTCGGAACGGGAGGCCTCCTGAAACCATTGCGCGAACAGCGCGAAGGGATCCTCAGCTTCGGTGAAGTCGCTCACGTTTTCGGCCATTTCCATGTTCCGCGCGCGGGAAGCGCGCAGCGCCGTCATAGACGCGGCCGGGAGGGCGGACAACCGCAACGGCCGCGCCGGACTTGCGTGGCGCGGGGGCAAGGCCCAAATATCCCCGGGGACACCGGCGCCGGGGCTTTTGTTTACGGTCAGCGCCGCAGACTGGGCATATGATGCGAAATCCTTATGACGTATTGGGCGTCACCAAGACGGCGACCGCCGCTGAGATCAAATCGGCGTTTCGCAAGCTCGCCAAAAAATTCCATCCCGACCAGAGCAAGGAGCCGCGCGCCAAGGAGCGCTTCGCGGAGATCGGGACGGCTTACGAGATTCTCGGCGACGAGAAGAAGCGCAAGGCTTTCGACGGCGGCGAGATCGACGCGGAAGGCAAGCCGCGCGCCCCGCAATTCGAGGGCTTCGGCTTCGGCGGCGGCCAGCCGGGCGGCGGGCCGGGCGGCTTCGATTTCGGGCGCGGCGGCTTCTCCGGCGGGGGCATCGACCCCGACATTCTCTCCGAGCTTTTCGGCGGCGGGCGGGCGCGCGGCGCCCATGCGCGCGCCGCGAAGGGCGAGGACATCGCGGTCGCCGTTTCCGTCCCGCTCGAAACCATCGCGACCGGCGGCTCCGTGCGGGTGGCGCTGCCGACCGGCCGCGTGCTCGACGCCACGGTTCCCGCCGGGATCGAGGAGGGCAAGTCGATCCGCCTGCGCGGCCAGGGCCATCCCGGCACGGGACGCGGCGCGCAGGCCGGCGACGTCATCGTCACCATCCGCTACGCGCCCCATCCGAATTTCCGGGTCGAAGGCCGGGACCTCCGCCTCGACCTGCCGGTGACGCTCTATGAGGCGGTGCTCGGCGGCAAGGTGCGGGTGCCGACGCTCGGCGGCGCGGTCGAAATGGCGCTTCAGCCGGGAACGGGCGGCGGCAAGGCGCTCAGACTCCGCGGCAAGGGACTGCCCGGGCCGAATGGCGGTCCCGCCGGCGACCTTCTGGCGACGATCCGCGTCGTCCTGCCCGCGGCGGCGGATCACGAGCTGGAAGAGCTCATGCGCAAATGGCGGGAGCACAAGCCCTACGATCCGAGGGGATAGCCGCGAAGCCCCCGCCCATATGTCCGAATTCAAACATTATTTGACGGGACGCCCGATGAGGCCGCCTTCCCATCGGGGCGCGGCGGCGCTAAGGGATTTGCCCGCAAAGCAGCCCTGATTCCCGCGCTCTGACGGGATATCGGGATTGAGCCCGAGGAGCGAACGGACTTGGCGAGCAGCGATTCTGGCGTCCTCAGCGGCGCGCGGGGCGTAATCCTCGGCGTCGCGAACAATCGCTCCATCGCCTACGGCATCGCAAAAGCGGCGCGCGCGGCCGGCGCGGAGATCGCGCTGACCTACCAGGGCGAGGCGCTGGAGAAGCGGGTGCGCCCGCTCGCGCAGGAACTCGGCGCGCATGTGATCGGCCATTGCGACGTGACGGACGGAGCGACCATCGACGCCGTCTTCGCGGAAGTGGAAAAGCTCTGGGGCGGCCTCGACTTCGTGGTCCACTGCATCGCCTTTTCCGACAAGGACGAGCTCACCGGCCGCTATATCGACACGACCGAGGACAATTTCACGAGGTCGCTCGCCATCTCCTGCTATTCCTTCACGGCCATCGCGCAGCGCGCCGAAAAGCTGATGAAGAACGGCGGCTCGATGCTGACGCTCACCTATTACGGCGCCGAGAAATGGATGCCGCACTATAACGTCATGGGCGTCGCCAAGGCGGCGCTCGAAGCGAGCGTCCGCTATCTCGCAGCCGACCTCGGCGAGAAGGGGATTCGCGTCAACGCCATTTCGGCGGGGCCGATCAAGACGCTCGCCGCGTCAGGGATCGGCGACTTCCGCTACATCCTGCGCTGGAACGAATACAACGCGCCGCTGCGCCGCACCGTGACCATCGAGGAAGTCGGCGAGAGCGCCGTCTATCTCCTCTCGCCCATGTCGCGCGGCGTCACCGGCGAGATCCTGCATGTCGACGCGGGCTATCATGTCGTCGGCATGAAGAACCCGACCGCGCCCGACATTTCCGTCGGCAAGGAATAGGGCGCAAGACGGAAGGCTCCTTCTCCCCGCCTGCGGAAAGAAGGAGCGCTGCGCCTGTGGCCCGCGTCACCGCAGGTCGGCGGTGAACTTCTGGATCTTCTTGCAGGCCTCTTCGAGCGTCTTGAGCGAGGTCGCGTAGGAGACGCGGAAGTTCGGGCCCTGCCCGAAGGCCGTGCCGTGGACGGCGGCGACGCCCTCCTGCTCCAGAAGCTCCGAGACGAAATCCTCGTCCGTCGCGATCACCTTGCCCGACAGCGCCTTTTTGCCGATCGCGTCCTTGACCGACGGATAGACATAGAACGCGCCCTCCGGCTTCGGGCACTGGAGGAGCCTCGCCTGATTCAGCATCGAGACCACGAGATCGCGCCGCTCCTCGAACGCCTTGCGGCGCTCGGCGATGAAGTCCTGCGGCCCGTTCAGCGCCTCGACCGAGGCCCATTGGGCGATGGTGCAGGCGCCCGAGGTCTGCTGACCCTGCACCATGTCCATCGCCTTGATGAGCTCCGCCGGACCCGCCGCATAGCCGATGCGCCAGCCGGTCATCGCATAGGCCTTGGACACGCCGTTCATCGTCAGCGCGCGCGGCTTCAGCGACGGCTCGACCTGCACCGGCGTCGTGAACTCGAAGTCGCCATAGACGAGATGCTCGTACATGTCGTCCGAGAGCACCCACACATGCGGGTGCTTCACGAGCACGTCGGTCAGCGCCTTCAGTTCGTCGCGCGTATAGGCCGCGCCGGTCGGGTTCGACGGCGAGTTGAGCACGAGCCACTTGGTGCGCGGCGTGATGGCGCGCTCCAAATCCTCGGGCTGGAGCTTGTAGCCGTCCTCGATCCGGGTCGGCACGAGCACCGGCTCGCCGCCGTTGAGCAGCACCATGTCCGGATAGCTCACCCAGAAGGGCGCGGGGATGATGACCTCGTCGCCCTTGTTCATCGTGACCAGGAAGGCGTTGTAGAGAATCTGCTTGCCGCCCGTGCCGACGATGACGTCGGAGGCCTTGTAGTCGAGCCCGTTCTCGCGCTGGAACTTCTTCGCGATGGCCTCGCGCAGCGGCGGAATCCCGAGCACCGGCGGGTACTTGGTCTCGCCGCGGCGGATGGCGTCGATCGCCGCCTCCTTGATGTTGTCGGGCGTGTCGAAATCCGGCTCGCCGACCGACAGCGAAATGATGTCCCGGCCCTTGGCTTTGAGATCGCGCGCCTTCTGCGTCACCACCATCGTGGCGGAGGGCTTTACGCGGGAGAGGGCGTCGGCGATGAAGGCCATGGGAGGCTTCCTTTTTGAGCCTTTTTTCGGGGGAGTTTTGAACGGCGCTCGGTATAGAGAAGGCCGGACGACGCCGCAAGGCGCTGAACGCCTTCTCCGCCGTAACGGGGAGAGCAAGCCCGAAAAAAGGGAGAAGGAACGCAAAGGAGTCGCGCGGGCGGAAGGCGTTTACACGCCCGCCCCGAACTCCACCTCCTCGAACGCCCAGTGCTTCAAAAGATGGTGAGCGATCGCCATCGGAATCGGCGCGGTGAGGCCGTCCGGATGGCGCCGCTCCAGGAGCGCCCGCGTCTCGTGGCGCGAGAACCAGCGCGCGTCCTCCAGCTCCACCTCGTCCACCTTGAGCGCGCGGCCTTCAGCCTGAGCGAAGCAGCCGATCATGATCGAGGACGGGAACGGCCAGGGCTGCGAGGCGAAGTAGCGGACCTCGCCGCAGGCGACGCCCGATTCTTCCAGAATCTCCCGCCGGACCGCCTGTTCGATGGTCTCGCCCGGCTCGAGAAAGCCGGCGAGCGCCGAATACATGCCCTTGGGAAAGCGCCGCTGCCGGCCGAGAAGACACACGTCGCCATCGACCGCGAGCATGATGACCACCGGGTCGGTGCGCGGGAAATGCTGCATGTGGCAGACGGGGCATTCGCGCCGCCAGCCTGCGGCGCCGACCGCATTGCGCGCGCCGCAGTTCGAGCAGAAGGAGCGGCGGGCGTGCCAGGTCATCAGCGCCTTGGCGGTCCCGAGCATGCTCGCTTCCGCGGTCGGCACGAAGCCGCCGGCGGCGATCGAGCGCAGGTCGATGAGCTTCAGGTCGTCGCGGCCGGGGACGACCAGCACGCGGCGATCGAGAAAGCCGTCGCTGTCGTCGGACTTTTCCTCCACCGCCTCGTCGGGAAGCAGCGCCGCGAACACCGGCGCGCCGCCCGGAAGCAGGCCGAGCAACGCCTCCACGCGCGCGCCGCCGAGCGCGTCGATTTCCTTCATCGGCAGGAGCGGCTGCAACGCGCCCTCGTCCTTGCCGAGCACCGGCATGTCGCGGGCGATGAGGATCGCGCGGGCGTCCGGCCGCGCGCGCAAGGCGGATACGTCCGCTTCGTCGTCCCGCCGGTAGGAAACGCGGTCGAGCGGGTCGTCGACGAAGCCGAGACCATCGTGAGTCATACGAAAATCCGAAACTTGCGCGCCGCTCACGGATAGCGAGCCTTGAGGCTCGCAATACGCGCGGCGTCCGCGTCGATGATGCAGGTGAGCCGGGGATCGGCGCCGCCCCGCGCAGACATGCCCGCCTCGAAGGGCGCCACGTCCTGGCATTCGACGTCCCGCCAGTTGATCCACTGCGCCTCGGCCTCGTTCAGCGAGCGCCGCCAGCGCGCCTTCTGAGACGACAGCAGGCCTTTCCGGGAATCGATCGACTTGAGGGCCGCCGCCACCACGTCGGCAAGATCCCGGTCCGATTTCTCGACGGCCGTGCGCAGGCATTCGGCAAGCTCGCGCCCGCCGAGCTTGTTGCTGTCGCAGGCGGCCTGCGAGGCGCGCGGCTCCTGCGCCTGAGCCGGCGACGCTCCAAGCGCCGCCGTGAGGGCCAGAAGCGCGAGCGCCGAATTTCGCATGCGCGTTCCCCTCAGGCCGCCGCGCTCGCGGGCGCGGGACGGCTGAGGAATTCACGCATGCGCTCGAGCGCCTTCTCGATGTTTTCGAGCGAATTGGCGTAGGAGAGGCGCAGGTAGCCCTCGCCGTGCACGCCGAAATCCGGCCCGCCGATGGTCGCAACGCCCGCGTCCTGCAGAAGCGCCGAGGCGAGCGCCTTGGCCTTCCAGCCGGTGCGGGAGACATTGGGGAAGGCGTAGAAGGCGCCCTTCGGCGTCACCGCGCTGACGTTCGGCAGCCTGTTGAGGCCCGCGACCACCGCCTTGCGGCGCCGGTCGAACTCGCTCCGCATCGCCGCGACCGAGTCCTGCGGGCCTTTCAGCGCCGCGATTCCGGCGAACTGGGCGGCGGAATTGACGCAGGAATAGGAATTGACCGCGAGCTTCCTCGCCATGTCGCGCCACGGCTTCGGCCAGACGGAATAGCCGAGCCGCCAGCCGGTCATGGCGTAGGTCTTGGACCAGCCGTCGAGCAGGATCAGCCGGTCGCGGATCTCGGGATAGGCGAGCAGCGTCTGGTGGGCGAGCCCGTCGTAGGTGAGCTGGCCGTAGATCTCGTCCGACAGGATCGCGACGTTGGGGAAACGCGCGAGGCCCGCGACCAGCTTGTCGATCTCTTCCTTCGGCGTCACGCCGCCCGTGGGGTTGGCGGGCGAATTGAGGATGAGGAGCCGGGTCTCGGGCGTGATCAGCGCCAGCGTCTCTTCGGCCGAGAAGGCGAAGCCGCGGGATTCGCGCATCGGCAGGGGCAGCGGCCGCGCGCCGGCGAACTCGATCATCGAGCGATAGATCGGGAAGCCGGGGTCGGGATAGATGATGTCGGCGCCGGGCACGCCGAACATCAGGATCGCCATGAACATGGTGACCTTGCCGCCCGGCACGATCATCACGAGATCGGGCGAGACCTCGGCGTTCAGCCGCCGATGCAGGTCCTCGCAGACCGCTTCCCGCAGGGGGAGGATGCCGGTCGCGTCCGTATAGCCGTGCTCGCCATCGTGGAGCGCCTTCACGGCGGCCTCGACGATATGGGGCGGGGTTTTGAAGTCCGGCTGGCCGATGCCGAGATTGATGATGTCGCGGCCCTGCCGCTGCAATTCGGCGGCCCTGGCGAGAACCGCGAAGGCGTTTTCCTCGCCGATGCGCGCAAAAGCGGGATTGATGACGGCGGACATGGGGCGCTGACCTCCCGGGGAGAGCGCCCCTTTTGGCAAAGGCGCGGGCGGGGGGCAAGTCTCCGGAATTCGGAGGCGCCCTCGGAAAGAGGCTATCCGGCCAGCGCCTCACGCTCCTTGAGAAGCTTGGCGAGCGCCTTCTCCTGTTCCGCGATCCGTAGCGCCGCGAGGTCTTCATCCCCGGCGCCGGAGAGAGCGGCGGCCTGTTCGGTGAGCTCGCGGATATTGTCTCGCGCCACTGCGATCCGTTCGTCGAGTTCTTGAAGCGTTGCGGCGTCTGCCATCATTTTTCCCCGGTGCAATTTTCGAGAATGCGTCGTTTGCGAAACTTGCCGGGCTCAGAGGTGGAGCCCTTTCAAACGTCGGGCCAGAAGTCGGCGTCGAGGGCCTCGGCCAGATCCCACGGGCTCGTCTCCGGAAAGGCGCTCTCATCGATGCCGGTTTCCCTCGACGCCTGAGCAAGCGCGTCGAGCCACATTTCCTCACGCCAGTCCGGTTCGCCCAGGACCGTCTTGAGGCTTGGCGTTCCCTTGATGAGCAACGCAATCCGCTTGCGTTGATGGTTGATCGTATGACGCCAACTCGGGCTGCGCCTTTCGGGCTGGGACCGCCATTTGAGGAGATGGGCCAGGAGGACGGCCATGCGGTTGGCCAGTTCGCGCTTTTCGCTCTTGCCCACGTCTTCGATCTCATCCGCCAGGTGCTCGATGTCGAGTTTGGAAAAATCCCGCTCGCGCAGCGCCCGGGCCTGCTCCTGCGACCACAGGAGCACGTCCTTTTCGTAGGGAGTGTTCAGCGTCTTCGGCATACCCAGGCGTCCATTGCGTCGGATCGGGGCGAATGAAAGCTAAGTCCGAGGCTACAGCTTTTCAGCGCGGGGGTCACCCGGTCCGGCGCTGCGCTGCGGGCGCACGCCCCGCAGCGCGTCCGGCGGTCACCCCAGCGCCTTCTCCAGCACCCGGCGAAGGCGGGCGGCGAAGGCGGGCGCGTCCTCGACCGTGGCGCCCTCCAGCAGCCGCGCCTCGTCCAGCATCAGCCACGAAGCGTCCTCGATCAGCGGCTTGTCCCTGCCTTCCTTGAAGCGCTCGGCGAGGCCGAGGGTCAGCGGATGGGTCGGGTTGATTTCGAGGATGGGCTTGGCCTTCTCGTTGAGCCGCCCATGCGCCGCCAGCATCTTTTCGAGCTGCCGGTCCGGGCCGAAATCCGGCGCGATCAGACACGCGACGCTGTCGGTGAGACGGTCGGAGGCGCGCACTTCCGCCACTTCGTCGCCGAGCGTCTGCTTGACGAAGGCGAAGAGCGTGGCGACCTCGCCGCTTGCCTCGGCCGGGGGCTTCGCGCCTTCGACCAGCGCGATATTCTTGATGTCGGCCGCGCCCTGGCTCACCGACTTGAAGGGCTTGCCGTCGAAGCCCGCCGCGGTCGAGACCCAGAAGGAATCGACCGGGTCCGCGAGCAGCAGCACTTCGACGCCGCGTGCGCGAAACCCTTCGAGCTGCGGGCTCGCGGCGAGGCGCTTCGCGTCGTCGCCGGTGAGGTAATAGATCGCCGTCTGGTTCTCGCGAAGGTTCGCGACATAATCGGCGAGCGTGCGGTCGCCCTTCGGATGCGCAGTCGAGACGAAGCGGGCGATCTTGAAGAGGCCGTCGCGCTTCTCGGGGTCCTCGTAGAGGCCCTCCTTGATGACGGACCCGAAATTTTCCCACACTTTCTCGAACTTCTCCGGCTCACTCTCCGCGAGCTTGCCGAGCTCCTGCACGACGCGGTTGGTCACGCCCTTGCGGATCGCGGCGAAGACCGCGCTCTCCTGAATCATCTCGCGCGAGACGTTGAGCGGCAGGTCGGCGCTGTCCACGACGAGGCGCACGAAGCGCAGCCAGCCCGGCAGGATGTCGGCGTTCTCGGTGATGAGGACGCGGCGCACATAGAGCTTGTTGCGCCCCTTGCGGACGGGATCGAACAGGTCGAACGGCCGCGAGCCGGGGATGAAGGCGAGCACCGTATATTCGTGCCGTCCCTCGGCCCGCCAGTGCATGGTCAGCGCCGGTTCGTCGAACTGGCCGGAGAGGCCGCGATAGAACTCGGCATATTGCTCGGGCGTGACGTCGGATTTGGACTTCGCCCAGATCGCCGCGCCGTCCGTGACCCGCTTCGGCTCCGCGCCCGGCTTCTCGACGAGATCGACCGGCACGGCGACGCCGCCCGAATGATCGCGGATGATCCGCTCGACCCGCCACGTGTCGAGGAATTCCTGCGACTCGGCGTTCAGATGGAGGATGACGCGCGTGCCGCGGACGGGCGCGGCGTCGAGCGCGAGCGGGGCGACGGTAAAGGCGCCCTTGCCGTCGGACGACCAGCGCCAGGCGTGCTCCGAACCCGCGCGGCGCGTCTCGACCACGACCTCGTCGGCGACCATGAAGGCGGAATAGAAGCCGATGCCGAACTGGCCGATCAGCGCCTGCGCCTCCTTGCCGGCGTCCTCGGCGTTCAGCTTGTCGAGGAAGGCCTTGGTGCCGGAGCGGGCGATGGTGCCGAGCGCTTCCGTCAGGTCCTCGCGGCTCATGCCGACGCCGTTGTCGGAAATGGCGAGGGTCTTCGCGTCCTTGTCGAGCGCGACTTGAATCCCGAAGGGCGCGCCGTCGGCGACAAGCTCCGGGTTGGCGATGGCCTCGTAGCGCAGCTTCTCGCAGGCGTCGGCGGCGTTGGAGATGAGCTCGCGGATGAAAATTTCCCGGTCGGAATAGACCGAATGCACCATGAGGTGCAGCAGGCGCGAAACGTCGGCCTCGAAGCTCTGCGTCGTCGCGGCCTCGTTGGTCGGGGCGTCGTTCTTTGGAGCTTTGGCGTCGGCGGTCAAAGTTTCAACCTCGCTTTGGAACTTAAGGAATCGGGCAGGCGCACGCGAAAGCGCGCGGCCGGCCCTGATATCGTCGGCTTCTCGCCCGGATTTCAAGGCCGGCGTCAGCGCCTGTGTCCGTTCGGAGTTCACTGCGACCTTTCCGGTCGCTGCAGGTCTTCGGCGATCGCTTTAAAATCGTAGGTCTGATCGAACTCGGTGCGATAGCCGCCCCATGCGGTCTGCTCGATAGCTGGCGGTCTGACTTCGCGCAGGCGCTCCGCCGGAACGCGCAGGTCGACGATCCATGCCCAGTTCTCCATCATCACGTACCAGCTTACGACTCTTCGATGCCGGGCGGCGGAAATGCCTTCGTCTTAAGCAAACCCTGCACTTGTCGCAGCTCGGGCAGGTTGATCTGACTCGAGCGCCGCTGTCAGGACTGCATCGATCGTCTCTGACGAAGATGATCGAGCAGCAGAACGTACGCGGGCGTTGTCCAATGGGCTTGGTACGTAAGCGCGCGCGCCTGAAGCCCGCCCGCCTTGCAAATTCGTCCAGGTACTTCATAGCGCGAGCGTCGAACGACCGCGCTGCCGCACCAAGGACACCTGCCAACGGTCGCGCCGCAAGACCCGCGACATGAAGCATTCTCCGACATTGACATCTTGCGCTCTTGTGGCCGAGACCGGCGCTAGCGCGCGATCAGCGCGGCCTCACCCCGCCGAGGTCGTCAGCGCCAGCGCGTGCAGGTCGCCGCCCATTTTGCCCTTCAGCGCGGCATAGACCATCTGGTGCTGCTGCACCCGGCTTTTGCCCTTGAAGGCGGCGGTGACGACATTGGCGGCATAGTGGTTGCCGTCGCCCGCGAGGTCCTTCACGGCGACCTCGGCGTCGGGAAAAGCCTCGCGGATCATCGTTTCAATCTCGCTTTGCGACATGGCCATGATTACGCTCCTCGATCATATGGGCTTCCTCGTCGCGGGCTTCGGCCTCCAGCCTGGCCACGACGTCCTCCGCCGGCTCCTTCGCCTCTATGGTCACGCCGTCCGTCATGAGGATCATGCAGTCGGCGGCGTCCGTCGCGTTGATCGCGACGACGCGCTCGGACCGGATATAGGCGAAGCCGCCCGCGGTTTTGACGATGACAAAGGGGATCATGCGGCCTCGCTTTTTCCGTCCATGAAGTTGGGAAACCAGCTTTCATAAGCCTCGCGCAGCGCCGCGAGCGACACGGGCGCGGAACGCCCGAGCGTCAGGGCCGCACCGCCCGTCGCGCCGATCCGCGCCAGCGGAACGCCCGCCGTCTCCGCGTCGGCGATCAGCGCCGCCGTCTCGGACGGCCTGCAGGCCAGCACATAGCGCGCCTGATCCTCGCCGAAGAAGAAGGCGTGCTCCGGCCCCTGCGCCTCGACGGCCGCGCCGACATTGCCCGCCATCGCCATTTCGGCGAGCGCGACGGCGAGTCCGCCGTCGGAGAGGTCCTGCACCGCCGTCACGCGGCCCGCGCCGATCAGCGCGCGCACGAATTCGCCGTTCCGCCTCTCGGCGGCGAGATCGACAGGCGGCGGCGCGCCCTCGTCGCGCCCCGCGACCGTCGCGAGCCACGCCGAACGGCCGAGCCAGCCGGGGGCGCCGCCGAGGAGCAGCACGTCCTCGCCGGCCGCCCTGAAGGCGGGGCTCGCCGTTTTCGTGACATCGGCCACGAGCCCCACCCCGCCGATGGCGGGGGTCGGCGGAATGCCGGACCCCATCGTCTCGTTGTAGAGCGACACATTGCCGGAGACGATCGGGAAATCGAGCGCCCGCGCCGCCTCGCCGATCCCCTCGATGCAGCCGACAAGCTGGCCCATCGCATGGGCCTTCTCGGGATTGCCGAAATTGAGGTTGTCGGTGAGCGCCAGCGGCTTCGCGCCGACCGCGACGAGATTGCGCCACGCCTCGGCGACCGCCTGCCTGCCGCCCTCGCGCGGGTCCGCCTCGCAATAGCGCTCCGTGCAGTCGGTGGTGAGCGCGAGGCCCTTCGGCCCGTCGCCGAGCCGGATCACCGCCGCGCCGCCGCCCGGCCCCTGCACCGTATTGCCGAGGATCAGCGAATCGTACTGCTCATAGACCCAGCGCTTCGATGCAGAGATCGGGCGAGCCGATGAGCTTCAGGAGCGCGCGATCCGTCGGCATGGGCGGCGCGACGCTCGCCGGATCGAGCGCCTTCGCCGGCGCGGTTCTCTCCCACGGCCGGTCGTAGAGCGGCGCCTCGTCGCCGAGTTCCTTGATCGGCAGGTCGGCCTTCACCTGGCCCTTATGCCTGATGACGAAGCGCTTCGTGTCGGTGGTCTGGCCGATGACCGCGAAGTCGAGCCCCCATTTGCGGAAAATGCCTTCGGCCTCTTTTTCCTTCTCGGGCCTGAGCACCATCAGCATGCGCTCCTGGCTCTCGGAGAGCATCATCTCATAGGCCGTCATGCCGGTCTCGCGGCAGGGCACGCGGTCGAGGTCGAGGTCGACGCCGAGGTCGCCCTTGGCGCCCATCTCGACCGCCGAGGAGGTGAGGCCCGCCGCGCCCATGTCCTGAATGGCGACGACCGCGCCCGAGGCCATGAGTTCGAGGCAGGCTTCGAGCAGCAGCTTCTCGGCGAAGGGGTCGCCGACCTGCACGGTCGGGCGCTTTTCCTCCGCGTCCTGCTCGAAGGCGGCGGAAGCCATGGTCGCGCCGTGGATGCCGTCGCGGCCGGTCTTGGAGCCGAGATAGACGATCGGATTCCCGACGCCGGTCGCCTTGGCGTAGAAGATCGCGTCGGCTTTCGCGACGCCGACGGCCATGGCGTTCACGAGAATGTTGCCGTCATAGCCCTTGTTGAAGCCGACCGAGCCGCCGACCGTCGGCACGCCGAAGGAATTGCCGTAGCCGCCGACGCCCGCCACGACGCCCGCGACGAGGCGGCGCGTCTTCGGGTGATCGGGCGAGCCGAAGCGCAGGAAATTGAGGCAGGCCACCGGCCGCGCGCCCATGGTGAAGACGTCGCGCAGGATGCCGCCGACCCCCGTCGCCGCGCCCTGATAGGGCTCGATGAAAGAGGGGTGATTGTGCGATTCCATCTTGAAGACGCAGGCGTCGCCGTCGCCGATGTCGATGACGCCCGCGTTCTCGCCCGGCCCCTGAATGACCCACGGCGCTTTCGTCGGCAGCCCGCGCAGATGCAGGCGGGAGGACTTGTAGGAGCAGTGCTCGTTCCACATCGCCGAGACGATGCCGAGTTCGGTGAAGGTCGGCGTCCGCCCGATGAGCTTGACGAAACGGGCGTATTCGTCCGGCTTCAGGCCATGCTCGATGGCGAGCGCCTCGGTGACTTGGGGTTCGTCAGCGCTCAACGGTGCGTCACTCTCAGGTCGAAAATTCCGCCCCGCCAATAGACCCGGGC
>CAVUJV010000029.1:0-130000 GCA_963741845.1 uncultured Alphaproteobacteria bacterium
GCGGCGGCGTAACGCCGCGCCAGCGCCGACATGCCGACCGCAAGCACCAGCACGCCGCCCTTGAAGATCGGCTGAAAGTACGTCGGCGCGCCGAAAATGCTGAGGCCGTTGAAGCCGACGGCGAGGATGAGCACGCCGACCAGCGTGCCGACGATATGAAACTCGCCTTCGCGCAGCGTCGCCGAACCGAGGAACACGGCGGCGAAAGCGTCGAGAAGATAGCCATCGGCCGCCGCCAGCGTGCCGCTGCCGAGCAGCGACGACAGCAGCACGCCGGTCAGCGCCGCGCAGAAGCCGGCGGTCGCGAAGGCGAACATCTTGATGCGGTCGACCCGAATGCCGGAAAGCCGCGCCGCCTCGATGTTGCTGCCGACCGCCTGCATCTTCTGGCCGATGTCGGTCTTGTTGAGGATGGTCCACATGAGCGCCAGAACCGCAGCCATGACGAAGACCGGATTCGGCACGCCAAACGAGCGCGCGGCCGAGCGAGATGTCGGTGAAGGCGCGCGGGATGCCGATGGCGATCGGGAAGGCGCTATAGGAGAAGCCGAGGCCGGTCAGCATGGTGCCGACGCCGATCGTGGCGATGACGGCGTTGATCCGGACCTTGGTCACCAGAAACCCGTTCACAAGGCCGATGCCGATGCCGGTCAGAAGCGCGAGCGCGACGCTGAGCCGGATCGGCAGGCGCTCCTTGGCCATGAGCCCCGCGACGACGAGGCCGATGAAACTTGCGACATAGCCGATGCTGAGATCGAATTCGCCGACGACCAGCGTGAAGGTCAGACCCGCCGCGATGATCGCGGTCAGCGACGCCTGGCTCAGGATGTTGAGGAAATTGGCCCTCGACAGGAACGTGCCAGGCGCGTTGATCGAGAAGAACACGATCATCGCCAGAAGGCCAAAGATCGTGCCGTAGCGCGAAATGAAAGTGAGCGCGGCCCGCCGCCGACGTCCCGGGCCGCTCGCGGCGGTTGCTCCTTGGCCACTCGCCCCGCTCGTCAGCGCTTTCTCCCCCTGCGTCGCCCGCGTCATGATAGCTCAGTTCGATGATCCGCGCCTCGGTGATGTCGTCGCCGGTGAGTTCGCCGACGACTCGTCCCTCGCGCATGACGAGGACCCGGTCGGCGAGGATCGCGAGTTCCTCGACGTCCGAGGAGATGACGATGATGCCGACGCCGTTGCGGGCGAGAGCCCGGATGGCGTCATGAATCTCCTCCCGCGCGCCGACGTCGACGCCGCGGGAGGGCTCGTCGAGGATCAGGAGCTTGGTGCCCGGGCGCAGCCAGCGCGCGATCAGCGCCTTCTGCTGGTTGCCGCCCGAGAGGCTCGCGATCCTGGTCGCGCTGCTCGGGGTCTTGATGCTGAGATCGCTGATCAGCTCCTGCGCCTTGTTGCGCATTCTTGGCGACGACAAGAAGGGCAGCGCCGCGATCGCCGAACGCTTCGAGCGACGCGATATTGATGTTGAACCCGACCGACTGCTCCAGCATCAGGCCCTGAGAGCGCCGTTCCTCCGGCACGAGCGCGATGCCAAGCGCGATCGCCTGGGTCTCGCTCTCGATCGAGACGGGCTTTCCTTCGAGCTCGAAATGGCCGCCCTGCAGGCGGTCGACGCCGAAGGCCAGACGCGCGACTTCGGTTCGGCCCGCGCCGACCAGGCCGCCGAGCGCCAGAATCTCGCCGCGGAAGACGTCGAAGCTGACGTCCTTTACCGCCGCGCCGCGCCGACGCCTCGCGCCGAGAAGAGCGGGACGCCGCTTCGGTCCGCCGCCGTCGGCGCCGGCTTCGGCGGTCCTGACATCATGGCCGACGATCGCGCGGATGAGCCCCTTCTTGTCGAGGTCGCCGCGCGCCGCGCGCTCGACGACGCGGCCGTCGCGCAAAACGGTGATCCGATCGCAGAGGTCGAGCACCTCGTCGAGCCGATGCGACACATAGAGGATGGCGACGCCGTGCGCCGAGAGGTCGCGGATGATGGAGAAGAGCTGCTCGCTTTCGGGTCCCGACAGCGCCGCCGTGGGCTCGTCCATCGCGATCAGCGAGGCTTCGCGCACCAGCGCCTTGCTGATCATGACGAGCCAGCGCTCGCGCGACCGACAGTTCGGAGACCTTCGTTTCCAGCGGAAACTTGATCCCGACCCTTTCGGCCGCGGCTTTCGCCCTGCCGCTCGAACGCTTCCAGTCGATCAGCCCGAATCGCGTCGCCTTGGGCGCGCCAAGCAGCATGTTCTGCAGGGCGCTGAAATGCGGAACGAGGTTGAGCTCCTGATGGATGAAGGCGAGGCCGGCCTTTTCGGAGGCCTGCGGCGATCCGGCCTTCAGCTCTTCGCCGTCGACCCAGATCGCGCCCCGGTCCGGGATAGTCACGCCGGCAAGGCAGCGGATGAGCGTCGACTTGCCGGCGCCGTTCGCGCCGACGAGGCCATGCACCTCGCCGCGCGCGATATCCATGTCGACGTCGGCGAGCGCCATTTCGCCGGCGAAGTGTTTGCCGAGGCCGCGAATTCTGATCCAGGCGCTCGGGGCGGCGCCGTCGCCTTGGCCGCCGCCCCGCGTCTCAATCTGCTCAGAGACCATTCGGATGGTCGGCGAGGAACTTGTCGACATTGTCCTTGGTCACGACGACGCCGGGGATCGCGATCGTCTTCGGCTGCCAGGATTTGCCGGCCTTGATCGAGTCGAGGATCGCCTGGAACGCTGCTTTGCCTTCCTCATAGGCGGGCTGCCAGACGGTCGCGGTCATGTCGCCGTCCTTGACCAGTTGCAGGGCCTGCGGGCTGCCGTTGATCGAGACGGTCGTGACGTCGGTGCGGCCCGCCTGCCGAAGCGCCGCGACGGCGCCCTGCATCGGCTCGTCCCAGCAGGCCCAGATGGCAAGCGGCCTCTTGCCGCCCGCGAGGGTGGGCGGTGAGCCAAGGCTGCGCGATGGCGTTGCCGTTCTGCACCTGCCCGGGGACGGTGACTTCGTTGTAGGTGATCTAAAGGCCCGGCTTGCCTTTGACGGCGTTGTCGAAGGCGACGCCGCGATCGATGCAGAGCTTGCCGGGGTGGAAGGTCATGGCCAGAATGTCGGCGTTGTCGCCGACCTTGTCGAGCAGGAACTTGGCGGAATGCTCGCCGACCGTCATGCCGCTGGTGGTGACGACGATGCCGGGCACGATCTCGCCGCCCCAGGTCGCGACCGGGATACCTGCGGCGTTGGCGGCCGCCAGGCCGGAGCCGATCGAGCTGCTGGCGAAGGCGAGCACGAAGATCGCATCGACCTTCTGCACGGCGAAGGAACTCATCGCCGCATTCGCCTGGTCGGCGCTCGCCTGGGTGTCGACCACCTTGACGTCCCATCCCGCCGCCTTGGCGGCGTCGGTCGCGCCGGCGATCACGGCGACGTTGAGCGCGTCATTGGCGATGAGCGCGACGATGCCGAGGGTCTTGGCCTCGAGGCCCGACAGGGCGGCGAGAAAGACGCTGCACGCGATGGCGAACAATGTCGCCGCCCGAACCATGATGCTCTTCATTTCCATCCTCCCTGACCGGCCGCTTCTTCCGGTCCAGCGCCCTTGCGGACCGTCGGCGCTGTGCGCCGGACCCCTGTTCTTTGAAAGCGCCCCATTGTTCGAATGTACGCGGGGCCGGTCTTGAGAGAGTAGCAGACGCGCGCGGAGGGGGATGAGAGAGAGCCAGCTTATAACAGTTATGGCGATTTCGCTGAGGCGGATCGATTCCCTTTGGCGCTCGTCGAATGCAAAGTGGGCGTGCCGCGACGGGACGCTTCGAAACCCATGCGCGGGCGAAGACCGGCTGGCCCGCAGCCTGAGGAGACGGGCCCCGCGGAGGAGGAAATTCGGCGATGCAGGTAACCTACGATTTCTCGGGCAAGAGCGTACTCCTGATCGGAGGCACGACGGGCATCGGCCGCGCGACCGCGCTTGCCTTCGCAAAGGCGGGCGCCAACGTTTTCGTGGCCGGCGTCGGAGCGGAGCATGGCGAGAGCCTAAAGAAGGAGATCGCGGCGCTGAAGACGGTCGAGGTCGAGTTCAGCGAAGTCGACGTGCGCGACGCCAGAGCGATGGCCGATCTCCACAAGCGCGCCTTCGACCGCTTCGGCCGCATCGACGTGGCCTTCAACAATGCGGGCGTGCCGGGCAAGACGGCGCCCGTGCAGGAGCTTGAAGAGGCCGATTTCGACCTGCTTGTCGACGTCAACCTCAAGGGCATTTTCTTCGGGCTCAAGCATCAGGTCCCGCACATGATCGCTCAGGGCGGCGGAGCGATCGTCAACACCTCGTCGCTGTTCGGCGTGATGGGCTTCGCCACGACCGCCGTTTATTGCGCGAGCAAATGGGGCGTCATCGGCCTCACAAACTCGGTCGCGCTCGAGGTCGCGCGCAAGAACATCCGCGTCAACGCCATCGCGCCGGGCTCGGTGATGACGCCGCTCCTGGTCGGCATGTTCGGCAGCGAGCAGGGGGCGAAGGACACGGTGCTGCCGATGATCCCGATGGGGCGCATCAGCGATCCTTCGGAGATTGCGCAGCTCGTCCTGTTCCTCTCCTCCGACGCGGCCTCGTTCATTACTGGCCAGGCCGTGGTGATCGACGGCGGCGGCTTCGTGGGGCGTTCCCGGCTAAGCGACTGATTATATTGGTCTATCCATATCGGATCACCTGAATTGTACTGGCTTGGCGTGGGTGGCCGGCCTACGCCGGCCATGAGTGCGTCCGTGAGGACGCATCGTCAGCGCGGTGGAAGTCCGCGTCCGGGCGCGTCGTAGCCCGGTAATCGAAGGTAACTGCGATCGCCGCGAGGCAGGGTGGAGAGCAACCGGAGGTGAACTGGCAGTCCGTAGGATGACGAACCTGTTTCGGCGGGATACCGTGGCGAGCCTGCTCATGGATGGCGAAGCCTGGAACAACCGACGGCGCTGAGGCGACTGACAAAGCGACCGGGGGACGGATCACGTGGTTGAGGACGGAATGTCGGGATGGCGAAGCATCTGAAGCGGAGAGACCCGGCGGCCTGGCGTGAGGGCACAGGGAGTCAGAGCCTTCATAGTACCGCGGCCGTTTCGAACGGTGGAGAGGGACGGGCAGCAAAACCGGCCCGAGGGAAGGGAGGCAGGAAGCTGGAGACGGGAAGTATGGAGCAAGGCAATCGAAGTTCCGGCAGTGCCGATAAGGCTACACAAGGAACAGACGCCCCGGCGACGCGGGTCGCCGACCTGTGGTGGGCGGAAGCCTCGATCTGGACGGACCGGATGGTGTCGGCGCTGGGTAACGGCGTCCGAAAGGAGGCAAGTGGTTCAGCCTGATCGACAAGGTGCACCGCCCCTCGACCCTGCAAGCTGCGTGGCACGCTGTCGCGCGGAACAATGGGGCGGCCGGGGTGGACCGCATGAGCGTCGAACGGTTCGCGGCTCAGGAGAGCGTTATCTGCAAGAACTCCATGAGCGGCTGAAGGACGGCAGCTATCAGCCGCACCCGGTGAAACGGGTGGAGATCCCCAAGGGCGACGGCAAGACCCGTCCGCTGGGGATCCCGACAGTGCGGGACCGTGTGGTTCAGGCGGCGTTGAAGATGGTCATCGAGCCGATCTTTGAGATCCAGTTCCGGCCGGGCAGCTTCGGCTTCCGTCCGGGGCGTGGGTGCAAGGATGCGTTGCGGGAGGTCGATCGGCTGATCAGGGAAGGCTACACCCACGTGGTGGACGCCGACCTGAAAGGTTATTTCGACAGCATCCCGCACGATCGGCTGATGGCTCTGGTGGCGGGATCGATCAGCGATGGCCGTGTGCTGTCGCTGATCGAGCTGTTCCTGAAACAGGACATCATGAGCGAGACGGCGCGCTGGACGCCGGCTTCGGGCACCCCGCAAGGGGCGGTCCTGTCGCCGCTGCTGGCGAACCTGTATCTGCATCCGCTCGACCTCCTGATGGAGGAAGCGGGCCACCACATGGTGCGCTACGCGGATGACTTCGTGATCCTGTGCCGGACGGCGGCGGAGGCAGACGCTGTGCTGGCCCGGGTGAGAGCCTGGGTGGATGCCAACGGCCTGACTCTGCATCCGACCAAGACCCACGTCGGCGACTGCTCTCAGCCGGGCCAGGGGTTCGAGTTCCTGGGCTACCGGTTCGAGGCAGGCCAGCGGCGGGTGCGCCAGAAGAGCCTGAACGCGTTGAAGGACAGGGTGAGGGCGCGGACAATCCGCAGCCGGGGCGACAGCCTCGGCCGGATCATCGCGGACATCAACCCGATCCTGCGCGGCTGGTTCGGATACTTCAACACGCTCAACCGGCCAGGCGATGTTCCGGCGGATCGACCAGATGATCCGGCGCCGGCTGCGTGCCATCCTGCGCAAGCAGGAGCGCCGGCCCGGCATGGGACGCGCCAAGGCCGACCACCTGAGATGGACCAACGCCTTCTTCGCAAGCCAGGGACTGTTCACTTTGGCACACAGCCCTGGGGGAAGCGAGACACTCCCGATGAGGAAACCAGC
Source organism: uncultured Alphaproteobacteria bacterium (assembly GCA_963741845.1). GTDB lineage: Bacteria > Pseudomonadota > Alphaproteobacteria > Rhizobiales > Beijerinckiaceae > Roseiarcus. Next base: position 6,495 of record CAVUJV010000029.1, read on the forward strand.
AACTGGAGAGCCGTGTGCGGGAGAACCGCACGCACGGTTCGGAGGGCGGGGAGGGAAACCTTCCCGACCCCTATCAGCGCGGATCCCTGGCGAACAACAACCAGCGGATACTGTAAGAGCCAGACAGAAAGTCGTTTCAGAAATTCTGAATTTGTGATATCGTTATTCTGTCAGTCAGTAATTTGTCCACGAGGCCCCATGAATGCGACCGGCCCAAGCCATCCGCAACGCGACACCGACCGCCCGGCCGGTCTCGGCAAAACGCGCTCCCCTGATCCGGGGCGCAGCGCCTCTTGTGCGAGCCGGATCGATGCTTCGAGGCCGCTTCGCGGCGCCTCGGGACGAGGTGGCCGGGGCAGTGACGCGTGACGACGCGACGCGCGACGAGACGACGCTAAAATCGAACCTAAAGCCTTGATATCCCTCGAATCGAGACGCTAAATTGTGGCGAACGCGCCATCTTTCGGAGGCGCCGGGAGCGGCGCTATCGGTTCCTGAACGCCGCCGGACGCTTCTCGACGAAGGCCTTCATGCCTTCCTTCTGATCCTCCGTCGCGAACAGCGAATGGAAGATGCGCCGCTCGAAACGAATGCCCTCGGTCAGCGTCGTCTCGAAAGCCCGGTTGACGCTCTCCTTCGCGGCATAGACGGCGGAGGCCGAGAGCGAGGCGATCTGGGCCGCCGTCTTCAGCGCCTCGCCGAGAAGCTCGGCGGCCGGAACGACGCGCGAGACGAGGCCGGAGCGCTCGGCTTCGGCCGCGTCCATCATGCGGCCCGTCAGGCACATTTCCATCGCCTTGGACTTGCCGACGAATCGAGGCAGGCGCTGCGTCCCGCCCGCGCCGGGGATGACGCCGAGCTTGATCTCGGGCTGGCCGAACTTCGCCGTGTCCGCCGCGAGGATGAAGTCGCACATCATCGCGAGCTCGCACCCGCCCCCGAGCGCGAAGCCCGCGACCGCGGCGATCACGGGCTTCCGGGTCTTCGCCACATTCTCCCACCGCGAGATGAAATCGCCGAGGAAGACCTCGGCGAAGGTCTTGTCCTGCATCTCCTTGATGTCGGCGCCCGCGGCGAAAGCCTTGTCGGAGCCGGTGATCACGATCGCGCCAATGTTCGGGTCCGTCTCGAATTTTTCGAGCGCCACATTCAGGTCTTCGATCAATCCGGCCGAGAGCGCATTGAGCGCCTGCGGCCTGTTCAGCCGGATGAGGCCGACCCGATCATGCGTCTCCACGATGATATTGGCGTAGGTCATTTGGGCGCTTCCATCTTCTCGAATTCGAGGCGCGTGAGACCTAGCGGAAGCGGGATGGCCTGAAAAGGGCGGTCAGGCGGCCGGCTTGCTGGCCTCGAGCCGCGAGAGAAGATAGTCGCCTACGCTGATCGGCGCGTATCGCGGCCCTTCCGCGCCGACGCAGGAGGGGATGGCGGCGACCTCGGCGTCCGGGTTCGCATCGAGGAAGAAGGCGATCGAGTAGCGTTCCCGCCCGCTGCGGTTGAAGACGCGGTGCGGCGTCGAGACATAGACGTCGTTCGTCCAGCGCATCAGGCAATCGCCGATGTTGACGACGAAGGCGTCCGGCACGACCGGGGCCTCGACCCATTCGCCGGAGCGCTTGCGGACTTCGAGGCCGCCCACGTCGTCGGTCGCGAGGAGAGTGAGATTGCCATAGTCGGTATGCGCGCCCGCGCCGACGGCCTCCGCCGGCCCGGCCGCCGGGTAACGCAGAAGCCTCAGGGTCGCGAGCGACCGGTCCAGCGCCGGGGCGAAATAGTCGAGCGGGATTCCGAGATCCGCCGCGAAGGCCCGATGCAGCCGCCCCCCGAGCGCCAGGCATGCGTCGAAATAGGCGAGCATCGTCTCGCGGAAGGCTGGCAGTTTCGGCCAGGCGTTCAGGGCGCGGAGGCGCCTGCCGGCCAGGATTTCCGGATCGTCCGGCGCAAGGTCGAGCCCGATGTTGAAGGCCTCCTTCATGTCGGGGCCCGCGGCGGGATCGAGGATCTCGTTCCTGAGGGCGGAATAGCCGCGATTGCCGCCAACCGTCGCCATGGCGATCGCCTGCTTCTCGGCGAGCGGCAGGGCGAAGAAGCGCCGCGACTCGGCGAAGGCCGAGGCGACAAGGTCCCTCGGCACGCCGTGATTGACGACATAGAAGAAGCCGACGTCGCGGCACGCGGCGCCGATCTCCGCGGCGATCCCCGGCGCCGCGTCCGCATCGGTCAGCCCGGAAACATCGATGATGGGCAGCGCGTTCGCCATGGTCCCTCCCGATCTAGCAGCAGCCGATTCCGTCGCGGTAAAAGGCCGAGACCGCGGGTTCGAGGCTCCCCCATGCGTCGAGGAAAGCCGCGCGCGACGGCATCTTCTCGCGATAGTCGGCGCGGAGCGCGCCCTCCGTCTTCTCGAGATCGATCCGCGTCGGGCGCCCGTCCCGCACGACCTCTTCGCCCGCCACGAACAGCCGGGCGACATGCGCGCCATGCGCCCGCGCGAAGACGAGATCGATCGGCTCGACGGGCATGATCGCATCGCGGTCGAGCCGGTCGAGGTCCAGCACGAGAATGTCGGCCGGAGCGCCGACGCGAAGCGCGCCGTCTCCCGGCGCGCCATTGGCGAGTCGTCCATTGGACACGATGGACGAAAGGAACTGGCCTCGCGCAATGACGCTCTCGAAACCCCAGCCGCCGTGCAGGAAATGACCGAGCCGCATCTCGCGCAGAATGTCGTCGTCCTCGTCGAAGGCCGAAGCATCGACGCCGATCGCGACGCGGCAGCCTCGCCGGATCGCCTCGCTGATCGGCGCGACCCCGCTTGCAAGGTGAAGGTTCGAGCTTGGATTGGTGGCGATCACCGCGCCCGACGATGCGATGGCGTCGAGCTCCGTCACCCGGGCGTGGACGCAATGGGCGAGGGTCAGGCGCGACGACAAGAGGCCGAGAGACGCCAGGCGCGGCGCAATTCCCTCGGGATAGGAGCGGTCCGCGAAGGCGCGCTGATAGCGCGTCTCGAGCAAATGCATATGCACGCGCCGGCCCGTCTCGCGCGAGCGCCCGGCGATCGCCCCAAGCAGCTCGTCCGAGCACCATTGCGGGCCGCTCGGTCCGAACTGCACCGAAAGGTTGGGACTCTCGACTGCCGCGGCGATCTCCTCGACGCGATCCACCTGATCCTTCGCCGATGGCATGGGCGCCATGAACTGGGCTTCGATGGTCGCGCGCGCCGCGTCCGGCAGCTTCGCCATCATGGCCTCCGCCTCGCCGTAAACGAGGGGATTGCGGTCCCGCATGAAGACGGCGAGCGTGACGCGCACCCCGACATCGGCCGCCGCGCGCGCAATCTCGCGGGCTTCCTCCAGCGGGGACATGGGTCCATGGAAGCGGGTGTAATGCGCCATGACCGAAGCCGCGCCGCCGCGCGCGGCGCGCCCGAAAGCCGCGACGGCTCCGAGATAGGGATCGATCGGCGGCATGACGCCGAGGCGCAAGATCCAGCTTTCGAGCGGCTTCGCGGCCGCGCCGAACGAGGTCGGCGAGAGCGGGCGGCAATGGTCATGCGCATTGGCCAGCGCCGGCATGGCGAGGAGACGCCGCTCAGGCGGTTTTGCGCTCGGGCTGATCGCGGCGATGGCGCCGTCCTCGACGGCGATATCCACCGGCGGCCCGGCTTTCTCGCCATTTGTCGGCAACAGAACAACGCCCTCAAGCAGCATCGTCATGAGACCGGCTCGTCGATGATGCTGACATGGGCGGCGACGATCCGCCACCCCTCGGGGAAGCGGATCCAGGTCTGCATCTGCCGGCCGATCTTGCCCGGCGCGCTGTCCCGGCGGAACAGCGTCGCGGCGACGGCGCAGTCGCGGCCATAGGTGACGATGCGGGTCGCTTCGAGCTTGCGCGCAAGGCCCGCGGGCGAACGGGCCGCGCGGAAGGCCTTGATCGCGTCATAGCCGTAGAGATTCTCGGTCGCTCCATAGCGGATCGCCGCTTCGGTTTGGACGAAGAACCCGTCGAGCGAGGCGACGTCATTGGAAATCAGCGCGCGCTCATAAGCCGCGAAGGCCGCCTCGACCTCGGCCTTCGTTTCTGGATCGTCGGTCGTCATCAGGCCCGTTTCCGGCTTTCGATCGTCTCCCGCAAATCCTTCAGGAACGGGATATCCTCGAACTGATCGGCGCGAACCTTGTTCCAGTCGACGCCGGCCGGCTGCGTATGGGTCGTGCGCGTGTCGATGAGCTCAAGCTCCGTCGCGATGTAGTTCAGCGCCGAATCGTGTCCCTCCATCACGACATCGGCGTCGTCCACCACCTGCGAGGAATGGACTGTCGTCGCGATCGGCGTGGCGGAATCGACCAGACCCAGCTCTCGAAATACGCCCTGTTCGAGGTCCGCAAAGCCGGCGCCCTTGCCAGTGCGGCCGCCGCGACGGGTAACCGCGACGCAGCCGACGACGCAGAAGTCGAGCTTTGGCATATCGGTGAACCGGACGGGCTCGCCATGCTGCAAGAAGCCCTGGGCGGTCGCGGCCGTCTCGAAGTCGACGCCCTTCGCCGCGAGCTTTTCAGGGTCAATGCGCAGATAGGGGAAATCCTTCGTCAGATAGGGAACCGGCGAAAACAGCAGCTTGCCGTCATAAAGCGCGCGAAGCCGCACGGGAATCTGGGGCGGATCGGGATTGCACTTCACGACGCGCGCCTTCTTCCATGCGTCGAGTTCGCTGAGCCGCTTCGCGGCGGTGTCCGCGCCCACGAAGTTGGGAATACGGTCGAAGGTCGGTCCAACATTGAACGCGCCATCGATCAATCCCTGCCAAACCCGGTTGCGCACCACGCTCTTGGCGCTGCTTCGCCCGGCCCAGCGCGACTCATGTTCATTCGGCATAAGCTTACGGCTCCTTGATCTCGCCTTCAGTCGAGGGTTGCGACGGGCGCGCGAGCGACGCCTTCGCGCTCCAGCCAATGCGCGACGCGCATCGCAAGGTCCTCGCGCCAGGGCGAAGCGATGACCTGCACGCCGATCGGCAGCTTCTCGCCCTGCGTCCAGATGGGGACGGAGACGACGGGCAGGCCGATGAACGAAATCGGCTGGGTGAAGATGCCGATATTCGCCCTCACCCGCATCTCCTCTCCGTCAAGCACGAAGGTCTGCTGGTCAAGACGCGGCGCCCGGGTCGGCGTCGCCGGCGCGATCAGCACGTCGACCTCGCGGAACAGCTTGAGCGCGGTCTCGCGAAAATGCCGGCGGAATTTCTGCGCCTGCGTCGACCATACGCCCGGCAGCATCGCGCCGGCGACCAGACGGTCACGCACCTCGGGGTCGAAATCGTCCATGCGCGTGCGGAGCCGGTCGAGATGAAGGGCCGCGCCCTCCGTCATGGTGATGAGATAGGCGGCGGCGCGCGCACGCTCCGCGCCTTCGAGTTCGACCACGCGATCCGATTTGAGAGCCCGGGCGACCGTCTCGACCGCAGCATAGGCCGAAGTCTCCGCGCGACGAGCGAAAAAGCCGCCGAGCGTTGCAATGCGTAGCCCCGATATCCCTTCATTCAGGATTGGCGCCACCGGCGTCGCTGACACATCGGCTTGCGCGGGATCGGCCGGGTCGGGGCCGATCATCGCGTCATAGGCCAGAGCGAGATCCACCGTCGAGCGGGCCAATGGACCAAGATGGTCGAGGCTCGCAACGAATGGGAAGGTTCCCAGCGCGAGAGAGACGACCGTAAGTGGGTTTTAGTCCGAACACGCCGCAAAATGAACTCGGCACGCGAATGGAGCCGTTGGTGTCCGAGCCAAGCGCGATCGGCGCGAGGCCGCCCGCCACCGCTGCGGCGGACCCGCTCGACGAGCCCCCCGTCATGTGGTCCAGAGCGTGCGGGTTGTGACAGTTGCCATCATGGGCGTTGCGGCCCGTGAAGTCATAAGCGTATTCGCCCATGTTGAGGCCGCCGAGCAGCACCGCGCCAGAGGCCTCAAGGCGGGAGATGAGTGTCGCGTCCTTCGCGGCGGCGGGTCGCTCACGATTGATTTTCGAGCCGGCGCGGGTCGCAAGCCCTTCGATGTCGAACAGATTCTTGGTCGCAAAAGGTACGCCGGCGAGTGGCCCGATCGCGTCGCCTGCAGCGCGCGCCGCGTCAATGACGTCCGCCTTCCGGAGCGCGCGTTCGGCGGTGACATCCGTGAAGGCGTTGAGCGCTCCGTTACGGCGCTCGATGCGCGCGAGCGCAGCAAGGATCACGTCGCGCGCGCTCGCCTCGCCTGTCTTCACCGCGCTAGCGATGGCTGCGGCCGATCCGTCCAGCAGGGCCTCGCTCATGCGCGAAAAACCGGCGCGGGTTCCTCAAGCTCGTCGAAATCGGCTGATAGAAGCAATTCCGCCTGAGCCGCTGCGACCTTGAGGTTGAAGATCGCCTCTGCCCGCAACTCCTCGGTGAGCGCAAGTCCGAGCAACGGCGTTGCTGCGTCGACGTAAGCCTCCGCATCGAAAGATTTTGGATTCACGCAACCGCCTTCCGAAATGTCGAGAGCCGCGTAATCAACGCCGCTCGCGCACTGCGCCAAGCCATGGCGCCAACCACAGCCCTGAGCTTCGCAAGGTACCTTGCCCCCGCGTCCACAATCAACAGGCGCTCATCTCCAAAATCGCGAAGCGGGAAGGCATGACGCTTCTCCAAGGTCGCGACGATGTCGCACGGTTCGTCCGAGTTCACGCAATCAATGGCCCGCCATGTGCCGGCCGATGGTTGTCCGATCAGCGTTCGCGCCCTCTGTCATGTAGGCAATCTTCCCGCCGGACATGACCGCGATCCGATCGGAGAGCTCGAGGACCTCGTCGAGATCCTCCGACACGAGCAAGACCGCCGCGCCGCGATTGCGTTGCTCGATAATCTGTGCGCGAATATCGGCGACCGAAGCGAAATCGAGCCCGAAGCAGGGGTTGGCGACGATCAGCACATCCACGTCGCCCGACAGCTCGCGCGCCAGGATCGCGCGCTGCACGTTACCGCCTGACAGATCGCGGATCGGCGTTTCGGTCGAGGGCGTCTTCACATTATAGCGGCCAATGAGACTTCGCGCAGTGGCCCGCATAGGCGCCCGGGAGAGCCAGAAGCCGAGCTTCGCCATCGGCGCCTTGTCGAACTGACGGAAGGCCATGTTCTCGGCGACCGACATACCAGGGACGCTGGCGTTCTTTAGCGGCTCCTCGGGCAGGCCGAACACCTTATACCTGTCGAAATGATCGCGCGTCGGCTCGAAATTCCTGTCATGGATCAGCACCTGCCCGAGCTTGATCGGCCGCTGCCCGGAAAGGGCCTCCACCAGTTCGCTCTGACCGTTGCCTGAGACGCCTGCAATGCCGACGATCTCGCCCCCTCTCACCTTTAGGTCGAGCCCGGCCACGGCGTCACGGCCCTCGTCGTTCTCGGCGAACAGTCCGGCGATTTCCAGTGTCGTTGGGCCCTCGGCCATGCTCGCGCGCGCAGCGGACGGCCGCACTACGGCGTCGCCGATCATCATCGCCGCCATCTCCCGCGTCGAGACCGCGCCGACCTTGCCGCCTCCGACCCGCGCGCCTCGCCTCAGAACCGTGAAATCGTCGCAGAAGGCTTCAACCTCGCGAAACTTGTGGCTGATCATCGCCACCGTGATCTCGCCGCGATGCGCCATGGCTCGCAGGAGCCCGAGGATTTCGTCCGCCTCGCCAGGCGTCAGAACCGACGTCGGCTCGTCCAGAATAAGGAAGCGCTGGTCGAGATAGAGCAGCTTGAGGATTTCCAGCTTCTGCTTCTCGCCCGCGGCCATCGAGGACACCGGCTTATCGAGGGGCACACGAAAGGGCATCCGGTCAAGGAAGGCTTCGAGGCCCCTCCGCTCCCTCCGCCAGTCGATGACAGAAGGCGCGTCGGCGCGGCTGACGATGAGGTTCTCGGCCGCAGTCAACGCCGGCACCAGCGTGAAATGCTGATAGACCATGCCGACGCCAAGCGCCTGCGCGTCGCGCGGATTGCGAACCGTCACTTCCTTGCCGTCGAGCAGAAGCTGCCCCCGGTCAGGCACGTAGAAACCCATGATGCATTTGACGAGCGTGGACTTTCCTGCACCGTTTTCGCCCAGCAACGCATGGAACGTGCCGGCGGGGATGTCGACGGAAACTTCCTGCAGGGCCCGCAGGGAGCCGAAACTCTTGCTCATGCCGATTGTCTGGAGGGAGGGCGCAGCTTTCATTACAGCGTTCATAGCCGTCCTGCTCCTTGCGGCGGTGTCCGCGTGGCGATGATGGCCACAGGTCCGCCGCCGTCCGGCCCCTGGTGCTCGGCGCCGCCAGAGACATAGATCTGGGTGTGACCGACGAGCCCCGCCAACACACCCGCGACGAAGGCCCGAGCATGGCGGGTCGAGGATATGTCCGAATCGTTGAGCATCGTATGTCGGTAGCCCCGCACTTCGCCCGTCGAGCTCGCCTCCGCCTTGGCGAGAAGCGCGACGATCCGCGCGCGCTCGGAAGACGGCAGCTGGCCCGAGGCCTCGACGCCAAGCGCGCACAAACTGCTCCGCACTGGATCGAGGTCGATCGCGTCCTGCATCACACAATGTGCGATCCTCAATGGGCCGGCCCAATCATCGGAGGAGCCCAGCACCACGATCTCATGATCGATGAGCTCCACGCCGGCGGAAGCCGAAGCGCAAGCGGAAAAAAGCGACCAGTCGCGACCGACCGAAGAGTCCTCGATCTGATCGCGATCGACCTCGCCAAGCGCCACCGCGACCCCGAGCGCCGAGGCGGCGCGTGAGAGGCCCATGGACTTCAGCGTGTCCCGCGTCGCGGTCGTCAGGCCGCGCGATTCCACCTCGGCAACCCGGTCCGCCGTCAGAAGCGGGCACTTGATCTGAACGAAGTGGACATCGGAGGGCGAATGAAGCCCGGCGTCCGCCATCGCGGCGCGGACCCCTTGCGCGACATCGTCAACCTGCCGGAGCCGGCCCAAGCCTTCGAAGGGGAGCGCCGCCGTCCGAGCGCGGCCTATCGCGAGCGCTCCCTGTTCCGGCGGAGCCGTCACGTCGCGGGCCTCGAAGATCACCATATGCGGAGAGAGCGCGCCCTCGGCGCCGCCGGACATGACAAGATTGACCGAATCGGCGTCCCCGTTCGGCCGGCTCCGGCCCAAGGCGTCCTGAAGAGCGCGGACCGCGAAGCCGCGCGAAAAGTCGTTGACGCAGCCGTTGCCCTCTGTCTTTCCGAAGATAGCGACCACCGACGATGGATCCACGGCGCCTGCCACGATCAGCGATTCCAGCCCGGAAACGTCGTCCGGCGCACGCATCGCCGCTCGATGGACGAAAGCCTGACGCGTCACGGCAACGCCTCGATAAAGGCCTTGGACGTCGCAACGGCCCCGAATACACCCCCCTGCATCTTGATCATCTGGATCGCAGCGAGATGGTTCCCATAGTCCGTCGCGCCGCAACAGTCTTCAAGGAGCAAGCATTCAAAGCCGCGGTCGTTTGCCTCGCGCATCGTCGTATGCACACAGACGTCTGTCGTGATCCCGGTCAGCACGAGATTGTGGACGCCGCGCGTATGCAGGATCAATTCGAGATCCGTTGCGCAGAACGAGCCTTTGCCGGGCTTGTCGATGATCGGCTCACCGGGCAGAGGCTTCAACTCGTCGATGATCTCCCATCCCGGCTCGCCCCGCACAAGGATGCGCCCGCAGGGGCCAAGGTCACCGATGCCGGCGCCGATACGCTGCGAGCGCCAGCGCTTGTTGTCGGGAAGGTCCGCGAGGTCCGGCCGATGCCCCTCGCGGGTGTGAATGACATGATAACCCTTGGCGCGCGCCGCATCGAGCAATGCGCGAATAGGCTCGACGGGCGCACGAGTCAGCGAGAGATCGTAGCCCATGGAGTCGACATAGCCGCCCTTGCCGCAGAAGTCGGTCTGCATGTCAATGACGATGATGGCGGTATTGTCCGACCGCCAGTCGCCATTATAGGGCCATGGATAGGGATCGGCTTCAAAGGTGGGCATGTCTACTCCGCCAGAGTTGCGCGCCGGGCCGTCACTTCGCCATCGAGAGTTCGCCCGGCATATCGCGGGCGGCGTGCTTGGCGCTGGAGGTTGCGATCATGATGCCGAGCGTCAGGATGTAGGGGGCGGCGTTGAAGAAGTAGTAGCCCGCGGTGATGCCGACCGACTGCAGCGACGGCCCCAGAGCGCCCGCGGCGCCGAAGAGAAGCGCCGCGGCGACGCATCGCAGCGGGCTCCACCTCGCGAAGATCACAAGCGCAACCGCCATCAGGCCCTGCCCGGACGACAAGCCCTGGTTCCAGGAGCCCGGATAGGAGAGCGAGAGAAACGCCCCGCCTACTCCGGCCAGAAAGCCGCCGGCCGTCGTCGTAAGCAGTCGCACGAGATTGACGGAGATTCCCATCGCGCGCGCAGCCGCTGCGCTATCTCCAACCGTGCGCACGACCAGCCCCCAGCGTGTATTGCGCAGCGACCAGGCGAGCAGGATCGCGATCACGATCCCGACGAAGAAGAGCGGATTGACCTGAAGCGCGCTCTTGAGATTTGCGCTGCTTGCCCAGAATCCGAGCGGAATCGAAGCGAGTTGCGGCGCGGCCGGCTGGATGTACGGCTTCCCGAAGAAGAAGGCGACGCCGACGCCGAACAACATCATGGCGATGCCGACCGCGACATCATTGACGCGCGGCAGGCCGCAGATCGTTCCGTGCATTGCGCCGAGGACAGAGCCAGCGACGCCCGCCACAAGCACGCCGGCCCAAGGAGAACCAGTATGGTAGGAGGTCGCGTAGCCGACCATTGCGCCGAGCACCAGCGTGCCTTCAAGGCCGAGGTTCACGCGCCCCGACTTCTCGGTCAGGCACTCGCCGAGAGCCACAAACATGAAGGGCGTCGAGACGCGGATGGCGCCGCCAAGCATCGCGATCAGAACAGTTTCGACCGCCGCGTTCATGTGCGATCCCTCGCAGCTTTCGGCTTGAAGATGGAGAAGCGCCCGTAGAGCGTTTCCGACGCCAGAAGCACGACGAAGATCAGGCCCTGAAGCACCAAAACTGTTGCGTCCGGCAAATCCATGCGGCGCTGCACCAACCCTCCCGAGGCCACGATGCCGCCGAACAGGATCGCGACCGCGGGGATCGCCAGCGGGTTGTGGCGGGCAAGGAAGGAAACGAGAATGCCGGTGAAGCCATAGCCCGCTGCGAGGGAAGCATTGGCGCGGCCCTGGATCGCAGCCACCTCGAAAAAGCCTGCCAGCCCCGCGCAGGCGCCCGCGATCGCCGAACAGGTGACGATGAGCTTCCCGACCGGTAAGCCTTGCGCAAGCGCCGCGCGCATATTGCCGCCGGTGACGCGCGCCGCGAAGCCGAAGGTCGTACGTTCAAGCAGAAGATAGAGAAGAATGCAGAGCACGATGCCCGCGACAAATCCCCAATGGACCTCTGTGCCCGGAATCGTGCCGACCATGTAGGCGTCGGTGAGCGGTTTGGTCGAGGGTTTGTTCGGGTTCGAGATGTCCCTCAGCGGTCCCTCGACGAAGAAGTTCATGATCGCGATCCCGATATAGGTCAGGAGCAGCGAGGAGATCGTCTCGTTGACGCCGCGCGCGTAGCGCAGATATCCGGCGAGGCCCACCCAGAAGGCGCCGACCGCCATCCCGCAGATCACCATGAGAATCAGCGTGATCATCGGGGGTGTTGTCCCGATCATCGGAATCGCTAACGCCGCTGCGGCGAAACCGCCGATCACGAGAGCGCCCTCGCCGCCGATCATGATGAGACCTATGCGAGCCGGAATCGCCACCGCGAGCGCCGTCAGGATCAGCGGCGCCGATCGCTGCAGCGTATTCTGGAGCGAGAAGGCCGTGCCGAATCCGCCGCGCCAGACATAGGCTACAAAATCGACCGGCGACTTGCCGACGGCGATAAGGAAAAGCGCAAACAGCAGCGCCGCGATCGCAAGCGCCAGCAGCGGGATGACCACATATTCCGAATTCGCTCGAAGCTTGAAAGCGAAGTCGGAGCCGGCGTCGCTCGATCCAAGCGGATCGGCGACGCCGCGCGTGGCGAGAGGCGCGTCGGACAAAGGGGGAGCTCCGAACCGGCCGCTTCAGGTCGTCGACCCGATGACGCCTTCCAGAAGATAGTCCATCTTGTCGAGGTAAGGATCCAGGTTGTCGTAGGTCTTGTCGATGACAACCTTGCCCTTGTTATCCTTCAGCTGGCCGACATAGATCGGCTTCTTGTTGCGAAGCCCCTCGATCGCGGCGAGCGCCGCTTTCTGCGCTGGGTCCGTCGCGGCCGCGCCGAAGGGGGTGTTGCGCACGTAGTCGACCTCGTAGCCGCCAACGAGGAAATTCGGTAAAGGCTTCTTGTCGGCGAGTTCCGCCGCGTAGCCCTTGTAGATCGTCTCCCACTTATATTCCGCGCCGGTGATGAAACCTTTCGGGGCCAGCGGCGCCTGGCTCGCATTGTGGCCGCAACTCATGGCGCCGCGCTTTTCCGCGGTCTCGATCACAACTTTCGGCCCGTCGACATGGCAGGTGATCACGTCGCAGCCCGCATCCACCAGCGCGTTTGCGGCTTCCGCCTCCCGGACGGGCAGCGACCAGTCGCCGGTGAAGATGACCTGAACCGTCGCATTCGGATTGGTCGAGCGCGCGCCGAGGAGAACGGAATTGATGTTGGACAACACGCTCGCGATCGGCTTCGCGGCGACAAAGCCGATCTTGTTCTTCTTGGTGCAAAGGCCGGCGGCGACGCCATTCACGTAATGCGCCTGGTTGAGGTAACCGAAATAGGAGCCGGCGTTCTTGGGATCCTTGTCCTTGTTCCAGAGGGGCGCGGCGTGACGGAACTGCACGTCCGGATATTTCTTCGCAAGATCGATGACGAAGGGCTGGTAATAGCCGAAGGACGTCGCGAGTATGAGTCCTGCTCCGTCGAGATTGATCATGGATTCCATGGACTTCGAGACCGCGTCGGTCTCGGGAACGTTTTCCTCCTCGACGACCTTGACACCCGGCACTTGCTTCAGCGCCTTGATGGCGACTGCGTGCGCCTGATTCCACCCGAAGTCGTCCCGCGCTCCGACATAGACGACGCCGACCACGAGATCGCCGGCCGCAAGCGCCCTCCGGACCAGGCCAACGTTCATCGTCGCGCCCACCAGCCCCAAGGCGCCGCCCTTCAGGAGATTGCGGCGTGTAATTCCCAATGCTGACATATTGACCTCTTCGCCCGATAGTCCTCTCATGCCCGCAACGGCCTCTTTCGCAAGGACCGTGCCGCACCGGCCCTGGTTGTACGGAGTCACGAACGAGCGCGGCGGGCCGACGCCTAAGCCTCAATTTTTGGCGCCTTCGCCTGAAACTTGGGCGGGCCGGCGCCAGACCGCATGGCGCCTTGCGGCTTCATCGTCGGGTCGCCGTTGCCCGACTCTTGCTTTCCGGACGCACGCGGGTAAGTCGACGGCTCAAGGAGCAACAGTTTGATGACGGATACGATCGCGACGCTCGTCGCCGCCCACGTCTCGGGGAAGGCGTTGCCGGAAACGATCGAAGAGACCTACGACCGAATTGCGCGACATAACGACCCTGCGCTTTTCATCTCGCTCAAGCCCAAAGACGAGGCGCTCGCGGAGGCCCGCCGCCTTCAGGATGAGGGGCCGGCAGGCAAGCCGCTCTTCGGCGTCCCTTTCGCGGTCAAGGACAATATCGACGTCGCTGGACTTCCGACAACCGCCGCGTGCCCGGCTTTTGCTTACAGGCCCGCTCGGTCCGCTTTCGTAATTGAAAAGCTGATGCAGGCGGGGGCGATCCCAATTGGTAAGACGAACCTCGACCAGTTCGCGACCGGTCTCGTCGGCGTGCGCTCGCCCTATGGGACGCCCCGCAACGCGCTGCGCGCCGATCTCATCCCGGGCGGGTCAAGTTCGGGCTCCGCGGCGGCGGTGGCGGCCGGGCTGGTTCCCTTTTCGCTGGGCACCGACACGGCAGGCTCGGGTCGCGTGCCGGCCGGGCTCAACGGGATCGTCGGCCTCAAGCCGTCGCTCGGGGCGCTTTCGGGTTCGGGCATGGTCCCCGCCTGCCGGACATTGGACACGATCTCCATCTTTGCGCTCGACGTCCCCGACGCGTTCGCCGCCTTTTCCGCGGCCTTCGGCTTACGACGATGCCGACCCCTACGCGCGCCCGCTGTCCGCGCCTGTGTTCGAGACGCCGCCAGAGAGCCTGCGCGTCGGCGTTCCGCGCGCCGGGCAGCTCCTCTTCTATGACGACAACGAGGCGGAAACGGCCTTCGTCCGCGACATGAAACGGGTTGAAGCGCTCGGATGCCACATTGTCGAGTTCGACTTTGCGCCTTTTGCAGAGGTCGCACGCCTCCTCTACGAAGGCCCGTGGGTCGCGGAGCGCTACGCTGCGACCAAGCCGCTGATCGAAACCGATCCGGGAGCCTTCCATCCCGTGACGCGCGCCATCATCGAGGGCGCGAAAAAGTTCAACGCGACCGCCGCCTTCGAGGCCTTCTACAAGCTTGCAGCGCTCCGGCGCCGAACGGAAGGGGCCTGGGCGGATTTCGACGTGATGCTCGTCCCGACCTTCCCGCGCCCGTACACCGTCGCTGAGGTCGAGGCGGATCCCTTGCGCCTCAATTCCCGCCTCGGAACCTACACCAATTTCGTCAACCTCCTCGACCTCGCCGCCTTCGCTGTCCCCGCGGGCCTGCGGGCGGACGGCCTTCCATCAAGCGTCACGGTGATCGGACGCTCGGGCACGGATGGCCTCCTTGCCGGGCTCGCTGCGGCAATTCACGCCCGCTCGGGGGCGCCGCTCGGCGCGACCGGACTTATGCCTCCGGCGCCGCCCGAAACCGCGCCCCCGGCAGACCCGCGCGTCGCGATCGCGGTCGTCGGGGCGCATCTTTCGGGCCTCCCGTTGAACGGGGAGCTGACGGAAGTCGGCGGCCGACTGCTCTACGAAGCGGAAACCACCAAGGACTATCGCCTGTTTGCGCTTGGCGGCGAACCGCCGAAACCCGGCATGCTGCGCGTCGCGGAAGGAACGGGGTCGGCGATCCGGCTTGAAGTGTGGTCGCTCGATCCGGCCGCCTTCGGCGCCTTAGTCGCGAGGATCCCTGCGCCGCTCGGGATTGGCGCCGTCCGGTTGGCCGACGGCACGGCCGTAAAGGGCTTTCTGGTCGAGGCGGAAGCCGTGAAGGCCGCCGAGGACATTTCGCGCCACGGTGGCTGGCGGGCCTATCTCGCATCGAATTGAGCGGAAGCCCTTCGCCTGCGACGACGCGTCGCGTTTGCTCGCCGGCTTGGCCGGTCTAGACAATTATGCGTCACGTCTGAAGAGAGAGCGGGCGTGACGCTTCCAGGCGACTATAAAAGTACGCTTTAGAGACATGGCCGGGACCTCGTCGGTCCCGGCCTTTTTTGGTGGCCGCCCCATCCCGGAGAGCGCCAGCCCTATCGCCTTCGGCGCCGACATGGCCGGCGCCGGAGCGCTGACCTGCCGCAAACGTCGCGCACCAGGCGGCGATCCACCCAGCAAATCGGACTGCCCGGCGGGTAGCTCCACTGCGCTGATCCCGTGTGCTGCATCGCAGGACCCGAGATGGGCGGGAGTTGCCGGAACGCCCTCCTGTGCTATCAGCGCGGCGGGACGGGATGCGGGCTCAGGAGACCGGACTTTGAATGTGAATGGGCGCGCGACGCGCACGATCTGGGTCAACGAGGACGGCTGGGGCGTCGACGTCATCGACCAGCGATGGCTGCCGCATGAGTTCCGCGTCGAGACGCTTCGCAGCATGCAGGAGGCGGCGACGGCCATCCGGGACATGTGGGTGCGGGGCGCGCCGCTCATCGGCGTAACCGCGGCCTATGGCGTCGCGCTCGCCATGCGCGCCGATCCGAGCGACATCTCGCTCGACCGCGCCTGGGAGCTCCTTCACGCGACGCGCCCGACCGCGATCAACCTGCGCTGGGCGCTGGACGCCGCGCGGGAGAAGCTGCGGGCGATCCCACAGGCCAACCGCGCACAGGCGGCCTATGAGCTAGCGGCCGAGATCGCCGACGAGGACGTCGGGATCAACCGGGCGATCGGCCGAAACGGTCTCGCAATCATCCGCAAGATCGCGGAGCGCAAGAAGCCCGGCGAGCCGGTCAACATCCTCACCCATTGCAACGCAGGCTGGCTCGCGACCGTCGACTATGGCACGGCCACCGCGCCGATCTATCTCGCGATCGAGGAGGGCGTGCCCGTCCACGTCTATGTGGACGAGACGCGGCCGCGCAATCAGGGCGCCTCTCTCACCGCGTGGGAGATGGTCAATCACGGCGCCCCGCATACGCTGATCGTCGACAACGCCGGCGGTCATCTGATGCAGCATGGGCTCGTCGACATGGTGATCGTCGGCACGGACCGCACGACTGCGAACGGCGACGTCTGCAACAAGATCGGCACCTATCTCAAAGCGCTCGCCGCCCGCGACAATGAAATTCCCTTCTATGTCGCCCTGCCCTCCCCGACCATCGACTGGACGGTGAAGGACGGGGTCAAGGAAATCCCGATCGAGGAGCGGAGCGCCGACGAGGTTGACCTTGTGCAAGGGCTTGCGTCCGATGGGGAGGTCGTGCGCGTGCGCATTTCGCCGAAGGGGACGCCTTCCGCCAATCCCGCCTTCGACGTGACGCCGGCCCGGCTCGTGACGGGTCTCATCACCGAGCGCGGCGTGGCCGAAGCCTCGCCCGAGGGCCTCAGGGCGCTCTTTCCGGAGCGCGGTTGAGATGCCCGGACTGCTCCCGCTCGCGGGCCTCAGGATCGTCGAATTCGAAGGCATCGGCCCCGGCCCGCTCGCGGGGCGGATGCTGGCCGACCACGGCGCCGAGGTCGTCGCCGTCGTGCGGCCCAACAAGGCGACGCTTGGCAACCCCGAAGGCCGGCGGGACGAAGATCCGCTGAGGCGCGGCAAGCGCGTCGTCACGATCGACCTGAAGCAGCCCCAGGGCGTCGAGGAGGCGCTTGCCCTGATCGAGGGCGCCGACGCGCTGATCGAGGGCAACCGGCCGGGCGTCATGGAACGGCTGGGTCTCGGGCCTTCGGATTGCGCCAAACGCAATCCCAAGCTCGTCTATGGACGGATGACGGGCTGGGGTCAGGATGGCCCGCTCTCGCAGGCGGCCGGCCACGACCTCAATTATATCGCGCTGACGGGCGCGCTCGGACTCACGGAACGTCCCGGCGCGGCGCCCATCGCCCCGCCGACGGTCCTCGGCGACGCAGGCGGCGCGCTGGGCCTCGCCTTCGGGATTGTTTCCGCCGTCTTCGCCGCCTCGCGGACGGGGAAAGGGGCGGTGATCGACTGCTCCATCCTCGACATGACCGCGGCGCTCAGCGGCATCGCGCTCTGGGCGCGGGCGCGCGGCATGGCCGACGGGTCGCGTCCGAGCATCTTCCACGACTCGCCCTTCTACGATTCCTATCTCTGCGCCGACGGCCGCTACGTCACAATCGGTTCGCTGGAGCCGCAGTTCTATGCGCTGCTCCTCGAAAAGCTCGGCCTGACCGACGTCGACCCGCAAGCACAATACGACATGACCCAATGGCCGGCGTTGAAGGAGCGGCTGCGGTCGCTGTTCGCGAGTCGTCCGAGCGCCGACTGGCGCGCGACGCTCGAAGGAACCGATGTCTGCTTCGCGCCGGTGCTCACTTTCGCCGAAGCGGCCGCGCATCCCCATCTGGCTTCGCGCGGGACTTATGAGACTCATCCGGACGGAAGGCTCGACGCTGCGCCCGCGCCGCGCTTTTCTCCGCTCGGGTGCAGTTCGAAAGAAGATCCATGACCGCCCATCCCGCGCCGAAAACGCTCGACTTCCCGCTTGAGACGCCGCCCGCCCCGGGCGAAACGATCGAAGTCAGGCCCGGCATCTTCTGGGCGAGACTCGCTCTCCCCTTCCGTCTCGATCACGTCAACGTCTATCTGATCGAGGACGGCGACGGTCTGGCCCTGATCGACACCGGCATCGACAACAAGCGGACGCGTGAGGCCTGGGACGCGCTGATCGACGGCCCGCTCAAAGGCAGGAAGCTCACCCGCATCATCGCAACCCATTTCCACCCGGATCATATTGGCCTCGCGGGCTGGCTCAGCGAGCGGTTCGACCTGCCGCTCCTCATGAGCCAAACCGAATATCTGATGGCGCTCAACATCCGGCTCGATCCGGCCGCGCTCAAGTCGGAGCCCTACCGGGGTTTCTACCGCTCGCGCGGACTGAGCGAGGAGAGCACCGAAATCCTGCTCGGCAACGGCCTGCATTATCTCCGCATGGTCTCGACCCCGCCGCGCACGTTCGAGCGGATCGTCCCGGGGGACAAGATCCGTATCGGCGGACGCAACTTCACCACCATGGCCGGCGGCGGCCATTCGCCGGAACAGGTCATGCTCTATTCGGCGCAGGACAATTTGATCTTCGCCGCGGACCAGGTCCTCGCCAAGATTTCCCCCAACGTCAGCGTCGAAGCGATGGAGCCGGAGGGCGATCCGCTCGGCCTCTATCTCCGGTCGCTGAAGGGGCTCAAAAGACGGCTGCCCGAGGACGTGTTCGTCCTGCCCGGCCACAATCTCCCCTTCGTGGGCCTGGGCGTCCGCGTCGACGAGCTCATCGCCCACCACGAGGCGCGCTGCATGGCGATCGTCGAGGCCTGCATGGTCGAGCCGCGCACCGTCGCCGAGCTCGTGCCCATCATCTTCGGGCGCGCGATCGACGATCCGCACCAGCTCGTTTTCGCCTTCGGCGAAGCGCTTGCGCATGTGAACACCATGGTCCGCGCAGGACGCCTTCGCATGACCGAAACGCCGAAAGGGCTCGTCCTGGAAGCCGTTTGAGGCGACCCGGATCACGAAAAGCGAGAGCGGCGAAGCGGCGCCCTTCCCCGGGCGCGCGGTCCGCTCTATCCCTCGCGCCCGAAAGGACTTCGCATGGCGCCCCTTCTGCATCTTCGCGATATCGACCTGACCCTCGGCGGCGCGCCCCTGCTGGAGAAGGCGGAGCTTTCCGTCTCGCCGGGCGACCGCGTGGCGCTGGTCGGCCGCAACGGCTCGGGCAAGTCCACGCTTCTGAGGATCGCCGCGGGCCTTCTGGAGCCCGATCGCGGGACGCGATTTCAGCAGCCGTCGGCCCGCCTCGCCTTCCTGCCGCAGGAGCCGGACATGTCCGGCTTCGCGACTTCGCTCGATTATGTGCTTGCCGGGCTCGGCGAAAGCGACAGCGCCCATGTCGCGCGGGCTCTGATGGACGAGCTTGGGCTCGACCCTTCGGCCGACCCTGCGAGCCTTTCGGGGGGCGAGGCGCGAAAGGTGGCGATCGCCCGCGTGCTTGCCCTGGACCCGGACATCCTGCTGCTCGACGAGCCGACCAACCATCTCGATCTCATCGCCATCGAATGGCTGGAGAACCAGCTTGTCGGAAGCCGCGCGGCGATCGCCATTGTGAGCCACGACCGGCGCCTGCTGGCCGACCTCACCAACGCCACCGTCTGGGTGGACCGCGGCAGGACGCACCGGCTCGACCGCGGCTTCTCCGCCTTCGAGGCCTGGCGGGACGCGAAGCTCGAGGAGGAGGAGCAGGAGCGCCACAAGCTCGACCGCCGCATCGTCAACGAAGAACACTGGATGCGCTACGGCGTCACCGCGCGCCGCAAGCGCAACATGCGCCGCGTCGCGGAGCTTCAGGAGATGCGGCGTACGCGCCGCGACGCCCGCCGCGCCACGGGCCTTGCGGACATGACCGTTCAGGAGACGAAGGCCTCGGGCGCCCTCGTGATCGAAGCCGAGAAGATCAGCAAAGCCTATGACGGGAAGCCGGTCGTGAAGGACTTCTCGATCCGCCTCATGCGCGGCGACCGGGTCGGCGTGATCGGCGCCAACGGCGCGGGCAAGACGACGCTCATCAACATGCTCACCGGCGCGCTCGTCCCGGATTCGGGCGAGATCCGCATCGGCGCGAACGTGCTGATGGCGAGCCTCGACCAGAAGCGCGCCTCGCTCAGAGCCTCGACCACGCTCGTGGACGCGCTGACCGGCGGGGGCAGCGACTATGTCACCATCAACGGCGAGCGCCGTCACGTCATCGGCTACATGCGGGACTTCCTGTTCGGGCCCGAGCAGGCGCGCACGCCGATCGAAAGGCTATCGGGCGGCGAGCGCGGCCGCCTGATGCTCGCGCGCGCCCTCTCCGCGCCATCCAATCTCCTCGTGCTCGACGAGCCGACGAACGACCTCGATGTCGAGACCCTCGACCTCCTTCAGGAGCTGATCGGCGAGTACAAGGGGACGGTGCTCGTCGTGAGCCACGACCGCAGCTTCCTCGATCAGGTCGCGACCTCCGTCGTCGTCAGCGACGGAGGCGGACGCTGGCTCGAATATGCGGGCGGCTACTCGGACATGGTGGCGCAGCGCGGCTATGGCCTCGTCGCGCCGCCGGCCGCGCCCGTTCCCGCCAGGGTCGACCGGCCCAGGGCGCCGGCGCCCGAGCGTCCCGCGCCCAGGCGCCGGCTCAGCTTCAAGGAGAAGCACGCCCTCGAAACCCTGCCGCGACGCATGGACGCGCTGCGACAGGACCTCGAAGACCTCGAGCGGAAGCTCGCCGACCCCGATTTCGCCGCGCGCTCGCCGACGACGTTCCAGACGGCGACCGTCGACTACGGGCGCGTTCGGGAAGATCTCGACCGGCTGGAGGACGAGTGGCTCGAACTCGAAATCCTGCGGGAGGAAATCGAGGGGCAGGCCTGAACTCCGTCGGGAGGGTGGGTCCTTTCCTCGCGAAGGGAGCGCGACCGCGCTCTCCGACTGAAAATGGCTGTCAAAAATGCGCGCCTTGCGGTCGATTTCGCGCATTTTGACGACGTTTGCCCTACGGTTGGAGGCGTTTCGACGACGTTTTGCGGCAGAAAAACCGCCCCAAAACGCGCCAGAAATTTCCGCGAATCTGGACTTTTCAAGCACTTCCGCTGACATTTCCTTCCGGGTCCCCGTTTTTCGCGGCCCGCTCGGCGCCCCGAAGGCATCCATTCCCGGCGTCCCGCGCCGCAAAATCCCTCCCCTCTCGGCGCCCCTCGTTCGAGCGCAGGGAGCCGCCCGGCCGAAGGCCCTCCAATTTTCCGGCGGCCGGAATTGGAAGGGTCCCAATCCGTGAATGTAACCGAAAATTCTGATTATCGGAAGGATTTGTTTGAGATCCGCCGCGCGCCTGCGCTCATGTCAGCTCGCGACAAACAACAGCGAGATCGGCGAAGCTTCGAGCAGGCCGTCCGCCGTCTCGCCGAACAACGGAGCCTCGCCGGGGCCTAGCTCCGCGCCGAAGACGATCAGCGACGAAGCGCTCCGGCGCGCCTCGTCGAGGATGGCGTCACGCCAGTTGCGGCCCGCCGCGCTGCGCAGCCGCATGGGTTGCCCGCGACGCTCGCCCATTTCCGCGATCTCCCGGAGCGCGGCCTCTTCATGCGCGCTGGCCAGCGCGCGCTGGCGATGGCCCGGACCGGATGTCTGAGGCGAAAGGAAAAGAACGGTAAGCTCCGCCCGCGCCGCATAAGCAAGCTCGATCGCTGCTTCAGCCGCATGGCGCGTCTCGGTCGAGCCGGTCACCGGCGCGATGAGCTTCAGCGGCGCGACTGCCGGCGCGCGTCGATGGGCTCCGCGCGCGATCGCGACAGCGACAGGTCCCTCGAAGCCTCGCGCCGCTTCCGCGACGACGGGACTGAAGCCGCCGTTCGGCGCCCGCGCCGGATCGAAGCCCAGCACAAGGCAGTCGTAACCCTTCGGAGCCTCCTCGGACAAAGCCTCGGCGAGCGATCCTCTTTCCGTCTTCGCCTTGACCGCGACGCCGGGGACGTCGGACGGCTCCGGCCCCGCCGCGCGGGCGGCGTCGGCGCCCTTCTTGAGCTCGGCCGCCATGGTCCCGCCTTTCGGCGCCGGCTCGGCGGCCGATGCGAGGAGCCTGTTCGCCTCAAGCTCCAGCACGGTGACCGGCTGGCCGCGCGAGGATGCGAGCAGGCCCACGAGCCGCGCCGCGAATCGGCCGTTCGGATGCTCGCTCGCCGCGAGAAGAAAACGCTCCATGTTGGCGACGAAGCCTTTCGCCTCGAAGGCCTCGCGCTCAAGCCGCTCCTGTTCACCCGGGCGCATCGGCACGCGCCGCAGGGCCCAGCGGAGCGACGGCGGCATGATGAGCGTCGTCACGACGGCCATCGTCACGATCATCGAATAGAGCGTTGGAGTGAGCGCTCCGATCGACAGTCCGAGGCTCGCGACGATCACCTCCGTCGAGCCCCGCGCGTTCATGCCGAGCGCGAGCGCAAGTCTCTCCTGCCGCGAAAGGCCGCCGATCGCGCCCCCGAGGAAGGCGCCGAGGAACTTGCCGATGCTCGCGACGGCGACAAGGGCCGCCGTCAGGAGGAGAACGCTGGGCGACCTCAGCACGGTCAGGTCCGCGCTCAACCCCGCGAGCGCGAAGAACAGCGGCGCGAACAGCCCGGAGACCATCGCGCGCAACTGCTCGGCGATCTTTCCGGCGAAGATCGGCGATTGGCCGACCAGCACGCCCGCGACGAAGGCGCCGAGCACGGTCTGCACGCCAATCGCCTCCGTGATGAGCGCGAGCGCGCCCATGATCACGAGACTTAGCGTCAGCACCATATAGTCCCCAAGCGCGGCGTCGTTGACCACCCGGATCGCGGCCGCGACCAGCCGTCGCCCCACGGTGAGGCTGACCACCAGAAAGACAGCGACGCCGACAACCGTGAAACCGATATGGGCGAGCGAGAAGCCGTTCGCGCCCGCAACGCCAAGGATCAGCGCGAGGAGAATCCAGCCGATCGAATCCTCCACGATCGACGACGCGACCATGATCTGCCCGAGGTCGCGGCGCGTGAAATTCATCTCGCGGACGACCATGGCGACAATCTTGATGGAAGAGATCGAGAGCGCCACGCCGATGAAAAGCGCGGTCACGAGCCTGTGTCCGGCGTCAGGAATGAGCGAAGCCGGAATGAGCAGCCCGAGCGCAACGCCGCAGACGAAGGGAACCGCCACGCCCGTCGCGGAGATGCTCGCCGCCGGCGCGCCGATCTTCTTGAGAAGCCGCAAGTCGACTTCCATGCCGGTGAGGACAAGCAGCAGCAGCACGCCATATTCGGCGAAGGCCTGCAGCATCGCCCTCTTTTCCGGCGCGGACGGAAAGATCAGCTGCTGCGCGCTCCGGGAAGAAAAAGCCGAAGACCGAAGGGCCGAGCAGGATGCCTGCGATCAGCTGGCCAATGACCGAAGGCTGGCCAACGCGCTGCGCGATCTCGCCAAAGAGGCGTGAGACCACGAGGGTGACGACGATCGAAACGAGAAAGCCAAGCTCGAAATGCATGGGCAACCCAGGCTTTGGGAGAGACTTCCGCCGCGTCCCGCGCTGCTCGGCTATCGCGCGGCGCGTAGCTTTTCGCCGCCTGCCGCCAACATCTGCAACGCCTTCAGATCGCGCAGGAAGTCTGAGTATGCGCGCTCCCTGGCGGCGGCGTCAGGGGCGCGAAGCAGCGAGGAGGGATGAACGGTGACGAAAACCTTCCATCCTTCCTGGGTCGCGATCGCCCGCCCGCGATTGGCCATGACCGGCGTCGGGCGGCCCATCAGGCTCTGCGCCGCGGTCGCGCCGAGGGCGACGACGAAGGCGGGTTGCAACGCCTCGAGCTCGCAGAGGACCCAGCGGCGGCAGGCCTTGATCTCGCCCGCGTTCGGTTTCTTGTGCAGACGCAGCTTGCCGCGCGGCTCGAACTTGAAATGCTTGACGGCGTTGGTGACGTAGGCGCGCCCGCGGTCGATGCCCGCCTCGGAGAGAGCCTTGTCGAAGATTCGTCCCGCCGGCCCGACAAAGGGCCGGCCCGAGAGATCCTCCTGGTCCCCCGGCTGCTCGCCGACAAAAACCAGATCCGCATCGTCCGGCCCTTCGCCGAACACGGTCTGCGTGGCGTCTTTCCAGAGATCGCAGGCGCGGCACGAAGCCGCTTCGCGCCGGAGCGCGGCGAGGATCGGCGCCGCCGGGGTCCGCGGCGTCGGGGGAGCGCTCACCGAGGCGATTTTGACGCGCCGGGGCCGCGCTTTCTCCCGGTGGGGGGCGCGCGAAGAGGGTTTTCCTCGGGCGGCGCGATGACCCCGTTCGCGTAGTCTTCAGCCTCTTTTGCGTAGGGCTGGCTCGCCTCGCGGTTCACGTCGTGCGGCAGACGCTGTTTCGGCGCCTTCGCCGCTTCGGCGGCTCGCGGCCTCTGATTGATCATCGGTCTTTCCCCTGTCTTTGTGACTGCGGCCCGGGAAGCGTTCGTCAGGCCGCGCCGCGAAACAGCTTCCTCAGCTTTCCTTTCGCGGCTTCCAGCGTGCGCTTTCGCGAAGCGGGCAGATGCCGGCCGGCGCGATTGATATAGAAGGTGAGCATGGACATGGCAGACCGGAAGGGCGACGACTTCCGTCGATCGCTCGCCTCGGCCGACCGTTTCAGCGATTGCGCGATCTCATCCGCGCTTCCCTTGAACACGCCCTCCTCAAGATCGAGCGCATCCGAATGCGCGGTGACATCGGCCGACCACTTGCGCCGTTTGGACGCAGGATTCATGGCGCGTCCTCCTTTCCGCATTCCCCTATAATGCTTTTCAAAGCCCGCAAGTTCCAGAGCCTTGCGCCGGGCGTTCGCATTCCTTTTCGAGGTTCGGTCGCTGTCTGATAGGGATCAAACATGAAGCGGGCGCCGTTCTTGCGCCGTCGTCGAGGCCATGCGGATCGGCAGGGGGGAGCGCGATGACGGAGGCATCGAACGACTCGGAGGCCATCGGTCTCCGCCGGGGCCGCGCGGACGCGCTCTCCGCCGCGGCGGCGCCTTCCAAACCGAGGCTTTGGGGAATCCTGGGGCCGGGACTTGTCACGGGCGCTTCGGACGACGATCCAAGCGGCATCGCGACCTACATGCAGGCGGGCGCCGCCTTCGGTTACGCCGCCTCGTGGATAATGCTGTTTTCGTTTCCGCTCATGGCGGCGATCCAGATCGTCAGCGCCCGCATCGGCCGTACGACGGGCCACGGCATCGCAGGAAACCTGCGCAAATTCTGCCCGCACTGGATCGTCTATTCGAGCATTCTGCTCCTGCTTCTGGCCAACGTCATCAATATCGGCGCAGACATCGGCGCGATGGGAGAGTCGGTCCAGATCCTGATCGGCGGCCCTCCGCTGCTTTATGTTCTCGCTTTCGGCCTCGTCTGCGCCTGCGCGCAGATCCTGCTCGCCTACAGGCGTTATGCGGCCATTCTGAAATGGCTGTCCTTCGCGCTTCTCGCCTATGTCGCAACCCTGTTCTTCGTGAAGATCGACTGGGGCGCGCTGGCGTTCGGGTTGTTCGTGCCGCACATCGCCCTTGATTCCGCCTCGCTGACCGCGATCGTGGCGATCCTCGGCACGACGATCAGCCCCTATCTCTTCTTCTGGCAATCGTCGCAGGAAGTCGAAGACACAATTTCGTATCCGTATCGGGAGCCGCTGCTGGACGCCCCGCTCCAGGGGCCGGTCGCCAACGCGCGCATCTCGTCCGACACAATCGTCGGGATGGGCTTCTCGAACGCCATCGCGCTTGCGATCATGGTGACGGCCGCGGCCACGCTGAACAAGAGCGGCGTGACGACGGTCGCCAACGCCGCGGAGGCCGCTCGGGCCCTCAAGCCGCTCGCCGGCCGTTTCGCGGAGGCGATCTTCGCGCTGGGAATCGTTGGAACCGGTTTGCTGGCCGTTCCGGTCCTCGCGGGCTCCGCGGCCTATGCGGTTGGCGAAGCCTTCCGCTGGACGATCGGGCTGGACCGCGCCCCGAGCGAGGCGAAGGCGTTCTACGGGGTCATCGCCGCGGCCACCGCGGCGGGCGTGCTGCTCAATTTCTCGCCGATCGATCCCATACGGGCCCTTTTCTGGAGCGCCGTCGTCAATGGCCTCGTGGCCGCGCCGATCATGGTCCTGACGATGTTGATGGCCTCAAGCCCGAAGGTCATGGGAGCGTTCACGATCGGTCCGGGCCTGAAGGCGCTCGGCTGGCTGTCCACCCTCGCCATGGCGCTCGCGGCGGTCGGCATGATCGCGTTCAGCTTCTGACGGGAAGCTCACTCGCCGATCAGGTGCGCCGCGATCTCGCGCCGGTGCGGCGCGCGGCGGTGCTCGAAGAGATAGATCCCCTGCCATGTTCCAAGCGCCAGCCTGCCGCGGACAAGCGGTATGGACAGGCTGACGCTGGTCAGCGCCGCCCGGATATGCGCCGGCATGTCGTCCGGCCCCTCGTCGTCATGCGCATAGCGGCTGGGGTCTTCCGGCGCGATCCGCTCGAAGAAGGCTTCCAGATCGGTCTTCACCTCGCGCGCGGCGTTCTCCTGAATGAGAAGCGACGCGGAGGTGTGGCGGCAGAAGAGCGTGAGCAGGCCCGCGCTCAGTCCCTGCCCTTCCGCCCATTGCGCGACGTTTCGCGTCACCTCGATGAGCCCGCGGCCGGACGCTGCGTATCTCGAATATGTTGGTGAGCTGCCGCATTCCTGAAGGCTCAATCCGCGCCAAAGTGGGAACCTGTCCGCGATCCCGATCAGGAGGAGGGCTTTGAAATCGTCTCCCCGACGGCGCGTCTTGCTCCGGGAGGCCAGCGCGAAAGCCGCGCCGCCGAGCGCCAGCAGCGGCAGCAATCGCTTGAAGCCGATCGCCTGGGCGACCTGCAGGCCGACCATGATCAGGCGCGGATCGGTCAAGGGAGACGGAATCGCCGCCGCCTCGGCGGCGCGCCGCGCTTCCTCGGCGCGGCGATGTCGGGCGGACAGAATCGCGTTAAGCCCGACAAGCAGCAGCGCCGCCACAATGAACAGCGCCGCGCAGGCAAGGCAGGCTTCGACCGGGCCGTAGCGATGCGCGAGGCGCACGAAAAGGCCGCCACCAGAAACCCGACCCCGACCGCCGCGGCTAAGCCCGCGGCGGCCGCTATCGCAATCGCGCGAAGCGAGAATGTCGCCTCGCTTTTCAGTCGATCGGCGAGGCCTTGAAACATAGGAGTGTCCTTCCGGATCAGCGGCGCCAGGTTACTCCGATCAGGAAGCCGATTCCCATCGCGATCGCAACCGTCGCCAGCGGCCGCTCCTCGATCACATCCGACGATCGTGTCGCCGACGGACGACGCCGCGTCCTGGGCGGCGCTGGCGACGGCGCCGGCGCGATCGGAGGCGTCGGACATCATCGTGTTCGACCTTGACGCGCGCCCTCCGCACGCCGCGGCGCGCCTGGTTCTGCGCGATCTGGGTCAGCGCGCCGACGGCGTCGGAGATCTGTTGGGAAAGATGGGAGATGTCGTTCTTCACGGCTTCGATATCCTTTTCCAGGCGGGCAAAGTTGGGATCGGATGTGACGTTCTCTGCAAATTCCGGGGCTTCCTTCATGTCTCTGCCTCCGACAATTCACCAACAAACACGAACGACGCTTCGCGCGTTCCCGTCAGGCCTCGGCGTCCGGCTTCAGATGAGCCATGAGGATCAGCCCGACAATCAGAAGCGGCGACGACAGAAAGGCGCCCATCGGCCCCCAGAGCCAGCCCCAGAAGAGCAGCGACAGGAGCACCGCGAGGCTGTTGATCTCGAGCCGCCGCCCGATGATCGCCGGCGTGACGAACTGTCCCTCGACGAAGACAACGATCATGAACAGGCCCGCCGGCAGGAGTCCAGCGCCAAGTGTCGGGGCGGTGACGGCGCCGAAGATCGCCAGCACGACGATCATCAGCATCGGCCCGAGGATGGGGATGAAGTTGAGCGTCGCCGCCAGCGCCCCGAAACCGATCGGAAAGGGAAGCCCCGTCGCCCAAGCAGACGATCGCGGCCGCGACGCCAACCCCGATATTGATGCAGGCGACGGTCAGCAGGTAGCCGGCGAGCGCCTGTTCCGTCTCGTTGACGATGCGCAGGGCGGTCAGACGCGAGTCCCGGCTCGCAAAGGTCATCACCAGCCGGCGCCTGAGGTCGGGCCACCACGAAATGAACAGGAGGAGCACGACCAGGAAATAGAGGAGGCCGGTCAGCGGCACGGAAACGTAGCCGATGGCCGCCGGCGCCCAGTCGAGGCCGGGCATCTTC
The DNA here is from genome assembly GCA_963741845.1 of uncultured Alphaproteobacteria bacterium. Taxonomy (GTDB): domain Bacteria; phylum Pseudomonadota; class Alphaproteobacteria; order Rhizobiales; family Beijerinckiaceae; genus Roseiarcus. Next base: position 34,687 of record CAVUJV010000029.1, read on the forward strand.
GGTTTTGCGTCGTCCGGGTTGACTCCGAGGGAACGCTCGACCCTGTGGATGAAGTCGAGCACCCAGCCGAAAGAGCGCAGTTTCTCTCCGATCTGAGGAAGCTTTCCGCCGAGTTCCGCGACGGGCGAGGCGATCAGCAGGGCGACGACCCCGATGATCAGCGCCGTGCACAGGACGATGAGCGCCGCAGAAAGAACGCGCGGAATTTTATAGTCTTCGAGCCGCTTCGCGACAGGCGACATCATGACGCCGACCACGAAGGCCGTCACGATGGGGATGAGCAGTTCGCGCGCGAAATAGAGGAACGCGCCCGTCGCGATGATGGCAAGGGTGAGCTGCGAGAAGGTGGCGGTGAGCCGCTGCCAGTCGATCGGACGCGCGTCCTCGTCAACCACGACGGTTGGAATTGGCCGCACCCGCCCCTCGCGCAACGCCTGCCCCCTTTTAGCAATCCGGACCCTGACGCGATGAATGCCGAAGGGGGCCATATTGTTCCATGGGTCCCCAATCCGGGAGCGGCGACACAAAAAAGGCCGCCCTGGCGGAGCGGCCTTTCCAGGGGGCCTTCCTGAGGATGTCAGGCCGTCGCGGTTCGGGGAATGCGGCGGCGTAAAGCGATCTTGATAATGAAATCTGAAACCGGAGCCCCGCAAACGCCCTCCGGCTCAGGACGCAGGTTGCGCCATCGCCTTGAGGATTTGCGGCTTGACCTGGGCCTCCAGCGCATCGGCCGTCATCGGGCCCACGTATTTGTAAGCGATCGATCCCGTCGCCGCGCACGACGAAGGTTTCGGGCACCCCGTAGACGCCCCAGTCGATGCCGGCGCGGCCCTTCGGGTCGAGCCCGACCTTGGCGTACGGGTCGCCCGTGGCGCCGAGGAACCGCCGGACGTTCTCCGCGGAATCCTTCTGCGCCATGCCATAGATCGCCACGCCCTTCGCCTTGAGCTCGGGGTCCGCCGCCAGCGTCATCAGGACGGGCGCTTCGTAGCGGCAGGGCTCGCACCACGAGGCGAAAATGTTGACCACGCTCACATGGCCCTGCCGGAGGTCGGAATCGACGAGCCCGGGTCCACCGTCGAGGCCGGCGAGGTTCAGGGACGGAGCGCTCTTCCCGATCAGCGCCGAAGGCAGCTTCGACGGATCGCCGTCTCCCAGCCGGAAAAACAGCAGCACGGCGAGCGCGAGAAAGCCGATCAACGGCAGGAAAGGCAGCAGGCGGGAGCGGCGCGACGCCCCGGCGGTCTCCGCAGGCGCCCCGCTCACCGGCGCCGACCCCGGCCGCGAGCGGCTTCGAGCGCGCGGGTCGCCTGATCGAGATGGGCGCTCAGGCGCCAATAGTCGAACGTGACCGAGCCGATCATCCCGGCGATCACCACGCCCGCGACCGCATAGGCCGCGACGATGAAACCGAGATGCGGGTCCGCCATCAACGCGCTCATGTTCCCTCCACGACGAAGCCCGGCGCAAGCGAATCGCCCTCGGACGCCGCCAGCATCGTCACGCGGGCGATCCTCCGCCTGAGGATCTCGTTGCGGATCGACATCAGATGAAGCGTGAGAAACAGGAAGGTGAAGGCGAGCGACATCACGATCAGCGGCCAGAGCAGCGACGGCGCAATCGTCGGGCCGCCGAGCCGGAACACCGACGCCGGCTGATGGAGCGTATTCCACCACTCGACGGAAAACTTGATGATCGGCAGGTTCACCACTCCGACCAGCGTGAGAATCGCGGCCGCCCGCGCGCCGCGCCCCGGGTCCTCGATGGCGCGCCAGAGCGCGATGATGCCGAGATAGATCAGGAACAGCACCAGCACCGAGGTCAGCCGCGCGTCCCAGACCCAATAGGTTCCCCACATCGGCTTGCCCCAGAGCGATCCGGTCACAAGACAGATGAAGGTGAAGCCGGCGCCAAGCGGCGCGGCCGCCTTCTGCGCAGCGTCGGCGAGCGGATGGCGCCAGACGAGCGTGCCGAGCGCCGCCAGCGTCATCACGCCGTACACGAAGGTCGCCATCCATGCGGCGGGCACATGCAGATACATGATCTTCGCCGTTTCGCCCTGCTGATAGTCGGGCGGAGCGAGGAAGGCGAGCGTGAGGCCCACGACAAACAGCGCAGCCGTCGCCGCCGCGAGCCACGGCAGGACGCGGCGCGTCAGGTCGAGGAAGACCGTCGGATTGGCCAAATTCGGCATGGAGCGCGCTCTCTACTCCAGCGCGGCTTAGGCGGCAATTGCGGCGGAACATCGCATTGAGGCTGACATGTCCCTCTGTCAAAAGCCGGAATCCAGGGATCGTCCGCCGCTGCGCGAAGGGTTTCCGCATCGTCATGCGCCCCACGTAGCGATTTAATCGGCTATTCCGATCACCGCGTCCGGAACAATCGATTTGACCGATTTTAGCCCGGGCGGTAACTCTGGGCCACAAATTGAAACGAGAGAGGAGAGCCCCAGTGACGGGTCCGGAGACGACCGTTGGCGCGACGGTCGCGGACATAGGGCGTCATCGCCCCGATCCCCTTTCCTACGGATGGTGACGGCGCGCCTTCGCAACGCCAAAGATTCAGCGTTAGAGACAAAGCGAGACGAGGACGACATCCGTCGCTCGCCATCTGGCTCGGTCAACGCTTCCAGGACGAATGACTTTTCACACGACGCGAGAAAATCGCAAACACGAGCGGAGATATCATGACAGAGGAAAGTAAATGCCCGGTCACGGGCGCGAGCCACGGACCCACGAACCGGGACTGGTGGCCGAACCAGTTGAACCTTCACGTCCTCCACCAGCACTCCGGCCTGTCCGATCCGATGGGCGAGGCTTTCGACTACGCCAAGGAATTCAAGACCCTCGACCTGAACGCCGTGGTCAAGGACCTTCAGGCCCTGATGACGGATTCGCAGGATTGGTGGCCGGCCGACTTCGGCCATTATGGCGGGCTGTTCATCCGGATGGCCTGGCACAGCGCCGGAACGTACCGCATCGGCGACGGCCGCGGCGGCGGCGGACGCGGCCAGCAGCGCTTCGCGCCCGTCAACAGCTGGCCGGACAACGGCAACCTCGACAAGGCGCGCCGGCTCCTGTGGCCGATCAAGCAGAAATACGGCCAGAAGATCTCGTGGGCCGACCTCATGATTCTCGCAGGCAACGTCGCCCTCGAGTCGATGGGCTTCAAGACCTTCGGCTTCGGCGGCGGACGCGCCGACACCTGGGAGCCCGACGAGGACATCTACTGGGGACCGGAAGGCAAGTGGCTCGAGGACGAGCGCTACAGCGGCGAACGCGACCTCGAGAATCCGCTCGGCGCCGTGCAGATGGGTCTCATCTACGTCAATCCCGAAGGGCCGAACGGCAAGCCGGATCCGATCGCCGCGGCGATCGACATCCGTGAGACGTTCAAGCGCATGGCGATGAACGACGAGGAGACCGTGGCGCTGATCGCGGGCGGCCACACCTTCGGCAAGACCCACGGCGCCGCCAAGGATACCGAATATCTCGGCCCCGAACCCGAAGGCGCCCCGATCGAGGAGCAGGGCCTCGGCTGGAAGAGCAGGTTCGGCACGGGCAAAGGGAACGACGCGACCACCAGCAACCTGGAGGTCATCTGGAGCCAGACGCCGACCAAGTGGAGCAACAAGTTTTTCGACAACCTGTTCGGCTTCGAATGGGAGCTGACCAAGAGCCCGGCCGGCGCCTTCCAGTGGACGCCGAAGGGCGGCGCCGCCGCCGGAACGGCGCCGGATCCGCATGATCCGTCCAAGCGTCGCACGCCCTCCATGCTGACGACGGACCTCTCCCTGCGGTTCGATCCTGCTTACGAAAAGATCTCGCGACGTTTCCACGAGCATCCCGATCAGTTCGCCGACGCGTTCGCCCGCGCCTGGTACAAGCTGACGCACCGCGACATGGGACCGATCGTGCGCTATCTCGGCCCGCTCGTTCCGAAGGAGATCCTGGCGTGGCAGGATCCGATCCCCGCGGTGAATCACCCGCTGGTCAATGACCAGGACATCGCGGCGCTGAAGGCGAAGATCCTCGCGTCGGGCCTCGCCGTCTCCGATCTCGTCTCGGCGGCCTGGGGCGCGGCGTCGATCTTCCGCGGCGGCGACAAGCGCGGCGGAGCGAACGGCGCGCGCATTCGCCTCGCCCCGCAGAAGGACTGGGAGGTCAACCAGCCGGCCCAGCTCGCGAAGGTGCTTGAGAAGCTCGAAGCGATCCAGAAGGAGTTCAACGCCTCCGCCTCCGGCGGGAAGAAGGTGTCGCTCGCGGATCTCATCGTCCTCGCCGGCGGCGCGGCGATCGAGAAAGCTGCGAAGGCGGGTGGGCTCGACGTGAAGGTTCCCTTCACGCCGGGGCGCATGGACGCCTCGCAGGATGAGACCGACGTCGAGTCCTTCGAGCCGCTCGAGCCGATCGCCGACGGCTTCCGCAACTACCTGCGCGGCAGGCAGCGGCTCTCGGCCGAGGAGTCGTTGATCGACCGGGCGCAGTTGCTGACGCTGACGGCGCCGGAGATGACGGTTCTCGTCGGCGGCCTGCGGGTGCTGGGGGCGAACGCCGGAGCGTCCACGCATGGCGTCTTCACCAGGACGCCGGGCACGCTGACCAACGACTTCTTCGTCAACCTGCTCGACATGGGCACGCAGTGGAAGCCGCTCGCCGGCTCCGAAGGCGTGTACGAGGGGCGGGACCGGAAGACGAATGCGGTCAAGTGGACCGGCACGCGCGTCGACCTGATCTTCGGTTCGAACTCGCAGCTGCGGGCGCTTGCGGAAGTCTATGGAAGCGCGGACGGCAAGGAGAAGTTCGTCAAGGACTTCGTGAAGGCGTGGGCGAAGGTCATGGAGCTCGACCGCTTCGACCTGACCTATCGCGAGAAGCCCCTCGCGATGGCGGCGGAGTAGCCGCTCGCCTCCCCGTCACGCAAACGGGGGAACGTTGAAAAAGCCGCGCGGGGAGAGATTCCCGCGCGGTTTTTTTCATGAGGCCGCGGGCGTCCGCGAAATCGTCTCCAGCGGCAGGTTCGTCGTGCGCGGGCCGAAAATCCCGATCGTCAGCATCACGATCCCCATCGCGGCGGCGATGAAGACGAAGACGCCGAAGGCGCCGAAGCCGTTCAGAATGAAGGCGATGACGAAGGAGGAGAAGATCACCGAGAGCCGGCTCCAGGAATAGACGAAACCCGCCGCCCGCGCCCTTATGCCGGTCGGGAACAGCTCCTGCTGATAGGCGTGGAAGCTGTAGGAGAGGATATTGCTGGCGAGCGTCAGCCCCAACCCCATCGCGATGATCAACGCCGCCGCCCGCGCCTGACCGAAGATCAGGCCGAGGACGAGGATCGCCCCCGACGCGGCGACGATCACCCATTTGCGCTCGAAGCGGTCGCCGAGGAAAAAGCCGATCAGCGGCCCGACCGGCGCCGCGAGCGCGATGACGGTCGTGTAGCCGAGGCTCGTCGAGATCGTGATCCCCTGCTTCACGAGCAGCGAGGGAACCCAGTTCGCGAAGCCGTAGAAGCCGACCGTCTGAAAAATGTTGAAGACGCTCATCAGGATCACGCGGCCGCGGATTCCCGGAGCCCAGAGGTCCATGAACCCGCTCGCCGGCGACACGGGCTCCACGGGACCGGGCGGGGGAAGCGGGCGCCCGTAATCCGCCTCGACCTTCGCCTCGAGTTCGCGGAGCACGCGGTCGGCCTCCGCGATGCGTCCGCGCTTCGCGAGCCAGCGCGGGCTTTCGGGCAGGCCGCGCCGCAGAAAGACGACCACGGGCGCCGCGAGCGCGCCGATCAGCACGACCCAGCGCCAGCCCTCGATCCCCAGCGGCGCGGCGGGAACGAGCAGCCACGCGAGGAAGGAGATGATCGGCACGCAGGTGAAGCCGATCGTCTGGTTGATCGCGAAGGCCCGGCCCCGGATCGCCTTCGGCGCAAGCTCGCTCAGATAGGCGCCGATCGTCACCATCTCGACGCCGAGGCCGACGCCGCTGACGAGCCGCCAGAAATTGAGCCCGGCGGCGCCGCTCTGCATCGCCACGACGATATTGGCCGCCGAATACCAGAGGAGCGACCAGGTGAAGATGGCGCGCCGCCCGTAGCGGTCGGCGAGGAAGCCGCAGAGGATCGTTCCGATGAAGAGGCCCGTGAACAGCGCCGCGATGAAGCTCGCGACCCCGGTCGTGCCGAAGAGTCCCGTCGTATGCGCGGTGAGGAGGCCCGACTTCACCAGGCTCGGCGCCACATAGGCCGAGAACAGGAGGTCGTAGAGCTCGAAGAACATGCCGAAGCCGAGCAGCACGATCATGGTCCAGATCGTGCGCGTAGCGGGCAGCCGGTCGATCCGGGCCGAGATGTCGCCGGCCGTGACGGGCGCTCCTCCGATGTCGTTCATGGGTTTTTCTGGTCCGGCTGGATCCGCGCGAATCTCGCGGAGGACGGCGCCTTAGGGCCGGGCGGACCTTCCTGTCAAACGGCAGGCCGACGCCCGCGAGCGCTCAGAAAGTGAGGTTGAGCCTGAGCGCGGTCATGAAATTATAGAGCGGATATTGCTTGATGATCGGCACGCTGACTTCGAGCGAGGCGTTGAAGTTGTCGTTGAATTTCTTGCCGACCCGAAAATCGAGCGGCAGGAAGAGCCGCCCCGTCTGGCCGGTGATCGGATCGCCGAAGTTCCAGCGGATTTCCGGGCTCGGATAAAGGGCGAAGAACCAGCGGTGGGGCAACGAGAGGTTCAGCATCGGCCCGAATTGCAGATTGTTGATGTTCCGCGCCTCGGGGTTCCCGGCGAAGCTCACGTCATAGCGCACAAGCGGCTCGAAATAGCTGCCCTTGCCCAGTTCGGGCAGCACATAACGGAAGCCGGCGAGGGGCATCGCCTGCCATTTGTCCGACCCGAGCGCGTCGCCGCCGGTCGGCATGATGACGCGGAAGCCGGCGCCGAAAATCCAGCGGGCGCCGAACTGATGGACGACCGCGCCCTGAAGGTCCGCGTCGCCGATCCCATAGACGAAGTCGCCGCCCGGGTTGCTGTCGGTGACCGGGTTTTTGCCGATATAAGGAAGGTCGCCGCGCAGGACGAGCTGCGAATTCGCGTCGAGCATGATTCCGAGATCGCCGCGCAGCTTGACAATATCGGTCGTGACCGTGCGCGGTTCGCCGTCGGCGTTCGTCCCATCGTTGGTCCTCACCCGATATTCCAGCTGAAGCAGGTTCTGCGGCGTCAGCAGGTCGCCGGCGGGCGCGGAATCTGTGACCGGAGACGTGAGCGGCAGGGGACTGAGGACCGACGACGGCGGCGCCTCCTGCGCGAAGGCCGACGACCCTGTCGCCAGAAACGCGGCGGTCCACGCGTCGCGGAGACGCGGGAAGAGGACCCCCTTCCAGCATGGGCGCGCCTCCCTCTCTTCGGAGCCTTGCCCGGCCGGACTCGCGGCGCGGCGTCGGAACCTCCAGCGGCCGGTCCGACCGGCGCCGCATTGACAAGCCCGGTCGGTCATGGTTTGCGACACCATCCGCGCGGCCTTGTCCGCGCGGCGCAGGGAACCCGTGACGCTCATGCCGCTCTTCGCGAAGGCGACGACGAAAACGCGGCCCGCCAAACAAGGCGGGACGATCGGCTAGTCGCGCACGCTTCCGCTAAAATCCTCCCGGCGGACGCCGGACGTGAAAGGCCCGCTTCGAGAAGCGGGCGCGAACGCGGGAGGATCAGGAAAGGATTTTCACTCATGTCAGGCTTCAAGGTCGCGATCGCCGGAGCGACCGGCAATGTCGGCCGCGAGATGCTGGCCATTCTCGCCGAGCGGCGCTTCCCGGTCTCCGAGGTCGTCGCCCTCGCCTCCCCCGCCTCGATCGGCAAGGAAGTCTCGTTCGGCGACCGCACGCTCAAGTGCAAGGCGCTGGAGCACTTACGACTTCTCCGACACCGACATCTGCCTCATGTCGGCGGGCGGCTCGGTCGCCAAGGAATGGGCGCCCAGGATCGGCAAGAAGGGCTGCGTCGTCATCGACAATTCGTCCGCCTGGCGAATGGACCCGGACGTGCCGCTGGTCGTACCCGAAGTGAACGCGGAAGCGGCCAGGGGATTTGCGAAGAAGAACATCATCGCCAACCCGAACTGCTCGACCGCGCAACTCGTCGTGGCGCTGAAGCCGCTGCATGACGCAGCCACCATCCGCCGGGTCGTGGTCGCGACCTATCAGTCGGTGTCGGGCGCGGGGAAGGATGCGATGGACGAGCTTTTCTCGCAGACCCGCGCCGTCTTCATGACGGACCCGATCGAGCCGAAGAAGTTCCCGAAGCGCATCGCCTTCAACCTCATCCCCCAGATCGACGTCTTCATGGACGACGGCTCGACCAAGGAAGAGTGGAAGATGGTGGTCGAGACCAAGAAGATCCTGGACCCCAAGATCAAGCTCACCGCGACCTGCGTGCGCGTGCCCGTCTTCATCAGCCATTCGGAGGCGGTCAACATCGAGTTCGAGAAGCCGATCAGCGCCGACGAAGCGCGCGACATCCTTTCGCGCGCGCCGGGCTGCCTCGTCATCGACCGGCGCGAGCCCGGCGGCTACATCACGCCTCATGAGGCGGCGGGCGAGGACGCGACCTATATCAGCCGCATCCGCGAGGACCCGACGATCGACAACGGCCTCAACCTCTGGTGCGTTTCGGACAACCTGCGCAAGGGCGCGGCGCTCAACGCCGTGCAGATCGCGGAAGTCCTCGCCAACCGGCATTGGCTGAAGCCCAAGGCGATGGCGGCGTAGCCAACGCGGCGCGGCGGCGTTCCGGGCCGGATCCGTCCGGGACCCGGCGCCGCGCGGCGATCCAACGCCGGGGACGGCGCGGCGACTCTGTCCGCCGAAGGCCGACCGCAGAGGGACGCGGCGCCTCTCCGCGCCAAGCCCCTTTCGCGCTCCCCCCGCCGCGGAAATCGGTCGCCCCCATTTCACTTCGCCGCCCTTTTATAAAGTAAAAGGAACTTTAGCACGCTCTACGCGCCGCGTTAATTTTACACGTACAGGACGTCCTCCGCGACCGCGCGGCTGGCGGCTTCGCGGGCATGGGAGCCTTCGCCCGCCGCGCTGGAACGACCGGCGCCAGGACCCGACCGGGGGTTTGGCAGAAGCCTATCGCGCTTTCGGGCAACGCTGCCGACGGCCCCGTCGGCAGCGTTATTAACGCTTTCCAAGGCCGCGATACTCCGCGCCGTGCCACGGCGCAGCGAATCTTGCTATGTTCGCCCCCGGAGCGAAGATCCGCGTATCGCTCGACACCGAGGCCTTAGCGACCATGGCGCCCGATCCGGATATCCGTCTGCTCACGTCCCCGCGCATTTTTCTCGTCGGCATGGCGGCGTTCCTCGCGCTGGTCGGCTTCGTCGTGCTCATCCTGTGGCAACAGATCCAGATCGCTTTCCACGCCAATCCGGGCCTGAACGGACTGATCCTCGGCATCCTGACGATCGGCTCGCTGTTTTGCTTTCGCCAGGTCATCCGGCTTTTTCGGGAGATCCGCTGGGTCAATTCGCTGACAGGGGCGGACGTTGGCCGGGCCCCCACGGCGCCCATCCTGCTCGCGCCGATGGCCGCGATGCTCAACGCGGGCGCGGGCGCGCGGGGCCTCTCCACGGGCACGACCCGCGCGATCCTCGATTCGATCGCGACCCGCCTCGACGAGGGGCGCGAGCTCAACCGCTATCTCATCGGCCTGCTGGTGTTCCTCGGGCTTCTCGGCACGTTCTGGGGCCTGCTGGAAACCGTCCATTCGATCAGCGGCGTCATCGAAAGCATGAAGACCGGCGCCGACAACGGCGACGATGTTCGACGATCTGAAGGGCGGGCTCTCCAAGCCGATCGCCGGCATGAGCGTCTCCTTCACCTCGTCGCTCTTCGGCCTCGCGAGCTCGCTCATCCTCGGCTTCCTCGACCTGCAGGCGGGACAGGCGCAGAACCGCTTCTATACGGAGCTCGAAGAGTTCCTGGCGGGCCATGTCGCGATGACCCCGTCGCCGGAAGTCATCGTCGCGCCCGAGCCGGCCGCCGCTGCGTCCCAGCCGGCCGCACAGCTTGAGCATCAGCGCAACGCCGCCGCAATCGCGTCACTCGCCGAGGGTATTCAGGCGCTGGTGGGCCACATGCGCAGCGAGCAGCAGCAGATCCGCGGCTGGGCCGACGCGCAAGCCACTCAGCAGGAGGACATCGGGAAGCTCTTGCGCCGGCTCCTCGACGAACTGGGCGCGCGCTGACAAGCGGGGAGAGGGTCCATGGCGCTCTCGCGGGGCCGGCGTTTCGAGCCGGTGAACTACTGGCCGGGTTTCGTCGACGCTTTGTCGACGATGCTGCTCGTCATCATCTTCCTGCTCTCTGTGTTCATGCTGGCGCAATTCTTCCTGTCGCGCGAAGTGACCGGCAAGGACGCGGCGTTGGTGCGCCTGAACCGGCAGATCGAGGAACTGACCAATCTGCTGGCGCTGGAGCGCAGCCAGAAAGGCGCCGACGATGTCAGGATCGCGACCCTGACGGCGACGCTCGAAAGCGCCGAGAAAGAACAGCGCCGGCTTGAGGGCATGGCGGCCGACAGCGCGGCGGCCGCCGACGCGGCCGGCAAGGTCCAGGCCGCGGAGAAGGCGATCGACGATCAGAAGCAGATATCAGCCCGCGCGCTCGCCGAGGTGGACGTGCTCAACCAGCAGATCGCGGCCCTGCGCAAGCAGCTTGCCGCCATCGAGGACGCACTTTCGGCCTCCGAGGCCGCCAACAAGGAGTTGCAGTCGAAGATCGCCGACCTCGGACAACGGCTGAACGTCGCGCTCGCCCAGAAGGTGCAGGAGCTCAATCGCTACCGCTCCGACTTCTTCGGCCGTCTCCGCCAGATCCTGGGCTCGCGTCCCGACATCCGTATGGTTGGCGACCGTTTCGTGTTTCAGTCCTCGGTCCTGTTCGACGTCGGCAAGGCGGACATCAGTCCGGCGGGCAAGCAGTCGCTCGATACGCTGGCTTCCGCCGTGCTCGATCTCGAGCGCGAGATTCCGCCCGACATTCCGTGGATTCTGCGGGTCGACGGCCATACCGACAGCACCCCCATCAGCGCCGGCGGCCAGTTCAAGTCCAACTGGGAGCTGTCCGCCGCCCGCGCGGTCTCGGTCGTCCAATATCTGATATCGAAGGGCGTCGAGCCCGACCGCCTCGCCGCAGCAGGCTTTGGCGAGTTCCAGCCGATCGACCAGGGGACGGACGAGGAGGCGAAGACGCGCAACCGACGGATCGAGCTCAAGCTGACCGAACGGTGAGCCGTCCTGCCCCGCGGCTGCGCGCCTATGCCGAGGCCGATCTTCCGGCCGTCGCAGACCTCTGGGTGTCGGCGTGGGGGACAACCGGCTTCGCCATCGACTTCGCGGCGCGGCGCGGCTGGCTCGAGAACCATCTCGCCGCCTTGCAGCGGGCCGGCGTCCGGATCGTCGTCGCCTGCGACGCGGGCGGCGCTCCGGTCGGCTTCGTCTCGATCGACCCGGACAACGGCTATCTCGATCAGCTTTGCGTCGCGCCCTCGGCTTTCGGAACGGGCGTCGGCCGTGCGCTCGTCCGCGAGGCGATGCGGCTTTCGCCGGGCCTCGTCGAGCTCGACGTCAACGAGGCGAACGCGCGGGCGGTCCATTTCTACAAGCGCGAGGGGTTTGCGTTCGTGACGCGGGGCCTCAGCGCGGGGTCCGGCCTGCCGACGATCAGGATGCGCTGGGAGGCGGCGAGTTGACGCCGGCGAACCGACATTGTCTTGCGAGGGCTGAGCCCGGGGCGTCGGCGCGGCGGCAATCGGAGGCGCCCGATTGCCTCATGAGCCGTTCCCGGCTATCGGCAGGGCCAGAAACGGCCCCTTGGGGTCGTAAACGCCGCTTTTGCCGCGACGAAGACGCGACAACGCCAGGGAGAAAAGCCAAAATGCGCAAGCTCGTCCTTCTTGCCCTGTCCGGGACGGCGCTATCGGCGCTGAGCGCGCCGGCTCGCGCCGACATCACCATCGCCGTCGCCGGGCCGATGACCGGCTCCGTCGCCAGCATCGGCGAGCAGATGAAACGCGGCGCCGAAGCGGCCGCGGCCGCCATCAACGAGGCGGGCGGGGTCAACGGCCAGAAGATCCAGATCGTGGTGGAGGACGATTCCTGCGATCCCAAGCAGGCGGTCGCGGTGGCGAACCGGATCGTCGGTCAGCAGATCAAATTCGTCGACGGCCACGCCTGCTCCGGCTCGTCGATCCCGGCGGCCGACGTCTATGCCGACAATAGCGTCCTGATGATGAGCCCGGCTTCCTCGAATCCTGTCCTCACCGACAAGAGCCGCACGACGATCATGCGCCTCTACCCGCGCGACGACGCGCAGGGCGCCTTCATCGCGCCCTGGATCGCCGAGCATTACAAGGACAAGAAGATCGCCATCCTCCACGACAAGTCGGCCTACGGCAAAGGCCTTGCGACGGTGGTGAAGGACAAGCTCAACGCCGCCGGCGTCAAGGAGGTTCTGTTCGAGGGCATCAACCCCGGCGAGAAGGACTATACCGCGATCGTCAGCAAGCTGAAGGACGCGGGCGTCGGCTTCGTCTATTTCGGCGGCTACCACACCGAAGCGGGGCTCATGCTGCGCCAGGCGGCCGATCAGGGCTACAAGCCGCAGATGATGACCGGCGACAGCATTGCGACCTCGGAATTCTGGCAGATTTCCGGACCGGCCGGCGAGGGCACGCTCTTCACCTTCCCGACCGACCCCCGCCGCTCGCCGGCCGCCGCGCATGCGATGGAGCAGTTCAAGGCCCAGGGCTTCAATCCGGAAGGCTTCACCTTGTTCAGCTACGGCGTCGTGCAGGCGATCGCCGACGGAATCAAGATGGCGGGCTCCGACGATCCGAAGAAGGTCGCCAAGGCGCTCAAGGGCGGCCAGCCGATCGAGACCGTGATGGGCCCGGTGAAATTCGACGCGAAGGGCGACATCAAGGATCCGACCTACGACATCAACAAATGGCATGAGGGCAAATACGCCCCGATCTCCGCGAAGTAGCGAGGGCGCGGACCGGGCGTCGCCTCTTTTTTAGGGCTTGGCGCGGATTTCAACGGGGACGCTCCATGCGCTTTTCCTGCGAACGGCGGGCTTTTGTTGCGGGTCTGATCGGAGCGCTCGTCGCGGGGGCGGCGAGGGCGGAGGATTCGGCCGCCACGCGCATCAAGTGGGCCGAGGCCAGGCTCGCCGAGATCGAAGCGCGGGAGAGATGCCGTCTCGGCGTCGCGGTCCTCGATACGGGCGGCGGCCCGAGCCTGCTCTATCGCGCGGACGAGCATTTCCCGATGTGCAGCACCTTCAAGCTTCTCGCCTGCGCGGACGTGCTCGCGCGCGTGGACGCCGGCAAGGAGAGGCTCGACCGGAAAATCCCCTACGGGCCTTCCGACCTCCTCGAATACGCGCCGATCACGAAGAAGCATGTCGCGGAGGGCGCCATGACTCTCGGCGACCTCTGCGCCGCCGCGATCGACTACAGCGACAACACCGCCGCCAATCTCATTCTCAGCAGGATCGGCGGGCCCGCCGGCTTCACAGAGTTCGTTCGTTCGCTCGGCGATCCGGTTACGCGGCTCGACCGCAACGAACCCACGCTCAACACCGCGATCCCCGGCGATCTTCAGGATACGACGACGCCGCTTGCGATGGCGGAAAGCGTACGCAAGGTCGTGTTCGGCGACGTTCTCACGAAGAGCTCGCGCGAGCAGCTGATCTCGTGGCTCATGAATGACAAGGTCGGCGACGCGCGCCTGCGCGCCGGGCTGCCGCCGTCGTGGAAGATCGGCGACAAGACGGGCAGCGGCGATTTCGGAACCGCGAACGACGTCGCCGCCCTCTGGCCCCCCGGCCGCGCCCCGCTCGTCGCGACGGTCTATCTGACGGAATCCAAAAAGACGATGGACGCGCGCAGCGCCGTCCATAAGGAAATTGGCGGGCTGATCGCGGAGACGTTTCCGGCCGGCGTCTGAAGCCTCATCGCGCCGGCGTTTTGTCGAAGACGCGATTGATCAGGGCAACCTGATCAGCGTCCAGCGCAAGCTTGGCGCGAAAGCCGTCACGGCGCGCGGCCTCCGCCTCGGCGGCAAGCAAAGCGAAGTCTCCCGGGCAGGCGGCGTCGATGGCGGGAACGCGCGCGGCCGTCGCCGCGAGAAGCGTCGCCGCTCGGGCGTGTCGCACGGCTCCGGAATAGGCGCCTGTCGTGTCACGGCTTGTCTCGGCGCCGACGTCGCGACAGAGCGCTTCCGCGTCCCAGGCGATCCCGGCGAGCCGCCTGCTGGAGCCCGCGAGCGTCGGCGACGCCAGCACAGCACCCGCAGCGTCGATCATGGCGACCACGCCCGTCACGCCGTCCGGCAGTCCCAGCCTCGCTTCGCGCACGGCGAGCTTCACCGAGAGCTGCTGCACCGCCGCGGCGCCAGCGCATCCGGGCAACAGGATCGCCCAGGGCGCGCAAGCCATCGCCGCGTCGAGATCGGCGTCCGTCTCGCCGCTCGACAGGGCGCTCACGCGAGCGATGAGCTTTGCCCGCAAGCTCTGGCTGCGGGGCTCGCCGGTGAGGCGCGCAATGTTCCGGCGCGCAGCATCGCGTGTCTCCCCGACATCGAGGGCCACAATGATCGCGTCCGCTTCGCTGGCCAGAGCGGCGTCAAGCGCCGCTGCGTCGTCGCCGCGCGCGATCAGGAGCGAGCGCATGCGCCGCGCGTCAGGTCGAGACAATCTCCGGGGCGCTTCTGCGCATGAAGGCCATACGGCGACATTCGGCGACGAGCGTTCCGTCCTGTTTGAAGGCGCGATGGCGGAATTCGACAAGGCCCGCTTCGGGGCGCGATTTCGACGGGCGGACCGACAGCACCTCCGTCTCCGCCCGCACCGTGTCGCCCTCGAACAGCGGCGCTGGAAAGACGACGTCCGTCATGCCGAGATTGGCGATCGTCGTGCCGACCGTCGTGTCGTTGACGGAAATGCCGATCATGAGGCCCAGGGTGAACAGCGAATTCATGAGCGGCCGTCCCCACTCCGTCTCTGTCGCGCAGAAATGGGCGTCGATATGCAGCGGCTGGGGATTAAGGGTCATGTTGGAGAACAGCATGTTGTCCATCTGGGTCACGGTGCGCGTGAGCCGATGGCGGAAGACGTGGCCGACCACGAAATCCTCGAAATAGAGTCCGCCGCGCGGGTGGGCCGTCATGATCTGCTCCATACTCTCCCAACGTCATTAAGGCGCCGTTTACCACGACATGCAGAAAGTCACGAAAACGTCGTTCGCCTGGAGCCGCCCGTGAGAGCGATCGCCATCGTGAGGCCGCCGCCGGTTCGCAAGCCGGCGTTCCTTCTTCGCTTCATGGCCTGGACGGCCCTCGCCCCGGAGGCAGGTCGCGCCGACGCGGCAAGCGCGCTCGCCCGGGCCTATCTCTATTCCGAGCTGACGGCGGCGAAGCGCGAAGAGCTGACAACGGCGATGGCGACGCTGCTCGACGACCCGGCGCCATCGGTGCGCCGGGCGCTCTCGGAGGCGCTGGCAAGCGCGCGCGAGGCGCCCCGCGCGATTGTCATCGCTCTCGTCAATGACGAAGCCCATGTCGCCGGGCCGCTGCTGCGGCGCTCGCCGGTCCTTTCGGACACCGAACTCGCCGACTGCGCAACGACCGGGAACGCCGCTACCCAATGCGCCATCGCCGTCCGTCCCGGTTTGGGGGCGCTCGCAGCGACGGCGCTTGCAGAAAAGGCGGGACGCGAACCGGTTCTGGCGCTGATCGGCAATCTCAGCGCGACGCTCCCGGCGCGCGCTATGCGCCGCATCCACGCGCGCTTCGGCGCAGCGCCCGACGTCAGATGCGCCTTGCTCGCGCGGGCCGATCTGCCCGCAATCCTCAAGGTCGAAATCACGATCGCCGAGGCCCCGGACCCGTCGGGCGACGCGCGAGGCCCAGACGACGAACGCGCCCGACGCGCCGTTCGCGAGGAGCGCGACGCCTCGCTTGTCCGCATCGCCGCCGATTGCGGGCGATCCGAGCTTCCCGAACTCGCCCGTTTCCTCCGCGCGCGCGGGGCGCTCACGCTTGCGCTTCTGTTGCGGTCGGTTCTTTCCGGAGAAACTCACCTGCTTGCGGCTGCGCTCTCCGAGCTAACCGGGGCGCGCTTCGCCCGCGCGTTGGCGCTGACCAAAGCCTCCAACGGGGAGGCGTTCGCGGCGCTGGCTTCCAAGGCTGGCCTTCCGCGCCAGGCTGTCGCGGCGCTTCAGGCCGGACTGTCGGCGCTCGAATCAGGGGAGACGCGCGACGGCGACGGGCTGAAGAGTTGGCTCGTCCGCCGCGCGGTCGAGGCCTGCGAAGCGCGGCGCGATCCCGCGCTTGCGCCTGTCATTGCGCTGCTATGGCGCTTCGCGGCCGAAGCGGCGCGGCGCGACGCCCGCGAAGCAGCGGGACCTGCGCTCGCCGAAAGGCTGCGCCCCCCGTCGCTGCCTGGCTTCCCTCCGGCGAATGACTGCGGTCCGAAGCTTCTGACGGCCGATGTCGTTTGGGCGTCGAATGGCGGTTTGAACGGCGCCGCAGCCGCATGAGCGTCGCCAGGAACGAGACGGGATTAGCCGGCCAGCCGTTCGCGCGGCAGGACGACGCGGATCGCGAGACCCTCAGGCCTCCAGTCGCGGGTAATCTCGCCGCCGAGCTGATTGGCGACAGCGATGCGCGAAAGCACGCCGCCGAAGCCCTCGGCGCTCTGGGGCGGAGCGACAACCGTCGGGCCGCCGAGTTCCGTCCAATTCACGATGATCCTCTCCCCGTCGTCGGTGCTGACGACTTCGATCGTCCCGGTCTCGTTCGACAGCGCGCCATATTTGGTCGCGTTCGTCGCAAACTCGTGGAAGAGGAGCGCGAGGCTCGTGACTGCGCTTCCGGAGACCGTCGCGTCGACGCCGTCGATCGCGATACGCGAGCGCCCGGGCTCATCGAAAGGAGCCGTCAGAGTCCTGATCAGCGCATGCAACGTCGTCTCCTGCGAGGGCTCGCTATGGGAGAACGTGAGGGAATGGGCGCGCGCCAGTGCGGCAAGGCGCTCGCGCGCAGAATTGGCGAGTTCCTGCACGGAGCCCGCGGTGCGCGCGCTCAGACCCACGATGCTGCTTGAGAGCGCGAAAAGGTTTTTCACCCGGTGGCTCATCTCGCGCAGCAGAAGATATTGCCGGTCGCGCGTGCGCTTGATCTCAGTGACGTCGCGGGCGATTTTGGAGGCGCCGACGATGCGGCCCCTGGAGTCCCGGATCGGCGAGACGGTCAGCGAAATGTCGACAAGCGTCCCATCCTTCCGCTGACGGACAGTCTCGAAATATTCGACGGATTCTCCACGCTGAATTTTGTCGAGGATGACCGGCTCTTCGTCGAGACGATCCGGAGGAATGATCAGCGTAACGGGACGGCCGACGGCCTCGTCCGCTGTGTAGCCGAACAGCCGTTCCGCGCCATGGTTCCAGCTCAGGATAATGCCGGCGAGGTCCTTGGACAGGATCGCATCTTCGGAGGATTCCACGATGGCGGCGTAGTGCCGCGCAGCCTGCTGCATGGGCAGGCCGACACGAGAACGGGACTTGCGAGGCGATCTGGACATGCGGGGCGTGAGAGACGACGTACTCCGCGTTTGCACGGCAAGCGCTTCCGCCAACCGGAAATTAAAGGGACCGACCCACAGATCGTTGCACACGACGAGTTTGGCGGACATATCGGCGAACTGGGCGTGGCCCGCGCCTTAACCCCAGCTTCCCTATAGCCTTGCCACGCATTTTCTTTAAGCTTACGGTTCTGGAACAAAATTCGCAATGGTCACATTTTAGATCCCGAGTTCGCGTTTGTGAGGCGAGTTCTATGGCGCCGCCGAGAGCGACCTGGAAGGGGTATCTGAAGATCGCGGAGGTGGTTTGCCCCGTCGCGCTCTACGCTGCCGCCTCCTCCAATGACCGGATCGTCCTGAATACCGTGAACCGCGCGACCGGCAACCGCGTCCAGCGGCAGTTCGTCGACGCTGTGAGCGGCAAGGCCGTCGAGAAAGAGGATCAGGTCAAGGGCTACGAGGTCGGCAAGGACGACTATGTGATCCTCGAACCCGAGGAGATCGCTGCGGCTGTGCCGGAAAGCGACAAGACGCTGGCTGTCTCAGCCTTCATTCCTCAGGACGAGATCGACGACGTCTATTTTGACAGGCCGTATTTTCTTGGGCCCGCGGATCGCGGCGCGAGCGAAGCCTTCGCGCTTATCCACGAGGGACTCAAGAGGGAGAAAGTCGCCGCTCTTGCTCAGGCGGTGCTGTTCCGCCGCGTGCGCAGCCTGCTCATTCGCCCGTACGACGGCGGCCTCGCTGCGACGACGCTCAACTTCGACTACGAAGTGCGCGCCGCCGGGGAGGTATTCTCCGATGTGCCGAAGCTTCGCATCAAGGGCGAGATGCTCGATCTGGCGGAGCACATCATCAAGACAAAGGCCGGCAAGTTCGATCCCAGCGCCGTCCACGACCGCTACGAGGCGGCGCTTGCCGAACTGGTCAAGGCGAAGATCGAGGGCCGGGAGATCCAGCGGCCGAAGCCTCCGAAGCCGGTTACGGCCGACGGCCTATTGGAGGCTCTGCGCGAGAGCGCAGGCCTTGGGGCAAAGCCCGCCGCGCGCAAGGCCAAGGCCAGCGCGTCCGACGCGAAACCCGTGTCCAGGCGGAAAGCCAGCTAGCGCATGGCGCTCGAACAATATCGAGCCAAACGCAATTTCTCGGCGACCCCCGAGCCGAAACCGAAAGTGGCCGCCAAGTCCGAACGCGGACACAGCTTCGTCATCCAGAAGCATGCCGCTCGACGCCTTCACTATGACTTCCGGCTCGAACTCGACGGGGTCCTGAAGAGCTGGGCGGTGACGCGCGGCCCAAGCCTCATCCCTGGAGAAAAGCGGCTCGCTGTCGAGGTGGAGGATCATCCGCTCGACTACGGCTCCTTCGAGGGGACGATTCCCAAAGGCGAATATGGCGGCGGGGCCGTCATGGTCTGGGACAGGGGAATATGGACCCCGATCGGCGACCCCCATAAGGGGCTCGCGAAAGGGCATCTGGAGTTCGATCTTGCCGGGCAGAAGCTCCACGGACGTTGGCATCTCGTCCGGATGAAGCGCAGGCCGCGCGAGAAGCATGACAACTGGCTGCTCGTCAAGGCCGACGATGAATATGCCCGACCCGAAGGCGCCCCGGACATTCTGGAGAAGATGCCGGACTCCGCCGCGACAGGCCGCACAATCGAGGATATTGCGACGGACGAGCCGGGCTGGTCTTCGCGGACCGGCAGGATCGAGAAAGCCAAAGCCGATCCGCCAGGCGCCGCAACGGCTGCTCCACGAGGGGCCAAGCCGAGCCGGTCAGCAAAGGCCAGAACGGCGCGCCAGGCGGTCGGCAGCCTCGATCCTTCGTCGGTCAAGGGCGCCAAAAAGGCGGCCATGCCGGATTTCGTCGAGCCGATGCTCGCGAGCCTCGCAAGCGCCCCGCCGGCAGGCGAACGCTGGCTGCATGAGATCAAGTTCGACGGCTACCGGCTGGAGGCCCATGTCGCGGGCGGACGGATCAGGCTTCTGACCCGGCGAGGACTCGACTGGACCGACAAATTCGGCGCGCGGATCTACGACGCCTTTGGCGCGCTGCCGCTCGACGCGGCGATTATCGACGGCGAGCTCGCCGTCGAAAACGAATCGGGCGCCTCGACTTTTTCGCTGTTGCAGGCGGATCTCTCCGAAGGGCGCACCGACCGCTTTCGCTACTACGCCTTCGATCTTCTCTATCTCGACGGCTGGGATCTGCGGCAGGCGGCGCTCATCGACCGAAAGGCGTTGCTGGAAAAGCTCATCGCCGCCAGCAGCGGCGAAGTCGTTGGCTTCAGCTCCCATATCGAGGAGAGCGGCGAGGTCGTGCTTCGTCACGCATGCCGGCTGGGACTCGAAGGCATCGTGTCGAAGCTGCGCGATTCGTCCTATCGCTCGGGGCGCGGCAAGAGCTGGATCAAGGCGAAATGCTCGGCGCGGCAGGAATTCGTCATCGGCGGCTTCGTGCCTTCGACCGCGATGCGCGACGCCATCGGCTCGCTGTCGCTCGGAGTTTATGACAGCGAGGGATTGCGCTACGTCGGCCGCGTCGGCACAGGGTTCAGCGTCGCCGCGGCGAAGTCGCTTTACAAGCGGCTTGATCCTCTGAGGATCGCCACGAACCCTTTCTCGAAAAAGCTCACCGCGGATGAAGCGCGCAACCTCCGCTATGTGAAGCCCGAGCTGGTCGCGGAGGTCGACTTCCGGACCTGGACCGCGGACAATCTCCTCCGTCAGGCGTCGTTCAAGGGGCTGCGGGAAGACAAGCCCGCCGGAGAGGTCGTCCAGGAAGCGGGTCCGGATCCGGAATATTCCCCTCCGCCGCGACAGGCCCCGCCCAGGGAGGCCAACGTGACCGTGGCCCTTACGCATCCTGACCGCATCTACTGGCCCGAGCAGGGCGTCACCAAGCAGGGCCTCGCCGATTATTACGCGCAGGTCTGGCCCCATATGGCGCCTTTCATTGTCGGGCGAGCGCTGGCGCTCCTGCGATGCCCGGAGGGAATCGAGGGACAGAAGTTCTTCCAGAAGCACGCCTGGAAGGGCCTCAACAAGAATATCGTCCTCGTGAAGGACCCGCAGGAGGCCGAGCCGCTCATCACCATCCGCAATCTGGATGGGCTCATCGCTCTCGTGCAGTCGGCGGTTCTCGAGATTCACCCCTGGGGCTCGACCATCGACGACTGGGAGCGGCCCGACATCATCATCATGGACCTGGACCCCGGCGAGCATGTCTCGTGGGAGGCGGTCATCGAAGCCGCCAAGGAAGTGCGCCAGCGGCTCGAAGCGGCTGGGCTTACCGCCTTCGTCAAGACCTCCGGCGGCAAGGGCCTGCATATCGTCGCGCCCGTCAAGCCGGAAGCAGACTGGCCCGCAGCCAAGGCCTTCACGAAGGCCATTGCCGATTCGATGGCGGCCGACAGTCCGGATCGCTACGTCTCGACGATCACGAAAGCGAAGCGGACCGGAAAAATCCTCATCGACTATCTTCGCAACCAGCGAGGGATGACAGCGGTCGCCGCTTATTCGACGCGCGCCCGACCCGGAGCTGCGGTCTCGATGCCTCTCGAGTGGAGCGAACTCTCCACCGACATCGGGCCGGCTTATTTCACCGTGCTCAACGCGCCCGGGCGGCTTGCGGCGCTCCGGCGCGATCCGTGGGAAGGATTTCGAGCGGCCGCCGCGCCGATCAGGGCGCCGCAGCCCAGACGATCGGCGAGCCGCAGAAAGTCAGCGCCGCGGACGTGATCCGCCCGAAGGCTTCTTGCCCTTCGCTTCCTCGCCGACGCTTCGGCGCAGAGCGTCCATGATGTTGACGACATTACCGCCGGGAGACGGCTCGGCCTCGACCTTTGGCTTCGGCGGCGGCCGGCCCTTCTTCTTTTCGTTGATAATCTCAACGAGGCGATCCTGGACCGGATCCCGCACCATCGCCGGGCTCCACTCCTTGCGACGCTCCGCGATAAGCTCCGAGACGAGCTTCAGAAGGTCGGGGTTGAGATCCTTCTTGTCGTCTGGGCCGAACACGTCCCGGCCGTCGCGAACCTCCTCGCCATAGCGCAGAGTCCACAATTCGATGCCGTTGTCGCGTGGTTTCAGCATCACCGCCCGTTCACGGCGATAGATGACGAGCCTGGCCACGCCAACCGTTTTCGTGGCGCGCATCGCGTCCCGGATAACGCAATAGGCTTCCTCCCCCACCGGATCGTCGGGCGTCAGGTAGTATGGCGAGTCGTACCAGATCCAGTCGATGCTCTCGGCGGGGACAAAACTCTCGATGTCAATGGTGCGGGCGCTCTCGAGCTTCACCGATTCGAGCTCTTCGTCCTCCAGAAGAACAAAGCTCTTCTCGTCGCGCGCATAGCCTTTGACTTCATCGTCCTCGTCGACCGGCTTGCCCGTGACGCTGTCGACATACTGGCTGACGACCCGATGACCGGTCTTCCGGTTGAGCGTATGGAACCGCACCTTCTGGGAATCGCTCGTAGCGGGGGTCAGCGCGACCGGGCATGTCACAAGAGAGAGCTTGAGATAGCCCTTCCAGAAGGGGCGCGGCGCCATATCGTCTAAGCGCTTCGCGCCGTGGCCGTCGCCCTGCGCTTGCGCGCCGAGTCCGGCAGCATCCCGGGCGGCGTCTCCACGTCGCCCGGCGGCTCGCCCTCGATAGCCTTCCGTTCCGGGTCGCCGGCGCCAAGCACGGCTTCGGCCGCGAGCCAATGCCGCTGGGCCGCGCCCTCAGGATGGCCTTCTTCTTCCCACAGACGATAGGCGATCTCGCGAACGCGCATTTCCTTGTCGCTCTGCTCACCTTCCATATTCGCCTCCGCGGGTTCGATCTTATTCTTTTTTTATCGATAGGTCAGCCATGGGCCTTTTTCGCGGCGTTGCGCTTCCGGGTGGCGGCAGCCTTCCGCGCGGCTTCGGAGCGGGCGGAGGCGGGGCGAGAGGCGGAGGCTGCGCCGCCGATCCGACCGCCCCGGTGGGCCGCCGGGTGGCCCGTCGACTTGCCGCGGCCAGTTCCCGATTTCTTTCCGCCGCCGTCATCCTTGTTGACAGTAGCCCACGCCCGGCGCTCCGCCTCGTTTTCGGACACGCCTCGGCTTTCGTAGCTCTTGGCGATATGGTCGGCTTTGCGTTCCTGCTTGTCAGTATATTTGGATTTGTCGCCTCTTGGCATGGCTTCCTCCTTTTGCCATCCCGCAAACGGCGAGTATTGCGGGAAAGTTCCCGGACGGTCCGCGAAGGGCCGGAGCGCCTTAAGAGTTGTTTAACCTCAGGGGCTGAAACTCAATCGGCCAGGGAACAAGGACCTTCCCCAGGCCGTTTCTCGCGGGAACGCTGAGATCGTACAGGAACAGAAGCCGCTCATATGAGCGCCATTGCAGGCAACGCCAATCCCGACGGCCTCGTCGGCGTGAGGGTGCTCGTCGTCGAGGACGACCCGCTGCTCCTGCTGGACCTCGAATCCGTCTTGTCGGACGCCGGCGCGACCGTCGTGGGCCTCTGCCAGACGCTGACGGAGGCCCTCGTCTGCGCGGACGAAAGCGACTTTTCCGTCGCCGTCCTCGACTTCCGGTTGGGGTCTGAAACCGTCTCCCCGGTCGCCCGCCGGTTGGAGAACCGAGGGGTGCCGTTCATTCTCTACACCGCTCAGGCCGGCCAGGAGCCGAGCATGGCCGAATGGAGCCATCGGGCCATTATAGAGAAGCCATCGCCTCCGAAGGTGCTGTTGTCGGCCGTCAGAGAGGCGTTGGCGGGGACGCGCGATAACGCCTGACCTTTGCCTTGGGCAGCTTGTGTTCGCCCTCGGGGCCAGCAGTCTCGTCGAGCCCCAGAAGCTCAACCAGCCTCGCCCTGGCGCGGCTCAGACGGCTTTTGATCGTTCCGATCTCGACCTGACAAATCGCCGCGGCTTCCTCATAGGAGAGGCCGCTTGCCCCGACGAGCGTCAGAACCTCGCGCTGCTCGGGCGGGAGCGTCGCCATCGCTTTACGGAAGTCCTCGAGGTCGAGGTGGGCTTCCTGATCGCCCGAGACGATGACGCGCCGGGCATAGAGGCCGTCGGTGTCCTGCACCTCGCGCGACCGCTTGCGGTAGTTGGAATAATAGATATTGCGCAGGATCGTGAACAGCCATGCGCGAAGGCTTGTGCCCAACTGGAACTTGTCGGATTTGCTCCAGGCGCGAAGCAGGGTCTCCTGGACGAGATCATCGGCGACGGACACCGACCCCGACAGGGAGATCGCGAAGGCGCGAAGATTTTTCATCTCCGCAATAAGTTCCTCTCGAAAGCTACTTGTCGGCATTGCGCCTCGCTTTCGTTTTGCTCGCGGCGCGCTGCTCTTCCAGTTCGAGCCTCGCCAACAGGTCGATGAACTTATCCGGAAGCGGCGCAAAGACGAGTTCGTCGTAATGCGCCTTCAGGGCCTGGCCGATAGCGTCGAGCGCTTTCGGGTCGAGCGCGGCGTCGTCGAGCGCGCCTTCGCCAGCCGTCGTTACCTTCATGTCCTCAAGCCCCCGTTCTGCTCGATGCAGGGCCCCAACACATCCCCGGGACCCCTAACGCGGCAGCGCGGCCATTGTTCCCGCGCGAAGTTCAGCAAAGCACGGCTCTTTTCTCAAACAAGGTCAATTCCTAGCCGGCCAGGTGGAAAGATTGTGTTTATATTTCGGTCTGAGGGCTGACTGAGCCCGTCGCGGACGGCCTCCTACGGGAAACCCCGTACGTACTTTCCACAATTGTCGTCCCCCCGACGATTTGCGAGCTTCCGTTCCAGTCCAGCGCCGGACGCGCCGCCCCAATTCGACAAGGACGCGTCCGGCCCAACCCCAAGAGGATCCAATGTCGATCTCGAAAGATATCGCTCCGTTGCTTCCCAACCTCCGCCGGTTCTCCCGGGCGCTCAACGGTTCCCAACGAAGCGGCGACGCCTATCTGACGGCGACCCTCGAATGCCTTCTCGAAAATCTGGAGCTGTTCGACCGCGATCTCCCTGCGAGGCTCGCGCTCTACAAGCTTTACATCGACGTATGGTCGGCGACCCACATCCCTGGCGACGCCGGAGGGGAAGCCTCATCCTTTGAACGCAATCTCGCTTCTCTCTCGCCCCGCACACGCCAGGCCTTCCTTCTGAAGACCGTGGAGGATTTCAGCCTTGAAGAAATCGCCACGGTGATGGGCATTTCAACATCGCGCGCGAATGTATTGCTCGGAAGGGGCGCGCAGGACATTGCGCAGGAACTCGCGACCCGAGTCCTCATCATCGAGGACGAACCGCTTATCGCGATGGACCTCGAATCGATCGTCGAGGATCTCGGCCACCAGGTTGTGGGCGTCGCCCGCGTCAAGCGCCAGGCGATTGCGCTGGCAGCCGAGCACAAGCCCGAGCTCATCCTCGCCGACATCCAGCTCGCCGACGGCAGCTCGGGAATAGAGGCCGTGAATGAGATCGTCTCCGTGACACGCAAGCCTGTGATTTTCATCACGGGGCACCCGGGCATCTACCTCGGCAGCGGCTCGCGACGCCCCGAACCCGCCTTCCTGCTGCAAAAGCCATTCAGCCCGGAGGCAGTGCGCTCGGCCGTGAGCCAGGCGCTGTTCTTCGATCGCAAAGCGCACGCTGCCGCCTGAACTGAAGGGGGCGCTTTGGGCGTCCCCTTCTCGTCCGATGAGAGTACGAAAAAAGCTGACGGCTTTCCGTCAGCTTTTTTTCGATCGCGGACTTGCTCCAGGAAGGACGCGCCTTACGGCGCGCCCCTCCTCGTCAGGCCCATCACGCCCGAGATCAGGAACGCCAGAAGCGCGACCACAAATACGATTTTCGCGGCCGCCATAGCGGTTCCCGCGACGCCGCCGAACCCGAGCACGGCGGCGATAAGCGCGATGACAAGAAAGGTAAGGGCCCAGCCAAACATGACGACCTCCTGACGGTTAAGCGCAAACCCGCGCCTGGTCGCTTAAACGCGCCTTCCCCGCCGGCGGTTCCAGAGATCCACCCGTCTGCGAATGATGAGCGTCCTGCCGCGCTCAGAACGCCCGCGCCGGCTCCGGCGCTATATTCGGGTTCGCGCGACCGCCCGCAGGAACCTTCGGGCGCCGCTCGGGTTTCTGAAGGACACTTCAGCCCCGAACAGGAGTCTGCCCGATGCGCAAAATTCTTCTTTCTGTAGCCGCTTGCGCCGCGCTCGCCAGCGCCGCCGCTTTCGCCGAAGACGCGAAGACCACCGCCGCCATGACCACGCCCGCGACCGCGCCGCAGTTCGTGAGCTTGCAGCCAGGCGACATGCTCAGCTCGAAGGTCGTCGGACTCGACGTCAAGAATGCCGAAAATCACGATGTCGGAAAGATTCAGGACATAGCCTTCGACAGCACGAAGAAGGTGAACGCCTATATCCTATCCGTCGGCGGCTTCCTCGGCATGGGCACACACTATGTGGCTGTCGACCCAGCGTCCGTGAATGTGACATATGACGCGAACAACAAGGTCTGGCGTGCGACCATGAACGCCACCAAGGATCAGCTGAAGGCGGCGCCCGAGTTCAAATACACGGGCGCTTGGAACGCCAGCCGCAGTTGATTTGTCCTTGCGTGCGCAGGCAAAGCCTCGCGCGCCTGAAAACACTCGGTCGCCGCGGGCTCCCGCTCGCGGCGACCATTTCTCGGATTTAATCCGAAACCTTTGTCCTGAGCCAGCCGAAATAGAGCGACACCGCGCAGATGGCGCCCGCGCTCATGACGATGCCAATCGAGAGCGGAGAGCCGTCGCGGTAAAGCGCCGCCGCCACCATTCCGCCGAGCGCGCCGAAGAGCATCTGTACCGATTGGACGACGGCCGAGGCTACGCCCGCAATTTCCGGCAGCGGATGGATCGCTTCATGCACCGCGTTGGGGAAAACAAGGCCAAATGTGGAAATGTAGACCATCACGAGGCCGGCTACGACAAAGACGGAGCTCACGCCGACAAGGCTTATCGCAACCATCGTAAGCGAGACGCCCAGGATGAGACACAGGGCGCCGTCCATCACCGCTCTCGGCCGCGCATGGCGGTTGAGAAGCCAGGTGTTCAGGGTCGAGCCGACGATGACGCCCGAAGCGGTGATCGCGAACAGTCCGGCGAAGCCTCTCTGCGACACCCCGAACCCTTGCATGAAGAGCAAGGGAGAAGTGTTCACGTATGCGAACAACCCGGCAAAGAGCGTGCCGCCGATGATCGAAAAGCCCAGGCACATCGGGTTGGTCAGCGCGCGACGATAGCCGTCGATCACCGCCGCGGGCCTGAGGCTGCGCCGCTTGTCGCGCGGATGGCTTTCGCGCATCACGAACGCCGAGAGCGCCGTGACCAGCACGCCGACGACAACGAGCGCGGCAAAGATCGTTCTCCAGTCGCCAATGGCGAGGATGCCAGCGCCGATCGTCGGCGCGATGAGCGGCGCCACGCTGAATACGATCGAAACGGCGGCAAGCTGCATGCGCGCCTGGCGGCCTTCGAACCGGTCGCGGATAATCGCGCGAGGAAGAATGCCGACCGCTCCCGCGCCCAGGCCCTGAAAGAGGCGCAGCGTCAGGAGGATCGCGATCGAAGGCGCGAGCGCGCAGCCGAGCGCGCATAGGGTGAACAGTCCAAGCCCTCCCAGCAATACCGGCTTGCGCCCATAACGGTCGGCGAACGGACCGATCAGGATCGGCGCGGTCGAAAACCCGGCGATGAAGATCGATATGACCGCAGCGGTCTGAGTGGCGCTTGCGCGGAATTCCGCCTGAAGGTCAGGCAGGCTTGGCAGCGCCATGTCGATGGCGAGCGGCGGCAGGACCGAGATCGCCCCGAGAAACAGGGTGAAGCCCAGCCCATCAAATTTCAGAGCCATTCCTTCAGATCGGCGCGCGGCCGCTCCCGGCGCCGTATTGCAGGACCTGAACCTTTTCGAGCGTGACGAGCCCGCTTCCCATCATCGGGTCGAGCCTGGGCAGAAACGCCCGAATCCTCTCCTCGCTGTCCACGATCTCGATAATGAGAGGAAGATCCTCGGACAGTCGGAGAATCTTGGTCGTGTGCAGGCGGCTCGAATGACCGAAGCCCATCGGCCCGCGCAGCACGGTCGCCCCGGCGAGGCCCGCTTCCCGAGCCGCCAGAACGATCGCTTCGTAAAGCGGCCGCCCCTCGTATTTATCATCCTCGCCGATGAGGACCCGCAGAAGCATGGCGTCGCGCGGCACGTCCATGGTCATGCTCCCTTGAGCTGGTTCAGAGCGGTCGCCGCCATCACGCCAAGCCAGACCGCGATCAGGCAAAGGACCACGGACGCAACGACGTTGACCCCGGCGAGGCCCCACTCGCCATCATTGGCGAGGTTCAGTGTCTGGAGGCTGAAGGAGGAAAAGGTCGTGTAGCCTCCGCAGATCCCTGTCATCACGAACTGGCGGGCCTCGCTGCTGACGAACACGCGTCCATCGGGACCGGTCAGCGCGCCAAAGAAGCCGATGACGAACGAGCCCGTGATGTTGATGAGCATGGTGCCGATCGGGAAAGTCTCGCTGATATGCTGCGCCGCGAGCCCGGACAACCAATACCGCGTGACGCCCCCGATGGCGCTCCCGATCATCACCCATAACCACGTCATGGCGCTGCGTTTCCCGCTGCCGACCCGCGCTCATAAAGCCCGGCGATGAGACGGGCGCAAGGGTCGAGTCTTCACGTTTGCGCCAGAGGGGCCGTTCGGTCCGCTACTTGCCCATGAACTGCAGAGTTTGCTCAAGCGCGGCCGGCGGCACGCGGAACAAGCCGCTGTAAGGCATGCCGAGTTCCAGGATCAGGAAGATCGCGAAAGCAATCGACACGGCGCCGAAGCCGAGCGCCGTCAGAACGAGGGGATTGGACTCGGCGAAAAGGCCGATGCCGAAGAACAGGGCCACCGTCCAGAACACGAGCGCGGCGACGACGATCCACGAAACAGGCTGACTCGCGACCTGGAGCGACATCATGAGCCGCGACTGCTCCATGAGACCAGCGTAGGTATTGGCCGTCGCAAGCGCAGCCTTTCTGGGCGTCAGTCTTGGGCTGGAGGGTCGCCAGGTCGGCCGACAGCTTGTCGGAGTTCGCCAGCGGTCCCTCGACGGTCATGACCGAAGGGTCCACATCGCCCCCGCCCCAGAAGATTTGGTATCCTTTGGCGATTCCCTCCTTGACCCTGTCCCGAATTGGCTGCGCCTCCGGGCCGAACTGTTTCAGCGCCTGATCGAAACGAAGAATCTGCGCCGCGAAAGTCTCAAGCTCCGTCTTTTGCGTCGAGAAATAGCCGAAGCTCACGCCGATCAGCGTGCCAAGAACGAGCGCCAGCAGGAGGCTGATGATCCCCGCCACCTGACCAACGACGCCCCGCGCGCTGTCCGACTTGTGATGCGTCGGTATGCGCTTCTGCACTTCGAGGCCGACGAGGCCCGCGCCGAAGGTCAGGGCGAATATGAGGATTCCGACGAGAATGACGCTCATGACCGCCCCTGCCCAGCCGCCCCTCGCGAGTCGCGCAGGCGTCGAAAAGTCCTGCCGCAATTCGGAGAGAGGGGCAAGGCGCCTCGGCGGACGAGGCGCCGGCAGGAAAGCCGGCGCCCGTCAGACAGCGTCTGCTTCGAACCGCGCTGGCGCGAAGGCTCGAAGGCAGGGCGACGACGAAGAGCGTCCGCCGCCATGCTCCCTCCAGTGTGCGCGCCGCGACGATCGTCCAGAACACCGCAAGGCAGAGGACCAGCGCGCCCCCCGCGACCGAGAAGAGCGTAAGCCCGGTCACGCGCGCGAGGGCCAGCGTTGCGAGGCAATAGACGCCGAGCGGGAAGGTGAAGCCCCACCAGCCGAGATTGAAAGGCAGACCTCCCCGCAGATAGCGGATCGTCTTCAGCACGGCCAGCGCGAGCCACCAGAGGCCATAGCCCCACATCGCAAGACCGCCGATCAGACCGATCCCGAAGGCGACGTCGCCTGCGCTCGCAAGACCTTGCGCGGCAAAGATCGCAGGCGCATCGCCACCGAGCACGAGGAGCCCGAGCGCGCCCGTCCCGATCGGACCCAGCGCCAGCCAGGCCGAGACGCCCATGTCCCGCTCGGGCAGCTTGTGCAGCGCAAGTCGCAGGAACAGAAGCACGAGGACGCTCATCGCCAGCGGCACCGAGAAGGCCCACAGCACATAGCCCAGAATCAGCACGAGGAAGGCCTCCGGCGCGGCAAGATGCGGCGCGAGCAGCCCGGCGCTCGCGGCGGCGACCTCGCTGGCGACGATCGGCAGAAGCCAGACCGCCGTCAGCTTCCCGAGTTCGTGCTCCTGCCGCGTGAACATGAAGTAGGGAATGGCGACGCCGCAGAGAACCGACATTGCCGCGTCCGCCCACCAGAGCCCGTGCGCGATCGAAATCGCCGATGGCCCGATGAGATCGGGACCGAAAGCGAGAAAGCCGTTCACGATGGTGGCGAGCCCCATCGGAATCGCCCCGAAGAACATCGACATGACGGGATGACGGAAGATGAGCCGCGCTTCCTCGGGGAAGACAATCCAGCGCGCGCCGTAGATCACGCTGAAAATCGTGAACAGCACAATGTTGCCGAGCCAGAGCCCGACCGCGACAGCGTGCAGCCCCGGCGCGGGAAGCGGAAACTGGTTGAGCGTAAGCGACAGGGCGCCCGTGCCCATGGTCACGGTAAACCAGTTCGGGGTGAAGTTGCGGACGATATGCGCGAGACCGGAACGATCTCCGGCAATGCGCTGACTGCGGCTCTGAGCGAAACTCATGGCGAACGGCCCCAATTTAGGACTACGACGGTTGCGGGAAACCTATGCATTCGCTTTTCATCATTCCAATAGATCGTTTATCTCGTTATGATCGCGCTCGGAGATTGAAACGAAAGGCCCCGGCTCGTGACATTGGAGCAGCTGCGCATCTTCGTGGCGGTCGCGGAACGGCAGCATGTCACCGAAGCCGCTCGCGCCCTGAACCTCGCGCAATCCGCGGCGAGCCACGCGATCGCGACGCTCGAAGCGCGCTACGACACGAAGCTGTTCGACCGCGTCGGGCGGCGGATCGCGCTGACGGAAGCCGGCCGGGCGCTCCTCGCCGAAGCGCGCGCGATCCTGGCTCAAGTCGATCACGCCGAGCTGGCGCTCAGCGAATTCGGAAAGCTCGAGCGCGGAGCCCTCACCGTGCAGGCGAGCCAGACCATTGCGAGCTACTGGCTGCCCCGTCATCTGGTCGCCTTCCACCGGGCCTATCCCCGCATCGCCGTTCGACTGGCGATCGGCAACACTGCGCAGGCTGCCGAAGCCGTCCAGACGGGCGCAGCCGAACTCGGCTTCGTGGAAGGCGCCGTCGCAAACGATCAGCTTCTCAGCGAGCCGGTCGCGCGGGACCAGCTCGTCCTGATCGTCGGCCCGGATCACCCTTGGGCGAACGCGACCTCGCTGCGCGCGCGCGACCTCGTCGCGGGAGAATGGGTGATGCGCGAGCCCGGATCCGGCACGCGGTCGGCGCTGGAGGACGCGCTTGGGCGCCTCGGCGTGTCGCCCGCGGACCTGCAGGTCCGAATGGAGCTTCCCTCGAACGAAGCCGTACGCGCGGCGGTCGAGGCGGGCCTCGGCGCCGCGGCCCTTTCGGCCTCCGTCGCCGCGCCGAGCCTCGAAGCGGGCCTTTTGCGCCGCGTCCGGCTGAAATTGCCCGAGCGCGAATTCCATGCGCTGCGCCACAAGACCCGCCGCCTGAGCCGGGCCGCCGAAGCGCTGCTCGCGATCGTGAACGGCCAGGCGGAGCCCCGCAAGCGATCGAAGGCTTAGACCCGCCTTCTCGATTGCGCCGGGCCGCCCGAGCCCTCTCAAGCGGGGGCGGGCGCAGGCGGCGAATTTTCCCCTTGACCGGATTTTCTCTGGCCTTGCTCGAATCGTCTCATTGTGAGACATTGTGCAGCGCACAATGCGAGGCGCTCCGCGCTCCGCCGGGTCGCAGGCAAGGCTTGAGGAGAACCCGTCGCGATGATCATCGGCGTTCTCAATCAGAAGGGCGGGGTCGGAAAGACGACCGTGGCGATCAATCTCGCCGCGAGCTTTGTCGAAAGCGGATCGCGGGTGCTCCTGATCGACGCCGATCCGCAAGGCAGCGCCATGGCCTGGTCGAGCACGCGCGAAACGGAGCCGCCTTTCGCGATTGTCAGCATGGCGAAGCCGACCCTGCACCGGGATCTGCCCCGGCTCGCCACGGACTACGACATCGTGATGATCGACGGGGCGCCGCGGGTCAACGATCTCGGGCGCTCGGCCATCCTCGCAAGCGACACGGTCCTGATCCCGGTGCAGCCCTCGCCCTATGACGTTTGGGCCGCGGCCGACACGGTGCAACTCATCCGCGAGGCGCAAGTCCTGAAGGAAGCCCTGACGGCCGCTTTCGTGGTCAATCGCCGCATCGCCCGCACCGCGATCGGGCGGGACGCCGCGGACGCGCTGGCCCAATTCGACGACGTGCCGGTGCTGGGCTCCGCTCTCCACCAGCGCGTCATTTATGCCGAGAGCGCGGCGCGCGGCCTGACCGTGCTTGAAGCCGCGCCGTCCAGCGAGGCGGCCCGCGAAATCGCGGCGCTCGCCCGCGAAGTCCTCGGCTCGAAGAAGAGGAAGGCGGCGTGAGCCGCAAGACGGTCGCTTTCTCCCTTCCCGCGCCGCGCAGCCCGTCGGGCGCCGCGACGCCGGATGCGGGCGACCCGGCGGCGGGCAGCCCCGACGCCTGGGTGCGCGACCGGGCGCTCGCTCCCCAGCCAACCGGAAGCCGCCCTGAACGGCCCGCGCAGGCGGCCGGGCTGACCATCGATCTCGCCGCCGAGCGCACGCTGTCCGACGCCGTCCTCCTGAGTTTTCTCGCGCCCTTCGCGCTCGGCTGGTTCTGGCTTCTGAACGCGATGGCGGGAAGAGCGCGCTTCTGACCCGGACGGCGAAAGCTCGGCCGCCGGGAAAACTGCCGACGTTTTCGCGCGCTTTTGGCGCGATTCCGCGCCATGCCGGGGGCTTTTCGCACGAAAAGAAGCGATTTTTTGCCTGACTTGCCATGAAAACGCAGGGCAATTCGCGCCGTTTCCTTCCGCGAATCGGGACTTTTCAAGAGCTTGCGCTGACATTTCCTTCCGGCGAAAGCGCGATCGACGGCCTCGGAATGGCGAACGAAGGGCCAAAATATGGCCGTAGGCCCTCGCGGGGCGGGCGGCGGCTTCGGCGATTTCGCGCATAGGCGGCTTCCGGCTTGACAGCGATCCGGCATCATAGCCGATATGTCTGAAAATCAGAATAGAATGTTCTATTTTTCGATGTTCTCAAAGCCGCGAACAAGCCGGCGCCACGCGCTTTCGCCTTCGCAGGTCCGTCGAAACGAGCGTCCCGGTCATGGTCTGAGGCCGCAATGCCCGATCCATCCTCGCTCCCACTTTTTTCTTGACAGCGACTCCAAAACGGAATGAAAATTCCACCAATAGAAAATTTTGGATTATTCTTTCTACTCTACCCATGGGAGTAGAAGGAACGCCGGCCGCAACCAGGCGGCCAGAACGCGCGGGCGCTTCGCGCTTCGAAAAAGGGAGGACGTTCATGGTTTTCAGCATTATTCGAAGGACTCTGCTCGCGGCGGCGTTTGCCTTGCCGCTCGCCGGCATCGCAGGCGCGGCCCAGGCCGCAAACGAGCGCTTCGTCTTCGTGAGCCACGCGCCCGACTCGGATTCGTGGTGGAACACGATCAAGAACGCGCTGAAGAACGCCGAGCACGACCTCGGCGTGAAGGTCGAGTACCGCAATCCGCCGACCGGCGACATCGCCGACATGGCGCGCATTATCGAGCAGGCCTCGGCCTCGAACCCGACGGGCATCATCACGACCATTGCCGACTTCAACGTGCTCGAAAAACCCATCAAGAACGCGATCGCCAAGGGCATTCCGGTCATCACGGTGAATTCCGGCACGGCGGAGCAGTCGAAGAAGCTCGGCGCGCTCATGCATATCGGTCAGCCGGAATATGACGCGGGCAAGGGCGCGGGCGAGCGCGCCAAGGCGGCGGGCGTCACGAAATTCGTATGCGTCAATCACTACATCACGAACACGGCTTCGGTCGAACGCTGCCAGGGCTACGCCGACGGGCTCGGCGTGAAGCTCGGCGACCAGATGCTGGATTCGGGCATGGACCCGACCGACGTTTACAACCGGGTGAAGGCCTTCCTGACTTCGCATCCCGACACCAACGGCATCCTGACGCTCGGCCCCAACTCCGCCGATCCGACCATCAAGCTCCTGCGCGACACCGGCAGCGCCAGCAAGTTCAAGAGCTTCATCACCTTCGATCTCGACGGCGACATCGCCAAGGCGATCAAGGACGGCACGATGGAGGCCGCGATCGACCAGCAGCCCTATCTGCAGGGCTATCTGCCGGTCGTGTTCCTCACCGAATACGCGCGCTACGGCGTCATTCCGGCCAATAACGTCAACACCGGTCCCGGCTTCGTGACGAAGAAGAACGTGGACCTCGTCCAGAAGCTCGCCGGCGAATACCGGTAAGGTCTCACGCCCTCTCCTTCCTCGCGAGGAGGGAGAGGGCGCGATCGCGAAGGCGAGGGCGAGGGCCGTGCGGTCTCGCGCCGGCGGCTCTCGCCTCCTCCCTGCCCGCGTGACGCGGACTTGAAGAGCCACGGTTATTGCGAGCATCGCCAATGGCGCCCACACCGAACGCCCCATCCGCCGCCGCGACGGCCCGGCCCGACGAGCGCCTGCAGCGCCAGTCGCGGATGGGCAGGCTGCTCGGCCGCCCCGACCTCGGCGCGATCTCGGGCCTCGTCCTCGTCTTCATCTTCTTCGGCCTGACCGCGCATGGGACGGGCATGTTCGCCGCCGACGGCGTCCTCAACTGGTCGACGGTCAGCGGCTATCTCATGATCATCGCGGTCGGCGCCGCGCTCCTGATGATCGGCGGCGAATTCGACCTCTCGATCGGCTCGATGATCGGGTTCGCCGGCATGATGATCGCCCTGCCGACCGTCACCTTCCATGTGCCGGTCACGATCAGCGTCATCTTCGCCTTCGCGGGCGCGCTGGCGATCGGCTACCTCAACGGCCTGATCGTCGTTCGCACCCATCTGCCTTCGTTCATCGTGACGCTCGCCTCGCTCTACATCCTGCGCGGGCTGACGCTGGCCCTGTCGATCCTCTTCACGAACCGCACGATCGTCGGCGGCGTGAACGACGCGCGCGGGCAACTCTTTCGTCCCCTCCCTGTTCGCGGGCACGGTCGGCGACCCGCTCTTCATCTGGCTCGCCAATCACGACATCATCGGGCGCCTGCCGAACGGCGCGCCGAGCGTGAAGGGCATCCCCGCCGCGATCCTCTGGGCGCTGGCGATCGCCATCATCGGCCACATCGTGCTGACCAAGACGAAGGTCGGCAACTGGATCTTCGCCTCCGGCGGCGACGCCAACGCCGCGCGCAGCGTCGGCGTGCCGGTCGCGCAGGTGAAGATCTCGCTCTTCATGCTGACCGCTTTCTGCGCGACGGTTTTCGCCGCCTGCCAGGTGTTCGAATTCGGCTCGGCCGCCGCCGACCGCGGACTGCTGAAGGAATTCGAGGCGATCATCGCGGCGGTCATCGGCGGCTGCCTGCTGACGGGCGGTTACGGGTCCGTGATCGGGGCCTGCTGCGGCGCGCTGATCTACGGCGTCGTGCAGCAGGGCATCCAGTTCATGCAGGTGCCGAACGACTGGTTCCGCGTCTTCCTCGGCTTCATGCTGCTCACCGCCGTCCTGTTCAACAACCTGATCCGCCGCCGGATCATGAGCGGGAAATGAACCGATGACGAATCCAGCCGCCCCCATCGTCGCCGAGCGCGGCAGGACGCTGATCGAGGTGAAGGACCTCGTGAAGCATTTCGGCCCTGTCGTGGCGCTGAACGGCGTCTCCCTCACCGTGCGCACCGGCGAAGTGCACTGCCTGCTCGGCGACAACGGCGCCGGAAAATCGACGCTGATCAAGACGCTCTCGGGCGTCCACAAGCCGACGTCGGGCGAATTCCTCTTCGAGGGCAAGCCTGTCAGGTTCTCGAGCCCGCGCGAGGCGCTCGATCTCGGCATCGCGACCGTCTTCCAGGACCTCGCGATGATCCCGCTCCTCTCGGTCACGCGCAATTTCTTCATGGGCCGGGAGCCGGTGAAGAACAGGCTCGGAGCCTTCTCCTTCATGGACATGGAGAAGGCCGACCGGATCGTGCACGAGGACATGCGCCGCATCGGCATCGACGTGCGCGATCCGCAGCAGCCGGTCGGCACGCTGTCGGGCGGCGAGCGCCAGTGCGTGGCGATCGCGCGCGCGGTTCACTTCGGAGCGAAGGTGCTGATCCTCGACGAGCCGACCTCGGCGCTCGGCGTGGCGCAGACCTCCATGGTGCTGAAATTCGTCCGCCAGTTGCGCGGCCGGGGGCTCGGCGTCATCTTCATCACCCACAACGTCCGCCACGCCTACGCGATCGGCGATCATTTCACGGTGCTCAATCGCGGACGCACGCTCGGGACTTACGCCAAGTCGGAGATCGAGCTCGACAAGCTCCAGCAGCTTATGGCCGGCGACAAGGAGCTGCAGGACCTCGCGGAGCTCGACGGGACGGTGTGAGACAACCCCTCTCCCGCTCGCGGGAGAGGGTGGACGCGCGGAGCGCGGCCGGGTGAGGGGACGCGGCATTCGTCGAATGCCCTCATCCGGCCCTTCGGGCCACCTTCTCCCGTAAACAGGAGAAGGGGACTTCCTACGCCGCCAACTGCCGCAGCACGTAGGCCAGGATGCCGCCGTTGCGGAAATATTCCAGCTCGTCCAGCGTATCGATCCGGCAGATCAGCGGCACGCGGGTCGTCTCGCCGTTGGCGCGCTTGATCTCGGCGTGCAGCGTCTGACGCGGCTTCAGCTTCTCCCCGAGGCCGTGGATCGTGACCTGCTCGTCGCCCTTGAGGCCCAACGTCTGCCAGCTCGTCCCTTCCTCGAAGACGAGCGGCAGCACGCCCATGCCGACGAGGTTCGAGCGGTGGATGCGCTCGAAACTCTGCGCGACGACCGCGCGGACGCCGAGGAGCTTCGTGCCCTTCGCCGCCCAGTCGCGCGAGGAGCCGGTGCCATATTCGCGGCCTGCGAAGACGACGAGCGGAACCTTCTCCGCCTGGTACTTCATCGCCGCGTCATAGATCGCCATGCGCTCGCCGTCGGGCTGGTGCAGCGTGAAGCCTCCCTCGACCACATTGCCGCTCTCGTCCTTCACCATCTGGTTCTTGATGCGGATATTGGCGAAGGTGCCGCGCATCATCACCTCGTGATTGCCGCGGCGGGTGCCGTACTGGTTGAAGTCGACCGGACGCACCTGATGCTCGATCAGGTAATTGCCGGCCGGGCTCGCGGCCTTGATCGAGCCCGCGGGCGAGATGTGGTCGGTGGTGATCGAATCGAGGAAGAGCGCCAGCACGCGCGCATTCTCGATGTCCGAGACGGGCGTCGCCTCGTGCGTCAGGCCCTCGAAATAAGGCGGATTCTGCACATAGGTCGAGCCCATGTCCCAGGAATAGGTGAGGCCGGCGGGCGCCTTGACCCTGCGCCAGTTGGCGTCGCCGTCGAACACGCTGGCGTATTTCGTCTTGAACATCTTCGCCGTGACCAGCGTCTCGACGAGTTCGTGAATCTCTTCCGTCTTCGGCCAGATGTCGGCGAGATAGACGTCCTTGCCCTGCTTGTCCTTGCCGATCGGGTCGCGGGTGAGATCGACCTGCATCGAGCCCGCGAGCGCGTAGGCGACGACGAGCGGCGGCGAGGCAAGATAGTTCGCGCGCACGTCCGGATTGACGCGGCCCTCGAAATTGCGATTGCCGGAGAGCACCGCGGCCGCGACCAGATTGTGCTTGCTGATCGTCGCCGAAATCTCCGGCGCGAGCGGCCCCGAATTGCCGATGCAGGTGGTGCAGCCGAAGCCGACGATGTTGAAGCCGAGCTTGTCGAGCGGCTTCTGCAGGTCGCCTTCCTTCAGATAGTCCTGCACGACCTGGCTGCCCGGCGCGAGCGAGGTCTTCACCCACGGCTTGACGGAGAGGCCTTTCGCCACCGCGTTGCGGGCGACGAGGCCCGCCGCGATCATCACGCTCGGGTTCGAGGTGTTGGTGCAGGAGGTGATGGCGGCGATCACCACGTCGCCGTTGCCGAGGTCGTAATTCGCGCCCTCGACCGGGAAGCGGAGGCCGAGCGCTTCGCCCTGCTTGAACTCGGTCGTCATCGCCTGGGTGAAGCCCGTCTTGGCCTCGGAGAGCACGACGCGGTCCTGCGGACGCTTCGGGCCCGCGAGCGAGGCCGTCACCTCGCCGAGATCGAGTTCCAGCGTGTCGGTGAAAAGCGGATCGGGCGTGAGGCGCGTCCGGTACGTGCCCTGCGCCTTGGCGTAAGCCTCGACGAGCGCGATCCGCGAGGGCTTGCGGCCGGAGGTCTTGAGGTAGCCCAGCGTCTGCGCGTCGACCGGGAAGAGCCCGCAGGTCGCGCCATATTCGGGGGCCATGTTGGCGAGCGTCGCGCGGTCGGCGACCGTCATCTCGTTGAGGCCGGGGCCGTAGAATTCCACAAACTTGCCGACGACGCCCTTCTTGCGCAGCATCTGCGTGACGGTGAGCACGAGGTCGGTCGCGGTGACGCCCTCGCGCAAGGCCCCGTGCAACCGGAAGCCGATCACCTCCGGCAGGAGCATGGAGAGCGGCTGGCCGAGCATCGCAGCCTCGGCCTCGATGCCGCCGACGCCCCAGCCGAGCACGGCGAGGCCGTTCACCATGGTCGTGTGGCTGTCGGTGCCGACGAGCGTGTCGGGATAGGCCACCTCGACCGTCTTGCCGTCGCGCTTCTCCTTCGCCGTCCAGACCGTCTGGGCCAGATATTCGAGATTGACCTGATGGCAGATGCCCGTCCCGGGCGGCACGACCGAGAAATTGGCGAAGGCCTGCTGGCCCCATTTCAGGAAGCGATAGCGCTCCTGATTCTGCTCGTATTCGCGCGTGACATTCTGCCCGAGCGCCTTGTTGGTCCCGAAATAATCGACGACGACCGAATGGTCGATCACGAGGTCGACGGGCACGAGCGGATTGATCTTGTTCGGGTCGCCGCCGAGCGCGGCCATCGCGTCGCGCATCGCGGCGAGATCGACGACGGCGGGAACGCCGGTGAAATCCTGCATCAGCACGCGGGCCGGGCGGAACGCGATCTCATGCTCGGTCTTGCCGCGATTCTCCGTCCAGGCGGCGACCGCCTCGATGTCGGCCCTGGTGACGCTGCGTCCATCCTCGTTGCGCAGCAGATTCTCGAGCACGACCTTGAGCGAGAACGGGAGCTGCGCAACCCCCTTGAGCCCGTTCTTTTCCGCCGCCTTCAGCGAGAAATACTCGTACGTCTTCGCCCCCACGGTCAGCGTTTTGCGGCACTTGAAACTATCGAGGCTGGCCATTCGGCGCTCCGGAGCTTGGGGGAGGATTTTGCGCGGTTTATAGATAATCTCGGGTGGGCGGGCTACACAAACTATCGTCTTAAAGCGGGCGACTCGCGCGCTTGTGATTCAAGGGGACGCGATGCGCCTGAGCGCGCAAAACCTCACGCTGGAGCGGGGCGGACGGCGGCTGTTTTCCGGCCTCTCGTTCGCGGTCGAGTCGGGAACGGCGCTTCTGGTCACGGGGCCTAACGGCGCGGGCAAGTCGAGCCTTTTGCGGGCGCTCGCGGGCTTTCTGTCGCTTGGAGAAGGCGCCTTCGCGCTCGAAGGCGGCGATCCCGAGCTGACCGTCGCGGAGCAGTCGCATTACCTCGGGCATCTCGACGCCTTGAAAGGCGCGCTGACGGCGGCCGAGAATCTCGCCTTCTGGGCCGGGATGCTCGGCGGAACGCCGACCGCGGACTCGATTCGCAACGCTCTGGCGCAGGTCGGCCTCGTCCATGTCGCGGATTTTCCGGTCCGGTCGCTCTCAGCCGGTCAGAAGACGGCGCGTGGCGCTGGCGCGGCTTCTGGTCGCGCCCCGGCCGCTCTGGCTGCTCGACGAGCCGACGACGGCGCTCGACGCCGCCGCGCAGAACGCCTTCGCCGGGATCATGCGGACTTTTATGGCGGGCGGGGGCCTCATCATCGCCGCCACCCACGCGCCGCTGGGGCTGGAAAGCGCCCGAAACCTGAAGCTGGGAGCGGCCGCGTGAGGGACGCCATGCCCCTCGCCCCGGCCGTCTCCCGCAAGCCGGAGAGGAAGCGGGAAGCGCCGCACGAGGGCCGCCGATGACCGCCGCCCTCGCTCTCTTCCTGCGCGAATGGCGGATTGCGCGCCGGATCGGCGGCGGCGTGTCGATCGGCGCGGCTTTCTTTCTGATCCTCGTCGCCGTCATGCCCTTCGCGCTGGGGCCGGATCTGGCGCTGCTCGCGAAGATCGGCCCGGCGATCCTCTGGGTGGCGGCGCTGCTCGCGACCCTGCTCGGGCTCGACCGGCTCTTCCAGTCGGATCAGGACGACGGCTCGCTCGACGTGACGATGACCGCGACGCTGCCGCTCGAACTCGTCGTTCTTGTCAAATGCGCCGCCCACTGGACAGCGAGCGCCCTCCCGCTCGTGATCCTGTCGCCGCTCTTCGGCCTGATGCTCGCCATGCCTCCCCTGCCGCTGGCGCTCGTCGCAGCGACGCTCGCCGCCGGAACGCCCGCGCTCACCATGATCGGGGCGATCGGCGCGGCGCTGACGGTGTCCTTGAGGCGCGGCGGGCTGCTCATGGCGGTGCTGGTGCTGCCGCTCACCATTCCGGTGCTGATCTTCGGCGTGGCGGCGGCCTCGGCCGCGAGCGGCGGCGCCTCGCCCTTTTTCACGCCCTTCCTCATGCTCTGCGCGCTGTCGCTCTTTTCCATCGCGGCCGCGCCCTTCGCGGCGGCCGGGGCGCTCAGGCTCGTGAGGGAGTAAGCGGCGTTTCCGTGATAAGACATTGGACATGACCGAAATCGAAGATCCCGTCCTCATCCGGCTGCGCACGTCATTGCGCGAGACCTACGGCGACAAAGTCGAGCGCGTCGTGCTTTTCGGCTCCCGCGCTCGAGGCGAGGCCCGGCCGGACTCCGACTACGACGTCGCGGTTTTCCTCAGGGCTCCGGACAGTCTCTGGCGAGAAAGCGGCCGTCTCGCGGAGATCGAGACCGATATCCTCTATGAAACCGGGGCGGTCGTGAATGCGCTCCCCTTCGAACTCCAACCGGAAGGCGCAGGACGCCCTGATGCTGGAAC
The DNA here is from genome assembly GCA_963741845.1 of uncultured Alphaproteobacteria bacterium. Lineage (GTDB taxonomy): Bacteria > Pseudomonadota > Alphaproteobacteria > Rhizobiales > Beijerinckiaceae > Roseiarcus. The sequence goes on from CAVUJV010000029.1 coordinate 75,614, forward strand.
TGGCCCGGGATGGCCGCGAATTGTGAGCGATCCGACGACCGCCTATCTCGCAAAGGCGAAGACGTCGCTTCGGGAGCCGTCTTCTTCGTGGACGCCATCGAGGAGTGGCTCGGTGCGCGAAACTTGACACCGCGCCCCCATTTCCATAAGGGACCGTCCGTGAGCGCGCCCTCCTCCGAGGGGGCGCGCTTGTCGTTTGACGCACCCGTGGCCCTCGCCTTGCTCGGCGGCGGCCTGTCGGCGCCTTCAGGGCGCAGCAGGAGGGCGCGTTCCTCGTAAACCCTATCGCATCCAGAGGAACCGCGATGACGAAGCGTATTCAGGCCAAGTACAAAATCGATCGCCGCATGGGCGAGAACATCTGGGGCCGTCCCCGGAGCCCGTTCAACAAGCGCGAATATGGCCCCGGCCAGCACGGCCAGCGCCGCAAGGGCAAGGCGACCGACTTCGGCACCCAGCTCAAGGCCAAGCAGAAGGTCAAGGGCTACTACGGCAACATTTCCGAGCGCCAGTTCCACAAATACTATGTGGAAGCCCTCCGCATGAAGGGCGACTCGAGCGCCAACCTCATCGGCCTGCTCGAGCGGCGCCTCGACGCGGCGATCTATCGCGCCAAGTTCGTGCCGACCGTCTTCGCGGCCCGCCAGTTCATCAACCACGGCCACATCAGCGTGAACGGCCGGCGCGTGAACATCGCCTCCTATCAGGTGAAGGTCGGCGACGTGATCGAGATCAAGGAATCGTCGCGCCAGCTTGCGATCGTGCTCGAAGCGGCCGGTCTCGCCGAGCGCGACGTGCCGGATTACCTCGAGGTCGATCACGGCAAGGGCATGGCCAAGATGACCCGCGTTCCGGGCCTCTCGGAAGTCCCCTACCCGACCCACATGGAGCCGAACCTCGTTATCGAATTCTATTCGCGCTGAGTTTCCCGCAAGGGATTCGCGAATGGACCGAAACGATGGCGAGGACGGAAAAGAGCGGCGGCGCCCGGCGTAACGGGGAAGCCGCCGCGGCTTTTCGCGCCGTCCAGCTTCATCACGGCGCGCTCGATCCGGCGCCGGCGGGCCGGGGCTTCGGCTCCGGCGCGCTCAAGGTCGGCGGCAAGATCTTCGCCTCCCTCTCATCGGGCGACCGCCTCCTCCTCAAGCTGCCGGCCGCGCGCGTCGATGCGCTGATCGCGCAAGGCGCCGGCGAGCGCTTCACGACCGGCCCGGGCCGTCCGAAGCGCGAATGGATCACCATCGGGCCGTCGCACGCCTCGCTCTGGATCGCGCTGTCCGACGAGGCGCGCGCTTTCGTTGCGGGCGGACCCGGAGATTGAGCGAAACCGCGTCCCCTCTCGAACCTTCGACAAAGCCCCTCGCCGCGGCGGCGCCCGCGCTCGGCGTCGCGTTCTATCTGCTCGGCGTCTTCCTGTTCGCGCTCAACGACGCGATCGGCAAATGGCTCGTCGCGGATTACGGCGTCGGGCAGCTCATGATGCTGCGCTCGATCGGCGCCGCCTTCGTGCTGGCGCCGCTGGCGCTGGCGCTTCGCCCTGCCCTCTTTCGCGTGGAAAATCCGCGGCTCCAGCTTCTGCGCGTTCTCTGCATGGCGGGCGACACTTACGCCTTCTACTGGGCGACGCGCTCGATGCCGCTTGCCGACGTCATGACCTTCTACATGGCCTCGCCGCTCATCGTGACGGCGCTCTCCGCGCCGCTGCTTGGCGAGAAGGTCGAGCGCTTCCGCTGGATCGCGGTGATGATCGGCTTCGCGGGCGTCGTCATCGCGCTGAGGCCGACGCCGCACATGTTCTCGTGGGGCTCGCCGCTGGCCCTCTTCGGCGCCACGATGTTCGCGCTCGGCCAGATCTTCACCCGCAAATTGCGCCGCTCCCACTGGCTGCAACTCACCGTCTGGCAGTTCGCCGTCGCCGGGCTGATCGGCGCGGCGACGATCCCCTTCGCCTGGACGACGCCGCCCGCCTTCGATGTCGGCCTGATGGCGCTCGTCGGCATCGTGTCGATGCTCTGCTTCATCCTCATCACGCGGGCGCTCGCGATGACCCGCGCGGCGGTGCTCGCGCCGCTGCAATATTCCGCGATCCTCTGGGCGGCGCTGATGGGCTGGCTCGTCTGGCGCGATGTCCCGACCCTGCCGATCGTCCTCGGCAATGTGGTCATCATCGCGGGCGGCCTCTACCTGCTGTGGGCCGGCCGCGCGCGGGACGCTGGGGAAGCGATGCCGCATAGCGACATTCCCTGAGGCCCGGCGCGCCAGCGTTGGCTGACGGCGCCGCCCTCACCCCGCGATGCGCGAGAAGTCGGCGACCTCGTGCACGGCGTCGCGCAATTCGCGCAGCAGCCTGAGACGATTGAGCCGCAGAGCGGGATCGTCGGCGTTGACCGTCACGTCGAGGAAGAAGGCGTCGACCGGCGCGCGCAGACTCGCCAGCGCCCGCATCGCGCCCTCGAAATCCTCGCGCGCCACGCGCTCGCGCGCCGCGGCGCGGGCGGAAGCGAGCGCATCGGCCAGCGCCTTCTCGGCGGGCAGCGCGAGCAGCGTCGGGTCATGCGGGCCTGCGAAGGCGCCCGCGCCGTCCTTCCTCTCTTCGGCGCGCAGGATGTTGGCGGCGCGGCGATAGCCGCCGAGCAGGTTCTGGCCGTCCTCGGTGTCGAGGAGCTTGCCGAGCGCTTCGACCCGCCAGACGATCGTGAGCAGGTCGTCCTGTCCGGGCAGCGCGAAGACCGCGTCGATGAGATCGTGCCGCGCGCCCTTGTCGCGCAGATAGACTTTCAGCCGGTCGGCGAAGAAGGCGAGGAGGCTCGCCGTCGTGTCGCGCAGGCGGGCGTCTTCCGGGCGTTCGGCGCGGCGCGAGGCGCGCGAGACGGCGCCCTTGACCGCGTCGAGTTCCGGGCCTTTCGGAAAGCCGCGCTTCTCCAGGCCTTCCACGATCGCGCCCGCCTCGTCCTCGCGCGCGAATTCCATGTCCACCAGCGCGCCCCAGATCGCCGCGTTGAGCGGCGCGGTCAGCGGAATGCGCAGGCCGTTCTCCAGCACGATGCGGATGACGCCGAGCGCCGCGCGGCGCAGCGCATAGGGGTCCTTGCTGCCGGTCGGCTTTTCGTCGATCGCCCAGAAACCGCCGAGCGTGTCGAGCTTGTCGGCGAGCGCGACGGCGACGGAGACCGGCGCGGTCGGGATGCGGTCGTTCGGACCCTGCGGCTTGTAATGCTCCTCGACCGCGGCGGCGACGGCCGGCTCCTCGCCCTGGGCGGCGGCGTAGTAGCGGCCCATGAGCCCCTGCAATTCCGGGAACTCGCCGACCATTTCGGTGACGAGATCGGCCTTGGCGAGCCTTGCCGCGCGCTTCGCGAGCGCAACATTCGCGCCGACCTTGGGGGCAAGCTCCTCAGCCAGCGCCTCGATACGCTCGATGCGCTCGGCCTGCGTCCCAAGCTTCTCGTGGAAGACGATGCCGAGCGCTTCGAGCTTGGCGAGCCGCTGGTCGAGCGGCTTCCCGGCCTTGTCCCTGTAGTCGGGCAAGGGAGCGAGGTCGGTCTGCCAGAAATGGCGCGCGTCCGAGAGGCGGGCGCGCACGACTCTCGCATTGCCGGCGGCGATGGCTTCGCCCCCGTCGGAGGCGACAAGGTTCGAAACGAGGATGAACGTGTTGGCGAGCCTGCCTTGTCCATCCCTTCAGCACGAAGCACTTCTGGTTCGCGCGGATCGTGGCGCGGATCACTTCCGGCGGGATGTCGAGAAAGTCCTTCTCGAATGTTCCAAGGAGCACGACCGGCCATTCGACGAGGCCCGCGACCTCTTCGAGCAGGCCCTCGTCCTCGATGAGTTCGAGCCCCTGCGCGAAGGCGAGGTTCTTCGCGTCGGCGAGGATGATCTGCTTGCGGCGGTCGATATCGAGCACGACCTTCGCCTTCTGGAGCGCGGCCGCATAGTCGTGGAAGCGGCGCGCTTTGATGGGTTCGGGCGCCATGAAGCGGTGGCCGTAAGTTCTGTCGCCCGAGGCGACGCCGCCGACCTCGAAATCCACGATCTCCGCCGCATCATGCTCCGTGCCGAGCGTGCAGAGGATGCCGCGCAAAGGGCGGACCCAGCGCAGAGCGTCCGGCTTTGCGGAAGCAGCGCCCCAGCGCATCGACTTCGGCCAGGGGAAAGCGCGGATGATCGCGGGAATGATCTCGGCCAGCGCTTCTTGCGTGCTGCGGCCGGGCTTCTCGACCACCGCGACGTAGAACTCGCCCTTCTTCGGGTCCTTCTCGATCTTCGCGTCCTCGATGCGCGCAAGCCCCGCGCTCTTGAGGAAGCCGGCGATGGCGGCTTCCGGCGCGCCGACGCGCGGCCCTTTCCGCTCCTCGCGCACCGTCGGCTGCGCGGCGGGCAGGCCCACGACATGCAGCGTCAGGCGGCGCGGCGTCACGAAGCTTTGCGCGCCTTCATAGAGAAGATTGCGCTCGACCAGCGCGTTGGTGACGAGGCGTTTGAGGTCCTCCGCCGCCTGCCTCTGCATGCGGGCGGGGATTTCTTCGCTGAACAATTCGAGAAGAAGGTCGGGCATATCAGAATCCGAAACCGCTCTTCCCTCTCCCCTTGCGGGAGAGGGGTTGGGGCGCGCGCGGGGAACCGCCCCGTCTCACGCTCCCCCTCCGGCCGTCTTGAGCCAGGCGGCGCCGCAGGCTTTGGCAAGCTCGCGCACGCGCAAAATGTAGCTCTGGCGCTCGGTGACGGAGATGACGCCGCGCGCGTCGAGAAGATTGAAGGCGTGGCTCGCCTTGATGCACTGGTCGTAGGCCGGCAGCGCCATCAGGTGCTTTTCGCCCGCCTTGCCGCGCTCAAGCAGCGAGCGGCACTCGGCCTCGGCGTCCCTGAAGTGCTGGAACAGGAGGGCCGTGTCGGCGTGCTCGAAATTGAATCGCGAATATTCCTGCTCGGCCTGCAGGAACACGTCGCCGTAGGTCACGCGCTCGTCGCCGTCGCGGCCGTTGAAATTGAGGTCGTAGACGTTCTCGACGCCCTGCACATACATGGCGAGGCGTTCGAGCCCATACGTCAGTTCCCCCGAGACCGGCGCGCATTCGAAGCCCGCGACCTGCTGGAAGTAGGTGAACTGCGAAACCTCCATGCCGTCGCACCAGCATTCCCACCCCAGGCCCCAGGCGCCGAGCGTCGGGCTCTCCCAGTCGTCCTCGACGAAGCGCACGTCGTGCAGCGCCATGTCCACGCCGATCGCGCGCAGCGAGTCGAGATAGAGTTCCTGCAGGTTTTCGGGGCTCGGCTTCAGGATCACCTGATACTGGTAATAGTGCTGCAGCCGGTTCGGATTCTCGCCGTAGCGGCCGTCCTTGGGGCGGCGCGACGGCTGGACATAGGCCGCCTTCCAGGGCTTCGGCCCGAGCGAGCGCAGGGTGGTCGCCGGATGGAACGTGCCCGCGCCGACCTCCATGTCGTAGGGCTGCAGGACGACGCAGCCGTGACCCGCCCAGAAGGTCTGGAGGGTCAGGATAAGCCCCTGAAAAGACTTGGTCGGGTCGAGCGAAGGATCAGCGGACGGCTGCATTCTGGCGATCGGGTTGAGGAATGGCGGCGGACCCTAGAGACGCCGGGCGTCCCGGTCAACGCGGGGCAGGAGCATTCGCAGGCGCGGCGTCTCGTGACTCCGGCGTACGGCGCCTCCCCAAAACTGCTGGCCCTTCCGCGCACTCCGGCTAACGCTTGCGTAACCGCTCTCTGGAAGGGTCTGAAGGGTTCGAATGAATCGAACGATCCATGCCGCAGGCGGCGGGGCCCCGGAGGCTTCCGCCGCGCAGCCATGACGGCCGCTCCCGCGCGAACAGGCAGAGGCGCCTCATCATGGTCCCGCGGCCCGACCGCGACCCCCCGATTCCCCGTCCCGGCAAGGACGGCCGAGGCGGCGCCCGTTCGACGGCCCGCGCGTGAACGATATCGGGATCCCGCTTCGCTCCCCGCGCCGAATTGCGGATCTGGCGGTCTGCCGCGTCCCCGGCGCATGGCTGCAAAGCCTTTGGCGGCGGGTCCCCCGGATGTCAGGGGCGCGATCCGGGACTCCGCCGCGCCGGCCGACGCCCGCGTCGGGGCGCTCCGGGCCAACCGGCCGCGCGGTCGCGCTTCTGCGCGCGTCCGTCCTGAATCTCGCCCGGCTCCTGCGGCAGTCGGTTGTCGGATTCGGCGCGGCGCTGATCGTGAGCTTCTGGGTCGCGGCCTTCACGCTCGCCTATCAGGACGGCGCCGCGCTCCGGTATCAGACGCAGCGCGACGCGGACAATCTCGCGCTCGTCTTCGAGCAGAACGTCGCGCACACGGTGAGCGACATCGACCGCGGCCTCCTCTTCCTGCGGTGGGCGCGGAGCCATGCTCCGCTCTCGACGAGCTGGGCGGATATCCTTGCCTCGGACTTTGTCGCCAATCGCGAGGTCGCCCAGACGTCCGTGATCGACGCCAGCGGCTACATGGTGACGAGTTCGGCGATGCTGCGCCCGCGCACCCCCGTTTTCCTCGGCGACCGCGAACATTTCCGCATCCACCGCGACCGGAGCGAGGACAGGCTCTTCATCTCGAAGCCGCTGATCGGCCGGGCCTCGGGCCGATGGTCGGTGCAGTTCTCGCGCAAATTTACCGACGCCTCCGGGCGCTTCGCCGGCGTGGTGGTGATCTCGCTCGACGCCCAGCGGCTCGCGCACAGCTACGGCGAGTTGAACCTCGGGCCGGGAGGCGGCCTGGCGCTTGTCGGCGACGACGGTTCGCTGCGCGCGGGCTCCGGCGTCTTCGCCGACCGGATCGGCAAGCCGTTTTCCCTTCCGGGAAGCGGGCCTGACGCGGACCTTCTCGGAGGCGCCGGCGTTTCGCAGAGCCTCGCGATCGCCGAGCGTCGGGTCGAAGGCTCGCCGCTGACCGTCGTCGCCGCCGTGCCGAACGAAGGGAACAACGGCCGCTGGACCGCCCGCCGCTACGCCTATTATCTGGCGGCGCTCGCCGCCTCCGTCATCGCGGTCTTCGCGACGATCGCGGTGGCGTTGCGGCGGCATCGCTCGGAGGCGCGGATTCTCTATCTGGCGCGCTACAATTCGCTGACGAACCTCGCCAATCGCCGGCGCCTCAGCGAGCACCTCGAAGCCCTGTTCGCCTTGCCGCAGCGCGACCGGACCTACGCGCTGCACATCGTCGATCTCGACCGGTTCAAGTTCGTCAACGACACCTATGGCCATCCCTTCGGCGACCTGCTGCTGAAGGGGGCCGCGGAGCGGCTGCTCGCGATCACGCGGCCCTCGGATCTCGTCGTGCGGCTCGGCGGCGATGAATTCGCCATTGTTCAGTCCCTGCGCTTCGCGCGGCTCGAAGCCCAGGCGCTCGCGCAAAAGCTCTGCCGCGAGCTTGCGGAGCCTTTCGAGATCGGCGCGGTCAAGGTGGTGATCGGCGCGACGGTCGGCATCGGCTCTGCGATGGAGGACGCGCAGTCGGCGAGCGAACTCCTGAAGGCCGCCGACCTCGCGCTCTACGCCGCGAAGTCGGACGACAAGGGCGGTTTCCGCTTCTACGATTCGAGCATGACCCGCGCCGCGCATGAGCGCACCGACATCGAGAACGGCCTGCGCTCGGCGATCGAGAACGAGGAGCTGCGGCTCTTCTACCAGCCGATCGTTTCCATCCCCGAGCAGAAGACGATCGGCTACGAGGCGCTGATCCGCTGGATCCGCCCGGAGCACGGCATGGTCTCGCCGGTCGATTTCATTCCGGTGGCCGAGGAGACGGGGCTGATCCTCAAGATCGGCGAATGGGTGCTGAACCGCGCCTGCGCCGACATCGCGGCGCTCGCCGCGCCGGTGCGGGTGGCCGTCAACTGCTCGCCGCTGCAGTTCGAGCTTTCGGATGTCGCGGCGAGCGTCAGCGCGGCGCTGGCGCAATCGGGCCTGCCGCCCGAGCGGCTCGAAATCGAGATCACCGAATCGGCGCTGATGAAGAACAACCAGCGCGTGCTCGATCAGCTCACCCGGCTGCGCGCGATCGGCGTGCGCGTCTCGATGGACGACTTCGGCACCGGCTTTTCGAGCCTGAGCTATCTGGAGCGCTTCCCGATCACGACGATCAAGATCGACCGCTCCTTCGTGCAGAAGCTCGGCAAGCGCGAGGGGGCGCGCGCGACGATCCGCGCCATCATCGAGCTCGCCTCCGCCCACAGGATGACGGCGCTCGCCGAGGGCGTCGAGACCGAGGGCCAGCTCCAGGCCCTCGCGGAGCTCGGCTGCGAGCACGCGCAGGGCTATCTCTTCAGCAAGCCGCGGCCGATCTACGAGGTCTGGCAGGCCCAGGCCTTCCCGCCGCTCGCGCCGGCGGACGGGACGCGCCCGCAGACGCAGAGCCGCCTCGGCGGGCGGGTGAAGCGGACGGCTCGCCCTTTGCCCCCGGCAAGAATCGCGTATAGCTCCTCCGCATAACGAGGCGCGGCCTGCGGGCGGAGGAACCTGATGAGCCGGATTGTCTATGTCCTGAACGGGCCGAACCTGAACCTGCTCGGCAAGCGCGAGCCGCATCTCTACGGCCACGAGACGCTGGCGGACGTCGAGCGGACCTGCAAGGCGCTCGGCGGCGAGCTTGGACTGGAAGTCCGCTTTCATCAGAGCAATCGCGAATACGAGATCATCGACTGGATTCACGAGGCGCGCGAGACGGCCGGCGCCATCGTCATCAATCCGGGCGCCTTCACCCACACCTCCGTCGCCATCCTCGACGCGCTGAACGCCTTCGCCGGATTCGTATTCGAGGTGCACATCTCGAACGTCCACAAGCGCGAGGCTTTCCGGCATCACTCCTATGTGTCGCTGCGCGCGGACGGGGTCATGGCGGGGTTCGGCGTGCAGGGCTACGAGCTGGCGCTGATGCGCGTGGCGCGGCTTCTCGACGCCAAGCCTGAGGCGGGCCGGCCCGGCGCCCGCCAGCCGCGCCGCTTACTCCGCGGCGGCCCGCTTCGGCAGAACCCAGCCCGGCCGCGGGAAGTGGCAGGTGTAGCCGTTCGGGTAGCGCTCGAGATAATCCTGATGCTCGGGCTCGGCTTCCCAGAACGGTCCGGCCGGGACGACCTCCGTCACCGCCTTGCCGGGCCATAGGCCGGAAGCGTTCACGTCGGCGATCGTGTCCTCCGCGACGCGCTTCTGGTCCTCGTTCGTAGTGAAGATCGCCGAACGATAGCTGCGGCCGATGTCATTGCCCTGGCGGTTGCGGGTCGAGGGGTCATGGATCTGGAAGAAGAACTCCAGCAATTGCCGGTAGCTGATCTTCGCGGGATCGTAAGTAATCTCGATCGCCTCGGCGTGGTCGCCGTGGTTGCGATAGGTGGCGTTCGGGGTCCCGTTGTCGCCGGTGTATCCGACCCGCGTCGAGACAACGCCCGGATAGCGGCGGATCAGATCCTGCATGCCCCAGAAGCAGCCTCCGGCGAGAACTGCGCGCTCAGTGGAATTTGGCATGGGGACGCTCCTTTCGTTGCAGGGAGTCTTCGCGCCAATCTGGCGGGTGTTACAGGAGGTTTCAAGGCGTGAGGCCGCGCGCGTCGCGGCCGGGCCGGCCCTGTTTCGCGCAATTCAACGATCTCAACGACTTCAACGTCATTTTGTTTCGCACCTTCGCACGGCGCTCTTGCCTTCGTCCCGACCCGCCCGCCGAGACCACGCGGGTCTCGTTGAAGCCGCGCCCGCTCGCCGGTTTCGCCTTCGATTTAAAGCCTAGCACACTTCTGACAATCCGAAAAGCAATTGTTTCGAGGCGCTTCCCCTGTCCCGCCGGGAGAGAGGAGTATGGCATCTTGTGGTACAACGTCCAGCGTAGTACGCTTGCCGAATGATCCGGTCCTGGGCGAACAGCGCGACGCGGCAGTTCGCCGAGAGCGGAAAGAACAAGTTCTCCGGAATGGACGTCGAGGCAGCGGAGGATTTGCTCGCGACGCTTGACGCCGCGACCTCTCTCGACGACCTCAGTCCGCTCAAGTCCATCGGGCTTCACAAGCTGACGGGATCGCGAAGGGGACAATGGGCGATGACGATCAATGGTCCCTGGCGCATCTGCTTCCGCTTCGCGGACGGTGACGCCTGGGATGTGGAGATCGTGGACTATCATTGAGGACGCCAATGAAACCGATTCACCCAGGCCGCATCCTCCGACGTGAAATGGCGGCGCGAGAGCTTTCCGCCAATGCGCTTGCGCTCGCCGTTCGTACGCCGTCCGGCCGTATCACCGACATTCTCAACGGCAAGCGCGGGATCTCGCCGGAGACGGCCATGCGGCTCGCCCGCTATTTCGGCAACAGCGCGCGGTTCTGGGTCAACCTGCAGGCGAACTACGAGCTGGCGGCGGCCGAGGCGAAGCTGGGAGAACGCATCGCCGCGGAGGTCGCGCCCGCCGCAAATTCGTGAGGGTCACCCGGCCGCGTGACCGAACCGGCGCGTTCTCGTGGCGAAGCCGAGCATCACGACCAGGCCCGCACAATTTCGGCGGGGCGACGCCCGACCCAAGGGCGCGACGGGGATGCGAAGGCGGCGGAAGGGCTAACCCCTCTCCCGCCGGGAGAGAGGGGCTTCGTGGCGCCTTTATTCGGACGGCCCCGCCGCCGCCTCCCGCGCCGCATTGGCATGCGCCATGGCGCTGGCGAGGGTCGCCATCGTCGGCGCGCCGCCGAGCTGCATCGTTTCGACCGCGGTCGACGGCACGATGACGATGGTGGAGTTCGAGCGCTTCAGGCCCTCGTAGAGCATGTTCATCGCGCGCAGGTGAAGGGCGGTCGGATTGTCGGCGTAGGTTCGCGCCGCCTCGCCGAATTTCTCCGCCACCTGCCGCTCCGAATCGCCCAGGATCACGCGCGCCTGGCGCTCGCGCTCGGCCTGGGCCTGCATCGACATCGCGTCCTGCAGGGCGGCGGGGATCTGCACGTCCTTGACCTCGACCGAGATCACGTTGATTCCCCACGGCTCGGTGCGCGCATCGATAATGTGCTGAAGTTCGGCGCTCAGTTTCTCGCGCCCCTCCAGCATGTCGGCGAGCATCGTCTTGCCGATCACGTCGCGCAATGCCGTCTGCGCGGCCCAGTTGATCGCCGACACATAATCGGCGACGTCGAGCGCCGCCATTTTTGGATCAACCACCTTCCAGAACAGAACGGCGTCGACGTCGACCGGCACGGTGTCGCGCGTCATCGTTTTTTCCGCCTTGAACGTGGCGGTGATGACGCGGATGTCGATGCGATAGGCGATGGTCTCGAGGATCGGGATGATGAAGAAGAGCCCTGGCCCCGCAAGCGCGCGGAACTGGCCGAGCCGCAGGACGACGACCCGCTCCCACTGATTGGCGATCTTGACGCTGTTGGCGATGATCGAGGCGACGATGAAGCTTACGATCGCGATCACGCCGCCGGCAGCGTATCCGCCGGCGCTCCAGCTCGGATAGGCGAGTGCGAGCCCCAGCCCGAACAGGATTATGAAGATGAGCCCCGGAAGCGTGTTCTGCTGCGGCATGGAAAGCGTCCCGAGCGGCGGGCTTCGCGGGCGCGGGCCGCAAAGCGCAATGTTTTGCCTGCGCCCCCCGCCCGGATATATGGGGCGTTTTCCATCCCGCGCCAGATATCGACTTTTGCGGAAGGCTTCAGCCCCCAGCGGCTGCGCACACTCCCCTCTCCCGGCGGGAGAGGGGCCGGGGGTGAGGGGACCGGCGTTCAATCGAAAGGCAGACGCAGTTCTGTCCGAATTCGCGCCAGAACGAAATTGAGGTCGTCGCAAACCTCCGCATTCGTGAAGCGCAGGACGCGAACCCCGAAGTTTTCAATGACCGCAGTTCGTCCCGCGTCGTAGTCCGCGAACCATTCGTGCTGCTTGCCGTCCAGTTCGACCACCAGCTTCGCGGCGTGGCAGTAGAAGTCGGCGACGTATCGGTCGAAGGGGACCTGCCGCCGGAATTTCGCGCCCTTGAAGCGCGAGCCGCGCAACTGCGTCCAAAGGATTTCTTCGGCGCGCGTCATCTGCCGCCGCAAGGCGCGGGCGAATTGGCGTCGCTCAGACGTCACTGCGTTGGTCCCCTCACCCCTGCCCCTCTCCCACTGGGAGAGGGGTTTAGCGTCGCCGCCTCTGCATCCCCGTCGCGCCCTTCGGCCGCGACTCGCCGCCGCCAAAATTGTGCGGGCCCATGTCCTCGTCGGTCGGCTTGCGGGGCCGGGTCGAAGGCAGGTTCGCGGCCCTCCCGTACGGCCGCTCGCCCTGATAGGCGCCGGCGACCGCCTCGACATCCGTCTGCCGCGCCAGCGGATCGTCGCCGACGGCGAGCGCCACATTCTGCAGGCGCTTGATCTCGTCGCGCAGCCGCGCGGCTTCCTCGAATTCGAGATTGCCCGCCGCTTCCTTCATCCGCTTGTCGAGTTCGTCGATGGTGGCGGTGAGGTTCTGGCCGATGGCCGCGCCGTCCGCGAGGCCGACGTCCACCGTCACATGGTCGGCCTCGTAGACGGAGCCGAGAATGTCCTGGATGCCGCGCCGGATCGACGACGGCGTGATGCCGTTCGCCTCGTTATAGGCCTGCTGCTTCGCGCGCCGACGGCTCGTCTCCTCCATCGCCCGCTGCATCGAGCCGGTGACCGTGTCGGCGTAGAGGATCACCTTGCCGTCGACATTGCGCGCGGCGCGGCCGATCGTCTGCACGAGCGAGGTCTCGGAGCGCAGAAACCCTTCCTTGTCGGCGTCGAGGATCGCGACCAGCGCGCATTCGGGAATGTCGAGGCCCTCGCGCAGAAGGTTGATGCCGACCAGCGCGTCGAAGGCGCCGAGGCGAAGATCGCGGATGATCTCGATGCGCTCGATCGTGTCGATGTCGGAATGCATGTAGCGCACGCGCACGCCGTTCTCGTGCAGATATTCGGTGAGGTCCTCGGCCATGCGCTTGGTCAGCACCGTGACGAGCGTGCGATAGCCGCGCTGCGCGACCTCCTTCACTTCCTGCAGCAGATCGTCGACCTGGCTGCGCGCCGGGCGCACCTCGACCGGCGGGTCGATCAGGCCGGTCGGGCGGATCACCTGCTCGACGAACACGCCTTCGGTCTGCTCCATCTCCCAATGGCCGGGCGTCGCGGAGACGCTGACCGTCTGCGGCCGCATCGCGTCCCATTCCTCGAAGCGCAGCGGCCGATTGTCCATGCAGGAGGGCAGACGGAAACCGTATTCGGCGAGCGTCGCCTTGCGGCGATAGTCGCCGCGATACATGCCGCCGATCTGCGGGATCGTCACATGGCTTTCGTCGGCGAAGACGAGCGCGTTGTCGGGCAGATATTCGAACAGCGTCGGCGGCGGCTCGCCGGGACGGCGGCCGGTGAGATAGCGCGAGTAATTCTCGATGCCCGCGCAGGAGCCGGTCGCCTCCAGCATTTCGAGGTCGAACACCGTGCGCTGCTCGAGCCGCTGCGCTTCGAGAAGCCGGCCTTCGCGATGGAGCTGGTCGAGCCGCACCTTCAGCTCGCGCTTGATGCCATCGAGCGATTGCAGCAGCGTCGGGCGCGGCGTGACATAGTGCGAATTCGCGTAGATTTTCACGAATTCGAGGTCCTGCGTCTTCTGGCCGGTGAGCGGATCGAATTCGGCGATGGCCTCGATCTCGTCGCCGAAGAAGCCGACGCGCCAGGCGCGGTCCTCGTAGTGCGCCGGAAAGATTTCGATCGTGTCGCCGCGCACGCGAAACACGCCGCGCGCGAAATCGCCGAGGCTGCGCTTGTATTGCAGCGCGACGAGATCGGCGATGAGCTGGCGCTGGTCCACGCGGTCGCCGAGCTTCAGCGAGAAGGTCATCGCCGTATAGGTCTCGACCGAGCCGATGCCGTAGATGCAGGAGACGGAGGCGACGATGATGACGTCGTCGCGCTCCAGCACCGCGCGCGTCGCCGCATGGCGCATGCGGTCGATCTGCTCGTTGATGTCGGATTCCTTCTCGATATAGGTGTCGGTGCGCGGGACGTAGGCCTCCGGCTGGTAATAGTCGTAGTAGGAGACGAAATACTCGACCGCGTTGTCCGGGAAGAAGCTCCTGAACTCGCCGTAGAGCTGCGCGGCCAGCGTCTTGTTGGGCGCGAGGATCAGCGCCGGGCGCTGCGTCGCCTCGATCACCTTGGCCATGGTGAAGGTCTTGCCCGAGCCGGTGACGCCGAGCAGCACCTGGTCGCGCTCGTTGGCGCGCACGCCCTGCACCAGCTCGTCGATCGCCTGCGGCTGGTCGCCCTTCGGCTCAAATTCCGAGACGACGCGGAACGTCCGCCCGCCCTCCGATTTATCGGGACGCGGCGGGCGGTGCGGGACCCACGGCGGCCGCTCGCGGATGTTGGGATCGCCGAGCTCCAGCAGCGCCTTGAGCGACTCCACCGTCGCCGTAGCGCCGGTCATGCCGCGCGGATGGTTCTCGGGGCCCGGCGCCTCGAAATGGCGCTGCGGCGCCTCGCCGAAACCGCCAGGCTTCGGCTCGGTCAGCGCGGGATTGAGCAGCGCCGCCAGATGCGCGTCGAGCGGCTGCAGTTCGGGCCGCGAGGCTTTGGCGCGACGCTGTCGGGCGCCTTGGGCTTGTCCGGCCTCTTGGCGGGTTTCTTCGGGGCGGGCATGAGAACGAATATGGGACGAGTCGGGGAAAGGGGGAAGGGCGGGCGGCTGCCCGCCGCGTCGCCGCGCTTCGGTGCCGCCTCCGGACTGCCGGACCGATCGGCGCTCAGGGCTTCTCCTTTCCGAAGACGGAAGAGGGACGCCGACGAGGGCGCAGCGTCTCCTTCCCGCCTGCGGAGACACGACCCCGCACTTAAGAGTCATCCGGCGGCCAGCGCTCAGGCATCGAAGCGGAGCGCCTCTGCCTGGCCCGCCCATTGGCTGCGAGGCCGAGTCCAACAAATCCGATGAGCATCATGACCCATGTCCCCGCTGAGCGGCGCCCCGAAGTGATGGTATTCGTAAAACAACTTGATTATTGGGGCCTTGTTCGTTGGCGTAGCAGCCATAAATATTTGCGGTCCCGCAGCTACCGGAAGCGTACGTTTGGCCGTCAATCTGGAAATTATAACCATAAGTCCAACTTGAGGCCCATTGTAGTCCGTTATCAGGAGACTATTATTCCCAGGCTCCACGAAATTTGAGAAATCGATACTACCCGTTTCAGAGGGACTTGCAAATCTCTTATTTATATATTTTGAATTTGTTATATATCCGGTCATCATGTCGTCTACGTTATAAAACGACAGCGTATAGGTTGTTGCCGCTGCTGGAAGAGCCATAGCCAAAAATACGACTACGCCTGCCGCCAGAACGCAGAAGATTCATTTTCATCGGAACCTCCCCAAATCCCCGTACCCCGGATCCGACAAAAGCTCGCGGAAAGGGTTGTACGGAAACAATGTAAATATCATTTAGCGTATTTGGCAAGGGCTTTCATTTTCGATGCCGGCGCCGTGACCTGGAGGCGTTCCGGCACTCCCGCCTCACCCCTCCCCGTCCGAACACGCGAGCCTGCGCCAGTCCTCGACCAGCGTAGCGAGGTCGTGCGCGCCGACGCGGGCGACGGAGAGCCCGAGGCGCGCGCCTTCCGCGAGGAGCCTCTCCATGTCCCGCGCGACCCGGCCCGGATCGCGTTCACGGGACGGCGCGGGGATTGGAATTCCGCCTTCGGCAAGGACGAGCAGCGCCCGCATGTCGGCGAGCCGGAAGCTCCAGACATGGGTCAGCGGGAAATTTGCGGCGTCGGCCAGCGTCTCTCTTACGCGGACAAGCGCGACCATCGGATCGGAGGTTACGGGAGCTCGGTTCATCGGGTCTTCTCGCAAAAATTCTGTCGATCCAGATGATCGTATCATAAATTTCTGAAAAATGGAATACGAGTCGGACCTCTATGCCGCAACTGTTGGCCAATAGGTTGAAGGGTTCAGGCCCGCCGCGTCATGGCCGGCCTTGTGCCGGCCATCCACGCCAAGCCAGTACAATTCGGCTGAATGATAGAGATACAACAATAACATCAATCTATTAGATTGAGGTCGGAAGCGTTCACGTGGATGGACGGGTCAAGCCCGTCCATGACGCTGCCATCGCCTGTGCCTTCAAACCCAAACCAACTCCTAACGCTGTAAGAGCCTAATCGGACGGGCCGAAGCCTTAGCCCGCCGCCTCACACGATCTGCGGCATCGCGCGGCGGTTGACCTTGCCGTTGGGCGTGCGGGCGATCTCCTGCACGAACACGACCTTTCGCGGGCATTTGTAGGCGGCGAGATGCTCCGCGCAGAAGGCGAGAAGATCCGCTTCCCCGGGCGCCGGATCGCCTCTCGGGACGACGAAGGCGACGATCGCCGACACGCCCTCCGCGACCTTCCGCTCGGCGACCGCGACGTCGGCGACCCCGGGATGGCCCGACAGAACCTTCTCGACCTCCAGCGGCGACACGCGATAGCCGAAGGCGTTCATGATGTCGTCGTTGCGGCCCCGGTACCAGACCCGGCCGTCGTCATCGAATTCGGCGAGGTCGCCGCCCATGAACCAGTCGCCGCGAAACACCGCCGCTTCTTCCGCCGGGCCGGTTCCAGTAGCCGAGCATGAGGCCGGGGTCGCTGCGATGGACGGCGAGCAGGCCGATCTCGCCCGGCGGAAGCGGCTCCGTCCCGCCCTCGACCGGCAGAACGGCGACGCGCCGGCCGCGCTGCGGCTTGCCCGGCGAGCCGGGGCGGATCGGCTCGTCCGGCCGGCAGGAGATGTAAGTCGAGATTTCGCTCATGCCGAGCGCCTCGTAGGCCCAGGTCCCGGTCGCCTCGCGCCAGCGGGCGAGCAGGTCGGGCGGCATGGCCTCGCCCGCCGTCACCGCATGGCGCAGGCTCGGCATGCGCAGATCGTCCGGCGCGGCGTATTTGAGGATCTGCCGGTAGACGCCCGGCACGGCCGCGAAAATGGTGGCGCCGACCGCGTTGACGAGCTTCGGCCAGATCCCCGGATCGCGCGGGCCGGCGTAGAGCGCCCCGGTCGCGCCGGCCGCGAAGGGATCGAGCACGCCGACGCCGAGCGCATAGGTCCAGTTGATGTTGCCCGCGTGCAGCACGATGTCGCGCTCGGTGAGGCCGAGCCAGTCGGAGGCCATCGGCCGCCGCCCGATCACGACCCGCTGGGCGTGCAGCACGCCCTTGGGCTCGGCGGTCGAGCCGGAGGTGAAGACGAGATAGGCCGGATCGTCGGCGAGCGTCGCTGCATAGTCGGCCGGCTCGGCCTCGCTGGCGAAGGCCTCGATCTCCACGCGATCGAACACCCGCAAAGCCGAAAGCGCGGCGCGCTCCCGTTCGTCGATGTCGCCGACCACGATCGCCCGCGCGCCCGAATCCGCCGCGAGCTTCAGGGCCTCCTCGGAGGTCAGCAGGGTGGACGCCGGCTGGGCGACGCAGCCGATCATGGTCGCGGCGAAGAAGGCGAGAACGAAGTCGATCCCGTTGGCGGCGCGAATCATGATCCGGTCGCCCTTCGCAAGACCGTTCGCGAGAAAGCCCGAGGCGACGCGTCGCGCCATCGAGTCGATCTCGCGGTAGGCGTACCGGCGAAACGCCGTGGGTCCGTCGCAGAGAATGAGCGCCGTCTTTTCGGGGCGCTCGACGGCCTGCCGGCCGAGGCAGTCCCAGGCGAGATTGTAGCGCAGAGGGGTGGTCATGGGCCCGTGAATGCCGGAACCGCCGGGCCGGATTCAAGGCCCTTTTTTTGGACGCCGCCAGAGCCGCCGCCGCCGGATCGCCTTCGATCCCCTTGCCGTGGCGGCGCCGACGGCCTTAAGGATGCGCGCCGAAAGAGGGAGGGGAGACGCCATGACGGAGCAAGCGATGGACAGGGTCCGCCTGGGCCGCACGGACATCATGGTCGCGCCGATCTGCTGGGGCACGTCCGGCCTCGGCGACATGCCCGACACCTACGGCTATTCGGTCGAGGCCGACCGCGCCGCGGCCACCGTCCGGGCGATCTTCGACGGTCCGGTCAATTTCATCGACACGTCCCGCATCTACGGCTTTGGCCGCAGCGAGGAACGCGTCGGCGCAATCATCCGCGAGCGGGGCGGACTCCCGAAAGGCTTCGTCGTCTCGACCAAGCTCGACCGCGACCCCGAGACCAACGCCTTCGACGCGGCGCAGGCCCGCCGCTCGATCGAACAGAGCCTCAAGGCGCTGAACCTCGACAAGATCGACATTCTGCATCTGCACGATCCCGAGCACGCCCACGCCTTCGAGGACGCGACCGGCAGGAACGGAGCGCTCGGCGAGCTTTTCCGCATCAAGGAGGAGGGGCTCGCGAGAGCCGTCGGCCTCGCGGCCGGCCCGGTCACGATGATGATGCCGCTCCTGCGCGACTGGGATTTCGACGCGCTCATCACCCATAACCGCTTCACGCTCGCCAACCGCAACGCGAGCGAGATGCTGGATCTCGCGAAGGCGAAGGGCATCGCGGTTCTCAACGCCGCGCCCTATGCGGGCGGCGTGCTCGCCAAGGGCTCGGCGGACTTCAAGCGCTACGTCTATCAGGAGACGACCGACGCAGCGCTCGAGCCGATCCGCAGGATCGAAGCCGTCTGCGCGAAGCACGGCGTCCCGCCGGGCGCGGCGGCGCTGCAATTCTCGATGCGGGACCCGCGGATCGTCTCCACGATCTGCGGCGTGACCAAGCCCGAGCGGGTCCGGCAGACCCTCGAATGGGCGCGCTTTCCCGTGCCGGACGCCTGCTGGCGGGACCTCGCCGCGCTGCCTTTCGCGACCGACGACCCGGAAGCGACCCGCGACTACAAGCTGGGATAAATCGCCCCATGAACGACCTTTCCGCCTCGATCCGAACGATCCCCGACTATCCGAAGCCGGGCATCCTCTTCCGCGACATCACGACCCTGCTCGGCGACGCGCGCGCCTTTCGCCGCGCGGTGGACGAACTCGTGCAGCCCTGGGCGGGCGCGAAGGTCGAGAAGGTCGCGGGCATCGAAGCGCGAGGCTTCATCCTCGGCGGCGCGGTCGCCCATCAGCTCTCGGCCGGCTTCGTGCCCGTGCGGAAGAAAGGCAAGCTGCCGCATGTGACGGTCTCGATCGCCTATTCGCTCGAATACGGCCTCGATGAAATGGAGATGCACGAGGACGCGGTGAAGCCCGGCGAGCGGGTGATCCTCGTCGACGATCTCATCGCGACCGGCGGCACGGCCGAAGGCGCGGTCAGGCTCCTGCGGAAGCTCGGGGCGGACGTGGTCGCCGCCTGCTTCGTGATCGACCTGCCGGACCTCGGAGGCGCAAAGAAGCTACAGGCGCTCGACGTGCCTGTGCGGTCGCTGATCGCCTTCGAGGGGCACTGACGCGCGAGCCTCGCTCGTCAGGCGGCGGTCACGAACCGAGGAAGGCCTTGGACGGATCGCCGATGAGAAAAGCCCGGGTCTCCGGATCGACTTCCTTGAGGAAATCCCGGATGAACTGATCCTGCAGCTTGTAGCTGAGCTCGGGCGCGATGCCGACCGTCGAAACCCGGACCAGCACGCCGTCGGGGATCATCCCGCGCAGGCCATATTCGAGCTTCAGCGCCTGACGCTCCCAGTTGCTCGTCGTGTTGTCGTAACCCACGCGCATCCAATAGGAAATCGGCTCGAGCCGTCCCTCGCGGCTCGCGATCAGACGCTTGAGCTGAATGGGCGGCTTGCCGGGAGACCACACGAAATTCGACGTCGTCGGCTTCGTCACCCGGAAGCCCTGCGCCGTGTAGCACACTTCCGGATGGTGCATCTGGAGTCGATCGCTCTGGCTCTCGCCATAGGCGATCAGCAGCATGACAATGTTTCCGGCCGGATCGACATAGACCCGCGAGACTTCCTGGCTGTAGAGTTCCTGCTCCAGTTCGGACGGAGGCGGCCGGACGGCGTCCACCCCCGGAAGCTTCTTCCATTGGCCGAACGCATAGGGGATATGCTTCTCGGCGCTGAAGCTCTGGTAGGCCTGCGCCATAAGGCGATGCGGGGTCAGGACTTCGGCCATAACGGCTGCGCCCAGCATCACGATGCAAGCGAGAATAATGCTGGTGTAGCGTCTCATGATCCCTGCCCCGGGCGCAACCGCAACGCGCCAAATTCTACATAAGGCTTGAGCGTCGCCGCCGCAACGATCAAACGCCGCCCTCGGCCAAGCCGGACTTGCTCCGGCGCTCATTTTGGGGTCGATAGCGCCTGAATTGAGGCGCGGAGATCTTTCCATGATGACTGGCCGGGACATTCTTCGTCGGGCGGGCCTGACCGATCCGGAGCTTGACGCCGGGACGCTGTCGGTGACGAGCCCGATCGACGGCGGCGAGATCGCGCGCCTCGCCGAGACCTCCGCCGCGGACATGCCGGCCGTGATCGCCCGCGCGAAAGCAGGCCTTTATGGCCTGGCGGGAGGTTCCGGCGCCGCGGCGAGGCGAACTGGTCCGCCTGCTCGGCGAGGAGTTGCGCGCCTCCAAGGAGGCGCTCGGCGCCGTGGTCACGCTCGAAGCCGGCAAGATCGTCTCCGAAGGCCTCGGCGAAGTGCAGGAAATGATCGACATCTGCGATTTCGCGGTCGGCCTGTCCCGCCAGATCTACGGCCTCACCATCGCCTCCGAGCGCCCCGGCCACCGGATGATGGAGAGCTGGCACCCGCTTGGGCCGTGCGCGGTGATCTCGGCTTTCAACTTTCCGGTCGCTGTCTGGTCGTGGAACGCGGCGCTGGCGCTCGTCTGCGGCGATCCGGTCATCTGGAAGCCGTCGGAGAAGACGCCGCTCTCGGCGCTTGCGACGATGAAGATCTTCGAGCGCGCGGTGAAGCGTTTTGGCGCGGATGCGCCGGAGGGGCTCGCCCAGATCGTGATCGGCGGCCCTCAGATCGGCGAGGCGCTGGTCGCCTCGCATGACGTCCCGATCGTCTCGGCCACCGGATCGACCCGCATGGGGAGCCTCGTCGGCCCCAAGGTCGCCGCCCGCTTCGGCCGGGCGATTCTCGAACTCGGCGGCAACAATGCGATGATCGTCGCCCCTTCGGCCGATCTCGACATGGCGATGCGCGCGATCCTCTTCTCGGCCGTCGGCACCGCCGGCCAGCGCTGCACCTCGCTTCGCCGCCTGATCGTCCACCATTCGATCCGCGACGACCTCACCCGCAGGCTCGCCAAGGCCTACGGGAGCCTGCCCATCGGCGATCCGCGCGAGCCGGGCACGCTGGTCGGGCCGCTGATCGACGAGGACGCGCGGAAGCGGATGACGGCCGCGCTCGACGCCGCCAGGGCGGACGGCGGCGTCGTGCATGGAGGAGGCTCGGCGCCGCGAGGGACGCCGAACGGCGGCGCCTATGTCGAACCCGCGATCGTGGAAATGCCGAAGCAGACCGACACGGTGCGGCGCGAGACCTTCGCGCCGATCCTCTATACGCTCGGCTACGACACGCTCGAAGAAGCGATCTCGATCCAGAACGACGTGCCGCAGGGGCTCTCGTCCTGCATCTTCACCCTCGACATGCGCGAAGCGGAGACTTTCATTTCGGCGGCGGGCTCCGATTGCGGCATCGCCAACGTCAACATCGGCCCCTCGGGCGCCGAGATCGGCGGCGCTTTCGGCGGCGAGAAGGAGACGGGCGGCGGCCGCGAGAGCGGATCGGACGCATGGAAAGGCTACATGCGACGGCAGACCAACACGATCAATTATTCGAAGAAGCTGCCGCTGGCGCAGGGCGTCAAATTCGACCTGTGAGGCGCGGCCGGCCCGGATCGCGCAATCGTGAAGCGTTTCCGGCGGCGGAATCCGTTATGCGCTGGGGCTGAGCCTTCCCCCAGCCCCATGACCCCTCTCGCCGCCGACGCGCGTCCGCACGACGGACTCCCGAATCCTCAACGCGCCCTCGCGTTCACGACGCTGGCGCTCGCCATCGCCATGGCGGTGCTCGACGGCGCGATCGTCAATATCGCGCTCCCGACCATGTCGCGGGAACTCTCCGTTCCGCCCGCCGACGCGGTCTGGATCGTCAACGCCTTCCAGCTTGCGGTCACCGTGTCGCTGCTGCCGCTCTCGGCGCTCGGCGACACGATCGGCTACAGGCGCGTCTACTGGCCGGGCCTCGCGCTCTTCACGGCGGCCTCGCTCGCCTGCGCATTGGCGCCGGGCTTTGAGGCGCTCGCTGCCGCGCGGGTCGTCCAGGGTTTCGGCGCGGCGGGCATCATGAGCGTCAATATCGCGCTCATCCGCTTCATCTATCCGCATTCCCGGCTCGGCCAGGGGGTGGGAAACATGGCGGTGGTCGTCGCCGTCTGTTCGGCCGGCAGCCCGACCGTCGCCGCGGCGATCCTGTCCGTCGCCTCGTGGCGATGGCTCTTTCTCATCAATGTTCCCATCGGGATCTTCGCGCTCATCCTCGCGGCGCGAACGCTGCCCATGACGCCGAGGGCGAAGCGAAGCCTCGATCCCCTGAGCGTGATCCTCAACGCGCTGACCTTCGGGCTGCTCGTGATCGGGGTGGACGGGATCGGCGAGACGGGCGGGCTTGCCGCTCCGCTCGGCGAACTGTCCGCCGCCGCGCTGTTCGGAATCCTGTTCGTGCGACGGCAGCTTCGGCAGAGCGCGCCGCTTCTGCCGGTCGATCTCCTGAGGCTCCCGGTCTTCGCGCTGTCCCTTGCGACCTCGATCACGTCCTTCGCGGCCGCGAGCCTCGGGCTCGTCGCCCTGCCCTTCTTCTTCGAGGACACGCTGAAACTGTCGGACGCCGCGACCGGCCTCCTGCTGACGCCCTGGCCGGTCGGAACGGCGCTGATCGCGCCGATCGCGGGACGGCTCGCCGATCGCTTCATCCCCGGCCTGCTCGGCAGCATCGGCCTCCTCGTCATGTGCGCGGGGCTTGTTCTCGTCGCGCTCAATCTCGGCCACGGCGACGCCTTTTCTTACGCCTGGCGGCTCGCGATCTGCGGACTGGGCTTCGGCTTTTTCCAGTCGCCGAACAACCGCCTCATCATCGGCAGCGCGCCGCCTCACCGCAGCGGCGGCGCGGCCGGGCTCCAATCCTCCGGGCGGCTGATCGGCCAGTCGCTCGGCGTCGCGCTCATGGCGGTCGCTTTCGGCCGCGCGCCGCATGCGGCAACCGCAATCGCGATCTGGACGGCGGCGGCGCTCGCCTTCACAGGCGCCTGCGCGAGCGGCCTGAGAAGGAGCGAGAAGCGCGGCTGACCGGCCTTACGCGCCGGGATAATCCTCGACCCGCCCGACCGCCGGCGGCCGCGTCTTGCTGAGCTTCCGGCCGACCAGCTCGACCTGGCGCAGAACCCGCAGAAGGTTGAGCGCCGACATCTTCTCGAGATCCCGCTCCGAGAAGCCGCGCCGCACCAGCTCCGCGAAGAGATGCGGGAACCGGCTCACGTTTTCGAGGCCGACCGGCGCCGCGCCGCCGAAATAGTCCGACCCGATTCCGACATGCTCGACGCCCGCGAGCTCCACGAGCCTCACGATATGATCGACGACCTCGGACAGCGTCGCCTTCGGCGCGACCCCGTGCTTCGATTCGAGCTCCGCGAGCTGGGCCTTCGGATCGGCGGCGAGGGGCGCCTTGCCGTAGGCGTCGCGGCCGCGCTTGAGCCAGTCGCGCAACGGCTGCGAGATGAAGCCCGGCACGAAGGTCGCCATGACGATCCCGCCATTGTCCGGGAGCCGCCTCACGACGTCGTCGGGCGCATTGCGCGGATGATCGCAGAGCGAGAAGGCGTTGCAGTGGGAAAGGGCGACGGGCGCTTCCGAAACGTCGAGCGCCTTGCGCATCGCCTGATGCGAGGTGTGCGCGAGATCGACGAGCACGCCCAGCCGGTTCAGCTCCCCGACCACCGCGCGGCCGAAGGCGTTGAGGCCGCCGTTGCGAGGGGCGTCGGTCGCGGAATCGACCCAGTCGAGGCTCTCGTTGTGACAGAGCGTCATGAGCCGCACGCCCGCCGCATGCCAGATGCGCAGAGGGCTCAGCGAGTTCTCGAGTCCGACGCCGCCCTCGACGGCGATGAAGGAGGCGATCTTTCCGAGGTCCTTCGCCTTCGCATAGTCGGACGCCTTGCGCGCAGGCAGAAAGACGTCCGGATGCGCTTCCTCGATCCGGCGGATGAGGTCGATCTGCTCCAGCGCCGTGCGGGCCGGATGCGGGGCGCTGGTCGGCTGGAAAGCCGCCCAGAACTGCGCCCCGACCATGCCCTCGCGCAGGCGCGGAATGTCGGTGTCGGCGTTCTCGTGAACCCGGTTCAGTTCGTAAGCCAGCACGTCGCCGCGCGCGGCCTTGTCGATGCGGATGACCCAGGGCAGGTCGTTGTGCCCGTCGAACAGCGGCGCGCGCTTGAGAACCTCGTGCGCGACATAGAGCGCGTTATCCATCGTCCGGCGCCCCGCGTCAGTTCAGAGGAATCGCGACGAAGCGCGCCATGCCCTCGCCGTTGGTGACGAGAAGCAGCGCCGGCTTCTTGCCGCCGTCCTTCCTGGCGTCGTCGAAAGCCTTCGCGACCTCGCCGGGCCGTTCGACGGCCTGATGGTTGACCTCCTGGATGACGTCGCCCGGCCTCAGGCCGCGGTCCGCGGCGGGCGAGCCGGGCTCGACCGAGGAGACGACCACGCCCTTGATCGAATCCTTGATCTTGAAGGTCTTGCGGGCGTCGTCGTTGAGCATGGAGAACTCCATGCCGAGCGCCTTGGCGGTCAGCGCCTTCTGGTCGACGTCGCTCTTCGGCTTTTCGAGCAAAGCCGTCTTTTCCCCGTCCTCGAGGCGGCCCAGCGTCACCGACTTCGTGACCTCCTTGCCGCTTCTGAGGACGACGACGTCGACCGTCTTGCCGACCGGCATGGCTGCGACGAGGCGCGGCAGGTCGCGCGATTCCTTGATATCCTTGCCGTCGAATTTCACGATCACGTCGCCGGCCTGAATCCCGGCGGGCTTCGCGGGTCCCTTGTCGTCCACGCCCGCCACCAGCGCGCCGCGCGCCGACGGCAGGCCGAGGCTCTCGGCAATCGTGTCGTCGACCGGCTGAATGCGCACGCCGAGCCAGCCGCGCCGCGTCTCGTGGAACTGCTCGAGCTGCGCGATCACGGGCGTGACGGTGGCCGAAGGGGTCGCGAAGCCGATGCCGATCGACCCGCCGGACGGCGACAGGATCGCGGTGTTGATGCCGACGACCTCGCCTTGCATGTTGAACAGCGGTCCGCCGGAATTGCCCTTGTTGATCGAAGCGTCGGTCTGCAGGAAATCGTCGTAGGGACCGCTGTCGATGTTGCGGTTCCGGGCGGAGATGATGCCCGAAGTGACCGTCTCGCCGAGGCCGAACGGATTGCCGACCGCCATGACCCCGTCGCCGACGCGGATCTTGTCGCTGTCGCCGAACTTCACGGTCTTCAGCGGCTTGTCGCTCTCCACTTTCAGCACCGCGACGTCCACCTTCGGGTCCTTGCCGACGACCTTGGCCTTGAGCTTCCGCCCGTCGTTGAAGATGACGATGATGTCGTTGGCGTCGCCGATCACGTGATTGTTGGTGATGACGATTCCGGTCGGATCGACGACGAAGCCCGAGCCCAGCGACTGGGCCTGACGCGAGCGCGGACGCGGCATGCCGCCGTGACGGCGGAAGAATTCCTCGAACATCTCGTCGAAGGGCGTTCCCTTGGGAATGTCCGGCGCGGCGTCGTCGTCCTTGCCTTCGATGGTCTGGGTGGCCGAGATGTTCACGACCGCGCCCGCGACCTGATCGACGAGATCGGCGAGGTTGGTCGGATGCGTCTGCGCGTAGGCCGGCGCCTCCGGCGCGAGCGTGGCCGAAGCGGCGAGGAACGCGGCCCCGAGCGCGAGAGACAGGGACGCGCGTCGGCGCGTCGTCGGCGGCAGGGCGTCATTCATGCTCGTTCTCCTCGAATTCGTCGCAGGCTTTCCTTATCGCCCGCAAGGGCCCCGGGACCTGGGCCCCGGGAGAGTCCCCAGCCGCCGGGCGCGCCCGCCGCCTCAATCCGTCTTGGTCGAGGGGCCCGGCGCCGCGGCGGCAGGCGTCCCCGTCGTCGCCGGATGCGGCGTCGAGAAATACCGGAAGAAGTCCGCCTTCGGGCTGATCAGAGCCCGGGTGTTACCGCCCGTCAAGGCGTTCTGATAGGCCTGCATCGACCGATAGAAGGCGAAGAACTCCGGATCGGAGCCATAGACCTCGGCGAAGATGCGGTTGCGTTCTCCGTCGCCCTCGCCCCGGATCTGCTCGGACTTCTGCTGCGCCTGCGCGGTGATGACCGTCACCTTCCGGTCCGCTTCCGCCTTGATCTGCTGGGCCTGCTGCGAGCCTTGCGCGCGATAGGTCGCGGCGCGCTGCTGCCGCTCGGTCTGCATCCTGCGGAACACAGCCTCGGAATTCTCCGCCGGCAGGTCGGCGCGCTTGATCCGCACGTCGATGACCTGAAGGCCGAAGCGCTTGGCGCCCGCGATCATCTGATCGCGAATGTCGGCCATCAGCTGATCGCGCTTGTCGCGCACGATGTCGGTGATCGAGGCTCCCGACAGCGTGCGGCGGAGCGCGGAATTGAGCATGCCGCCGAGCTGCGCGTCGGCGCCGCGCGTGTCAAAGACCGATTGATAGAAGAGCAGCGGGTCGTCGATGCGGTAGCGGACGAAGGCGTCAACCTCGAGACGCTGATTGTCCGACACGAGCACTTCCTGCCGCTCGTTGTCGAGCGCGAGAATGCGCTTGTCGATATAGACGACATGATCGACGAACGGCCATTTGAAATAGAGGCCCGGCGCTCCGATGAGGTCGCGGATCGGCTGGCCGAACCGGAGCACCAGCGCCTGCTGCGTCGGGTTGACGACGAACATCGACATCGAGGCGAGCACGACGACGACGACCGCAACGACGGCGAGCACAATTCCGTTGAAGGAGCGGTTCATTTCGCGCCGCTCCTCGGCTGGAGCGGGTCGAGCGCGATATAGGGCACGGGCGGGCTCGCGGAATTCTGATCGACGATCGTCTTGTCCATCGGCCCGAGCACCTTCTCCATCGTCTCGAGATACATGCGTTCGCGCGTCACTTCGGGCGCCTTCTTGTACTGCTCGTGGATCTGATTGTAGCGGGCGGTCTGGCCTTTGGCGTCGAGGATCGTCTGCTCGCGGTAGGCGTTGGCCTCGGCGAGGATGCGGGAGGCGCCGCCCTCCGCTTCCGGCACGACCTTGTTCGCATAGGTCTCCGCCTCGTTGACCACCCGCTGCTGGTCCTGCTGCGCGGCGGTCACGTCACGATAGGCGGAGAGCACCTGACTTGGCGCATCGACGGACTGCAACTGCACCTGCTTGACGAGAATGCCCGCATGATAGCTGTTGAGGACGTCCTGCATGCGCTTCTGCACATCGGCTTCGACAGAGGCGCGGTCGGTCGTCAGAATCCCGTCGATGGTTTTCAGGCCGACAACCTCGCGCATGATGCTCTCGGCGACGGCCTTCACCGTCTCGCGGGGGCGCAGGATGTTGAAGACGTAATCCTCGGGGTGGGCCGGATCGATCTGCCAGTTCACCCGGAAATGGACATCGACGATGTTCTTGTCGCCGGTCAGCATCTGGCTTTCCTCGGGAATGTCAGGCACGTCCCCGAGGCTGCGATAGCCGACCTCCGTAATCTGCTGGTCCCAGACGGGAACCTTGATGACCTGACCGATCGGCCAGGGCCAATTGGTGTTGAGGCCGGCCGCGGTCTTGCCCGTATAGCGGCCGAACACGAGATTGACGCCCACCTCGTTCGGCTGGACGGTGTAGAACGTGCCCCAGGCGAACCAGACAAGGATCGCCGCAAGAATCGCAAGCACTATGGCCCGGCCGCCCAGACCGCCGCCGCCCGATCCGCCCGATCGCGGTCCTCCGGGCGCGAGCTTGCCCAACGCCTCCTGAACGCGCCGAATGATTTCCTCGAGATCACCGGTCGGCGGTTGCCCCGTCGGCCCCTGCCCCCAAGGTCCCCGGCCGGGCGAGCGCCAAGGTCCGCCGCCCTGATTGTTCCACGACATTCAAATCCTCTTGCGGCCGGCCCGTCGGGGCGCGGCGGAGCTTATATAGGCAAGGCTTCTGAAGCGGCAACGAGGCGGGGCGCCGCTTGCGCGCAAACTCCGGTCGAAGGTTTGCGGGCTGCGAGGATCGGACGTGCGGCTTTCCGACGCAACGACTGAATACAATTCAAAGTTTAAATTGACAGGTGTTGACAATGTGAGCTTGATAAACGTCGCCATAAGAAGACGTGTGCACGTCGATACAACCCCTGGTAAGGGTTGTGTCGACTCTCAGGCGAGGGGCTGAGTTGTCTACGTTTCTTAATCTTACGACAAGCGTCTTGAACGCTGATGGGTCGACGACCGTCTATAGCGCTGCCGGGGCCGCTCTGAAAACCTCGGAGCCGGACGCAACGAGCCTGATTTACGCAGGATCCTCCGGCGCCGCGCAACCCACGCCTGTCTGGTTCGCTCCCGCCCCTTCGACCACGCTGCTGAGTTCGATCATGAACGGCGACGGCGCGTTCCAGACGACGATGGGCGGCGTCACGGTCTTCAAGATGTACGAGGCCATGCTGACGCTGCCGGACTCGACGCTGCAGCCTTTCTTTGCCTACCTCTCCGCAAATCACATCAGCCTCGCCATCGAAGGGCTTGGGCTTGTCGCAGCGTCAGGGCAGCCCGGCTATGGCGCGGAGGGATTCGCGGGAAGCTCGAGCGACCTTTCGAGCCTGCTCACGAAGCTGAAGGCGGACGGGGGCGACCTCGGCTATATCGCGTTCGACCAGCCCTACACCTCCGGCGTGCTCGACACGGGCCTGTCGATGTCCACGGCCGCGTCCGAGGTTGCCTCCGCGGCGAGCCAGGTCAAGGCGATCTTTCCGAACGCAAAGATCGGCGACATCGAGCCGGTCGGAGCGAGTTCGAGCCAGACCGCGCAGTTGCAGAGCTGGTTCAACGCCTATGCGAGCGCTTCGGGGTCTCAGTTCGATTTCTTCGAGGAGGACGTCTCCGGCTGGTATTCCGGCTGGCAGAACACGGTTGCTTCCGTCACGGCCATGGCCCGCGCCAGCGGCATGACGGTCAACGATATCATCGAAGGCAATGGCGTCGCCGCCACCGATCAGGCGTGGTCGACGCAGGCCGATTCGATGGCGATGCAGATCCTCTCCGATCCGCGCCTGCGTCCCGACGCCCTCGTGGTCCAGTCCTGGCAGGCCAATCCGGGCGAGACGATGGACCCGACCCAGGCCGGCACGCTCGCGAGCGTCTTGCGGGATCTCGAAACAGGGATGCCCAGCGCGTCGGCCGTTCCGGCCGTCGCCCAATACGACGCCTCCGGCCTCCTGAAGAGCGTGAGCTGGTCGGGCGGCTGGACGGCGACCGACAACGGAACCGATCTTGTCTTCGCCTCTCCTTCGGGAACCGTCGTCTCCAGCGTTCCCTGGAGCTCGGTTCGCGCTTTCGCGTTCGATCCCACCACGGGGGCCGTCACCGAGACCTACGCCTCCACGGCCGCGACGGCGACCCAGCCCGAGACGGACACGACCCGTTCCGTCAATGTCACGGGCGGGCAGTTCGTGTTCTCGCCGGTTGCCCCCAGCGCCGCCGGAACGCTGACGATGGCTCTGGCCTCGACATCGGAGACAGGCTTCTCCGGCTCCGGCGTGACCAACCAGACACATCCGACCTTGACCGGAAGCGCCCCCGCCGGAGCGACCATCCAGTTTCAGGTCGACGGCGCCGCCGCCGGCAGCGTCGTCGCCACGTCGGCGGGCGCCTGGACCTATACCCTCGGCTCCGCCCTCAGCGCCGGCGCGCATCGGATCGACGCGGTCAGCACGGCGACGAGCGGAGCGACCCAGGAACGCGGATATGTCGTATCCGCCGACCTCGGCCAGGTTTCGGCGCCGACGCTCGGACTCGCGCAGGGCTCCGACACCGGCTACCCGGGCGACAACATCACGGACGTGACGGAGCCGGTCTTTGCGGGCGTGACCAGCCCCGGGGTTCAGCTCTCGGTTTCCATCGACGGAAAGCAGGTGGGGCTTGCGACGGCCGACGCAAACGGAAACTGGCAGTATGCGACGTCGTCTCCGCTTTCGCTCGCCCAGCACAGCGTGACCGTCCAGGCGGCGGGACCGCCCGGCACGTCGCCCGCTTCAACCTCGATTCCGCTGACCATCGACACGGCCGCGCAGGAGGCGTCGATGGTCAGTTCGGACCCGCTGTTCGACGCCGAATGGTACATCCAGCAGCACCCGGGCGTCGGCTCGACGGTCGCCGCCGCATACCAGAACTACATGACCACAGGCTGGAAGGAGGGTTACGATCCCTCGCCCTTCTTCTCGACCAGCGACTACCTCACCGCATACCCGGACGTGGCCGCTGCCGGCATAAATCCGCTCCAGCATTTCGAGCAATACGGATGGAAGGAAGGGCGCAACCCGAGCGCGAGCTTCAACACCGTCGCCTACTACGAGGCGCATCCGAGCCTCGCGACTTCCGGGCTCGACCCCGTGGTCGCGTATGTCCAGAGCCTCACGGTCCCCTCGTGACCGCGCGCTGGAATCTTGTGCTTGCTACTTGTCGCCGGAGCCACTGAAGTCACAGTAACGCGGCGGTGTTAGGCCTTGTTTACGAATTCTTGGCCATCCAGTACAGTTCATTAGTACCCGTGTGCGAGGAAGCATACCGCAGATACCGGACGGAAGCTTATCGCCGTTATCTTCTCCCCATTTTGTTCTCGTGAACGACATATATACCCTTTTAGTATTTCTATCTATTGTGAGCATCGTGTTGTAACAGGCAGAAGAGTCCTCTTCCACCCCTGTAAGAACGCCTTTCTGAATCTCATTCATTGAATATGATGAAGAGTCGAGATCGAGCGAACAATTAGGATTGTCTGGGTCCGGCTTACCTGAACTAGCCGATACAACAGCCATCGTAACTTTACATTCAAGACTTACTTTTCCAAGGTCATCTGCTTGCTTTTCACAATTTACCGTAGCAAGATTAAACATAGGCTGGTTGCCTTCATCCTCTTCCCCCGCAATTCGAAACGTTCCAGCCGCATATATTCCAAACGGACTCTCTCGTAATCCGCTCTTGTCAAACGTGCCTATTACGTTCACATTCGCGCATGAGTTGGCACAAGCCGTGCTTGCGCAACCAAAGATCTCCAAGCAAGCTGGCGATGAAAGTATTCCGCATAAACATCGCCACAGACCTTCTTACTACCCCCGGACTCCCCGGCTATTCTCAAGCGTACCTACCAGCCTATAAGGCGGCAAGACCGTTACGCCCCCTCACGCAAGGCGATAATGTCTGGAACCACACAAGCTCAGCGCAGGCCGAAGCTCCCACGCCAGGGCCGAATCGTCATTTCCTTCCGGGCCTGCGCCAGCAGAAGCGACCGGTGCTTGCGGACAGCCTCGCTGAACCGTTCGTCTTGGTCAGGGTAGCCTTCGTCCGGCGGTCCTGATTCTAGATCGGACGTGAAAGCCTCGAATAGCCCGATGAACGAGTCCGACAGGATTAGGTAGTCGTCCGAAAACCTTTGCTGAAGGGTTTTCATATGCCCAGCAATTTGCTCGTTGTGTTTGTTCCGCGCATCGCTCTCGAAATAACGGTGCACATCCTCCGCCATGTATTCGTCGGCGACTGTGCACAGTCGCTCGACCGCCGCCAGCTCAGAGAGTATGACACCGCAGGCTTGCCGCCTGAAATCCCAGAGCTTCGCTTGTCCCGACTGATTGGAACTCAACCGATTTGCGATTACCACGGATATGACCGTAGCGACGCCTGTAACGATGTTGCCGACCGGCAGTTCCATCTATTGCTATCCCTTCAGCGCCCGCCGCAGCGTGGCGGGATCGACGCCGATCATCCCGGCGATGACGGCTTTGCCCTTCCCTTCCGCAATCAGCCGGTGCGACCATACCAATAACTACCGTTATAAGAGGCAATTTTTCTCTTCCGAAAATCGGAAATTCGTGGTAGCAATGACACTTGGCAAATCAATCTCCAGCGTTGGATCGTCCTTTCGAGGCCGCTTCGAGGCGCCACAGGCCGATATCGCGGGGACGGCTTGGGGAGTCGCCACATGACGACTGACGACGTGACGCTAAAATCGAAGCCAAACCATTGAACTCGCACGAATCGAAACGCTAAATTCAGGCGCTTCCGCCACATTTCCAGCGCCGTCAGTCGCCCGCTTCCCCTTCCCGTCCCGCCGCCGCGGCGCGCATGGCGAGCGGGGCGATCTTCAGCGCGGCGATGCGGTTGCGCTGCTTGCGCAGGACCTCGAACCGGAACCCGTGGAAGGAGAAGGTCTGCCGCGGCTCGGGTATCGTCCGGGCCTCGTGGATCACGAGGCCCGCGATGGTGGCGGCCTCTTCGTCCGGCAGGTCCCAGTCCATCGCCCTGTTGAGATCCCGGATCGTGACCGAGCCGTCGACCACGACCGAGCCGTCCCGCTGCTTGCGGACGCCCTGAACGGCGACATCGTGCTCGTCGCGGATGTCGCCGACGATCTCCTCGATGATGTCCTCGAGGGTGACGAGCCCCTGCACGACCCCGTATTCGTCGACGACCAGCGCCGAGTGCGTGCCTCGGCGAAGAAAGGCCTGCAACTGGTCCTGGAGCGTGGTCGATTCCGGGATGAACCACGGCTTGAGCATCAGGTCGCCGATCCTGAGCCTGCCGGCGTCGCCGCCGGCCGCGGCCAGCGCCCGCAGAAGGTCCTTGGCATGAAGGAGGCCGACGATGTTGTCCGGTTCGCCTCGCCAGAGCGGCATCCGCGTATAGGGCGAGGCGATGATCTCGCGGACGATCTCGCGCGGGGGCAGGTCCGCGTTGATCTGCATCATCTTGGTCCGGTGCACCATGATGTCGGAGACCGGCACCTGGCCAAGCTCGAGGAGCCCGCCGAACATGTCCCGCTCGACCCGCTCGACCTCGCCCTCCCGGTGAAGGATATCGACCGCGCCGAGCAACTCCTCATGGCCGGAGACGCTGGGGTCCGCCTTGGTCAGCGAGACGCCGACGAGACGCAGCGCGCCCCGGACCAGCGCTTCCACCGCAAGGACGACCGGCGTGAAGATCGTCACGAAGAACAGGACGAGCGGCGCGATCAGCAGCGAGACCCGGTCGGGATAGGCGATCGCGATCGTCTTCGGCATCACCTCGCCGAAGACGACGATCAGCGCCGTCATCACCGCCGTCGCCGCCCACACGCCATGCTCGCCATAGAGATCGAGAAGCACGCTGGTTGCGATGGCCGACGAGCCGATCGTGACGATCTGGCCCCCAAGCAACATCGAGCTGATGAGACGCGAGCGCATGCCGATCAGGCGCGTGACAAGCGTCGCCCTCCGGTCGCCGCCCATTTCGAGCGCATGCATGCGGGCGCGGGAGGCCGCGGTCAGCGCGGTCTCGGCGGCGGCGAAGAAGGCCGCCATCACGACGCTGACAATGACGACGGTGACGTCCAGCGACAATGGCATGGGAAAAGTCTAGCGGAGGAAAAGCGCGCCGCCCATCGGATGCATCAGTTCGGCGCCAGGGCCAAATCCTCTTCGAGAAAGGCAGCCCCCTTTTCCGCATCAATTCCGCGGACGATGAAGCTTTCGCCGATGCCTCTGGCGAGAATGAAGGTCAGTTGCCCGCGTTCGACCTTCTTGTCCTGCCGCATGGCGTCGATGATGTCCCCGACGGTGGGCGAGAGACCGGGAATGTCGCGGACCCGGGTGGGAAGGCCCACGGCTCGCAGGTGCGAGGCGACCCGCTCCACCTCCTGGCCGGAGGTCAGCCCGAGCCATTTGGAGAAGCGAAAGGCGGTCGCCAGCCCGACCGCCACAGCCTCGCCGTGGACCAGCTTCGCCGGGTCATATCCGGCCAGGCGTTCGAGCGCATGGCCGAAAGTGTGGCCGAGATTGAGGAGCGCGCGCTCGCCCTGTTCCGTCTCGTCCGCGACGACCACGCGAGCCTTGGCCGCGCAGCTGACCGCGATCGCCTCGGCCCGCGCCGGTCCGCCCGCGAAGACGTCGCGCCAGCGGGCCTCCAGAAATTCGAAGAACGGCCGATCGCCGATCAGGCCATATTTCACAACCTCGGCGTAGCCTGCCCGGAACTCGCGCGCGCTCAGGGTGTCGAGGACGGTGGAGTCGGCCAGGACCAGCGAGGGCTGGTGGAACGCGCCGACAAGGTTCTTGCCGTGCGGCGAATTGATGCCCGTCTTTCCGCCGACGCTCGAATCGACCTGCGCCAGGAGCGTGGTCGGGATCTGGACGAAGCGCACCCCCCGCCGGAGCGAGGCCGCGCAGAAACCGGCGAGGTCGCCGATCACCCCGCCGCCCAAGCGCGATGACGAGATCGCGCCGCTCGATCCTGGCCTCGATCAGCGCGTCCGAGACGCGGGCGAACTCGGCGTAGGACTTCGTTCCTTCGCCGGGAGGGCAGACGATGGCGGCGGCGCTCAGGCCTGCCTCTTCGAGGCTCGCCGTGAGACGGTCCAGATAGAGGGGGGCGACGTTGGCGTCCGTGACGATCGCGCATTTGGCCCCGGGCGCGATCTTCGCGATCTCCGCTCCGGCCCGGTCGACGAGACCCGCCCCGATCAGGATCGAATAGGCCCGATCGCCCAGCGGGACCTCGACCCTTCGCGACTCGCCCGCGGGCTGCGCCGCGCAAAGGGTCTCCGCCAGCCGCGAAAGCACCATGCCGACGACGATGTCGTGGGGACCATCCCTGGATTCGATGGTGACGTCGGCCAGCGCATAGGTCGGCGACCGCTCGTCGAGCAGGCGGCGGAGCGTTCCTTCCGGATCCGGCGTCTTCAGGAGCGGCCGGTTCGATTTTTTCCGAACGCGTGCAAGCAGAACCTCGACCGACGGCTTCAGCCAGACCGAGACGCCGTGGGCGGCGATATTCTGCCGGGTCGTCGCATTCATGAATGCGCCGCCCCCTGTCGCGAGCACCATCGGTCCGGAATTGAGAAGGCGGGCGATCACCCGGCGCTCTCCCTCGCGGAAATAGGCCTCTCCGAACCGCTCGAAAATCTCGGGAACCGTAAGCTGCGCGCCAGCCTCGATCTCCGCGTCCGCGTCCGCGAAGGGCAGCCCGAGCCTCGCCGCCAGCCGTTTCCCGACCGACGTCTTTCCCGCGCCCATCATGCCGACCAGCACCACGGACCGACCGCCCAAAGCCTCCGCGACGCGCCGGGCGTCAACGGACTCACCCTCACCCATAGTTCACCAAGGCCTTGCAGGACATGTTTCGGAGGCGCGCTTTACAGGAAAAGGCTTGCGAACGCGACCTTTGCGCAAATCGCGGCGCGATATCCGAAATCCGCCCCGAGCGACTTGCGCGCCGCCGCGGTCTTTGCAAGCATGACGGAAAGACGACAGGCGCGCGTCACTTCGCCGCGGCGGCGGCAGCTCCGCGGGCCCTACAATTGCCGCGGAGCGGACAACGGTTGGCGGAGGAGGCCGGAAGTGGGCGTCAGCAATCACGAGCATCGCGTCGCTGGTCCCCGTCTCGTGGCGATCGTTGGCCCCTTTCAGAGCGGGAAAACGAGCCTCCTCGAAGGAATTCTCGCGCGCGCCGGGGGGCTCGCGAGGCAGGGATCGGTGCGGGAGGGCACCAGCATAGGCGACACAAGTCCGGAGGCGCGAGGCCACGCGATGAGCGTCGAGCCCAATGTCGCGAGCGTCGACTACATGGGCGACCGGATGACCTTCGTCGATTGTCCGGGGTCGGTCGAGTTCATTCACGACATGCACTTCGTGCTGCCCGTCTGCGACGTGGCGATTGTCGTCTGCGAGGCGGATCCGAAGAAAGTGCCGGCCCTCCAGGTCATCCTGCGGGAACTGGAGGAACTCGGCGTCCCGCGGATCCTTTTCCTGAACAAGATCGATCAGGCGGGCGGCAGCCTTCGGGAGACGCTGGAAATGCTGCAGCCGGCGTCCCGCGCGCCGCTGCTGCTGCGCCAGATCCCGGTCTGGGAGAATGGCGTCGCCACCGGCTTCATCGATCTCGCGCTCGAGCGGGCCTTCGTCTACCGCGAGGCCGCCCCCTCGACGGTCGTCGAGATGCCCGCCGGCGCGATACCCGAGGAAAAGCAGGCGCGCTATTCGATGCTGGAGAAGCTCGCGGACTACGACGACGAGCTTATGGAGCAGTTGATCAGCGACATCGAGCCGCCCAAGGACCGGGTCTTCGACGATCTGGCGCGGGAGTTGCGGGAAGGACACGTCGTTCCGGTGCTGATGGGCTCGGCGACTGGCGGGCACGGCGTGACCCGGCTGTTGAAGGCTGTCCGGCACGAGGCGCCGCCTGCGGGAACGACGCGAAAGCGGCTCGGAATCGATGAGAATGGGCCGCCCCTCGCTCAGGTCGTGCGGACAGTCCACACGGCCCATGGCGGGAAGCTGTCGCTCGCCCGCGTGCTGCGGGGATCTTTTGCGGACGGCGTCTTTGTAACGAATTCGCGCGGAGTGGAGGAGCGGATCGGCGGCCTCTCCCGCCTCATGGGCGCCAGCGCCTCGAAGGTTTCGCGCGCGGAGGAAGGCGACACCATCGCTTTTGCCCGGCTCGACGGGCTCGCGACCGGCGACCGCTTCGCGGAAGGAAAGGTCGCTCCTGCGCCCGCCGAGCTCCTTCCCGCTCCTCCGCCAACTCAGGCCTTCGCCATTCACGTCAAGGATCGCAAGGACGAAGTCCGGCTCGCCGCGGCGCTTGCCAAGCTATGTGACGAAGACCACGCCCTCTCCTTCGTGCAGGACGCCGAGATGTCCGAACTGAAGCTCCATGGGCAGGGGGAAATGCACCTGAGGGTCACAACCGAGCGGCTGGCGGACCGCTTTGGCGTGACAATCCAGACACATAAGCCCACCGTCGCCTATCGCGAGACGATCCGTGACACTCGTGACCGTGCGCGGCCGCCACAAGAAGCAATCCGGCGGACACGGCCAGTTCGGAGACGTCGTGCTGGAGGTCGGGCCCCGGGAGCGCGGCGAAGGTTTTGCTTTCGCCGAGCGGATCCACGGCGGCTCGGTGCCCAGGCAGTATTTCTCTTCCGTCGAGGCCGGCGCGAGGGACGCCATGGCGAAAGGGCCGCTGGGATTTCCGGTGGTCGACATCGCCGTGACCCTGATCGACGGCTCTTATCACACCGTCGACTCTTCGGACATGGCGTTTCGCGCCGCGGGCCGGATCGCGGTCGACGAAGCGCTCGGGAAGGCGCGGCCCGTGCTGCTCGAACCGATCCTCTCCGTGACCATCTACGTGCCTTCCGACGCGCTGGCGCGGGCGAGCGCGCTTGTGAGCGCACGGCGCGGGCAGATCCTGGGCTTCGAGCCTCGACCTGGCTGGAAAGGATGGGAATCGTTGCGGGCGCTGATTCCGGAGGCGGAAATCGGAGATCTGATCGTTGAGCTCCGCTCGGCGACCTCCGGGGTCGGCGCCTTCGAGACGAAGTTCGACCATCTGGCGGAACTCACAGGCAAGCCCGCCGAACAGGTGATCGCGGCGAGGCAGCAGCGCGCGCACGCGTGAAGTCCTTTCGGCGAGCTATACAGGGGCGCAGGCATCGCGTAGAGGATGAGGGCCCTTCCACTTTTTCCGGAGATCGCCTCGATGGCTGACGCCACCTTCGAACGAAGCCGTTTGGCCACGGTGTTCGGCGGCTCCGGTTTTCTCGGCCGCCACATCGTCCGGGCCCTGACGCGACGCGGGTGGCGGGTACGGGTGGCCGTCAGGCGGCCGGATCTGGCGCAGTTCCTGCGAACTGCCGGCGCCGTCGGCCAGGTCGAGGCCGTCCAGGCCAATCTTCGCTATCCTGCTTCGGTCGCCGCGGCCCTCGACGGCGCGGAAATGGCCGTGAACGCCTCGGGCCTGCGCGCGGAGCACGGAGCCCAGACCTATCAGGCCGTACATGTGGAAGGAGCGCGCGAGGTCGCGCGCGCTGCCCGCGCGGCCGGCGTCTCGACTTTCGTCCACATTTCCGGGATCGGCGCGGATTCGAGCTCTCCGTCTTCGTATATTGCGAGCAAGGGTCTCGGCGAAGCCGCTACGATGGAGGCCTTTCCGGAGGCGATGATCTTTCGTCCTTCCGTGGTTTTCGGACCGGAGGACGACTTCTTCAATCGGTTTGGCGCGCTGTCCCGGTTCATGCCGGTCATTCCGCTGTTCGGCGGCGGCGCGACGCGGCTGCAGCCCGTCTATGTGGGCGACCTCGCCTGGGCGACGGCGGCCGCGCTCGCGGGGGACGGGCGCCCCGGAACGATTTACGAACTCGGCGGCCCGCAGGTGATGACGCTGCGCGAAGCCGCCGAACTGACGCTCGCGACGGTCGATCGCCGGCGTCTTTTGATAGGGCTGCCGCTGGGTCCGTCGCGGGCGCTCGCCTCGCTGACGTCATTCGCGAGCCGGGCGACGCTCGGGCTTTTCCCGGCCCTTTTGACCACGAGCCGCGACCAGGTCGAACTGCTGGCGACCGACAATGTCGTATCCGGGAAAGCGGACGCCGAGGGTCGGGTCCTGCGCGGGTTTGGGATCGAGCCGCGGGCGGCCGACGCGATCATCGAGTCGTATCTTGTGCGCTTTCGCCGGACGGGCCAATATGAAGCCCAGCGGTCGGCGTAAAATGGGCTGCGACGTTCCGCCCGCGCGACGCGTGTTTTGCGCGGGTCCGGGTGAATTGTTGCGGCGAGATAACCCGCCGAGGGTTTGCGGCGCCTTACGAGTTGGGGACGTTCGGTGATAAAGTCTGAGCTTGTCCAGAGAATGGCGGCGCGCAACCCGCATCTCTATCAGCGCGACATCGAGAACATTATCGACGCCATTCTCGGCGAGATCACCGAGGCGCTCGCGCGCGGCGAGCGCGTGGAACTGCGGGGCTTCGGGGCGTTC
Source organism: uncultured Alphaproteobacteria bacterium (assembly GCA_963741845.1). GTDB lineage: Bacteria > Pseudomonadota > Alphaproteobacteria > Rhizobiales > Beijerinckiaceae > Roseiarcus. Next base: position 114,537 of record CAVUJV010000029.1, read on the forward strand.
TCGACGAAGCAGCGTCAGGCCCGGACAGGCCGGAACCCCCGCACCGGGGACAGAGTGCCGGTCACCGAGAAGCTTGCGCCTTTCTTCAAGACCGGCAAGGAGATGCGCGAGCGGCTCAACCGGTCGCCCGGCGAATAGGGTTGACGGCCCTGGCCGCCGCCGAACAGGCTCGCACACATGATTCGCTTCATCAAATATCTGGTCTTGGCCATCGTAGCGATCCTGCTGCTGATGTTCGCCTTCGCCAATCGTCATTACGTGAGCGTCTCCTTCGATCCTTTCGGGAGCGAGGCTGACAGGGCCGTCGTAATCGAGGCGCCGCTCTTCGCCGTGGCGATTGCCTTTACGATGATCGGCGTGGCGGCGGGCGCCTTCGCCACCTGGCGCTCGCAGGGGCGCTACCGGCGGGCGTCGCGCCAGAACAGGGCCGAGGCCGTCAAATGGCGGTCGCAGGCCGAAGCGATGAGAACCCGCGCCCTGCCCAGGTCCTGACGGGCCATGCGCGTCTTCTCCGCCGAGGACATCGACCGCGCCCTCGATTTCCCCTCGCTGATCGAGGCGCTGGGCGAAGCGATGCGGGGCGGCTTCATCGCGCCGCGACGCCATCATCACGAGATCGAGCGCGCCGGCGAAGCGGCCGCCACCCAGCTTCTCATGCCGGCCTGGACCGAGAGCGCCTCGCCGGCCGGCCTCTATCTCGGGGCGAAGCTCGTCAATGTGTTTCCGGGCAATTCGGCGCGCGGGCTGCCCGCGGTGCTCGGGACTTACGTCCTCCAGTCCGGCCGCACCGGAGAGACGCTCGCGGTTCTCGACGGCGCGCGGCTGACGCTCTGGCGGACCGCCGCGGCTTCGGCGCTCGCGGCGCGAAGCCTGGCGCGCGAGGAGACGGCGCGGCTGCTCGTCGTCGGCGCGGGAGCGCTTGCGCCCTATCTCGCCCGCGCCCATGCGAGCGTGCGCCGGTTCGAGACGATCGCCGTCTGGAACCGTCGGCCGGAGGGCGCGCGGCGCGTCGCGGAGATCCTCCGCGCCGAAGGGCTGCCCGCCGAGCCCCGCGAGGATCTGCGCAAGGCCGCCGAGGAGGCGGACGTGATCTCCTGCGCGACGCTCTCTTCGGTTCCGTTGATCGCCGGAGCCTGGCTCAGGCCCGGCCAGCACCTCGACCTCGTCGGCGCCTTCAATATGAACATGCGCGAGGCGGACGACGAGGCTCTGAAGCGCGCCCGCATCTTCATCGACACGGAGGCCGCCTGCGCCGAGGGCGGCGACGTGGCGCTGGGCCTTTCGAGCGGCGTCATCACGCGCTCTCACATCGCGGGCGACCTCGCAGGCCTCAGCCGGGGCGCCAAGGGGCGGCGGAGCGACGAGGAGATCACCCTCTTCAAGTCGGTCGGCGCGTCGATCGAGGACCTTGCGGCCGCGATGCTGGTCTGGCGAAAGTCCGGCGGCGCCGCGTCCTGACGCGCAAAACGACGCGATTTTTCGCTCATTTTGCATCGAAACGACGCCGGAATCGGCGATTCCGGGTGAAAACGGCCCTCAAATCGCGCTTTTGAGGGGCTTTCCGGCTGCCATTTCCTTCCGCGAATTGGGGCTTTTCAAGGACTTGCGCTGGATTTTCCTTCCGGCAGTCCGCCCAGAGCGCTTTTTTTGGGACCAGATCCCGCCCCTGACCGCGGCTTCGGACGGCCGTCCGCAGGCCCGATCCCGTCGAAAATCCCTCCTTTGCCGTTGGCGCGGCTCACCCGGCCTTTCGGCCCTGGTCTCCCGCGAAGATCCAGTATAGCGTCAATTCCGATAATCAGAAAGGATTTGTTGCCAACGCCGGCCGGCCAGCCGCGCGCCGCATGGGTACGCCCAACGATATCAATGCGATGCGAAGGCCGCTCGAAGGCGCTCGCGTTGCGACGCGACTTCGCAGCGGGGCGGCGGCGCATGCGGCGCGCGGGCAGCCGCGAGGCTCTGGTCGAGATGGATCACCCGCTCCTGCAGGCGCAGCGAGCGCAGGCTCAGGGCGCGAAACGTGGACAGGCAGCTGCCCGAGCGTCTCGGGCGCGCAGCCGAGGGCCTGACGGGCGAGCTTGACGCGGTGGCGCTCGCTTAAAGCCTGGTTCGGCGTGAGTTCCCCCTCGTTGACCGCGCGCTGAAGAAGCAGCCACGAGGCGATCTGCATGAGACGGGTCGTGAGCCGCATGCTTTCGGTCGCATAGGCAAGCCCGGCCGGACGGGAAAGCGTGCGCAATTCCACGCGGCCCGGTCCGTCGAGATAGGCGGCGGCCTCTTCGACGAGCCCCATGCCCTCGCGAAACAGCTGTTGAAAGGCGGGCGAAGCCGCGAGCCGATGAACGAGAGGCGAAACGTCCGGATAACCGGGCCGTCCACGAACCGGACGCTCAAGCCGTGCCCCCATGCGACCCATTTTCGCTCCCGCCCCTCGCGACGCTGCGCAACGGCCGCTCGCCTTCGCGCCCCGGAACCATAGGCCGGGCGCGGCGGCCCGTGGGCGTTAACCGTAAGGTAAGGTTAACGACGCGGGGCGAAAAAGGAGCCGCCCGGAAGCGGCTCCTGCAAAGTTGGTCGAGGCTTCGAACAGGACGCGCCCGATGGGGCCCGTCAAGGACCCGAACACAGGGGTCAATTCGTTGATAATTTGTCAGCCTTAACGAGTTATTGCGGGCTCAGCCCTTGAACGCCGCCGCGGCGGCCGCGCGCGTCGCATGGCGGGACTGGATCGCCTGTTCGAGCCGCGCGATCTCCGCCTTCAAAAGCCCGATGCGCTCGGCGAGTTCGCCTGCGGAGAGGTCGTCGACATTCTGGCCGATCTCGTGGGTCGGCGGCGCTTTCGGCTTGCGGCCGAAGACCTGCTCCTCGTCCAACTCGGCCATATCCGCCTCCGTCCGGCCTCAGGCGGCCTCGATGAAGCCGCCGCCGAGCACGCGCGCGCGGGGGCTCTCGGACTCGTAGAAGACGCAGGCCTGCCCGGGCGAAACGCCGCTCTCCGGCTCCTCGAACTCGACTTCGCCCGTCGGCAACAGCAGAGCCGGCGCGGGGGCGCGCGTCGAGCGGACGCGGGCGGCGATGGGAAGCCCGTGAGCCGGAAGCGCCTCGACCTCGCCGTCGCCGATCCAGTTCACGTCGCGAAGCTTGAGGCGCGACTTCGCCAGCGCCGTGCGGGGTCCGACGATCACCCGCGCGCCCTTCGGATCGAGGCCGACGACATAGAGCGGCTCTCCGGCCGCGACGCCGAGCCCGCGCCTCTGGCCGATCGTGTAATGGATGATGCCCGGATGCCGGCCGAGGACGCGCCCGTCGACATGGACGATATCGCCCGGCTCGGAAGCCTCGGGCATGAGGCGCTCGATCATGTCGCTGTAGCGTCCGGCGGGGACGAAGCAGATGTCCTGGCTGTCCGCCTTGTCGGCGTTCAGGAGCCCGTGGCGCCGCGCAAGCTCGCGGGTCTCGACCTTGGTGAGGTCGCCGAGCGGAAAGCGAAGGCGGGCAAGCTGCTCCCGGGTCGTCGCGAACAGGAAATAGCTCTGGTCGCGCTCGGGGTCGGCCGCGCGGTAGAGGGCCCGTCCGCCGCGTCCGTCGTCGCGCGAGACCACATAATGCCCGGTCGCCAGCAGATCGGCGCCGAAATCCTTGGCGGCGTCGAACAGATCGGCGAATTTCATGTGCTGGTTGCAGGCGACGCAGGGTATCGGCGTCTCGCCGGCAATATAGGCGCGCGCGAAGGGCTCGATCACCTTTTCGCGAAAGCGCTGCTCGTAGTCGAGCACGTAATGGGGAATGCCGATCCTCGCCGCGACGTCCCGGGCGTCGTGGATATCCTGCCCCGCGCAGCAGGCCCCCTTCCGGTGGGTCGCCTCGCCGTGGTCGTAAAGCTGCATGGTGACGCCGACGACGTCATAGCCCTCGTCGGCCAGCGAGGCCGCCACAACGGAGGAATCCACGCCGCCCGACATGGCGACCACCACGCGCGTGTCGGCTGGCCGCTTGTAGAGGCCTAGGGAATTGGGCTCGCCGTGCAAAGCCGGCGCGAGCGAAGTCGCAAACATGGCTCTCTTACCCGCCCGACCGAAACGACCGGGGATCGGGCCTGTCGGATCTGGATTGAAAGTCTTTATCCCAAATCGGACCGGCTCGCCACCGTCCCGCTTCGGGACGAAGCCGCGAGAAGCAGCGATAACTTTTGCGTAAGATCTTTGGCCACCACGAGACAGTATCGGCCGATTTTCGACCGATGGCGTTTAGGTAAATTTAAGTCGCCTCCCCTATCGTCCGATGGGTCAGGTGACGCGTATGAGTGAGTGTTCCATGAGTGAAACCATGCGGCCGCGGGTGAAATACGTCATCGGCCCGGACGGCAGCCCGCTGACCGTCGCCGATCTGCCGCCCCCGACCACCCGTCGCTGGGTGATCCGCCGAAAAGCCGAAGTCGTCGCCGCGGTTCGCGGCGGTCTTCTTTCGCTCGAGGAAGCCTGCTCGCGCTATACTCTGACGGTCGACGAATTCCTGAGCTGGCAGGCCTCGATCGACCAGTATGGCCTCGCGGGCCTTCGCACCACCCGCATCCAGCAATACCGGCAATAGGCTCAGGCGCGGCTTACGGCATCAGCTGCCCGCCGTTCACCTCGATCACCTGGCCGATCACGTAGCCGCTCAGGTGCTCGGAGGCGAGGAAGAGATAGGCGCCGACGCAGTCTTCGGCCGTCCCCACGCGCCCCATCGGGATCGTGCGGCGCATCGCCTCCATCTGGTCGGCGTCGGAATAGCGCTCGTGAAACGGCGTCGCGATGACGCCCGGCGCGACCGCGTTGACCCTGATGTTCTTGCCGATCAGTTCCTTGGCCTGGCCTCGGGTCAGCGTCGAGACGAAGCCCTTGGCGGCGGCGTAGAGGACGGCGCCGCCGCCTCCGCCGTGGCGCGCGGCAATGGACGAGGTGTTGATGATGAAGCCGCCCTGGCGTTCGAGCCAGGGAACGGCAGCCCGCGTCATCGACACGACCGAGCGCGCATTGAGGTCGATCACTTCCTGGACATGCGCGTCGGGCGCCTCGTAGGAGGGGATGCGACCCAGCATCAGGCCGGCGTTGTTGATGAGACCGTCGAGCCGGCCGAAGGCGGCGGCCGCCTCGGCGACGATGCGGTCGCATGCCGCCGCGTCCCCGACGTCGCCCTTGATCGCGACGGCTTCGCCGCCTGCGTTCTCGATCTCCCGCTTGACCGAAAGGGCCGGCTTTTCGTTCGTGTGATAGCCGATGGCGACCTTCGCCCCCTGCGCGGCGAAGCCCAGGGCGACGGCCGCCCCTATTCCCGTCGAGGCGCCGGTAATGAGGACCGCCTTGCCGGCAAGGTCGGGAATGACGAGATGCGTCGAGGTCATGCGCGGGACTCTGAGGCTTGGGGAAGCGAGACCATGGCCTCGCCGCCCGGGGCTCGTCAATCGCCAGGGACGCAACGCAGGTGGAATTTTTTGTTCTACATAAGAAGTGAGTTGCTAGACGGTCGCGGTTGATGTTGCGCGGCCGCGACGAATTTGGATTGTCAGGATCGCTCGCCTATATTCCGTTGCGGGAACGCGGAGCCAAATCCCCATGATCGTTATGCGCAAGCTGGCCGCGATTCTGGTGGCCGACATCGTCGGCTTCTCGCGCCTTGCCGGCGCGGACGAGGACCGCGTGCTGGCGCGGCTGCGGGCGCTCCGCAGCGATCTGATCGACCCGGTAATCGAGGTTCACAACGGCCGCGTGGTCAAGCGAACGGGCGACGGCGTGCTCGTCGAGTTCCGAAGCGTCGTGGACGCGGTGCGCTGTGCGATCGAGCTGCAGAACGGCCTGATCGAGCGGAATGCGGGCGTGCCGCCCGAACGCCGCATCGAGCTCCGGATCGGCGTGCATCTCGGCGACGTCGTCGAGGAGACGGATGGAGATCTCATGGGCGACGGCGTCAATATCGCCGCGCGGCTCGAAGGCATCGCCAAGCCCGGAGCCATCGCCCTCTCCGAAGACGCCTATCGGCAGGTCCGGGGCAGGCTGGAAATGTCGGTCACGGATCTCGGAGAAAAGGAGCTCAAGAACATCGCCGAGCCGGTCCGCGTCTATTCGCTCGAGGTCGGACGTCCGGCCGAGCCGAAGCCGATTGCGCTCGATTCGGCGCCGAGGACATCCGGCCCGCCGCGCCTCTCCCTTGTCGTTCTGCCCTTCGCCAATCTCGGCGGCGGACCCGACCAGGAGCATTTCGTCGACGGCGTGACGGAAAGCCTGACCACCGACCTGTCCCGTCTCGCCAACGCCCTCGTCGTCGCGCGCAACACCGCCTTCACCTACAAGGGCAAGTCGGTCGACGCCAAGCAGATCGGACGCGACCTCAACGTCCGCTACATCCTCGAAGGCAGCGTCCAGCACAGCCCGAGCCGCATGCGGGTGAACGTCCAGCTCATCGACGGCGTGACGGGCAACCACCTCTGGGCCGACCGGTTCGACAAGCCGATCGCCGACCTCTTCGACATGCAGGACGAGATCGTCTCGCGCCTCACGAACCAGTTGCGCGGGGAGCTCATCGCGGTCGAGGCGCAGCGCGCGGAACAGGAGCCGAACCCGGACTCGATGGATTATTATTTCCGGGGCGTCGCGGCCTTCAACAAGGGGCGCACCGACAATTTCGAGCAGGCGCGCATCTTCTTCGACAAGGCGGTCGAGCTCGATCCGACGAATGTCGACGCGCTCGTCGGCGCCGCGCGGGTCGAGGCGGTCATCGGCGCCTATGGGATGCCGGAGGAAAGGCGGGAGAAGCTCGCCGCGGCCGAGCGCCTGCTTCTCAAGGGCCTCTCGCTCGAGCCGCGCAACCATTGGGCGCATCTGTGGCTCGGTTTCGTCTTCGTGATGACCAACCGGGGCGCGCGCGGCGTCAGCGAGTTCCAGCGCGCGCTGTCGCTCAATCGCAACATCGGGGCCGCTCATGCGTGGACGGGCCTGGCGAAGATCACGCTCGGCAAGGCCGAGGAGGCGGAGGCGCATGTCGAGGAGGCCTTTCGCGTCTCGCCGAGCGAGAGCACGGGCTTCATGTGGCGCTACATCCAGGGCCTCGCCAAGCTCATGCTCGACGAGAACGAGGAAGCGGCGGACTATTTTCGCCGCTCGATCGACGAAACGCGCAATTTCCCGCTGAACTACTTCCATAATGCCGCCGCGCTCATCCGGCTCGGGCGCGCGGAGGAGGCCGAAGCGGAGATCAAGATCGGCCTTGCGATGGCGCCGGCCTTCACGGTTGCGCGCTATCGGAATGCGTCCGAGAGCGACAATCCCGCTTATCTCGCGCAGCGCGAGCGCGTCGCGGAGAGCCTGCGCCAGGCTGGCGCCCCCGAGGGATAGGCTTCGGATTGTCGGCGGATCGGGAGAGCGGCGCCCGAAGCAGATTTTCCGGCTATAATGTTAAATCAATCGGGCCCTGCGCCCATCGGACGTTAAATGGACCTGCCTGACGCGATGAGCCTGTCTCCCCTGCCCCCGACCGAGCCGCCCTTCGGCCCCGCCCCTCGCCACGCGACGGTGGCGGTGCAAGTGGGCCGGGGACCGGCGGCCGTCACGGTCGGCGGCGGCGCGCCGATCGTCGTCCAGTCGATGACCAACACCGACACCGCCGACGTCGAGGGGACGGCGCGCCAGGTCGCGGCCCTCGCCCGCGCGGGCTCGGAGCTCGTACGCATTACCGTCGACCGCGACGAGGCCGCCGCCGCCGTTCCGCATATCCGCGACCGGCTGCGCGCGAAGGGCGTGGACGTCCCGCTGATCGGCGACTTCCACTATATCGGCCACAAGCTGCTCAGCGACCATCCGGCCTGCGCCGAAGCGCTCGACAAGTACCGCATCAATCCCGGCAACGTCGGCTTCAAGGACAAGCGCGACCTGCAATTCGCCCGCATCGTCGAAATCGCGATCGCGAACGACAAGCCGGTGCGCATCGGCGCCAACTGGGGCTCGCTCGATCAGGAATTGCTGACCCATCTCATGGACGAGAACGCGAAGAGCGCGGCGCCCCGCGACATGCGCGCGGTGACGCGCGAGGCGATGGTGCAGTCCGCGCTTCTCTCCGCCGCCCGCGCGGAGGAGCTGGGCCTGCCGCGCGAAAAAATCATCCTGTCGGCGAAGGTCTCCTCCGTGCAGGATCTCATCACGGTCTACCGGATGCTCGGCGAGCGCTCGGATTATGCGCTTCACCTCGGCCTCACGGAGGCCGGCATGGGATCGAAGGGGATCGTCGCCTCCTCGGCCGCGCTTGCGATCCTGATGCAGGAGGGCCTGGGCGACACGATCCGCATTTCGCTCACGCCCGAGCCCGGCGGCGACCGCAGGCAGGAAGTGCGCGTCGCGCAGGAGCTCTTGCAGACGATGGGCTTCCGCATCTTCGCGCCGCAGGTCGCCGCCTGCCCCGGCTGCGGGAGAACGACGTCGACGGTCTTTCAGGAACTGGCGCGCGACATCGAGCGGCATCTCGCCGAGTCGATGCCGCAATGGCGCAATCTCTATCCGGGCGTCGAGCGGCTCAACGTCGCGGTGATGGGCTGCATCGTCAACGGACCCGGCGAGAGCAAGCACGCGGATATCGGCATTTCCCTGCCCGGCACAGGCGAAGCGCCAGCGGCGCCCGTCTTCATCGACGGCGTCAAGGCGACGACGCTGCGCGGGCCCCGCATCGCCGAGGACTTCAAGGCGCTCGTCGAGACTTACGTCGCGCGGCGCTTCGGTCAGGCTGCGGGCCGCGCGGCGGAATGACATGTACGAGCCGCCGCTCCACCGCGAGGACGATCTCGCGAAGCTTCATGCGCTGATCCGCGCGCGCCCGCTTGGCCTGCTCGTGAGCCACGGGCCGGACGGGCTCGTCAGCGAACGCGATTCCCTTCCTGCTCGACGCCGGCGCCTCGAAGCTCGGGACGCTCCGCGCCCATATGGCGCGCGCCAACGGCCAGTGGCGCGATCTCATGCAAGCGCCCGACGCGCTCGTCGTCTTCCAGGGCGCGGATCATTATGTCTCGCCCTCCTGGTATGCGACGAAGCGCGAAACCGGCAAGGTCGTGCCGACCTGGAACTATGTGATGGTTCAGGCGCGCGGGCTGGCGAAGGTCATCGAGGACGACGCCTGGCTCGCGGGTCAGATCGAGACGCTGACGCAGACCCACGAAGGCTCGCGCGATGCGCCCTGGGCCGTCGCCGACGCGCCTGCGGATTTCATCGCCGCGCAACGCCGCGCGATCGTCGGCGTCGAGATCGAGATCGCGGACATCCGAGGCAAGTGGAAGGCGAGCCAGAACCGGAACGCCTCCGATCGCGCCGGCGTAACGGCGGGCCTTCTCGCCGAAGGCGACCCCGACGCCCTCACGATGGCCGCCATCGTCCGGGACGCCCGACGGGATTGATCGGCTCGGCTTGCCTTCGGCCAAAGCCCATGGTCATGTCCGCCCCTCTCTCGCGCCTCGGGCGCATGCAACCACGAGGAAATGCAATGGTTGACGTGATCAAGCCGCTTTTCACCGCGCATGGGACCGCAACCGGCGGACGCAACGGCCATACGCAGGCCGACGACGGGCTCGTCAGCCTCGATCTCTCGGTGCCGAAGGAAATGGGCGGCCCGGGCAAGCCGCATACTTCCACGCCCGAACATCTGTTCGCCGCGGGCTATGCGGCCTGCTTCGGCGGCGCGCTCGACTTCGTCGCCAAGCAGCACAAGAAAGACGCCAGCAAGGCGACCGTGAAATGCTCGGTCTCGATCGGCCTGCGCGAGAAGGGCGGCTTCGCACTCGCAGTCGTGCTCGACGTAACCGATCCGAGCCTGCCGACGGCTGAACTTCAGGCGCTCGCCCAGGAAGCCCATGAGCAGATCTGCCCCTACAGCCACGCGACGCGCGGGAATGTCGACGTCAAGGTCGTTGCGCACGGGGCGTAAAGAGCAATCGCATTCCGCATCGGGATCGAGCGGGGCGGCTTCGCCCCTCCTTTCCGATTGTCCTTCGCGTGACGGCCGTCCGCGGGAAGACGTCGCGTAGCGGAATTTGAAAGCGCAAACGGTCGGCAGGAAGGAGGCCGCGGCCCAAGGCCCGGTCTCCTCAGCCGCCAGAATGGGTCCCTTTACACCGCCGCCTACAACCTCGCGCGTTGACCTGGCCGTTCCGATCGCAAAGTATTTCCCGATCGTTGGACACGTACGTTACCGACGGTTGTAAATCCATCCGAGCCTCGCGGATTGGCTGAGCGCAGCGCTGTCAACACAGAATACAATCCGCACAGCATCGGCGTGTGCTTATCCTTGCGTAAATTACGGATCGAGCCGCACTAAAAGGGATTCGATCATCCACTTCTACCAGAGCGCTTGCAATTTGGCGCAACACAACCGATAGTGCGGTTGTTAGGGGGTATCACCGGGGATAGGCGCGCGCATCGTCGGGGGGCGACAGCGGCTGGTTGTGGCAGGCCGCTGGCCAAAGTGAACTGGCTTGAATGACGCTTAATTCCCCCGCTGATCGCAACGCCACTCTTCTCGATCCCGGCCTCCGCGCCTTATGCGGGATCGGCGCCTATTACCGGATCGGCGCAGACCCGGCTCACCTTGCCCGCGAACTGGCGCTGGGCGATCGGGAAGCCGACGAATTCGATCTGATCCGGGCCGCCCAGATGATCGGCATGAAGGCGCGGCTCATCAGCGGCGCGAGCGCAAGCCGGCTCGGCAAGGTTCCAACCCCCGCCATCGTCCGGCTGAAGAGCGGCGCGTTCGCCATCTATGGCGGCCGCACCCCGAGCGGGCTTTGCCGGATCGTCGATCCGATCAGCCACGCCGCGGCGGAAATGCCGCTCGACGTGCTGGCTGACGAGACCGGTGGCCAGGCGCTTCTCATCGCACGCCGGGTGGGCGGCGCCGGCGCCAGTCCGAGCCAGTTCGGCCTGCGCTGGTTCCTGCCGACGCTCTGGCGTTACCGGCGGCCGTTGTTCCACGTGCTCGCCGCGTCGCTCGTCGTCCAGATCTTCGCGCTGACGACGCCGCTCTTTTTTCAGGTCATCGTCGATAAGGTTCTGGCGCACCACGGCTATCAGACGCTTCAGGTCCTGATCGCCGGCCTCGTCATCATCGGTCTTTTCGACGTCGTCCTGCAATATCTGCGCAGCTATGCGCTCTCGCACACGACGAACCGGATCGACGTCGAGCTTGGCGCGCGCCTCTTCGCGCATCTGATGCGCCTGCCCATGAGCTATTTCGAGACCCGCCCGGCCGGCCAGACGGTCGCCCGGATGCGGGAATTGGAAACGATCCGCTCCTTCCTCACCGGCCAGGGGCTCTTCTCGGCGATCGACCTTCTGTTCACCGTCGTCTTCATCGCCGTCATGTTCGCCTATTCGTGGCGGCTGACCCTGATCGTGCTGGCGGCGATCCCTGTCTTCGTGCTGATCGGGGCCGGTACGCGGCCGGCGCTGCGCGACCTCGTGAAGGAGATGTTCAACCGCGGCGCGGCGAGCCAGCAGTTCCTCGTCGAGACCGTGGTCGGCGCGGGCACGATCAAGGCGGCGGCCGTCGAGCCGCTCATGCGCGCGCAATGGGAAGAAAAACTTGCCGCCTATGTCCGGACGAGCTTCTCCGCAACGATGCTCGGAACGGGCGGCCAGCTCGCCATCCAATATGTGAGCAAGCTCTCGACCGCGGCGCTCCTGCTGTTCGGCGCGATGGAGGTGATGGAGGGGCGCCTGACGGTGGGCGCGCTCGTGGCCTTCAACATGATCGCCACCCAGGCGGTGCAGCCGGTCCTCCGGCTCTCGCAGATCTGGCAGGACTTCCAGCAGGTCCAGATTTCGATCGAGAGGCTCGGCGACATTCTCAACGCCGCCCCCGAGCCGGCTCCGATGGGCCGCCCCGCGTTGCCGAGCCCGCGCGGCGCGATCGAATTCCGCAATGTGACGTTTCGCTACCGCCCCGGCGCTCCGGACGTGCTGAAAAATGTTTCGCTCGCGATCGGCGCGGGCGAAACGATCGGCGTCGTCGGTCCCTCGGGCTCGGGCAAGTCCACCCTGACCAAGCTGGTTCAGCGGCTCTATTCTCCGAGCGAAGGGCAGGTCCTGCTCGACGGCGCGGACCTTGCTCACGCGGACCCCGCCTGGCTGCGCGGCCATATCGGCGTGGTGCTTCAGGAGAATCTCCTGTTCAATCGCACGATCCACGAAAACATCGCCTTCGCCCATCCGGCGATGCCGCGCGCCAAGGTGATGGAAATCGCCCGTCTCGCCGGCGCGGACGAGTTCATCGACAAGCTGCCGGAAGGCTACGACACGGTGGTGGAGGAGCGCGGCGCCAATCTCTCGGGCGGCCAGAGGCAGCGCCTCGCCATCGCGCGCGCGCTGGCGACCGATCCCCGCATCCTCATCCTCGACGAAGCGACCTCTGCGCTCGACTACGAGAGCGAACGCATCATCCAGCGCAACATGCGGCGGATCGTGAAGGGACGCACGGTTATTATCATCGCCCATCGCCTCGCCGCGGTGCGAGGGTGCCACAGGATCGTCGGAATGCAGGAGGGACGGATCGTCGAAATCGGTTCGCATGAGGAGCTGGTCCGCCGTCCCGGCGGCCTTTACGCCTACTTTTGGGGACTCCAGAGCCAGCCCCAGGAACTTGCGTCATGAGCGAGGCGCGGTCGCTTGTCCGGCTTGAGTTGGGCGCTCCGAGGCCTTCGGGGACCCGCGCGCTGGCCAGGCTCATCTCGGACGGCAGCCTCTCCGACCGGGAGTTCCTCGCGCCGGCCCTCGAAATCCTGGAAACGCCGGCCTCGCCCGTCCGGGTCGCCTTCATCTGGATCATCTGCGCCCTTGTCGCGACGGCGCTGATCTGGTCCTATTTCGGCCGCATCGACATCATCGCCTCCGCGCAGGGCAAGTTTCAGCCGACCGGCCGCGTGAAAGTGATCGAACCGCTCGAAACGGGCAAGATCGCTGCGATCCACGTGTCCAACGACAGCGCCGTGAAGGCGGGCGACAAGCTTGTCGAACTCGACACGTCGGCAGCCGACGCGGAAGCGAGAGCCGCCGCCGCGGATTATGCGTCCGGGCGCGCCGAAGCGCTTCGCCGCCGCGCCGCGCTTTCCGCCGCTCAGGCGGGCGAGCCTTTCTCCGCTCCCGCGATCCCCTGGCCGCAGGACATCGCACCCGAGCTGCGCCAGCGCGAGCAGAAGGTGCTGATGGCGGATCTCGGCGAGCTTTCGGCCGAAACCGCGTCCTTCGACGCGCAGCGCGGGCAGAAGACGGCGGAGCGCGAGAAGCTCAGCGACACGATCAGCGACGCAGAAGAAGCTCATCGCCACGCTCCAGGAACGCGTGAACATGCGCCAGCAGCTGGTCGACTCGAAGTCCGGGACCCTGGCCTCGCTGATCGATGCGACCGAGTTGCTCCAATACCAGCAGACCCAGCTCGCCATTCAGGAGCAGCAGCTCGCTTCTCTCACGGCTGGCCTCGATGTGATCGCGCGCGAATCCGAGAAGGCGCGCCAGACCTTTCTTTCCGAGGACGCCCAGAAGCTCAGCGAGGCCGAGCGCCGGGCCGAGGACGCGCGGCAGCGGGTCGCAAAGGCGCAGGCCGCGCTCGATCATCTCACGCTGCGCGCTCCAATCGAGGGGCGCGTCCAGGCGTCGATCATCTCCAATATCGGCCAGGTCGTCACGAGCGGTCAGGAGGTGATGCGGATCGTCCCGACGCATTCGAAGCTCGAAATCGAAGCCTATGTCGAGAACCAGGACATCGGCTTCGTCAGCGTCGGGCAGGAAGCGGTTGTCAAGGTGGCGTCCTTCCCGTTCACCCGCTACGGCCCCATCAAGGCGCGCGTGACCCGCATCGCCAGGGACGCGATTCCCTCCCCCGACGCCACCGCCATCGAAGGCGATCCGGCCCATCCCGCCAAAGCCTCCGGCTTCGCCGGCGGAGAGCGCACGCAGAACCTCGTCTTCGCCGTCAATCTCGAACCGGAATCCTCGACCATCATGGTGGACGGGGTCCCGGAGCCGCTCACCTCAGGCATGGCGGTGACGGTCGAACTCAAGACCGGCGCGCGGCGGATGCTCGAATATATCTTCTCGCCGCTGGTTGAGGTGGTCTCGAATTCGCTGCGGGAGCGCTGAGGATTCTCCCATCACCCCGCGCGGACGAGCCTGGCTTCGAGCGTCGGCGACCGCTTGAGCGTCTGAAGCACCACGCAATAGCGCTCGGTGAGCTTGAGGAGCGCGTCGAGCTGGTCCTGCGGCGCGTCGGTGTCGAGTTCGAATGTGAGGCGAATGTCGGTGAAGCCGACCGGAGCGTCCTTGGCGACGCCAAGGGTTCCGCGAAAATCGAGATCGCCCTCCGCGCGGACTGTCCCCGAGCGCAGTGCGATCCCCATCGAGGTCGAGACCGCCTTGAGGGTCACGCCCGCGCAGGCCACGAGCGCTTCGAGCAGCATGTCGCCCGAGCACAGCTCCGCGCCGCTGCCGCCGGTCGCGGGATGCAATCCGGCCGCGGCAATGGCGCGTCCCGTCTCGACCTTGCAGGCGATGGCGGACGAATCGAGCGCGCCGCTCGCCTTCAGCGTGATCCGGGCCGCGTCCGGCTCGGCGCGATAGCGGTCCTTGAGCGGAGACTGAATCGCCCTGAGCTCGCTTGCCTCCATTCTCGTCCTCCCGGTCCGCCGCTGAGCCGGCCTTGCCGCGGCTTCTTGCCCAAGCTAACGCTTTCCCTCGCATGATGCGAACAGCCTTCTTCTCCGGCTCTTTCGACCCGATGACCAACGGCCATCTGGACGTGATCGAACTCGCGGCGGCGCTCGTGGACCGGATCGTGGTCGGCGTCGGTTTCAACGCCGACAAGGTCGGGCTCTTCACGGTCGAGGAACGGCTCGCCCTGATCCGCGAGGCGGGGGGTCCGATCGCCGCGAAGGCCGGCTGCGCGTTCGAGGTGATCAGTTTCACGGGCCTCGCCATCGAAGCGGCGCGCCGCGCAGGCGCGACCCTGATCGTGCGGGGCCTACGGGACTCGACCGATTTCAACTACGAAATGCAGATGGCCGGCATGAACGGGGCGATGGCCCCGGACCTGAGGACGGTCTTCCTGCCCGCCTCCTCGCCGGTAAGGCCGATCACCGCGACCCTCGTGCGCCAGATCGCCTCGATGGGGGGCGACGCCTCCCCCTTCGCCCCACCCAATGTGGTCGCGGCGCTCAAGAGCAAGTTCGCGAAAAGCTAGAACTGTCGCGCGGCGAGTAGGACCTTTGTGACAAGGCCTCCAAAATGCTGGCCTGCTTTGAATCGTCTGATATTGAGCGAGGAACCGTGGGAACGCATTGCCCGCATCGCCGGCGCCTGCCGGACGACGGGCGGCTTCCGGTGGAGGCGCGCGGGGAGTTGGCTGCGAATCCTCGGCTTTCGGGGCTTACAAACGCAAAAGCTCCGGCGGGGTCGCCGGAGCTT
>CAVUJV010000029.1:132500-155687 GCA_963741845.1 uncultured Alphaproteobacteria bacterium
CTGCTCATGACTAGATCACTCGGTTTCGGGTCTAAAGCATCGAACTGAACCGCCCTGTTCAGACTCGCTTTCGCTGCGCCTACGCCTATCGGCTTAAGCTTGCTCGATACTTTAAGTCGCTGACCCATAATACAAAAGGTACGCCGTCACCCTTGCGGGCTCCGACTGTTTGTAGGTATCCGGTTTCAGGAACTGTTTCACTCCCCTCGTCGGGGTGCTTTTCACCTTTCCCTCACGGTACTTGTTCGCTATCGGTCGCTGAGGAGTACTTAGGCTTGGAGGGTGGTCCCCCCATGTTCAGACAGGATTTCACGTGTCCCGCCCTACTCGTATCTCCTGCCTCTTCCTCTTCATACGGGGCTGTCACCCGCTCCGGCCCGGCTTTCCAACCGGTTCTGATAAGAAAAAGCAAAAGCATTGGCCTGGTCCGCGTTCGCTCGCCACTACTAACGGAGTCTCGTTGATGTCCTTTCCTCCGGGTACTTAGATGTTTCAGTTCCCCGGGTTCGCTCTTATTCCCCTATGGATTCAGAGAATAAGTCCCTTCATATACGACCTGTTACCGGTGAACGGAAAGCGAGCCGCGAATGGCGAGCAGCCAATGGAGTCGCCCCCATTCGCCCTTCGCCATTTCGCAATTCGCCAATCCGTCCACTGATAACAGATCGCAGAAGGTGGGTTTCCCCATTCGGAAATTCACGGATCAAAGCCTGTTCGCGGCTCCCCATGACTTATCGCAGCGTACCACGTCCTTCATCGCCTCTCAGCGCCAAGGCATCCACCGAATACCCTTAAGGCACTTGATTGCTCTCATCGCCAGAACGCGTTTTGGGCATGCGCCCAAAATGTCCCGACGATTCGAAAAGACCAGTTTTGCTTCAAACGCATCCGGGATCCGAGCGGTCAGGCTCCAGATCACGACTGGTATGCTCGAGGTCCCGATGAACGCGACCGGACAAAGACCCGGAAAGGACATCGCGTCCTGACCGTCTTCATCCTCAAAGGCCCGCCTTACCGGCAAACCCTTGTCGCTCCATCCGGCCTCGACCGAATGCGCTTCCTCTTCACGATGTCAAAAGATCGAAAGAACCCCAACCCCGGGAACTTTCGTTCCCGCCAGGGGCTTTCTCAACGAGAAAAAACCGATCCCATAAGGGACGGGCCTTCCTCACCGTTCACGAGCCGCCAGACCGGCGCCTCCTGAACGAAACGGATTGTTGCATCGGATCTTTCAGACTCAAAAGGACCTGTCCGGTCGAAGCCGCTCATCCGTCCTCGAAGGATGGTGGAGCCAGACGGGATCGAACCGACGACCTCATGCTTGCAAAGCACGCGCTCTCCCAACTGAGCTATGGCCCCAGGAGCCTTAGCGTCAGCGAAGCGAGCCCGCTCGCCTTTCGGCGCGAAAGCCCAGCGGACGACCGTCCGCGCCGCGCGATCGAGGCCAATCAGGCGAGGCCAATCAGGATGGTGGGCCTGGGAGGACTTGAACCTCCGACCTCACGCTTATCAAGCGCGCGCTCTAACCAACTGAGCTACAAGCCCGGAATTCACGACCGGAGGTCGGAGACGAAACCCCGCGCCCGCCGGGATCGCTCCCCGCAAGGCCGACGAGGCCCTTCTCCCTGGGTCCTTGTCTGAAAGAAAGAGAGACGAAGGCGGCGTCGGAAAACCGCGCCGCAGATGCGGCCTGACCTGGCCGCTGATGTTTCCGATCGGACGCCATGACATGCCGGCTTCGAAAAGCCCTCTGTCATCTGGAGTCCAAATCCAGAAAGGAGGTGATCCAGCCGCAGGTTCCCCTACGGCTACCTTGTTACGACTTCACCCCAGTCGCTGACCCTACCGTGGCCGGCTGCCTCCTTGCGGTTAGCTCGCCGTCTTCGGGTAAAACCAACTCCCATGGTGTGACGGGCGGTGTGTACAAGGCCCGGGAACGTATTCACCGCGGCGTGCTGATCCGCGATTACTAGCGATTCCAACTTCATGCACTCGAGTTGCAGAGTGCAATCCGAACTGAGACGGCTTTTCGAGATTGGCTAGGGGTCGCCCCTTTGCATCCCGTTGTCACCGCCATTGTAGCACGTGTGTAGCCCAGCCTGTAAGGGCCATGAGGACTTGACGTCATCCCCACCTTCCTCCGGCTTATCACCGGCAGTCCCCCTGGAGTGCCCAACTGAATGATGGCAACTAAGGGCGAGGGTTGCGCTCGTTGCGGGACTTAACCCAACATCTCACGACACGAGCTGACGACAGCCATGCAGCACCTGTGTTCCCGGCCCCGAAGGGAAGATCGCATCTCTGCAATCCGTCCAGGACATGTCAAAAGCTGGTAAGGTTCTGCGCGTTGCTTCGAATTAAACCACATGCTCCACCGCTTGTGCGGGCCCCCGTCAATTCCTTTGAGTTTTAATCTTGCGACCGTACTCCCCAGGCGGGATGCTTAAAGCGTTAGCTGCGCCACTGAAGAGCAAGCTCCCCAACGGCTAGCATCCATCGTTTACAGCGTGGACTACCAGGGTATCTAATCCTGTTTGCTCCCCACGCTTTCGCGTCTCAGCGTCAGTTCCGGGCCAGTGAGCCGCCTTCGCCACTGGTGTTCTTGCGAATATCTACGAATTTCACCTCTACACTCGCAGTTCCACTCACCTCTCCCGGACTCAAGATCTCCAGTATCAAAGGCAGTTCCAAGGTTGAGCCTTGGCATTTCACCCCTGACTTAAAGACCCGCCTACACGCGCTTTACGCCCAGTAATTCCGAACAACGCTAGCCCCCTTCGTATTACCGCGGCTGCTGGCACGAAGTTAGCCGGGGCTTCTTATCCAGGTACCGTCATTATCGTCCCTGGCGAAAGAGCTTTACAACCCTAAGGCCGTCATCACTCACGCGGCATGGCTGGATCAGGCTTGCGCCCATTGTCCAATATTCCCCACTGCTGCCTCCCGTAGGAGTTTGGGCCGTGTCTCAGTCCCAATGTGGCTGATCATCCTCTCAGACCAGCTACCGATCGTCGCCTTGGTGCGCCATTACCACACCAACTAGCTAATCGGACGCGGGCCAATCCTCCGGCGATAAATCTTTCGCCTCTCAGCCGTATCCGGTATTAGCTCAAGTTTCCCTGAGTTATTCCGAACCGGAGGGTATGTTCCCACGCGTTACTCACCCGTCTGCCACTCCCGTGATTGCTCACGAGCGTTCGACTTGCATGTGTTAAGCCTGCCGCCAGCGTTCGTTCTGAGCCAGGATCAAACTCTCAAGTTGAATGAGATTCCAATCCCGACTGGTCACACACGGCCCTTCCCACTGGTGAAAAAGGCCGCCTCTCTTGACGAGTTCCAAACACATCCGCTCGAAAACAACCAGACCCACGGCCCGCCTCACGGCGATCCACAAGCCCTCTGTCCCAAGCGTGATGAATTTTTGAAACGTGACCGTCGTTTGTCTCTCGACAGGCTTTCCCCCAAGGCCCGGCCCCTCCCGAAACACGCTCGCGCGCGCCCCGTCAGGACCCAAACCCCAAAGAAGAAAGCCCTCGCAAGCGCGACCCAACGCCGCCCACGTCTCTCTTCCTTCCGATGCAATTGTCAAACAGCCCGCCCAGCCCAAGCTTCACAAAGCCCAAACCAGACACAAACGACCAAAAATCGCCCCGCCCCCACCTCTCAGCAGGGAGGAGAAATCCCAAAGCCGCCCGATAACCAACAGACGCTCGCCACAGCGACCCGCGCCGTCAGTGACGCCGATATAGGACCACCCAATTTCCCTGTCAACGCACTTTCACAAAGAAATTCTCTTC
This sequence comes from uncultured Alphaproteobacteria bacterium, assembly GCA_963741845.1. Taxonomy (GTDB): domain Bacteria; phylum Pseudomonadota; class Alphaproteobacteria; order Rhizobiales; family Beijerinckiaceae; genus Roseiarcus. Next base: position 136,298 of record CAVUJV010000029.1, read on the forward strand.
TGTGGATTTCTCAGCGAGATTCGCGCCGCCACACGTGCATCCTGAGGCTCTCCCGGGGGCGAAGCGTCACCCGTTGACGCGGCGAAACTTCAGCGCCCTCCACGAGATCGAAGCGAAACGCCCGGAGCATATTGGCGAGCACGATCATTGCCTCCTGCAGCGCGAAAGCCATGCCGATGCAGACGCGCGGCCCTGCGCCAAAGGGGATGTAGGCGAAGCGGTCGATGCGCTCGCGCCTTTCGCCCAGGAAGCGCGAGGGATCGAAGGCGTCCGGATCCTCCCATAGGCCCTTGCGGCGGTGCAGGACATAAGGGGAGACGACGATCACGGCTCCCGCCGGCACGCGCACGCCGAGAATCTCGTCGTCCGCGATCGCCTGACGACTGAGGATCGCCGCCGGCGGATAGAGGCGCAGGGACTCCTCGATCACCGCGCGCAAAACCGGACATGTCTCCAGCGCCGCGGGCCGCGAGGGATCGAAGGCTTCGTCCACCTCGGATGAGGCGCGCTCGCGCCATTCCGGGGCCTGAGACAGCAGGTACAGCGTCCAGGTCAGCGCATTGGCGGTCGTCTCGTGCCCCGCGCCGATGAAGGTGACGATATTGGCGCGGATATCGGATTCCGGCAGACCCTTGCCGGTTTCCGGATCGCGCGCCGCAAGCAGCAGCGTGAGCAGGTCACGGGGGCCTTCGCCGCCGCGATCGATGAGCGCCTTGCGGTTGGCGATGATCGCGTCGACCGCCTCGTCGAAGAATTTCAGCGCCCCGCGGCCACGCCAGCGTCCGATGCGCGGCAGGAAGTCCGGCGCGCCGAGAAGATCGAGCGGATCGAGCCGGCCGAAGCTATCGAAATAGCGCGTGACCGCGCCCTGAAAAGCGGTCGGCTCCTTGCCGAGACCCTGCGAGAAAAGCGTCTGCTCCAGCACTTCGAGGGTCAGGCGCGACATGAGATCGCCGACGTCGATCACCGCCCCATCCCGCCGGCGCGTCAAGCGCTCGACCGTCGCGGCCGCGACTTTCTGCATCGGCGCGGCAAAGCCCAAAACTTCGCGGGGCGAAAAGAGCGGAGCGAGAGCCCGCCGCTGCGCACGCCAGGCGTCGCCCTCGGCGGTCAGCAGCCCGTTTCCGAGACCCGGGTTCAAAATCCTGAGCTGCAGGTCGTCCTTGCGATAGTTGGCGGCATTGTCGAGGAAGACGTGACGCACAGCGGCAGGATCGTGCGCCGCGCCGCGCAGGCCGAGAATTGAGCGGCCGAGCGAAAACGGGCGCTCGAAATCCGCCTTGCCCCAGATTTCCAGCGGATTGCGCCGAAGCGTGAGGATGGTCGAAAGCGCGCTGCGCGGCGTCTCGCGCCGCGGCGGATAGGGAGGAACGAAGAGACCGGTCGCCGTCGCCGCAGCGGACATGAAAGCGCGCCTCCGTCGTCGATATCCGCTGAACTTATGTGCGCCAGCGCGGCGGCGGTAGGTCCGCGGCGCGGCTTCTTTCGGGCGGCGACCTCAAAAGGCCGTCCGTTGCCGCATCGCGGCGGCGAGCGTTCCATCGTCGAGATAGTCGAGTTCGCCTCCGACCGGGACGCCATGGGCGAGGCGCGTCACTTTCACCTCGTGCGCCGCGAGGAGGTCGGTCACGTAATGGGCGGTGGTCTGGCCATCCACCGTTGCGTTGACGGCGAGGATCACCTCGCTGACATCCCCGCCCGCGACGCGGCCGACAAGCCGCTCGAGATTGAGGTCCGAGGGCCCGACCCCGTCGAGCGGCGAGAGCACGCCGCCGAGCACATGGTAGCGCGCGCGGATCGCCCCCGCCCGTTCGAGCGCCCAGAGATCGCCGACGGATTCGACCACGACCAGCGTGCGCGCGTCGCGGCTGGGGTCGGCGCAGATCGTGCACGGATCGCGCGTGTCGATATTGCCGCAGGCCGAGCACACAACGATGCGCTCCTCGGCGATCCGCATCGCCTCGGCGAGCGGGCCAAGCAGGGTCTCGCGCTTGCGGATGAGATGGAGCGCAGCGCGGCGCGCCGAGCGCGGACCCAGGCCCGGCAGGCGCGCGAGAAGCTGGATCAGCCGCTCGATCTCGGGTCCGGCGACGCTCGACGCCATGGCTTCAGAACGGAAGCTTCATGCCCGGCGGCAGCGGCAGGCCAGCGGTGATCTCCTGCATCTTCTCCGCCGCGGCGCGGTCGGCTTTGCCCTTGGCGTCGTTGAAGGCGGCAATCAGCAGGTCCTCGAGCATCTCCTTGTCGGAGGGCGACAGCAGCGAGGGATCGAGGTTGACGCCTTTCAGTTCGCCCTTGGCGGTGAGCGTGACGCGGACCATGCCGCCGCCGGACGCGCCCTCCACCTCGATGCGGCCAAGCTCCTCCTGCGCTTCCTGCAGCCTGGCCTGCATGGCCTGCGCCTTCTTCATCATGCCCATGATGTCCATGGTCCGCGAACCTCCTCAGAAATCGTCGTCGGCGACCGGATCGGCGTCGCCATAGCCAATGTCGTCGTCGTGGGACTCCGCGACCGGCGGAGGCTCCACCGTCGCCGCCGCCGCCTCGGGCAGCCGTATGTCCACGATCTTCGCGCCGCGAAAACGCTCCAGCACTTCGCGCACGACCGGATGCGACGCCGCGCCGTTCGTGCGCTCGGCGTCGCGCGCGTCCTGCGTTTCCCGGAGCGTCGGGCGAGTCGAGTCCTGCGTAAGGGCGACCATCCAGCGCTGGCCGGTCCATTCCTGCAGACGGCGGGCGAGTGTCTGCGCCAGCGCGGAGGACGCGCCCTCGACCAGCGAGAAAGCGATGCTGCCCTCCTCGAAGCGGGCGAGCCGGACCTCGTGCTCGAGCGCATGGACGAGCATGAGATCGCGCTTCGCGCGCGCCAGCGCGACCACGTCCTCGAAACGGGCGAGCCGCACGGAGGGACCGGGCGCGGCGGCCCTGGAGGGCGAGGCGACAGGCGGCGCGGCGGCGGGACGTTCGGCTCGCGGCGCGGCGACCGCCACAGCCGCGCTGAGGCTCGCGCGCGGCCCAGCCGGCGGCGCCGGCAGGGGCGGCGCCCGGCGCGGGCCGGGGTCGCTCGATTCCGCGAGCTTCCGCAGCGCGTCCTCGGGGCTCGGCAGATCCGAGGCATAGGCGAGCCGGATCAGCGCCATCTCGGCGGAAGCGAGCGGACGCGGCGAGTCCTTCACGTCGTCATAGCCCTTGAGCAGGATCTGCCAGCCGCGGGTCAGGGCGCCGAGGGTCAGGCGCCCGGCGAATTCCCGCGCCTTCCGGCGCTCGGCCTCGCCGTGGGCCAGATCCTCCGGGCCGTCCGGCGCGATCTTGTAGTAGGTGACGAGGTGGCAGAACTCCGCCACTTCCAGAAGGATGTCGAGGGGCTCCGCGCCGGCGTGATACAGCGCGCGCAATATCGCGACGGCCTCGGCCGGCTCGCCGTTCATCGCGCGCTCGAACAGCGCGACGATCTCGCCCCGGTCGGAAAGGCCGATCATCTCGCGCACCGCGAGGCCGCTCACCCCCCCGGTCCCGCCATGGGCGATCGCCTGATCGAGCAGCGAGAGCGCGTCGCGCACCGACCCTTCCGCGACGCGGGCGATGGCGGTGAGGGCTTCCGGCTCCGCGGTCACGCCCTCGGCGGCGCAGATCTTCTCGATATGGGCGATCATGGTCGCCGAGTTCGATCCGCTTCAGATCGAAGCGGATGCAGCGCGAGCGAACCGTGACCGGCACCTTCTCGATCTCGGTCGTCGCGAACAGGAATTTTACGTGCTCCGGGGGCTCCTCAAGCGTCTTGAGCAGGCCGTTGAAGGCCTGCTTCGACAGCATGTGCACCTCGTCGATGATGTAGACCTTGGTGCGCGCCGAGACGGGCCGGTAGCGGGCGTTCTCGATGATCTCGCGGATGTCGTCGATGCCGGTATGCGAGGCCGCGTCCATCTCGATGACATCGACATGGCGCGAATCCATGATCGCCTGGCAATGGACTCCGAGTTCCGGCATGTCCACGCTCGGCGCGTCGATCTTGCCCGGAACCGAATAGTTGAAGGCCCGGGCCAGGATGCGGGCGGTGGTCGTCTTGCCGACGCCTCGGACGCCCGTGAGGATATAGGCCTGATGGATGCGGCCGAGCTTGAAAGCATTGGCGAGCGTCCGGACCATCGGCTCCTGGCCGATCAGATCCTCGAAACGCTGCGGCCGGTATTTTCGCGCCAGCACCCGGTAAGGCGAGGAGGCCGGCGCTCTGGCTTCGGCCTCCGGCGCAGGGGCCTTCGCGGTTTCTTCGGGAAAGAGGGCGTCGCTCATCGGGCGGCTGTCCATCGACTGGCGGGCGTCTCCTGACGCCTTGTGGCTCCGCGCAATGACGAGTTCAATTCGGTCCGCGAACGATTGGACAGGGCCTTAAGGCGGGAGATTGGACAAAGACCCGCCCTGTCTCGTTAGGGCTGCTTCCTTCCGGACCTGACCCAGTTGGCGAGCGGTACGCCCTTCGCCAACCTCCCGGCCCCCATGTGGACCATCGGGGGCGGACGCGCAAGGGGAAGCCCGCAAAGACAGTGCGGCGGCAGCCGGTTTAGCGTTCCGAAATCGTGGACTTTCAGGGACTTAGGCTCGATTTTAGCGTCGTGTGCGCCGCGTGTTCCTCGGCCCGGCGCTCGACGGCGCGCCCAGCCGCGGCCGAAGCTCCGCTACTTCCTTGCGCAACGCCGCATTCTCCGCCCGCAGAGCCTCGATCTCGCGCTGAAGCGCCGCAATCAGGTCTCGAATCTCGGCCGGAAAATCGTCCATGGGTTGGCCCCAATCCGCGTCCCGATCGTCTCCCTACCCGCCTCCGGCGGGGGCGCCCGACCGGGCGACCCGAGCGGAGAGGCCGCTGCGGCTTTCCCCGCCCGATGAAAGCCATTGTAAGCGAGGCTTGCCGATTCCCAAAGACTTTGTCGCATTCGCTTTCGCGAATTCAGCCGCGCTTGCGGGCCTGCGCCGGAGCCGGGGCCGGCGGGCGCTTTCCGGGCTGGAACAGATCGGCCGCCGTCAGCACGACGATCGCGGTCAGCATGGTCGCCGCGGCCAGCAGCGAGACGGCGCTCAGAACCTCATAGCCGAACAGGTAGACCAGCGCCGCAATGAACAGGACGACATTGGCGATGAAGTAGTATTTGGCCTCCGGCGCGCCGCGAACGGCGTCCCTCAGGAGCCAGCCGGCGACCGGAACACGATAAAAAAGGCGAAGCGCGACATCCACCGGATATAACTCCTGACATTTTATGTTGATTGAAAAGGTTGCGGCCGCTTATCCGGAAACGCGGCGCAATTGTAAACCGAAAACGCAACGAAGGCCGAGGCCCCACGGCGACGGCGGGCCGCGCTCAGGCGTCGGCGCCGAACATCCCGCGCACGAGCTTCTGGAAGGCGCGGGCGCGGTGCGACAACGCCAGCGAGCCGTCGGCCGGGATGCCGTGCTTCTCCTCCGACGTCATTTCCCCGAAGGTCCGGGCGTGCCCGTCGGGGCGGAAGGCCGGATCATAGCCGAAGCCGCGGGTCCCGCGCGGCGGGAAGACAAGGTCGCCGTCGACCCGCCCCTCGAAAACCTCCGTGCGGCCGTCGGGCCAGGCGAGCGCGAGCGCGCTCACGAACCAGCCGCGCCAGGGCTGCGGCGCGCCCTTCGCTTTGAGTTCCGCCTCGATCCGGGCCATCGCCCCGGCGAAATCCTTCGAGTCTCCCGCCCATCGGGCCGAATAGATGCCCGGCGCGCCGTCGAGCGCGGCGACGCAGAGGCCCGAATCGTCGGCGAGCGCCACTTCCCCCGACGCCTTCGCGGCGGCGAGGGCCTTCAAGACCGCATTGTCGTGAAACGTCAGGCCCGTCTCCTCCGGCTCGGGCAGACCGAGTTCGGAGGCGCCGACCGCGTCCACCCCGTGCGGGCCAAGGAGTTCCCGGATTTCGCGCAGCTTGCCGGGATTGTGGGTCGCGGCGACGATCTTTTTCGGCAGGATTTCAGGGGTCATCGGGCTATGATCTTGTAGCGTTGTCCGGACGCAAGCGGCGCGTTGCGCTCGAGGCCGTTGATTATGAGGAACTGGTCGAGCGGCCGCGGCAGGAAGCTCATCCGCGCCGCCATGGTGTCCAGCGTGTCGGTCCCGCCGGCCGAAACGATGCGGATCGACTGAGGCACGGCCTGCGCCGAATCCTGCGCGTTGATCAGGTGGAAGGATTCGAGCGAGGCGCGGAAGCGGCCGTCGACCTCGGGGCTCAGCGAGTGGGCGGCGAAGATCAGCCGATAGACGCGCCCGTTGAGCCGGACCGCCCCGAGCCGGAAGCTCCATTGGTCGCCGCGCGCGACCGCCGTCGCGGCGTCGAGCCCGCCGACATTGATGGATTCGACATTGGTCGTCTTCACGCCGTCGATCCAGCCGGAAGCGATCGCGGTCTTGAGCGGCGTCGAATCGGGCAGCGCGATGCTGTCGAGCCGGAGGGCCTCCGTCCCCCCCTCCCCCACGCCGATCAGCGCGGCGGACTGGTTTTCGAGCGTGAACCCTTCCGGCGCCTCGAACGCGAAGCCGAGCTTCGGATGGATGAACGTCGTCCCCCGCACGACGCCCTGCAGCGGATCTTCGCCGAAGGCCATCCCGTCGATCGCCGAAAGATAGCCGTCGCGGTCGCGCGCGCCGGTTCCCGGCGGCCCGAATTTCTGCGCTCCCGCCACGGCGACGGCGATGCGTTCCGGCGTGGACGGGTGCGTCGCCATCATGTCGGGCCGGTCGGACGAGCCGGCGCCGGAGATCGAGGCCTTGAGCGCGCTCCATTCGCCGAGCGCGGTCAGGAAGCGGGACGCGGCATAGGGGTCGAAGCCGGCGTGCGCGATGTCGGCGATGCCCATCCGGTCGGCGTCGAGCTCCTGCTGGCGCGAGAAGCGGGCGATCGACAGCTTGGAGCGCGCCTCGACCTCCGCGTCGGCCTGACGGTGCGCGAGGACCTGAGCATTGACCCGGGTGAAGAGCGCCGCCGTCCTTTCGAATTCCGCGCGCTGCGCCGCGTGGCGGGCGGTCACATGCGCGATCTCATGGGCCATGACGGCGGCGATCTCGGAGGTGTCGTCGGCGAGGGCGAGAAGCCCGCGCGTCACGAAGATGTCGCCAGACGGCAGCGCAAAGGCGTTGACGATCGGGGAATTGAGGATCGTGACCCGGTAAGGATGCGAATCGTCGCCAGCGGGCGTCAGCTTCGCCAGCACGGCATTGAGATAGGCCTGGGTCGCGGGGGCCTTGTACTCGCCGCCAAAGGCTTCGATGAGCCGCTGCCGCTCGGGGTTGGCTGGCCGCCCTCCCGTGGTGCGCGGGGCTTCGATCGGCGGGTCTCTGGCGGGCGCGGGCGGCGGCTCGATCGAGGCGCATCCGGCCGCGAGGAGGCAAGCCGCTCCCGCAAGCGCGGCGAGAGCGCCGCGCCATCGTCCGCGTGAGCGCGGCGACCGCAGGGTGTCCAAGCCTATCCGCCTCATCAATGAGGGTCTTCTTCTCCTGTTGCGCCGGAGCGACGCTCGATTTCGATCATCGCCGGATCGCTGACCGCAATTCTTGGTCCGAACCGGCCATCGAGCGCGCCGCGGGCCCTTATCACGCGGCCCACGAGAGCGTCGATCGAATCCCCGCCCCGAACAAGAATCGGCCCCAGCCGACGGTCGACGACGATGGTCGCGCCTCCGCGCGATCCAAGATCAAGATAGAGACGCGAGCGGCCGAAGCCAACCCGGCGCACCTTTCCTTCAACGACCACGAATTGTCCATCATATTGACGCAGGCGCCGGCCGTCGCCCGCGGGAAGGACGGCGAAAGCGGGATCCCGCCAGAGTCCGAGCCCCTCGCGCCGGGCCTCGTCCTCCAGTTTGAGCCGCGCCGCGGCGCAGGACCGCGTCTCGAATTCGGGCCGGACCCGGGCGTAGCCCTCGGCGAGGAGCGCCGAGGCGACCGAGGATTCGCCGCCTCCCGCCTCGGGAAGGGCGAGGTCGGCCACCGTCCGCCCCCAGCGGTCCGGCGTCGCCGCCAGGAGCAGAAGCTCGGCCCGCTTCCCGGCGGCGAGCCCGGAGAGCGCGTCGCGGGCGGCTTTCGCCAGTTCCGGCGCGCCGCGATCGGGCGACGGCCCGTCCAGACCGCCGAGGCGGACGAGGCGCCCGTCGGCGAGGGCGATCGCGAGCCGCTCGTCCACCGAGACGACGTCCACAGTCCCTGCCGGCCGGCCGCAGCCCGCGAGCGCCGATCCCCCGCCCGCGACCGCAAAGACGGCGAAAACGGCGAGCGCGACCCCCGCCGGCCGGCGGCGACGGAAAGGCGCAAACCGGCGTTGGGCGCCGCGCAAATTCATGTTAGAGGCTCCTGCCCGCTCCGGCCGCCCGCGTCCAGAGCGGCCTTGCTTCACGCAGGCGAGGGCGAGCTGTCCCGGTAGCTCAGCAGGATAGAGCAACGGTTTCCTAAACCGTAGGTCAGGGGTTCGAATCCCTTCCGGGACGCCAGTTATTTCAAGAAGTTAACAGCTATATTTCCGATTTCCAACGCTGTCATTTTCAGGATGGGGTATACGTGGGGGTAACAACGCCGGCGGCTGGCGGAACGCGGCTACGGTGGTCTCGATGGAGCGTGGGGTCAGCCGCACGGCTTGGCTGCATGGCCGCGTCCAAGGCGCTTGACTAGGGCTGGGCGTGAAGGACTTCGGGCGACCGATGACTGTCGCGAACATGCGCCTGAACGTTCAGACTGGAGTTGACCCGGTTTGTTGGTAAGCCTCCGGTAACTTCACTCGCTCACGGCGTCATGGCTTCGTCAGGAGAATTCGCGCCGGATCATGTCGCTATGCTCGCCGATGCCGGGCGCCGGCCCGAGCGGAACAGGCTCGCCGTCAAAAATCTGAGGCGGAGCCGGAATGCTGACCGGCCCGCTCGGCGTTCCGATCTCCGCGCGCCGAAGCTGCGAATGGCGCGCGAATTCGCCGACCGTATTGTAGCGGCCAAAAGCGATATTGGCGCGGCGCAGGGCTTCCGCCAGGCCCTCGGCGTCGAAGCGCGAAAACGCCTCCGCGATCACCGCGTCTTGCGCGGCACGATTGGCGACGCGCTGGCTGTTGGAAGCGAAGCGGGGATCGGCGATCATGTCTGGCCGGTCGAGCACGTTGCGGCAGAGGCTCGCCCATTCCGGCTCCGTCTGGATCGCGATGATGAAGCGTGCGCCATCGCCCGCCTCATAGGCGCCATAGGGCGCGATGGTCGCATGGGCGAGACCGAGGCGCTTCGGCTCGCGCCCGGTAAATTCGCGATGGATCAGGGGCACGGCCATCCAGTCGGCCATTCCGTCGAACAGCGAGACAGAGATGCGACAGCCCTTCCCCGTGCGCTCGCGCCGGTAGAGCGCCTCCAAGATCGCGGCATGAGCGTTCATCCCGCAACCGATGTCGGCCACCGAGACGCCGACGCGGCCCGGCGATTCCGGCCCACCGGTGATCGAAGCGAGACCCGTCTCGCACTGGATGAGGAAGTCGTAGGCCTTCATCTCCGCATAGGGGCCGCTTTCGCCATAGCCGGTGATCTCGCAGACGATGAGGCGTGGGTTGTCGCGCCGCAGCGCCTGCGCACCGAAGCCTGCGCGCTCGGCAGCGCCGGGCGCGAGGTTCTGCACGAAGACATCGGCTTTCGTCAGCAGGCGCTTCAGGAACGCCGCGTCGTCCGCCTTCTTGATGTCGAGCGCGAGGGACTGTTTGCCGCGATTGAGCCAGACGAAATAGGCGCTCTCGCCATGCGCAACCTCATCGTATTTGCGCGCAAGATCGCCTGTCGATCGCTCGATCTTGATCACCCGCGCGCCAGCGTCGGCGAGGCGCGAGGTGCAGAAAGGCGCGGCTACAGCCTGCTCCAGCGCGACGACCAGCACGCCTTCGAGCGCCAGACGTCCCATCAGTAAGACCTCGGCAGGCCGAGCACATGGGTCGCCACATGGCTCAGGATGAGGTTCGTGGAGATTGGCGCGACCTGATAAAGGCGCGTCTCCCGGAACTTCCGCTCGATGTCGAATTCCTCGGCGAAACCGAAGCCGCCGTGAATCTGGAGACACATGTCGGCGGCGCGCCAGCTCGCCTCGGAAGCCAGGAGCTTGGCCATATTGGCTTCTGTCCCACAGGGCTCGCCGGCTTCGAACATGCGGGAGGCCTTCTGAACGATCTGCGCAGCTGCTTCGACCTCGACATAGGATCGCGCGATGGGGAACTGCACGCTCTGGTTCCGGCCGATGGGCCCGCCGAAGACCTCGCGCGTCTTGGCGTATTCGGTCGCGCGCTCGATGAAGAAGCGGCCATCGCCAATACATTCCGACGCGATAAGGATGCGCTCGGCGTTCATGCCGTCGAGAATGTAGCGGAAGCCGCGCCCCTCCTCGCCGATGCGATTGACGACCGGAACGGGCAGATTGTCGAAGAAAAGTTCCGTTGTAGCGTGGTTCAGCATGGTGCGGACCGGGCGGATCGTCAGCCCCGACCCCACCGCCTCCCGCATGTCGACGATGAACACGCTCATCCCTTCCGTTGGCTTCGCCGTCTGCTCGCGCGGCGTCGTGCGGCAGAGGAGCACCATCAGGTCGGAATGCGCGGCGCGGCTGATCCAGATTTTTTGCCCGTTGATGATGTAGCGGTCGCCGTCGCGCCGGGCGAAGGTGCGGATGCGCGTCGTGTCGGTGCCGCTGACCGCCTCGGTGACGCCGAAGGCCTGCAGGCGTAATTCGCCGCTGGCGATCTTCGGCAGATATTGCGCCTTCTGCTCCGGGCTCCCGTGCCGGAGGATCGTGCCCATCGTGTACATTTGGGCGTGGCAGGCCGCGCCGTTGCAGCCGGAGCGGTGAATCTCCTCGAGAATGGCGGCCGCGGCGCCGAGACCGAGCCCGGACCCGCCGTATTCCTCGGGGATCAGCACGGAGAGGAAACCTTCGCTCGTGAGCCGGTCCACGAAGGCTTTGGGATAAGCGCGGTCGCGATCCAGCTCCTGCCAGTAGGGACCGGGAAACTCGCGGCAGAGCTTCGCTACTGCGTCGCGAATGTCGCCGTACGCAGATTCCGGTCCGGCGCCATCGGTCACGGGTCGCAGCCTCCCTGTCGAGACGTCAGCGCTATGCGAATGCGGACGTCCGGGGCCCATGCTTAGGGGGCCGGAAGAATTGCCGATAGGTGCAAAACAGGGCTATCCGCTATGACGGTTCCGGCATAGATATCACCATGGACCTCAAGCGGCTCAGATATTTCGTCTGTGTCGGCGAACTCGGCAGCTTCACGCTGGCCGGCCGCCACTTGGGCATTGCCCAGCCCGCGCTCAGCCGGCACATCCGCCAGCTTGAGGCGGAATGCGGCTCGCAGCTTCTCCGGCGGAACGGCCGGGGCGCCGAACTGACCGAGGTGGGCCGGACGGTGCTCGAACACAGTCGCTCCCTGCTCGAACAGGTCGACCGGCTCGAATCCGGCCTGAAGGCGGCGCGGGGCGCGCCGGTCGGCGCGGTGAGTTTGGGCCTGCCGCCGTCGGTGTCGATGATCCTCGTCGAGCCCCTCTTTCACCGGATCCGCCGTGATTATCCCGGCGTCCGCCTGCACATCAGCGAGGCTTTCAGCGGTGACGTGAGGGAATGGCTGGTCGGCGGGCGGCTGGACGTGGGGGTCCTGTACAGCCCGGGCCGGGCGCAGAACCTCGTCGGACAGCATCTCCTGGTCGAGGATCTCTTCCTTTGCATCGCACCCTGCGTGGAGGGCGAAGGCGGACTGGACGTGACACTGGCCGAGGCGGTGCGCGCGCCCCTCGTCCTGCCGGGCAGGCCCCACGGCCTGCGCGTGCTCGTGGACAGCGTGTGCGTGGAGCGGGGCTTGGCCCCGGATGTCGTTCTGGAACTCGATTCGATGGCGACGATCAAGATCCTTGTGGCGCAGGGGGCGGTGGCGACGATCCTGCCGTTCTGCGGAGTCTATCGGGAGGTTGCGGAGGGAACTATGATTGCCCGCCGCATTGTCTCGCCGTCGCTCTCCCGTACGCTCATCATCGGCGAGACAGTGCGCCGGCCGAAGACGCCGGCGACCACGGCCGTTGTGAAGTGCCTGCGGGAGGAGGTCGAGCGGCTCGTCACCGCCGGACGCTGGACCGGCACGCAGGCAAATAACCGGACCGACATAACTGATAGGCCGATATAGCAGGTGTCGCCTGCCGGAGCCCCGGCTAGTCTTGGATCAACAATGGGCGAACCGCAGCGCGGCCCAGGCGCCGGACAGTCGCGAGAGCCCAGGGAGGAATGACGTGAAGAGCTTCCAGATCATCGACTTCGGACGCCCGCTGAAAGACACGGACCTGCCCGATCCCCAGCCGACGGGCCATGAAGTCGTCGTCGCCGTCAAAGCCTCGGGCGTCTGCCATTCCGACCTGCATATCTGGGAGGGAAGCTACGATCTGGGCGCGGGCAAGCGCCTGATGCTGAAAGATCGCGGCATCCCCCTGCCGCTTACGCCCGGCCATGAGACAGCCGGCGAGATCATCTCCGTCGGCGACAAGGTGACGGACCGCAAGGTGGGCGAGATGGTTCTCGTCTATCCGTGGATCGGCTGTGGGCAATGCCGCGTCTGCCGCAACGGCTACGAGAACCTCTGCATGAAGCCGCGCTGCCTCGGCGTCCATTGCGACGGCGGCTATTCCACCGAAATCCTTGTGCCGCATTCGAAATATCTGCTGCCGATCGACGGGCTCGACCCCGTGACTGTCGCGCCCTACGCCTGCTCGGGCGTCACCACTTATTCGGCCCTGAAAAAGCTCGGCTCCGTCATCAAGGAAGAGCCGGTGCTGGTGATCGGCGCCGGAGGTCTCGGCCTCATGTGCGTGACGATTTTGAAAGCCATGGGCGGAAAGGGCGCGGTCGTTGTCGACATCGACGAGAAGCGCCGTAAGGCGGCGCTCGACGCCGGCGCGCTCGCTGTGATCGACGGCGCAGCCGCGGACGCGCTCCAGCAGGTCAACGCGGCGCTCGGTGGATTCTGCTGGGCGGCGATCGACTTGGTGGGGAGTCCGCAGACTTCGGCGCTCGCGTTCGACTCCCTCGCCAAGGGCGGCAAGCTGGTGATGGTCGGCCTGTTCGGCGGCTCGACGCCCTGGTCGTTGCCGCTGATCCCAATGAAGGCTGCCGGGATCGAGGGCAGCTATACCGGAAACCTCGAAGAGACGCGCGAGCTTCTCGACCTCGTGCGCACCGGCAAGGTCGCCCAGATTCCAATCCGCACTCGCCCGCTGAGCGCGGCGACCGAGACGCTTGAAGACATGAAGGCCGGCCGCATCGTCGGCCGCGTCGTCCTGACGCCCTGAGCGCCGGGCCGGCGAGAAGAGGAATTGGCATCAATGCAGAAGCTGTTCATAGGCGGCCGGTGGCGTGAGGCAAGCTCCGGCCAGAGCCTGCCCGTCGTCGATCCGTCCACCGGCGAAAGCTACGACTCGATCGCGCGCGGCGGCGCGCGCGACATCGACGCCGCGGTGAAGGCGGCGCGCGCGGCCTACGAAGGCAAGTGGGGGTCGCTCACCGCCACCGAACGTGGCCGGCTCATGATGAAGATGGCGGACATCATCGCGAGCCGCGCGGAAGAACTTGCTCAGGCCGAAGCGCGCGATACTGGCAAACCGATCGGACAGGCGCGCGCGGACGTCGGGCTGACGGCGCGCTATTTCGAGTATTACGGCGGAGCGGCGGACAAACTGCACGGGCAGATCGTGCCCTTCATGAACGGCTTCGACGCTCGCGTCACGCGCGAGCCCTACGGCGTGACGGCCCATATTCTGCCCTGGAACTATCCGGCGCAGATGTTCGGCCGCTCGCTCGCGCCCGCGCTTGCCGCCGGCAACGCGGTCGTGCTGAAGCCGGCCGAGGAAGCCTGCATGACACCGATATTGCTGTCGGCAATTGCGCAGGAAGCCGGACTTCCCGACGGTGCGATCAACGTGGTGACCGGTCTCGGCGAAGAGGCTGGCGCGGCGCTCACCGCCCACCCCGGCATCGACATGATCACCTTCACGGGCTCCCCCGAAGTCGGCACGATCGTGCAGAAGGCCGCGGCCGAGCGGCACATCAAATGCGTACTCGAGCTCGGTGGAAAGTCGCCGCAGATCGTCTTCTCGGACGCCGACCGCAAGAAGGCGCTTCCATTCATCACCCGCGCGATCACTCAGAACGGCGGCCAGACCTGCTCGGCCGGAAGCCGCCTGCTGGTCGAGCGAAAAATCTACGATGATTTCGTCGGCGAGGTCGCTGAGGCTTTCGCCAATGTGCGCGTCGGCACGCCCGCCATGAATCTCGATCTCGGTCCGATGATTAGCGCTACGCAACGCGACCGGGTCGGCGGCTTCGTCGAGGCGGCGCGCAAGTCGGGTGTTCCGGTGCTGGCGGAAGGCCGCCTTGCCAACGATCTGCCAAGCGGCGGATATTACGTGACGCCGACCCTGTTCGGCCCGGTGCCGCGCGGCAACTCGCTCGCGAACGACGAAGTATTCGGCCCGGTGCTCTCCTGCCTGCCGTTCGAGGACGAAGCCGACGCGATCGCCCTCGCCAATGCGACCGACTACGGTCTCGTCGCTGCGGTGTGGACGCGCGACGGCGGTCGTCAGACACGCGTCGCGCGAGGCGTGCGCAGCGGGCAGGTCTTTATCAATTGCTACGGCGCCGGCGGCGGCGTCGAACTGCCCTTTGGCGGCGTGAAGAAGAGCGGCCACGGACGCGAGAAGGGGTTTCTCGCGCTGGAGGAATTCAGCGTCATCAAGACGGTGGTGCAAAGCTACGCCGAGTGAGGCTGCCACGCATCTCTCACGTTTGCCGGCTATGTGTTTTTGGCGCGTAGCCTAAGAGGGTCCGGAGGGCAACTCGTGAGTCTCTTCTCCGCCTGCGAGAGAAGAGACTGCCCCGGGCTACGACCGCCGGGATGCCGCCGAAGGAGACGGATGAGAGTTCGGACGCTCGCTCGAACCTCTGCTTCCAACCGTAACGCCTTGCGTCGCGCGGGCTCGTAACGCTTACGCGTTGGGATCCGTCATCCGGCCGCGCCTTTCGCGCGCCCGCCTTCTCCCCGCGAAGGGATAAGGGATTTGCCGTTGGCCCGTTTAGCTCGTGTTTTGTTCGACCTCTCTCCGAGCCTATTCGTAGTAGCCGTCGCCGCTCGTCGCTTTGCGCACGGTCGCGAACTGATCGGCGTCATGGCCGAACCATACCGCGCTGCCGGTGTCGGCGGCGAGCGCCTGGATGCGCCGCACGGTGCGCATGATGCCCAGAGAATCGTAGCTGATCCCCGGTTGCTTCGCCTTCGGCCCATAATTCTCGGCGGTGTAGCAGGCGTCCGAAACCAGGATGACGCCAGCTTGACTTCGGAGCGTAACCTGTAGACCGAGCATGCCCCGCGCGTGGCCGGCGCCAAAGTTGAGGAGCCGCACGCCCTCGACGATATTCTGATCGGGCTCTTCCCGCGTGATTTCCCGCCAGTTCAGCTGGGCCTTGATCATCGCGTCGAGGTCCTTGAGCGCATAAGGCGAGCCATGGTCCTGCAAGGCATATTGCCGGAAGGCGCCCGCGAACTCGTTTTCATGCACAATAATGTTCGACTTGCGGAAATATTCAACACAGCCCGCGTGATCGCAGTGCAGATGCGAGAGCACGACATGCTTTACGTCGTCTGGCCCGACGCCCATCATGTCGAGTCGAGCCGGCAGCATGCATTCTTCACCGCCGACATGGGGGAACAGTTCCTGCAGGCCGTCAACCGGCCAGCGCCCGTTCGGCCCGCCCCAGTCCGGATGGCACCCGGTGTCGAACAGGACATTGCCATCGGGATGTTCGATGTAATAGGCGGAGACCGGAATATCGACGACCTGTCCACGCGGGTTCGGAACCCTCGCCGTCGCCACCGTCGTATTGGCGACCATGAAGTTCTTGTCCAGCCGCAGCTTGCCCAGATCCAGCACGTGCAGCTTCAGCTTTCCGCCGGCGCCGATGTTGACCGTACGCCTTTCCGCCGCGGAGGCGGCTGCGCCGGAACTGGACCTAGCGGGCGTTGGCGGGCGGCGATCCCACCTGTCCGATCGGTCGAGATCGGTGCGCTTCTTCGGCTCGAACAGGTTGTAGACGCCGTCGTTCTCAAGCTCGAAGATCTTCATTTCGCCCATCCTCCCGCCTTCCGCCGCGTGCGCTTCCAAGCCAAGGCCCGCGAGCATTTTCCTGCATCTATAAATTCGTCAAAGCGCTCCGGCTAGCGGCAAGCGCTGGCGAAAGCCAACGATCATGCGATAGCAGTTATGCGTTCTGCTTCCCTCGCCTGGTGTGCGTCATCGACGATGAGCTTGACGAGGTCGCGTGCGAAGCCCGGCAGAAGGTCGAGGCTGCGGACGCAGATCTTGAGGTCGCGCAGGGCCCACTTGTCGGTAAGATGAACGAGATGAATGTCGTTGGTCTTGGCCTGACGGCGGGCCGCCAACTCCGGAAGGATGCCGATGCCGACATTGGCCGCGACCATTCGGCACATCGCGTCGAAATTGCCGACCTGAATGCGAAAGTTCAACCGCCGATGAGCGCGTTCGGCGGCCTCCATCAGAAACGAATAGATAGCGCTCGCTTCGGGAAGGCATACGTGATCGAATTCGAGCGTCTCATCGAAGCTCGCTTCGTGACGCTGGCCGAGCGCGTGATTGCGCGCGCAAACGAGGATCAGACGATCCTCGCGGTATGGGACAATCTCAAGACCCTCGGTGCGCACGTTGCCCGCGATAATGCCGACATCCGCGGCGCCGTCGGTTACGGCGCGAACGATGCTGGCGCTCAAGCGCTCGCGCAAGTCGACATTCACGTTCCGATGCTTGGACAGGAAGCGGGAGAGGACGGCGGGAAGGAATTCCGTTATCGCCGTCGTATTCGCGAATAGCCGCACGTTGCCCTTCACGCCGCGAGAATATTCCTGCAGATCCGCGCACAGATGCTCCATCTGCCGCTGGACGTCGAGCGCATGTTGCAGAAGCACCTGCCCCGGCGGCGTCAGCGTCACGCCATTGCTCGCGCGGTAGAGCAGTTTGGCGCCCAACACCTCCTCGAGATTCTTGATCCGCGTGCTCGCCGCTGGCAGCGACATGTGCACCCGTTCGGCGCCGCGTGTCAGGCTGTTCTCTTCCGCAATGTGGATGAACAACCGGAGGTCGACGAAATCAAAATGCGTCATCACGCGTGCGCTTCCTCCCCGAAGCGTTCCAGACTGCTTAAGTCCGACTTTGTAACTTTGAAATTGATGCAGGCGCAACGAAAGATCAAGCATATTGCGACGACAACGCGCCAAGCGAAGCCAAGTGATCCATCTCGACAGAGCTCGAGAGTGGCTGGGGAGGGTCGACGTCCGCGCTGATTGCGCGACGCCGGCGTCGCTCGCTGCTCTGTTTGATCTCCTCGACCTCGGCGAGCCTGCGCCGAAGGCCGGCGATGAATTGCCGCCGCTTGGACATTGGCTCTATTTTCGGCCGTGGGGGCGGTCTTCGGAAACTCGTGAGAACGGCGACTTCCTAGACCCCACTCTGCCTCCGATCGAACTGCCACGTCGGCAATGCATCGAAAGCCGGATCGTGTTTCATCGTCCCATGCGTGTGGGCGACCCGATCTCCCGTCTCACTCGGGTGGTCGATGTCGCCGAGCGTCCGGGACGCGTGGGACCGATTGTCTCGCTCCTGCTTCACCATGAAATTGGGGACAGCGAAGGTGTCGCTGTCTCCGAAGAGCGCCGCCTTATATATATGTCGCGGGGGGAAGCGTGGGATGCGATCGAGCCGCGGCTCGTGCGGGGCGAGGCGCGGTGGCGACGCCAGTTCCGTCCGCATACCCAGGCGCTTTTTCGTTACTCGGCGCTGACGCGAGATTCGAGCCGGATTCACTACGATCGGCCTTTCGCGACCTTTGTCGAGGGTCATCCCGGGCTCATTGTGCAATGCGGTCTGGTGGCGGCGCTGCTGTTCAATTTCCTGCGCGAACACGCACCGGGACAGCGCGTCCGCGAGTGCGAGATCCGGGTGCGTCGCTGGCTCTACGATACCGAACCTATGTCGCTGTTCGGACGTCCTCGCGACGAGCGTTCGGCGGAGCTTTGGGCCAAGGATTCCCGAGGGCGCCTCGCGATGGAAGTGGTGGCGACGATGAATCCAAATCGCCTTTGGCGGACATGGCGGAGCGCGCGCGGCCGCCGGTCCGCCCTACGCCTGAGATTGCGGGAAACCCCATGACCCTCCCTCCCGAACAGCGCCTCGCCGAATTTGCTGCGACGCTCGACTACGGCCGAATTCCGGAACCGGTGCTCCGCCGTTGCGAGGCGCTGATGCTCGACTGGTTTGGCTCTGCGCTCGCGGGCCGAGGGATGCGGCCGGTCGAGGCGATCGACGCCTTCGCGACCACGATGGGACCAGGGATGGCCCATCGGAAGTGCTGGTCAGCCGTCGTTCGAATTCGCCCTTCTTTGCGACTTTGGTCAATGCGGCCTCGTCGCATGTGGCCGAGCAGGACGATGTCCACAACGGGTCCGTGTTTCATCCGGCGACTGTCGTGTTTCCTCCCGCCCTGGCGGTCGCCAGGCGATCGGCGCATCCGGACGCGAACTCGTCGTCGCATCCATCGCGGGATACGAAGTCGGCATTCGGGTCGGCGAGTTTCTCGGCCAGCCCCACTACAAGATCTTTCACACGACGGGCACGGCCGGTTCGCTGGCTCGGCCGCCGCCGTTGGCCGCCTGTTGGGCCTCGATGCGGAGAAAATGCTGCATGCGTTCGGCTCCGCCGGCACGCAGGCGGCGGGCCTGTGGGAGTTTTTACGGGACGCTGGATTCGAAGCCGCTCCACGCGGCCCATGCCGCGACCACAGGTCTTGCCTCCGCCTACCTCGCGCGCGACGGTCCGCCGGCGCCAAACGCATCCTCACCGCCGCCGGCATGGCCGCCGGGATGTCGCGTGACGCGGATCCCCAGCGCCTCGTCGACCGGGTGAGCGAGCGCTGGGCGCTCGTCGAGACGTCGTTCAAATTCCACGCGTCCTGCCGGCATACGCATCCGGCGGCCGACGCTCTGCTGCAGGTCATGCAGCGGCAATCGTTGAAGCCGGAGCAGATCCGTCGCGTCACCGCCCGGGTTCATCAGGCCGCGATCGACGTGCTCGGGCCCGTCGTCGATCCGCAGACGGTTCATCAGGCGAAATTTTCGATGGGCGCCGTGCTGGGGCTCGCCGCTACGCGCGGCAGCGTGGGGATGGCGGACTTCGAAGCCTATTTCAAAGAGCCGGACGCCCTGGCCTTTGCGCGGAAAGTCTCGATGGTACTCGATCCGGAGGTAGAGGCCGCGTATCCCGCGCGATGGATCGGCAAAG
>CAVUJV010000030.1:0-97745 GCA_963741845.1 uncultured Alphaproteobacteria bacterium
ACATGCGCCTTGACGGTCGCCTCTGAGACCGAAAGCTCATAGGCGATCTGCTTGTTGAGAAGGCCCTGCGACAGCATCATCAGCACGCGCACCTGCTGGGGAGTCAACCAGGCGAGGCGCCGCGCCAGCGCGCTCGATTCGGCAATTCGGCTGCGCGTTCGGGTCGAAATCCGGCGGGGTCCAGCGTCCGCCCTCGAGCACCTGCGTGATCGCGTTGCGCATCGTCTCGAGCGCGGTCGACTTGGGGATGAAGCCCGCGGCGCCAAATTCGAGGCAATGACGAATGACGGCTCTGTCCTCGTTGCCGGAGACCACGATAACGGGCGTCGAGGGACGCTCGGAGCGCAGAAAGAGGAGTCCGGAGAAGCCGCGCACGCCCGGCATGGCGAGATCGAGCAGCACGAGATCCGTGTCGGGCGACTGGTCGAGCGCGGCGACCATGCTGTCGAAATCATGCGCGACGCGATCTCCGCATTGGGCGCAGCCGCGACGACCGCCTCCTTCAAGCCGCCGACCACGAGCGGATGGTCGTCCGCGATTAACACGCGCACCAACTCACTCTCGGTCATGGGTAGGTCCTCCGTCGGGGCCCGCACAGCATCGCCCAAGCCGCTTCTGTTGTCACGCGCATCACGCGATCGTGAATTCAGTCTTCATCCCTCCGGCAGGCCGCCGATCTGTCGCAGCGCCTCGACAAGGGCGATCGCGGCCGAGATCCCAACGTTGAAAGACCGGAGCGGAGCGCGAATCGGGATGCGCAACCGGGCGTCCGCCGCAGCGTGAACCGCCTCCGGAACGCCCGCCAATTCGCGCCCGACCAGAATCACGTCCCCGGGCCGGAAGGCAAAATCCCAGAGGGGCGTGTCGCCCTTCGTGGTCAGGAGAACCAGTCGCCGGCCTTGCTCCGCCCGCCAGCTCTCGAATTTTGCCCAGGAATCGTGGCTGACGAGCCGGACCGCGGCCAGATAGTCCATCGCCGCACGCCTGAACCGGCTGTCGGCGATGCGGAAGCCGGCGGGCTCGATAAGCGCGGCGTCCACGCCGAGGCAGGCGCACGTGCGCAGCATAGCGCCTGCATTCTGGGCAATGTAGGGCTCGAACAGCGCGAGCGTCAGGAGCGACGGGGATTCCCTCATTTGGCGACGGCTTAGCGCATGAGGGGGAGCGTACGGAAGCCGCCCAAAATCATTGAAGAGATCGGCCCTGACGAAACGCCGCGGGCCTATGGACATCGAAAAGGATCAATGCAAAAAGCACCGTCAAACTTCGACTGGCTCTAAACTAGGGCTTGTTCGAATCGGGTTCGCGGGCGGGCCGGAAGCGGCGCCGGGGGCCTTACCGAAGCGAGAGAAACGCGGTCGAAGGCGAGCTTTTCGGCCGCGCCGAGACGAAAGGCAGTTTGAGGGTTTGATGACTAGCGCGACGATGACCGCGGCGCCCACCCGCAGGGATTTTCTCTTCCTCACAACAGGCGCAGTCGGAGCGGTCGGAGTCGCAGCCCTCGCGTGGCCGTTGATCGACCAAATGAATCCCGACGCCGCGACGCTCGCTCTCTCCTCGACCGAAGTCGACATTGGACAAATCCAGGAAGGCCAGATCGTCACGGTCAAGTTCCGCGGCGGCCCCGTCTTCATCCGTCATCGCACCAAGAAGGAAATCGAGGACGCGGAGAAGACGCCCCTTTCCGAACTCCGCGATCCGCAAACCGATCAGTCCCGTGTCCAGAAGCCCGAATGGCTCATCGTCATCGGCGTCTGCACCCATCTCGGCTGCGTGCCGCTCGGACATGAAGGCAAATACGAGGGCTGGCTCTGCCCGTGCCACGGCTCGGTCTACGACACGTCGGGCCGCATCCGCCAGGGGCCCGCGCCACTCAACCTCGCCGTTCCCGAGTACAAATTCCTCACCGACACGAAGGTGAAGATCGGCTGATCCTCGCCACGGTCTTTCGGTTCCCCCTTCCGGCCAGCGATAACTCCAGAGACAGTCCATGAGCGGTCCGTCGACCTACGTTCCCAAGAGCAAGATCGGACGCTGGTTCGAATCGCGCTTGCCTCTAATGGGCCTCGCCCACTCGTCGTTCGTGGCTTACCCGACGCCGCGCAACCTCAACTACATGTGGACCTTCGGCGCGATCCTGTCGTTCATGCTGATCGCGCAGATCATCACCGGCATCGTGCTCGCGATGCATTATGTCGGCTCGCCGACCGAGGCTTTCACCTCGGTCACCGACACGATCATGCGCAACGTCAACTACGGCTGGCTGATGCGCTACATGCACACGAATGGCGCTTCGCTGTTCTTCCTCGCCGTCTACATTCATATGTTCCGCGGCATCTATTACGGGTCATTCAAGCCGCCGCGGGAGCTTCTCTGGATCATCGGCGTCGTCATCTACTTCCTGATGGCCGCCACCGCCTTCCTTGGCTATGTTCTGCCCTGGGGCTCGATGAGCTTCGCCGGCGCGACCGTCATCACGAACCTCACCTCGGCCATTCCGCTTGTCGGCACGGCCGTCGCGCACTGGCTCTGGGGTGGCTTCGCCGTCGGCGGTCCGACGCTCACGCGCTTCTTCGCGCTGCACTACCTTCTGCCCTTCGTCATCGTGGGTGTCGTCGGCCTGCACGTATGGGCGTTGCACGTCGTGGGGCAGAACAATCCTGACGGCGTCGAAGTGCAGGACGTGGGGCGCGACACCGTCGCATTCACCCCTTACGCCACGATCAAGGACATTTTCGCGTTCTCGGTCTGGCTCATCCTCTATGCCTGGCTGATCTTCTACATCCCGAACTATCTGCTCGATGCGGACAATTCCGTGATCGCCAACCCGCTCGTCACGCCCGCGCATGTCGTGCCGGAATGGTATCTGCTGCCCTTCTACGCGATCCTGCGCGCCATCCCGAACAAGCTCGCTGGCGTCATCGCGCTGTTCGCTGCGATCGCGGTCCTGGCCGTCCTGCCATGGCTCGACCGCTCCCCGGTCAAGTCCGCCAAGTACCGGCCGACCTTCCGCTTCTTCTTCTGGGTCTTCGTCGCGATCTCCATCGGCCTCGGCTATCTCGGTTCGCAGGAGCCTACTGAGGGAACGACCCTGATCGCACGGTTCCTTACGGTCGGCTATTTCGGCTTCTTCATCATCATCATGCCGCTCCTGAGCTTCACCGAGAAGACCAAGCCTATCCCGCCATCGATCGCAGACGCGGTGTTGGCGAAGAAGGCCGCCAGGGCGCCCGCCCCGGCGCCTGCCGAGTGACGAGTCGAGAAGGACGATGACGATGATCCGTTTCCCCTTCGCCCGCCTCGCCTCGGCCGCGATTGCGCTCTGCTTCCTCGGGGGCGCGGCGCACGCGCAGGATGCCGCCGAGCAGCCCAAGCCGCCGCGGATGTCGTGGAGCTTCGCCGGCATGCTCGGCACCTATGACCAGGCGCAGCTCCAGCGCGGCTTCCAGGTCTATCGCGAGGTCTGCAGCAACTGCCACGCGCTGACCATTCCGTTCCGCACGCTGGCCGAGCCCGGCGGCCCGCGTTTCACCGAGGATCAGATCAAAGCGCTGGCCGCGACCTATCAGGTGACCAACGCCGAGCCGAACGACAAGGGCGAGATGTTCAAGCGCCCCGCGACGCTCGCCGACGACATTCCGCGTCCCGACGCCTATCCGAACGATCAGGCCGCGGCCGCCACGTTCGGCAAAGCGCCGCCCGACATGAACCTGCTCGCCAAAGCGCGTAAATACGAGCGCGGCTTCCCGTGGTTCGTCTTCGACGCCCTGCCGGGACTGGAATATCAGGAGATGGGCGCCGACTACATTCACGCGATCCTGACCGGCTACACCAAGCCGGACGACCCGCAGTGGAATTTGTATTTCCCGGGTCACCGGATCGCGATGCCGCAGCCGATCACCGACGGAGCGGTGAAGTACACAGACGGCACGGCGCCGACGCTCGACAATTATGCGCGCGACATCTCGGCTTTCCTCACCTGGGCGGCGGAGCCCAATCTCGACGAGCGCAAGAAGGTCGGCCTCCGGGTCATGATCTTCCTCTTCGTGCTCGCAGGGCTCCTCTACTTCACCAAGAAGCGGGTCTGGGAATCAGCGCATTGACGCTGTCTTTCGCTTCGAAGTCCCCGACGCCCGCGCCTGTCGCGGGCGTCTGTTTTTGCGGGTGCTGAAACGAGGGCGTAAACCATGGTCAAGTCTGTTGTCGGCGTGATCGGCGGGTCGGGCGTCTATCATCTGCCCGGCCTGGAGGGGCTCCGCGAGGAGACAATCTCCACGCCTTGGGGCGACCCTTCAGACGCCTTGCGTTTCGGCCGGATCGGAGAGACGGACGCGGTCTTCCTTGCCCGCCACGGCCGCGGTCATCGCTTCTCGCCCTCGACGATCAACTACCGCGCCAATATCGACGCGATGAAGCGCGCCGGCGTCACCGACATCATCGCGCTCTCCGCCTGCGGGTCATTTCGCCACGAGCTCTATCCAGGGATGTTCGTGATGATCGACCGGTTCGTCGACCGCACCTATCTGCGGCAATCGACCTTCTTCGGCACCGGATGCGTGGCGCATGTCTCCATGGCGCATCCCATCGCGCCGCTGCTTCGACGCCGGCTTGTCGCAGCGGCGGAGGCGGAAGGCATCCCGCATCACGAAGGCGGAACTTACGTATGCATGGAGGGGCCGCAGTTTTCCTCGCTCGCGGAATCGCTCGGCTATCAGGCGGCGGGCGCCGACGTCATTGGCATGACCGGCGCGACCGAGGCCAAGCTCGCGCGCGAGGCGGAAATTTCCTATGCGACCGTCGCTATGGTTACCGACTACGACTGCTGGCACGAGGAGCACGGCGCAGTGGACGTAGCCTCCGTGATCACGGTGATGAACGACAACGCCAGCAAGGCCGCGGCGCTGGTGGCGCGGGTTCTTTCCGAGTTCCCCGCCGAGCATGAGGCCTGCCCGATCGGATCGGATCGCGCACTCGAATATGCGATCATCACCCACGCCGAGGCCCGAGATCCGGAGCTGATGCGGAAGCTCGATGCGGTCGCGGGCCGGGTGCTGAGCCGCGCCTGACGCAACCCATTGGCGACCCATCGCGGTCCCGGCCTCATGAGACGGGCGCCGGAAACGGCGATGATCGGCCGCCCGGCGCGTTGATTGCGCGGCCCTGCGCATCCACGACGAAGAGCGCGTCTCCGGTCAGGGCGGCGGGGGCACGACCCGGTAATAGACGCCGTTGGCGCCATAGGCGGGCGTCAGCCAGCCGCCGGCGCATTGATAGTAAGCGCCCATCGGACGACGGACGTAAACACAACCGGAGGGAAGATAGCCGTAGGTCACGCCGATCGGCCAGGCCGAGGCGGCCGCCGCATTCGCCATGGCCGCAGTGGTCGCGGCGCCGACGACCGCTCCGGCGGCGGCCGCGCCCGCGTATCCCCAGCCGCCGTAGCCGCAATTCCAGCAGCCGCCGCCGTAGGAGTTCACGACCACCGGCTGATGATAATAGCCGCCATAGGCGCCCGTGTGCCATCCGCCGTAGGGGGTCGCGTAAGTCCCGTGATAGTAGCCGCCATAAGTGGAGGCGTGATAGGCGCCATAGCCGTTCGCCGCCGTGCCGTGCCAGTAACCGCCCGCGTCGCCCTCATGCGCGACGCCACGCGGACCGACCGCGGTCCCATGCGCGAAACCGCCGGCGTCTCCGACATGATAAACGCCGCCTCCGGCGGTGTGGCCCCAGGCGCCGCCGAAGCGGCCGCCGCCGCGCATCCAGGCGCCGGCCGGCTCGATCGCCGTCGCCAGGACAAACGCAGCTCCGCATGCGAGCAGCAGACCCTTCATCGCACGTCCTCCTGAACGATTGCTGGTCACGGCTTCTTCTCCTCGGACGGCTTTTGCTTGACTTCGGGCGGCGATTCGACGTCGCCGGGCGGCGCAAAGGCGATGTGGTCCGCTTTCGCGGCATCCGCCGAAGAGAAGGCGTTCGCGGGAATGGGGGCATCAAGCCGCCAGTCGGAGAACACCGTCTGATATCGCGCATGCGCCGGCTCGTTGGCGTAGACGGCGCGAATTTGCCGCGGAAGGTGGTCGGCGACTCCGATCCAGACCTCCGCCGCCGCGTCGTCGCCTGCGAGCGCGATCATGTCCGTCGGAACTCCGCCGACCGCCATGGAGCGGCCGACATAGAAGGCAGACTTGAGACGCTTGGACAAATCCGCGTAGGGGTCGGAAACGATCAGATCCGAAAATGGGAAGTAGATCGCGGCCTTTTCCCAGGCTTCGTCGATGAGCTTGTCGATCGTTGGGGGGGCGTCGGCGACCGCCGCGAGATTTTTCGAGGGCACGTAGGCGGTCATCGTCTTGCCGTCGTAATAGAATTCGTCCGGCGTGCCGTCGCCCGGCGTCATGACCCTCAGCTTGTTGGGCCGCTCCATCGTCACCTGCTGGATCGAACTGTAATAGAGGGGCTGGCCGTTGCGCGCCGCGCGCTCATAGGTGCTGACGGCGGTGAACGAGAGCGTTTTCGCCGCCGCCAGTCGCGCGCTCGCCTGCTTGAGGATATCGATCGCTTTCGGCTCGAGAGCCGGCGCCGCAGGAGCGGACGGCGCGGCGTTCTCCGCGGCGATCGCCGGCGGCGCCGCCATGAGCGCGATTGCGAGGCAGCCGCCTATCCAATGTTTGCCGATCACGTCTCCGTCCTCCCACTCGTGCGCGACTCGCGCCACGGACCTGTCCTCATACTCCGCGGACATGGCCTGAGTCATCGTAGCTGTCACGGCCAGGGTATCCGCAAAGGCCTGCGACCGTATCGTCCCGCCACCCTGCGTGGACCTGTTCCCGCAACGTCTCGTCGATGGTCGGCCGCTCGAAGAACGTCGCCGCGCACACCTTCGTCCGCTGTGCGCCCGGGCCAACGCCGGTCAGCATAGCTTCGCCCTGAGCCGAGCGCCCTGCCCCGAACCCGATGGGGCCACAAGGAAAAGGCGCCCTTCATGGCCGCGGCTCCTCCAGAACGCATGTTGCCCATGGCGCGCAGCACAGCGTAAAAACGGTTATGGGCTCAATCCGCCGCTGGATGAAACTTCAGCGGCCCGTCTGTCCGAATGTTGGAAATATTGCATAAATTGGCTGGGTGGAAACTTTTCAAATCAGCCGCCTTTCAGCGTCCTCTTCGATCCGAAGCCGGCGACGCGCGTCCTTTATGAACGACGGTCAGCCCGATTCATCCCTCGATGAGACCGTCGCAGGCACGCCAGATAGCAGTCTCATCGGTTACTTCGATCGCATCGATCGGGGAACATTGGCCGGCTGGGCGATGGACACCCATGAGCCGGGGGCGCCGCTGAAGCTCGGGATTTGGTTTGAAGGCGTCTGCGTTCATTCGACCATAGCCGACACGTTCCGGCCGGACGTGGCGCAAGCATATGGCACAGAGGGTTTCCACGGATTCGAGTTCGCCTGTCCGATGGAATTGCGCGATGTCGATGTTCTGAGCATTGACGTGATCCCTGTCGGCGCGCGCGCTCCTTTGCGGAAAAGCGAGAACGTCTTTCGTCTTCATGGCTCCCGGCTGGCCCAGACAGGTCTGCCTCACCCCGATCAGGCGAGCGACTTCGGCGCACTTTGGAAATCCCGCCGGGACACCCCTCCTGGCGTTTCGCCGTCGCAGCCGGAGCCCAAGATTGGGCTCGTCGTCGCCAATCGCAACGGCGCTACCCAATTGGAGAGGCTTTTTGCGAGCCTTGAACATTACAACACATACAAAAATTTCAGTTTATTCGTCATTGACCATGGATCGACGGACAGTTCGTTCGAAATCTGCGCGCAGTGGGCCGCACGTCTTCCGATCAAGTTCGTTGAGCCGGCGAATAAACGCCTCGATTTCCGCGTCCAACAATTACGGCGCACGGCTTGCCAACGACTGCGACCTGTTGCTGTTCCTGAGCCATGACGTCGAACTGTGCATGGACGTCCTGCCCTGCATGGCGGGGTTCATGGAGCATGACGATTGCTGCATCCTGGGCATTCGGCTTGTAGCCGGGATCGACGAGGCTCGGGAGCCAAACAGCGCTTGTTCCGAGCATTTGGGAATCGCCTTCGACGATTGCGCGCCAGGCAGGGTTTTTCTGCCTTATGAAGTTCCCGCTACCCGTTCGAACCATCAATTTCGTTCCGGCGCATGGGAGGTTCCCGCGGTCGCCGGCGGATTGATGATGGTGCGTCGCTCGGAATTCGAGTTGATCGGCGGATTCGACGAGGGCTATTTCAACGGCTGCGAAGACGTCGATCTATGCCTTCTGGCGCGGCAGAAGCTCGGCAAGCGAATATTCTGCATCATGGATCATTATGCCCTGCGCAGAGTTGAGGCTTCCGGATCGACGCATCAGAACCACGACTTAAAGCGGATCGAAGCCAATTATCGCCGGCTCGAAAGTCGCACCGGCGCCCTGCTCCGATCCGAGACGATCGCGGACATGTTCCGCCGGCCGCCGTCGCTGCGGCCAAGACCCACTCGCATCGCGTTCGCGGTCACCGCGGCGAATATGAGCGGGGAAGCGGGAGATTACTTCACAGCCTTTGAGCTGGGCGGAGAACTCAGCCGGATCTATGGCTGGCATGTCGCCTATCTGGAACAGGCCCAATGGTACGATCTCGAGTTCTTCGACATCGTCGTGGCGATGCGCCACGACTTCGATCCGAGCCGCATTCAGACAGCAAATCCGCACCTCGTTCTGATCGGGTGGGCAAGGAACTGGTTCGACTTATGGTTGACCAATCCGCACACGGAAAAGCTCGACCAGATTTGGGCCTCGTCCAGCAAAGGCGCCCAGGCGCTCGAAGCCCGCCTCGGCCGTCAGACGCCAGTCATCAGGATTGCAGCGAACGCAACGCGCTTCGCGAGCGGCAAGCCCTCTTCGTCCCTTCAATCCGACTATTGCTTCACCGGCAGCTATTTCGATGCGCCGCGGGATATTATTTCGGCTCTCGATCCCGAGGCCATTCCCTTTGAATTCGCGATCTATGGCCACAATTGGGAAAAGGTCCCAGCGCTCGCAGCCCATTCCAGGGGACCCCTCCCCTATGACCGGATGCCGGATGTCTACGCGTCCACCAAAATCGTCATCGACGATTCAAACAGCACGACTTTGAAATGGGGCGCCTTGAACGCCCGCGTCTTCGACGCGCTCGCAAGCGGCGCTCTCGTTCTGACCAATAACAGCATCGGCGCACATGAGACCTTTGGCGGGCTCCTTCCAAGCTGGTCGTCGCGCGAGCAACTGACCGACCTCTTGCAGCGATATCTCGGGGATGATGAGGCGCGAAGCGCGCTGGTGGAGAAGCTCAGATCGATCGTCCTTCGGCGCCATTCCTACGCGCTCCGCGCGCAGGACGTGCATGACGCCCTCCTTGACCTGATCGCCCACCGTGACCGGGTCGGGATCGACATTCCGGGTGCGCCCACGACTCCCGAGCATCAAGCCGTCCTGAACGCGATCACATCGGCTGTCGATCGCCAGACCTTCCTTCGCGCCCGTCACGAGATCGGAGGCCAGTCCGCTGATCAGGCCAGCGCCGGAGACGCATACAGGATAACAATCCTACTGCCCGGATTTACAGCCGGCCGGACCCGCTTGCGTCAGGATCAGGCAAACATTCTTCTCCTTCTTGGATCGCCAGACGACGTCGCCATCGCGGAGCTCGATCGGTACAGCCTCGTTTTGGTCGCCGATTCTTTGATGGCCGCTGCGCTTTCCGGACGAACCCGCGCGCAGGTTCGCTGCCTGTTCGACAAGGCCGGGACAATGGCTCGCAACGTCATCCGCTTTGACGAAGATTCGGAATCGATCATGCTGATCGATATCCATCCCTTGCGACTTGCTGTAACAACGCTCCTCAAAGAGCAAGCGGCCTTGTGCTCTTCATTGATATCCGCAAGGCGCATGATGGCGGACCCGTTCCGCCTGAGCACGCCCGCGATTGACCCCGTCTCCCCGATCCGACAGGCTCGTCTGCTGTTTTATCCGGATTATCGGGAGACAAATCCCTATCAGCAATTGCTTTACGACGGCGTGGGGCCGGCCTTGTCCGTGGGCCCGGGAACGATCGACGACGCGATATCGCTGATCGAGGAACATGGTTCCGTCGTCATTTTTCATCTGCATTGGACTTCGGTGATCGTCGGCGCCGACGGCAGCGAGATCGAAGTGAGAAACCGGGTCGTTGCGTTTCTTGGCGCGGTCGATCGATTCCTTGCGTCGGGCGGCCGCCTCTTCTGGACCGTGCATAACCGGCTCTCGCACGAAACGCCGTTTCCTCACATCGAGGCGGAACTCTATCGCGAACTGGCCCGGCGTGCGGCGACCGTGCATGTCCATTCACAGCTCGCGCCGGCTTTGCTGGCGGATATTGTGCAGTTTTCTCCGGGCCAGGTTCTTGTCGCATCGCATGGCAATTATGTCGGCAGCCTTCCGGATCATCTCAGCCCCGCAGAGGCGCGCGAGCGACTGGGGTTGCGCGGCGCGCCCACAACTTTCCTCTTTTTCGGTCAGATCCGTTCCTACAAGGGCGTGCAAAGTCTGCTCGACGCCTTCGCCACGATCGGCGGCGACGGTGACGTTCATCTGATCGTCGCCGGGACGCTGGGCAATTCCGCGAACGATAGCGACCAGGACGCCATCCGATCCCGGCTCGCCACGACCCCTGGCGTCAGCGCCCATCTCAAGTTCATTCCCGACGACGAGGTGCAGCTTTACTTTCGCGCGGCGGATGCGGTGATCCTGCCCTACCGCGCAGTCCTGACTTCGGGGTCGGCAATTCTGGCCCAATCGTTTGGCCGGCCGATCCTTGCGCCCTCTCTTGGTCTGATTACGGAACTGGTCCGTGATGGAAGAGAGGGGATCCTTTATGATCCGCGCGACAGCGACGGATTGCTGGGCGCGATGCGACGGTTTGTCGGCCTGGACGCCGAAACAAGGACGAGAATGGGAGCGGCCGCCCGGGCCATGGCCGAGCGGCTTTCGTGGGCGGAGACCAGCAAAGCGATCTATGTCGAAGCGGTCGCCGGGGCTGTGGGCAAGGCTGAAATCATCGGCGCTGGCGAAGGCGACTGGCGGTGTTTCGTGCGACACGGCGCGCAAGAGCACGATCGCTCCATCGCCGTCTGGCATCACGACGACGTTGAGAAAACGAACCTCCGCATCGCATCGATTATGGCTCAAACAGAAGTTCCGGTAAGCCTGTTCGTGGTATCCACGTCTGAGGATCCAGCGGACTATCTTAGGTTGTGCGAAGCGTTTCCCTTGGCGACCTTGGTCCAGGCGCCGCCCCGGACCAGCCGCGAGGAAGCTTACAAACTCGCAATCGCGCTTGTCGAACAAAGGGGGCGCCGCTTCTTCGGACTCGTCACTTCCGATCTTGTTCTCGAAGCCGGCGCCCTTGCGGATGCGATGGGTTCGGACCATCCGCATCAAGTCGGTTCAGAACAATTGGGTTCCTCCTGAGATGACGAAGCTCGACAATCTGGTCTGCGTTTACACCTGCGAGCAGCACAAGGATTATCTCCGCGCCTTTTATCGCTCCGCGCCAGGGCGCTATCTTCTTAACTTGCCGTCAACTTCCATTCTTGAAGTTTATGCCGATCCAAACATTCAATCCTCGTTTCATGCCGACCGTCGTATGGTTCTACGGACGGCGGAAAGCTACGATACTCTGAGCCTAAAAACATTTGAGATGCTACGCTATTGCGTCAGGAATTTCGAATTCAACCGCATCATAAAGATCGACGCCACGATTACGCGAAGGCGAATCGAGGGGGCACAGTACAGGGGAAGAAAGCCTTTTGACCTTGAAAAAATCGAGGATTTTCTTGCCACCTCGCCAATCGAAAAAGAATATGATGGTTTCGTTCTCCACACGCGTACGGGGCGTGAACAGGCCATCGCCTGGGCGGCCAAAAAGGGAGGCACAATCGATTTTGAAAGGATTTTCGGCTCCGGTCCGATGCCCCCGTTTTACGGAGGCCTGTGCTACTGCGTCGGTCGCGCCTTTGCGGAATTCATAGCCGAGCACGGAGCTTCGATAGCTCGCGAACAGGCGTCTTACCTGATGGGCGCGGAAGACGTCATGATAGGCCGCCTTTTCAAATTATATTCGGAGTCCGCAGATCCTGTGCGGACTGACGAAAAGCATGAGGACCCACCGGAAGAACGGGCGACAGTCACCGATGCCGGAGTCCAGGCTCAGGATCCGTATGCGCTCTTTGATTCGGGCTGGTACCTCGCCCAGAATCCAGACGTCCGGGAAGCAGGCGCAGATCCGTTAGAGCATTATGTGCGCTTCGGCGCTGCCCAGGGCCGGAATCCTCATCCCCTATTCGATGCGAAGTGGTATCTCGCCCGCTATCCCGATGTCGGGCTTGATGGGGCAAATCCGCTTGAGCATTATATGCTCTTCGGCGCCGCCGAAGGCCGCGACCCGCATCCTCTGTTCGATACGGACTGGTATCTCGCCCGCTATCCCGATGTCAGGCTCAATCGGACAAATCCGCTTGAGCATTACGTGCGGTTCGGCGCCGCCGAAGGCCGCGATCCGAATCCTCTCTTCGACACCGGCTGGTATCTCGCCCTTCACCCGGACGCACAAAGAGAAAACGTCACTCCCCTGGAGTATTATTTGCGATGGGGCGTCCCCCGCGGCGACAGCCCTCATCCGCTCTTCGATCCGAATTGGTACCTTCAACAAAACCCCGATGTCAGCGCGTTGGCGGCGAACCCGCTCGAGCACTATCTGCATTTCGGCGCGGCGGAAGGTCGCGACCCCCATCCGCTATTCGACACGGATTGGTATCTTGGCGAAAATTCCGATGCGGGCGACGCAGGGCTCAATCCGGTCGATCACTATATCCGCATCGGCGCTGCCAAGGGCCGCAATCCGCATCCCCTCTTCTGGACCGGCTGGTATCTCCGAACTTACGAGAAATGCGGTCTGCGCTACCGAAATGCTCTCATAGACTATGTTCACGAAGGGGCTCGCGAAGGGCGGGATCCTAATCCCCTATTTTCGATTGCGAAGTACAAATATGACGATGGCGGGCAATGGTTTCGACGCCTGTACCGTCACGTCAATGCTGACGATGTCGCGAATTTTGTCGGGTCCGTAGTTGCACGCGCTCAGCTCAACGAAGATTGGGGCGCACTCTTCCGCGCCTATGTCGAAGGCGATCGAAAGACCGCTCTTCAGTTGATCGAGACCATATTGCGGACGGCGACACGACCGAATTCACTCTATTCGCCCGCGCGCGCGACCCTTTACCGGATCAGGGCGGAATACCTCCTCGCCGAAAATCGCCCGGAGGACGCTCTCGAATCTGCGAAGCAAAGCGTCATGCTGGAGCCGGAAGACGACAGCTCCTTGGCCATCTTGAGAACATGTCTGCTGGCGCGCGATCTTTTGCCCGCGCCAAAACCGAACCTGATCGTACTCCTGATCACTTGTGAAAAATATCAGGAAAGAGCTCTGTCGACCTATCGAACGCTTGTAGGCATGGGGCTTTTTGTAAAAGTTATCGTCGGCGCGGAGGCCTCAATTCACGTTGATTTCGATTTCGTCAGAGTCCCAAGTGGTGATTTTTATGAAGATCTGCCCAAGAAGATCCGGGATGCGTTCATTTGGGCCTACGAGACCTATGGAGCGGCAATCAACGTCCTCAAGATTGACGATGACATTCATGTCGCGGACGAGGCGGCGTTCGCGCATTTTCTTGAAACCCTCACCCAAACGCGGTCACATTACGTCGGCCAGGGATCAGGTTCACCGGGTTTAGGGAATGGTCCCGTTCCGATATGGCGCGACTTCCACTACGGAAAATGCAAGGACCCCCAGTTCAACAAAGCTTACGGAAAGCGCACAGGCGCCAAATATGCCGTGGGCCTTATCTATTATCTCTCCGGATCCGCCATCGAGAAGTTCTACGAATTTGTCCATCGGTATCCGGACGAAATTGCGGGTGAACTCTACGAGGATCTGTTCGTTGGCAAGGTCATGGAAGCGTCGCGCATCAAGCTGGAAGACGTGAAAGCTTCGGAAATGGGATTGGCGCTCGAAGCGCTAATCTGGTAACGGCAGCGCTCCGGCGACCTGAGACGGTCCCTACACCTTTAGGGACGAAGTCTATTTCCCCGAGCGCTGACCTGAGACGTCGCACGGCGAACCGAGCTCACCTTCTGTCACGCGCGTGACCGTAGATTCCGCTCAGGCGACGGCTCGCACAGAGATTCAAGTTCGGCGGTCAGGAGATCGAGAGGACCTTCCCAGTTCCAGAGTCGCGGCGACCGAGCGGATTCAGGGGCCGCGATCAGGTCCGACAACGCCTCCGCGGCCCGCTCGGGTGAATTCACGGTCGTGATTCCGAAGGCGCGATGCGCCGGAATGTCGGAAGCGATCACCGGAAGCCCCATCGCCAAGGCTTGGCCAATACCCAGGTTATAGCCTTCCCAGTGCGAGAAATTCATGTATGCGTCAGCTGCGGCGTAGATCTCCTGAAGCGCCGCGTCGGGCAGGCTTGCGCGCACGTCGATGCCGCTGCGGCGCAGGAAGCCGATGTCGTCTTCCCCTCCCTTGCCGCATAAGACGAACACGATGGGTTTCGAGACATCAGCGCTGCGCCGACGCAAAGCGCGCAATGTGTCCACATAAATATCGACGCCTTTATACTGCTGCTCGGCGGCATGGAAGCGTGTCACATTGAGCACGACGAAGCAGTCATTCCATTTGTTCTCGGCGCGAACGCGCTCTCTCACTTCTGCTTTTTCGTCGTCCCACTGACCGAGATGGGTGTTGCCAAGCGGGATAACGCCATCGATGGGCGTCCGGCTCTCCGCCCTGATCGCCTCGGATATCGCGTAAACCCTGGCGCACATATGCAGGCAGAAGTCCTTCTCCTTCAGCACCTCCCGACGGGCCGCGGCGTCGTTGAAGCGCTCTGACGGAGGCTCCCCATGATCATATGCGACCACGGGCATTGCCCGCCCGGCCCATCTGGCGATGGAATAGAACGGCGGCGTATGGGCAATGATGACATCCACGCCATTCTTGATCGCCCAACTCATCGCCAGGCGAGGATCGGCGACATCCAGGCGATGGCATCCGGGATAATCGAAATCATCATCCGAGGCCGGACCGCCGACAGAAACGCGAAAGCCCCTTTCGACCAGACCCTTGGCGTGCTGCGCCATGACGACGGGGACGCCATGCCCTCTCTTGTGGACGCAGGAAAGCACCAGCACGTGGAGCGGGCGCCCCTCGACCAGCGACCACCAAGCACGCCGGCGGGGCGCAAAAGCGGGCTGATAGGTCTCTTCCAAAGAGAGGTTCGGCGAATAAAACGGATCTTCTCGAAGCAAGGTCTTGTGCAGGCGCCACGCCTGAATAGCCTCCTGCCGTGCGAGTTCACGCTTGGCCTCGGTGTCGTCATAGCCCCGCGTTCTGCTCTCGAAGTGGTAAAAGAGCGCCCTATGAACGTAGGTGTTGACATAGCCTCGCTTGTACAGGTCGAGGCAAAAAACAGTGTCGCCGAACGCAACCTGAAACGTTTCGTTCAAGCCGCCGACTTCGAGATATTTTGACTTGCGAACGGCCAGACACGCGCCGGTCAGCGTCAGCACTTCATGAGTGATATTGGCGAGATCTTGATACCCGCCCTCATCTTTCCGGAGGCCAAGATGAGCATGCGCGGCGAGCGCCTGAACGCCGGCGATCACTCCGCCGTGCTGGACCGTGGAATCCTCGTAAAGCAGTTTAGGCCCGACGGCGCCTGCGTTCGGCTGCAAGGCGTAAGCCGCCAGTTCGCGCAGCCAATCGGTCGTAATCGCCTTCGTATCGTTGTTCAGCAGAACGAGGAGTTCGCCTTTCGCGCGCCTGACGGCGTTGTTGTTCAGTCTCGAGAAATTAAATGGACCGTCGTCGCGATGAAGGACGATTTTTCCTGCCGCGGCCGCGGCCCTGAGTCCCGCGACGCAATCGGGATCGGTCGAGCCGTTGTCCACGACGATGATCTCGAGTTTTTCGTCCGGCCAATCCGTCACATAGATGCTTTCGAGGCATTGACTGACCAGATCCCACCGATCGCGCGTCAAGATAATGATCGAAGCGCTTGGCAGTTCGTTCGGAAGGGGCGGCCGGACAAACGGCAGCGCGCGGGGCGGCGACGCCTTGTTATGAAACAGGATATGCGGCACGGAAACGACGTGCGAGGCTCCGGCTTCCAGAGCAACGTCGATCAAGAACTGTCTGGCGTCGCCATGCGCATCGAGAAGCTTTTCAACGAGCGGTTTCGCGCCCGTCGCATCAGCGCGATCTCAGCGCGACCACCCGGCCCAGCAAAAGTCCCTGCCTGGCGAGCAAGGGCGAAAAAATCGGCTTGAACCAGGGATTGGCAATTCCGCCCTCGGCGCCGATCGTATCCTCGTCGCCGTAGGCGAGCGCCGCGCCAGGATTCATCAAGAGGGCTTCGACGAGCAACCGCAGGCTATGAGGCCGCAACGCGGCGCGAGCGTCGAAATAGACGACGACGGTTTCATCGAAGTCGAGATTGTCGTCGATCGTGTGGATCCTCGGTTCCGAGGAAAGCGTTCGCAGGAGATGGTACGGCAGATCCGACCTGCGCACTTTGAAAACGGCTCGCCAATTGACCCCGATCAAGTCTCCCAGCGAGTCAATGGCGTCGCAGAAATTCTTGAAATCGAGCGAACCAAACTCGACTATGACCAGGACGCTCGGGACATCGTTCGCCGTTTGGATATAGCGCTGCAGGCTTTCACCATCGGGCGTGTCGAACTCCCGAACCCAGTCTTCATGGTTGACCGAGGCGGTCGCGCGAGCAGGAAGGACGGCGGGTTCTGACAGCCGTCGTTCAAACCGATCCGGGCTGCGCTTTGCAGCCGAACGCTCAAATCTTTCGGCGGCCCGACGAGACAATGGCCTCACCGTGGACCCCAGCACCCGCAGGAAGTGGGATAACGCCATGTATCTGAGCGGGCGGAACGGGCGACCGTATGCCTTCGACAATTCTCTTACGAGTTGAGTTCTCTCAATTAAGAGTTGATCTCTCGTCGCTTCCAGCCGGGAAACCGCGGTCGTCAATTGCGCTCGCTCCGCGTCTGCCTTCGCGGCGCCAGCTTCGCGCTCAAGCAATTCCTTCGTCAGGGCTCGACATGTGTTTTCGAGCTCCCACGGATCTGCCTCAGCATGACTCAGGGCCGTGATCCAAACGTCACGCCGCGTCCGTTCCGCCTGCAAATCCCTTTCGAACGGCTTGCTCTTTGCGGTCAATTCTTCCGATCTCGCCCACGTCGAACCGAATTCGGTGAGCCCTTCGTCCGGCCCTGGATCCACGGCCCCATTCCAGCCAGCGACGCTCGGCTCGCGCGAAACCGACAGGTCCAGCGATCACGCGCGAGCCCGAATCTCTGGCTGCCGCGCCGCCTTTTGACACGATGCATAGAGAATTGCGGAAACTCACCTCGACTGATGCGTTCGAGCGACGGCCCGTCGAAAGGCGTTTGCCAACCGTGAGAAAAAGAAGACAGCGTCGCCTCGGCCCCAATCGGCGCGCCCCGATCCTCGCGATTCACCAAATCCGCGAGACGCTTGAAGAAGCTGACCGATGAAGGCGGCGCTTCAATCCCGCCGTCAAATCGACCTTCGTAGCTACGATCAAGGTCTTCGGCGATGTAAATCCCGTTTTCAGCCAGGTACGGAAAATACAGGGCAAAATTCCTGACGATATCGCCCGAACCGTCCAAACCGGAATCCATGATAATATCGTATCGATCTGACTTTCCAACAATCCTGGCAAGATTTGCCGGATTTTTCGCATCGCCGACAATCAGGGAAATACGCTCGTCGGCATATGTCAGATTCGCGCAATGCTCATCGGCGCCGCAGCCGACAATGCGCTCCGCCGCAGGAAAATAACGCGACCAGACTTGTAGCGATTCGCCATCCCCGACGCCAATCTCAAGCATCCGGATTCGACGATTGCGGAAGGGCCGGAAGATTTCTTCGTAAATCCCGAGGTCGGAAGCCCGCTTGTCGCTGAATTTTCGGATGTGTTCACCATAGAACGCTAGGAGATCGTTGTTGGCGAAGCGATTTGACGATTCGTTCAACGGTTCAATCCTATTTCGATTTCGCTACGCGTGCGAACCGCGCAGCTAAACAATATCCCTTCTTGCCGAGAAGCCCGGCACACCCATACTGAGAATCCTGAATTTGTTACACATCATCGCCGATGGAATTTACGGCAATCTGATCGAACGACCCAGGGTAGGCCCCAAGGTCGCGCTTCGAACCGCGGCAACCGCAAAAGACGCCAGAGGGATTCCGTTGGAGCGCCGTCCAAAAAAGCTTGATCTTCAAAGCCTCATTGGCGCGCCCGACAGGATTCGAACCTGTGGCCTCTGCCTTCGGAGGGCAACGCTCTATCCAGCTGAGCTACGGGCGCATGCCCGGCGTTTCGACCGGGGCCCGGCCCTCTTAAACGAAAACAATCGGAAAGGGAATTCCCGCTTTCGCTCTATGCCGCCAGCGCCGGTCCGGGCGCTGTCACGCCGAAATGCTGCAGGTAGCGGCTCTCGATGTCGCGGAGCGGAAGCGCCACAAAGAGATCCGTCGTGCCGAACGCCGGGTCAACGACCGGCTGCGGGCTGAACGTCGCGCCCAAGCGCCAATAGCCCTTCACGAGGGGCGGAAGCATGCGCGCCAACGCCCTCGGGTCGGCGGGGGCCGTCCTGACAGCCGCCCGCGCGACCGAGCGTTCCGGCCTCGGCCATACTCGCAGCCGCTCGTTACCGCCCGCGGACAGCGCGCCGATCGCCGGAAAATGCGCGGAAGCGTCGGGGCCCGCGAGGCTGGCGCAGCCGATCAGAATATCCGCCCGATGATGGAGGGCATAAGCCCAGAGGCCCCGCCACAGGAGATCGAGCACACGCCGCCCCCGGTGCGAGGCCGCGATGCAGGCGCGCCCCACCTCAAGGAAGCGCAGATCCGGAAAGCGATCGGTCAAGGTCGAGACATCGAACTCGTCTGCGCTGTAGAAACCGAAATTGCGCTCGGCGACATCCTGCCGCAAGAGCCGATACACGCCGACGACTTTGGGCGCCCCGCGTCGCCCCTTAAGCGCGTGATCCACGACGATGAGATGGTCGCAAACCGCGTCGAACCGGCAAACGTCGCGTCGAATGAGGCGGGCGGTCGCGTCCGCAATTGCGCCGCCCTCTTCAAAAAACACGCGATAGCGCAGCCTCTGCGCACGACGCACGTCCTTCCCCGTGACGGCCAGCCTCGCCTCGAGCGTTCCGCAACGCGCAAGCTCGCTCGGGAGACCCGCGAGATCGCGCCGTCTCCTGAAACGATCGAGGAGGCCCGGCCCGTACCTGTCAGCCTCGATCCACGATGCAAATGGCGGCGCCAGCATGGACGTCCTTGCGATCTCCCGCGCGTCTACGACACGAAAAGCATGGACGCCAGAAGCTTTTATGACGCACCTTAAACTCGCGTTCATCATTGAGGGAGCCCGCGCCATGAAGCGAGCTCAACCTCAGCGTCGGGCTTAAGCGGCGGCTCCGGGCGTCCCCGTGCGGGCTCGCCGCTCCCTCTCAGGCGGCCGCCTGCGCCCGCTCCGGCGCGCCGCGATAGGAAAGCGCTTCGGCAAAATGGGCGCGCCGCACGGGACCTTCGCCATCCAGATCGGCGAGGGTTCGGGCGAGCTTCAGGACCCGGTGATAGCCGCGCGCGGACAGGCGCAGCTTCTCGGCGGCGTCGCGCAAGAGTCTCTTTGCGCTGTCGTCAGCCGCTGCGATCTCTTCAATGAGGCTCGCGGGCGCGGCGGCGTTGCACACGACATTGTCGAGACCAAGCTCCGCGTATCGATTGAGCTGGATTCGCCGCGCCGCCGCGACCCGGGCGGCGGCCTCCGCCGATCCCTCCTGCGCAGGCGGCGCCATGAGGTCCGCCGCGGAGACGGACGGCACCTCGATGACGAGGTCGAAACGGTCGAGCAGCGGCCCCGAAAGCCGCCCCAGATATTGCGCGACGCAGCGCTCGTTGGGGGCGCGCTTGCACGCATATCCGGGCTCGTAGGCCGAGCCGCACCGGCACGGGTTCATCGCAGCGACAAGCTGAAAGCGGGCCGGATAGACGACGCGATGATTGGCGCGCGATATCGCAACCTCGCCCGTCTCGACAGGCTGGCGCAGGCTATCCAGGACCTGCGGCTGGAACTCCGGCAGTTCGTCCAAAAAAAGGACGCCATTATGGGCGAGCGAAATCTCGCCGGGCTTCGCGTGGACGCCGCCCCCGACCAGCGCCGCGGTCGAAGCCGAGTGGTGCGGCGCGCGAAACGGCCGCCGGTCGGTCAGCGCCCCGCCCGCGAGCGCGCCCGCGACCGAATGGATCATCGAGACTTCCAGCAGTTCCCGTGGCGTCAGCGCCGGAAGGATCGACGGCAGACGCTGCGCGAGCATCGACTTGCCCGCTCCGGGCGATCCGCTCATCAGCAGATTGTGTCCGCCGGCGGCGGCGACCTCCAGCGCCCGCTTCGCGCTCTCCTGCCCCTTGATGTCGCGAAGGTCCGGCTGCGGCCCGGCGGACGCGCGCATCGCCGGCTGCGGCCGCGCAAGAACCTGAGAGCCCTTGAAATGATTGGCGAGCTGGATCAGCGACCGGGGCGCCAGAATGTCGAGGTCGGAGGAGGCCCAGGCCGCCTCCGGGCCGCAGGAGGCGGGACAGATCAGGCCCTTCCCGGCGGCGTTTGCCGCGATCGCCGCCGGCAGGACGCCGGCGACCGCGCTGATCGTCCCGTCGAGCGCCAGTTCGCCGATCACGGCATAGCCCTCGAGCGCGTCGGATGGAATCGCGCCAATGGCGGCCATCACGCCAAGCGCGACCGGCAGATCGTAGTGGCTGCCCTCCTTCGGCATGTCGGCGGGCGCGAGGTTGACGGTGATGCGCTTGGCGGGAAGCGCAAGGCCCGAGGCGATGAGCGCCGAGCGGACGCGCTCGCGCGATTCGCCGACCGCCTTGTCGCCGAGGCCGACGATGGTGAAGGCGACCGTGCCGGACGCGATCTGAACCTGCACGTCGACCGGGCGCGCCTCGACCCCCTCGAACGCCACCGTCGAAACCCGCGAAACCATCCGCCCCTCCGCGCTTCGGCGGATACGAACATTTGCAGAACATTACACTGTGCGCAAGAGGCGATCGGCAGATCCGGTCAAGATTTCCCGCTTCACGACCGCTTCGCCGCCGCGAGGATCGGCCCCGCCCCGCTCGTCTGGACGATCACCGCCTCGGCGAGGCCGTCGACGGGCCTCTCCGGCAGCGCAAAGGACTGCGCCTCGCCGCGCCAGCGCCCCAAGAGCCGCAGATCGCGCACAACGTCCTTGTGGGGGAGCGTGCGCCCCGCATTCTCGCCCCGCCGCACCGCGACCTCGATCGTTCGAGGATCATAAAGGACGAGCCAGACATCGGCGCCGCCCACCGGGGCCTGCCCCGCGCCGATCGCGACCGCGTCGCCCGCAAGGCTCACGCTGGGCCCCGCATCGCCGCGGTCCCCCTTGCGGACGAGCTCCGCGAGGCGCTCGGGCTCAAGCCCGTCCCCCTCCACGCGTCCGTTCACGACGATCTGCGGCGTATAGACGCCGTCATGCGCCATCGCTCGCGAGTAGGCGAACTGGCGCTCGGTCCATTCGTGCTTCGAGAACGTGTCCTTCCAGCCGAGCCGGTCCCAGTAATCCACAGCGAAAGACAGCGCGAGCACGTCCGGCCGGTCGCTGATCGCCGCGAGATTGGCCGCGGCCGGCGGGCAGGACGAACAGCCCTGACTTTGGAAGAGTTCGACCACCGCCGGATGCGCCGCATCCGCCGCCATCGCGCCCCGCGGCAAGGCGGCCAGCGCCGCGAGCGCAGACAATCCGACCGCCAGCTTCAGCCATATGTTCATAGGAAACCCTCCGAGCTTGAAAGACGCTCGAAGGAAGCTTCGCGAAAACCGCCTCGCTTGTTACGCTGCCCCGACGCATCGGACGCCCGCCCGAGCGCAACGCTTCTGAAATCGCCATGGCCCGGACCGATTTTCGCACGCCTCGTCTCTATGTCGCCCCGGCGCTCGCCGAGGGCGCTGAAGTTCCGCTTTCCCCGGATCAGACGAACTATCTCGTCAATGTGTTGCGGCTTGGGCCGGGCGCCCGCGTATTGGTCTTCAACGGACGCGACGGCGAGTTCGCAGCCTCGCTCGCGAACGTCTCTCGAAAGGGCGCTTCGCTCGCGGTGGGCGCGAAAATCCGGCCGCAGGAGACGCCCCCGGACGTCGAATTCCTGTTCGCGCCGCTCAAGCACGCCCGCCTCGACTATGTGGCGCAAAAAGCGGTCGAGATGGGCGCGAAGCGTCTGTCGCCCGTGCTGACACGCCATACCCAGGCCGCCCGCCTCAATCTGGAGCGGCTCAGAGCCAACGCCATCGAGGCCTGCGAGCAATGCGGCGTCATCTGGGTCCCCGAAATCGTCGCTCTCAGGCCCCTCGAGCAGGCGCTCGCCGAATGGCCGGCCGGACGTCTGCTTGTCTTCTGCGATGAGGACGCCCCGCAGGAGAGCCCGCTCGACACGCTCGCGAAAGCGGGGGCAAGCAACGGCGTGAGCCTGCTGATCGGACCCGAAGGAGGCTTCGACGAGCAGGAACGGCGAGCGATCCTCGCGATTCCGCAAGCGGTTCGCCTGAGCCTCGGCCCGCGCATCCTGCGCGCGGACACAGCCGCCGTGGCCGCGCTTGCGATAATTCAGGCCATCTATGGTGATTGGACAAAGACCACGACACACAAGGGTTAATGGGAATGGCGCCGTTGAGGCGCCTCGCCTTTTTGCCGCCACGATGCGGTTTCAATTCCGCAGAGGGGTGGGGCGAAGCGAGTCCTTTTGGATGAAGCGTGAGCTTGGAAGGCAGATAATCGCTACGGCGGCGCGAGTCGGTTCGGTCGTGACCGCGTTCCTGGCGGGTCAGGCGGCTGCGGATACGCGGGCGGTTCCCCATAATGCGGAGGGTCCGGCGCGAATCAGCGGCTACATTTCCGCCGGGTCCGAGCGTTCGACCGTGGACGCCTTTAACGGCGGTCCGGTCCTGCTGCGTCGGGACGCTCTTCAGGGCGCGTCCGCTCCCGTTCCTGCCTCGGGGTCGTTCTTCCTCGACGTACGCCACGACGGAGCCCAGTGACGCGCGCCTTTTGGGCGCGCGCCTTGAGGCCCGCAAGCTGAATGGCGCCTAGCCGGTCAGCAGGTCTCCGAACAGCACCCAGTTCGCGCCGTCGAAGCTGGAGAGCTGCATCTGGCGGATCGGGCTGAAATTGGTCGGCGAGGTGTTGATCTTGATGCCGGGCAGAAGCATCGGCAGTTCCACATCCTTGAGATTGGCCGCCTGCTTCATCACGTTCTCGCGCGAGAGATCGTTCGCGCATTGTTTGAGCACCTGAATGAGCGTCGCCGCGGCGCCGAAGGCGTAGGCTGCATTGACGTCGGTAAAGTCGTTCTTGCCCATATACTTCTCGCAGAAGGCCTTCCACGCCTTCACGCCCGGATCGTCCTTCCACCGGGCGTCCGTCACGTCCATCACATACGCCGCTGGTGATGAGACCCTTCGACTTCTCGAGCCCGGCCGGTTTCAGGACGGTCGCGATCGACGGCGAGACATTGCTGAGATAGCGCACCGCGTTCCAACTGAGATCGTAGGACTTGCGGATCGCCTGGGCGGCGAATTTCGGCGTGGCCGCGATCACGAAGATATCCGCGCCCGAGCCCTGCAGCGTCACGACCTGCGAATCGACCGTCGGCTCCGACGTTTCGTAGGAGGCTTCCTTGACGATCATCTTCGCATGATCGGCGCCGAGAATGTCCTTGAGCCCGATCAGGTAGTCCTTGCCGAAGCCGTCGTTCTGATAGAGCACCGCGATCTTGCCGTCGGGCTTCGTCGCCAGAATGTGCTTGGCGTAGATACGCGCTTCCGTCTGGTAGCTGGGGTTGTAGCCCATGGTCCAGGGGAAGTGTTCCGGATCGGAGAAGACGCTGGCTCCCGTCGCGACGAAAAGCTGCGGGACCTTGTTGTCGTTGAGATATTGCCGGATCGCCAGATTGGGCGCGGTGCCGAGCGTCTGATAAAGGAACGCGACCTTCTCATCCTCGACGAGGCGCCGCACCTGCTCGACCGTCTTCGGAGGACTGTAGCCGTCATCGAGGCTGATGAGATTGATCTTGCGGCCGTTCACGCCGCCCTGTTCGTTGATCATCTTGAAATAGGCGGCTTCCGTCTTGCCAATGACGCCATAGGCCGACGCCGGGCCGCTGTAGGGCATCGTCTGCCCGATCTTGATTTCCGTGTC
Source organism: uncultured Alphaproteobacteria bacterium (assembly GCA_963741845.1). Classification (GTDB taxonomy): domain Bacteria; phylum Pseudomonadota; class Alphaproteobacteria; order Rhizobiales; family Beijerinckiaceae; genus Roseiarcus. The sequence continues at coordinate 24,413 of CAVUJV010000030.1, forward strand.
GCTCACGCCCGGCGCGTTCTCGGCGCGCGCCGAACGGGCCATCGTGACGAACGCGGCGGCGGCCGCGCCCGATTGCAGGAATGCGCGTCGTGTAATCATGGCTATCCTCCCTTTCCTCCAGGTTTTGCGACGGCGACGCCGTCCACATGCTTGCCCGCAAGGCCCGGAACCCGCGTCGCCGCGCGGAAAGCGATCCGCAGAAATCCGGCGACGCCCATCGGCATGGCCGCCATGATAAGGATCAGGAGCGCCCCATAAATGGCGCCGGGCAGCGCCTTGGCGCTTTCGCCGAAACTGACGGATAGCTGATCGGCGATATTCGGCACGAACTGGATGAACAGCGCCCCGAACAGCGCGCCGCCCAGCGACGCCAGCCCCCCGACGACGATCCCGACGAGAAACGAAAGCGACAACGCGAGGGTGAAGCTCTCCGGCGACACGAAGCCGACCGCGAGCGCGCTCAATCCCCCCGCAACCCCGGCATAGAGCGCGCTGACGCCGAAACAGGTCGTCTTGTAGAGCGCCGCGTTGACGCCCATCGTCTCGGCCGCGATCGGCTGATCGCGGATGGCGATCAGCGCGCGGCCGACCCGTCCACGCGCGATGTTGGTCGCGGCCCAGTAGAGCGCCGCGGCGCACAGGAGACAAAGCAGATAAAGCCACTGATCGGCGCTGAGATGGAGGCCGAACGGCGCATGCGGTTTGGCGAGCGTCACGCCGCTGGAGCCGTTGGTCCAGGCGTCGAAGCCCTTGTAGGTGAGGATCTGGGGCGTCGCGACCGCGAGCGCGAATGTGGCGAGCGCGAGATAGAGACCGCCGAAGCGCAAGGCCGGGAAGCCGAACAGGAAGCCCGCCCCGAAGCAGATCGCACTCGCGATCGGGACCGCGGCCCAGTAAGGCAGGCCGAGCTTCACAGTCAGGATGGCGGTCCCGTATCCGCCGATCGCGAAGAAGGCGCCGTGGCCAAGCGAGATCTGACCGTTGAACCCTGTGAGCAGGTTGAGGCCAAGAAGCGCGATCGCATAGATGAGCACCTGCGAGCCCTGGTAGAGCCGATAGCCTGACGCGAAGAACGGGAAGGCGAGCGCGAAAGCGAAAACCGCAAGCGCCAAAATCGTTCCGGCGATCCTCTCCGAAGGCGTCACCGTCAGACCCTCACAACCAGACGCCGCCCGAACAGGCCGGACGGACGCCACACCAGAACGGCGACGATGATGACGAGCGCGACGGTGAGCTTCACCTCGGCGCCGACCACATAGGCGCCGACCAGATTTTCGAGCACGCCAACCGCAAAGCCGCCGAAGGCCGCGCCGAAGGGATTGTCGATGCCGCCGAGCACCGCGCCCGCGAAAGCGTAGAGCAGCACCCCGCCCATCATGTTGGGGTCGAGATAGACGATCGGCGCCGCCATCATGCCCGCGATCGCGCCGATCGCCGCGGCGAGACCCCAGCCGATCGCGAGCATCCACCCGACGCGGATGCCAAGCAACCGGCTCGAAATCGGGTTCTGCGCAGCGGCCCGCATCGCAAGGCCGAGCGGCGTGAACCGAAAGAACGCGAAGACGAGCAGCAGCACGCAGAGGCTCACCGCCACCGAGCCCGATTCATGCGCCGACATATAGACATTGCCGAACCACGGCCGCCCATTGAACGGCGTGTCGAAGGACTGCACCGAATAACCGTACAGATATCCGGCGAGCGCGTTGAAAATCAGCGCAAGCCCGATGAAGACGATGACGGAAGCCAAGACCGGCGCCTTGGCGAAGGGCCGGACGATCACGCGCTCGATCACGACTCCGCCGACGAAAGACAGGATCACGGTGACGAAGAAGGCGCGCCAGTAGGGCCAGCCGACGTCCATCAGCTTCCAGGCGAAATAGGTCGAGAACATCGCCATTTCTCCCTGCGCGAAGTTCACGAGCTGGGTCGCCTGGTAGATCATCACGAGCGCCAGCGCCATGATCGCATAGACGCCGCCGAGTGCGAGGCCCGATGCGAGCTGGTGCAGGAATTCGTTCATCCGTCCTCCTGCTCAATAGCCGAGGTAAGCGCGGCGAACCGCATCGTCGACGCGAATCGATTCCGACCGCCCGGCAAGCGCCGTGCGCCCCGTTTCGATCAGCACGGCGTGATCGGCGAGATCGAGCGCGAGCGAAGCATTCTGCTCGACGAGCAGGATGCTGACGCCCTCGTCGCGATTGATCGCGGCAAGGATCCGGAAGATCTCGTCGACGACCAGCGGCGCGAGCCCGAAGGAAGGCTCGTCGAGCATCAGAAGGCTCGGCCGCATGAGGAGCGCGCGGCTGATCGCGAGCATCTGCTGCTCGCCGCCCGAAAGCGTGCCGGCCTGCTGGCGGCGCCGTTCGTACAGGCGCGGGAAATAGCCGAACACCCGATCGAAATCCTTCGGCACGCCCGCCCGGTCCGAGCGCAGATAGGCGCCGAGCCTCAGATTTTCCTCGACCGTCAGATCGAGGAAAGTGCCCCGCCCATCCGGCACATGCGCAACGCCGAGCCGCGCGATCGCCTCCGTCGAGAGGCCGCCAATCGGGGCGCCCTTGAAGCGGATGTCGCCTTCCCGCCGGATCAGGCCCGACAGCGCGCGAAGCGTCGTCGTCTTGCCTGCGCCATTGGCGCCGAGCAGCGCCGTCACGCCGCCTTCCTCCACGACGATGTCGAGGCCGAACAGCGCCTGAAGCGGCCCGTAATAGGCGCAAAGGCCCCTGGCTTCGAGGATCGGCGCGGTCATCGCGCGCCTCCGAGATAGGCGCGCACGACATCGGGATGGGACCGCACCGCCTCGGGCGTTCCGTCGGCGACGACGCGGCCGAAGTCGAGCGCCACCACCTGATCCGACGTTCGCATCACGAGATTCATGTGATGCTCGACCAGCAGCACCGAGACGCCGCGACGGTCGCGAATGGCGCGGATCTCTTCCCCCAGCGCGTCGACTTCTTCGTGATTGAGGCCGGCCGCCGGCTCGTCCAGCAGCAGAAGCTTCGGCCCGATCGCAAGCGCGCGGGCGAGCTCCACGCGCTTCCTCACGCCGAAAGGCAAGTCGCCCACCGGGCGGTCCGCGACGCTTCCGAGCCCGAATTCCTCGATCAGCGCGTCGGCGCGTTCGGCGATCTTTCTTTCCTCGCGCGCGGCGGAAGGCAAGGCGAGGGCGTTCGCCAGAAAGCCGGCCCTTCCGAGGTCGTGAGCGCCGACCCGCACGTTGTCGCGGGTCGTCATCGTCGCGAACAGCGCGACGTTCTGAAAGGTCCGCGCGACGCCGAGGCCCGCGATGTCATGCCGCGCGCAATCCGCGAGCGGTCTGCCGTCGAAGAGGATCTGGCCGGAATGGGGCTCGTAGAGACGCGAAATGCAGTTGAACAGGGTCGTCTTGCCGGCGCCGTTCGGCCCGATCAGGCCGCAGATCACACCTTCGGCGAGGCGGAAGCTGACATTGTCGAGCGCGGTCACGCCCCCGAAGCGAATGGTCACGCCTTCGACCGAGAGAAGGGCGCCCTCACGCGAAACGGTCATGGGATCGACGGTCTCGGCTCGCGCCTTGGCCAGCTCCATGGACTCCCGTTTCCTCAATGCGACACTGGTTATGTGTGTTCGGCCCGCAATGTCGACGTTTCTTGGCGGGTTGTCACCCCTTTTTGTTTAAGACTTTTGTCAAAGGCCCCGAGCCGCGGCCCCGCTTCGAGGGCGCACGAATTCGAAGCTCGGCCGTGCGATTCTTCTTCTCAAGACGCTGCCGTCGCGCCGATCCGCTGGCCGGCGCTCAGTAAACCTTCCCGTCGCGGAAATGAATTGACCGCGATCGCTTCCGTGGCGCTCGGCGGAACGCTGCTCACCGGCGGAGTCGGCATGGTCGCCGGAACGTTGTTTGGGGCATGATCCTTGGATTGATCGCCGTGCTGATCGTTTTCAACGGGACGCTGAACGGCGCGTGGATCATGATGAGCGGAGGGGTGCTTCTCTTTCTCTTCATTGTGCTGCAAAGATCGCTGATTGGCTCGATCCGCTTCAGGAGCGCGGGCCAGGCGATCGGAAAGTCATGGCGCGAGTCCCGAACCTGTCGAAAAAGACGGAGGCCCGCGGGCGCAAAGCCCCGAATTCCGCCCCCGCCGCTCGTCCGCCGGCGCGCGGGGCGCGGGATCGGATTTCGTTCGAGCGCAACATCCACAGCCAGCTCGCGGCGCGGCTTGGGCGGGACATCGTCGGCGGCGTCTATCCGGCAGGCTCGCTGCTGCCGAACGCGGCCGAGATGTGCGCGCGCTTCTCGGTGTCGCGCACCGCGCTGCGCGAAGCCTACAGCATGCTCAGCGCCAAGGCGCTGATCGTCGCGCGGCCCAAGGTCGGCACCCGTGTGCGTCCGAAGTCGGAATGGAACATGCTCGACCCCGAGGTGCTCGGATGGCACCTGGAGGCCGCTCCGACCGAGGACTTCATCAGCCATCTCTTCGTGCTCAGGCAGATGATCGAGCCGCCCGCCGCGGCGCTGGCGGCCGCCGCGGGCTCCCGCGCGACGGTCGAGCAGATCGCGGAAGCCTACAGCCGCATGGACCGCTTCCGGCACGGCCAGGGCGATCTCATCGGCGCCGATCTCGATTTCCACATGGGGATTCTCGAAGCGACCGGGAATCCGTTCCTCGCCGCGCTTGGCGGTCTGATCCATGCGGCGCTCGAATGCACTTTCCGGCTGAGCTGGCAGGGCGCGGCCCGGATTCAGGACGATCGCCTGCTGCAGCATCGCGCAATTCTGGAGGCGATCCGCCAGGGCGCGCCGGATCTCGCGCGAGACCGCATGGCGGAGCTTCTCCGCGATTCGATCGAGGACGTGCGGCAGTTTCTGCGTGAACGCGACGCCATGCGTCCCGCGACGAAACCCACGGCGACCCCCTGAGGCCGCTCCCCGACCCGCCGCCCGAAGTCCTCCCGCCGCGTCACTTGAAATAGGGCGGATAGCCTTGATCGGCGACGTTCCAGACATTGACGTCGTCGGTGAGGATCATGTGTTTCAGGGCCGCGATCTTCCTGAGCGTCGTGGCCGGCAACATGGCCTTCGTATATTTCATCGGCGAAAGGCCGACGCCGTCGTGAACGAGACCGAGCGTGATCGTGCGGCCGCCGGGGAACTTGTCTTCGGCATAGTCCTTCATCACGGTCTCGACCGCGACGTCGGTGCGCTTGATGACGCTGGCGAGCACATAGCCGGGCGCGATATCGTCCTGGTCCGTGTCGACGCCGATGGCGAACTTGCCGGCGTCCTTGGCCGCCTGGATGACGCCGAGCCCCGTCCGGCCGGCGACCTGGAAGACGACATTGGCGCCCGCGTCGAACATGGCCTTGGCCATCCGCTGGCCAAGCGCAGGATCGCCGAAATTGTTGGCGTAGGCGACCTTCACTTCGACCTGCGCGTCGATGGCGCGCGCGCCCTGGATATAGCCGACGATGAACCTGTCGATCCCGACCGACTTCGTTCCGCCGATGACGCCGATCACCGGCTTGCCGCTCATGCCCCGGATCGACGGGTCCTTGGCGACGAGCGTCGCGAGCGCGCCCGCGAGATAGGAGGCTTCGTCCTCGCGAAACAGGACGGACGCCACATTCGCGCCCGGCCTCGTCTGGTCCAGGATCACGTAGTCGGCGCCGGGATGCTCCTTCGCGACCGCCTGAAGCGCGTCGCCGTGCGTATATTCGAGATCGACGATCAGTCCGAAGCCGGAATCGGAGACGCGGCGCAGGATGTCGGCGCCATGCGCGACGATGTCGCCGGCTTCGATCGCCTTGCCCTCGAGCTTGTCTTCCGCCAGCGCCTTCTTGAAGCCCGAATAGGCAAGGTCGTTGTAGGATTGGTCGCCAAGCCCGCCTTGCGCGACGATCAGCGCGACCGGCTTCTCAGCGGCGACCGCGATCGTTCCGAGGCCCAGGGCGAGGGCCGGGAGAACGCCTGTCATTCGAATTCGACGCATTGTTTTTCTGATGCGAACCGAGGTCGATCGGGCTTGCGCGAGGCAATGAGCCCGCAGTCAATCCGTTGACTGGACAAGCGTGCCACGAGGCCGTCAGCCCCGCAAGATCATTCGTCAAGCCGAATCGCTCGAACTGGAGGCGCCGCGCCCGGCCTGCGCCGGGGTGCGGAGCCTCGATCAGATCGAGCTTTGATTGACGCGCTTCGAGAGCTCGGCCGCCGTCTCCTTGCGTTCCGAATAGCGGTCGACCAGATAGGCGGCGCAGTCACGCGTAAGGAGCGTGAATTTCACAAGCTCCTCCATGACGTCGACGATCCGGTCGTAATAGGACGACGGCTTCATCCGGTCGTGCTCGTCGAATTCGAGAAAAGCCTTCGCGACCGAAGACTGATTGGGGATTGTGATCATCCGCATCCACCGCCCGAGCACGCGAAGTTGATTGACCGCGTTGAAGCTTTGCGAGCCGCCGGAGACCTGCATGACCGCGAGCGTCTTTCCCTGCGTCGGCCGGACCGCGCCCATACTGAGCGGAATCCAGTCGATCTGCGCCTTCATGATCGCCGTCATGGCGCCGTGACGCTCCGGCGAACACCAGACCATGCCCTCGCTCCACGCCGCGAGATCGCGCAGTTCCTTGACTTTCGGATGATTGGCGTCCGAATCGTCGGGCAAGGGCAGGCCCGAGGGATTGAACGTGCGCGTGTCCGCGCCCAGCCGTTCGAGGATGCGGGCGGCCTCCTCCGTCGCAAGGCGGCTGAACGAGCGGGCGCGCACCGATCCGTAGAGGAGCAGGATGCGGGGAGGATGGCGCTTGCGCTCGGCAGGAAAGAGCTTTGTCGCGTCCGGTTGCTGAAACAGCCGGTCCTCGACGTTCGGCGTCTCGCGCGCATCGCTAGAGGACATGGCGGCCTTCCGCGTCGATCAGCAATGAACCGGCTTCCTCGCAGAGCGGTCCTTTCGGGCAGCGATCGGGCAGGCCGAGGGCGGTCCCGCCCGGACAGGATCGGCGCGCGCCTTGCCGCCCCCGGACAATCGGGGGGTTCATGAGGACAGTTGCGTCTTCAAGCGATGCAGCCAGGGAGGGCTGCGTCCGCATCGATCCGTTCCATGCTTCCCGATTACCCGATAAGTCAGCCCGTGCAAGAGCCTCGGCTGCGAAAGCAGGCCGCAGCGCCCGCGCGGCGCGGGCGATGGCGGGGGCGCTTCTTGTCAAACGGCGCGGGTTCCATCAGCATTCCCGGGCGCCGCGTCCGTTTTCCAGCGGCGACCCGGCCGGAGCGGCGCGCCGACCGCTTCGGGGATTGCGCTTAAGAGTTTTTCGGGGAGCATCGTCATGAGGTCCGAGGCCTTCCTTCGCGTCGCCAGTCTCGACGAGCTCCCGGGCGCCGGCCCCTTCGCGCTTTCCGCGAAAGGGCATGACATTGCGCTGGTGCGAACGCGCGACGGATGGCGCGCCTTCCAGGGGCGCTGTCCGCATCAGGGCGCGCTGCTCGGCGAAGGCGAAGTGGAGGGCGGCGCGCTCGTCTGCCGCAATCACCGCTGGCGCTTCGCGCTCGAGTCCGGCCAGCGCATCGGCGGGCCGCAATGCCTCGCCTCCTGCCCGGCCATCGAGCGGGACGGCGGCGTCTATGTCGACGTTTCGGGTCTCCCGGCAACCACCGGCCCCAGCGCCGCCGGGACGCGCACGCTCGACGACATTCCCGGTCCGAAGCCGCTGCCGCTCGTCGGCAACGCCTTCCAGATCGACGCCTTGCGCGCCCATCTGGCGATGGAGGCCTGGGCCCGGCAATACGGCCCGATCTATCAGCTCCGCATGACGGGGCGCCGTCTGATCGTGCTCAGCGACTCCGCGATGATCGAGGAGATCCTTCGCGCGAGGCCCGAGACGTTCCGGCGTTCGTCGAGAACCGACGAAGTGCTCACGGAGGCCGGAATCAAGGGCGTCTTCAACGCCGAGGGCGGGTCCTGGCGCACCCAGCGAAGGCTCGCCGTCGCGGCGCTCGCGCAGCGCCATCTCAAGGAGCTCTATCCCCATATCAGGACCGTGACCGAACGGCTCAGGCGGCGCTGGAGCGCCGCGGCCTCGGCCGGGACCGCGCTCGACGTGGTGGAGGAGATGAAGCGCTTCACCGTCGACGTGACGATGCTGATCGCCTTCGGTTACGATTCCAACACCGTGGAGCAGTCGGGCGACGTCATCCAGAGACATCTGGAGCTCGTGCTCCCGACGATCAGCCGGCGCATTCTGTCCCCTGTCCCGATCTGGCGCTATGTCAGGCTCCCGAGAGATCGCCGTTTCGACAAAGCGCTCTCCGAAGTGCGCGCATGGCTCGCGACGTTGCTCGACGAAACGCGCGCGCGTCTGGCGGCCGATTCCGGCCGCGCGGCGAAGCCCGCCAATTTCATCGAGGCGATGATCGTCGCGGCCGACGAAAACGGCCGGCCCTTCCCGGACGAGACGATCATGTCGAACCTCCTGACCATGCTGATCGCGGGCGAGGACACGACCGCCTTCACGCTGGCCTGGGCGCTTCACGAGCTTTGCGACAGCCCGGACTGGCGCGCGCGGCTCCGGCGCGAGGCGGACGAGGTCCTGGGCGCCTCCGGCGTCGTCGACGACCTCGACGCCGCCAACCGGCTGGCCTCGGCCGACGCCGTCGCGAGCGAAACCATGCGGCTCCGCCCCGCGGCGCCTTTCGCGGGCGCGACCGCGAATGTCGACACGTCGGTCGGCGGTTATTTCATTCCGAAGGGCGAGACCGTCCTCCTGCTGCTGCGCCCCGGAGCGCTCGAATCCGCCAACTTCGCCGATCCCCTCGCGTTTCGTCCGGAACGATGGCTCGGAGAACTTCCGGGCGCGCATGACGCTTCGGCCTATATGCCGTTCGGCTCCGGCCCGCGCATGTGCCCCGGCCGCTCGCTCGCGCTCGTCGAGATGAAGACCCTGCTCGCGACCCTGTTCAAAAGCTTCGATATCGAGCGGGCGGGCGACGCCGGAGACGTCACGGAAGTCTTCGGCTTCACCATGTCGCCCGCCAGCCTGCGCGTGAGGCTCAGGCCGAGAGCGGCATGAGAGGCGCCGCAGGCCCGCCGCGCTCGTCGTCGAGGATCGCGACCGCCCGCGTCCAGCCCGCCGACGCCCGCTCGATCTTGGTCGGGAAGCAGGACACCATGAAGCCCGTCGAGGGCAGCGCTTCGAGATTGTGCAGCTTCTCGATATGGCAATAGCCGATATGACGGCCGGCCTTGTGGCCTTCCCAGATGAGGGAAGCGTCGTGCGTCTGAGCATAACGCTTCGCCGTATGGACGAAGGGCGCGTCCCAGCTCCAGCCGTCGATTCCGGTGACGCGCACGCCCCGCTCCAGGAGATAGAGCGTGGCCTCCGCGCCCATGCCGCAGCCCGAGGCGACATAGCCGGGCTCTCCGTATTTGGCGCCGGCGCTCGTGTTGACGACGACGATTTCGAGCGGCTTCAGCTCATGGCCGATGCGTCTGAGCTCGGCCTCGACATCCGCGGCGGTCGCGACATAGCCGTCGTCGAAATGCCGGAAGTCGAGCTTGACGCCGGGCTGGAAGCACCAGTCGAGCGGGATCTCGTCGATCGTCCAGGCGCGCTGGCCCTCGTTCATCGTCGGGTGATAGTGCCAGGGCGCGTCGATATGCGTGCCGTTGTGGGTGGAGAGCTGCACGCGCTCGACCGCCCAGCCCTGACCGTCCGGCAAGTCCTCCCGCTTCAGCCCGGGGAAGAAAGGCAGGATCTGCGGCAGGCTCTGCTGGTGGTCGATATATTCGATCGCAGGCCCGAGCCCCGGCGGGTCGGCGTAGGCCGTGTTCTGCAGGGGCACGGACAGGTCGATCAGGCGTCGGGCCATCGTTTCCTCTCTTCGCGAATTGTTGAAGGCCAGTTCGCATCCAATGAACCAAACCCCCGCCGCTCGCCAGAGGCCCGCCCGGCCAACCGATTTGCTTCCGGCCGGGAGATTCGCAAATGTCGCGAGGGAACACGATTCGAAAGGAACGCCCGGCGCATGACAGCGATGACCATTCGGCGCGGCCTGGCGCTGACAGCCGTCTGCGCGGCGCTTTTCGCGGGCGCCGCCGCCGAGGCGCAGACTTTCGAGCGCCCGCCCTCCTATGCGCCGGCGACCGCGCTGGGCAAGGCCGCGAAGGGGCCGAACTACACGGTGCTGAACCCGATCACATCGGACGGCTTCCTTCGCCATTACACGGTCCGCACGTCGCTCGGCGATATTTCGGTCGAGGGCGACCAGCTGATGGCGGCGCGCATCCGCGAGTTCGACGCGCTCAACGCGCTGTCGAAGACGAGCGGGCCGCAGGAATTCGGCGAGGGCGTCGCCAAGGCGGCGGCCGGCCCCGTGGTCTTCGCCGGCAACCTCATCCGCAATCCGGTCGGCACGACCGAGAACACGGTGAATGGCATCGGCCAGTTCTTCGGCGGCATCGGCTCCGGCCTCAACAACATGGGCAAGTCGCGCGAGAACGCGGTCGAAAGCCTGACCGGCGAAGCGAAGCAGAAGCGGCTTCTGGCGGCGCATCTCGGCGTCGATCCCTATACCGACTTCCTGCCGCTCGCGGCCCGGCTCGACGAACTCTCGGGCGCGGCTGCGATCGGCGGCCTTGCCGTGTCGGGCGCCTTCATGGTGGTTCCGGGGGCCGCGGGCATCGCGGTCTCCAATGTCTCGACGGCGAACACGCTCGGCGCGCTCGCGACCGATTATTCCTCCGCGCAGCTCATGGACATGAACCGCGCCAAGCTCGCCGCGCTCGGCGTCGACGCCTCGGTCGCCAACAGCCTGTTCGCCAATTCGTTCTACACGCCCATCGACGTGACGGCGATGGTCGAGTCGGCCCGCGCGACCGGCGCGACCGCCAATCTCGGATCCATGCTCTCGCGCGCGGCGACCGCCAACGACCGCGCGACGGCCTATTTCATCCGCAAGCGCATGGAGCTGACCGCGGGCCAGCGAAACTGGGCCGGACCGATGGTCGGCTATCTCGGCGACGAAAGCCTGCGCTTCCCCCTTGTTCGCACCGGCGCCGGGAACGTGATCGGCGCCTATCCGATCGACATTCTGTCCTGGACGCCCGAGACCGCGAAGATCATCGAGGGCATGACCGCGACCGCCAACGGCGCCGCGGCGAAATCGAAGACGCTCGCGATCACCGGAACGGCGACGCCCCTCGCAAGGCGCAACCTCGCGTCGCACGGCTGGACTTTGCGGGAGCGCGCGCGCTTCTAAAGATGCTGAAGCGCTTCGCCTCCGACAGCGTCCATCTCGCCTATATCGACGTTCCGCCCGAGGGCGAGGACCGGGGCGAGCCGATCCTGCTCATCCACGGCTTTGCGTCGAACCATCGGGTCAACTGGGTCAATCCCCGCTGGGTGACGACGCTGTCGCGCGCCGGACGCCGCGTGATCGCCTTCGACAATCGCGGCCACGGCGAGAGCCAGAAGCTCTACGCGCCGGCCGACTACCGGGTCGATCTCATGGCGCGCGACGCGGCCAATCTGCTGGCGCATGTGAATGTCCCGCGCGCCGATGTCATGGGCTATTCGATGGGCGCCCGGATCGGCGCCTTTCTCACGCTCGGACGCCCCGAGATCGTGCGCTCGCTCATCATGGGCGGACTGGGCGACCGGCTGGTCAACGGCGCGAGCCTGCCGGCCGGCATCGGCGAAGCCATGGAGGCGCCTTCCGTGGAAGATCTTACCGATCCGATGCAGCGCATGTTTCGCGCCTTCGCCGATCAGAACAGGAGCGACCGCGCGGCGCTTGCCGCCTGCATCCGCGGCTCGCGCCAGAGCCTCACGGCGAAGGGCGTCGCAAAGATCGCGACGCCGACGCTGATCGCGGTCGGGACCCGCGACGACATCGCGGGCGACCCGCACAAGCTCGCCGCGATGATGCCGAACGCCGAGGCGATCGACATTCCCGGCCGGGACCACAATGTCGCCGTCGGCGACCGCGTCTACAAGGAGGCCGTCCTCGCCTTCCTCGAACGAAGGCCGTGAGGGCCGCGGCCGGCTACGCCCGCCGCTTCAGCGCGCGGTAGAGCGCCGTCTCGAACGCGAGGAAGCCCTCCAGCGCCGCCGGGTCCAGGAAGGGGAAAAGCTGCGATCCCCAGAAGCCCGCGACGCCGTTTCCGCGGTCGATCCAGTAATAGAGATTGCCCAGTCCCGCCCAGGCGATCGAGCCCGCGGGCCTGCCCGTCGGCGCCGCTTCGTCGTTGACCATGAAGGTGAAGCCCCAGGACTTCGCGAGACCGGGGAAGAATTCCGCATCATGGGTGACGGCGCGGTTCATGCTCGGAAGCATCCCGACCTTGAGCCCGCCGAGCTGGTCGCGCGCCGCGAGGGCGACCGTCTCGGCCTTCAGAACGCGGCCGCGCTCGCCCATGCCGTCGTTGAGCCACATGCGCAGGAAGCGCATGTAGTCCGCAGCCGTTCCGAAGAGCGCGCCGCCGCCCATGAAGACTTCCGGCGTCTCGGGCAGTTCGAAGTCGAAAGGCTGAAGCGCTCCCTTGCGGTCGCGGCGATGCATCGAGGCGCGGCTGGCGCGCATCGCAGGGGTGAGCACGAAAGCGGTGTCCGTCATGCCGAGCGGATCGAGGACGCGCGCTTTCAGGATGGCGTCGAGCTTTTCGCCGACGATCGCCTCCATCACCTGCCCCGCCCAGTCGATGCCGAGGCCGTAGTTCCAGCGCTCGCCCGGATCGAACAGCAGCGGGACCATGAGGCCGCGCTTCTCGCCGTTGCGCGGGTCGGGCTGGCCGTGTTCGTCGGTGAGGCGCTTGAGCGTCGCATTGAAGAAATCGTAGCCGAAGCCCGCCGTATGCAGGAGCAGCATGCGGGTCGTGATGTCGCGCTTCGGCGCCCGCAGCACGAGCCCGCCCTTCTCGTCGAAGCCTTCCAGCACCTGAAGCGCGCCGATCTCCGGCGCATAAAGCTTCGCCGGCGCGTCGAGGTCGAGCCGCCCCTCCTCGACAAGCTGGAGCGCGGCGGTTCCGGTGACGGCCTTGCTGCATGAGAAGAGCGCGAGCGTACTGTCCGCCGTGATCGGCGCGCTCTCGCCGAGCCGCCGGACTCCGGCCGCGCCCTCGTAAAAGTTTCCCTCGCGGTTGGTCGCGAGCGCCACGGCCCCCGGAACGCGCGGCTCCGCCTCGGTCGCCTTGCGCAGGATGGCGTCGGCCTCGGCGGCGAATTGAGCGTCCATGATGTTCCCCCCTGCCCGCTTGTCAGCGTCTTCGCCCGCGCTTCGCGGGCGCGGACCCGTGGCGCCAGGCCATGTCGAGCGCGGCGCGCAATTCCGCCTCGCTTAGAGCCGCAAGCGTCGCCTTCGTCCAGCCCTGCCGGCCCCAGGCGTTGTCGAGCGCATGAAAGGCGTCCGGCGCGACGGCGCATTTGAGCGCCTGCTCGTCGGGCGCGAATTTGATGTTGGCGGTCAGCCCGTCCGGCGCGAGCGTCGCGAAAGTGATGCGCGCCTTGAAGGCGCGACGGTCGAAATGCGGATGTTCGCTCGCGCCTTCGAAAGACAAAGCGATCCGGCGGAAGCAGGCTTCGTCGACCATCGCATCCTCCTCTCGTGCGCCAACGCCCGGCGTCGACACTCCGGCCCTACTCATGTAAGCGATCTTTACATGAGTTGGAACAAGCATGACCCCGGCGCGCGCGGCTATCATCACGGCAATCTGCGCGAGGCGTTGATCGAGGCCGCGCTGCAGTTGATCGCCACGAAAGGGACGGCAGGCTTCACTTTCGCGGAGGCCGCGCGCTTTGCGGGCGTCAGCCCCGCAGCGCCCTATCGGCATTTCCGCGACCGGGACGAACTGATGGCGAGCGTCGCGCTGCGCGGCTTCGAGCGCTTCGAGGGCTCGATCGCGCGCGCGTGGAACGGCGGGCGCCCCGATGCGCTGACGGCGCTCGACCGGCTTGGCAAAGCCTATCTCGAATTCGTCCGAACGCAGCCCGCCTTCTATTCGGCGATGTTCGAAGCCGGGATTTCCGTTCGTGACGACCCGGCTCTGCGGGAAGCCAGCGAACGGGCCTTCGCCGTCCTGCGCGGAGCGGCGGAACAGATCTGCGCCCTGATGCCCGCGGCAGGCCGGCCTCCGGCGCTGATGGTCGCGCTCCACATCTGGGCCATGGCGCATGGAATCGCCTCGCTGTTCGGACGCGGCGACGGCGCGCAGCGCGCCATGCCGATGTCGGCCGAGGAACTCCTGGAAGCCAGCGCCCTCATCTATCTGCAGGGTCTCGGCGTAACGCCGCGCGGCTGAACGCCCGACCCGTCCGCGCCGTCCGTCCAATGCGCTTGACAGCAGAGCGTGGGACCATGTAAATGTTCATTACATTCACACACGAGGGCAACGCTATGGCCGTCATTCTCACCGTTCTGGGATTTCTGTGGTGGTGGCCGATCGGCCTCATCCTTCTCGGCTTCCTGATCGCGCGCGGACGATGCGGCTTCTGGCGGCGCCCGGTCTACGCAGGAGATGGACCGATGACGGATTGGGAACGCGGCTGCGGCGATCGTTGGGAGCGCAAGATGGCTCGCATGCAGGACCGCATGGAGGTCGTGCGCTCGAAGATGGACCGCGGCGTCCGGTCGGGACGCGACTGGTTCGGCCCGGCGTCCAGCGGCAATCGCGCCTTCGACGACTATCGCGAAGAAACGCTGAAGCGCCTCGAAGACGAGCAGCGGGAGTTCAAGGATTTCCTCGCCCGCCTGCGCTTCGCCAAGGATCGCGCCGAGTTCGACCAGTTCATGTCCGACCGGCGCAGCCGCCCTCCGGGCCGGATTCTCAGCGGGACCGCCCGATCAGCCGCCGCAGAGCTGAACGCCGCCCCGGCGCAATCGCCGAAACGCGCGGGAGCCGCCATTCTCCGGAATGGCGGCTCGTTTGCGAGACAAGCGTTAGCTGTTGGCCAATAGGTGGAAAGCGTTCAGCGCCGCCGCGTCATGGACGGGCTTGTCCCGTCCATCCACGGGAACACGGCCCTTGCCCGTATAAGGGCTGATTTTATTGGTCTCGTTATATCGATTAGCCGAATTGTACTGGCTCGGCGTGGATGGCCGGCACAAGCCCGTCCATGACGAGCAGCGGCTCCCCTTTGGTTTAACCACTTTCAACGCTGAGCCCTTGCGAACAAACGCAAAAGCCTCACAAGAGTTGGTCAATTTTCTCTATTTCAGAATTCTGGATTTTGTGGTAGCGTTCATCCCATGCGCCAGCCGTTTCCTCCCGCCATCAGCCAATTCCGCCGCTCCTCGGAGCGGAAGAGCGCGCGGAAAAATTTCTTCGCGCACGACCTCTCGTAACCTATTGAAAAGGCTCGATTCGGACGAGAGAATCCAAGAAAATCCAAGCCTTTCCAAGCCGGATTTTCGGGGCCTGAAGGCTTCGGGAGAGGCGCCGTCGAGGAAATCCAAATCCCTCCGGATTTTCACGTCCCCGGCGTGACGAAACTCTCGATCACGAGCTTGCGGCCCGCGTGATCGAAGTCGACGGTCAGCTTCTGCCCGTCGACCGCGACGACGCTGCCCGGCCCGAACTTCAGGTGGAAGACGCGCGCGCCCGCTTCGTAGGCGCTCTTCTCCGTCCAGCTCGCCTGCGCCCTGCCCTCGATGATCCGTCCCCCGCCCCGGCTCGGGCTCTCCGGACGGCGCGAGCGCTCCTGCGCGCGCCGCCAGCCCGGCGTGTCGTGGCGCGAGGTCTCGAAGGCCGCCGGCGCGCCGTCGAAGCGCGAGGCCCCATAGCCGCCGAAGGCGGAGAGGCCGGCCGTCTCCTCGAGGTCGATGTGGTCTTCCGGCAGGTCGCCGATGAACCGCGAAGGCGCCGAGCTTTGCCAGAGGCCGCGGATGCGGCGATTGGCGGCGTAGGTGATCTTCGCCTCGCGCCGCGCGCGGGTGAGGCCGACATAGGCGAGGCGGCGCTCCTCCTCGAGCCCGGCGCGCCCGTTCTCGTCCATCGTGCGCTGGCTGGGGAACAGGCCCTCCTCCCAGCCGGGGAGGAAGACGACGTCGAATTCGAGGCCCTTCGCCGCGTGCAGCGTCATCACCGAGACGCGCTCGCCCTCGTCGCCGCTCTCGACATCCATGACGAGCGAGACATGCTCCAGAAAGGCGTTGAGGTCGGGGAACTCGCCCATCGAGCGGACAAGCTCCTTGAGATTGTCGAGCCGGCCGGCCGCGTCGGGCGTGCGCTCGGCCTTCCACATGTCGATATAGCCGCTTTCCTCCAGCACCTGCTGGGCAAGCTCTTCATGCGGGATCTGGGCCATGCGCGCGCGCCAGCGGTCGAAGGAAGCCAGAAGGTCGCGGATCGTGTGGCGCGGCCGGGGCTTCAGTTCCTCCGTCTCGATCAGCGCGCGCGCGGCGCGGCTCAGCGAAACGCCCGTCCGGCGGGCGTATTCGTGCAGGGTCGAGAGGGTGGATTCGCCGAGGCCCCGCTTCGGCGTGTTGAAGATGCGCTCGAAGGCGAGGTCGTCGTCGGCCTGCGCCACCGAGCGCAGATAGGCGAGCGCGTCGCGGATTTCCGCCCGCTCGTAGAAGCGCGGGCCGCCGATCACCTTGTAAGGCAGGCCGATCGCGACGAAGCGCTCCTCGAACTCGCGCATCTGGAAGGAGGCGCGCACGAGGATCGCGACGTCGTTGAGCGACACGCCCTCGCGCTGGAGCGCCTCGATCGACTCGCCGATGATCCGCGCCTCTTCCTGGCTGTCCCAGACGCCGGTCACGGTCGGCCGCTCGCCCATCGCCGCGTCGGTGAAGAGGGTCTTGCCGAGGCGGCCCTGGTTCTTGGCGATGAGGCCCGCGGCGACCGCGAGGATATGGCCGCCCGAGCGGTAGTTGCGCTCGAGGCGCACGACCATCGCGCCCGGAAAATCGCGCTCGAAGCGCAGGATGTTGTCGACATCCGCGCCGCGCCAGCCGTAGATCGACTGGTCGTCGTCGCCGACGCAGCAGAGATTGCCGCTGCCTCCCGCGAGAAGCCTCAGCCACAGGTACTGGACGACGTTGGTGTCCTGATACTCGTCCACGAGCATGTAGCGGAAGCGACGCTGGAACGCCGCGAGGACGTCGGCGTTCTCCCGGAAGAGCCTGAGGGTTTCGAGCAGGAGATCGCCGAAATCGACGGCGTTCAGGGTCTTCAGCCGCGCCTGATAGGCTTCGTAGAGCGCGATCGCGCGGCCGCCCGCGAAGGCTGCGCCCTCGCTCGCGGAAACGCCTTTCGGGTCGAGGCCCCGGTTCTTCCAGCCGTCGACGAGCGCCGCGAGCGCCCGGGCGGGCCAGCGCTTCTCGTCGATGTTCTCGGCCTGCAGGACCTGCTTGAAGAGACGAAGCTGGTCGTCCGCGTCGAGGATCGTGAAGTTCGGCCGCAACCCCACGAGTTCCGCGTGCATGCGCAGGATCTTGGCGCCGATCGAGTGGAATGTGCCGAGCCACGGCAGGCCCTGCACCGCGCCGGTGAGAAGCGCGACGCGCTCGCGCATTTCGCGCGCGGCCTTGTTGGTGAAGGTGACGGCCAGAATCTCGTGCGGCCGCGCCCGTCCCGACGCGACGATATGGGCGATGCGCGAAGTGAGCACCCGCGTCTTGCCGACTCCGGCCCCGGCCAGCACGAGAACCGGCCCGTCGAGGGCCTCGACCGCGGCAAGCTGTTCGTCGTTGAGGCCGCGCAGATAGGGCGGGCGCAGCCGCTGGGCGAGCGGGCCGGCCTCTGCGTCGCCGTTCCGCTGGGATCCGGAGCGAATCATGGGTCCCGAACATAGGCGAGCGGGCGACGTTTTTGCACCCCTCGCCTGGCGCAAAACCCCTGATATCCTCACGATTTCGTGCGTTCAATTCTGCTTGAGACTTTTAGGATCAGTCTTCCAAACGCGTCTTTTGATGTTATCTGCCAATCTGCCGCGAATTGTGCGCGAACCTCGCGATCATCGGCGGCAGGCGAGGAATTTTCGCAAATGCGGCTCGGCCGAGTGATTGTGTACGCGTGCGTGGCGCTTGTCGCCCTTGGGGCCTATGCCGTCTGGAAGCCCGAGGCTGCCGACCGCTGGTCGCCTCAGCTCGCCGGGGTCGCGCACGGGCTGCATGACCGGATCTGGCCTCCCTCGACGCAGGGCGCGAACGCGGCGGAAAGCCCAGCGGGCCGCCGCCCGTCAACGTGACGGCGGTTGCGGCCCGGCGGACGGATTTTCCGGTCGTCCTTCAGGGGCTCGGCCAGGTGCAGGCGTATAACACCGTGACCGTTCGCGCCCGGGTCGACGGGCAGATCATGAAGATCGGCTTCAGGGAAGGCCAGATGGTGAAGAAAGGCGACCTGCTCGCCGAGATCGACCCGCGCCCCTTCCAGGCGGCGCTCGAGCAGGCGAAGGCCAAGAAGGTTCAGGACGAGGCCAATCTCGCCAACGCCAAGCTCGACCAGGCCCGATACGCGTCGCTCGCGAAGCAGAGTTTCGCCACCCAGCAGCAGCTCGACACCCAGAATTCGCTGGTCAATCAGCTGACCGCAGCGATCGTCGCCGACGCCGCCGCCATCGACGCGGCGCAGGTGCAGCTCGATTACGCGACCATCACGGCGCCGATTTCGGGCCGGGTCGGCTATCGCCTCGTCGACGAGGGCAATCTGGTCAGCGCCGCCCAGCAGACCGGGATCGTCACCATCGCCCAGCTCGAGCCGATCGCCGTCATCTTCACCCAGCCGCAGGAATATGTCGACGAGATCAACGCCGAGCTCAAAGAGGGCCCCCTGTTGACGACGGTGATGAACTCCGCGGGCAAGACGCTGGCTGCCGGAAAGCTCACCGTGAGCGACAATCAGGTTGACCTCGCCACCGGCACGATCAAGCTCAAGGCGGAGTTCGACAACAAGGATCACGCGTTGTGGCCGGGCCTCGCCGTGACGGTCGGCCTCCAGATCGGAATCGACAGGAACGCGCTCGTCGTTCCGTCGGAGGCCATCCAGCACGGGCCGGACGGCCTCTTCGTCTACGTGGTCGACGGGAACAACCGCGCGGCCCTTCGCAAGGTGACGGTGACGCATCAGAATACGGTCGAGGCGGTCGTCGCGGACGGGGTGAAGGATGGCGAGAAGGTCGTGACGACCGGCGCCTTCCTCCTCCAGCCGGGTACGCCCGTCGCGATCGTCGCCGCGCAGGGGAGCTGACGTCTCGTGGGTCTCTCCGAACCCTTCATCCGGCGGCCCATCGCGACCACGCTCATCATGGTCGCGGTGTTTCTGTTGGGCCTCGTGGCCTTCCCGTCTCTGCCGGTCGCCCCGCTGCCGCAGATCGACTTCCCGACGATCACCGTGACGGCGCAACTGCCCGGCGCCTCGCCCGACACGATGGCGACCTCGGTCGCGCAGCCGCTGGAACGGCAGATCGCGCAGATCAGCGGCGTCAGCCAGATGACCTCCTCGAGTTCGCTCGGCGCGACGGCCATCACAGTCCAGTTCGACCTCGACCGCAATATCGACGCCGCCGCCAACGACATCCAGGCCGCGATCAACGCCGCCGGCGGGCAATTGCCCAAGAATCTGCCGAGTCCGCCCACCTACCGGAAGGTCAACCCATCCGACACGCCGATCCTCATTCTTTCGGTCCGGTCGGACACGACGCCGCTGATCGACGTCGACGATACGGCTGAGAATATTCTCGCGCAGCGCATCAGCCAGATTTCGGGCGTATCGCTTGTGCGCGTCGGCGGACAGCAGACGCCCGCCGTCCGCATCCAGATCGACCCCGCGAAGCTCATGCAGAAGAACCTGCAGCTCGAGGACGTGCGCCAGCAGATCGGGATCGCGACGGTCGACAGCCCCAAAGGCACTCTCGAGGGCGTCAAGCAGTCATTCACGATCTACGACAACGATCAGCTTCTCAGCGCGAAGCCCTGGAACGACATCATCATCGCCTACCGAAACGGCGCGCCGGTGCGCATCCGCGACATCGGCGAAGCCGTCATGGGGCCGTTCGACACGACCCAGGCCGCCTGGAGCAACGGCAAGCCAAGCGTGTTCCTCGTCGTCTTCAAGCAGCCCGGCGCGAACGTCATCACGACGGTCGAATCGATCAAGAAAACGCTGGACACGCTTCGGGCTTCGATCCCCCCGAGCATCAAGGTCGAGGTGCTGTCGGACCGGACGACGACGATCCGGGCTTCGGTCGACGACGTCGAGCGCACGCTGATCCTTACGATCTTCCTTGTGGTCGGGGTCATCTTCGTCTTCCTGCGCAGCGTCTGGGCGACGATCATTCCGAGCGTGACCGTGCCGCTCGCGCTGCTCGGCGCGTCGGCTGCGATGTGGGTGGTCGGCTACAGCCTCGACAACCTGTCGCTGATGGCCTTCACGATCGCGGTCGGCTTCGTCGTCGACGACGCCATCGTGATGCTGGAAAACATCACGCGCCATATCGAGGCGGGCGAAAAGCCGTTCGAGGCGGCGCTGAAGGGCTCGGCCGAGATCGGCTTCACGATCATCTCGATCTCCGATCTCGCTGATGGCGGTGCTGATCCCGCTCCTGATGATGAGCGGCATCATCGGTCGCCTCTTCCGCGAGTTCTCGGTGACAATCGTCATGACCATCGCCGTCTCGGCCTTTGTCTCGCTGACGCTGACGCCGATGATGGCCTCGCGCTTCCTCAAGCCGCATGATGAGGAGCGCCACGGCAAGCTCTACAAGATCAGCGAACGGGCGTTCGATGCGCTGCAACTCGGCTACCAGCACGGCATCGACTTTGTTCTTCGCCACCGCTTCGCGACCCTGCTCACTTTCCTCGCGACGGTCGTGGCGACGGGCTATCTCTTCGTCATCATCCCCAAGGGCTTCTTCCCGCAGCAGGACACCGGCATCCTGTTCGGCACGACCGAGGCCGGACAAGACGTGTCGTTCCCCGCGATGTACAAGCTGCAGGAGCAGGCCGGCGCCATCGTCATGCAGGATCCCGCGGTCGCGACGATGGCGATGGGTCTCGGCACGGGCGTCGGCAATTCGGCCTCGAACAACGGCCGCATGTTCATCACCCTGAAGCCGCGCGACGACCGCGACGTCGACGCGTTCCAGGTCATCTCCCGCCTCAGGCCGAAACTCGCCCAGATCCCGGGCTTCCGCGTCTATCTTCAGGCGGCCCAGGACGTGACGGTCGGCGCCCGTTTCGCGAGGACGCAGTTCCAGTACACGCTGCAGGACGCCAATCTCGATGAGCTCAATGCCTGGGCGCCAAAGGTCCTGACCAAGTTACAAGCGCTGCCTCAGCTTCGCGACGTCGCCACCGATCAGCAGAATTCCGGGACGACTCTCACCCTCAAGATCGACCGCGACATGGCTTCGCGCTACGGCATTCAGCCGCAGTTGATCGACGATACGCTCTACGACGCTTTCGGCCAGCGGCAGGTGACGCAGTATTTCACGCAGGTGAACACCTACGACGTGATCATGGAAATCACGCCGAAGCTCCAGCAGCATCCCGGCTCGCTCGACCAAATCTACATCCGCTCTCCGCTCACGAACCAGATGGTGCCGCTCAGCGCCTTCGCGAAATGGACGACGGCGCCGGTGATGCCGCTGTCGATCAGCCACCAGGGCCAGTTCCCGGCGATTACGATCAGCTTCAACCTCGCCGACGGGGTCGCCCTCGGCCCCGCGACCGAAGCCGTCCAGACCGCGATGAACGAGCTTGGGCTGCCGAAGGGGTTCATGACGACGTTCCAGGGCAATGCGCAGGCGTTCCAGGATTCGCTGACGACCGTGCCGCTCCTGATCCTGGCGGCGCTGGTCTGCGTCTACATCATCCTCGGCGTGCTCTATGAGAGCTTCATCCACCCGCTGACAATTCTCTCGACCCTGCCCTCCGCGGGCCTGGGCGCGCTCGCGATGCTGATGCTGTTCGGCTACGAGTTCAGCCTCGTCGCGCTGATCGGCACGATCCTGCTCATCGGCATCGTGAAGAAGAACGGCATCATGATGGTCGACTTCGCGATCGCGGCGGAGCGGGACCAGGGCCTCTCGACCGTGGAGGCGATCCGCCAGGCGGCGCTTATGCGCTTCCGTCCGATCATGATGACGACGATGGCGGCGCTGCTCGGCGCGGTGCCGCTGATGCTCAGTCACGGCACCGGCTCCGAGCTTCGCCAGCCGCTCGGCTACACGATGTTCGGCGGCCTCATCGTCAGCCAGGCGCTGACCCTCTTCACCACGCCGATCATCTATCTCTATCTGGACCGCTTCGCCCACTGGATCTCCGGCGATGCGCGGAAGGAAAGTCCGGCGAAGGCCGCGGAGCCGCCGCGTGAGCCAGAGTTGCCGCTCGACCTTGCGCCGGCGAAGTCGAGACCGGAGCCTCCGCGAGAGCCGGAATGGACCGAAGGGCGAGCGGCCGCGGAATAGGCCTTCCGTCTTTGTCCCAGGCGGACCTTGCTCAATACGGGGATGGCACGGGGTCGGAGACCTTCGAGCCATGAGAATGGAGAAAACATTCGCTTCTGATTTTCTGACATAGCGGGTATGATGCCGGATCGCCGTCAAGCCGGAAGCCGCCAAATCGCCAAGGCCGCTGACTTTGCGGCGAGGCCAGCGTGGGCATGTTTCGGCCATCTTTCCGCCGTCGCCGGACCATCGATCGCGTCTCGCCGGAAGGAAATGTCAGCGCAAGGCCTTGAAAGGTCTCGATTCGCGGAAGGAATCGGCGCGGTTTTGGCCGGTTTTTCCGCTGCGAATCGCTCAAAAAATGCTTTGCTTCGTGCGAAAATCGATGAAAACCGACCCAGAATCGCGATAAAGACGCGCAAAATCGCGCGCCACTTTTCGCCGAGGGCTCGCCCTGTCGCCGGAAGCGGCCCAAGGAGCATGAGGCCCATGAAAGCGATGGTGATTCACGCGCCCGGAGGCCTTGACCGGCTGAAGCTCGTCGACCGTCCCGATCCCGGAGACCCCGGTCCGGGCCAGATCCGCGTCGCGCTCCACGCAAGCTCCCTCAATTTCCACGATTACCTCGTCTGCTGCGGCAAATCGCCGACCGCGGACGGCCGGGTGCCGATGGCGGACGGCGCGGGCGTCGTCGAGGCGGTCGGCGCGGACGTGAAGGACTTCAGGGTCGGCGACACCGTCGTCTCGGGCTTCTTCCCCGACTGGCAGGACGGAGCGCCGAAGTCTGGCGACTTCCGCCGCGTGCCGGGAGACGGGATCGACGGCTTCGCCCTCGAAGCGGCGGTCGCGCCGGCTTCCGCCTTCACCCTGGCGCCCGCCGGCTACAGCGCCGAAGAGGCCGCGACGATCACCACGGCCGGCCTCACGGCCTGGCGCGCGCTGGTGCCCAATGGCGGGCTCAAGGCGGGCGACAGCGTGCTTGTCCTGGGCACGGGCGGGGTCTCCATCTGGGCGCTCCAGATCGCCCGCGCGATGGGCGCGCGCGTTCTGGCGACGTCATCCTCCGACGCCAAGATCGAGAAGCTCCGCGCCATGGGCGCCGAGTTCACGGTCAACTACCGGGCGCGGGCCGACTGGGGCCTCGCGGTCAAGGAGTGGACCGAGGGCCGCGGCGTCGACCACGTGATCGAAGTCGGCGGACCGGGCACGCTCGCGCAATCGATCGAGGCGACGAAGATCGGCGGACATATTCACCTGATCGGCGTGCTGACCGGGCGGGCGGGCGAAGTCCCCACCTCGAAAATGATGGCCAAGCAGATCCGCCTCGAGGGCCTCATCGTCGGCAGCCGCCGGCAGCAGCAGGATTTCGTGCGGGCCATCGAGGCGACCGGCGTCAGGCCCGTGATCGACCGGACATTTCCGCTGGAGGCGCTGGCCGACGCTTTCCGCTATGAGGAGGCCGGGAAGCACTTCGGCAAAATTTGCGTAAGCTGGTGAAGAGGTCCGGCCCTCGCTCCGAGGGGGCGAGGCGTGTCTGGCGGGGCCGGGCTGAGTGGCAATGTTGTTTTATCGGACGCATTGTTGACGCATAGTGCGGATTGTGTGCCTCACTGCGGGGACTAAACTGGGCGCTCCGCGGTTCTTCTGAAGGATCGAATCGCTCTTCCTGCCTTCTGATTTCTGGGGATAGATTTGTTGAGCCGCAAAGTTCCCACAGCCGGTTTGAACCCTCGCATTCGCTCCACGATTCCCGTCAGGGGCCTGTCCAGGCGATTGTCCGCTTCAGTTCCTTCTGCGCTCCGGGCAGTTCTCCCGGTTGCTGCCTGGATTTTCGTATCAATTACCCTCGGTCTCCTTTTTGGTTTCGCCGCAGTCATTTTGCCGCCTGCTGGAGCGTTTGGAATCGTTGCGATCGCCGCAATTGTGCTTCTTGCTGCGATGCCAGACTTGCATCGTGTTCCGACAAAAGCAGTCCGGGCAACTTTCTTTATAATGATCGTCGTCAGCTTGACGATCCCCGCTTATTATACGCTGGTAGTTCCAGGCTTGCCCTGGATTTCAGTACGCAGAATGGCAACATTTGCCTTAATCGTGGTCTTCGCAATCACAATGGGCGGCTCTGCCGAGCAGAGAAAGAAGATTAAAGAGGTTATAGTTGGATCAAATATACTGGCTGCGTGTTTCATTGGATATTTGCTGATGACGATTATTTCGACTATTCTATCAAGACAAATTTCTGCCAGCACTTCGGATATGACAGAAATTGTATTAGCTTGGTATGTCCCGCTTCTTGCGACAATATTTGTGGTAAAGACGGAGGATGACGTCATATTAATACTGAAAATTATCTGTTATTCGATGATTATTGTTGCCTTGGTTGCGATTTATGATTTCATTTTTCGAAAGCATTTTTATTTTGATATTTTGCCACATCCGCTGCAGACAATGGTGTTAGAAGCGAACCCAAGACTGGCAGATATTCGTTCGTACGATTTCTTTTCGTAACGGCCTGCCACGCGTCTCGTCAATTTACACAGTGTGCTCTTTCACTTGCTGAGTTCGGTGCAATGGTTGCGCCGATCCCATATTTTTTCATACTCTATGGAAAATCTCTTGGAGAGAGATGGCTAGGCATTGTTACAGCCATTTTGTGTCTGATAGCGATCTTCTGCTCAGGGTCTCGAGGCGGATATAACAGCCTTATCGTCGGAACCGTAACCTTTGTCGGCGTGTCGCTAGTCCGGAAAAGCCGATTTGACCGCTATAGTCTTACGCCGGCAATCGGCGGCATCGTTGCGATGATTTTCTTTGCAGCTCTCGCTGCACTTATCCTTTTCTGGGCCCGTCTGCATAACATAGTGCTGGGTGGCGGAATGGAAGCCTATAGCGACATGGGCCGGTACGTCCAATGGGCGATGGGAATTCCTAAGATCGATGAGAAGCCCGCTTTGGGGTTATGGACTTGGCACCTCGGGAGATATCGTAGGGTGGGTTAGCTCCGGCGGGCCTCCCGTCGGTCGACAGTTTTGCCCTCACAGTATTGGTCGAATCTGGAATCCCGGGGTTCGTATTCTATGCTGGAATGATTGTCGTGAGCATCTGGTTTGGAATTCGTGAAAGCTGGTCCAACCGGGAGAGGCTTGGCGCGGTTGCTGGTGCGCTCGCCTGCTCACTTGTAGCCTATGGATTCTATCGCCTGTTCCTGTCTCAGCGCGAAAATCAGCTAACTTTCTTCGTTATTGTCGGCTTGGTCATGTGGCTGATGAACGCGAGGTCAAGAGCTGAGGCCCGCCAGCCGGCGCCAACGCCTCAGAGCACGGCGGCGCGCGGGGCCGAAATCCGGACCGCAGGGGTCCGGGCGCCAGCGTGACATGAGCCCGTCCTAAGCCGCTTCGGCCGACCCGCCTCGCGCGACGCGCGCTTGACGCTTGGGGACCTCGACGTATTTAATTTATCCGCGTCGCAACGGCATATTGCGAAATCTCATCGGGGTCGGAGGGGCATTTGGGGCATGTGCGGCCCATCAAAGTCGCCGTCGTAGGCGGCGGCTGCGCGTCGATGGCCGCGGCCTTCGAACTGACTCGACCGGAGCATCGGCAAAAGTACCAGGTCGCCGTTTACCAGATGGGCTGGAGGCTCGGCGGCAAAGGCGCCTCGGGCCGGGGACCGAGCGGGCGGATTGAAGAGCACGGCCTTCATATCTGGCTCGGCTATTACGAAAACGCATTCCGGCTCCTGCGCGAATGCTATGAGGAATTGGCGGAGGGACCGAAAGGACGCGCATTCGGGAGCTGGCGGGAGGCCTTCTTCCCGGATCCGCATGTGGGCGTCAGCGAGAAGACCCGCGCGGGAAGCTGGGCGCATCTGACCGTCAATTTCCCCCCGGCGCCGGGAGAGCCAGGCGACCCGCAGCCGCCCGACATCCTGAGTTTGCGGAGCTATGTTCTGCGCGCGACGACGCTTCTGCGGACCCTTCTGACGGGGGTCGAGACGACGGAAGACCCGGGCCGGCGGGACACGAACGCAGGCCCGGCCGATGGCGCCTCGCTCGCGGTGTCGACCCCCGAGGAGATCGCGACGAGAGCCGAGACGCTCATTCGCTATGGCTTTCTCGGAACCGTCGCCGTGGCGGTCGAGGGTCTCGTCCTCGTCGAGGCGGCGCTCGGAATGATCTCCGAAGTCGCGAGCGGCGTCCTGATCCGCCTGCTTCAGACCATCGCCTCGAGCGTCAAGGCGCGGCTTGAGAACCTTATCGCGGCCGACGACGATGTCCGCCGCCGATGGGAGATCGTCGATCTCGTCCTCGCCACGCTCGTCGGCGTGGTGCGATTCGGCCTTCTGACCGATCCGCGCGGACTGGACGCGATCAATGATTACGATTGCCGCGAATGGCTGCGTCTCAACGGAGCCTCGGAGCGGGCGCTGGACTCGGCCTTTCTTCGCGGACTCTACGATCTCGTCTTCGCTTACGAAAATGGAGAAGCCGATCGTCCGCGGCTTGCGGCGGGCGTCGCGCTGAGGGGCAGCTTTCGCATGTTCTTCACCTATCGCGGCGCGTTCTTCTGGAAGATGCGCCGCGGCATGGGCGATGTGGTCTTCGCGCCGTTCTACGAAGCCCTCCGGGCGCGCGGCGTGCGGTTCAGGTTTTTCCATCGTCTCGAAAACGTCCGGCTGTGCGATCCGGCCGGGCTCGCGCCCGGGGAGAAGCCATATATCGAAGCCCTCGAATTCGACGTTCAGGCGAAGGTGAAGGGCGGAAAGGACTATCGCCCGCTCGTCGAGGTCCGGGGCCAACCCTGCTGGCCCTCGAAGCCCGACTTCGCGCAGCTTGAGGACGGCGCCCGGCTCGAAGCTGAGGGGCGGGACTTCGAATCGCCGTGGGAGCGGCGCAAGGCCGCCAGGCGAACCTTGCGGGTGACGAAGGACTTCGATTTCGTCGTACTTGGCCTTGGCGTCGGCGCCGTCCCTCATGCGTGCAGAGAGCTTGTCGCCAGCAACGCGCGCTGGCGCAACATGGCGGCCAACGTCACGACCGTGGCCACGCAAGCGTTCCAGCTTTGGCTTCGCGAAGATATCCAGGCGCTCGGCTGGGAGGCGCCGCCGGTTACGCTATCGGCTTTCGCCAAACCGTTCGACACCTGGGCGGACATGGGACAGCTCATCCCGGCCGAGGATTGGCCTCGTCCGCCGATGACGGTGGCCTACTTTTGCGGAGCGTTGCCGGAGACCGAATGGAACGCGCGTCCACAATCCTCGGAGGCCAGCCGAAGCGCCGTGCGCGACAAGGCCGTCGCCTTCCTCGAAACCGAGGCGCGGCATCTCTGGCCGAGGGCCTTCGACTCGCGGGGCCGCTTTCGATGGGATCTGCTTGTCGCGCCGAATGGGGCGGCTGGCAGGTCGGAGCCCGGAAAGAGGCTCGCGGGCAAGCTCCGCTTCGGAACCCAGTTCTGGACGGCGAACGTCAATCCAAGCGAGCGATATACGCAATCACTGCCGGGAAGCATCGAATACCGGATATCTCCCCTTGACGATTTTTTTGACAATCTCACCATCGCCGGAGACTGGACCGATTGCGGGCTCAATCTCGGTTGCGTCGAAGCGGCGGTCATGTCGGGCCGACTTGCCGCTCACGCGCTGACGGGGGCGCCCGCACTCGAGGATATTGTAGGATTTGATCACCCCTAAGCGGCAGGCGCTGCGGCGGACGGAGAAACGACATGGTCGAAAACAATCGCGTGAAGCGGCCGAGGCCTGAACGCAAGCAGCCGATCCGCACGACGCGGCGCATCCTCGACGACGGCGCAGAGGGGCGACGAACAGGGCGCCGAAGCGCAACCGGAAGCTTCCCAAAAGCGCGCGCCAACGGACGAAATTATCGGAAGAGCCGTGAAGCTCGCCTATCGCGTCGCGGACGAACATATCCGGCAGGGCCGGCAGGCGGCTGAGCGGGTGCGGTCGGGAACCTACAGTTCCGTAGACCTCGAAGCCGACCTGAGGTCTCTGATGGACCGGATGATCGGACTGACGAAGGAGATGGGCGCCGTCAGCGTCGAGCTTTTCGACACGCTCATCCGCGGGAAGTCGGAGCCGACGGCGAGCGCCCCATCCGTCGCGGACGTGGCGATCGAAGTGAAGTCGGGCCGCCGGGTGCAGGTCAGCGTCAAGCTCAGGCCCACAGCTCGAGGGATTCGTTCCCTCCGTGCCGCCCCTCTACGCGAGCGATCGCAAGCTCGCGCCGCTCGAGAAAATCCATTTCCTCGTGAAGGGGGAAGCGCAGCCCGTTCTCGTCATCGAGGTTCCGGACGACCAGCCGGCCGGAACCTATGCCGGAGCGATTGTCGACGAGAAGACCCACGAGCCCGGCGGCGACATCTGCGTCCGGGTTCTGGCGTAACGTGACGCAGCGAAAGGCTCGGGAGGCCGGGGTTCGGGGATCGAAGACGCCTCCGCTTGTCGCCGAGTTCCTTAGGGAGTGCAGGACCGAGGTGAGCGGCGCGATGAAGCCCTATCTCGAGTCGGGCGCGCCGGCGGAGTACCTGTACGACCTGACGGCCGATTATCCGGGCCGCGGCGGGAAGGCGATGCGCCCAAGCATCTGCATCGCCACGGCGCGCGCATTCGGGGCGAAGCTTCCCGAGGTGCTGCGCACGGCCGTCGCGATCGAGCTGTTTCACAACGCGTTCCTCGTGCACGACGACATCGAGGACGAAAGCGAACTCCGGCGCGGCGCGCCCGCGCTCCACGCGATTCATGGCGTCCCACTGGCGATCAATGCGGGCGACATGATGTTGCTCCTCGCCCTGCGACCGCTCCTCGACAATCGGAGAAGCCTCGGCGCGAGCCTCGCCCTCAAGGTCTTGGGCGACGCCGAGCAGATGGCGAGGGAATCCGCGGAAGGCCAGGCGATGGAGCTCGGCTGGCGTCGGCACAACGTCACCGATCTCGGCGACGACGATTATCTTCTCATGGTGCTGAAGAAGACGGCATGGCTCGGCGTCATCCACCCCATGCGGGCGGGCGCGCTGATCGGAACGCGCGGCCGAGCCGATCTTGAGCCCTTCATCCGCTTCGGCTTCTTCCTCGGCGCCGCGTTTCAGATTCAGGACGACCTCCTCAATCTCGCGGCCGCCCATCAGCAATATGGCAAGGAGCCGCTCGGCGACCTGCTGGAAGGCAAGCGGACGTTGATGCTCATCCACGCGTTCCGCAGCAGCGCGGACGCGGAGCGCGACAGACTGAAGTCAATCCTCTCGGCGCCGCGCTCCGGACGGCGCGACCAGGACATCCGATGGGTAAGACGTCTTATGGACGAACGCGGATCGTTGGACTATGCGCGCAAGATCGCTCATGGCCTCGCCGGCGCCGCCCTGCATGAGTTCGACTCGCTCTTTGGCGCCGTCAAGAATTCGCGGGACAAGGACTTTCTCCGCGGGCTGGCAACCTGGGTCTTTGAGCGGACCTGACCGGGGAACTTGGGGAGCGAGGTGGTGCAACGCACGATCCTGAAAACCCCGTCTGTACACCCGAGCCGCGCGCGCAGAGCGCGCGACCGCGGCGGGCGCAAGCGTCGGCTGATGATTTACGGGTCGACCGGTTATACGGGGCGTCTTATAACCGAACGGGCGGTGGAGGCAGGGCTCACCCCTATTCTCGCGGGTCGGAACCCGGACCCTTTACGCGAGCAGGCGGAACGGTTCGGTCTGCCCTGGCGGGCGTACCGGCTCGACCGCATCGACGATGTGACCGAAGCCCTGTCGGACACGGACGTCATGATCAACGCGGCGGGGCCGTTCCTCGAAACGGCCAGTCCAATGATCGACGCCTGCCTCAGCGCCCGCGTCCACTATCTCGACATTTCCGGCGAGCTGCCTGCTTTTGAAGGCGCCCTTCGAAGAGACCAGGAGGCGGCCGAGGCGGGCGTCATGCTGATGCCGGGAGCCGCGTGGTCGGTCGTTGCGACCGATTGCCTGGCGGCCCACGTCGTAGCGAATTTGCCGAGCGCCAAATACCTTCGCATCGGCATCGCTCAATCGAACATCGCATCGCGGGGGAGCGCGCGAAGCGCGCTGGGGCTATTTTCCAGTCAGGTCGTCATCCGCCGCAACGGCTACCTGACTACCGTCCCCGTCGGGCGCGTCGAACGAAGCTTCGACTATGGAGACGGAGCGAGGCCAAGCACGGCGCTGAGCTGGCCCGACGTTCTCTGCGCCTATCGCTCGACCGGCGTGCCCAATATCGAGGTCTACATGGACGTGGGCGCCCTGCCGCGCGTGGTTGCGCCTTTCAGTTCGCGGATCGGCGAGCTTTTCCAGCTTCCAAGGCTTCAGCCCGTGCTACGCGCCACCGCCCGGATTCTTCCAAACGGGCCGGAAGATGACGTCAGAAAAGCCGCGAGGCAGGTGATCGTGGCTGAGGCCGAAGACAGCTGGCGGCGCGTGACCTCTGCCCGCCTCACGACGCCAGACGGCTACGACTTTACTGCCGAGGCCTGCGTCGCGATTGCGGGACGGCTCCTGGAAGGCGAGTATCGACCCGGCTTCCAAACCCCCGCTGGCCTCTATGGAGCGGATTTCGTGCTCGGGCTCGAAGGAACGCATCGCGACGACATTTGGACGTCGCCGGAACGGCAAGCCGCGAGGACAAGCCGCGCTTTGGCATATTGAACGGTTCGACGCCCCCGGAGAGGCAAATGCTCTACGTCAATCAGATCGGCGACGCGCAATTTCCACCGCCATACACTTGCCGCAACGTCGAAATTCTCAGCTTCAGGCTGCCGGCAGATCTGGACGCGCTGACGCAGCTTTGCGACGAACGCCTCAATATCGGCGATCTCGACGATCGCGGGTTTTTGTTTCGACCGGTCTTTCCCTTCGTCGATCTCGAGATCCTGCACTACCCGGAGATGGAATACGGGTTCCTCCCTCAGTTCGGCGTCATCTCGCAAAGGGAATGTTACGTCCGCGTCTTCGTCATGAAATACATCCTCGTCGGGGGATGGCTTGTGCCCGACGGGGAAGTGGCGATGTACTGTCCGTTCCTCATGGTGGACCATCCCTGGTCGGCCTTCAGCGGCCGGGACGTGCTGGGCTTCCCGAAGGTTCTGGGGATCTTCGCGCCCTATTCGACAGCGAGTCCCTACACGACGATCTCGACGATGGCCTTCAGGCCCGGATCGCTTGAGCCGTCCGTGCTCCCCGTCATAGAGGTCGCGCAAGCCGCCGCCGGCTCCCCGGCGCCGCCGCTGCTGCAATGGCCCTGGGGGGATATCGACTTCGATCTCCTGCATCCGTCGCAACGGCCGCTTGGAGGATCGCTCCGCTTCGATCCTGCCCTGTTCGCCTCCGTGCAGATGAAGCAGTTTCGCGATGCTGCAAACCCGTTCGAGGCCTGCTATCAGGCGATCCTGCAGTCGGGCGTCTTCCTCCTGAATTCGAGCAATCCCCAGCCTCTGCCGCCGGTCGAGGTGACGATCAAGGACCGTCCCGGGCTCATCCCGCAGTACCGGGGGATCGATCTGGCGGCATCCCTTGGGATGCCATCGAACACGCCGATCACGCCGATGTCGCAATATCACATCACGTGCACCTTCACCTTCACGGGCGGCCTCACGATCTTTGAAAACTCCGACTTCTGATTCCAGCGCACCGCTGCTCAGGCGATCGCGCGCGCCTTGGGCAGTTTTGCCAGGACGGCGTCTATCCGCGCCACCATCGAAGCCAGGCCTTGTGCCTCCGCCGCCGACCGTGCGGACATCAACCTGCGACGGGCGCTCTCGTATTTTCGCTTCCGCGCGAGCAGGAACCCGATATCCGAATCGATGCGCGCCCGCAGCACGCCTCGTTCGTGCACGTTCAAGGATTGTCCAGCCTGCTCTAGCAACTCCAGGGCGCGGCGCACGCCAAAGGTCTTGACGGAAGCGATCAGTCCGGCATTGGCCATGAGGACGCGAAGCGGCGGCCTCGGCCCTTGGTTGGCGATGATCGCTAGGTAGATCTCGGCAAGGGAAATGCGATTCCAGACAACGGTGTAAACGTCACCGCGCGCGTCGCTGATGGCGATGGCTTGCTCCATAAGCTGAATCGCCTCCTTCAACTGACCGCTCAGCGCGAGCGCGGTCGCGATCGAACAATCGGCTCCATTGGCGCTATAGATCCAGCCGTTGCTCTCAAGCCATTGCCGCTGCTCGCGAAGCCTAGCGATCGCTGTTTGGCCTCCACGCCCCGCCAGCAGCTCGCCCGTCGCCTTCACATAATCGCCAGTCACGGCGTCGAACTGCGTCACGGCCGTATTGATGCATTCCTCCGCGTGAGCGACCGCGTCGCCGTAGCGCTCGGACGCCATGTCAATCCAGGCCAACGTCCAGTAGGCAAGGCCAAGCGCCCGCTTGTCGTTTCGCTGAAGTCCCGACGTGATGAGACGCTGCGCCCAGGCTCGCGCGTCGGCGAGAAGGCCGCGGTTCACGTAATCCCAGGCGACCGACCAATAGGACCAGTTCAGAATATAGTTGTCGCCCGCCCCTTCCGCGTCCGAAATCAGTTCCGCGCCGACGCGCTCCGCGGTCTCCAGAGGCCAGCGCCCCAACAGCGTGGAGCAAAACAGCAGCGCCTGTCGCGCGTAGGCCGCGGCCTTCGGGTCGCGAAGCTGCTCCGCCAGGTTGAGAGCGCGCTGCGCCGTATCCTCTGCGCGGGCGAACTCGTGCTGGTGCGCGAGCACCATGCTCTGGAAATAAAGCGCGAAAACGAATTGCGGCGAAGGCCCCCATTGCTCAAGCGTAGGAACGTATTGCTCCGCGACCGTCTTCTCTTCCCTGACGTCGCCCTTCAGGTGGAGCGCTTCCAGCAGGCTGACCACAGCCGCTGACGCTTCCCCCTTGCTCACGCAGTCTGACGAATGGCCGAGCACGGCGAGAGCCCCACGGAAATGGCGCTCGGCCTCCTCGAGCGAATAGACTCCGAGCGACTTCCGGCCCGAGAGACTCAGGTATTCGAAGGCTTTGCCGGCTTCGTTCGTGAAGGAGTAGTGGTGAGCCAGCAGTTCGGCCGCCTCGATGAGCTGGTTGGCCCGCCGCCGCTCCACTTCACGCGCGATGAGAAGGTGAAGCTCAGCGCGTCGCGACGTGAGCATGCTGTCGTAAAGGGCGTCGCGCACCAGCGCATGCTTGAACCAGAACTCACCCGAATCCTCGTCGTAGCGCAGAAGGTCGGCGGCCTCGGCGGCCTCCAGGTTCGACTTGAGATCCTGCTCGGGAGGAACGACTGCGGCGAGAAGATCGGGATCGAAGCTTCTTCCGATAACCGAGGCAATCTGCAGGCTGCGGCGGACCTCCTCGGAGAGGCTCGCGACGCGCGCTGTGAGGAGCAGTTGAATGCTCGCCGGGAGGATCGACTGCGAGCCTGCTGCGCGAAGCTCGACTTGCCCGTCGTCGACCCGCAGGGCCGTGCTCTCCACGAGAAAGGTGACGATCTCTTCGGCGAAGAGCGCGTTGCCGTCAGCCTTGTCCGCCACGAGCCGCACGATCGGTTCGGCCACGACGTCGACGCCTAGCCTCGTCCGGATAAGCCGCTCGATTTCTCCGTCCGGCAGAGGATCGAGCGCTAGCGTCGCGACGCGCGGTCCGCCGAGCCAGGAGGGACGGTAATGCGGTCTGCGCGTATGAACGACGAGCAGACCCGCGCCAGCGCCATCGGCGACGAGCTTGCGCAACGCCTCCTCGGAGGCGCCGTCGATCCAGTGAATGTCCTCGATGAGCAGCACGACCTGCGAGCGGCGACATCTGGCCTGCAGCGTCTGCTGTAGTATCTCGTGGGTCCGCAGGCCGACCAGCAACCCGTCGAGGCCCTCGAGCGCTCCCTCCATGAGTTTGACGCCGATCAGATTCAGCATCAGCGCCACATTCTGGGGCGAACTCGAGACCAAGCTCGCCGAGGCCGTCCTCGATCTTCTGTCCGGCCACGGCAGCGCTGTCCACGGCCGCGACATGAAAGAGGCCGCGCACCGCCTCTGCGAAGGGCCGAAACGGCGTCTGGCGGCTGTCGGGCGTACATCCGCCCTGCAGGATCAGGACCGGATTCTCGCGGGCCCGGCGTCGAAATTCGTAGAGGAGGCGCGATTTGCCCATGCCGGATTCGGCGACGACGTCGATGACGCGAACGCTGGCCCGGGACTCTTCGAGAGCCGCTTCCAGAAGGGCCTGCTCCCGGTCCCGCCCGACATAGGCGGTCAAGCCGCGGAAGAGGGAGGTCGTGAAGCGCGTCGCGTCCGGCCGCACGGACTCGAGCCGGTAAATGCGCTGCGCCTCGCTCTTGCCCTTGATCGCGCGGACGCCGACGAACATCGTCTCGACCTGACCATCG
This sequence comes from uncultured Alphaproteobacteria bacterium, assembly GCA_963741845.1. Lineage (GTDB taxonomy): Bacteria > Pseudomonadota > Alphaproteobacteria > Rhizobiales > Beijerinckiaceae > Roseiarcus. Next base: position 59,122 of record CAVUJV010000030.1, read on the forward strand.
ACGAGCCGCTTGGTCGCTTCGCTCAGATAAACGGCGCCCGGCTCCGCCAGAGCCTCGAGGCGGGAGGCCATGTTGACCGTGTCGCCGAGCGCCGTCATCGAGACGTCTTCGCGCAAGATCCGCGCAACGACCGCAAGTCCGGAATTGAGGCCGATCCGCATCACCGGTCGCACCCCGAATTTTCGCTCGAGCATCGGCGCGGCGGCCGTCATCCGCTCCTGAATGAGCAGCGCTGCCCGACAGGCGCGCAAGGGCGCATCCTCGAGGACCTCGGCGGCTCCGAACAGAGCCATGACGCCGTCTCCGACGAAGTCTCTTACCCAGCCGTGCTCCTCCTTAATTGCGGCGATCAGGAGCTCATAGACCTGCTGAATAAGCTCAAACGTCGCCTCCTCGCCGAGTCGATCCGAGATCGAGACGAATCCCACCATGTCGGCGAACAGCGCCGTAACTTGGCGCCGCTCCCCCGGCGCCGAGATCGCGCTCATGAGATTTGTCTGGTCGTCGCTCACTTAACGCTTCGCTTCGGCGCGCCGCCCGTCTCGGGCCGGCGCCGCTCCCCGACGCAACGATAACACACCCCAGCCCCAAAGCCACAAATCCTGCGGGGCTTCCGAACCCGACCGCCCCGACCATCGGCCATGGCAGCGCGAACGCGGTCCCATCGAGACGCTCACTTCGTTCCTCGCAAGCCGGCGGATTTCGCCGTTCGATCGTTTATTGGCGTTGGATCCAGCCGGCCGTCCGCCGGCCACTCAGGACTTCCGCCCCGAGTTCGGCTCCGGCTTCGGCACGACGAAAGTCTGGCCCGGATAGATGAGATTCGGGTTGCGGATTTGGCCCGTATTCGCGGCGAAGATCAGCTTGTAGCGCGATCCGTCGCCATAGAACGTCTGGCTGAGGCCCCACAATGTGTCGCCGGACTTGACGTGGGCGGTCTGGACGGAAGCCAGCACCAGATCCGCTGGGCTTGAGGGGACGGCGGCTGCGACAACCTTCTCCGACGACACGCGCGGGAAGTCGAAAGGCGCCTCGGCGCGCGCCTGCACCGTGCCGTCCGCGCGAACCTCGTCGGCCCGCAACGTGTAAGCGCCCTGCGTCATGCCCGATTGCACGGTCAGCGACCAGCGCCCGTCGTCGCCCGTCCGCGCGTCGCCGACAAAGGCGCCGCTGAGATAGAGCCGCACGGTGGCGTTCGGCGAGGCTTCCCCGCGCGCCACGAAGCGTCCGCCCGGACCGACCTCCACCGATTTCACGGCAATTGCCGGTACGGCGCCAGGCGCCGCGGCCGGCGCTCCAGCCAAGGGGGTCGGGGACGCCTCGGCCGCCGGAGGCGCGGCCTTCGGCGGTTCGGCGACGGCGACCGAGATCGGTTTCGAGCTTTCAGCGGACGCGCCCTCTCCCGTCGACAAGACTGAGCTCATGCGATCCTGGCGGCAGCGCGTCGGGGATGATCACGAATTGGCCGCTGGCGTCGGCGGTCGCGGAGGCGAGAAGCCGGCCCGAATCGCGCAACTCCACCTTGACGTTCGGAGCCGCCCTGCCCGCCACCACAGTCTCCCCGACGGGGCTCACATTGACAACGTCGAAGGCCGGCTTGATCGGTGCGGGGGCTGTCGCCGGCTCCGGCGCATTGGCGGCGACCTCGGCAGGAGTGGCATGGGCCTCCGGAGCGCGCGACGCGGCGGGAGGCGGAATCTCTGCCGGTTGGGCGGCTGGCGGAGCGGCGGGCTCACGGGCGGGAGCGTTGGAGGCGCCGTCTTTGCTAAGGTCGTCGATCGCCGGAATCGGAGGCGCGCCGCGATTTGCATAGACCCAATACCCTGCCCCTGCGCCCGCAACCGCCACGGTCGCGGCCGCCGCGCTCGCCCAGAGGGCTATGGGTGACAGGGCCATTGCTTTCCAATCTTTGTCCAAACATAGTGATTTCCGGTCGTTACGACAACAATTTCGCCCGTGCGCCGTTCGCTTTTGGGTGGACTCGGTCGTCCCGGCGGCCGCCTTCGACCGTGTGGGCAACCGAGGCCACAACTCCCATCCAGGAGCGGAGAAGAGAATTTGCTCAGTGCTGAAGCGTGAATCGTCGCGCGACGGCCGCAGCCTTGGGGGGACGCGCGGCTTACGGCGCCGCGCCTGCGGTCACGCGCGCGATGAGCGCGGGCAGCTCTCCGATATGCTCGATCACAAAGTCGGCGTGGGGTTCGAGCGCTGCGCGGTCGGCGGGACCCGAAAGTACGGCGATCGCCAGCGCGCCGGCGCTGCGCGCCGCATCGAGATCATGCAGCGAGTCGCCGACCATCGCGATGTCGGAGGCGGTGACGTCGAGCAGCTTCGCGAAGGCCAGCACCATTCCGGGCTCCGGCTTGCCGCCATGACCCGTGTCATAGCCCGCGACGAATTCCACATGCTCCGCCACTCCGAGCGCGCCGATCTGCCGGCGGGCGCTCTTCTCCGAATCGTTGGTGGCGACCCCGATCCTGAGGCCCATCGCCCGGAGGGCCGCAAAGATGGCGACCGGCTGGTCGATCGGCGCGAGCGCCTTCAGGGACTCCACAGCCGAAATGGCGTCAATCTCCGCCCTCAGCGTGTCGATGTCGGTGCGCCCGAGCGCCGCGCCCCAGGTTCCGCCATAGTCCGCGGTCGATCCGGCGACGATCGGCGACGTTGGCCGGAAACGCTTCTCTTCGAGAGAGAAGTGCAAAGCCTCGGCCTGCGCGGCGACGAGCGCAGGATCGCCCTTGGCGAGCGCGACGATCATTGCGTGAACGGTCGGCCCCCAGGTCTCCTGGAAATCGATGAGGGTGCCGTCCTTGTCGAACAGAACGCCAGCGAGCTTTCGGCCGCCTGAATTCAAGACTGTCTCCGTTTCCATTCCATGGCCGAAGCTGGCCAGATGTCGGCGATGTCCTTCGGACGAGGCGCCGCTCCGTCATTAATCCGCTTTTAATGGAAATCACCGAAACTGGTATGAGCCAGCGCCCTGACTGCGCTGGCCCCGACCTGCGGCGAGGCCTTCCGATGCGCGACGTTTTCGACGCGATTCCCGAGGCGGTCGGACGCTCCGGGAGCGTTCTGACCCGCATTTACCACGACATCGGCCTGGCCGCGGTCGCGGACGCGCTCAATCTGCTCTGCGCCGATTTCGACCCCGACATGAATCAGTCGCTTGAGCGCGGAGAGTTCTACCTCCTGCCCGCTCATCCCGAGCTTGCGAAGGCCCGGCACGCGTCCTAGATGCGCGTCAAGATTTCCCTCCAACGGCTGGGGGCTGTTTCGGAGGCAGGGTGCGACTGACGAGGCGCGGAGTTCGCGTCCTGCGTCCGCCAGAGTGACGCTCGGCGGCGCGGCGCAGGCCGCACGGGCGCGGTCGATCTGAAACGGAGCGCAGCGCGCCCTACGCTTCAAACATCCCCTGCACGCAGCCCAGCGCGAAAGCATAGATCATCGCGACCTCGCCGAGCCGGTCGAAGCGCCCCGGCTGGCCGGCGTGGCCTGCCTCCATGTCGGTATGCAGGAGCACCGGACCGCCGCCCGTCATCGTCGCGCGGAGCCTCTGCACCCATTTGGCCGGCTCCCAGTAGGTGACGCGCGGATCCGTCAGGCCTGCAAGCGCCAGGATCGGCGGATAGGATTGCGGCTTCACATTGTCATAGGGGCTGTACGACCGGATCGTCTCGAAGGCGGCCCTGTCGCGGATGGGATCGCCCCATTCGAGCCATTCGGCGGGCGTGAGCGGCAAGGTCTCGTCCATCATCGTCGTCAGCGCGTCGACGAAGGGCACGTCCGCGACAATTCCGGCGAAGAGTTCGGGCGCCATATTGACCGCCGCGCCGACCAGGAGGCCGCCCGCGCTGCCTCCCTGCGCGACGATGCGGCCTTCGCCCGTATAGCCCTCGGCGATCAGATGTCGCGCGGCGGCGATGAAGTCAGTGAAGGTGTTGTGTTTCTTGAGGAGCTTGCCGTCCTCGTACCAGCCCCAGCCCTTGTCCGTTCCGCCGCGGATATGGGCGATGGCGTAGACGAAGCCGCGATCGACCAGCGACAGCCGGTTCGAGCCGAAGCTCGCCTCGACCGGATAGCCGTAAGAGCCATAGCCATAGAGAAGAAGCGGCGCGGTTCCGTCCGTCTTGAAGCCGCGCCGCATGAGCAGCGACACCGGGACGCGCTCGCCGTCTTGCGCCGGCGCGAAGACGAGGCGCGTCACGTAAAGCTCGGGATCGAAGTTCGGAACCTCCTGCCGCTTCACGACGTTTCGCGCGCGCGTCGCGCAGTCGTAGTCGACGATAGTCTCCGCCCGGTTCATGGCCGAGTGGCGAAAGCGGAAGAGGGGCGTGTCGAACTCGTAAGTGGTCGCAAAATCGAGGTCGTAGGTTTCTTCCTCGAAGGCAATGTCGTGAGAAACGCCGCTCGCGAGATCGTGGACGGCGAGGCGCGGCCTGCTGTCCTCGCGCACGAGCGCGACAAGGAAGTCGCTGCTCAGCGTTGCGTCGGCGACGAAACGCCCGAGGCGATGAGGCACGACATCGCGCCATTCCGCCTCGCCGTTCGCGGCGCGCGGCCCCCGCACAATGCGGAAATCGCGGGCGTCCGCGTTGGTGCGGATATAGAGGCAGTCGCCATGATCCATCACATCGTAGAAATGGCCGCTGCGGCGCGGAGCCACGATGAGCGGAGCCGACAGCGGATCGTCGAGATCGACGAGATGAGTCTCCGATCCGTCATGCCCATGCACGGAGACGAGCGCCGCGCGGCCGAGGCGCGTTCGGGAAATACCGAGGAACCATGCGGGATCGCGCTCGGCGAACACCTCGACGTCCTCGCTCTGCGGCGCGCCGAGCCGGTGCAGCATCACCCGGAACGGCCGGTGCGCCTCATCCTGCTCGACGTAGAGGAACGCTTGCGAATCGCGCGTCCAGACGATCGCGCCGGTGGCGTTGGTCACGCTGTCGGCGAGGTCCTTCCCAAGCGCGGCGTCGCGGACGGAGATGGTGAGAATCTCGGATCCGAGAACGTCGGCGCTCCAGGCGAATTTCGTGTGATCCGGGGAATGGGCGGCCGCTTCGATCTCGAAAAACGCCTTGCCCCTCGACCGCTCGTCTCCATCGAGAAGCGCCGTTTCACCGCCGCCCTCGCGGGCTTTGCGGCAGAAGATGGGGTGCTGCCCGCCCTCGCGAAAGCGGCTGTAATAGGCAAAAGGCCCATCGACCTGCGGCGGCGAGCTGTCGTCCTCCTTGATGCGCGCGCGCATCTCGCGAATGAGCGTCTCCTGCATCGCCTTGGTCGGCGCGAGAACCGCGTCCGCGTAGGCGTTCTCGGCTTCGAGAACGGCGCGGATCTCCCCCGGCAACTTCGCCGGATTGCGCAAAGCCTCGCGCCAGTTGTCGGCCCGCAGCCAGGCGTATTCGTCCGTCCACGCGACCCCATGCGCGGAGCGGGGCGCGGGCCTCTTCGGCGCCTCCGGCGGCGACCTCTTCGGATCGAAAAGCGTCACTGCGCCGCGCTCCCGATCGCGTGTCGGGCGGCGACGAGCTTGCGGAAGGCCGGCGGAACCTCGGCGGGCGAAGCGCAAAGCACAGCGGCGCCGTAGGCTTTCAGTTCCTGCTCGCCGCCAAAGCCCCAAAGAGCGCCGATCGTCGGGATGGAATGCTCGCGCGCGCCGATCACGTCATGCTTGCGGTCGCCCCACATCACGCAGTCGCGAGGATCGAGCCGCTCGGAGTCGAGGATATGCCCGATGAGCTTGCCCTTGTCTTCGAAGCGCCCGTCGAACTCCGCTCCGTAAGTCTCGTCGAAATAATCATCCAGTCCGAAATGATCGAGGATTCGGCGCGCATACTCGATGGGCTTCGACGTGCACAGGAAGAGGCGAGCGCCGCCCGCCCTGATCGTCGCCAGCGCTTCGGGCGCGCCGACGAAGACATGCGCCTGGAACATTCCCTCGCCGCCATAACGGGCGCGGTAGAAGGACAACGCCTGCTCGATGTCGGCGTCCTCGCCGAGCACTTCGGCGAAGGACACCCGCAGCGGCGGCCCGATGATCCAGGTGAGATCTTCCGGCGCCGGCGCCGTGCCGCCCATCGCTTCCACCGCGTAGCGGAAGGATCCGATGATGCCCTGCGCCGGATCCGTCAGCGTGCCGTCAAGATCGACGAGAAGCGTGTCGTCCGAAATTCGATGGCTCAATGGCCAGTCTTTCTGCTTTTCGAGGAAGGTCGCCTCATGGCGCTTCCCATGAGCCGCGTTCGGCTGCGCGGAACAGGGCGTCGATCACGCGCATGTTCAGGACCGCGTCCTCTATCGGAAATTCGAGCGGCCCTTCGCCAAGCACCGCGCGCGAGAACGCGTCGCCCTGCAACGTGTATTGATCGCATGCCGCAAACGCCTCGGAACGGGCCCCGCTTCCAATGAGATCGACGCCGGAATCGATGACGATGTTCGCTGGCCGATCGGGCGGCGCGTTGAAGGGAATCAGGACCTCGATGCGCCCCTTGTCGCCGACGATCGTGACGCGCTGATGGCCGGAGAGCTGAGTTCCGGCGCTGAAGGTGAGATGCCGTCCGCCCGGGAACTCCAGGACTGCGCTCGACAGCCGGTCGGTATGGAAATTCGGATCGCGATCGAGCGTCGCTGCCACGCGCAAGGGTTCGGCGCCGAAGACATATCGGGCGGTCAGCACGGCATAGCAGCCGATGTCGTAGAGGCCGCCGCCGCCCGGCGGACGGTTCCGCACGTTCTGCGGATCGAGGAGATGGTACGAGAAGAAAGTCTGGATCGCCTTCGCCACGCCGATCTCGCCGGATTGCGCGAGCTCGCGCGCGCGACGCCATTGCGGGTGAAAGCGGACCATGAAGGCTTCCGCGACCAGCCGCCCGGTGCGATCCCGCGTCTTGACGAGTGCTTCAGCTTCCTGCGCGTCGAGCCCGACCGGCTTCTCGCAAAGCACATGCTTGCCGGCCTCCATCGCCCTGACGGTCCACGGTACGTGGAACTCGTTGGGGAGCGGGTTGTAGATCGCTTCGATCCGCGGGTCGGCAAGCAGTTCCTCGTAGGAGCCATAGGCATCCGGAATATTGAGCCGCTCGGCCGCCGCCTGCGCCTTGTGCAAGTCGCGCGAAGCGATTGCGGCGATCTCCGAAATCTCGCCGCGCTGCATGGCGGGAATGACCTTCTCCGTCGCGATCTTCGCGACGCCAAGCACTCCCCACTTCACTTTCCGCATGAGCTCATTCCCTTTCGACCGTGCAGCATCAGACTCTTCGCGCCCGGCACGCGCCCTTCCGCCTGCCGCGCCAGCATCCACCCCGGATATTCGGGTTTGAGCGCGCTCGCATTGTCGAGCGCCGCGATCTCGTCGGCGGAGAGCGTCAGCTCGGCGGCGGCGAGATTGTCGTCGAGCTGCGCGATGGACTTCGCCCCGATGATCACGCTCATGACCCCCCTGCGTTGCAGGAGCCAGGCCAGCGCAACTCGCGCGACAGAAGTGTCGTGGGCCTTCGCGACGGTCTGCATCACATCGATGATGTCGTACGCGCGCTCCTTGTCGACTGGAGGGAAATCGAACACGGTGCGTCGCGAGGCGTTATCGCCCTTTTTCTCGCGCGTGAACTTGCCTGAGAGAAAGCCGCCGGCGAGCGGGCTCCAGACCATGACGCCGAGCCCTTGATCCTCGACGAGAGGAACTATCTCGCGCTCGAGTTCGCGGCCCGCGATCGAGTAATAGGCCTGCACCGTCTCGAAGCGAGCGTAGCCGCGCTTGTCGGAAATGGCGAGCGCCTTCATGATCTGCCACGCGGCGAGATTGGAGCAGCCGATCGTGCGGACGAGCCCGCGCGACACGCAATCGTCGAGCGCACGCAACGTCTCTTCGAGCGGCGTCACTGGATCGAAGCCGTGGATCTGGTAGAGGTCGACGTGTTCGAGCCCGAGCCGCTTCAGGCTCGCAGCGATCTGGTCCAGGATATGGCCGCGCGAAAGGCCCACCGCGTTCGGGCCTGGGCCCATCCGGCCGCGCACTTTCGTCGCGATTATGACATCTTCGCGCTTGACGCCGAGGTCGCGGAGCGCCTGACCGAGTTGAACTTCCGACTCGCCTTCCGAATAGACATTCGCGGTGTCGAAGAAATTGACGCCGGCCTCAAGCGCGCGGCCGACGAGGCCCGTCGCGCTTGACTGATCCAGTTCGCCGATGGCGCGCCAGAATCCAGCGCCGCCGTTGAAGGTCATCGTGCCGAGGCAGATTTCGGAGACGAACTGGCCAGTGCGGCCAAGCGGGCGGTAGCGCATGGGTGCGATCCTGCGTTGAGTGGGAAGCCGCGCCGGCGGCCGGAAGGGAGAGCCCGAAGCTTAGCGCAAATCGCCCCGCGCGGGAACAGCGCTCGCCGCGCGAACGCAAGTCCGGCAATCGACAGAGCCGACGGATCCCCGACGCGCTACCCCGCGGCCCCTCGCGGTGACGGCTTCACGCCGCCTCGGCCTCCACCGGCGGCGCCAGGGCCCCCGTCATCATCGCGACGGCGTCGGACATCGTAACCTTCTTCGGATCAACCACGGTCAGGCGCCTACCGAGGCGATGGATGTGGATACGATCCGCGACCTCGAACACATGCGGCATATTGTGCGAGATCAAGATGATCGGAAGGCCGCGGCGCTTCACGTCGAGAATCAGCTCCAGCACACGGCGCGATTCCTTGACGCCGAGGGCCGCCGTCGGCTCGTCCATGATGACAACGCGCTTGGCGAAGGCCGCGGCGCGCGCCACCGCGACGCCCTGCCGCTGGCCGCCCGACAGAGTCTCGACGGGCTGGTTGATGTTCTGGATCGTCATCAGGCCGAGCTCGTTGAGCTTTTCGCGCGCGAATTTCGACATGGCGCCGCGGTCAAGGGTGCGGAACCATTGCCCCATCGGGCCCTTGGAACGGATCTCGCGGCCAAGAAACATGTTGTCGGCAATCGACAAGGCGGGGGACAAGGCGAGGTTCTGATAGACTGTCTCGATCCCGGCCTCGCGCGCTTCGATCGGCGACTTGAAATTCACAATCTCGCCGCCGAGCCGGATCTCGCCGGAATCGGGCACGACCGCACCGCAAAGCGCCTTGATCAGCGACGACTTGCCGGCGCCGTTGTCGCCGATCACCGCCAGGATCTCGCCGGCATAGAGGTCGAAATCCGCATGATCGAGTGCGGTGACCCGGCCGTAGCGCTTGACGAGCGACCGGGCCTGAATAACTGGCGTGGCGCTCATTTCGCAACCCTCCGAATCCACTGGTCGAGCGCGACGGCGATGATGATCAGCACGCCGATAGCGAATTCCTGCCAGAGCACGTCGAGTCCCGCGAGCGACACGGCGGAACGGAACACGCCGACGATCAGCGCGCCAATGACCGTACCTACGATCGAACCGCGCCCGCCGAACAGGCTGGTGCCTCCGATGACCACGGCGGTAATGCTGTCGAGATTTGCGTTCTCGCCCGCGGTTGGGCTGATCGCGCCCACGCGGCCTATCAACGCCCAGCCGGCGATGGCCGAGATGAGCCCGGCGAGGACATAGACGCTGAGCAGGATATGGTCGGTGTTGATACCGGCGAGCCGCGCCGCCTCAGGGTCGTCGCCTGTCGCGTAAACGTGTCGCCCATAAGCGGTGCGGTTGAGTATGTACCAGACGACCGCCGCAACGATGAGCATCAGGAACGTGCCCCACATGATGAGGGCAGACCCGATCTCCACCTGATTGCCCATGATCTGCAGAAACCAGGCCCTGTCCTGGATGTCCTGCATGCCGATGGTCTCGCTTCGCGAGTAGAAGGTGTTGAGCGCGCCGATGATGCTGAGCGTGCCGAGCGTCACGATGAAGGGCGGCATCTTGAGGCGGGTTACGAGGATCCCGTTCAGATAGCCGAAGGCCGCGCCAACCAGCAGGCCGAGCGGGAAAGCGAGGATCACGGGAACGCCATCGAGCACGGCGAGACGCCCCATGACGACCGACGAGATCACCATGATAACGCCGACCGAAAGGTCGATTCCGGCCGTCAGGATTACCAGCGTCTGGCCAACGCCGAGGATGCCCGTGACCATGACCTGCGTCAGGACCGTCGAGAGGTTGCTGGCAGCGGTGAAGCGCGATGGATTGACCAGCACGCCGAGCAGCAGGCCGAGCAGCAGCACGACGAAGGGGACGACCGTGGGATAGACATGCAGGAAGCGCTGCGTGCGCTGGAGAAGCGTGAGGCGCGATTCCTCGAACGATGCAACCGTCGCGGCGGCGCTGCTGAGAACCTTCTCAAATTCCTGCTGGGGAGGCCGCCCGGCCTGAGACGCGTCGGTCATGGCTGTCCTCGTTCGTTTCCGGTCGACGCTCTTGTTGGGATCGGCGCTCGACATGGAATCGACGAGCGCCGAACCTGTGGTCGTTCAGCGGATTAAGCGCTGAACCCGGGGTGAAATCAACCCCAGCACTTCTTCAGACCTTCCTCCACGGAGATGGAGGGGACGCCGGGAACTGGATGGTCGGTGACGAGCTGCTCGCCCGTGTCCTTGCTCTGCGGCTTCTTGCCCGTCTTGACGAAGTCGGCGATCGCCTCCACGCCGTCGGACGCCATCAGGAGCGGATATTGTTGGGAGGTGGCGCCGATGATCCCTTCCTTCACCCATTTGACGCCCTGGCATCCGCCATCGACCGCGACGATCGTCACGCCCTTCTGCCGGCCCGCCGCCTTGAGCGCCGCGTAGCCGCCGTAAGCGGCAGGTTCGTTGATCGCGTACACGAGGTCGATGTGATCCGCCTTCTGCAGGATGTTCTCCATCGCCTTGCGGCCGCCTTCGGTCGAACCCTGGGTCACGTCGGAGCCGACGATCTGCGGGCTGTCGCTCATGGCATAGTGCTTCGGATCCTTGACGGGGACTCCATAGCCCGTGAGGAAGCCGTTGTGGCGGAGGTAATCGACTGTCGGCTGGTTGGCGGCGAGGTCGAGAGTCGCGATCTTGGCCGTGCTGGCCTTGTCGCCGAGCGTCCCCTTGGCCCATTTGCCGATCAGTTCGCCCGCCTTGAAATTGTCGGTCGCGAAGTTCGCGTCCGCAGCCGTGATTGGATCGAGCGGGGTGTCGAGCGTAATGACGAGGATGCCCGCCTTGCGGGCCTTCTCGACCGTCGGCACGATCGCGGTCGAATCGCTCGGGACCAGCAGGATGCCCTTGGCGCCCGCGGCCATCAGCTGCTCGATCGCCCGCACTTCTCCGTCGTTGTCGCCGTCGAACTTGCCGGCATAGGCCTGCGGCGTCAGGCCAAGCTCCTTGGCTTTCGCCTCGAAGCCTTCCTTCATCTTGACGAAGAAGGGATTGGTGTTGGTCTTGGTGACGAGACCGACGATCTCGCCGGCGGCGTAAGCCGGGGCGCCGAGCAGCGCGAGCGACAGTGCGCCGGCGGCGGCGGAAGCGAGCAACCTGGAAAAGCTGGACACGGATTTCCTCCCATGAGTTTGCGACGAGACAACTGCCCGGAACCGCGGGCGCGACCCTTGAACGCTCATGTTCGTCGGCCGATGTTGCCGCCGTCGTCCGCGTATTGGGACAAACTTTCAGGGGAATGTCAAGAATAATTATGTCGACTTGAATTATTCTTGACAAGGCCGGTTTCGTGGTCGCAATGTCGGACCGACGGTTCATGTGGTGAACGAGGAACCGAGGATGAAGGAGGCGCAACCCGCCTTGGCTCCGCGCTCAGAACATCGTCCCGACGCGGCCGCGGGTCACGAGGACGGCCACCTTCGCGCGAACGCAGCGGGCCGTCGCGAGCGGCGCGGACCAGGCGGGCGTGCGCGCATATAACGAACGCCTGCTTCTGTCGCTCGTGCGCAGGTTCGGCCCGCTCTCGAAAATCGAGGTCGCGCGCATGACGGGCCTCTCGGTGCAGTCGACTTCCGCGATCATGAACCGCCTTCAGACCGAAGGCTTCCTGAAACGCGAAGCGCCGTTGCGCGGCCGGGTTGGCCAGCCGACCGTACCGATGTCCCTCGACCCGGACGGCGCCTATTCCTTTGGGCTCAAGATCGGACGGCGCAGTTGCGACCTTGTGCTGGTCGACTTTCGCGGCACGATCCGCAAGCGCCTCAGGCGGACCTTCGCCTTTCCAACCCCGGAGAGGGTCATCGACTTCGTAGAATCGTCGCTCCCCGCGCTTGCCGGAACGCTCGCGCCGGACCAGGAGCGGCGCGTTTCGGGTCTTGGGGTGGCGACGCCGTTCCAGCTCTGGACCTGGGAGGCGGAAATCGGAGCGCCCAAAGGGCGCAATGCAGGGCTGGCGCGACTTCGACGTCGAGCAGAAGATCGCCGACGTCTGTCCCTATCCGGTTATGCTCTGCAACGACGCGACCGCTGCATGCGCAGCCGAGTTTTTCCTCGGACGCGGCTGGCGCTATCGCGATTTTCTTTATGTCTTCGTCGGCGCCTTCATTGGCGGCGGCCTGGTGCTCGACGGTGCGCTGCGGCTTGGCCGCACCGGCAACGCGGGCGCGCTGGGGTCGATGCCCGTCACGCCGAAAGGCGCAGGCGGAGCCGCGCCCCAGCTCGTGGCCTGCGCCTCGATCACGCAGCTGGAACGGGCGGTCGCTCAAGCTGGACTCGACCCCTCGCCGATCTGGGCCGCACCCGAGGCCTGGGCGGACTTCGGGATTCATGTCGACCGCTGGATCGAGGACGTGGCGACTGCGCTCGCTTATGCGAGCGTGTCGGCGATTTCCGTGATCGACTTCGAGGCCGTCATCATCGATGGGGAAATGCCTGCCAGCGTTCGCGACAGGCTGACGGCGAGGACGGCCCAGATTTTCCAGACCCTCGATCGCCGTGGCCTTAGCGACGTCGACATCGTCCCCGGGGTGATCGGCGCGGATGCGGGCGCGATCGGCGGCGCCTCGCTGCCGCTGATCAAGACATTCGGCCGCGACCGCGAGGTTCTCCTGAAGGACGCCGCGGCGCGCGCCAATTAGGACATGATTGTCCGCGAGAAGCGCCGCGCGCGCTTCGGGCGACAGGGTTGAATTCAAGCAAACGTGAGAGGCGAAATGGCCGCGCGAATCGTCAAAGTCGATCCCTTCGATCTCGTCGTGTTCGGCGGAACCGGAGACCTCGCATATCGAAAGCTCTATCCGGCGCTGTTCCATCGGGATCAGAGCGAACAGTTCACCGAGCCGACCCGAATCATCGGCGTGTCGCGCCGGCATCTCGAAGACGAAGAGTTCCGCGCGACCGTGAAGGACGCGTTGGCGAAGTTCAGCGGCGTCAAAGAGGGCAACGGCGCGCTCGAGCGCTTTCTCTCGCGATTCCACTATGTCGCGGTGGACGCCACGAGCGACGAGGGCTGGCCGCGGCTCAAGGCGCTGCTCGACGGAGACGAACGCATCCGCGCCTTCTATCTCGCAACGAGCCCCGACCTCTTCTGCCCTCTCGCCAATCGCATCAGCGCGGAAGGCCTCGTCACGCAGCGCTCGCGCATCATCGTCGAGAAGCCGATCGGAAAGGACGCCCACAGCGCGGACGTCATCAACAACGCCCTCGGCGCGGCCTTCATCGAGCGGAACATCTTCCGCATCGATCACTACCTCGGCAAGGAATCGGTGCAGAACCTGATGGCGCTGCGCTTCGCCAACAGCCTGCTCGAACCCCTATGGAACAACGCGCATATCGACCACGTGCAGATCACGGTGGCCGAGACGCTCGGCGTCGAGGGGCGCGGCGCCTACTACGACCAGTCGGGCGCGATCCGGGACATGGTCCAGAACCACATGCTGCAGCTCCTGTGTCTCGTCGCGATGGAGCCGCCGCTCTCCATGGCCGCCGACGCGTTGCGCGACGAGAAGCTGAAAGTGCTGAAGGCGCTCGAGCCGATCACCGAGGAGAACGCCTCGACCGTCACGGTGCGCGGCCAATACCGCGCAGGCTTCGCGGACGGCGGCCCGGTGCCCGGCTACCTGCACGACATCGAGAAGGACGAGAGCTTCACGGAGACATTCGTCGCGCTGAAGATGGCCATCGCCAACTGGCGATGGGCGGGCGTTCCCTTCTACCTGAGGACGGGCAAGCGCCTGCCGCAGCGCTTCTCCGAGATCGTCGTCGGCTTCAAGCGCGTTCCGCACTGCATCTTCGACATGCCGCACGACGCGATCCCCGCCAACCGGCTCGTCATCCGCGTCCAGCCGGACGAGGGGATCAAACTCTGGATGATGATCAAGGAGCCGGGGCCGGGCGGCATGCGGCTTGAGCATGTGCCGCTCGACATGAGCTTCGCCAAGACGTTCCGCGGCCCGTCCGCCGACGCTTACGAAAGGCTGCTCATGGACGCGATCCGCGGCAACGCCGCGCTCTTCATGCGCCGCGACGAGGTGGAAGCCGCATGGGCCTTCATCGACCCGATCCGCGAAGCCTGGGCCGGCTCGCAGGACCTGCCGCGCCCCTACGCGGCCGGGACCTGGGGGCCGAACGCCTCGGTCGCCCTGATCGAGCGCGACGGCCGCACCTGGAACGAAGACTACGGCGAGGAAGGATGAGCGAACGCCCCTCTCCCGCCCGCGGGAGAGGGGAACGCCTCAAGCCTTCACGAAGGGACAGTGGCCCTGGTCCATCGGGCGGAAGGCCTGATCCGGCGGAACGGTCGAGACGAGCTCGAAATAGTCCCAGTCGTATTTCGACTCGGCCGGCTTCTTGACCCGGTAGATGAAGACGGGCTGCAGCCTGCGCCCATCCTCGCGGATCTTGCCCTTGCCCATGAGCGCGTCGTCGGTCGGGATCGCCTTCATGGCGTCGACGAGCTTGACGCCATCGGCCGCGCTCTTCGTCTGAGCCATCGCCTTCATCAGATGCAGCGTCGCCGAATACATGCCCGCCTGCATGTCGTCCGGCATGTTCTTCTTCGGGTCCTTCGCCTGGAAGCGCTTGCTGAAGGCCCGCGTCGCGTCATCGGTGTCCCAGTAGAACGACTGCGGGCACAGCGCGCCGCTCAGCGTCGCGAGCCCCAGCGCCGGAACATTGGTGACGGTGAGCGTGAAGGCCGCGAGGCCGTTCTTCGGCGCGATGCCGAACTCATGCGCCTGCTTGAAGCATCCGCTCGTGTCGCCGCCGGCGTTGGCGAAGGCGATGACATCCGCGCCCGACCCTTGCGCCTGCAACAGGAACGACGAAAAATCCGCGGTGTTGATCGGATGGCGCACCGAGCCCAGCACCTTGCCGCCCGCCGCCTCGACGGCCGCCGTGCAATTGGCCTCCATGTCCTTGCCAAAGGTGTAGTCGGCGGTGACGAAGAACCAGCTCTTGCCGCCGCTCTCGGTGATGGCCCGGCCGAGGCTCGTCCCCGACGAATAGGTGTCGTAGGTCCAGTGGACGAAATTCTTCGAGCATTTCGGGCCGGTCATCACCGACGAGCCCGCGCCCGATCCGATCACCGCCTTGTTCTTCTCCTGCGCGACCGCGAGCACCGCGAGCGCCACCGCCGAGTTCGGCAGGTCCATGATCACGTCGACATTCTCGGTGTCGAACCAGCGCCGCGCGATGGACGCGCCGACGTCGGGCTTGTTCTGGTGATCGGCCGAGATGATCTCGACGGGAACGCCGAGCTTCTGGGAGAAATCGTCGACGGCGAGCTGCGCCGCGATGACAGAGCCGATGCCCTGGAAGTCCGAATAGACGCTCGACATGTCGTTGAGGATGCCGATCTTCAAAGGCTTCATGCCTTCGGCGAAGCTCATTCGCGGCGCGAGCGCCAGCGCCGCTCCGCCCAGCAGCACCTGACGCCGCGTCGCGCTCAAAGTTTTGGTCATACGCGTCTCCTCCCTGTGTCGAGCCTGTCCGCTCATTCCCGCCGTCCGCCCAAACAACGGCGGCGAGAAGCGGCTTTCCTGGACGGGAGACAGGATTTCGAGGATCAAGTCAATCGCGACGTTGCGCGCACAACCACGGCTCTTCCCGTCATGGACGTGGCCGACGTTTGGCGCCGCTTTGGAGGCGCCTTGCCGACGGTTTTCCTACAATTCGAGGCACAAAACCGGCGCCTTGCCGACGTTTGGCGGCGGAAAAACGGCCCCGCAACGCGCCATTTCCTTCCGCGAATCGAGCCTTTTGAAGGGGTTGCGGCGCCATTTGCTTCCGGGTGTCCGGGCGCAATCCACGGCGGTTTCCCTTCCTTCCGTCATCGCGAGCGCATGCGAAGCGATCCAGGGGCCGCAACACGCCCTACGTTCCCTGGATCGCTTCGTCGCGGCTTCGCCGCTCCTCGCGATGACGTTGACCCGTACGGATCGTTCCGCATGGACGCCGGCCTCGCGAAAAAGGCTCACGGCGGGGCCATGCGGAGTGGGTTTGAGCGCTTCGGACAAATGCAGGGCGGCTTTCTGATTTTAAGGCGAAGCTGCTATCATAGGCGGAATATCAGAAATATGGAAGCTTTTGTTGCGCCGCCGGGAGTGCTCGGAGCCGCCGCCGTATGACCCCTGCAAAAAGCGATGAGAGCCAACGCGAAAGTTCCGAACGGGTGCATTCGCGCCGGGGGCGTTTGTCGCCTGAGTCCCGCTTCCCGCCCAGAGGAGACGTTCACCGAATCGCAGCCAACTGCCGCAACGCGGGCGGGAAACGGAAGTAGAGGCGGCGGCCGAGACCGGCGGAAAGAATTGTGAAATATTTTTCGTCGACAAGCGTAGCCTCCTTGAAAAGGCAGACGCGTCATGTTTCATTTTCTCTTCTCAAGGTTGCAACATAACAGTAAGGGGAGTGGGTCCATTGAATAATTCAGCTGGCTCTTTCCGAACGCTTCGTTTTTTTCGAACGTTTCTGATTTTTGCTGCGGTTGGGTGGACGCACATGCTTTTGCGGCATCTAAGCCGTTAATTTTGAGCGATTCCGATGGCGTCAACGGGATAATCAATCAATTCCACTCAGCACTGTCGTCTCTAATTAGTCAAGCTGGTGCGGAGTATCGAATTTCGATGCAACGCACTTTTCAATTGTCTAACTTACTAGTTGATAATTTAGCTTCGCAATACGCACAGTCTTTGACATTAACGTTTGGACAGCTCGATTCTCAGCAGAGGAAGCTATTTCAGGATACAGCTAACGCCATTAACGAGACGACTGAGGACTGAAAGAACCTATAAAAGATATCACTAAGGAGGCCGATCGCTTTTCTACGGTTCTTAATCAGTTAACCCCCTCAGGAACGCCAATTGTAACGAGCTATACTCCGCAATACTTGCCTCCTGTAGGGTTGGGCAAGGTCGTACATATTCATATCGACGGTTTCAAACTTCACGTTAACGCAACAGGAAAGCCGGTCCTAAAAATCGGAGAGCGAGAAGTAATCGGTTACGCTACCGATAACGCGATTGATTTCATCGTTCCACGCGAATATTTCCCCAGCAACGATACCATTACATCATTTGTGCATCCTGACGTGTTTGTTGATGAGGATGTTACTCATTGGTATAATACAAAAAGATATTATAAAAAAATTGATTACACTTTGCTTTTTACAGTTTTGCCAAACAATTTGGGAACTTACGAGGTTATGAGCGTTATCCCGAGCAGCCATGAACAAAAGAGAGCATAGAGTATTTCCCAATTAATGGCGGTGTACCTGCCTGGCCCGAGGGACGTTCATGACTGCTACTACCCGCCTGCGGGTTGGACTTTCGATGTATCGACCTCCGCGATCCACGGCACCAAGACCGCCACCTACCTCGGAAAACCTGATTGGCGCTACAACATCGGTGGCGGAGCGACATGGTACGAGGACCGCAGGGGACCAAATGAACTGTGTTTGAATGTCAGCGCAAGCATCGGGACGAAAGAAGCTCAGGCAATAACAATGGGATACGTGGAGTCAGACATTTTTCGGAGAGTAAGCGAGCAAAAGACCGAAAATACCCAGCTGTACCTCTCTCTTGGAAAGAAGATGTCTCGATTCCAGTTGTCGATGGCGCTGTATCTCAGCAAGTAAAGATCAAACAATTCGGAGAAATTACATACATTCAAGGATTATCTGAAATAAAAACGCTCCCGTTTATCCAGCTGTTACCCGATGAGCGTAACAGGGCCCTTGTTGTACGCCCGTTGAGGCAGTGGACGATCAACTAACCGAGTGTGCCTCGACATCATGAGCGAGCGGGGCGCATCGGTATAGGGGCGCTCTGGCACACCAAGACGGTATCGGCGCTTTAAGTACTGAGTAGACCCGAAGGTCAGCAACGGGCCGAATCACGCGTTCCCGACTCGCTTCAGGAACGGCAAATCGCCGCGCGTTTCCGCCGTTTATGGCGTCGAAGCGAAGGTCCGCTCCGATATCGTTCCCGCCTGCCCCTCGCCATCGGACCGCAACGCGTCGGACCCCGCCCCCTACCTCCCCCGCGCCGCCTCGCGCCTCTGGCGCGCCCGGGCGAGCGAGGCGGCGGCGAGCGCGGACCGGCAGTCCACGATCTTCGCCTCCGCGCCGATGCGCTCCGCAAGATCGGCGGCAAGGACGGCGCCCTCCGCGCTTGCGCAGGCGTCCGCCACGACGAAAGCGTGGCAGCCGAGCGCCGCCGCGCCGAGCGCGGCCGGGGCGATCCTGTCCGCGTCTCCGCAGAGAACGAGCGTCGTCGCGCCGATGGCGTCGAGCGCTTCCGCGAGCGCCCCGCCCGCGAAGGGGTCGGCGCCCCCCTGCTCCACCAGAAGCACGCCGCCCTCGGGCGCGCCCTCCCCGGCCCCGCCCGGCCGGACGTGAACGACCGGCAGGGCCTCCGCGCGCCAGGCGGCGACGAGCGCCGCGACATTCGCGCCCGCGGGCCCGCCTCCGTCGAGCACGATCAGCGTCGCGTCGGCCGGGAGCCGCATCTCAGGCCCGTCGCGGAATGAGCGCCCAATAGTCGAGGTCGAGGATCACGCTCGGATCGTAGCCGTCCCCGCTCCGGTGCGGAAAATCGGCGCAGGCGCGGTTCTTCGCCGCGACCGTGCGAAGCCTCAGCGCGCCGACATCCTCGCGGCCGGGAAGCGCGCCCGCGTCCAGAACCTCGCTCCAGGCATAGACCGTATCGCCCGCGAAGAGCGGCGCGACATGACGGCCGCCGTTGATCGCCGCGATGTGGAAGGCGTTGGCGAGGCCGTTGAAGCTGAGCGCCCGCGCAAGCGAGATCACGTGCCCGCCGTAGATGAGCCTGCGGCCGAACCGCCCCTGCCCCTCGCTGTGCTGGTTGAAATGCACCTTCGCGGTGTTCTGGTAGAGGCGCGTCGCGATCATGTGCTCCGCCTCCTCGACCGTCACGCCGTCGACATGGTCGATGCGCTCGCCTTTCGCGTAGTCCTCGAACCGGTGCGGGCGAGCCGCTGAGCGAATCGTCGAAGGCGGCGCGGTCGATCGTCGGGCAGGCCGAGCCGAGGTCCGCGAGCGCGACCGCCTCGGCGAGCTTCGGCGCGACCGGCTCCGGCGCGGGCGCGGCCTTGTCGCGCTTCCTCACCATCACCCAGCGCACATAGTCGATCACCGTCTCGCCGCGCTGGTTGAAGCCGCGCGAGCGCACATGGACGACGCCGCTCTCCCGATTGGAATTCTCCCGGAGGCCGATCACCTCGGAGACGGAGGCGAGCGTGTCGCCCGGATAGACGGCCTTGAGGAAGCGTCCCTGCGCGTAGCCGAGATTGGCGACGGCGTTCAGCGAAATGTCCGGCACCGTCTTGCCGAAGACGACATGGAAGGCGAGCAGGTCGTCGATCGGGCTCGCCGGATAGCCGATGGCGCGCGCGAAGGTCTCGGCGCTCTGGGGCGCGAAGCGCGTCCCGTAGAGGGCGGAATAGAGCGAGGCGTCGCCCGCGTTCAGCGTGCGCGGCGTCGCGTGGCGGATCGTCTCGCCGAGCCGGAAATCCTCGAAGAAGCGGCCCGGCGCGGTCTTGGACGCCGGCATCGTCAGAAGACGTTCGGGTAGATGTAGTAAATGATGATCCGCTCGAGGAGCATGATGCCGAGCAGGAGGATGATCGGCGAAATGTCGATGCCGCCGGTCCAGGGCAGGAAGTTGCGGATCGGCCGCAGCAGCGGCTCGGTCAGGGCCAGGAACAGGTTCCAGATCGAACGGACGATGTCGTTGCGGACGTTCACGACCCCGAAGGCGATGAGCCAGGAGAGGATCGCGCCGGCGATGATGACCCACGTGTAGAGATTGAGGACCATCATCACAATGTCGAGTATGGCGCGCATGAAATCTCCCGAAGATCGCCCGGCCGCCGCGCTTCCGCGAAGGGTCGGCCGCAAGCCCCGGAACCATTGACACTGGCCGGGGGCGCACGTAAAGAGCGCGCGCCGCGGGGCTGTAGCTCAGATGGGAGAGCGCTGCAATCGCACTGCAGAGGTCAGGGGTTCGAATCCCCTCAGCTCCACCAAGGTTTCCGCGCAAGCGGCGGTGGTTTCCCCGGCTCAGGATATCGACGACATTCCCGTGGGTTAGCGCGACGGCTCGGAGTCTGCGGCGGTCTTTGCAGGCCTCAACGTCGCTCTGACGGCGGATTTGCCGGGCCAGTCTGAGGCGCCGGAATTCCGTTTCCCGGAGCGATGGAGATGCTCGCGAGGCGTCAGGGTTTGCGACGCTTTGTTGCCAGCTCATTACGGCCGATTCCGATAGGCGCAGGCACGACAGAAGGCCCAACCGGTTGGGACCGATTCAGATTCGAGCGGGCGCGGTCTTCACGCGGGTGGAAAGAGTCCGAGCGTCGCCCACTGAGAGGACCAGTCGGGCGGCAGGTCCATCAGGCGCTTGAGACCGAAGCCGCGCGGCAGCCGGCCGTCGATCGCCGCCGTGACCAGCGATGGATCGAGAAAGGCGAGCGACAGCGTCTGCCGGATCGAACGCTCCGTCCGGCGTTCGCGCATGGCGATCGAGGCAACTGAGATTTCGGGCTCGGCGACAAGCTGGTCGAGCCAAAGGCGAGCGCTGCGAAAGGCGGCAAGGAACGCCCGCCGGGCCTCGATGCGCATCGGGCGAACGTCAGGCTGCGCGGCGCCCTCGCCTTGCAGGATCTCGCGTCGCCGCCGGGTCGGATTCGGGGTCCACGGAACGGAGAGGGTTGTCGGTTCCCCGAACTCGTCTTCCGGGGTCTGGCGGCTCAACCGGATGAGCAGCCCTGCCCTGCCGATCGTCACCCGCTCGACGGCGGCGCGCAGGGCTTCGACGCTGTCGCGATCCGCCTCCGCGTCGCTGACTCCTGCGGCCCGAGGCCGCTCGAACAAGGTTTGCGCCGCCGCTTCCTTCGCCGCCCATCGCCGCTCGCACGGCCTCGGTCACCCTGGCCTCGACCTCCGGCGCGGAAACCCGCGCGATCGATCCCGCGTCCTCCCTGCGGCCCTGCAGGATCGCCTGCGACACGTAGTAGCGCCAGCGCCTCTGTCCGCGCGACGCCTCGCTCGGGCTCATCCGGAAGCCGCGATCGTCATAGAGCTTGCCCGTGAGCCAGGACTCCGCCGCTCCGCACGACTTCCGTCTGCGTTGCGCATGGCTCCTGAGCCGGTCCTGCACCCGATCCCAGGTCTCGGTGTCGATGATGGCTTCGTGCTGGCCCTCGTGGACCTGACCCTTGTGGGCAGAGCCGGCCGACATAGATCGGGTTGGACAGGATCTTGTAGAGATGGCCGCGGCTGATCAGGCCGCCGCCGGAGCTCTTGCCGCTCCCGTCGATGCGAAGGGGCAACCGGACGTCGTCTCTGTCGAGCGCCGCCTTCAGCGGGACCACCGCGCCGATCGTCGAGATAGCGGCGAAAGATGTCTGCGCACGAGATCGGCATGCTCCTCGACGACGTGCAGCGCGCGGTTCTCGACCCGATAGCCGAGCGGGACCACCCCGCCCATCCAGAGGCCCTTCCTCTTCGAGGCGGCGATCTTGTCGCGGATCCTTTCGCCCGTGACCTCGCGTTCGAACTGGGCGAAGGAGAGCAGCACGTTGAGGGTGAGCCTCCCCATGCTGGTCGTCGTGTTGAAGGCCTGCGTCACCGAGACGAACGAGACGCCGCGGGCGTCGAACCGTTCGACCAGCTTGGCGAAGTCGGCCAGCGAGCGGGTCAGCCGGTCGACCTTGTAGACCACGATCACGTCGACCCGGCCTTCCTCGACGTCGGCGAGCAGCTTTCTGCAGGGCGGGCCGCTCCATCGAGCCGCCGGAGTAGCCGCCGTCGTCATAGCGGTCGCGCAGCAGCGTCCAGCCCTCGTGCGCCTGGCTCCTGACATAAGCCTCGGCGGCCTCGCGCTGGTTGTCGAGCGAGTTGAAGTCCTGTTCGAGCCCGGCGTCGGAGGAGACGCGGGTATAGATCGCGCAGCGGAGCTTCGTCTTCGGCCGCTCCAGGACTTCCCTGTCGCCGCCCTGCCCTTTCCGCCGTACGGTCATCACGCGGCTCCATGAGGCGGTGAGGCGACGTCGCAGTCGCCTCGGCCGCATCGTTCCCGGCGGATCGGGAACCGGGGCCGGAACGCGGCGCTGGGCCGGGCTCGTCGAGCGCCGTCGGCCTGGGCGGGGCGCCGGGTCAGACGGAGCCAGGTCAGGCGGCCCATGGATGCACGGCGTCTCGGCGGACGCCGTCTCGCCTCCTGCGCGCGTCGAGCCCGTTCGCCCAGTGGAGGCCGTCGCAGTCGCCGCACGCGCCGCCGGATCGCAGCCCAAAAAAGCGATGGCCGTTCCAGCTCGCGCCGGTGATCGCCTTGGCGACCATCGACAGGCTGCCGTAGGTCCTGCCGTTCCAGGCGAAGCCGTCCTCGAGGACGCTCACCCGCTCCAGCCTGCCGCGCCATTCGCGCGCCAGCATGGCTCCCGGCCTCAGATCGACGCCCTCGCGCGTCGCCGGCGACCGGTTGGCGAAGGGCGCGGCGACAGCCTCGCCCTTCTCCTCTCCTGCGCGCTCCAGCCTGCGCAGCGTCGCCGGATCGAGATCGCCCAGCGCAGCGGCCTGAAGACGGTAGGCCAGAACCCGCATCAGCAGCCAGGTCGGCAAATGGGCGGGAGCGGTCCCGCCCAGATGGTTGCGCCACTGCAGGAGAAGCTCGCTCCGGTCGAGGCCCGGCAGGCTCGCGACGAGCCTGCGCAGGTCGGCGCCGCTGTCGGCGCCTCGATCGCCTGCGCTGTCCGGGCGAGTTCGAGCGGAGCGACCCCTTCCCCGGCGCGCGGCTTTCCCGAGCTGCGGCCATCTCACGCCGCCCGGCGGGTTCGGGCGGAGGCTCCGCGGCCCTTCCGCCGCGCCCGAGCCGCTTCGGCGGGCTTCTCTTCGGCCCGGCAGGGACCGGGCCAGCCGCGTCATGGCTCGTCCCTTCCCCACGCTCGGAGCCGGCGGCGATTGTCGCGTCCGCCTCTGCGGCGCTTCGCCCGCCTCTGCGCGCGCGATCCGATAGACCGTTCCCCGCATCCGGTCCGAGCGATCCGAGACAAGCGCATAGCCCCGCTTGCGCAGTCCGGTCAGCGCCGCGCGCGTCGTGTGCGGCAGCCAGCCCGTCGCGTCGCGAAAGCTCGCCCACCGTCGCGCCGGCCTCCCGCTCGAGCCTCGCGATCACGTCCGCGATCTTCGATCCTGCGCGAGGCGCGCGCGGCGAACCCTCCGTCCTGCTCGGCCCGCCTTCCGGCCCGGCGTCGGCCGCGGCGGCTTCGGCGTGAGTCCCCTCGCGCCCGGCGGCCTCGCCCGCCCCTGCCGCCTCGCGCGCGGCGTCCTCGTTCCGCGCCGGCGCCGCGCGATCCTCATCGACGGCGGCTCCGGACTTTGCTGCGACGGCTTTCAAACCGGCGGCGGTCAGCCTGAGCGAATACGCCTGACCCGAATCCTCGTCGCGGCGCCAGACCGGCGCGTCCTTGCGCGCCCGCGCTTCCTTGACGAGACCCGCCTCCAGAAGCCTCGCGGCCGCCTTCCTCGCGGGACCCGACCGCGCCCCCGTCGGAGGCGTCAGGCAATGATCGTCCCGCTGCGACGCTGCATTCAGCAGCGCGACCTGCGTATCGGTGAGCTTGATGGACATGTTCGACCCTTCGCGTTGAGACGAGCGCCGGCCCATCCGGCCCCGTCACTGACGCGAGCCCCGGATCGGAACGATCTCACGGGGCTGGGTCTCCCGCGGCGCTCTCAGCGCCCCGCGGGCGTCCACACACATGCTCTGCTTCGAGCCGAAGGCCAGTCCTTTCTCGCTTGGGAAACGAGAAAGTCCAAACCGGCATTGTCACGTTTCCGGCGACGCCAGTTGCGCCCGGCCCATTGTCTCGCAAAGCGTCGCATATTCGACGTTAGAAAGCCCGGCGCCACGGCTGCTGTCCGGCAGAAACAGGTTCCACAATCCTTCGCTCTTCGCCAGCGGCTTCAGTTCCTCAACGGCCGGATAGACCTTCCACGGACCGAGTGCCTCGGCCTCACGGCAAAAAGTTCCTCGTGGGGATAAATGTGCGCGCCCATGAAGTCTTCAAGTCGCGCCTTCAGCGCGCCAAAACCCTTTCGGAAGCATCCGGAATCATGGGTGTTGCCGTCGACAAGAACATCCGGAGACTCAAATCCAAGTATGATACCATATTACAATATCAACAAGCCCGCCCGCCAAGGGCTGAATCGTGCCTAGGGAGGAAGGAATTATGGCGAAGACCTGGTTCGACCCAAGGGTACCCGACTCCGACATTTGTGTCCTGCGGAACCTCGTTGACCAGCGATCGGAAGGGAGCGCCGACCGGGTCTTCGCGAAATTCGCCGATGGCGGCGAATGGACGTTCCGACAGCTTCGCGAGGTTACGCGAAGCTCGGCGGCTGCCCTGCAGGCGTTGGGCATTCGTCAGGGTGACCACGTTCTGTCATGGCTGCCGAACGGCCGAGACGCGTTGCGTGTCTGGTTCGGCCTAAACTACATCGGCGCCGTATATGTACCGATCAATCTCGCCTATCGGGGGCGTCTGCTCGAACACGTGATCGCCAACTCCGATGCAAGGCTGATGGTCGCGCATGGCGACCTTGTCGGCCGTCTCGCCGACATCGATTGCGCGCTGCTCGAACGCGTCGTGGTGATCGGCGGCTCGCCCGAGCCGGTGTCCGGGATCGCGATCCTTGCCGCCGACGCGCTTGACGGCGATCCCGGCGCCGTCCTTCCCCCCGAACGCCCGATCCAGCCTTGGGATACCCAGTCGATCATCTACACTTCGGGCACGACCGGCCCTTCGAAAGGCGTGCTCTCCTCCTATCTTCACCTCTATTCGATGGCCGGAGAGACGTTCTATTTCCTGACCGAGCGCGACCGCTACATGATCGTCCTACCCCTGTTCCATGTCGGCGGAACGCTTGCCGTGTTCGCCATGCTCGCCAAGGGGGGATCGATTGCCGTCATCGAGGCGTTCGATACCAAGTCGATCTGGCGCTTGGTTCGCGAAACCAAGACCACATGCCTCGTGCTGCTCGGCGTCATGGCCAACTTTGTCACCAGCCTACCCAAGGGTCCCGCCGATCGCGATCATCCGCTCACCAAGGTCATCATGGTGCCTGTCCAGAACGCTCCCGCCTTTTCCGAGCGGTTCGGGGTCGATGTCTATACGGTCTTCAACATGACCGAGATCTCGTCGCCAATTATCTCCGCGCCGAACCCGCCTGTGAACGGGTCATGCGGAAAAAAGCGCGAGGGCGTCGATGTCCGGATCGTCGACGAGAATGACCTTGAAGTTGACGTGGGCGAGGTCGGCGAACTGGTGGTGCGTACGCAACGTCCCTGGGCGATGAACCACGGCTACTACAAGAATCCGGAGGCGACGGCAGCAGCGTGGCGGAACGGTTGGTTTCACACCGGTGACGCGTTTCGCATGGATGAAGAGGGCAACTATTTCTTCGTGGACCGGCTGAAAGATGTTATCCGGCGGAGAGGCGAGAACATTTCCTCGTTCGAGGTCGAGACGGAAGTCATCACCCATCCGGCCGTGAAGGAAGCTGCGGCCGTGGCGGTGCCAAGCGAACTTAGCGAAGACGAGGTGCTGATCGCGGTCTCGCTTGCCGAGGGGGAGACCCTGCGCCCCGAGGAACTCGTCACCTATCTCATTCCGCGCATGCCACACTACATGGTGCCGCGTTACGTACGGATCATGGCCGCTTTGCCCAAGACGCCGACCCAGAAAATCCTCAAGCGCACCCTGCGCAGCGAGGGCATCACTGTCGACACATGGGACCGCGAGCGCGCCGGCATCAGAGTGAAGCGGGAGAAACTCGCCGAAATCTAGCGGACCGCGTCGCGCTAGTGGCAATCAGGATCCGGTGAAGGTGGGCTTTCGTTGCTCGACGAAATGGCGGACGCCTTCACGGAAATCGGCCGATTTCAGACTTTCCAGCATCTCCGCATCGCTCAGCACGCTCGCCTCGGCGAGCGATTGGGACAGGCCCGCCCAGATCTGCTGCTTGATGATCCTGAGCGAACGCGGCGACGATTGCTCGGCGAGAGCAGCCGCGTAGTTCCGCACCGCCTGGTGAAAGCCTTCCGCCGGGAGCAAGCGCGCGAGGCCTAGCTGAGCGGCCTCCTCGCCAAGAAGGATTCGCGCGGTGAAGAGGAGGTCCATGGCGTTCATCGGTCCGATCAGCCGCGGCAGCATCCAGGCGCTGCCGTACTCGGCGATGAGGCCGCGACGAGCAAAGGCCGTCGTCACCTTGGCGTCGGCCGCGATGAACCGGATGTCGCAAAAAAGAGCAAAGCAAAGCCCGACGCCGGCGACCGCGCCATTGATTCCCGCGATGATCGGCTTTGGCACGCCGAGCGGGTAGCTGAGGGGTTGTTCGAAATCGCCACGTCGGGCGTCCGCGTCCGGCATGTCGGAAAAGTAGTCGCGCTGCATAAGCGCCGGCTGCCCGAGATCGCCTATATCGGCCCCGGCGCAGAAACCGCGGCCGGCTCCGGTCACGACGACGACTCGCACTTCGGAGTCGTCAGCGGCCCGCAGGATCGCTTCCTTGAGCTGGACCTGCATGCGCGGGGTCCACGCGTTGAGCTTCTCGGCCGATTGAGCGTGATCGTCGCGACCCGGTCGCCGACGCTGTAGAGGACCTCGCTGGTCATGACGGCGCCGCAACTGTGTCGGCGAAATAGAAGGTCTTGCTGTCGGGACTCCAGCAGGGTCCGTTGGAGACGATGATCTTGTCGTCGAGCTTGTGCAGCGACAGGTCCGGATCCAGGCGGTAGAGGGCGCCGTTGGGCTCTTCCTCCATGGTATCCATCGAGCCGGCGATGACGCGCCCGCGCCGATCGACCTTGCCGTCGTTGGGCCCGTTGTTGGTCCTGCCGGGCTCGGGATCGACGATCAGCTCAACGTCGCCTATTCTGAAGTCAAGAAAATGGAAGCCGCGCGCCGGCGACACAACCGCGCCGCCCGACTTCCGCAAGGCCATCGAACCGATTTTCTGCGGCACATCCCAGGCGCGAATCTCGCGACCGTCAGGGGTTGCGCGGAAGACGTTCATGCCAAAGCTGTCGATCCAGTAGAGCCGCTGTTCCTCGACGTCCCATAGCGGGCTTTCGCGAAGAATGGTCTTTACGTCGACCAGGACTTCGATGCGCAATGCAAGGCCTCCGCTCTGTCAACCGGCGAAACGGGGTTCCGGCAAACCCTTTATTCCAAGATCGTAGATCGCAAAAAGGCTGCCGCCGGGCGGGGGGTCATTGGGCAGGCCGGGGAGGTGAATCTGGCCTATGGTGGTGAAATAGATGATGTCGAGGTTCGGGCCGCCGAAAATGACACTGGTGACATTGCGCACTGGAAGCTTCACGGCGCGCTCGAGTTTTCCGTCCGGCGTGAAGCGGCGGAGTTCACCCGAGAACACAGCGGCGCTCCACAGGCATCCCTCAGCGTCGACGGTTGCGCCGTCCGGAACGCCGGTCTCGCGCTGGCGTTTATCGAAGGCGACGAAGGTCCGCTTCCGAGAAGGCGTACCAGTCGCCTCGTCCCAATCGTAGGCTGAGATTTCCATCGCCCATGAGTCGGCGAAATAGAAGGTCTTGCTGTCGGGGCTCCAGCAGGGCCCGTTGGAAACGATGATACCGTCTTCGAGGGTGTGCAACGACAGATCGGGATCAAGACGGTAGAGTGAGGAGCTCTTGTCCGTCTCCTTGGTGTCCATGGAGCCGAAGACGAATCGGCCACGCCGGTCGACCTTGCCGTCGTTCAGGCGGTTGGTAGGCTTGTCCGGCTCAGGGTCGAAAAGTAGTGACCGCTTCGCCGCTGTTGAAATCGAAGCTGTAGAGGCCGGTCTGCAAGCAGAGGATCGCGCCGCCCTTCTTGCGCAGAGCCATGGATCCGACTTTCTGCGGCAGGTCCCATTTCTCCATGTGCGAGCCGTCGGCATTGGCCCGAAACACCTTGTTGCCGAGGCTGTCCAGCCAATAGATTTTTTGCTCCTGCACGTCCCAGAGCGGGCCTTCGCCAAGTGAGGTCTTGCAGTCAGCGATCGCGCGAATTTCCATCGGTCCTCTCCTTCAAGCCTAGAAGTTCACCCGGTTGCCCCTTTTAGCGACAGAATTCGCGGGCCTCGTCGGGGGTGGCGGCGGACATGCCGAGTTTGACCTGTGCGGCGTTCAAGTCCGCGAGCTTGCCCGGGCCGTCCCAAAGGCTGTCCTCGAAAACGTGATCAGCTCCAGCGAGCGCTTGACCAAGATCGGTCACCGTCGAAATGCGCGTCCGGACTTTGGGCGCTGTCGAGCCGAGCAGAACGTCGTTGGCGGCAAGGTCGTCGCACCTCGGCAAAAAGGCGTTCCACATCGTACTCATCGGAGACGTCGGCGTGAGTTCCAGAAATGTCCGGCGAGGCAGTGAGACATTCGTCCAGCACGATTTGCGATATGTCACAGATGTGGACGCGCGCATCGGCCCCGGCAAACGTTGAGGCGATCGTCTGGCCAATACCGGCTGCCCCAGCGGTGACGAGGACGCGCAGTCCGGGCTTTATTGCGAATCGCTCACGCGGGGCATGCGTTCCTCCGCTCATCGGGTCTGGCGGTCGCGGAGCGCCAGAACGGCGCCGAGCACGACGAGCCCGAAGATGATGTCGCGCATCGCATGGGGCAAGGTGGTGCCGGCGAGCAACGTCTGCAGGGCCGTGAGAAGGAGAACGCCGCCGATCATGCCGAGATAGTGACCCCGACCGCCGGTAATGAGCGTCCCGCCGACGACGACGACCGCGATGGAAGGCAGAAGAAATTCGTCGCCCATGCCAAGGCTGGCTTGCCCGTTGAAGCCGGCGAGAAGCATGCCGACGACGGCTGCACAGAGCCCACTGAGGACGTAGGCGCTGACAAGCGTCGAGCCGACGTTGACGCCCGAGAGGAAGGCGACGCGCGGACTGTTGCCGACGGCATAGATGCGCCGGCCAAACCCGGTCCGTCCGAGGAGAATGGTCGCGCCAACGACGAACAACGCCAAGACCCAAATGATCGGCGTCGTACCGAACAGGCGGCCCGTCATCAACCAACGCACGGAGGGCGCGGCGAAGCCGGCGGGCGTGCCGTTGCTGTAGACGAGAGCGATGCCCTGCAGAATGCCGTTTGTCGCGAGTGTGATGACGATCGGCGGCAAGCCGAGGCCGACGACGCCAAATCCGTTGACGACGCCGATCGCCGCGCCAAGCACGAGAATGAGCGGCACCGCCCACAACATGGCTTCGTTCTGGCCGCCGGTGAAGCCGGTGAGCAGAATCCCGCAAAGGCCGATTGTCCACGGCACGGAAAGGTCGAGACCGCCGGTCAGAATCACCGAGCCCTGGCCGAGCGCCAGAATGGCCAAGAAGCAACTAAGAACCAGCAGTGAATTGAAATAGCGAAACTCCATGCCGTTGAAGACGATGGCCGTGGCGACGAGCACAATGATCAAGGCCACATAAGCCGGCGCGGCGTAGCGCAGCGTGTCGCGGTTGCGCTGAAACCATCCCGGCAAGGCAGCCAATTCAGCTCTCCGGCGAAGCAGCACGACCGGCTTTGCGACAGTGTGGACGCGGCTCGGCAACGTGCCATTCCGCCAAGCGACCCAGCGTTGCCGGCCGAGGTTGATGTAGTTGGCAATCGCCGAAGTCCGGTTCAGCGACGAGCCGAGCACGGCGAGAAGCAGGATGATGCCCTCGGCAACGGTGCTGTAGTAGGCGGAGACATTGAGGACCAGCAGGATATTGACCACGATCATCAGCACGTAGGCGCCGACTACGGATCCGAAGCAGCCACCCTTGCCGCCGCCAAGCAGCGTACCGCCGACGACCACGGCGGCGAAGATCGGCAGAAGCAGGGGGTCGCCAACCAGCGGATCCGCCGACCCGGTCTGGGCGCTGATGAAGGCGCCGGCGGCGCCGTAGAAACAGCCGCCGAGGACATAGGCGCTGAACTTTACCCAATCGACGCGGATTCCGCTGTAGGTCGCCGCGTCTTGATCGCTGCCGATGGCGTAGAGCGCCGTGCCAAAGCGCGTGTGCTTGATCAGTGTCCAGATCAACAAGGCGACAACCAGTACGACAACGGGTGCCGGCAGGATGCCGGGGATCGCGGTTCCATTGAGAAAGGCGCTGAAGCTTGCCGGGATTTGCCCGCCAGGCGTCGGCATTATGAGCAGTGTGATGCCCTGCACGATGAACATCGAGGCGAGGGTCACCACGATCGATTGCATGCGCAGGAAGGCGATGAAGAAGCCGTTGAATGCGCCAACCAGGCCGCCGATCACGATGGCGCCGATGCCCCAAACGATCTGGGATCCGACGGTGTCCTTCATCGAGGAAGCCAATATCGCGTTCACCAGAGAGATCACGGCACCCGCGCTGAGGTCGAAACCGCCGGTCAGAACGATGATTGTCTGGCCCATGGCGGCGAGCGCCAGCGTCGCGCCACCTCCGGACTGGTAGCTGAAGTCGAAGAAGCTGTAGGCAGACGGCGAAACGATATTGAGGAGGGCAAACAGGGTAACGAACACCGCGATGGCAATCAGCAGGCCCCGGCTGCGGACAAGCCGAAGTCCGAGCGGCCGGCTGGCAAGGGCCGTGGCCGTGCTCATCGCTTCTGCGTATCCATGTGTCGGGCCATTGCCGCCGGCGCTTCGCCGAGCGCCGCCCGCATGATCGTGCCTTCGCTGATCTCGCCCGCCTTGCCGTCAAGTTCGCGCACGATGCGGCCGCCATACATGACGAGCACGCGGTGGCACAAATTGACCAGTTCCTCGATCTCCGTGGAGTAGAGGAGCACCGCGCCGCCGGCCTGAATATAGTCGTTCATCAATAGGTAGATCTCATGCTTGGTCCCGACGTCGACGCCGCGGGTCGGGTCGAACATGAGAAGCACGCGGCTTTGCGCGAGCAGCCATTTGGCGATGGCGATCTTCTGCTGGTTGCCGCCACTGAAGGCGCCGACGCGCGTGTAGAGCGCTCGCGGGTCGACCTGCACGCGTTCCAGGGCGGCGGCGACGCCGTCGGTCTCGGCGCGACGGTCGATCAGCCCACCGCGCATGAAGCGCTTGAGGACCGGCATCGAAACGTTGCTGCGGCCATCAAGGTGCAGGAACAGGGCTTCGGTCTTTCGCTCCTCCGGCACAAGGCTGATACCGAGGCTCGCCCTGATCGCGTCTTTCGGCGAGGTAAGCGTGACGGCGGCGCCATCAATCTCGATGCGGCCGCGGGTGAGGGGGGTCGCCCCGAAAAGGGCCAGAAAGAGCTCCTGCTGGCCCATGCCCTGCAGGCCCGCAACGCCCAGAATCTCGCCAGGATGCAGGTCGAGGGTGATGTCGCTCAGACGCTTGGCGGTCGCAATCCCCCTTGTGCTGACGACGGACCGGCCTCCCGAACGGAATGGGGGCTTGGGCGGGAAAGTGGCGCTGAGCGAGCGGCCGATGATCAGCTCGATGACTTGGTCGTCGGTCACCTCGGAAAGGGCGAAGGTGCCGGTATCCTTGCCGTTGCGCAGGACGGTCAGCCTGTCGCAGAACATCCGCACTTCGGGAATCCGGTGCGAGATGAAGACGACCGTGGCGCCCGCGGATTTCAGATCTGCGATGATGCCGCCGAGCCAATCGATGTCCCTTCCGGAAAGACTCGAAGTCGGCTCGTCAAGAAGAAGGATCTGCGGCTTGCGAAATATTGCCCGGGCGATTTCGATCTTCTGGCGGACGCTCAGATCCATGCCGCGGACTTCACGGCGGGGATCGACGTCGCCAAGGCCGACGCGGGCAAGATGCTCCGATACCAGGTTCCGTCCATGGCGATCCCTGAGCTGGCCGGCGAACCCGGTCGGTGCGTAGGGCAGCAGCATATTCTCCGCGACCGTCAGATCGGGAACTAGGGTGAGTTCCTGAAATGCCGTCTGGAGACCAAAGCGATGCGCATCACGGGGGCTGGCCAGACGAACCTCGGCGCCGCGGATAAAAAGCTCGCCATCGTCCGGCCGGACCAGTCCGCTGAGAATCTTGACCAGCGTCGACTTGCCCGCGCCGTTCTCGCCGAGCAGGGCGTGGACCTCGCCACTCTTCACATCGAAGCTTGCGCCAGCAAGCGCTATCGTGGCGCCGAAAGCCTTGGTGACTTTCCTCGCGGCGATCGCGTCAACACCGGGCACGGTTGGCATTCGGTCTGACCTGCATCAAGCCCCGACGCGGTGAACGGCAAAGGCAGGATATGCGGGAAGAACCCATGACCCAGCCCTCCCGCATCCGCCAAGCGAGGCAACTGCGTTTGAAGACGCAAAAGCGCCCGGGCAATGCGCCCGAGCGCCTGACTGCCTGGACTATTCCTCGGGCTGGCCGACCAGGGCGCCCTGGAGGCCAACCTCGGGAGTGTCCTTCGAGTAAATCGAAGCAAACCAACCGGGGTTCGAAATGAGCGAGGGCTGGAAGACGTTGCAGCCATCGGCCATTTCCTGCCAAGTGCCTTCCTTGCAGAGCTTGATCTGCTCGCTGGTGAAGAGCGGCAGGGGCAGGGTGGTCATCTTCGGCACGTCCTTGCCTTCAAGCTTCATGAAGGCGTTCTTGAGGGCGAGCGCACCGGAGTACGGGGGCGAGGCGTAGGAAATGCTGGGGACGCCCATCGGCGCATAGGGGCCGCCGCCGCCTTCGACTTCCGTGCCTGCCGGCAACATCTGAATACGATGGCCGTTGGAGCCTTCGCCGGCGCAAGGCTTCATCTTGTCTGCGGGAATGCCAGCTTCCCGCATCATCGAGAAGGCGGTGAAGCAGCCCGCCTGCATCCACAGGCCGTCGATCGTCTCCCACGGATGGGTGGCGAGAATCTTCGAAAGCTCGCTGCGGGCGACTTGCTGGGACCACATGCCATTGCCTTCGGCGACGATTTTGATCCCCGGGTTCTTTTCGAAGACGGCCTTGGCCGCGGCGGTACGCGCCGTGTCGACTGACGTGCCCGGAACGCCCGTGATGACGACAACATTGCCTTTTCCGCCGAGCTTGTCGACGAGCCATTGCGCGGGCTCACGGCCGGCGGCGTCCTGGTCGATGGTCGTGTTGTAAGCGCAGGGTTCGGTGATGATCGAGTCATAGGCAAAAATGAGGACGCCCTTGTCGCAGGCGCTCTTCACCACCTGGTTCAAGGCAGTGGGCGAGATCGGATAGACGACGATGGCGTCGGCTCCGGCCTGAACCATAGCGTTGATCTGTTGGATCTGGCGTTGCGCGTTCGGGCCGGCGACCTGCACGCCAAGCGTCACCTTGTCCCTCATGAGCTTCGAGCCGGCCATGGCCTTGACCATGTTGGCGGCCTCGGCCTGCCAGTCATTCCCGATGTAGCTCATGCTGAGATACATCTTGTAGGTCTTGGCCTCGGCCGTCTGCGCGAGCGATAGCGCTGCGCCGAAGCCGAGGGCGCAACCCAGCACGTGAGTCAGCAGTTTGGTTGTCATGGCTTTCTCCTCCCTTTTCATAGAGTTCGCCGGCTCGTCCGCGGTTACTCGACGGAAGGACCCACGCTCTATTTCTTTATTTCTTTGTCGCCTGCGGCGATCTCGTAACTGTGATCACAGTCGCCGAAGCGGCAGTTTCTGTCAATTAGCTTCGCTGCCGAGAGCGGGCCCGTGACTCGAATCCGGGCCGGAGACAACTCTGTCAGGCGTTTTGGAAAGGTAGAGGTGGATGCGCCCGGCCAGCGCCCGCGATGTCGCTGACGATCGCCGCCCGCGCTGCGGCAGCATCTCGCCGTTTCAAGGCGGCGACCGCCTTGTGGTGCTGCTCGTTCGAGAACTCTACGTGCCCTTGGCTCAACGCCGACAGCGTTTTCCTCGGCTGTAAATATGCGCTGCCCTTGATGCGTGAGAACCAACTCGCGCGCCAGCGCCATAGCAGCGGCGCGCCCAATTCCCTGCGCCGCGCCCGTGACCAGTGAGGTCTTTCCGCGAACGCGCGCGCTCACCCCCGATCCTTCGGGCGCGGCCAAAGGCCACCATCCGCCCAATCCTCGGCTTCCTCCAGCGACAGCGGTTCGGCGCGCCCGCCGGTGCGCGCGGGATCTGTGTTGAGCCACCGGCGCAATTCAAGCTTGCCAATCTGGTTGCGGTGCACCTCGTCGGGCCCATCGGCGAGTCGCAGAAGCCGCGTCGTCGCGAGCGCCGCCGCGAGGAAATGATCGTTGCTTGTGCCGCCTCCGCCGAAGGCCTGGATCGCCCAGTCAACAATCGTCTGGGCCATACTGGGCGCCACAACCTTGATCATGGCGATCTCTTGCCGCGCCGCCTTGTTGCCCACATTATCCATCATGTGGGCGGCCTTCAGCGTCAGAAGCCGCGCCTGTTCGATCTTGATGCGCGCTTCCGCGATTCTCTCGAGTGTCACCGTCTGTTCCGCGATTGGCTTTCCGAATGCGACGCGGTTGTTTGCGCGACGGCACATGCGCTCCAGCACGCGTTCGGAGAGACCAACGAGCCGCATGCAGTGATGGATGCGGCCCGGCCCGAGCCGCCCCTGCGCGATCTCAAATCCACGGCCCTCGCCAAGGAGCATATTGGTCGCCGGGACACGCACGTCGGTGAAGGTCACTTCCGATGCTCGATCAGGAACGCCATAGAAGCCGAGTACGGGAAGCGAGCGCACGACACGCACGCCGCGCGCATCCTTCGGCACGAGGATCATCGACTGGCGCTTATGACGATCGGAATTCTGCGGGTCGGTCTGCCCCATGAAGATGACAATCTTGCACCGGGGATCGGTCGCGCCGGTCGTGTACCACTTGCGACCGTTGATGACGTAGTCGTCGCCATCCCTGACGATCGAACTCGCGACATTGGTCGCGTCCGAAGAGGCGACATCCGGCTCGGTCATCGCGAATGCGGATCGGATTTCGCCATCGAGTAAGCGGCTTCAGCCAGCGATCTTTCTGCGCCTCGGTCCCGTAGCGCAAGATCGTCTCCATGTTCCCGGTGTCGGGGGCGCTGCAGTTGAAAACTTCCGGGGCGAGATGGGAGCGGCCCATGATTTCGCACAGGGGCGCGTATTCGAGATTGCTCAGGCCGCCCTCGTGCGGCGGCAGGAAAAGGTTCCATAAACCGCACTCTTTTGCGAGGAGCTTCAGCTCCTCGACAACCGGGTGGACGGCCCACGGTCCGAGCCTCTCGGCCTCCTGATAGAAGCGCCGCTCGTTCGGATAGATGTGCTCCGCCATAAAGCTCCGGATGCGCCCCGCCAGCTCGCGACTGCGTTCGCTTTGAGTGATGTCCAAGCATAGTCTCCACTAGCGGCTGCGTATTTCGTCCCTGAGCGTATTGCGCATGATCTTCCGCGTCGCCGTCTTGAGCAATTCCTCGACCACACGAATTTCCACCGGGCACTTGCAAGCGGCGAGGCGTTCGCGGCAGAAGCTAGAAAGCGCCGTTACATCGATTTGAAAACCTGGGCTCGCGGAAACGAAGGCGACCACCGTCTCTCCGCGATAGGAATCGGGCCCCCAACCACCGCGGCCTCTCGCACGCCTGGAAAAGCGTAAAGCACGTCTTCAACCTCGCGCGGCCACACCTCAAAACGGGACAAGGCTGCGGCGCTGAAGCTTCTCAAGCGCATCATGAAGAAATATGGCCGGCCGCGGAAGATCGTCACTGGCGGGCTTTGCTTTTATTCCGCGGCGATGAAAGAGGTCGGCGCCGCAGATCGGCGCGAGGCTGGTGGCCGTCTCAACAATCGGGCGGAGAATTCGCACCAACCATTTCAACGACGGGAGCGGGCGATGCAACGGTTTCGAAGCCTGAAGACGCTCCCAGAAGTTCAGCTCAGGTCCACAACCAATTCAATCAAGAGCGCCATCTCGTCCCCCGGCAGATTTACAAACAGAGACGCTCGGCCGCATTGGCGGAGGGGCGCGCCCTTGCGGCGTCAGATGGTTCATTTGAAGGGGGCGCGTGCCCTACGAGTTGACGAACCACCGTTACTTTGACAAGGCCACCCGAAGCGCGCATCCCGTTCGGCCCTGGTGGGCAAGGTCTGCGCGACGAGCGCGCCTTTGCCGGGTGGTTAGCGAAGGCATCAGATCCGGGCCCGGATATGGGCATGAAGGGCGGCGCTGCCCGAAGGCCCAGCCTCGTTGGCTCGCGGTGGACTGCTCGCGTGGTCGTCAACCGGCGAGCGAATGTTTTGGTTGACCCGGAACAGGTTTCGGAGGCTATTGCTTAGAACAAAACGTGTTGTTTCGAGAGGGCCTACACTTACTCGGCTACATGACCGCCGTCATTCGTTCAAGTTGCGGCGTAAGACATGCAACCTACGGAACAAATCTATTCGGCGCGAAGGCGCGAACTCGAAAAATGGGAGGAAAGCAGCATGAAAGTTGAAGTCAGCCACTTTGCCTTGCTCACAGGCGCTGTCGCGCTTGCTGGGATGTTGGCCGCACGCCTGCCCTGGCCGACGCCGTATCGGACGCTAAGGCCGCGGTCGTGAAATATGCCGGGCCCCAGACAACCTGGGAAGGGCCGACCAAGGCGCCGAAGCCCGAGGCTGGCAAGAAAATCGTCTTCCTGTCCGGCGACGAGCAGAACGACATTTCCCATCTCTATGGCGTCTACATCAAGGAAGCGGGCGAGAAGCTTGGATGGAACGTCACCGTCATCGACGGCAAAGGTAGTCCCACATCCTGGCTCGCTGGCCTGAACCAGGCGATCGCGCTCAAGCCGGACGGCATCGCGATGTTCGCCGACGCCGCGAGCCTGCAGGATCCAATCAAGGCCGGCGTTGCCCAGGGAATCAAATTCGTCGGCCTCCACGCCGCGGGCCTACCCGGGCCACAGCCCGATCTCAATCTCTTCGTCAACATCCAAGAGGATCCCCGCGAGATCGGCAAGGCCGAGGCTGACTGGGCAATCGCAGAATTGACGGCAAGGCCCATGTGGTCGTGCTCAGCCACAACGAATATGCAATCGCCAAAGTCAAATCCACCGCGACCAGGAACGAGATCGAGAAATGCCCTGGCTGCAAAGTGCTCGATTATGTCAACTCTCCAGCGTCCGAAGCGGCGCAGCGTCAGCCGCAGCTGACGACGAGCTGGGTTCAGCGCTTCGGGCTGCCGCTCTAGCGACTCGGTCGGTGACAACGACTTTGATTTCGCCGTGCCGGTGCTGCGCTCGGGCGGGGTCGATCCCAGTCAGGCGAAACTGATCGGCGCCGATGGGAATCGTTCCGCTTACGACCAAATCCGCAA
This sequence comes from uncultured Alphaproteobacteria bacterium, assembly GCA_963741845.1. Classification (GTDB taxonomy): domain Bacteria; phylum Pseudomonadota; class Alphaproteobacteria; order Rhizobiales; family Beijerinckiaceae; genus Roseiarcus. The sequence continues at coordinate 96,731 of CAVUJV010000030.1, forward strand.
GGGCGATCAATATCAGGTGGTGACGGTCAGCGAGCCAATCGAGTTGCAGGCGTGGCAGGCGATCGATGAACTCAATCGCGCGTTCCACGGCGAACCGTCGAGCGGGTTCGTGCAGCCGCCATTCCTGGTCACCAAGGAGAACATCCACTCGGAAGGCGGCGACCAGAACACCTTCATCCCCAGCAACAACTACAAGCAGCACTATCTCGAAACCTGGGGTGTGAATAGCTTTGAGGCATCCCCGGCGGGACCGATCCGCTGGGGATTGCGCCGTCTAATCGATCGAACTCAGAGCCGGAATGATCGATCGTGGATCTTGTTGACCCAGCCCGTTCGAACGGCGAGCCGGCGTCGCTGCTCGCGATGACCGGGCTCGTCAAACGCTTCACCGGGACGCTCGCGCTCAATCACGTCGATTTCGACGTTCGCCGCGGCGAGGTCCACGCGCTTCTGGGACAGAATGGCGCTGGCAAGTCGACGCTGATCAAAATATTCGCCGGGGTCTACGAAGCCGACGCCGGCGAGATCCTGTTCGCCGGCAAACCGGCCCATCCGGGAACTGATGCGTTGCCGATCGCTTTCATCCACCAGGATCTCGGGCTCGTCGAATGGATGACAATCGCCGAGAATGTCGCGCTCCAGACCGGCTATCCGCAATCGTGGAGCGGGCTCATTTCCTGGCCGGCGGTGAAGAACGCCGCCGCGGACGCGCTTGCGATCATGGGCAGCGATCTCGATCCCGACGCCACAATCTCCTCGCTTCCAGCCGCCGAACGCTCGCTCGTCGCCATCGGCCGAGCGCTGGCGGTCAAGTCGGACATTGTCGTTCTCGACGAACCGACCGCGGCGCTTCCTGAAGCTGACGTCGAGCGCCTGCTTGAGACGCTGCGTCGCTTGCGCGCCAACAACATTGGCGTGGTCTACGTCACCCATCGGCTGGACGAAGTGCTGCGCATCGCCGACCGAGTGACCGTCCTTCGCGACGGACGCCGGCTGGCGACGGTCCAGGCGAACG
>CAVUJV010000031.1:0-129598 GCA_963741845.1 uncultured Alphaproteobacteria bacterium
GCGCCCGCAATCCCGCCCGGCGCCCCGATACGAAGCGGCGCGCCCGGCGATTTTCGCCGCGACACTTCATCGAGCATGTCGTCGTGAAGGCGCGGAGTGGCTTGCCGTAGTCGAAGCAGACCTCGCCGACCCTCGTCAACTCGAGGCGGGCGGTCTTTTCGAAAAGCGACGTCTCGATCAGTTCCTCGAGCCGTTTCACCTGAAGGCTGATCGTGGGCTGGGTGCGTCCGAGCGTCTCGGCGGCGCGCGTGAAGCCGCGTTCCTCGACCACGGCGACAAAAGCTCTGAGGACGTCGATGGGAATGCTGCGCATGGGCGCCCTCATTAGAATCAATTTCCGCAAGGGAACCGCGTCGCTTTTACACCCTGCGACGCCGCGTCATAACGATTTGAAATGCGCCGATGTGCGTGTCGAATGCCATCCGACGCAACGGCGCGCCCTGCCTTCGCGCGCGTTCGGCCTTCTCCCGTCTTTCGGGTGCTCCGCTCGGCGCCATCGAAGCTTTTCAGGTCCCGCCGGCGCCAACCTCTTGTTGCAGGCTTTCGTTGCTTGGACGGCGACTTCCCATGCGTCATGTATAGAATGAGACGAGCATAGATGACGCACCGTCAATTCTTGACAATATTATCTTGCGCATCAAGATACGACACGTTCGGCGGCCGGATCGAAGAGTGATTCGGAGCGGGTAAAGGGGGCGACGGTGCGAATACTCGTGCTGAACGACGAATTGCAGGATCTCGCTGCGGTCCAGAGCGCCCTTCGCGCGGGGGCCGTGGAGATTTGTCGCGCCGCCGCTCCGCTGCCCTTCGAATGGCGCTACCGCTTCGCTGGCTCGACCTTCGACTGCGCGACCCGCGAGCTACTCGACGCACGAGGACGGCGCGTTCACCTGACGTCGTCCGAGTTCGATCTCCTGACGGCCTTTGTCCGAGAGCCGGGCCGGCCCCTGTCGCGCGGCGCCTTGACCCGCGCGCTGAGGGGCCGCGACTGGAGCTATTTCGACCGCTCGATCGATACGCTGGTCGCGAGACTGCGCAAGAAGCTGCCGGGCGACCCGCCGCTCATCCGATCGGTGCGCGGGGTCGGCTACGTTTTTTGTGCGGCGGTCACGCGGCTCGCCGACTGATACGGGCCCCGCGCTTCGCATCGACATTTTCTTGCCAAACCGGCGGATTGCCCCGATACTTCGGAAAAGCCGGAACGAAAAAGGCGCTGCGCCCCTCGCCCGTTCATTTGGGGGCAGCGCCGGATCCGGGAGGGTCGCCGGTAACGCTCCCCTTCCTTCGAGGCCGGTTCGGGCGCGTCAGGACGAGGTCTCAGGGACGGGCGGGGAGTTGCTGCCGGAAGGAAAAGACAGCGCAAGGCCCTGAAAAGTCCCGATTCGCGGAAATTTCTGGCTGGTTTTCGAGGCGTTTTTGATGCCCGATTCGCATCGAAAACGCCCGAAAATGACGCCGGAATGGATGTTTTGGCGGGGTTGGATGCGCTTTTTCGCGTCAATTTGCGCGCGCCCTTCGGGCTCACCCCAGCAGTCCGCCGGGGCGAGGCGCGAGCGGATTGTCGGTGAGCGCCGCGAGGTCCGGCGTGTCCGGGCGGGGCGCGCGGATCAGCGCGGACCACAGGGCTTCGACCTGCGGCGCGGCGTCCCTCTCGACGATGACGACCATGCGGGTCGCCCGGTCCTCGTCCGGCCAGTCGGCAAGCCTTCGTGGGCGGTGGAGGACATGCTGCACCGCCTCGACGAGGACGGGCGAACCGTCGGCGAGGGCGACGAGGCCCTTGAGGCGCAGGAGGCGGGGGCCGAGCAGGCCGCCGAGCGCCGAGAGGAAGCCTTCGAGCGCCTGCGGACCGATGGGCGCGGTCGTCCGCAGGGCGAAGGTCTCGATGGGGCGCGCTTTCGAATGGGCGGCGAACGAGGCGGCGAAGCGGGGCGGGGGAGCCGTCGCGACCAGCTGCGAGGGACCGAATTCCCCCGCCGCGGCGTCGAAGATGGGCGAGAGCGGGTTGAGGTCGCGCAGCGCCGAGGCGAGGGCGGCGAGGCGCGGGGCGCGCTCCTCGGCGGGAAGGAGGTCGGACTTCGTGATGACCAGCCGATCCGCGAGAGCGACCTGGCGCGGGCTCTCGGCGTGGCGGTCGAGCGTCTCCAGTCCGTTGATCGCATCGACGAGGGTCGTGACGCTGGCCGCGGCGATGCGCGCCGAGGCTTCCGGGTCCGCGGCGAGCGCCTGCAGGATGGGGCCGGGCTCGGCCAGCCCGCTGGTCTCCAGGATGATCCTGCGAAAGCGGGGAAGTTCGCCGGCGTCGCGCCGGGCGAGGAGGCCGCCGAGCGCCTCGACAAGGTCGCCGCGCACCGCGCAGCAGACGCAGCCGCCCGCGATCAGGATCGCCTCTCCCGAAAGCCGCTCGTAGAGCAGGTGGTCGAGGCCGATCTCTCCCCATTCGTTGACCAGCACCATCGCGTCGGCGAGCGCATCCGAGCGCAGGAGCGCATTGATGAGCGTCGTCTTGCCGGAGCCGAGGAACCCCGTGACGACATGGAATGCGACAGGCTCCCGCCCGATCATCGCCAGCTCCCGTTGACGCTCGGCGAAAACGCCTGCTACGGCTTCGCCCATCCCTTCATCCTATCAGAGACGCCGCAATCGATGACGATCCGCCTCCATCGCCGTGACCTTCCGAACGACTGGACCTACGGGGAGGCGGTGGCCATCGACACGGAGACGCTCGGTCTCGAAATCGGGCGCGACCGGCTCTGTGTCGTCCAGCTGTCGCGGGGCGACGGCGACGCCGACGTCGTCCAGATCGAGCTGGGGCAAACCGCCGCGCCCAACATCGGGAAGCTCCTCTCCGACCCGGCGACGACGAAGCTCTTTCACTTCGCGCGCTTCGATCTGGCCGTGCTTTGCAGGGCTTTCGGAATCATGGCCGGGCCGGTCTATTGCACGAAGATCGCCTCCAAGCTCGCGCGCACCTACACGGACCGGCATGGGCTCAAGGACCTCACGCGCGAACTGCTCGGGATCGAGGTCTCGAAGCAGCAGCAGTCGTCGGACTGGGGCGCCGATACGCTGAGCGAGGCGCAACTCGCCTACGCGGCCTCCGACGTCCTGCATCTGCACGCCCTCCGGGAGAAGCTGGACGCGATGCTCAAGCGCGAGGACCGGCACGGGTTTGCGCGCTCAGCCTTCGCCTATCTGCCTGAGCGGGTGCGGCTCGATCTCGCCGGGTTCGGCGCAATGGACCTGTTCTCGCACGGCTATCCCTGAAGGGTGCGCGGCTGCGAAAGCCGGGCTCAGCCGAGGGCGGCCTTCTGCAGCGCCACCAGTTGACCGATGCCGGCGCGGGCGAGGCCCATCATGGTGAGAAGCTCTTCCTCGCTGAAGGGCGCGCCTTCCGCCGAGCCCTGCACCTCGACGAGGCCGCCCGAACCGGTCATCACGAAATTGGCGTCGGTCTCCGCCGTGGAATCCTCGGCGTAATCGAGGTCGATCACCGGCTGTCCGCTGACGACTCCACAGGACACGGCGGCGACGTGGTCCTTCAGGGGATTTTCCTTCAGGATGGAGCGCTGCATCATCCATTCGATGCAGTCCCGCAGCGCGACCCAGGCTCCCGTGATCGAAGCCGTGCGGGTGCCTCCGTCGGCCTGAAGGACGTCGCAATCGAGGGTGATCTGCCGCTCGCCGAGGCGCGGCAGGTCGACCACGGCGCGCAGCGAGCGTCCGATCAGGCGCTGAATTTCCTGGGTGCGGCCGGAGACGCGTCCTGTCGACGATTCGCGGCGCGTGCGCGTGGCGGTGGCGCGCGGCAACATCGCGTATTCCGCTGTGACCCAGCCCCGCCCCTGGCCGCGCAGCCACGGCGGCGGCTTGTCCTCGAGCGAGGCGGCGCAAAGCACATGCGTTTCGCCGAATCGGACGAGGCAGGATCCTTCCGCATAGCGCGCCACTCCGCGCTCAAAACTGACCTTGCGCATTTCATGGTCGGCGCGCTTCGAGGGACGCATTCAAACCCCTTACATTGACGCTGACGGCTTTAGCGGCGGCGCCGCCATGTTGCAAACCCGCGGCGACCCTATTTCGACCCCACGATACGCGTGAACTGGCGTCACGTTCCGGCGATATCGACGTTTTACTGGTTTGGCCGGCTGAACCGGCGCGGGGCGCGGGGCGGGCAGAGAGCCCGACAAAGTTCTGGGCGGACGCCTCGCAACCGCTTAAAGATACATTTATCTTGGTTGTGTCTCTTCGCGGGGAGCGTTGCTGATACAGTCTATCCGTATGAGGAAGACGAACCCAGGGTCGCTCTTTTTCGAGGCGCTTGGATGATTTTGCTTGTGAAAGCAGGGGTCGATTTCGGTTTTCGGCTTGGCGCGAAGACGACCTCCGCGGCCTACAACCGGACAATTTGATGCGGACGCTCCAGCCTAGACCCCAACGCTTCCGAGTAAGATATTTCGCGACGCGGGTTGAAACATCGGGAGCCATCCTGAGCGAAGTCGAGCTGACGGCCCTCGACGCGGATCACGCCATTGAGGCCTTAGCGTCCATCCCGTGGCCGCGGGGTGCGATCGGGCTATGCATCGTCGACAATGACGGCCGCGAGGTCTTCGAAAGACCGAGATCAGACTGGCCGTAAAAATCCGCCCCCGTCAATGTCCTGACGCGCGCGGGCCGAGCGCCCGGTTGCGAGCGAGTGAGCCGGCGCCAGGCAATGCGCCGCTTGAGCGGGTTGGAGATTGAAAGGCCTGTCGCCCGGTCTACCAAGTTCGCCCCGCCCTGCCCGATTTATCGGTTCACGGGCTCACAAGCTCCAGCACTGTCGCGTCGTCGCTTTCCGCTGCGCTCTTCGAGAGGCTCGCCTGCGTGACCGGATAGATGATCACGAACCCCATCGCATAGGCGAACAAGAGGGCCAACAGGGCCGCGCTCTTGATCGTCCGAGCAACCGGGAGGCCAGCCCGCGAGGGCCCGTATGGGTCGCGCGCGCCGAAGGTCTTCTCGAAATGAGTCATGACGAAATCTCCTGACTATTGGAAAAAACAAAGCTGCGTCGCAGGTTATGCGACCCTGGCGTCCGGATGATCCAAAAATGGCGCTTGGCCTACGCGCCTTAGTCTCTGGCGCCAGCGCAATTTCCGCTCAAAAAACAACGTGGGACGATACGCTCGTCCCCCAATTTCCGGCTTCTAGGTAGCGCCCACATCGTGGCGCAGTGAATCTAGATCACAGGGCGTAGCGCGATGCTGTGACGAGCGCCACAGTCTGGGATTCTCACGAAGTTCGACGGCGAGGCCCGTGAAGGCGTTGCAGATCGAAATGACGATCGACAGTCCGTCACGATGCTCGGCGGAGTCGTCCAAATGCCTGTGGGCGCGCCCTCGAATGTGGGGTCGATCGGAGGTACATCTCCGATCTTATTGACAGTTGAAAGTACGTGGCGCGCCAAAAATGCTCAGCCCGTTGAAGCCGATGATTTACAGCAACGATATTCGACTCCATTTCTCCCGCGCAAGCCGGGCCAGCAGCGCGAACCGGGCTCCGACGACCGGCCTCGTCGGTTCGCCGCCTCCGGCGCGCCTATCCCAGATATTTGTTGATGATGGACACGCCTTCGTTGCGCACGTCGTCCGGCGTCATCTCGTCGACGATTTCACCATTCGTCATCACATAGAGCCGGTCGCAGACGCGTACGGCGACGTCGATGCGCTGCTCGACCAGCAGGAGAGAGGCGCCGCGCTTGCGCAGTTCCAGCAGCGCTTTCACCACGATATCCACCGCCACCGGCGACAGCGCGACCGAAGGCTCGTCGAGCAGCATCACTTGCGGGTCGCTCATCAGCATCCGCCCGATCGCCACCATCTGCTGCTCGCCGCCGCTGAGATAGGACGACAGGCGCCCGCGGTATTCGTAGAGGACCGGAAAGAGGTCGTATACCGACTTCAGAAGCGCCTGCACGCGGGCGCCGTCTCGATGCAGATGAAGCGCGCCGAGCATGAGATTGTCCTCGACGGTCTGATCCGTGAAGAGGCGTCGGCCCTCCGGCGCAATCGCCGCCAGGCCGCGCGCCACGCGATGCGCGGGCAGCAAGGAAATGTCCTGCCCGGCGACCGCGATCGAACCGCGCCGCTGCTTCACAAGGCCCATGATCGCCTTGAGCACCGTCGTCTTCCCCGCGCCGTTCGGCCCGAGCAGCGCGACAGCCTCGCTCCGGCCCACCTTGAGCGCGATGTCGCGCACGACATCGAACCGGCCATAGCCGGCGGAGAGCGCGGAGACTTCGAGGGCGGGGCTTTGCGCGTTCATCATTCGCCGAGATACACCTGACGGACGACCGGATCGGCGCGGACCTCGTCGGCCGTGCCTGTGAGGACGATCTCGCCCGCGTTCAGCACCGTCACCTGATCGCAGAGCGGAAACAGGAATCGCGTCTGGTGCTCGATGATGATCATCGTGACGCCCTGCGCCTTGAGATGGGTCAGGATTTCCGCGAGATGATCGACCTCGCGCGAGGACAGGCCCGTCGCCGGCTCGTCGAGGATGATGATGTCGGGACCGGCGACGCAGACGGACGCCAGCTGGGTCAACTGCTCGACGCCATGCGGCACGTCGCCGACCTTGCGCCCGAGCCAGGCGCCCGCCCCGACCATCTGCAGCGCATCGCGCGAGCGGCCCTCCATCCAGGCCATGTCGCGACGGGACGAGGGCAGCAGCGGCCAGATCGCGGCGCGTTCGACGATGCGCGGCTTCAGGTCGAAGAGCCCGACCATCACATTCTGGCCCGGCGTGAGTTCCCGCACGAGTTCGGCGGCCTGGAAGGTGCGGCGCATCCCGAGGCTCGCGCGCCTGCCGGGCGGGGCGCCGTCCACGCGCACGCCCTTCACGAGAATCGTCCCCGCAAGCGGTTGCAGGCGGCCCGCGATGACGTTGGCGAGCGTGCTCTTGCCCGATCCGTTCGGACCGATGAGTCCGTGGATATGACCGTGCCTGACGGTGAGGCTCACATCGCGCAGAACCGGAAGGCCGTTCGGATAACTGAAGGCAATGCCTCGGCATTCGACCGCATATTCAGGATTTGCAACGCCAGCTTCGCGCCTGGCGCTCCCGTCCGCGGCGAGCTTTCGGAAAAGACTCGCTTCGATTGGCCCCTCGGCCTCTGGGCCCACGGCGCCCGCGGGCGCAGGCTTCGACCCCTCCGGGGCGCGCGATGTCGCGCGGAGTTTGAGAAGGCTCATGACGCCGCCGGGCAGCAGCGTCACCGCAAGGATCGAGAGCGCCCCATAGACCATTTCCTGCAGCCACGGATTGATATTGACCAGCGCAGGGAACATCGAGACGAAAGCCGCGCCGATCACCGGTCCGAGCGTCGTGTTGATGCCGCCGATCAGCACCATCACGAGAATGTTGAGCGAGACCGACCAGTCGAACTGGCCCGGCGACACGACCCCGAGGAAGGAGAAAAGCCAGCCCGCTCCGCCAGCCATCGCGGCCGAAACCCCGAAGAGGCCGATCTTGATCAGCGACGTGCGCGCGCCGGCGGCTTCCGCAAAGCGCTCCGCGTCGCGGATCGACAGGAGGACCGGATAGAGCGGCGATTGGCGGATGTTCCAGACCAGCCCCATGCAGACGAGCAGCGCGAGCATCACGCACCAGGCGACCGGCGCGCCAAGCCAGGCCAGACTGTCCGGGAAGTCCGGAAGCGCCGGGCCAAGCAGGCCCTGCAATCCGCCGGTGATCTTGAGGTCGGTTGCGAGCACCGTGAGCACGAGCGTGAAGATGAAGGTCGTGATCGCGAAATAGAGGCCGCTCACCCGCAACGACATCGCGCCCACCGCAATTCCGACCGCGCCCGTGACCGCGAGAACCACGAACAGCATGAGGAACGGGTTCCAGCCGTAATCGTTGACGACGATCGTGGTCAGATAGGCGCCGATCCCGAAGAAGCCGCCCTGGCCTAGCGAATACAGCCCAAGCATCCCCGCGACGAGATCGAGGCTGATCGCGAGTATCCCGAACACGGCCGCGACGAGCACGAGGCTTCTCACGCCGAGATCCGACTGGGCGACACAGGCGGTCGCCACGACATAGGCGGCGACGAAGAGCGCGACGCCCCAGCCGCGCCAGCGGGGCGCAAAGCCGGCGGCAGAGAAAATCGGCGCTGCGCCGGGCGTTTCCACGCGACCCGAATTCAACCTGCGCCTCCTCAAGCCCGGGCCGGGACGGCGGCGCGTCCACCGAGTCGGACGAGGCCGCCCGCACTGAACAAGCCGCGTGGCGACACGATCAGGATGATGACGAGGACGATGAACGGAAACCAGTCGGAGGCCTGCGAATTGATCATCGCATTCGCGCCTTCCGCGCAGACCCCAAGCAGCAGGCCGCCGAACATGGCCGCAATCGGCTTTTCCGTGCCGCCGCCGATCATCATGGCGATGAAGCCGAACGTGCCGAACGTGTCGCCGAGATAGGGATTGGCGAAAGTCGTGGGCCCGATAAGAAGGCCCGCCACGCCGGCGTAGAAAGCCGAAACGGCGAAGGCCACGATCGCGACGACCGTCGTGTTGACGCCGACGGCGGTCGCCATTTCCGGGTCGGCCGCCGTCGCCATGCCGATCTTGCCGAAGAGCGTGTTGCGGCGCACAAGCTCGAAGCCCACGGTAAGCACAGCGGCGGTTGCGATCGCGAGCAGTTGCTGGGCGGTGAGGACGGCGCCGAAAACGTGGAGGCTCGTCTGCTTGAGCATCGGCGGAAAGGCCTGCGATGTCGGCCCCCAGATATAGGCCGCGCCATTCTCGACGATGACGGCGAAACCCAGCGTGCTGACGAGCCAGCCGAACCCGAAGCGATTGATGGCGAGGATGGGCCGAACCGCGATGAGATAGGAGAGGACGCCAAGCACACACGCGGCCGCCAGACCAAGGATCGCGGCGAGCCACGTGGGCCATCCGGCCGCCGAGGCTTCGGCGGTCACCATGATCGTCGCCATCATCATCTGTCCCTGGGCAAAGTTGATGATGCGCGTGACGTAGAACGTGATCGCGAGCGCCATTCCAATGAGCCCGTAGATGGCTCCGATGGCGATCCCGCTCAGCAGAAACTGCAGCACTGACCTCTTCCCCGGCGTCCCTCGCAACCCGCAGGCGGCCGTCGACTCCCGTGGCCGTCTTGCCGCGGCGCCGGCGGCGTTGTTTCGCTGTCCGGCGCCAGGCCAAAGCCTAGCACGTCCCGCCGCGCGGCAGTGAACAGGGGCGACATAACAGCTATATGGCGGCTGCGGGAACGAGACGGACGCCTGTCGCGAAATCGCGCGGGGCCTCTTGCAGCGCCCGCCGGACGGCGGCGGAGTCCCTGCAGCGGGCAGGGCGCCGCGCGATGGTCAAATCGCTCGCTTTCTCAATGGCTTGTCTCGGGATTCGCCGCAGGTGAACGCGTGTGCGCCGCCCGCCCTGCGCGGCTGCGCCGCAAGGCCCATCGTTGCGTGCGCGCCGCTCCGCGGGACGCGTTTTGCGAGCGCCGCGCTGCTTTGACAACATCCGGCAACTGCGCGACGAACGCGAAGACTATCGATCGCTTCGGTGGATGGCGCACGCTCGCAACCGGCGCCGCGCAATCCAGTCTCGTTACGATCCGTAGCAAGGGAGGACAAGAAAATGAAAACCATCCTTTCGGTTTGCGCGACTCTCGCTGCGGCGGCCGCGCTCTCGGCCGCACAAGGCCCGGCGCATGCCGCCGAGAAGCCCTATCTCATCGGCCTCATCGCGGGCACGACCGGCGCATATGGGTCGACAGGCGTCGCGACCGTCAACGGCGCCCAGATGGCCGTGGACAAGATCAACGCCGCCGGCGGCGTGCTCGGGCGCGAGTTCAAACTCGACGCGCACAATGACGAGGCTTCGGCGACCCTGTCCGGGCAGCTCTTCGAGAAGCTCGTCGCCGCGGGCGCCATCGTGATCGCCGGCTCGCCGGACACCGGCCCGGTGACAGCGCAGCTTGCCATGCGACACAAGATCCCGACGATCGGCGTCGTCGACGACGGCGGCCTGACCGTCAATCCGGAGGGGCCGAACGGTCCGGCGAATCCGTGGGTGTTCGACTTCGGGCTCAACACATTCGCCTGGGGCGAGAAGATCGGCGAATACGCGCTGAAACATTGCCCCGACGGCATCGCTGTCCTGCACGATCCCTCGACCTACGGACAGGGCGGCCTCTATGGCATCCAGCTCGCCTACGACAAAGCAGGCAAGAAGATCGCCATGGACCACACGATCACCGAGAACTGGTCGACCGGCGCGACGGCGGGGCTGATGCCCGAGGTCAATGCGATCAAGGCGGCGGGCATAAAATGCGTCGACGCCTGGCTGACGCCGCAGGATCAGGCCGCCTTCGTGCAGGACCTGCATTCCGCGGGCTACTCCGCGATGGTCTTCGGCAACGACGAGACCAACGCGGACGACACGTTCGCCAAACTGGCGGGCGACATGGCCAACGGCATGATCAGCGCGGTGCTCACCTCCGACCTTCACCCGAGCCCCGAACTGACGGCGTTCCGCGAGGAATACAAGAAGAAGTTCAATGTCGAGGCGACGCCTTTCGCCGAGACCAGCTACGACAGCATCATGATGCTGGCGCATGTGATCGAAACGACGAAATCGACGAAGCCGGCGGATTTGCAGAAGGGCTTCAACTCCGTCCAGGGCTTCAAGGGCATCACCGGCGACCTCGGCTTCACGGAGAAGAACCACATCACGATCAACGCCGAGCAACTGACGCTCGTCAAATATGACGCGGCCAAGAAGGAGTGGGTCGAGGTCAAGGACTGACCGCGGCTTGCCGGGCTCCTTCCTCGCCCTTGGGACGTCCGGCGCCGTTCGGGGAGGCCGCCGCAGGCTGCGGCGGCCGTCCTGTTTTCGGGAGGCGGCGGCTTGCGCGCGACGGCCGCCTCAGAGGGCGACCATCCAGGCCTCGGGCACGAGCTGGAAGCCTGCGCCGTTCGGGATGACGTGCGCAAATCCCGGAAGATGCAGGTGCCCGCCAGTCACCAGATGGCGTTCGCTGGCGACATAGTCGAAGATGCGGAAGCGATTTTCCGCGGCGAGCCGTTCATCCACGTCATATTCGCTTGTCACCTGCGGCCGAGGAATCTGGATCTCGGGCACATGGACGGTGTCGCCCCACATCACCAGCGTCTCGCCGGCTGAATCAAGTCGATAGCCGCTGTGGCCCGGCGTATGGCCGGGCAGGGGCAGTTGCGTCACGCCCTCGGCGACCTTCCCGCCGCTCGCCGGCCGAAAGCGCTCGCGATAGGCCTCGAGGACCCTGTCCGCGGAATTGAGGTAGGGCAGGGCGGCGGCCGAGCGGCCGTCGCGCAGGCTCTTGTCGGACCAGAATTTCAGTTCATCCTCATGCACGATGATTTCCGCGCGGGGAAAGGCGGGATTGCCTGCTTTGTCCAGAAGGCCGCTCGTATGGTCGGGATGGATATGGGTCACGAGCACCGTGTCGAAGTCGTCGGGCGAGAAGCCGGCCGCGCGAAGATTCTCGGGCAGGAGCCCCATCGAGTAGACGGTCGTCGAGCCGCCGCCGGAATCGACCAGGATGGTGTTGCGGTTCGTCTCGATGACGAAGGCGTTGACAGTCAGCCGCGGCGGCCCATCGCGGAAGGCGCTTTGCATCAGCGCCTCCATGTCGTCGCGGGGAACGCCCCTCAAGATATCGAAAGATATGTCGAGGAAGCCGTCGTTGATCGTCGTGACAAGAGCGTCGCCGATGCGCCTCCGGTAAACGCCGGGGGTCTGCTTGTCGGACTTCTCGATCGGGTTGGTCATGTCCGTCTCCTCCCGGCCGCAGACCATTGAGGCCTGCTGGCCATAGCTGGCATTCTGTTAGCGGATAGCAGCGAAGGGAAACAGGCAGGCTACGCGAAAACGCTATATCTGTTATGTTTTCATTCGGAATGATCGTCGGAGCGGGCCGTTGCTAGCGTCGAGCCCGGGTGAGGAACGCGGGGCTCCGAACAGGGCCGGGCGAGGCGGAAGCCTCGCGGCGCCATCGAGGAAGCGGCGGCTTTGAGTCTGACAGATCCCGTCATGCGCTACGTGATCGAAGCGAAGCCTCCGCATGAGGCTCTGCGGCGCGCCTTGATTCAGCTCTCGGGCTTCCTGCTTGTCCGCACGATTTCGGGCCCCCGCGCGATCATCGATTTCGCGCCTGTCGAAGCGGCGCGCGACGCAATCGCAGAGGCCGCGGACGGCTTGAGGAGCCTGCGCGTTCCGGCCCGCGCCGCGCACCAGAGCCTGCATCTCGAAGGCGCCGTCGTCGCGCTGCAGCACGCGGTCGCGGCCGCGTTCTCCCGCTCCGATCCGGACGACGAGGCGCTGTTCCGCTTCGTCGAGCAGGCCGAGAAGCATCTCAGAGCCGTCGGCCGGACGGTTCCGGGGTTCGAGGCGGTCGATCTGCGGCAGGCGTGCTGCGCGGCGCACGCGGGCCTCGCGCCGTTCGCGGCGACTGGCGAAGGCGCTCCATAACAATCAGGCGAGGAAACGCGATGGGTAAATATTCGATTTGGGTGCTGGACTATGCCGCGGTCAACAAGTTCCCGCAGAGCGTCATGCTCTACGGCCCGCAATATGTCGGCATTCGCAACCTCCCCTACGCCTATGTGCTCATCAAGGGGCAGGGGCAGGTGATCCTCGTCGACACCGGGTACGACCACAAGGAATATGGCAAGTATCTCGCGGATCTGTACGGCGTGACGAATTGGCATTCGGCGTCGGAGGTTCTCGCCGAATGCGGCGTCTCGCCCGCCGACGTCACGACCGTCCTCATCACTCACGCCCATTTCGACCACATGGGCGGGCTGGACCTCTTTCCGAACGCCAGGTTCTACATCCAGAAGCGCGAACTCGAAAAATGGGTATGGGCCCTTACGCTCGGCCCGGAATTCCGGTTCCTCGTGGGGGCCGCGGATCCCGCCGACATCCTCAAGGCCACGCGCCTTGCGCGCGAGGGACGGATGATCGTTGTCGACGGCGATCAGGACGACGTCCTTCCGGGCATAGACCTGCGCCTCGCCGCCGACACGCATACTTACGGCTCGATGTACGTGACCGTGCGCAACGACGGCGCGCGCGAGAGCCAGGACGCGTGGGTTCTCGCGGGCGACCTCATCTACACCTACGACAATCTCACCGGACTCGATAAGAACGATCCGCAGTTCGTCCCGATAGGGCTCGCGACCGGCAGTCAGTCGAACCTTCTCTTCACGAGCGCGGCGATGCTCAAGACCGTCGGGGGGGATCACAAACGAGTGATCCCCGTTCATGAGGATCGCTTGAAGCATGCCTTTCCCTCGCGCGCGACAGCGGCGGGCTTGCACGTCGTCGAGCTCACGCTCGCGGACGGCGATACCAGCAAAGTCGCGTGAGCGAAGGCGATGCGCGGCGACGCTCGCAAGCGGGCTCGAAACGCCCTGTTCCTCCGCTCAACCGGCGTGCGGCAGCGCGCACGATATTTCTGTTATGTCGGCTCTGGCGATGCCGCGGGTCACGCGTTGCGCTAGATTCGAGCGGCAATGACAGCAGCAAATATTTCTCTCGAGGAAACGGCGCGAGGATCAGGCATGGCGACCCCGACGATCGGTTTTATCGGGCTTGGGCGAATGGGCGGCCCGATGAGCCGGCGGTTGCTCAAGGCGGGCTTCGACGTCGTCGCCTTCGACACAAATCACGACGCCGAAGCTTCAGTGCAGGAAGCCGGAGCCAAAACCGCAAGTTCGCCGAAGGAAGTCGGCGACTCGGCCGATCTCGTCTTCGTGAGCCTGCCCACTCCTGACATCGTCGAAAAAGTCGTGCTCGGCGGCGTTGCGGAAGGTTCGCGGGTCAAGACCATCGTCGATCTGTCGACGAGCGGGCCCGGCATGGCGGGCCGTGTCTCGAAGGGTCTCGAGTTCGCGAGGAATCGCCTGGATCGATGCGCCCGTGTCCGGAGGAGTCGCCGGCGCGACGAACGGGACGCTGGCCGTGATGGCGTCGGGGCCGCGCTCGGCCTTCGAAGAGGCGGAGCCGCTGCTGAAGAACTTCGGCAAGGTCTTCTTCGTCGGAGAAAAGGCGGGCCTCGCGCAAGTCGCCAAGCTCGGCAACAACCTCCTTGCGGCCGCGGCCATGGTCATCTCGTCGGAGGCGCTGGTCATGGGCGTCAAGGCGGGCATCGATCCAAAAATCATGCTCGACATCATCAATGCGGGCAGCGGACGCAATAGCGCCACGCAGGACAAGTTTCCGCGCTCGATCCTGCCGCGCACCTTCGACTTTGGCTTTGCGACCGGGCTTTCCTACAAGGATGTGCGCCTGTGCGTCGATGAAGCCGAGAACATGGGGGTCCCGATGGTGGTGGGCGCCGCCGTGCGGCAGATGCTCGCCGTCACCAACGCCAAATTCGGCCCGACGTCGGACTTCACGTCGATTGCGCGGGTCGTGGAAGAATGGGCAGGCGTCGAGGTGAAGGGTTAGCCCTCCGCGGGCGACCCCCCTCATCGCATTCGCGAGACAGGAGATGGATATGAACAAGGAAGTATTCGATCGCGGGCTTGCGATCCGCAAGAAGGTTCTGGGCGCGGAATTCGTCGAGAAGTCCCTCGCCACGGCCGACGACTTCAACATGCCGATGCAGGAGCTGACGACCGAATATTGCTGGGGCGCCGTCTGGGGCCGGGAAGGGCTGCCGCACAAGATTCGGAGCATGCTCAACCTCGCGATGATCAGCTGCCTCAACCGCCCGCACGAGCTCAAAATGCATGTCAAGGGCGCTTTGAAGAACGGAGTCACGAAGGACGAGATTCGCGAGGTCTTCCTGCAGGTCGCGATCTATGCCGGCATTCCGGCCGGCGTCGATTCCTTCCGCATCGCGCGCGAAGCTTTCGCGGAAGTCGAGAAGGGCGCCTGAGGGCGCCGCCTTGGGCGCGGAGAGCCGCACATGAATCGCTATCAGATGCTGATTGGCGGCGAGTGGGTCGACGCGACGGGCGGCGAGACGTTCGAGACGGACAATCCTTACCTCGGGGCTCCCTGGGCGCTCGTTCCGCGCTCCAGGCCGGCCGACGTGGATCGCGCCGTCGAGGCGGCGCGGAAGGCGTTCCGCGCGCCCGCCTGGGGCGGACTCAACCCGACCGCGCGCGGCGCGATCCTGAGGCGCTTTGCGGATCTTGTCGCAAGCGAGGCCGACCGGCTCGCGGAGATCGAGACGCGCGACAACGGCAAGCTGATCACCGAGATGCGGGCGCAGCTCCGCTACATTCCGCAATGGTTCAATTATTTCGGGGGCCTTGCGGACAAGATCGAGGGGCGGGTCATCCCCATCGACAAGCCGGGGATGATAAACTTCACGCGCGAGGAGCCGCTCGGCGTGGTGGCGGCGATCACGCCGTGGAATTCGCCGCTCATGCTGGCGACATGGAAGCTTGCCCCGGCGCTCGCGGCCGGCAATACAATTGTCTGGAAGCCGTCCGAATTCTCGTCCGTCTCGGCGCTCGAATTCGGGCGGCTCTTCGAAAAGGCCGGGTTCCCGCCGGGCGTCGTCAACATCGTGACAGGCTTCGGATCGGAGATCGGCGAGCGGCTTGTTTCGCATCCGCAAGTCGCGAAAATCGCCTTCACAGGCGGCGACCGGACCGGGCAGAGCGTTTATGAACTGGCCGCGCGCTCGATCAAGCCGGTGACGCTCGAACTCGGCGGCAAGTCGGCGAACATCGTCCTGAAGGACGCCGTCCTCGACAATGCCGTGAAGGGCGTCGTATCGGGCATCTTCGCCGCGACCGGCCAGACCTGCATCGCCGGTTCGCGCGCGCTCGTCCACCGCTCCGTTCACGACGAATTCGTCGACCGGCTCGTGGCCCTCGGCAAGACGGCGCGAATGGGCGATCCGTTGCTCGACACGACGCAAGTCGGCCCGATCACGACGCCGCCCCAGTTCAAGAAGGTTCTCGAATATATCGATATCGCCAAGAGGGAAGGCGCGCACTGCGTGCTCGGCGGCGGCCGCCGCGGCGCGTCCGGAATGCGGCAATGGCTGGTTCGTGGAGCCGACTGTGTTTACAGAGGTCAAACCGCCCATGCGCATCGCACAGGAAGAGGTCTTCGGTCCCGTCCTCTCGATCCTTGCCTTCGACGAGGAAGAGGAAGCGATCGAGATCGCCAACAATACGCAATACGGGCTGGCTGCGGGCGTCTGGACGCAGAGCATCGGCTCGGCCTTTACCCTGGCGCAGCGGCTGGAAGCCGGCACGGTCTGGGTGAATACCTATCGCGCCACGAGTTATCTGTCGCCGTTCGGCGGCTACAAGCGCTCCGGCATCGGGAGGGAGAGCGGGCTCACGGCGATCCGTGAATATCTCCAGGAGAAAAGCGTCTGGATCGACACGATTGGCGAGGTCGCCAATCCATTCGTCCAGCGCTGAGCGGCGTTGCAGGCCATGGTCATGCTTGCTAGTCTCACGGGCCCCGACGCTCTTGGGCTGGGCGCGGCCGGCTTGAAACCGTTTTCCATGGAATTAAAACAGCTAGGCTACTTCCTCGCCATCGCCGAATCCGGCAGCTTCTCCAAGGCGGCGGTTCGTCTCTCGGTCGCCCAGCCCATCCTCAGCCGGCAGATCAAGCTTCTGGAATCCGAGCTTGGCGTGGAGCTTCTCTATCGCAACGGGCGCGGCGTCGTCCTGTCGGAAGCCGGAAAGCTTCTGGAGACCTATGCCCGCACGGTGGTCGGCCTCATCGGCAAGGCGACCTCCGAGATTGGCGCCCTCCGGGCCGAGCCGCGCGGGCGGGTCGCAATCGCCATGCCGCCCTCGATCGGCTGGGTGCTCACCGGACCCCTTGTGGTGCGATGCCGGGAAGCTTTTCCGGAAATCCTTCTCCACCTCGCGGAGGGGTTCAGCGGCCACGTTGCGGAATGGCTTTCGACGGGGCGGGTCGACGTCGGCATTGTCTACCAGGCTCCGCGCCTGTCGACGCTTGCGACGGAGCCGCTGCTTTCCGACGACCTGATCCTGCTCGGCGCGGTCGATGATCCGGCCGGCCTCGGCGGCGAAAGCGTAGCGACCAGGAGGCTTGCGGATATTCCCGTCATCCTGCCCGCGCGCCCACATGGCCTGCGCGTCCTCATCGACAATGAACTCGAGAAGCTGGGCGTCACGGCCAACGTCGTGTTCGAGGTCGACGCCATGCCCTCGACCTTGAGTCTCGTCGAGCGCGGGGTCGGATACACGGTGCTGTCCGAGGGGGCTGTCAAGCATCTCCTGAACGCAGGCCGCATCCGGAGCTGGTCGCTCAAGGAGCCGAGCCTGCGCCGCGAACTCCTGCTCGCGACCTCGACGCAGCGGCCGATGAGCGTCGCCACCCGTCTCGTCGCGCGCCTCATCCGCGACGAGGTGCAGACGATCCTGCGCGGGGACACGGCTCCGGCCGCCGGCGCCCGGCTCGGAAAAGGACCGATGACGGCCCGGCCGAAGAAGGTGGATCAGCAACAGCTCAACGAAACCTGATTGGGAGGTCTCCATGCCGAGTTCCGCCGTGCGCGCGGAAGCGCCGAGGACTGACGATCGCCCGCTCGCCGTCCGTTTGGCGGCAAGCATCGTAGCCAGGGGCAACGACGACTTTTCCGCCGCGACCCGCGAGAAGCTCGGGGTCTGCCTGCTCGATTTTCTCGCCTGCGCCTTCGAGGCCCATTCCCTGCCCTGGGCGCGGCAGGCGGCCGCGCTCGCGACCGAGGGGGCAGGGCCCTGCGCGATCATCGGCACGTCCGTCAACGCGCCCGCAGGCGACGCCGTGTTCGCCAACAGCGTCGCAGGCCATGGCCTCGTGCGCGAGGATATGCACACGGGCAGCGTGAGCCATCTGGGCATCGTCGTCCTGCCGCCCCTGCTTGCGCTGGCGCAGCAGCGACGGGTCGACGGGCGCAGCTTCGCCACGGCGGCGATCATCGGTTACGAGGTCGGGGGCCGGATCGGCCGGGCGCTCGTGACGCCGGAATTCGCCCGGAGTTTCCGCCCGACCGGCTTCACCGGCCCGCTGGCGGCCGCGGCCGCGGCCAGCCATCTCCTGGGCTTCGACGAGGCGAAGACCGCGAGCGCCCTTTCGCTCGCAGCCAACATGGTCGGCGGCCAGAATCAGTGGCCCCACACCGGCGCCGACGAGATGTTCTTCGAAGCCGGAATCGCCGCGCGCAACGGGCTGATCGCGGCTCAACTTGCGGGACTCGGCGCGCATGGCTCGGAGAAGGCGCTGGATGGCGAAGCGGGACTGCTGCCGGCCTACCGGCCCGATCATCGCGCGCCGGATGTGCGGCTCTTCGAGGGCGAGCCCGAAATCCAGTCGGTCTTCTTCAAACCCGTCCCCGTTTGCAACTTCGCCCAGACGCCGTGCCTTGCCGCCGTTGCGCTCGCCAGGGAGAACCGGATCGATCCCGCCCAGATCGTATCGATCACCGTCAGCGCATCGCGGGCGGCCAAGGCCTATCCGGGATGCGACTACGCCGGGCCCTTCGCGCGCGTGCTGCAGGCGAAAATGAGCATCCACTACGCGGTCGCAAGCGCGCTGCTTCGTGGCGCCGTGGACGAGGCCAGCTACGTGAGGCTCGACGATCCTGCCTTGCTGACGCTCGCCGGCAAAGTGACGGTCGAGTTGGGGGACGAGTTCACCGCGGCCTTTCCGGGCAAGCAGGGCGCCGAAGTCACCGTCAAGCTGCAGGACGGACGGGTTCTTGCCCGGCGGCTCACGGACGTCGTGCCTGCGGATCTCGATCTCATTCGCTCCCGCTTCCGCACCGCTGCGGCAAAGGCTGTTGGAGCTGGCGCGGCAAAAGCGCTTGAGGCCGCGGTCGACGACCTCGACCGCAGCACGGACGTCGGCGCCTTGATGCGACTGACCCTGGCGGCCACGGCAAAGGCCGGAGCGGCGTGACGATGGCGCCCCGAGCCGGACTTGAAGCGGGCGCGCCATGACTGACGAGACAAATCTGCCGCGATACGAGGTCTATGCGATCCGTTACGCGACGCGGGAGGGGCGGCGGCAGGACAATTTCATCGGCGGCGACCCGCACGAGGGGCCGATGGCGATGGATTATTTCTGCTGGCTCGCGATCAGCGGCGAGCGGCGCTTCGTCATCGATTGCGGCTTCACCGCGGAAGTTTCGGCCCAGAGGAAGCGCACCTACCTGCGCAATCCCGTGGATGCGCTCGGTCTTTTCGGCATTCGTCCCGAAGATGTCGAGGATGTCATCATCACGCATCTCCACTACGATCACGTTGGCAATTTCGACCGCTTCCCCAAAGCGCGCTTCCATCTTCAGGAGACGGAACTCGCCTTCGCGACCGGCAAGTACATGCGCCACCCCTTCCTCTCGCACGCCTTCGAGGTCGAGGACGTCGTCGGGATGGTCAGGCTCAACTACAAGGGACGCGTCGTCTTCCACAACGGCGACGCCGAGGTTGCGCCGGGTCTGCGGCTGCATCTGGCCGGCGGTCATTCGGCAGGCCTGCAGTTTGTGAGCGTCCACACCCAACGCGGCTGGCTGGTGCTGGCCTCCGACGTGACGCATTACTTCGAACATATGGAGAGCGGACGGCCCTTCACGACCACATTTCATGTGGGCGACACGCTTGAAGGTTACGGCCGCTTGCGGGCGCTCGCGCCGAGCCCCGATCATATCGTGCCGGGGCACGATCCGCTCGTGATGCAGATCTATCCGCCGCCGAGCCGCGAATTGAAAGACATAGCGGTGCGGCTCGACGTCCCGCCGAAGCAACGTCCGCATCAACGCCTGTAGTGTCCCGCTTCCGGGCTCGTCCCAGGGCCGGCGGCGGAAGCATCCGACAGAGAATCATTGAGCCGCCGAAACGGTGGCCGAGGGAGCCCGGATTCCCGGGGAGGAACTGACATGACCACTTACCAGGGCGCGATTCCCAGGAGATCGGCAAGGTCCAGCGTCGACGATAAGCGGCGCAGCGCGATCCGCGGCGCTTTTCTCACCGAATTCATCGACATTCGACATTACTGCCGCGCCCATCTCCTCTACACGCTGACCAACAGCGCGGGGCGTCCGCTTCCGGAAATCATCCTGCTGGTCTGCGTGCTGGCGATCCTCGTCACGGCCCCGTGGGGCGTGATCATCACCTACATCAACGAACGGTTCGCAACGGAAGTGCGGGCGACCGGCTTCGGCATCGGCTTCAGCCTCTCGGTCGTCCTGCCTTCCTTCTACGCCTTCTATCTCAATGGGCTCGGCTATCTCGTTCCTCCGCATGCCGCGCCCGCGGCGCTGCTGTTCATTGGCGGCGTCATCGCCACGGTCGGCGCTGCGATGGGTCCGGAGACGAGGGACGTCGACTTTTAGGAGGACCCGATGCAGGCGCGCCGATCGCCGCATCGCCGCGATGCGCTTATCGACAACATCGCGGATTTGCAGCCACGGCGTATCGCTCGATTCTAAAAAAGTCGTGTTTATGATGATTGGAGGCGCTTTTGCGCCCAAGCCCCGGCTATTTGACGATCGGAATCTTCGTCCGGTCAATGGTGATTGCGACGGCGGCGATCAACACAACTCCGAACACGATGTTCTGCGCGAAAATATCGACGCCCAGGAACGTCATGCCGATGCGAACGACGGAGATGATGAGCGCCCCGATCAGTGTCCGCCAGATCGAGCCGACTCCGCCGGTGATCGCGGTTCCTCCCACCACCACGGCCGCAATCGAAGGGAGCAGGAGCTCGGCCGCGAGCGTCGGGGAGCCGCTCGCGAGACGGCCGGCGAGAACCACGCCCGCGAGCGCCGCGAAAGTCGAGGACAGAACGAAAGCGATCACCTTCGTCTGGCTGACTTGCACGCCGGAAGCATAGGCCGCCGGCTCTCCGGCGCCGATCGCCGCGCTGCAGCGCCCGAACCGCGTGCGGGCCTGCAGCACATGCGCCACGACGAGCACGATCAGCCCGACGACGATGACATTGGGTATGCCCAGCGCTTTGCCGGTGATCCAGTCGACATAGGCGCGCCCGGAATCATCAAGCGTGATCGAGCGTTCCCTGGATACGACAAGGGCCGCGCTGAACAGCACGCCCCCCATCGCAAGCGTCGCGATGAAGGAGGGGATCTTCAAGCGGGTATGGACGATCCCGGACAAAAGCCCGGCCATTGCTCCGACGGCAATCGCGAGCACAAACGACCCATAGCCGAATCGGTTTACCGTCAGGGCGACGATCACGCTCGCGAGCGACGCCATGGACTGGATGGAGAGATCGATCCCGCCGAGCATGATGACGAAGGTGACGCCGGTCGCGAGAATGAACAGCACAGCCGTATCGCTCGCGAGCTGAATGAGCGTGCTCGGATCAAGAAATCTCGGTTGAAAGATTCCAACCAGCACGACGAGCACCGCGAGAGTCGCAAGCGGCAGCCAGCCCCTGAGATCTTCGAGTCGCGCCGTCATCTCCGCTGGCCCCCGATACACGACGTGCGGGTGGCTGCGCGCGCCTCCTTCGCCAGGGGGGCAAGTACGGCTTGAGCGACCCTCCGGCGCCGCGACGGGGAGGGGGATCGGCCGAAGGGCGGGAGAGGGAAGGCGATCTCGCCAATTATGCGCAACTTCGCCATGCCGCTAGACCATATGTCCGATGAGATCGATCTGGCGGGGCTTGGCGCCGGCAGGGGCTTCCGCGCGATAGGTGATCGTTCCGTCGCGCATGACGAAAACGTTGTGGCTGAGGCCGATCGTTTCCTCAAGCGTGTCGGAGGTGAGGATGATTGCCAGTCCTTCGGCGGTCCAGGCGCGAAGCAGCTGGTAGACCTCCTCCTTGGCGCCGACGTCGAGGCCACGCGTCGGATGGTCGAGGATGAGGATCTTCGCCTTGGCGTTGAGCCATTTCGCCAGCACGACCTTCTGCTGGTTGCCGCCGGAAAGATTGAGGCAGAGCGTTTGGATGCCGGGTGTGCGTACCCCTAGCCGCTGCACCCAATCTTTGGCGAGCCGCTTTTCCTCGCCAGAGTCGATGAGCCCGTATCGCGACAGGCTTGCGAGATCCGCCAGGGTGATGTTGGCCGAGACTGGCAGGAACAGCACGAGCCCTTCGACGCGCCGCTCGCGCGGGACATAACCCACGCCGAGCTCGACGGCGTCGGCGGGCGTCTGCAAAGTCACATCGCGGCCACGAATTCTAAGTGTTCCGGAAGTATGAGGCGCGAAGCCCGAGAGCGTGCGGGTCAACTCCTCGCGCCCGGAACCGACGACGCCCGCGATCCCGAGGATCTCGCCGGCGTGCAGCCGGAAGCTTACGTCGCGATAGGCCTTGTCGAGCGTCAGCCCTCCGGCTTCGAGCGCGACTTCTTCGCGAAACGGCTTCTGCAGCGGCTCGTAATAGTAGTCGGCTTGCAGCGTGCGGCCGACCATCAGTTGATGCAGCATCTCGACATCCGCATCGGCCGCCTTCAGCTCGGCCACGACCTCGCCGTCCTTCATCACGTAAACCCGGTCCGAGAGCTCCAGCACCTCATCGAGCCGATGCGACACGAAAACAAAGGACGCGCGCGCCTTTAGCGCTCTCACGCGCGCGAACAGGATCTCGATTTCCGCGCGCTCCAGCACGGAAGTCGGCTCGTCGAGCAGGATCACGAGACGGCCGGCGGCGTGCTCCTCGAGCGTCAACGCCTTGGCGAGTTCGACCATCTGGCGCGTCGCGAAGCTCAGGTCCTCGGCGCGCATGCGCGGGTCGACATCGACCTTGACCTTTTCCAACTGGCGCGCCGCCGCGGCATAGAGGGCCGACCAGCGCACGAGGCCGAAGCGGGTGAACTGCGCCTCGGCGCCGAGATAGATATTCTCGCCGACCGTGAGATTGGGAAGCAGCGACTGCTCCTGGAACACCATGCCGACGCCCTTGCGGTTGGCGTCGGCGGCGTTCTCAATGACGACGGGCTGTCCGCCGATGAGGATCTGTCCCGAATCCGGCTGGTAGACGCCGCTCAGGATCTTCATCAGCGTCGACTTGCCGGCGCCATTCTCGCCGATGAGGCCGACCACCTCTCCGGGCCTGACGTCGATCGAAACGTCCTTTAGCGCCTGGACGCCGGGGAAGCGTTTGCCGACATTCCGCATGGCCATAGCTGCGGGAGCGTCGGCGGTCATTTGACGATCCGCATCAATTTGCGATCAATCGACAGAGCGACAGCAACGATGATCATGAGGCCTTGAAGGCCAACCTGGACGCTCGGCGGCACGCCCATCAGCACCATGCCGTTCGAAAGGACGGAGACGATGAGGACGCCGACGAGAGTTTGGAGAACGCCGCCCTGGCCGCCAGACAGCGACGTGCCGCCGACGACAACGGCGGTGACGGTCGTGAAGAGACGGCCATTGCCGATCTGGGAGTTGCCGAGCCCAAGCTGCGCCGCCGCCAGCACGCCGCCCATCGCATAGAAGATTCCGGCGAGCGTGAAAGTCGTGATGCGAACCCGCCCGACGTTGATGCCGGAGAGCGCCGCCAGTTCCTCCCCGCCGCCCAGCGCGTAAATATAGCGTCCGAGGCGGGTGTAGTTCTGGATGACGAAGGCGACTGCGAGACAGGCGAGCGAAAGCCAGACGCCCCAGGGAAAGCCGAAGACACGCTGGATCGCAAGCCCGCGGATCCACGGATCGTTGATCCGGATCGCCATGCCGCCGAGCAGTGCGTTCGCGACCCCGACGCCGATGAACCAGGCGCCGAGCGTCGCCATGAACGACGGCACCTTGAGCCGAACATGGACGACGCCATTGACGAAGCCCACCAGGGCCCCGACCGCGAGAACGAGAAGGACGCCGATCAAACCGAGATTGTTGTCGTTCATCCCATTGAGCACGGTCATCGACAGGACGACGGCCCCGAGCGTGAGCACGCCTTCGACCGAGAGATCGATCGACCCCATGAGAATGACGAGCGTTTCGCCGAGCCCGAGCACGAGAGGGATTGCCGCGTCCTGACTCATGCGGACGAAATTGCCGAAGGTGAGAAAATTGCGGTTGACCGCTGCGATCAAGGCGCAAAGCAGCACGAGCACCATGAGGGGCGCCCATGCCGCTAGTCGCCAGCGTCGCTGGACAGTTGGCGACGCTTTCGCGGAGTCGAGTTGTGAGGATACGCTCAGAGCTCAGTCCCCGCGACGTCATGGGGCCTCATACGAGCGCACCTGCTTTTGAAACGACGGGTGGCGCGCTCGCCGGCCGGGACGGGCCGCGCCGCCGCGTCCACCCGTCCCAAGCCTAGTTGTACTGGATCTGGCCGCTCACCCGGCCCCAGATGTCATTCCAGTCAAGCTTCTCCTCGGCCTTGATGTTGCTGTCGTAATAGGTCTGCGCGTTGTCGGCCGTGATAATGACGCCCTTGCCGTAGAACTCGCGGTGGTCCTTCGGCTCCTTCGACGGATCGAACTTCCCGGTCTTGGCATGGTAGCCGATGGAGAGGCCCATGCCGCCTTGCCAGAACGGATCCCATGCGACCGTGCCGGCCATTTCGCCCTTGAGAATGGCTTCGACCGAGAGCTTGATGCCGTCGATCCCGGTCACCGGAACCTTGCCCGCCCGGCCGTCGCTACGCAGAGCCTCGACAGCCGCGAGCGCCATATCGTCATTCGCCGCCCAGACGCCGCCGATCTTGTCGCCGAACTGGGTGAGCCAGGCGTTGGTCTTCTGCAATGCCTCGGTCGCCGACCAGTTCGCGACCTGCATGTCGAGAAGCTGCACGCCGGGATTGGCTTTGAGCGCCTCCATGAGGCCGGCCTTACGCTCGATCGCGGGCACGTTGGATTCGATTCCGCCGAGCGCGACGATGCCGCCCTTGCCGCCCATCGCTTTAATGAGGGTCTCGGCCATCGCCTTGCCATAGGGCACGCCGCTGAATGAGATGTGCGCGACATAGTTGGGGTCGAAATCCCAGGGATGCAGGTCCTTGGGCTTGTTCCATTGCGTCACGACATAAGCGCCGGCCTCCTTGCAGGCCTGCACGATCGGACGGGCGTCCGGGCTGTCGTTCGGATCGACATTGATCACGCAATTGCCGCCGGTCTTCGCGAGGATGGCTTTGATATCCGCGATGCCTTTCTCGCTGTTGCCTTCGGTGACGAGGGTCACGTAGTCGGCGCCGACCGACTTCGCGAAAGCGGCTCCGCCCTTGTTCCAGGTCGCGTGATAGGGATTGGAGAGCGACCGGATGGAATTCACGACTGTCGGGCCGCCAGCCGCGAAGGCCCGGCGCGTGATGATCGCGGGAAACGCGGTTATGGCGCCGAGCGCTCCTGCGGACTTGAGAAAATGGCGGCGCGGAAGAATCACGCGACCGCGCGTCTGCGATCTGTCGCTCATCTCTGTTTCCTCCCAGGCGCGGCCCCAGCTTTTCGTTGCTCGCGCTTCTGTTTTGATGCTGTAGCGGCCGCGGTCACGACACGCTCGTTAGCCGACCTGAACCCACCCTTCCGCGACGACTTTAGCAGTGCATGGCAAGCGAGCGGTGTCAAGAATTCGTTCGCCTGCTGTCGATAGCCGATGAATGTCCGGCTTCGGTAGCAGACGATTTGTCCGGGCTTGGCCGGAGAGCGGAGGTTCGGATGGCCCGGATCGTCGATACGATCGGTCGGAAGAAGAAGCTGAGCTGCGTCGAGGCGGCCATCCCGGCTGGAATTGCCCTTCAGTTCGCCACGCACTCGGACGCGTTGCAGCAGGTCTGGCGCTCACCGCACGCCAGCCTGTTCGCAAGCTCCGTGCGGTTCTGCGCGCCGACGCGGCGGCAGAGATTGCCGACATATTCCTTCACGGTGTGGACCGAGAGCCCGAGTTCGCGCGCGATCTCTTTGTTGCTGCGTCCGCGCAGCACCAGACAGGCGACGTCGCGCGTCCGGGGCGGCAAATGGTCTCTGCGCACGGTGGCGGGAGCGCAGCCTTGCCCCGACGCCTCGCGCTTCATGAGGCCGGAAAGAACGAGCGATCCGGCTTCGCACAGGACATCGAACCGGGCGCGCTCCCGCTCGGAATAGGGGTCGGGCGCGGACCAGGCGGTATAGGCCACGCCGATCATCCGCCCGCCAATGATGAGCGGTCCGCACATGCAATGGGCGTAGCCCCAGCGGCTCAGGAGGCTGAAACTGCCGCTCGTCATCCACATGCGGTCTCCGAGCTCTGTCGCGCCATCGATCGTGCGGCCTTTTTCGAGCGTGCGCTCGACCAGGAGATCGCCGTTCCGCGAACGCTCGGCGTAAGCATCCAGGAAGCCCATCGCGGCGTCCCGAGCGACGAGCAGGTTCGGCCGTCGGTCGGCAAGCGCGTAAAGCCCGACGCTGCGCGACCCGATGAGGTCCCGGACGCCCAGAGCGTAGGCGTCGCCGAGGTCCTGCATCGTCCGGCTCGCCGCAATCCGCAGGGCGGCGCGAGCCAGTTCGCTCTCCCTTGCCTGCGTCACTCCCGTCCGTGTGGGTGGAACCATGCCGGGCCTCATTGTGACTTCGCTTACGCGCGGACGCCTCAAGACATTTTAAATTTGAAATATTCCAAGCGAGTTCGGCGCCGATCCCCCCACCCGGGGGGATTGCGAGCGTCTTGGGATCGTCGTTCGAATGTCGCGCGAATGCAACCGAGAAAAAAGGAACGGCGATGAACGCCCCGCTCGCTCATCCTGTAACGCCGAGCGTCGCAGAACTCGCGGCCCGCATCGAGGCCCTCATTCCCGAGATCGAAAAAGCCGGTCCCCGCAGCGACGAGACGACCCATCTTGACGACGCGATCGTCGAGAAGCTGCGCGCGGCCGGGCTTTATTCCCTTCTGCTGCCGCGCGAGCTTGGCGGCGCAGAACTGAGCCATGTCGAGGCGATGCGTCTCGGCGAGCGCGTCGCATGGGCGCACGGTTCAACAGGCTGGTGCGTGGTGGTCAACAACGCCCTCGCGACGCTGATGGCGCTCTTCATCTCGGATGCGGGCGCCCAGACGATCTTCGGCGCCCGCCCGGACGTGACGGTCTCGGGCAACGGCGTACCGCGCGGCTACGCCCGGCCCGTCGATGGCGGCTTCATGATCAAGGGCGCCTGGGCCTACGGAAGCGGCATCCAGCATGCGGATTGGATCCATTCCGGCTGCTTCCTGACCGACAAAGCGGGCGCCATGGTGATGCTGCCGAACGGCCAGCCCCAGATGCTGATCTGCCATCACCCGCGCGCCACCATTGAGCTCAAGGGCAATTGGGACGTGCTCGGACTGCGGGGGACAGGCAGCTACGACTATGTCCTCAAGGACGTCGAGGAGCTCTTCGTCCCTCGAGAGCTCTGTTATTTCTTCGAGGACAGCGTACCCTTGCGCGGCTCGCTGCAAGGCAGCATCGGGCTCGTCGGTTACACGGCGTGGGGTCACACCACATTCATTCTCGGCGTCACGCGCCGGATGATGGATGAGCTCGTAAAGCTCGCGCAGGTGCGCGTGGACGCGTTCGGCAAGATGGGCGACAGCCAGACGCTGAAGCTCGAATTCGCCCGCGCCGAAGCGAAGTACCGGTCCGCGCGCGCGTTCGCCTACGAAAGCTGGCAGAGCGTCGCCGATAGCTATGCGGCGGGCAAGCGCGCGAACCGCGACCAGGTCACGATGATCAAGCTCGCCCTGCGCCATGCTCACGACGTGGCCTCGGATGTCGCGACCTTCTGCCATCGCGCGGCGCGCGGCGCCTCGCTGCACAAGGGCGTGCTGCAAGCCTGCTATCGCGATATCCACGCGGCGACGCAGCATATCCTGATGGCCGACGAAATGGTCGCGGAATGCGGCAGGGTGCTGCTCGGTGGGGCGAAGCCCGACGCCGAATGGACTGTGTTCGGCGTCGACGGCTGAGGCTCGCTGCGATGGCTGTTGTGGACATGACCGACTTTGAGCGCACGGCGCTTGAGGTCAACGGCCTTAAGATCGTGACCTATGCGATGGGCGCCGGCCCGCCGCTCGTCTTTCTCCATGGAGCCGGGTCCTTCACCGGCTTCGACGCGCTCCGACCCCTGGCGGCGACGCGCCGCGTAATCATTCCGTATCACCCAGGCTACGGCGAATCCGGAGACGATCCCACGCTGGACAGCATGGACGATTACGTCCGCTGCTACATGGACCTGTTCGACGCGATGGGGCTCACAACCCTCGACCTCATGGGGTTTTCGCTTGGGGGCTGGATGGCGGCGGAGTTCGCGATCGCCCAGCCAGCCCGCATCCATCGGCTGGTCCTCGTCGCGCCTGCGGGCCTCGTCGTTCCGGAATGTCCGGCGCCAGAACTCGGCGCCATCACGGCCGCCGAACTACCGGGATACCTCGCGCACGATCCGGCCGTGGCGCTGCGCTTCTTTCCGAAGGGACCCGATCCGGAATTCGAGGCGCTCGTCGGCCGCGAAATGACTGCGACCGGCCGTCTCTTTGCGCCGAACGCGCAGGGCGATCCAAAACTCGCCCGCTGGGCGCACCGCATTACGCCGCCGACCCTGCTGTTGTGGGGCGCGGAGGACCGGATGCGGCCGGCCGCACAAGCGAAGACCTGGAAGAGCCTGCTGCCCGAAGCGACGATAGAACTCGTCCCCGGCGCGGGCCACCTCGTTCTCGACGAACGCCCCGAGAGCATCAAGATCGTCGAGGCGTTCCTCGCGAGCAAAGCCTGAGAGAGTAGATCCATCATGGGCAAGATGACACCCGGCGTGACGCCCGCCGGCGAGGGATACGAGGGAGTCGTCTGGAACATCCTGGGCCAGACCTACACGCTCAAGCAGCAGTCCGAGCAATCGATGGGCTGGCACGCCGTGTTCCCGCCCGGCACGTTCGTCCCGCCCCATGTCCATCCCACGCAGGACGAATTCATTCTGATGCTGGAGGGCGAGTTCGAGCTTTGGCTCGATGGAAAGACGCTCCCGGCCAAGGCCGGCGATCTCGTACGCATGCCGATGAACGTCCCGCACGGCATCTTCAACAAGTCGTCCGGCACGGTGAAGTGCTTCTTCTGGGTGGCGCCCACACGCGAGCTCCGGGGTCTCTTCGAGCGCATCCACAACCTGACGGACCCGGCGGAAGTGGTGCGCATCGCGGCCGAGCACGAGGTCAACTTCCTCCCGCCGCCGCCTTCCGCCTGACCGGACAGTCTTTTGCAAGCATGCCTGAGGGAGATGGCAATGACCTGGACAACGCTCAGCGAAGCGGATCGCGCCAAAGTTCAGTATTGGCAGCGGTGGATGATCGTATTCGCCGTTGTATGCGAGCTGTTTCTCGCGGCGGACTGGTACGCCTTCGCCGCGGTCATTCCCTTCATCTCGCCTGAGCTCGGGCTGAACCCCGGCCAGGCCGGCTTTGCGCAGGGCGTGTTCGCGCTCTCTTACGGCGCGGGCATGCTTGTGTGGGGGCCGATCAGCCGGACGATGACGCCGCGCAAGATGCTGATGATTGGTCTTGCGGGAACCGGCCTCGGCATGGTGGCTCAGGTCTTCGTTCAGGGCTTTGCGGAACTGGTCGCCCTCCGGCTCTTCATCGGCTTCTTCGATGCGGCAATCTGGACCGGCAATATCATGCTGATCATCAGCTGGTTCCCACAGGCCCGGCGCGGCTCGATGATGGGCCTCATCCTCGCCGCCTACAGTCTCGCGATCACGCTCGACTTCGCGATCGGCATCCCAGTCACGACGGTTCTCGGCTGGCGGGTCTTCTTCGCGGTCCTCGCGGCGGGGACGCTGATCGTCGCGCTCGTGGACTGGCTTTTCGCGCTGAACGGGCCGGCCGATCTCGCGCTCCCGGGATTCAGCTGGGGCGACGAACCGGAGACGACGCACGCGCACGTTTCGGTCGCGGACATCTTCCGCTCGCGCTGGATCATCGTAGGCGGCCTCGCCATCGCGGCCTGCACCTTCGCGATCTCCGCGACGGCGACCTGGGTCATCCCCGCCTATATCACCGTGCAGAAGATGCCGCCGGCCAACGCGGCGCTCGTCGGCACGATTATGGGTCTGTCCCAGGTCGTCTTCCTGGTGATCGGCGGCCGCATGGCCGACAGCATGACGAAGACGCTGCTGATCAAGATCGGCGCGGGGCTCGCTTTCCTGTCCGCCCTGACGTTCGTCGCCGTCACCAAGACCGTGCCGGCGGGCTTCGGAATGCTGCTGCTGCCGGCCGCGCTCAGCGGCATGGCGGTCGTGAGCGGCGGCGCTATCTTCAGCCTGCTCAGCGAGAAGTATCCGGACAACATTGCGCCGGCGGCGGTCGGCTACGCCGAGATCAGCGGCGTCGTCGCGACCTTCATTGGGCCGGCGCTGCTCGGCGCCGTCATCAACATGACCGGCTCCTTCGTGGACGCGTTCTGGACCTTCGCGGCGGTGGAGGCGCTGCTGCTCGTCGTCCTCGTGGTCATTGCCCGGTCCCCGGCCCAGGAGAGCGCCATGGGGCTTGCCCGGTCACGGGCGTGAGCAGGGACCACGACGCGTGACGATGGCTGCGCGTGTCGAAGCGGGCTCACTCGCCAGCGCCGCCGACGTGGCAGGCCCGAGGCTGAAATGAACCCTGTGAAGCGCCCGTTCATTCTCGGAGTCGGAGGCACAACGAGAGCCGGCTCCTCGACCGAGCGCGTCCTTCGCGCGGCTTTGCGCGCCGCGGAACAGGAAGGCGCCGAGACCTGCCTGTTGAGCGGACCCGACATCGACCTGCCGAACTATGCGCCCGAGAGGGCTGCGGAGACGCTGGCGTCCCTGCGGCTTGTGTCGCTCGCTCGCCGCGCGGACGGCCTCATTCTGGCGTCGCCGGGCTATCACGGCAGCCTCTCCGGACTGGTCAAGAACGCGCTCGATTATCTGGAAGGCCTGCGCGACGACGAAAGACCTTATCTGGACGGCCGCGCGGTTGGCTGCATTTCCGTCGCGGCGGGCTGGCAGGCCGCCGTCGGAACCTTGACGGCCCTGCGTTCGGTCGTTCACGCCCTACGCGGTTGGCCGACCCCGCTCGGCGTGCCGATCAACTCGGTTGAGTGCGCCGTCGGCCCCGATGGGGAGTGCTCTGACCGTCGCATTGCGGAGCAACTGGCCATCGTGGGACGGCAGACGGTCGAGTTTTCCACGTTGCGCCGCGCTGCCAACGAAAGAGGCGCCTCCGAGCGCGGCTGGAGCAATCCGTCATCGCAGCGACCAGCTTTTATCCCGCGACAGATAAACTGGGAGACCGTTGACGACTTCGGCTAATCGTCTCGGAATTGCGGCGTCGACGATACCCGCAAGTCGCCATACCTCGGCGCAGGTTGCGGCGGGCTCGGATCAGGGCATCGGTTTCCGCAGCACAGGTTTTGGAATCCGCGTCACGGAGCGTGCACAGACGACAACAAAGACACGTTCGTCCTGGTCACCCGGTTCCCCGGAAAATAGAACCCGGCGCCGCGCAGTATTGGCGATTATGCCGCTATGAGCCGCGCCAAAAGCCGGCTTGACGGTTCGATGTCAACTCCGGTGGTCGCGGCGCCGATCAATTCGACGACGACGCGCGACCCGGGAGCGTTCGTTGGCTCTGACCGACAAATTCGCTTTCGGAAGGCCGGGGATACGGCTACCGTTCGCTACCATCGCGCGAATTCATCTAGCGATACGCGAAACATTGGCGGAGGATTATCATCGCCTTCGTTTTGCGCCAGGGAGGCAAAAACATGGCAAATAAAAGATGGGAGCTCAGAGGCGAATTCATGGAGAGCTGCAACTGCGATTATCTCTGCCCTTGTATCTATACGAACTCCCACGGGCCTGTGACGCATGATCATTGCACAGCGATCCAAGTCTACCGCATCGATGCCGGCCGCCATGGCAGCATCAAGCTTGACGGGCTGAAGTTCGCGCTGGTCATCCGCTCGGGAAAGGTCATGGCGGACGGCAACTGGGTCTTCGCCGGCGTGGTGGATGCGGCGGCCACCGACGCCCAGCGCGAAGCCTTGACCGCTATCGTCAGCGGCGAGGCCGGCGGCCCTCCGTCGATGATCCGCGACAATCTGGTGAGCGACTTCCGTGGCGTCGTTTTCCGACCGATCGAGTTCAACATGGCCGGCCTCGCCCGCTCGACCTCGATCCCGGATCTCCTGTCGTTTGAAATCGAGGGCGTTGCCTCGACCAGCGTGGCAGGCAGCCCGATCTGCGTCGACAACACCGAGCACCCCGCGAACCCGCGCGTGGCGCTCGCCCAGGCGGCGCATCTGCACGTCGATTGCTTCGGCCTAAACGTCGAGTTGAACGGAAAGGGCAACAACGGCCATTTCGCGCCCTTTGCCTGGGCTGCGTAGGCAACCGCGTCGCTGCCGGAGTACGCCAATGACCGACGGGCAGGCCCAAACGGATTTGCGGCGCCGCGAGCGCGTCACGATTCTTGCGGCTTTGGCCGGCGTGACTGTCCTCTCCTGGCTCTACATGTGGCTGCAGGCCCGGAACATGTCGGCGATGGGCGCCGCTGGCAGCCACGGGATGGACAGCATGCCGGGCATGATCATGCCTGTGCCGTTGAAATCGTGGAGTGTGGCCGACTTCACACTGATGTTCCTCATGTGGTGGGTGATGATGGTTGGGATGATGATGCCGGGCGCGACGCCGATGATCCTGACCTTCGCCACGGTCAACCGGCAGAAGCGCGCGCGCGGCCGCCCGTTCGTGCCGACCGCGATGTTCGTCGCCGGCTATCTGCTGGCCTGGGGTGTATTCAGCCTCGGCATCACGCCCGTGCAGTGGGGCCTTGAGCAGGCGACCCTGTTGTCTCCAATGATGAAGACATCGAGCACGATCCTCGGAGGCATCCTGTTTCTCGTCGCCGGGCTCTACCAGTTCACGCCGGCAAAGAACGCGTGCCTTGACCAGTGCCGCTCTCCCGTCGCCTTCGTCATGCACAACTGGCGTGACGGCCGGACAGGGGCTCTGAGGATGGGCCTTAAGCACGGATTCTACTGTCTCGGCTGTTGCTGGCTGGTGATGCTGCTCCTTTTCGTCGGTGGAGTGATGAACATCCTCTGGGGGGCTGCGATCGCCGCCTTCGTCTTCGCGGAAAAGCTCGTTCGGGCAGGACCGTGGATCCCACGTGCCGGCGGCGTGCTGATGCTCGCCTTCGGTGGGTATCTCCTGACGCAATCATAAGCGAACCGCTGGAAGTCTGCCGGAGGCCTTTTGGTTTGGGTCAGGCCGCCATGGAGAGTTTCTGCTCCTCGCTGAAGACCGGGCGCACCGCCTTTTGGGCGGTTCTGCGTCACTTTTCGTGCTCAGAGGGCCTCAAGTGGAAGCATCCGCGCTCGTAGGAGTCGACTGCCGTATCGGCGCTCGCCACACCGAAGATGTCGCTGGCGACCCCTCCGCCTCGCAACCAGCGCTTTGGCGGCCCGCTGGCCCTATCGAAGGTCCATTGGGACGGCCGGAACTCGTCGCCGGCATTACCTACATGGCTTGGTCGGATGACAGGCTTCTGCGCCACAAAGTGTTCGTCGGGCTGCGTGAGGACAAGCCGGCGAGCGAGGTTCGACGCGAAAGGCCGGTCGCCTGAGTCTGACCCCGACGGCGTCAGGTTAGCCGGTCTCAGGGAAAGAGTTTTGTTGGACAACGAAATTCGCTCGATGTTGTCCCGGACCAAAAGCTCGTTCCGGTGGCGCTTGCGATTTGCTCGCTAAGTCGTTGAAAAGGCTGGCTCCCCGAGTTGGACTCGAACCAACGACCATTCGATTAACAGTCGAATGCTCTACCAGCTGAGCTATCGGGGATCAGCCGGGCGGGCATATAGCAGAAATTCAGGGGATGGGAAGCCGCTTTTTCCCGCTTGCGTTCAGCTTCCGGACGCGATCCCCTTGCGCCATGCTCGATCCGCTGAAATTCCCGCAACTTCTCACCCCGGCGGAGATGGGCCGCGCCGACCGGGCGGCGATCGCCGGGGGGACGCCCGGGATCGTGCTGATGGAGCGCGCCGGACTCGCGGTGGCGCGGGAGGCTGCGCGGCTTTCGCGCTCCCGCGGCCGCGTGGCGATTCTCTGCGGCCCCGGCGGCAATGGCGGCGACGGATTCGTGGCCGGGCGGCTTCTTTCGGCCTGGGGGTATCGGGTCGAACTCGGCCTGCTCGGCCGTCGTGATTCGCTGCAGGGAGACCCGGAGCTTGCAGCGGCGCGCTTCGGGGGCGCCGTCCGTGCGGCGTTGGAGGTCGATATCGGCGGCGCGGACTGCGTGATCGACGCTCTCTTCGGCGCGGGCCTGACCCGCGACCTCGACGGAGAGGCGCGGACGCTGGTCGAACGGATGAACGCCTTCGCCCGGAAGGGCGGGGTTGTGGTGGCTGTGGACGTGCCCTCGGGGCTCGACGGGGCGACTGGGAAAGTGCGCGGCGCCGCCGTCGAGGCGACCGCGAGCGTCACCTTTTTCCGGCTGAAGCCCGGCCACCTCATCGAACCGGGGCGCGCGCTCTGCGGCGACATCCGCCTCGCGGACATCGGCATTCCCGCCGCGGTCCTCCCCGGGATCGCGCCGCAGGCCTTCGTCAACGGGCCGCTGCTCTGGGGCGAGGCTCTGCCTCGCCTGACCGCGCTCTCCCACAAATACGCCCGGGGCGCGGCGCTCGTGCTGTCGGGCGGCGCGCACCAGACCGGCGCCGCACGGATGGCCGCGCGGGCGGCCCTGCGGGCGGGGGCGGGGATCGTCAGCGTCGCCAGTCCGCCCGATTCGGTGGCGGTCAACGCGGCGCATCTCACGGCCATCATGATCGCGCCCTTCGAGGGCGCGCCCGGCTTCGAGGCGTTGCTCGGGGACGAACGGAGGCGCGCCGTGGCGCTCGGGCCGGGGGCAGGGGTGGGCGCGGAACTTCGCGCGCTGGTCGCGGCGGCGCTCACGACGCCCGCGCCCGACCGGACGATTGTCCTCGACGCCGACGCCCTTTCGAGCTTCGCCGGCGAAGCGGAGGCGCTGGCCGAACTGATCGGGCAGGGCGGGCATGGCGCGGTTCTCACCCCGCACGAAGGCGAGTTCGCACGGCTCTTCGGCGGCGCCCCAGGCGTCCAGCCCGGCGACGACAAGCTCGCGCGGGCGAGGGCGGCCGCGCGGCTGACCGGCGCGATCGTCGTCCTAAAGGGTTCGGACACGGTCGTGGCCTCTCCGGACGGCCGGGCCGCCATCGGCTGGGACCTTCCGCCGACCCTCGCGACCGCGGGCTCAGGCGACGTGCTGACCGGCTTCGTGACCGGCCTCGCGGCGCAGGGCATGGCGCCCTTCGAGGCGGCGGCGGCGGCGGTCTGGCTCCACGGCGCCTGCGCAAGGGTCCTCGGGCCGGGCCTGATCGCCGAGGATCTCCCGGAAGCGCTGCCCGGCGTGCTGAGGACGTTTCACGCCGAGCGCCCAGCCTCAGGGCGGCGGGAAGGGTGAAGAATATGTTCTGGCTGATCGATCACCCTCTGGTGTTTTTCGTATCGACGTTCGTCGCGCTCATGGCCGCAACTCAGATTGGCGTCCTCGTCCGCCTCAGGGGCCACTTTCAGTCCACCCTCGAGCGTCAGGAGTTCGACGTCGTGCGCGCCGCGATGCTCACGCTGCTTGGGCTTCTGGTCGGCTTTGCGATTTCGATGGCCGTCAGCCGCTACGATCTGCGCAAGACGCAGGAGGAGCAGGAAGCAAACGCGATCGGCACGGAATACGCCCGCCTCGAACTGATGCCGGCCGAGGTCACCGCCTCCGCCCGCGCCCTGCTCCTCGCCTACGCGGACCTGCGCGTCGCGTTCTATCTCCACCGGGACCCGGAGCAGCAGCAGAAAACCGAAGCGGAAACCGTGCGGACGCTCAATGCGCTTTGGACGACCATCGCCCCCGAGGTCGAAGCGCGGCCGACCGCTGTCGCAGCGCTCGTCGCTTCGGGCATGAACGATGTCATGAATTCGCAGGGCTATACGCTTGCCGCCTGGCGGAACCGGCTGCCGGTCGAAGTCTGGCTGCTGCTCATCATCGTCGCGATTGGATGCAGTTTCCTGATCGGCGTCGGCGCGGAAAAACTCTCCCCGGTGACGCGCGGCATTCTCCCCGTGACCGTCGCGCTGGCGTTCTTCCTGATCGCCGATGTCGAAAGTCCGCGCAACGGCCTGGTGCAGGTCGAACCGCATAATCTGGAAGACGCCGCCGCGGCGATGAAGCCGCCATAGCTTCGAGGCGATCAGCGGGTCGGCGTTCGCGTGGCTGCTTATTGCCCTCGCCTTGCTGAAACTGGCCGGCAGACGCCCTGCGTTATGTGTAGATTGCGCGAGTATCGTCAGCGTGGCAAAGAAATCGCTGCAATACTGTGCCGGATCGCTGAATTTTCATGATGGCTGCAAGAGCTTCCCGGCGCGCGACCGCGGTCGTGCTCTTGATCGTTCTCCCGTCGCTGTTCCGCTTGGTCTGGCAGGTCAACACGCCGCTCAATATCTGGTCGGCTGCGGTCCATGACGATGGTCTGTTCCTGCGGCTTGCGGCGAATATCAGTTCCGGCAGATGGCTTGGTCCCTACAACCAGTTCACCTTGATGAAAGGACCGGGATACCCGCTCTTCCTCGCGTTGAGCGGCGCCAGCGGCCTCCCGGTCACCGCAATGCATGCGTTCCTCGCCATCGCCGCGATTCTGGCCGCTGCCTGGGCCATCGGGCGCGTCACCGGCTCGCGCTCTTGTGCGATCGCGGCGTTCCTGCTCCTCATCTTTCTTCCCGTGAGTTTTGATCCGGGTCTGCAGCGGATTTTGAGAGATCAAATCTACTGGGGGCAGACGCTTCTGTTCTTCTCGACATTCGCGGTGGCGATGCTCGCGCCACCGGCGCGAACATCGGCCCGCCTGTGGCTCGCGGCGATCTCCGGCGCCGTTCTCGGCTGGACCTGGTTGACGCGCGAAGAAGGGGTCTGGCTCCTTCCGGGCATCGCGATCGTCCTCGCAGGCAAGGCGCTGCAAGGCTGGCTCGACAAGCAACCGATGCGCCAGACTCTGATCGGAGCGGCCACCGTCGCCGCTGGCTTTGCCGCCGTGTATCTGTCGTTCCTGACCGCCAACGCGATCTTCTACCATCAGTTTGTCGGGGTTGATTCGAAGGAACGGAGTTTCACGGCCGCTCTATCGGCGCTGGAGAGCATCGATAGTGGCGCCATGACAGCCCGCGTTCCGGTGTCCGATGAGGCGATGCGGCTCGCGGCCGAGGTCAGCCCGACGTTCCGGCCGCTGGCCGAAGCCCTTCGACCTGAAGGTCCCCTCAAGAGCTGGCGAGTTTTCGGCTGCGCGATCTACCCGGGGACGTGCGGCCAGGTGGCCGGCGGCTGGTTCATGTGGGCGCTCCGCGACGCGGGCGCGATCAATGGCTTTTACGCCTCGCCGGCCATCGCATCCCGTGAGTTCGGCAAGGTGGCGGACGAAATACGCCAGGCGTGCGATCAAGGTCGGCTGCGCTGCCGCATGCGCCCGATTGATTCCGTTCCTCCGATCACTCCGGAACAGTGGCGGAAGATCGCTGCCGCCACGGTGAAAGCAATCCGCCTGACAAGTCTTCTGAGCGTGCCTTCGATCGGCGAGCCGCGACCCCGCGATGCAACGCTCACGGGAGGCACGGCGATGTTCGATCGGTTCTGGGGGTTCCTGAATTTTCCGCGCGCCGTTCCACCCATGGGCGAGACGGCGATCATCTCGGGGTGGTTTTACAATAAGGCGGACTCCAGCGAATGGCCGACTTTGCGAGTTGATGGCGGAGCTTCGGATGACGCCACAATCATTGCCAAGCGCATTGCAAGCCCTGACCTTGTCACGGCGTTCCATGATCCGGCGGCAACGCTGAACAGATTTCAGGTCGCGTATGGCTGCAAACCCAACTGCAAGCTTTCGGCCACATTCAGCGATGGTCATCAGATGACAATCACGCTAACGCCCGGACAGCCGGCGGACGCCAGGGAAGGGGAGCGAACCCTCAATATCGATCCAGTCGAATGGCAGCCGCATCCATCGGCCGCGTCCGATTCGCGCAGTGCGGCGGCTCGCGCGATCACCAGCGCGGCATTCCGGATCTACCACGTTCTTTTCCCGGTGGCGCTCGGTCTTGGATTGGTCTGCTATGCCGCCGCGACCATTGGCGCGTTCCGAAAGCGCCAATGTGCGCCTGCGCTGATCGTCGCCACCGCGGCGTGGGCGCTGATGCTGACGCGCTGTGTGTTGCTAGCGATGATCGATACGATCTCATTCCCGGCCATACAGATGAGCTATATCGCCCCGGCGGCATATATCGCCGGTGTCGCCGCCATCTTATCTTTCTGCGCGATCGGCTCGAAAACGCGCTCAGCGTCGTGGCGACCAAAGAGCACGAGGTTGCTCCTCAGCCCCATTAACCGCGCTTCATCAATTCTGAATGACCAGCCGCTGACACCCGCCGCCGCTTTCCGCAAGTCGCGCTCGGTCATCAGATTCAGATTCTCTTCCATCGCAAGCTCGGTCTGCCCAAGCGCTCGAAGGATGCGTCGGAACCAGCTTTTCGGAAGCCAGTGCAAGAGCGGTAGTTGGGTGTGAAACTCGACGGGAAACCAGCGGTTGGGCGTGGTGAGGCAGATCCCTTTGCGCGCGACCCGAGCACATTCGGCCACCATCCTGCGCTGGTTCTCGAAGCAGCCGACGTGTTCGAGCACGGCGGAGGAATGCACATAGTCGAACGCCCCATCCTCGAAGGGCAGATCGAGCGCGTCGGCGTGGACAAAGCGAAGGCCGGGATACAAATCCTCCAGAAATCGCGCGTCATCGATCCCGGCAGCGACAATCTTGTCCTTGTAAGGATACAGCAATTCGAAATAGTTCGATGACGTATAGGATTGATCCGACGTAACCCCAAGGTCCAGCACCGAATCGGCGCTCGTGAAGCCGAATTCCGTCGAAACCATGCGAAAGATGTCGTGCCGGACCTTTGTAGCGACCCGGATGGACAGCGAGTCCGGCTTGGCGAGATTATACTGGGCGTTGAGGTTTCCGCTGTTCATGCGCGCTCGCTCGGCATCACAAGGCCGTTTCCGTTATCGCGTCGGGATCGCCATGATCGCTGAAAGAAAACCGGCTAACGCAAGCTGGAAGCCGATTGCGATCGCGGTCAGCGAGATGATCAGAATGCGCATCACGTTTGCATATTGAAGCGGACCGAATCCGACCGACGCCCATTGGGCCATGCACCAGACGAAACCGACAATTCCCATCAGCACGATGGCTGCTCCCGCGATCAGCAGGCGCTCCAGCGTGAGGCGGTCGAGGATCGAGGCGAAACGCCGCGAGGGCGGGATGAGCCCGTGAGCCGTCGCAAACTGGCGCGCGATCACCGCAAACGAAATGCTCTGGGTCCCCAGCAGAATTGCGATGCAGGCGACAGTGAAAGTGTGCAGGTCAAAGCCGATATTGCCGATCATGATCGGCCCCGGCAGCAGCAACACGGCGCCGGCGGCGCCCCCAACCAACAGCAGCAGCCCAGGATAAAGGAACAGCCATTTCGGACTATACATCAACAGGAAACTGAGATGACGCCAGCCATCCCGCCAGGTGCGCAAGTGCGGCGGCCGCGACCGTCCGTCCGGGCTGAGCGTGGTCGGCACCTCGTCAATGCGTAAGCCCGACAGCGCCGACCTGACCACCATCTCGGACGCGAACTCCATCCCGGTTGTGCGCAGGTTGAGCTCCAGGATGCGGTCGCGGTTAAATCCGCGAAGGCCGCAATGAAAGTCTCCGGCCTCGATGTTGAAGAAGAGCTGACCAAGCCGGTTGAGCACCGGAGTGCCGAGGTACTTGTGCAGGAACGGCATTGCGCCGGGCGCAATGCCGCCTTTGAAGCGGTTGCCCATCACGAGATCCGCGCCTGCCCGCAGTCGCTCGACGAAGGGCTGAAGCGCAGAGAAATCGTAGGAATTGTCGGCGTCGCCCATAATGACGAAGCGACCATTTGCGGCATTGATGCCGCCGATCAGCGCCGCGCCGTAGCCGCGCGCCGCAATCTGCACAACGCGAGCCCCGTGCGCCGCGGCAAGATCCCGAGAACCGTCGGTCGAGCCATTGTCCGCGATGAGAACCTCGCCATGGATCTTGCTGTCGGCGAGAAAATTCTGCGCCTTCTGAATACAGGTCGCAAGTGTTTCCGCCTCGTTGAGACAAGGCATCACAATGGTCAGTTCAAAATTGCGAGTAATCGAAATCTCCGTCATTTCGCCTACCTTGGAATCGGATGGCTCT
This sequence comes from uncultured Alphaproteobacteria bacterium, assembly GCA_963741845.1. Taxonomy (GTDB): domain Bacteria; phylum Pseudomonadota; class Alphaproteobacteria; order Rhizobiales; family Beijerinckiaceae; genus Roseiarcus. Next base: position 40,223 of record CAVUJV010000031.1, read on the forward strand.
ATATCAACCCGTCTTATTTGCTGGCGGGCGCCTGAGAATATGATCGAAAAAGACGTGAGTGATATTGGTCGATTATGATTCCACCGATGTTGCGAAGCATCGAAGGAATTGACCTGCGCACCGATATTATCCGGAAGCAATTTGCCCGAGAAGGGCTACGGCTGCCAAGCGATTTGAGGGCTGACGAAGGGCTGCGCCTTCAGCCGCTTTTCCGGTGCGGCTGGCTCGGGACGCCGGCCAGTACACCGCATATTTGCGACCCCCTTCCTCGAAGGTCTCCACGGCCTCGCGGCCGATCCTACGAAATACGCACGTGATCGTCGGATATTGACGCCTCCAGAATATATTTGATATTCGGCTTTCAGGGAGGGCGCGGGCCGATGCGTTGTGGCGGTTCTAGCCGCGCGAGCGTAGGCGACGGAATGACCGATGCGCTCGGACGAGCGGCTGCGCCCGTCAGCCTGAAGGCGATCGATCCGCCGATCGCGTTGCTTCTTCCATACCTTCTTTGCAACATTGGACGCGTCGAAACGGGCAAGGTCTCGTGACGGAGCCCGGAACCCTCGTCTTCGACAACATCGTCAAAGCGTTCGGCGGCACACAGGCGCTCAAGGGCGTCGGCTTCGAAGTCCGGCGCGGCGAGATCGTGGCCCTGCTTGGCGAAAACGGCGCCGGCAAATCGACGCTGATCAAGATCCTCAGCGGCATTCATAAAGCGGATTCGGGCGCCATCAGCCTCGACGGCGCGCCCTATCACGGCGGCCGTGGCGACGCCGGTCATTCCGTCGCTTTCATCCATCAGGATCTCGGCCTCATCGAATGGATGACTGTGGCGGAGAACGTCGCGCTTGCTCGTGGCTTCGCGCGCTCCTCCTTCTTTCGGCGGCCCGGCGCCATCGACTGGGCGCAATGCGCCAGGACGGCGCGGGACGCCCTCAGCCTGGTCGGCTGCGACATCGATCCCGACACGCGCATTCAGTCGCTGAGCCGCACGGAAAAGTCTCTCGTCGCGATCGCCCGCGCGCTCGCCGTCGACTGTGACTTTCTCGTGCTCGACGAGCCGACCGCGAGCCTGCCGGCCGACGAAGTCGAACGGCTCTTCGCAGCCATGCGCTCGATGAAGGCGCGCGGCGTCGGCATGATCTACGTTTCGCATCGTCTCGACGAAGTGTTCCGCGTGGCGGACCGCGTCGTCGTACTTCGCGACGGACGCCTGGTCGGGGCGGAGCGGATCGAACAGACCAACCCGACGCGCCTTATCCGGATGATCGTCGGGCGCTCGACGTTCGATGCGTTTCAGAAAGAGGATCGCCAGCCGGGAGACGTGCGCGTCTCGGTCTCGGGCCTCACGACCGCGCGGGCGGGCCCCGCCGACTTCGAGGTGCGTCGCGGCGAACTGCTCGGCCTCGTCGGGCTTCGCGGCGCGGGACAAGAGGACATCGGCCGGGCGCTCTTCGGGGCGACGCCGCATCAGGGCGTCGTCAAGGTGGACGGCGCGGCGCTCGATCTCTCCTCTCCGCATGCGGCGCTGCGCCAGGGCGTCGGCCTCATGGCCCGTGACCGGGCGGAGGAATCCATTGCGCCATCGCTGACCGTTCGCGAGAACCTCTTCCTCAATCCCGCGGCGGTCGGCCGCGGCGCCTTCTCTCCGCTTGCGCCCCGCGCCGAGGCAAAAAGGGCGGCTCGCCTGGGCGCCTCGCTCGACCTCCGGCCCGAACGATCCGGCGCTCGCAATCGAGGGCCTCTCCGGCGGCAATCAGCAGAAGGTCGTGGCCGGGCGCTGGCTCGCAACCGAGCGGCGCCTGCTTGTCGCCGAGGATCCGACCGCGGGCGTGGACGTCGGCGCCAAGGCGGAAATCTATGGCCTGATGGCGCGCGCCCTCGATGAGGGCCTCGCCGTCGTCGTCGTGTCGACCGATTTCGAAGAGGTCGCGCAGATCTGCCATCGCGCGATCGTATTCAATCGGGGCCGCATCGTCAGCGAGCTACGGGGTGACGCCCTGACGATGGAAGCCGTGATCATGGCCGCCTCCGGGTCGGAGGCAAGCTGACAGGAAAAGCGTTCGCATGGCCATAAACTCGTTCAAATCGAATGCGCTCGAACCGACGCGGACGGAGCTTCGCCAGCTTCCGCCATCCGTGCGCGCCATGCGGCTCCTGCCGGTCTATGGGCTCGTCATCCTGACCGTCCTGCTGGCGCTATTCTTCTCGCTGCTGCTTCCCGCCACGTTCCCGACCCTTCTCAACGCCCGCTCGATCATCTCCGACAAGTCGATCATCGCCATTCTCTCCCTGGCGGCGATGATTCCGATGGTCACGGGCAAGATCGATCTGACCATCGGCTATGGGATCGTGCTCTGGCATATTCTTGTCATCAGCCTGCAGGAATGGTTCGGCGTCCCCTGGCCGGTCGCAGTCATGATCGTGCTCTGCCTCGGCGCGGTGGTTGGGCTGTTCAACGGCCTGCTCGTCGAGGTCGCGCAGATCGACAGTTTCATTGCGACCCTCGGTACGGGAACGGTGCTCTATGCGATCGCGATGTGGCACTCGCAGGGGCACCAGATCATGGGCGCGCTCCCGAACGGCTTCCTGGCGATCAGCGGCGCGCGGCTCTTTGGCCTGCCGGTAACGGGCTTTTACGTGCTGGTCCTCGCGGGGGCGCTCTGGTTCATCCTCGAATATCTGCCGATCGGCCGCTACTTCTATGCGATCGGCGCCAATCCCAAGGCGGCGGCGCTCAACGGCATCCCGGTTGGCCTTTATACGGTTCTGGCTTTTGTCGCATCCGGCGTGCTGACCGCCGCTGCGGGCGTCATCCTCGCCTCCAGGCTGCGCGTCGGACAGGCGAGCGTCGGCCTCGAATTTCTGCTTCCCGCGCTCGTTGGCGTCTTCCTCGGATCGACGACGATCAAGCCCGGACGGTTCAACGTGTGGGGAACGCTGGTCGGGGTCATCATCCTGGCCATCGGCATTTCCGGCATCCAGCAACTCGGCGGCGAATTCTGGGTCGAGCCCTTCTTCAACGGCGCGACCCTGATCCTCGCGATCGGCATTGCGGGCTATACGCAGCGCCGGCGCGTCAGCGCTCAACATTTTTCGCAGGTCCCAACCATCCGCGACGCAACGCCGCCGCGGGGACAAGGAGGAAGCGCACAATGAAAAGACTATCCCTGTTTGCGACTGTCGCGCTCGCGGCGGTCGTCGTCGCCGGAGCCGCGCGCGCCGACGATTTCATGGAGGCCGCCAAGGCCAGAGTGGCGGCGGCGATCAAACGGTCCGGAGCCTGGGATGGCCCCACGACCGGCCCAGCGGCGGCGCACAATAAAACGATCGTCTATGTCGCTGGAGACCTCAGAAACGGCGGTACGTCCGGCGTTGCCGATGGCGTCAAGGAAGCGGCCGCGGCAATCGGCTGGAAGCTGCAGGTCATCGACGGACAGGGCCAGGTCTCGACACGCACGGCGGCGCTCAATCAGGCCGTCGCGCTCAAGCCTGATGGGATCATCGTTTCGGGCTTCGACGCCATCGAGCAGAACGCCGCCCTCGCCGCCGTCAAGGATGCGGGCATTCCCTTCGTGGGATGGCACGCGACCATCGCGCCGGGCCCGGATCCCGCGACAGGCATGTTCGCCAACGTCAACACGCGCATTCTGGACGTCGCCAATACCGCCGCTGACCTCGCTATCGTCGATTCCGGCGGCAAGGCGGGCGTCGTCATCTTCGGGGATTCGAATTACGCCATGGCGATCGGCAAGGCGAAGATGATGGAGGCCGAAATCAAGAAGTGCGGCGGCTGCACGGTTCTCAGCCTTGAGGACTCGCCGATGACCGAAGCGTCGCTGCGCATGCCGCAACTCACCACGTCGCTGCTGCAACGCTACGGCGACAAGTGGACCTATACGCTCGCCGTGAACGACCTCTATTACGACTTCATGGGGCCATCGCTGGCGAGCGCGGGCAAGGCGGGCGCGGACGCCCCGCATAACATTTCGGCGGGCGACGGATCGGAATTGGCCTTCGCGCGGATTCGCGCCAAGCAGTTCCAGATGGCCACCGTGCCTGAGCCGTTGCACGAGCAGGGGTGGCAACTCATCGACGAACTCAACCGCGCTTTCGCGAAACAACCGTGGTCCGGCTACGTGTCCGGCATCCACCTCGTGACCGCCGACAATATCGCCTACGACGGCGGGCCGAAAAATGTGTTCGACCCCGACAATGGATATCGCGACGTCTACAAGAAGATCTGGAGCGCGAAGTAACCCGTCGGTGGCCCGGCGATATCACGGATGTCGCCGGTTCACTCGCTTTTGGGGCCGCAACAGCGGCCCCATCGATCGCGTTGAGAGGTCCGCATCAGAGAGCTCCCGGCTTCGCCGGGGACGCTTAGAAGCCGGCCCGTAACACAGCGGATGAAAGGCGCGTCGCCTGCGTCTCGTCCGGACGGATGATTGCGCTCGCCGCGGATCGGCCCTAACCGTCTGGCGAAACTCACGCGCAATCGAGGCGGAAAACGGATGAAACCCTCTCGCAAAGTCTTCGAGCCGCTCGCGATCGGCGCGCCGCGCCCTTTTCTCGAACTGCCGTCGAAACTGGAGCGGATGATCCATTTCGTGCCGCCGCATAACGAGAAAGTGCGGGCCAAGGTCGGCGAGCTCGCGGGGCAGGTCGACGTCATTCTCGGCAATCTCGAGGATGCGATCCCGATCGACGCCAAGGAGGCGGCGCGCGAGGGCTTTGTCGCCATGGCGAAGGCCAACGACTTCGGCGCGACGGGCCTCTGGGCGCGGGTCAATGCGCTCAATTCGCCCTGGTTTCTGGACGACATGACGCGGCTCGTCGGCGAGATCGGCGACAGGCTCGACGTGGTGATGGTCCCGAAGGTCGAGGGCGACTGGGACATCCATTTCGTCGACCAATATCTCGCGCTGCTCGAAGCGCGCCACGGCGTGAAGCGGCCGATCCTCATCCATGCGATCCTGGAGACGGCGCAGGGCGTCAACAACGTGAAGGCCATCGCCGCCGCCTCGCCCCGCATGCACGGGATGAGCCTCGGGCCGGCCGATCTCGCGGCCTCCCGCGCCATGAAGACGACGCGGGTCGGCGGGGGACATCCGGACTACAAGGTGCTGGCCGATCCGACGACGGCTTCGGCGCCGCGCGCGAGCTTCCCGCAGGATCCGTGGCACTACACGATCGCGCGCATGGTCGACGCCTGCGCGGCGAACGGGATCAAGCCTTTCTACGGCCCCTTCGGCGACTTCTCCGACCCCGAAGGCTGCGAGACCCAGTTTCGCGACGCCTTTCTGCTCGGCTGCGCCGGCGCCTGGACGCTGCATCCGAGCCAGATCGCCATCGCCAAGAAGGTGTTCTCGCCCGATCCCGGCGGAGGTCGCGTTTGCGAAGAAAATCCTCGACGCGATGCCGGACGGGTCCGGCGCGGTCATGATCGACGGCAAGATGCAGGACGACGCGACCTGGAAGCAGGCGCGCGTCATCGTCGAACTCGCGCGTCAGGTCGCCGCGAAGGATCCGGATTACAGGGCGGCCTACGGTTTCTGAGGCTACGCCTATGGTTCGCCTATGCTACGCCTAGCGTCGAATTGACGCCGCCGGGGGCTTTCGTTTAACTCGGAACCATGACTACGCGCGTTGCGAAATTCGACATCGGCCAGGTTGTGAAACACCGGGTCTACCCATTCCGCGGTGTTATATTCGACGTCGACCCGACGTTTTCCAATACGGAAGAGTGGTGGAAATCAATTCCGCCGGAAATTCGGCCGTCGAAGGACCAGCCGTTCTACCACCTCTACGCGGAAAATGACGACAGCCAGTATGTCGCCTATGTCTCCGAGCAGAACCTGCTCGCCGACGAGTCGGGCGAGCCGGTCCGGCATCCGCAGATCAGCGAGACCTTCGAGCGGACCCCGGACGGCCGCTATCGCATGCGGGCGAAGACGCTCGCGAGCTAAACCTTCCGGCGGGCCGCCCGCCGTCGGGGCAAACGAAAAAAGCGCCCGGGGGCTGACCCCGGGCGCTTTTCGTTATGGGCCTCGTGCCGGCGCTTACTGCTTCGGCGCAGGAGCGGGGCAGGCGCGGGCTGGGCCGCGGGCGCAGCCGGGGCGGGAGCCGCGCCACCCTGCTGCTGTGTGCTGCTGCTGCTCGAGCATCTTGCGCTGCTCCTCGGCCTTCTTCTGGAGCTGCTGCTGCAACTGCTGGCGCTGCTGTTCGAGCACCTTGGGATCGGTCGGCTTGCCGTCGTAGGCCGTGCCGAAATCCTTCAGCGGCACGTTCAGCGTGAACTCGCGGCCCGATGGATCGCCGCTCGGGATACGCATGAGGATGCTGAGCGTCTGGCCCTTCTTGAGCGCGTTCAGCGTCTTTTCGTTGATCTCGATCTCCGACATGCAGGCGTTCGCCGAGCAGATCTCATATTTGCCGTCGATCGGCTCGCCCTTGTCGATCGTGACGCGATAGCCGGGCTTGAGCAGGGTGCCGGTCGGCAGCATGAGGCGCAGCTTCCGCCGATCCTCGCCTTTCTGCTCGAACACATTGATGCTCATCACCGGCGGCTGGTCGGCGGAAGGCGAGAAATCGCGCATGATCGCGCAGGCGTCCTTGCCGGTCGTGGGTTCCTTGGCGCAGAACTTGGCCCACTGCGCCTCGGGGGAGACCAGGTCGACCTTGGAGGGAGGCGCGGCCTGTCCTGCGGGCGGCTGTCCCGGCGCTGCGGGCTTGGCCGGCGCGTTCTGGGCGACGGCCTGACCCCCGAGCGCCAGGCTCAGGCCGAGCGCGACGCTCACGGGCAGAAGAGCGAGTTTCATCATCGTCCTTTCAAGGATAGGCGGATAGCGGCCGGGAGGACCGCGCCTCTTTAGCGAACCGTCTGGCGAGAATAAGGCTAAGACGCGGGCGATCCTCCGTCGCGCGCCCTCTTTCCACATCCGGCGGGACAATCCAACTGCAATTTTGGCCTGTGCGACATCAATGCTCTCCGTCCGCCGCCCGCGGCGCCGGAGCGTCTTCGGAAAATTGCGGGGGGACGGCGGCTCGATGGGAGAGTCGCCGCATTTTCCGGTGCTAAAGACATCCCGATGATCCGTCTGGCGATTCGTTTGGCGCTTGCGGCGGCGCTTGCTTTCGGGGCCCCTGGCGCGCGCGCCGGGCCGGGCCAACCCGAGGACGCGATCGCCATGCATGGCGAGCCGGCGCTCAAACCCGGCTTCGCGAGCTTCCCCTACGCGAATCCCGGCGCGCCGAAGGGCGGCGAGCTGCGGCTGGCCTTCCTCGGCGCCTTCGACAGCCTCAATCCCTATAACGTCAAGGCTCTGTCGACCGCGCAGGGGCTGATCGGCAATGTCTATCAGCCGCTGATGATGCGCTCGCTCGACGAGCCCTTCACGCTCTACGGGCTCGTCGCCGAAACGATCGAGACCGATGCGGCGCGCGAGCATGTCGTCTTCCATCTGAACCCGAAGGCGCATTTCTCCGACGGCGCCCCCATCACGTCGGCGGACGTGCTTTTCACCTTCAACCTCCTCAAGGCGAAGGGCCGCCCGCAGACCCGCGCGGCCTATAGTCTCGTGAAGAGCGCGGATGCGCCCGACGCCCACACCGTGCGCTTCGACCTCACGGGCGCGAACGACCGCGAATTGCCGCTGACGCTCGCGCTCATGCCCGTGCTGCCGCGCGCCCATACGGATGCGGCGCATTTCGAGGACCAGACGCTTGCAGATCCCCGTGGCCTCCGGTCCCTACAGGATCGCCGAGGTCGTCCCCGGCGAGCGGCTCGTGCTCGAGCGCGACCCCAATTACTGGGGCCGCGACCTGCCCGTCACCCAGGGTCTCTATAATTTCGACCGCATCCGCATCGACTATTTCCGCGACGCGACCGCGATGTTCGAGGCCTTCAAGGCCGGGCTCATCGACTATCGCGTCGAGGACAACGTCCGGCGCTGGCTGTCCGAATATGATTTTCCGGCCGTGAGGGACGGCCGCGTCGTCAAGGAGGCGGTCGCGGACCGCCTGCCGAAGGGCGTGTCCGGCTTCGCCTTCAATACGCGCCGCAAGCCCTTCGCCGACCCGCGGGTGCGCGAGGCGCTGGCCTCGATGTTCGACTTCGAATGGATCAACGCCAACCTGTTCGCCGGCGCCTTTCGCCGCTCGGAGGGCTTTTTCGACGACAGCGAACTGTCCTCGATCGGCCGTCCCGCCTCGGAGCGCGAGCGGGCGCTGCTTGCGCCCTTTCCCGGCGCGGTGCGCGAGGACGTCATGGAGGGCCGCTGGCGCGCGCCCGTCTCCGACGGGACGGGGCGCGACCGGGAGATCGCGCGCCGCGCCCTCGACGAGCTCGAAGCGGCCGGCTTCTCGCTGAAGGATGGCCGGCTCGTGGATCGCGAGGGCGAGCCGCTCGCCTTCGAGATCCTCGTGAAGACGCGCGACGAGGAGCGGCTTGCGCTCGCTTACGCCCGCAATCTCGCGCGCATCGGCGTCACGGCGGACGTGCGCCTCGTCGATGAAGTGCAGTACCAGCGCCGCCGCACGCGCTTCGAATTCGACATGATGCCCGGGACGTGGACCGCCTCGCCCTCTCCGGGCAACGAGCAGCGCGGGCGCTGGAGCTGCGCCTCCTCCCATGCGGAGGGCGCCTATAATCTCGCGGGGGTCTGCTCTCCCGGGATCGACGCGATGATCGCGGAAATCCTCGCCGCCCGCAGCATGGAGGACTTCGTCGCGGCGGTGCGCGCGCTCGACCGCCTGCTGATCTCGGGCTTCTACATCGTGCCTTTCTACTATGCGCCGCAGCAGTGGATCGCCTATTCGGGCAAGCTCGGCCATCCTGCTTACACGCCGTTCTTCGGCGTCGACATCTCCGCGTGGTGGAGGCGCGAGAAGTGACCTTCGATCCTCCCGCCGCCGGAATTTCGACCTTCGGCGCGCTCTTGCGCGAGGCCGCGCGAAATTTTCCGCGCGCGACCCTGTCGCCCGAGCGAACGAGTTTCGCCGGGCTCGATTCGCTCGCCGATCATTACGCCGCGCGCTGGCGCGAGGCGCTGATCCGCCTGGGCGATTCGGCGATCGCGGTGACCGCGCCGACCGCGCAATCCGTCGCCTCGCTCGTCGGCGCGCTTCGGGCGGGCCTTGCCCTTGCGCTTTCGCCGCCCGAGATCCGGGCGCGCGAACTCGACGCCGCGATCGTGGCGGCGGACGCGACGCTGCTCGTCGGCCCCTTGCGGTTCGCGGGCCTCTCCATCGGCGATCTCATGAGCCGGGTCGCGTTCGATCAGGAGCGCGTGTCGATGGTCGCGTTGCATGACGGAAGCCTGCCGGGCGTGCTGGCCTTGGACGAGCCGAGGGAGAACTACTCGATCTATGAGCCGCGCAGCGCCGACGCCCAGATCCGCCTTGCGCCGATGCGCGACGGTCCCTCGGCCCGCTTCGACGAGGGCGAGCTGATCGACGCCGCCCGGACGATCGTCCGCGCCGCGCGGATCGCCCCGGGCGACGCGATCCTCACGACGCTCTCCTGCGCGAGCGCGGCGGGACTCGCGGCCGGACCGCTCGCGGCGCTTGTGAGCGGGGCGCGCCTCAATTTTCATGCGCCCTTCGACACCCGCGCCTTTGTGGCGGCGCTGGACGCCGCCGCGCCCGTTCATCTGGTCGTGCCCGAGGCGATCGCGCCGGCGCTGGAAGCGGCGGGCCTGCTCAATCATGGGCGGATCGCCTCGCTCATTCTCTCTTGCGCCAGCGAGCCGGAAGCGCCAGCTTTCGAAGAAGCGCTCGGCGATGCGCCGGTGCTTTATGTGAGCGCCGGCCCCTGGGGCGGCGTGCGCGTCGAGGTTGCGCCGCACAGCGTCGCGCCCGATGACGACAATGGAGAACGCCCGTGAGCGGAGCCGACGAGACCCTGACCATCGACGTCGTGAGCGATGTCGTCTGCCCCTGGTGCTATGTCGGCGAGAAGCGCCTCGGCCTCGCGCTCGCGGACGAACAGGGACCTGTCGAAATCCGCTGGCGGCCTTTCCAGCTCGACCCGACCATCCCGCAGGGCGGCCTCGACCGCGCGGAATATATGGAAAGGAAATTCGGCAAGGGCGGCCGGCTCAAGGAGGTTCACGACCGGCTGACGGCGCTCGGCGCCGAGGTCGGCATTCCTTTCGCCTTCGACCGCATCCGGCGCGCGCCCAATACGCTCGACGCCCACCGCCTCATCCGCTGGGCGGCCTCGACCGGCCGGCAGGCGGAGGCGGTGGATCGTCTCTTCCGCGCCTATTTCGTCGAAGGGCTCGATGTCGGCGACCCTGCCGTGCTCGTCCCGATCGCGCGCGAATGCGGGCTCGACCCGGAGAGTGTCGCGACGCTGCTTGGCGGGGACGACGACAAGCGACGCGGTCAAGGCCGAGATCGCCCAGGCGCAGGCGATCGGAGTGAGCGGCGTGCCCTTCTTCATCTTCGCGGGCCGGCTCGCGGTGTCCGGCGCGCAGGACGTGGAGGTTCTGCGCGGCGCGATGGCGCAGGCGCGGGCGGCGATGCGCGACGCGCCTGCAGCCTAGAAACGCGGCCCTATCCGCGCTTGCTCGCGCCGCCGCCGCCCCCGCCTCCCTGACGGAGGCTTCTGAGGGCGTCAGTCCCGACTTCGCCCGTAAGGCCCGGCATCGTCGCTTTCATGAAGATCGACAGATCCTTCGGCGCGGTCGAGTGCGGCGCCGCGGTCGCCGTCGCCATCGCTGCGTCCGCGGCCTCGCTGAAATGGACGACGGCCCGCACGCCGTCGCGATCCGCCGACAGCGTGTCGGACACGCTGCTCTTGTGATGCGTCAGATTGCGGAAGCCGCTTTCGCGCAAGAGGCTTGCAATCCTGTCGATGAGTTCGTGGTCCATGAGGTCCTCCTGACTGTCGGCTACGAGACCACCGCGATCGCGGCGTCTATGTCGGCGTTCTCGACCGTGTTGCCGGGGGTTTTCGTCCCCGTTCCCGGCAGGATGTAGACGCTCGAGAACGTCAGATCGGAGAGCAGCGCGAGCTTGTTGTCGAGCACGGTCTGGAGCCCGCTGGTCCCGCCGGGAACCGCGCCGTTGAGCGCATCGTTGATGCCTCCCGTGCAGAACGGGCCGCCGCCGCTGTAGTTGTAGCTCCAGCCGTCGACATAGGCGCCCAGATGATGGCCGCCGTTGAGATAGACGACGATGTAATAGGAAATATTTCCATTGGCGTCCGAGCAATACCACGGCGTTCCGATATGGAAATTGAAGTAGAGCCGGACCAGCATGTCCCAGTGGCCGTGGCGGTTGGGATTGTTCCCGTAATAGGGGACCTGCCACCAGAAGCGGGCCTGCGCCATGACGCCGCTCGTCCGTTTGGCCTTGTTGCCGAGGACCTTGTCGATCTGACTGAGAACGTCGGAGCTGTTCAGCTGACTTGCGAGCTCGACGACGGTCTCGCCGTCGGGCCGGTTCCAGGTGAGGGTCGCCGCGCTCGAACCGCCGTTGGCGATCCACGCCCAGCCGCCTTCCGGATAGGGCTGATTGAAAACATCGAACGAGCCGCCAAGCAATTGCTGTTGGAACCAGTATTCGCTGAGGGTTGGCATCGTCTCCTCCTGCACTAACAACTTCATAAAGTATAATATCTTGCTCGTAGTTTTTGAAAGTTTTGGCAGAAAACAAGGTGCGTAGCTGTGAGCCTTGTCACAGGATCACCCGCGCGCCGCCCGTTTTGCTTGATCTTCTTCTTCCCCAAACTCTCGGGGAACGTTCCGCGCGCATTGTCGTTATCTTTGCCGAGCGGCGCCTTCTCTCCCGCGCGCTCTGTCGGAATTTGCGCCGGCTCGCCGCTTTGGCGATTCGCTCGCCCGGCCGTGTTGAGGCGGCCCTTGCTGGTCAATTGCGGAGAAACCGATGCGCCAGGAAGACCAATGGACTCCCCCAGTCGTCAACGAGGCCAACGAGACCCGCATTCGCGCTGGCGTAGCCGGTCATGGCGTGCGGACGGTGCTCATTCGCGAGCATCGCGATCGTCGTCGTCGCCTTCGTCGTCCTCTATTTCTGGCGCTGATAGGCGCGGCGATTCCGGCGTGCTAAATCCTGCCCCTGCATCTCACCGGGGGCCGGATACCGATGAAGCTCTATTATTCGCCGGGCAGCTGCGCGCTTGGCGTGCATGTGCTGATGGAGGAGATCGGCGCGCCGTTCGAGATCCAGAAGGTCGATTTCTCGAAGCGCGAGCAATATGGCGACGCCTATCGCGCCATCAGCCCGAAGTCCAAAGTGCCCGCGCTCCAGCGCGACGACGGAAGCGTGCTCACCGAATATCAGGCGATCTCGCTTTATCTGGCGCGCCTCCATCCCGAAAGCCTGCTTCTGCCGAAGGACGCCGACCGTCAGGCGCGCGTTTTCGAGGCGCTCGAATATGTCGTCGGCACGATCCACGCGACCGGCTTCCGCCGGATCTTCCGGCCGAATTATTTCGTGGTCCACGAAGCCGACCACGAGGCGGCGAAGGCCGAGGGCCTGAGGATCGTCAACGAAGCCTTCGCGATCATGGACCGGAGCCTTGCGGGCCGGGACTGGCTCGTCGGCGACTTCTCCATCGCCGATCCGGCGCTCTTCTACGTTTCGTGGTGGGCGGCGGCGCGGGTGAAGACGAGCCTGCCGCCGAACGTCGAGCGCCACTACGAGCGCATGATGTCCCGCCAGTCCGTGCAGAAGGCCCTGCGCGACGAGGGGCTTTGAGGCGTTCGCCGCTGGCCGGCGCGGGCGGCGGGTAGAGCGCATTCCGCACGCCCGGGGCACGGCGATTGCGCCCGGCGCGGCTCTTGGCTTTCGCCGGAACCATTCCGATCGATCCGCGTTGTCCATGAGCGCTTACTGCGCGTGCATGGCGCGGCCGTCGCCAGCAGGAAGCCCAGGCCAGACGCCCTTCCGGGGGCGCTTTTCGGAATGTGGGCCCCAAACGGGAGTTTCCGCCATGTGGATACGTGTTCAGATCGCCGCGCTGGTCTATCTGATGGTTCAGGCCGTCATGTTCGGAATCGGCGAGGTGCTGGTCCTGGCGACCCCGCTGGCCGACATGGCCATGACGCTCATGCCCTGGGTCGTCGCGACGACCGCCGTGCTGTCGATCCCGATCTCATGGATGATCGCTCCGCGCCTGCGCGCGCGGTACTGGCGCGAGAAGGGACTGAAGTCGGACATCATCTCCGGCCCGAACTTCGAGTCGCCCTTCTGAGAGTGCGAGTGGTCAAAATCAGGCGGAAGAGTCCGGCCTGTTTCTGAGGATTTCCGGCGCTGCATCGAATGTGGCGGGTTCGAAGTGTCGGATAATTCGGGCCAGCAATGATTTTTCTTTTACAGAAGTCATAGGCGTGCTAATCTGTTTTTCAGGAGGCGTGGCGGCCTGTCGCTGGGCGTCCCGACGGCCGCAGGCGGCCGCCACAAAAAAGCCTCGGATGGAGTCGGGCCGGAAGCAAATGTCAGCGCAAGCCCTTGAAAAGTCCCGATTCGCGGAAGGAAATGGCGCCTCGCGACCCGCTTTTCGAGGGCGTTTTCAGCCGGAATGGCGGTGTTTCAGGCCCGAAACAGCCCGTTTCGACCCGAAAACCGCCGAAAATCGCTCCGAAACGCTCGCTTTTCTGAGGCGAAATCAAGGCGGCTCACGAGCCCGGCGCCCTTGAGGCCCGTCACGGGGCGGCGCGGACCGCCGTCTTCTGCTGCTGCGGCGCCGCGGCGACGCCGCTGACGATCGTGTCGATCACCTGGGCCTTGGCGCGCTCGAAGGCGGCGTCGTCGAGCGGCCGGCCGCCGTTCAGCGTCGTCATTTCGTGGGCGGCGTTGGCGTATTGCTGGGTCGTCGCCCAGATCATGTAGAAGAGCACCCTGGGCTCGATGGGCTTGAGCCTGCCCGCCGCGATCCAGCGCTCGACCGCGCGGCCCCGCGAGGCGACCCACTCCGAGAGCGTGGTGTCGAGAAAGTCCTGGATGATCGGCGCGCCGCGCATGATCTCGGCCGACCAGATGCGCGAGGAGAGGGGCATCTCGCGGGCGAGGTCCATCTTCGCGCCGATATAGGCGGCGAGCGCCTCGTGCGGGTCGTCGCTCGCATCGAAGGAGGAGGCCGCCGCGAGCCATGCGGTGAGCACCCGCTCGACCACCGCCCGGTAGAGCGCCTCCTTCGTCGAAAAATAATAGTGGAGATTGGCCTTCGGCACGCCCGCCTCGCGGGCGATGGCCGCCGTGGTCGCGCCGGCGAAGCCCTGCTCGGCGAAGACCCGCTCGGCCGCTTCGAGGAGCGCCCGCTCGTTCTCCTCGCGGATGGTCGGGCGTGGTTTGCGATGCGCCATCCGGTCCCCTTCGTCCCGTTCCGCGAAGCCGCTCAGGACCCGCGCCGCGGGCGCCGCGAGGGACGGCCAAGGCGCCGGTTTCATGGGCGTTTCGCCCAAGGTTACGTCATTTGACCAGTTGGTCAAACTTATAATAGCGTCGCCGTCTCGGGTCGGAGATTGCGATGGCGGATTTGTCGAATGTGCGGATCAACGGAGCGCGGCTCTGGGATTCGCTCATGGAAATGGCGAAGATCGGCGCGACGCCGAAGGGCGGCTGCAAGCGCCTCACCCTGACGGATCTCGACAAGCAGGGGCGGGAGCTCTTCCGCTCCTGGTGCGAAGAGGCCGGCTGCACCGTCAAGGTCGACGAGATGGGCAACATGTTCGCGCGGCGGGAAGGCGAGGACCCCTCGCTTCCGCCCGTCCTGGTCGGCAGCCATCTCGACACCCAGCCGACCGGGGGCAAGTTCGACGGCGTGCTCGGCGTGCTCGGCGCGCTGGAGGCGGTCCGCTCCCTCAACGATCTCAAGATCAGGACCAAGCATCCGATCGAGGTCGTGAACTGGACCAACGAGGAGGGGTCGCGCTACGCCCCCGCCATGGTGTCGTCGGGCGTCTTCGCCGGCGTCTTCACCAGGGATTTCGCCTATTCGCGCGAGGACGCGGAGGGCAAGAAGCTCGGCGACGAGCTCAAGCGCATCGGCTTCAAGGGCGACGAGCCGGTCGGCGGCCGGCCGGTGCACGCCTATTTCGAGATGCATATCGAGCAGGGGCCGATTCTCGAGGACGAGAACATCGAAGTCGGCGTCGTCACCCACGGGCAGGGGCAGCGCTGGTACGAGATTCGCCTGACGGGCTTCGAGAGCCACGCCGGCACGACGCCGATGCCGCGACGAAAGGACGCGTTGCTCGGCGCCGCCCGGATCGTCGAGCTTGTCAACAAGATCGGATTGTCCAAGGCGCCGAGCGGCGTCTCCACGGTTGGAATGCTGAACCCCTATCCGAATTCCCGCAATGTCATCCCGGGCGAGGTCTTCATGACCTGCGAGTTCCGCCATCCGGACAATGCGACGCTGACTTCGATGGACGAGGCGCTGAAAGCGGGCGTGGAGGAGATCGCCAAGGCGATCGGCCTCACCTACGATCTCAAGCAGGTCTTCTATTACGAGCCGGTCGCCTTCGACAAAGGCTGCGTCGATGCGGTTCGGCGGGCGGCCCAGCATTTCGGCTATTCGCACCGCGACATCGTGTCCGGCGCGGGCCACGACGCCTGCTATCTGGCCCGGGTCGCGCCTTCGGCGATGGTCTTTACCCCTTGCGTCGACGGGATCAGCCATAACGAGGCCGAAGACATCAAGCAGGAATGGTCGACCGCCGGCGCCAACGTGCTCATGCACGCGGTGCTGGAGAAGGCCGAGATCGCAGCCTGAGCATCGAAACGGCCGTGCGCGCCCCGGGGCCTTCGCACGGCGGACGGAACGGAAGAGAAGGAAAGTCATGTCGCTCGTCATCAGAGGCGGAACCGTCCTCACCGCCGACCGCTCCTACAGGGCGGACGTTCGCGTCGAAGGCGAAAAGATCGTGGAGATCGGCGAGAATCTCAAAGGCGACAGCACGCTCGACGCCTCGGAATGTTACGTGATGCCGGGCGGGATCGACCCGCATACCCATCTCGAAATGCCCTTCATGGGCACGACGACGGCGGAGAATTTCGAGAGCGGCACGAAGGCCGCGTTGTCCGGCGGGACGACGATGGTCGTCGACTTCTGCATCCCCGACCGCAACCAGCCGCTGATGGAGGCCTTCGCCGACTGGGACCGGCGGTCGAAGAGCGCCGTCGCCGACTATTCCTATCACATGTGCATCACCTACTGGAACGATCAGGCCCATGCCGACATGGCCAAGGTCGTCAAGGCTGGCGTCACGACCTTCAAGCATTTCATGGCCTACAAGGGCTCGCTGATGGTCAATGACGACGAGATGTTCGCCTCTTTCAGCCGCTGCGCGGAACTCGGCGCCATGCCGCTCGTGCACGCCGAGAACGGCGACCTCGTCGCGGCGCTTCAGCGCCTCTATCTCGCCAAGGGAATCACGGGGCCGGAAGGTCACGCGCTGTCGCGTCCGCCGGACGTCGAGGGCGAAGCGGCGAACCGCGCCATCATGCTCGCCGACCAGGCGGGCGTGCCGCTCTACATCGTGCACACCTCGTGCATTCAGGCCCATGAGGCGATCCGCCGCGCGCGGGCGCTCGGCAAGCGCGTCTATGGCGAGCCGCTGATCCAGCATCTCGTGCTCGACGAGAGCGAGTATTTCAACAAGGACTGGAAGCACGCTGCGCGCCGCGTGATGTCGCCGCCCTTCCGCGACAAGAGCCATCAGGACGATCTCTGGAACGGCCTGCGCGCCGGCTCGCTTCAGGTGGTCGCGACCGACCACTGCTCCTTCTTCACCGAGCAGAAGGAGATGGGCCGCAACGACTTCACCAAGATTCCGAACGGCACGGGCGGTCTTGAGGATCGAATGCCGGTGCTCTGGACTTATGGCGTCGAGACGGGCCGTCTCACGCCGAACGAATTCGTCGCGGTCACCTCGACCAATATCGCGCGCATTCTCAACATGTACCCCCGCAAGGGCGCGATCATTCCGGGCGCCGACGCCGACATCGCGGTCTGGGATCCGAAGGCCAACAAGACGATTTCCGCCAAGAGCCAGCTCTCGGTCATCGACTACAATGTGTTCGAAGGCGTGAAAGTCACGGGCCTGCCCCGCTACACGCTTTCGCGCGGCGAGGTCGTGTTCCGCGACGGCAGCGTGCAGGCCGAGATCGGCCGAGGCAAATTCATCAAACGCGAGCCGTTTGCCGCGGACGCCAGGGCGCTCAAGCGCTACAGGGAATTCACCGCCGTCGCCGGCGTGGCGCGTTAAGAGAGCAGGCGAATATGGACGCGGTGTCGGCGCCTCCGCCCGTGAAGGATAGCATGGGAAAGCAGGCGCCGCTCGTTCCGGCGATCGAGGCGAGCGGCGTGTCGTTGCGTTTTGAGACCAGCGACGGTCCGGTCGACGCGCTCTCCAACATCAATCTCACGATCCCGCGCGGGGAGTTCGTTTCCTTCATCGGGCCGTCCGGCTGCGGGAAGACGACGCTCCTGCGCGCGATCGCGGATCTCGAAGCGCCCACCAGCGGAGAGATCCGGGTCAATGGCATGTCGCCCCAGAAGGCGAGGCTCGACCGCGCCTATGGCTATGTGTTTCAGGCGCCGGCGCTCTATCCGTGGCGGACGGTGGCGCGCAACATCGCGCTTCCGCTCGAAATCATGGGTTTCGACAAGGCGGAGCGCCAGAAGAGGGTCGAACGCGGGCTCGAGCTTGTGAACCTCGCGGGCTTCGGCAACAAGTTCCCGTGGCAATTGTCGGGCGGCATGCAGCAGCGCGCCTCCATCGCGCGGGCGCTGTCCTTCGATCCCGACCTCCTGCTGATGGACGAGCCCTTCGGCGCGCTCGACGAGATCGTCCGCGACATGCTGAACCAGCAATTGCTGAGGCTCTGGGACGTGACGGGCAAGACCGTGCTTTTCGTCACCCACTCGATTCCCGAGGCCGTGTTTCTCTCGACGAAGATCGTCGTCATGTCGCCGCGGCCGGGCCGCATCTACGACGTGATCGAGTGCGACTTCCCGCGCGACCGGCAACTTGAGATGAGGGAGACGCCCGAATTCATGGCTGTCGCCAACCGCGTGCGCCATGGGCTTCGCGAAGGTCACTCCTATGACGGGTAGGGCGGTGCGAGCCGCATGAGATCCCTTCTCCCCATCGCGACCGTCGTCGCCGTCATCGTCGCCATCTGGTACCTCGCGGCGGCGATCCTGAACGCGCCGCTTCAGCGCGACGCCTACGCCAACGCCGACCGGGCTGGCTATTCGACGCAGGATCTCGTTGTCGATTCGCTCAACATGGAGCGGCCGAAGCTGCCCGCCCCGCATCAGATCGTGAGCGAATTGTACAAGCTCGTCCTCGCGACGGCGCCAACCTCGAAGCGTAGCCTCGTCTATCATGGCTGGATCACGCTCGAAGAGACGCTGATCGGCTTCGCCGTCGGCGCGGCGCTCGGCATCGTGCTCGCCGTCATGATCGTCGCGACAGGCTGGCTCGAACGCTCCGCCATGCCCTGGATCGTCGCCTCGCAAACGATTCCGATCATCGCGCTCGCGCCGATGATCGTGGTCATCCTCAACCAGTTCAACATCACGGGGGTCGCGCCGAAGGCGGCGATCGCCGCCTATCTGTGCTTCTTTCCGGTGACGGTGGGGATGGTGAAGGGCTTCCGCTCGCCCGAGCCGCTGCAACTCGACCTCATGCGCACCTATTCGGCGACGCCCATGCAGACGTTTCTGAAGCTGCGCGCGCCTGCGAGCACGCCCTTTTTCTTCGCGAGCATGAAGGTCGGCGCCGCGGCGGCCCTCGTCGGCGCCATCGTCGCGGAAGTGACGAAGAGCGAGGATGGCGGCATTGGCGCGCGCCTGCTGGCCGGCTCCTATTATGGCCAGACGGTGCAGATCTGGGCGGCGCTGTTCGTGGGCGCCGCGCTTTCGGCCGTCCTTGTCGGCCTGATCGGCTATGCCGGCCGCGCCGCCGAGCGGCGCATGGGTTTCGTGCGATGAACGCGCGGCGACTTGCCGATCTCGTTCCGCCGATCCTGTTCGGCGTCGCTGTCCTGGCGGTTTGGGAAGCTGTGGTGCGCATCGGCGGCGTGCCGAAGGTCATTTTGCCGGCGCCGTCCGCCATCGCGCTGCGGTTCGTCTCGTCGCTGCCGACCCTCTGGCTCGATTTCCTGCAAACCATCAAGGGCGTGCTCGCGGGCTATGTCATCGGTTCGGTATCGGGGCTGGTCGTCGCGATCCTGATCGACCGGTCGCAGTTTCTCCAGCGCGGACTCCTCCCGATCGGCAATTTCGTGTCGGCCCTGCCGATCGTCGGCATCGCCCCGATCATGGTCATGTGGTTCGGCTTCGACTGGCAGTCGAAAGCCGCTGTCGTCGTGGTGATGACCTTCTTTCCGATGCTGGTGAACACGATCGCGGGCCTCGAAAGCGTCGGTTCGATGGAGCGCGACCTCATGAAGACCTACGCGGCGAACTATTGGCAGACCTTGCTGACGCTGCGTCTCCCGGCGGCGCTTCCCTTCGTGTTCAACGCGTTGAAAATCAACACGACGCTTGCCATGATCGGGGCGATCGTCGCGGAATTCTTCGGCACGCCGATCGTAGGCATGGGCTTTCGGATTTCGACCGAAGTGGGCCGGCTGAACATCGACATGGTGTGGGCGACGATCGTCGTTGCGGCGCTCGCGGGATCGGCCTTTTATGCGCTGGTCTCGGGCGTCGAGCGGCGCGCGACCTTCTGGCATCCGTCCTTTCGGGCGAAGCAGTCATGAGCTTATCGCCGGACCGGTCGGGGCGGCGGCAAGGTGGGGTTAATCGGAGGCAAAAATGAAAAAGACATTACTCGGTCTGGTCAGCGTATCGGCGATGCTCGTTGCGGGGACGGCGCTCGCCGAGGACAACAAGGTCACGCTGCAGCTCAAATGGGTGCCGCAGGCGCAATTCGCGGGCTATTTCGTCGCGAAGGACAAGGGCTTCTACAAGGACGCGGGTCTCGACGTCACGATCAAGGCGGGCGGGCCGGACATCGCGCCCGAGCAGGTGATCGCGGGCGGCGGGGCGGACGTGATCGTCGACTGGATGCCGGCCGCGCTCGCCGCGCGCGAGAAGGGCGAGCCCCTCGTCAACATCGCCCAGCCCTTCAAGCATTCGGGACTTGAGCTCACCTGTCGCGCCGACTCGGGCATCAAGAAGCCCGAGGACCTCAAGGGCCGCACGCTCGGCGTCTGGTTCTATGGCAACGAATATCCGTTCCTGAACTGGATGGGTAAGCTCAAGTTCCCGACCGATGGCTCGCCGAACGGCGTCAAGGTCGTGAAGCAGGGCTTCAACGTCGATCCGCTCCTGCAAAAGCAGGCGGACTGCATCTCGACCATGACCTACAACGAGTATTTCCAGGTGCTCGACGCGGGCTACAAGCCGAGCCAACTCATGGTCTTCAAATATGAGGACGAAGGCGTTTCGACGCTTGAGGACGGCCTCTATGCGATGGAGCCCAAGCTCAAGGACCCGGCCTTCGTCGACAAGATGGCGAAGTTCGTGAAGGCTTCGATGAAGGGCTGGGACTATGCGCGCCAGCATCCGGACGAGGCGGTCAAGATCGTGCTCGACAACGATACGACGGGCGCCCAGACCGAGCATCATCAGACGCAGATGATGGGCGAGATCAACAAGCTGACGGCCGGCACGAATGGGGCGCTGGACAAGGCGGACTACGATCGGACGGTCAAGACGCTGCTCACCGGCGGCTCGGATCCGGTCATCTCGAAGGAACCTGTCGGCGCCTACACGACCGCGGTCACCGACAAGGCCTTCGGCAAGTAGGAACGCGTCCCGCTCGATCGGAGCGCCCTCCGCAGCAAAGCGGCGGGCGCTCCGAACGGGAGCGGGCGCGCGCCGCCGCTTCCGCCAAATTCCGCCGCACCGTCGCGACGGCGGCTTCGCCGGCCTGGCTTGTGGCCGATCTTCGATTCCGACTTCAGCTTCTTTAGGGGCTCGCCATGATCACGATTTCCGCCGTCATTCGCGTAAAGCCCGGGAGCGAAGCCACGATGAAGACGGCGCTCCTCGACGTGGCGGCGCATGTCGCGGCGAACGAGCCGGAAACGATTGATTTCTTCCTGTCCCAGTCGGTGGACGATCCAACGCTTTTCACGACCTATGAGCGTTTCGCCAACCCGGCCGCCAAGGATCGCCACAACGGATCGGAGGCGGTCGCGCGCTTCTTTGCAATTGCGAAGCCCATTCTCGACGGCGACGTCGTGCTTGTGACCGCGGAAGAATATTCCGAGAAGCCCTGGAGGCTTCTCTAGCGCCCCATGCAGGCGTCGGCGAGGCCTCTGAGCCGCGCCTGAGCGTCGGCGTCGAGCGCGTCCGAGTCGAGTTTGCCGGCATAGCCGGAGTGGTCGATCGCGTCTCTGACACAACGGCAGGAGCTGTCGCAGTCCGGCTCCGCGCGACCGGCCGCGACGCATGCGCGCGTGCAGGCGGCGACGAAGGCGGCCGGATCGGGCTTCGGCTCCGGGACGGTTGGCGCGCCGAGCCAGACGGCGGCCGCAACGAGGCCGATCAGGACCGGCTGGTGAATGAGATAGATCGCCAGGCTGTGCCGCCCTGCGAATGAGAGCGCTCGCGCGGGCTTCGAGACCGCCCGCCAGCGCGCAGGCGACGTCAGCCGGGTCATGACCGGCGGGAACTTTGCGACGCCGAGCCCGATCAGCGTCGCGCCCGCCCAGGGCAGGAGCGGATACCAGTCCACCGTGTTGGGCAGCGCTTCGCCGACGCCGAGCCAGAGCAAGGCCGGCGGGTCGAAGAACGACGAATGGACGAAGAACGGCAGAGCGACAGCGAGCGCGCCGGCAAACACCACCACGGGCGGCGGCGCCTTCAGGAACGGCAGAGCGAGCAGGCTGGCGGCGGCAATGCAATGCAGGATGCCGAACCAGATCTCGGCCCCGGGCGCGAAGAAGAAACTGGTAATTGTGACGAAGACGGCGGCGGCGGCGACGATCGCGAGCCGCTTCCCGTAGGCTCGCAGGTTGATTCCCCTGCGATGCGCGAGCGCCAGCGACACGCCGACCAGCGCGAGGAACAGGCTCGCGACCGTATGGGAAAGCAGCCGCATCGGCGGCGTGAAGGGAATGATCGGCGAGATGAGCCGGAAGTCGGCGAGGTCCCAACTCAGGTGATAGACCGCCATGCCGACGAGGGCGACGCCGCGCGCGCAATCGACGGCGTCGACCCGGCCGCCGCGCGCGGCGTTCCGCGCCGCCGGGTCGG
The DNA here is from genome assembly GCA_963741845.1 of uncultured Alphaproteobacteria bacterium. Classification (GTDB taxonomy): domain Bacteria; phylum Pseudomonadota; class Alphaproteobacteria; order Rhizobiales; family Beijerinckiaceae; genus Roseiarcus. The sequence continues at coordinate 62,478 of CAVUJV010000031.1, forward strand.
CCAACGCCGCCTCCGCCGTCACAGCGCGGCTTCGAACAGGGATTCGTCGAGGATGAATTCGCCCTCGAACTCGACCGGGCCGGTCATCAGCACGTGATCGTCGTCGGCGCGCCACGCGATCTGGAGTTCGCCGCCCGGCAGCCGCACCTTCGCGTCGCGGTCCATGAGGCCCGCGCGCGCGGCCGCGACCAGCGTGGCGCAGGCCGCCGACCCGCAGGCGAGCGTAAGGCCGACGCCGCGCTCCCAGACCCGCGCCGTCACGTCGTCGCGCGCATTGATCTGAGCGAACGTGACATTGGTCTTTGCGGGGAACATCGGATGGGTCTCGACACGCGGGCCGAGTGTCGCCGCGTCGATCCGCGACAGGTCGGGGACGAAGAAGATCGCGTGCGGGTTGCCCATATTGACCGTCGCCGCGGTTCCCAGCGCCGCGGCCGGATCGCCCTCGGGCCACGTCGAGCGCGACGCGCCCCGTGTCCGGGGCCTCGTGCGCGAGCGGAATGTCGCGCCAGCCAAAGCGCGGCGGCCCCATATCGACGCGATAGGACCATTCGCCGAGCCGCTCGCATGCGATGATTCCGGCTTCCGTTTCGAAGGCCAGAGCCTGCGCGCCCGTCTCGCGGCTGAGGCGGTCGGCCACGCAGCGCGAGCCGTTGCCGCAGGCGCCCGCCCGCGTGCCGTCATTGTTGTAGATCGTCACATAGGGGACGCCGCCGGGGCGACGGGGATCGCCGATGACCATCATCTGGTCATAGGCAAGTCCGGGCGCGCGATGGATCGCGCGCGCTTCCTCCGGCGAGGGCAGGGCGCCCGCGCCTCGAAGGTCGAGCACGAGAATCCGGTTGCCCGCGCCGTTCATTCGCGCAATCCGGCGGCCCGCAAGAAGAGGCTTCGACGCCATGTCTCAGGCGCTCCGCCGGCCGGCTCGCGCCGCCGCCTCGATTCGCGCGCAGCGGTCGAGAGCGCGCGCCCCGAGCCGCGCCACGGCTTCACGCAAAGCCTCGTCCGCGATTGCGCTGCGCGGCCTCATGGGCCTCTCTCTCGGCCTCGGGGCCGGGCACGGGCGGATCTCTCCGCTTCGCGGGCAGGGGCGGCAGCGGCCCCTGCCGAAAGGCGATTTTTTCGACGCAACGCCAGCCGAGATGGGCGTTGACGCGAGCGGCGATGACCGCCGCATTGTGCTGGGCTTCGAGCGCGAAGGCGCTCGCGACCCTCAGGACGAGCGTCGCGGCGGCGGCGGGCGCCTCGGGGTCGCGCTTCGGCGCGCGCGCCGGCCATTGCAGCTCGATCGGCCGCGCGTAGGCCGCGATTGTCGCCCCCACGATCGCCGGCCAGTTGGCGATGAGGCTCGCCTCGCCCATGCCGCGGGCGGCAAGGGTCTCGCCGATGATTCCGGGCATGAAGGCGGCGAGCGGCTTGGCGCGCGATCGCAAAGCGGTCATGGTCGGCCGCGACGGGGAAGGAAACCGGACATGGGACTCAATGTAGGCGGGCTCATGCCCGCCGCAAAGAGAAATGCGCTCGTCGGGCGGGTTCTCTCCTGGTGGGACGCGAACCGCCGGGCGCTGGCGTGGCGCGCCCTGCCGGGCGAAACGCCCGATCCCTACAGGGTCTGGCTCTCCGAAGTGCTTCTGCAGCAGACGACGGCGCAGGCGGTGACGCCCTATTATCTGCGCTTCGTCGAGGCCTGGCCGACCGTCGGCGATCTCGCGGCCGCGCCGCAGGAGGCGGTGATGAGCGCCTTCGCGGGGCTCGGCTATTACGCGCGGGCGCGCAACCTGCACGCCTGCGCCAAGGCTGTCGCCATGCGCGGAGGCGTTTTCCCTGACGACGAGGCCGAGCTTCGCGGGCTGCCGGGCGTGGGCGCCTATACGGCGTCGGCCGTCGCGGCCATCGCGTTCGGCCGGCCGACGCTGCCGGTGGACGGCAACATCGCGCGCATTCTGGCGCGGCTCATCGCCCTTGAAACGCCGATTCCGAATTCGCGCGGGGTTATCGCCGCCGCCGCTCGCGCGCTTGCTCCCGCCGAGCGTCCGGGCGACTTCGCCCAGGCGCTGATGGACATTGGCGCGACGATCTGCCGTCCGCTCAAACCGGATTGTCCGGCCTGTCCCCTTCGCCCGGACTGCGCCGCGGCCCAATCCGGCACGCCAGAAGCCTATCCGCCTCGCGCCGCCAGAAAGGCGAAGCCCCGGCGGGAAGGGGCAGTCTTTTTCGCCCAACGCACGGATGGCGCCTTCCTTGCCCGCCGGCGGCCCCCCAGGGGCCTGCTGGCGTCGACGGTCGAACTGCCCGGAAGCGCGTGGACTGTGGGCCAAGCCTTGGGGGACTTCGAGACGGCCGCGCCGGTTCCCGCCCGCTGGCGACGGCTCGAGGGCGGGGTCGAGCAGGCCTTCACGCATTTCATGCTGACCCTGGTCGTATATGTCGGGAGTTTCGAGGGGTCCGCGCCGGAAGGGCACTTCTGGGTTCAGCCGAACGAGGTAGAGGGGGCGGGCTTTTCCAATGTCATGCGGAAGGCCGTCTCACACGCGTTGACGCGGGGCGAGACCGTTTCGAGGCTGTCCGTTGATCCCTCGGCGGCTCGGAACTTGCGAATGCCGAGACTGGACGCCTCGACGAAAAAGCCGATAGAAATTTAACCTCATCGCCATCCAACCGAGAGATGCTCCGCCATAGTATGCCGATTTCGTCGAAACTTTGGGTCGCCGCATGTCGTCGCTGAACGCGCTTTCCGCCTTTCGCGCTCCGCCAGACGACGAGTTGCGGGCTCGCTTTGGCCATGTGACGACCTGGGTCTTCGATCTCGACAACACCCTCTATCCGCCAGACGCCGGCGTCTGGCGCGAGATCGATCAGCGGATCACGCTTTTTCTTGTCGGGCTTTTCGGGATCGACGGCATTTCGGCGCGCGCCCTGCATCAGCACTATTATCGCCAGCACGGAACGACGCTGCGGGGGCTCGTCGAGGAGAACATCGAAGAGGCGGTCGAGGAGTTCCTTGAGTTCGTGCACGACATCGACCGTTCGATGCTGACGCCCGACCCGAAGCTTGCCCGCGAGATCGAGCGCCTGCCGGGACGCAAGCTCATCTTCACCAACGGGTCGCGCAATCACGCCTTGTTGACGGCGCGCCAGCTAGGCCTTGATGGGCTGTTCGAGGATGCGTTCGACATCGTGGCCGCAAGCCTCATGCCCAAGCCAGCGGAGGCCGCTTACGACGCTTTCTTCCGCAAATACGGGGCGGACCCTAAGGCGGCCGCCATGTTCGAGGACGTCGCCAGGAATCTCGTGCCGGCCAAGGCGCGCGGCTTGACCACGGTGCTGGTGGGCGCGAGACCGGGGCAGGCGGACCATCGCGAAGCGCACGACCGCGCCCCGGCCGCGGATATAACGGCGGCGGCCGATTTCACCACGGACAACCTCGGCGGATTCCTGGCGAGGATCAACGCGCAGCTCAGCGGCGACTGAAGGCAACTGTGGTGGGCTTCTATCGACCCGTTCCCAATTTGATCGCGACGCCGACGATGACCAGAAACACGATGAAGGCGATGATCCCCCCGGTGACGATCAGTCCATCCGCGGTGGTGAATAGCTGAACTCATCGCAGGGCGCTCGTTGGGCGTGGGTTTACGGAGACAGTTTAGGACCCGGGCGCCGTCGGGATCAATCCCGATCCGGCGGTGACGTCGAAAGGCGGCGCTTTCGCGTACCTCCGCATCAACGCGCAAAGCGCCGATGTCGTAAGGCGCGACCCGCGCGCGACCGGTAATGTCCACGGAGGGAGCGGATTGCTCCGACCCGGCCTTGTAGGCGCTGCTGACGGGCGTCGGCCTCAGGTCAAACGTCTTGCTGTCGCGATCGAAGCCGATCGACCCGAAGATCGACTTGTCGATGCGATTGCCGTCGAGCCGCGGATCACGTCGGGGCTGCGAGCCCGAGGATGTGCAGCTGAAGCTGAGCTCCGCGACATTGTGGTCGCACGTCTGCTTCTGCGAGCCTGAACACCGTCGCAATATTGTTGCGGACGACGACGTTCCGGGATGGCCGGTGATCTTTCGAAGCGGTTACGGCGATCCAGGTCGTATCGCGACCATCGGGATGCGCGCGGACCACCGTGTTGTTCGCGATGAGGAGGTTGTCGACGCCGGCCATTTCACTCCGTGCCACGCGGTGGTGATGACGAGGTTGTTAACGATGGTCACGCCGTCCCAATGGCCATCGAAAACGCTGATCCCCTGCAGGGGGTGGTCGAAATTGATGACGCGATTCGAGTCGATCACGACGTTGTGGGCATTTCCCCAGCCTTAAATCCCATCGGGATGCAACGGCTCCGTCGGAAAATGCATGCCGTCGCGGATGAGATTCTTACGCACCGTAAGGTTGCTGGCGGTGATTTCCATGCCGTCATTGCCGAAGCGTTCGATGAGGTTGTCCTCGACGAGCGAATTGTCGCCGGAGGACATCCCGATCACATTGCGTAGATTGAAGAAATGGTTGTGGATCAAGGTCGTGCAACTGGCCGTCGTCGTCAGTCCGACGAAATAGGGCTTGTCGACCCAGTCCTGTTCTGTCCAGGATTCGGTCGAGTCCGCGGTCGAGACCGAATTGTCGATGAAGACGATGTTGTCGCTGGGCCCCTGCCAGCCGTGGCTCTCGAACCAGACAAGGCTGCGGAATTTCTCCGCTGCGGGCCGCGATTTTCTGAAATTTCAGACCCTTGAACAGCCAGTGCGACGATGCGATCACGTGCAGGGAATCGATAAGCGGCGTCTGGTCCTTTCCGGCGACGACCGAGATGAAGTCGCTGTTCGCATATTGTCTGATATCGACGTCCCCGTGGTCGCCGTTCATGAGCACTAGCGTGTCTCCGGGCTTGATCGGCCCCTGCGGATTGACAGCCAGCATGGAACCGTCCTTGGTATTCTCGCGGTGTTTTCTCGTCGCAACCATGTGGTTTTGCGGAGCCATGACCTCGGCAAGGGTGCGCCAGGGTCTCGCCTCAGAGCCGTCGTTCGTCATCGATCCACGCTGTGGATCGATGTAGAAGGTGTGGCCGTCGGCTTGAGGACGGCGGGGCGTCGCAACCCTTCGCAACCTCGATCGCGCTCGCACGTGACGTCATGCCCGCCAGACAGGTCAGGGCAAACAACGAAGTTGCCAGGCATTTCCAGTTTCTCGCGTGATGCTTGTGCACAATTGGGCGGAGATTGGCGCGCAGCAGCGTCGTTGCGCAATCCCCCGCAGGCCGGGCCGCCATCAAGTCACTCCATCTCCGAATCGAACTGGGGAACTGCGGTAAACAACGATTGCGTCCGAATTCGTACTGTTACCAGGCCGAGCGCGCCTGGCTCGTGGGGTCCTTAGCACGGCCCCGACTTTGTGGGAGACAGACGGTCGTGCGGCTGCTAGAGGGACGCCCCGAGGCGCCGAGCGCCCGTCCTCACGGCGCAAGAGTAGAAGAGCTGAGGGGAGGAGGCAGTCGAGGTCTGTCCTGGATCGAGGAAATCATGAGCGGCGTACGATCGCTAAAACGAAACTTCCTCATTAACCTCGCCAGTCCCCTCACCCGCGTAGCCGTCGCCTTGGTCAGCGTTCCCCTTTACGTTCATCACGTTGGGAACGCCCGCTATGGCGTGATATCGCTTGTCTGGATGCTTCTCGGCTACGGCGGCTTCCTGGACCTGGGTATGTCCCGCGCCGCCGTGAACGCCTTGGCGAAATTGCGGGATGCGCCGCATGCCGAGCGTTCCCGCGTGCTCGTCACGACGTTCGCAATTAATCTCGGCCTGGGTTTGGTCGCGGCAGCGATCGGCTATGGCGTCGCCGACGTCATCTTTTCTCATTTCGTGCGCGTTCCCGAGGAGTTGCAGCCCGAGATCAGAGCGGCGCTCCCCTGGATCGCCGCCATGCTGCCGATGACATTTCTCATGGGGGCCGGGTTTGGCGCGCTCGAATCGCGGGAACGATTCGGTCTTGCCAATATTGTCGCCATTTTCTCGATGACTCTAACCCAGATCGGTCCAGTGCTTGTCGCCATCGGGATCGGGCCGTCGCTGCGGATCGTGATTCCGGCGATCGCCATTTCGTCTTTCTCCGCGCTCCTGCTGCTGCTCGTCCTGGTCTATCGGGAAGAGGGCCCGCTGCGCATCTCACATTTCAACTTGCCGACCGCGAAAAAACTCCTTGGTTATGGAGGCTGGGTGTCTGTGGCGGGAATCCTGGGCATGATGCTGCTGACGCTCGACCAGCTCGTGATCGGCGCCGTGGCAGGCGTCGCGGCCGTCGCCTATTACGCAGTCGCAGGACGGCTTGTAATGCAGAGCCAGCTGTTTTCGACCGCGCTCGCGCGTACGCTCTTTCCGCGGCTGTCGCTCGTGGGCCCGGCGGAGGCGAAGCAACTCGCATCGCGCGCGCTTGTCGCGCTGGCGCTCGGATATGGCGCGGTGGTGGCTACCGCGATTGTGGTTACGCCGGTCTTTTTTCATTTCTGGCTCGGCGAGGAATTCGCGTCGGCATCGTCGCCGCTCGCCCAGATCATGTTCATCGGCGTCTGGTTCAGCGCCCTCGTCGTCGCGCCCTATCACCTTCTTCAGGCGCAAGGTCGGCCGGATCTGCCCGGCAAGGTGAGCGCGATTGAGATCCTGCCGTTTTTTGGCGCGCTCTGGGGGGCGACCTGGGCTTTCGGGCTTACGGGCGCTGCCGTGGTGTGGACTTTGCGGCAGGTGTTCGAAGCGATCATCATGCTCTGGGTTTCCGGAATGCCGCGCAGCAGCATCGTCACCGCATTGCCCTCGATCGTGGTCAGCCTGATCGCGCTGGTCGTCGCACATGAGGCCGGTCCGAGGATCTCCGTGGCTTTGCCGGCCGCGGCCCTGGTGGGAGCCATCTCGGTCGGACTCGCCCTGTTCCGGTCAGAGGATCTGAGACGGATGGCCTTGTCGGTGACGGGTCGCGTCTTCGCCTTTCGCGGTCTTCGGGGCGCGGCATGACCTTCGCGAAAGCGCTACGCGGGCGTCGATCCGACGTGGCGGCGAGATTGTGTACATTGTTTTCAACTTTTTTCGCTGGCGGCCCGAAAGGCGCCATTTTTCATGTAAACACAATCCGCTATATGAGTAGGAAACGCCGGTTTGTAGCGTCGTCCTACGCGCTTTGGGAGTTATATTGTGTCCATTAGCCAAGTCCTCACCATCCTGGCTCGGCGCAGCTGGATCGTCCTTCTGACATTGGCTGCCGCCCTGATCGCCGCTGCGGCCGTGCTGATTTTCGTGCCGGGCCGGTATGATGCGATCGCGACGGCCACGATCGATACCGATATCGATCCGGTGAGCGGGCTCGCGCCGGGCGCCAACATGATGGGCCTGATACAGGGAAATCTGATGCAACTCGTGCAGAGCCAGCGGGTTGCGCGCGACGTGGTGCAGCGGCTCAACCTTACCGCGAATCCGGCCACCCAGGAGCAATATCGCCAGTCCGCCTCTTTCGGTCGCGAAAGCATCGAAGACTGGATGGCGGACTCCATCCTTAACGGTGTCGATCCCAAATTTGGTATGGGGACAAACGTCCTGTCGATCCGATACAAGTCCGGCAATCCGAACCAGGCCGCGTTGCTCGCCAACGCGTTTCTCGCGTCGACCATCGACGCGAGCATTGCGATGAAAGTTGCTTCGGCCGAGCAGACGGCGGGCTGGTTCGCACCGCAGATCGATCTATTGCGTAAAGAGCTCGAACAGTCCCGCATGGCGCTGGAGCAGGAACAGATCAAGACCAACGTGACCAGCCTCGACACCGAGTCGTCTGCGCTTTCCGCCGTCTCAAACGACTTGGCCAACGCGAGGGGCGCCTTGACAGCGCTTCAGAGCCGGCTCGAAAGCGGCACGACCAATCTATCCGTCGATCCGTCTGATCCGGATTTGCAGATGCTCAATGGTCTGAAGGAAAAGCTGACGACCGCGCAAATTACTTACAACTCAATCAGGACCAGTCTTGGGCCTAACAATCCGAAGATGGTGACCGAGGCGGCGAATATCGCGCAACTGAAGAGGCAGATCGCCGAGGCGACCGAGAAGGTCCGGCAGCATCTGAAGGATCGAATCGCGCAAACCCAGGATCAGGTCAAAGCGCTGCAGGTCCGCCAGGCGGAAGCGCAAAAGAACGCGATTACCGCCCAGGCGCGGCGCGATCGGGTCGGCATGCTGCAGCGCGACGTCGCGTTTCGTCTGGAGCAGTTGAACGAGCGCGAGAAGGCGGCCGCCCAGGCGAAACTGCAGAGCAAGCTGACCTTCGCCAATATCGCAGTTCTCGATAAGGCGACCCCGCCGCTTGATCCAGCGTTTCCGAAGCGCATTCCGGTCATTATCGTCGCAATCGGTGGAGGACTGGCGCTCGGTCTCGTGCTTGCGCTACTTGCAGAAATGCTCGACCGGAGGATTCGCGCTCCCATGGATCTGGAACTGGCAAGTTCCGGTCCGGTGTTGGGCGTGATCAGGGGCCCGCGCAAGATTTCCGGCTTCCGCAGGCCTGTCCAGCGGTTGCCGGCAACGTGAGGCGGCTCTTCGGATCCTGACTGGCGCCGGTCCGCTCGTCAAAGCTATCTGAGGCGGCAGAGGGTCTCCGTCAGAGAGGCGCAACCGCGAATGTCGTTGCGGGCGAGCTTTGGCGGGATCGGCGCGAGGCCCGATTGGAAGCGTCGACTCTTGCCGCGCGTCGGTCTTGCGCGAGCGGCAGGCCTATTTTCACCGAAGTTCAAGAATGCCATGCCTCGCTGGTCTCCCGCGAGGCATGGTCCATTCTGCGTCATAACGAGCGGGTACGGCCGATTGGGAGCGCGGCGCCCCTCGCCAGCTCTCACTTCTTCTGTGTGTCCTTGCTCTCCGACCCTTGCTCGGCGGGCTCGCCGGGCGCGGGAGCCGCTGAACCGGGAGCTTCCGTTCCGGTCGGCGTGCTCGGTTCAGGAGCGGGCGTCGGCGCGGTCATCACTTTCGTGAGATCGCCCTCGTATTTCGCGCTGGCAAGGGCGGCGTCCAACGTATCCTTTCCGATCTTCCTCGCGATCTCGTTGCGCAATTCGCGCCGGGCGAACGCGGTCGCCTGCTCGCCGCTGAGAGGCTTGTCATCGACGGACATGACTTTGAAGAAGCTGGCGCTGGTCCGCGAACGGACGAAGAAGATGTCGTCGGGCTTGCGGTTATCGAGCGGCTTCAGCATTTCGGCCGGCACTGTGGCGCCGTCGAGCGCGCCTGGTCCTCGGCTGTATTTGATGCCGAGCTCGTTGAGCTTGGCGACGACCTGGTCGAGTGAGCTGAAATTCTTAACCGCAGTTGAGAGAGACTCCATATTCGGCTGCGGGACGAAAGTGATCTGTTCGATGTTGAAGATCTGCCGTTTTGCGAACTTCTCCGGATGAGCCTGGATGTAGGAGTCGACCTCGCTGTTCGAGATCGCGCTGATCTTCTGCGCCAATTCCCGCTGCACATAAGCGCCCGCCAGGACCTGCTCCCGGCCGCGTAACAGATCGAGAAGCACGGTCGGTTCGCGATCAAGCTTCGCCGCCATCGCCTGCTGGTCAAGATATTTGCGCTCAATGATGCGGCTCAGCGCCGCCTTGATGATCGCGTTGTCCTTGCGTTTGTCCGGCGGCACGTTGGCGAGGCGCAGTTCGTTGTCGAGTTCGGGCTGAGTGATATCGTCGGTCCCGACATGAGCGATCACTTGCCCGGCGGCTTTGACGACGTCCCCCGTCTCTTTCTTCTGGCCGCAACCGGCAAGCGCCAGAGCGCCGCACAAAACGAGCGCTGTTCCAGCGACGCCCCAGCCCCTGTGTGAGCCGCTCTCTACCTGCATAAAGCCTCTTCTCCTTCGTTGGCTCCTTCGCGCCGTTTGTCGGGCGCAACGGAACCGCGGTGAACCGTCGACGTCTCCCTTGGCGCAAAAGCATATCAGGCGCGTGTCGGAACTTCAATTCGCGCTCAAGACTTCTGCCGACCATAGGCGTCGACGCGCCGCAGAACGTGACCCGAAATGGGCTCAGACGCTATAGGGCCGTTCTGACATTTTGGCTAATGCGGTCTCTGTTTATACGAAGAAAAACTGTATGTCCAAGTGATCGTCACGGCGCGGCGTCGCAACGGGCAATCGTCGGGTTGTGACCAATTATTCGGCGCCAAGCCTCGGAATCGGGCTGCGCTTTGATCTTCTCGTTGATGAAACGCGTGGCACGCTCATTGCAAATCCCAGCGAGGCTCCTGGGGGCCAGCGGTCAAAATCCTTCCCTGGAAGGCACTCGACGAGGACACGTTCATGTCGCTGATAAAAAGGATACTCTCTCGCGCTGCGGGAGCGGTGGTCGGAGGGGCGCTCGCGCTGGGCCTGACCGCCGCCAAGGCGGAAGATACGATCAAGATCGGCATCCTCCATTCATTGTCTGGCACGATGGCGATCAGCGAGACGACGTTGAAGGACGTCATGCTGATGCTGATCGACGAGCAGAACAAGAAGGGCGGCGTCCTCGGCAAGAAGCTTGAGGCGGTGGTCGTCGACCCGGCTTCAAACTGGCCGCTGTTCGCGGAAAAGGCGCGCGAGCTCATCGAGAAGGACAAGGTCGCCGCCGTGTTCGGCTGCTGGACCTCGGTCTCGCGCAAGTCGGTGCTGCCGGTGTTCAAGGAGTTGAACAACATCCTCTTCTATCCGGTGCAGTACGAGGGCGAGGAATCCGAGCGCAACGTGTTCTACACCGGGGCCGCCCCGAACCAGCAGGCGATCCCGGCTGTCGACTATCTGATGAGCGCCGACGGCGGCTCGGTGAAGCGCTGGGTGCTCGAGGGCACCGACTACGTCTATCCGCGCACGACCAACAAGATCCTCGAAGCGTATCTGAAGCTCAAGGGCGTCAAGCCCGAGGACATCATGATCAACTACACGCCGTTCGGCTTCTCCGACTGGCAGACCGAAGTGTCGAAGATCAAGGCCTTCGGCTCGGCCGGCAAGAAGACGGCGGTCGTCTCGACCATCAACGGCGACGCCAACGTTCCCTTCTACAAGGAGCTCGGCAACCAGGGGATCAAGGCCACGGACATTCCGGTCGTCGCTTTCTCGGTCGGCGAGGAGGAACTCGCGGGCCTCGACACGAAGCCGCTCGTCGGTCACCTCGCGGCCTGGAACTACTTCGAGTCGATCGACACGCCGGCCAACAAGGAATTCATCAAGAAGTGGCATGAGTTCACCAAGAAGCCGAACCGCACCACCAACGACCCGATGGAAGCCCACTACATTGGCTTCAACATGTGGGTGAAGGCGGTCGAGAAGGCGCAGAGCTTCGACCCGGACAAGGTCATCCCCGCCATGATCGGCGTCGCGGCGCCGAACCTGACCGGCGGCCTCTCGACCATGATGCCGAACCACCACATCACGAAGCCCGTCTACATCGGCGAGATCCAGCCGGACGGTCAGTTCAACGTGGTCTGGCAGACGCCCGGCACGATCGTCGCCCAGGAATGGTCGCCCTATCTCGAAGGCTCAAAGGACCTCATCGCGGACTGGCGTTCGCCGATGTCCTGCGGCAACTACAATGTGGTGAAAGGAAAGTGCGGCGGCTGATCTCGTAGACAGACGAACCCATGCGGCCCTTCTTCCTTCGGGGAGAAGGAGCCGCCGGGGCGCCGCAACGGATCGACGATCCTTTTGCTCCCGATGTCTCTCCGCAAAGCGCGAAGAGACGGGAGCCCTGAGCTGACAGCCCTTTCCGGCCGAGTGCCCCTTTCATGCAGACGATCGTAGACGCGCGCTTTGCATCCCTCCCGGCGGCTCCGCGCCGCTCGCGGACGGGCCAAGCCTCGCCGCTTTTGTTCCGCCACGCATATCGCGTCGCGCTCGCGCTGCTCGCGCTCATGGCCGGTCTCATCCTTTCGTTCGCGGTGCGCGCCGCTTCGCTCGACGACACGCTCGCGCTCTTTCTTGAGAACAAGTACCCGCAGATGGAAAAGGCGGTCGCGCAGCTCGCCGCCGACGCGCCGCCGCAAGCCTCGGCCATCCTCGACGCGCTCGACAACAATCGGCTGTTCGTCGATCCGGCGTCGCATGCCGTCCTCTACAAGACCACGGACGGAAAACTGCTCGACGCGAAATCCGCGCAGCCTTTTGCCGGAAGCGAGGACGATCTCAAGAAGGTGCGCATCAACAATGCGATCCGCGCTGCGATCGATGCGGCGCTGGGCGCGCTTACGCTCTCCAACCCCGATCCCGAGAAGCGACTGGCGGCCGCGGGCGACGTCTTCAAGACCCACGACCCGAAAGCGCTGCCTGCGATCGAAGCGCAACTCACGAAAGAGAAGGATCCGCGCGTCCTCGCGGCGCTTCAGCTCGCGCGCGCCGCCGTCATCGTGACGACGGACAGCCCATCGACCAGCGACAAGATCGCGGCGATCGAGATCCTGAAGGCCCGCGGCGATCAGGACGCGCTGAGCCTCATCGACCAGGCGGCCCAGAAGACGACCGATCCCCAGGTCAAGGCGGAGGCCAATTCGGCCCTGTCGTCGATCCGGACGACGCTCGCGCTCTGGAGCGTCGTCCAGAACCTCTGGTATGGCCTTTCCGCTTCGTCGGTGCTGCTGCTCGCGGCGATCGGTCTCGCCATTACGTTCGGCGTGATGGGCGTCATCAACATGGCGCATGGCGAGATGGTGATGCTCGGCGCCTATACGACCTATGTCGTCCAGCTCGTGCTTCCGCCCTGGCTGCAGAACTGGTCGCTCGCCTTTGCCATTCCGATGGCTTTCGTGGTCGCGGCGATCGTCGGCATCGCGATCGAGCGCCTGATCATTCGCTATCTGTACACCCGCCCCCTCGAAACGCTGCTGGCGACCTGGGGCGTCTCGCTCATTCTTCAGCAGGCGGTGCGCAGCATCTTTGGTCCGAACAATCGTCAGGTCACCAATCCGCCCTTCATGTCGGGCGCTCTCCATCTCGGAGGGCTGGAGATCACGACGAACCGGCTCTGGATCATCGTGCTCGCCATCCTCGTTTTCGTCGGCCTTCAGCTCGTATTGCGCGCCACGCCCTTCGGGCTTCGGATGCGCGCGGTCACGCAGAACCGCCGCATGGCCGCGGCGATGGGGATTTCGACCGCCCGCATCGACATGCTGGCTTTCGGGCTCGGCTCGGGCGTCGCGGGCATCGCCGGCGTTGCGCTGTCGCAGATCGACAATGTCTCGCCCAATCTCGGCCAGGGCTACATCATCGACAGTTTCATGGTCGTGGTGTTCGGCGGCGTCGGCAATCTCTGGGGCACCGCGCTCGGCGCGCTGATGATCGGCGCCGCCAACAAGATCCTGGAGCCGCTCATCGGCGCCGTGCAGGGCCAGATCGTGCTGCTCGTCATCATCATTCTCTTCATCCAGAAACGGCCGCGCGGCATGTTCGCGCTCAAGGGCCGGGCGGTGGAAGCATGAGCCCGCAACTCGACCGCATCGGCTTCCTCTTCGTCGTCCTCCTTGCGGCCGCGGCGGTCGTCGTGCCGGTCCTGTCGCTTGCGACGCCGCCAAGCTCGCCTTTCAACATCCCGCCCTATCTGGTGCAGCTTTTCGGCAAATATCTCTGCTATGCGATCCTCGCGGTCGCGCTCGATCTCGTCTGGGGCTATTGCGGGATCCTGTCGCTCGGCCACGGCGCCTTCTTCGCGCTCGGCGGCTATGCGATGGGCATGTATCTGATGCGCCAGATCGGCGCGCGCGGCGTCTACGCCAATCCGATCCTGCCTGACTTCATGGTCTTCCTGAACTGGAAGGCGCTGCCGGTGAGTTGGTGGGGCTTCAACTGGTTCCCCTACGCCATGCTGATGGTCCTGCTCGTTCCCGGGCTTCTCGCGCTCGCTTTCGGCTGGTTCGCCTTCCGCTCGCGCGTCACCGGCGTCTATCTGTCGATCATCACGCAGGCGATGACATTCGCGCTCTTCAAGGAGTTCTTCCGCAACGATTTCGGCTTCGGCGGCAACAATGGCCTGACCGACTTCAAGGACCTGCTCGGCTTCTCGCTGCAATCGCCGGCCACGAGGGCCGCGCTTTTCTCGGCAAGCGCCATCGGCCTGATCATCGCCTATTGGGTTGCGCGCTCGATCATCGGCTCCAAATACGGCAAGGCGCTGATGGCGGTGCGCGACGCCGAAAGCCGGATGCGCTTCCTGGGCTATCGGGTCGAGAACTACAAGCTCTTCGCCTTCGTCGTGTCCGCCGTGATGGCGGGCGTGGCCGGGGCGCTCTATGTGCCGCAGGTCGGCATCATCAACCCGGGCGAATTCGCGCCCGCCAATTCGATCGAGGCGGCCATCTGGGTCGCGGTCGGCGGGCGGGGGACGCTGGTCGGCGCGGCCATCGGCGCCATCGCCGTCAATTTCGCCAAGACCTACTTTACCGGCGCCTTTCCCGAATACTGGCTTTACGGGCTTGGCGGCCTGTTCGTCCTCGTCACGCTCTTCCTGCCGAGGGGCCTGCTTGGGCTTGTGCTCCGTCCGCCGCGCGAACCGGCGCCGAAGACGCAGACGCCGGCGGTGGCCATCGAGGAAGGGGCCGATCCATGACCCTCGCGGACTCCAGCAACCCGACGCTGACCTCGTCGCTGCTCTATCTCGACGGCGTCAGCGTCTCGTTCGACGGATACAAGGCGCTGCGCGGCCTCTCGCTCGTTCTTGCGCCCGGAGAGATGCGCGCGATCATCGGCCCGAACGGCGCCGGCAAGACCACCATGATGGACGTCATCACCGGCAAGACTCGCCCCGACGAGGGCGACGCGATGTTCGGCGGCAAATACGATCTCACCAAGCTCGACGAAGCCGAGATCGCGACGCTCGGGATTGGACGCAAGTTCCAGAAGCCGACGGTTTTCGAGAACCATACGGTCGAGGACAATCTGCTGCTCGCGACGAAGGCGCCGCGCGGGGTCTATGCGACGCTTTTTGCGCGCGAGGACGCGGGCGTGCGCGCGACCATTGACCGCATCCTCGTCACGACCCGTCTCAAGGATCATCGCGAGCGCGTCGCGGGCTCGCTGTCGCATGGGCAGAAACAGTGGCTCGAGATCGGCATGCTGCTCGCCCAGGACCCGAAGCTTCTTCTGGTCGACGAGCCGGTCGCGGGCATGACCGACGCCGAGACCACCGCGACCGCGGAGCTTTTGCGCGATATCGCGCGCGACCATTCGGTCGTCGTGGTCGAGCACGACATGACCTTCGTTCGTGAGCTCGGCGTGAAGGTGACCTGCCTGCACGAGGGCTCGGTGCTGGCGGAAGGCACGCTCGATCAGGTGAGCGCCGATCCGCGCGTCGTCGAAGTCTATCTGGGACGATGAGGGCATGCTGACCGTCGACCGCATCGACCTTTTCTATGGCGCCGCGCAGGCGCTCCGCTCCGTCTCGATCAAGGCTCAGACCGGGCGCATTCTCACGGTCCTCGGCCGCAACGGCGTCGGCAAGTCCTCCCTGCTTCGCGCCATCGTCGGCCAGCACATGGTCGCCTCCGGCTCGATCCGCTGGAACAACGAGGACATGACCCGGACGCCGTCTCACCTGCGCGCGAAGGCGGGCATCGGCTATGTGCCGCAGGGCCGCGAGATTTTTCCGCTGCTTACCGTGCGCGAGAATCTCATGACGGGATTTGCGACGCGGCCGCGCAACGACCGCAGGATCGACGACGAGATCTTTTCGCTCTTTCCCGTGCTCAGCGACATGCTCGGCCGGCGCGGCGGCGACCTCTCCGGCGGCCAGCAGCAGCAGCTCGCCATCGCCCGCGCGCTGGTGACGAAGCCGAAGCTTCTGGTGCTCGACGAACCGACCGAGGGGATCCAGCCCTCGATCATCAAGGATATCGGCCGCGCGCTCATCCATCTGCGCAAGAGGGGCGACATGGCGATCCTCGTTGTCGAGCAATATTTCGAATGGGCGCGCGACATCGCCGACGACTACGCGGTGATGGATCGCGGCGCGATCGTCCTTGCCGGCACGCGCGCGGAGATGAACGAAGAGGAAGTGCGCGGCCGGATGACTGTCTGACGCTCGGCGGCATGGCGTGGCCGCTCGCAGACGTCGCGGATCGTTCTCTCCGGCTTCGTCCCGGAGACCAAAGGAATAGCAACGTCTGGCGGTGGGCTTCCGACCAAATGGCGCCTACCGCGTCGGCTGTCGGTCGAGGGCGAGACGGATTGAACTCGACAAGCTCGGCCATGACCCTGTTCCTGACAGTGCGGAACTCGCGACAAATTAATTCCGAAAAACGGAATTTTGTGCTAAGAAAAAATCCGAGGCTGGCAGGGCTGACGGCGCGGGATGGCGATGAAAAAATGTGAAGAATATTCGCATCTTCGGGACGCGACGCGCGGAGCAAAATCGGCGGCTTTTTGCGCTCAAAGCGGCGAGCCGGAAGCAAATGTCAGCGCAACCCCTTGAAAAACCTCAAAACGCGGAAGGAAATGGCTCGAATTTCGGCTGTTTTTCGCGCGCAATTGCCTGCAGAACGCGCGAAAATGGCCCGAAAACGACGCCATTCGACGTCAGGCTGCGCAAATTCGCGTCATTTTTGATGTGCGGCTCAGCCCCGCTCCTTCGAAATGAACTGCCGGAACCGCTCGGACCTGGCGCCGGAGAAAAGCTCTTCCGGCGGGCCCTCGGCCTCGACGAGACCCTTGTGCAGGAACATCACGTGGCTCGAGACGTCGCGCGCGAAGTTCATCTCATGCGTGACCACCAGCATGGTGCGCCCCTCCTCGGCGAGCGAGCGCATGACGCGCAGAACCTCGCCGACGAGTTCGGGATCGAGGGCCGAGGTCGGCTCGTCGAACAGCATCACCTTCGGGCGCATGGCCAGCGCCCGGGCGATGGCCGCGCGCTGCTGCTGGCCGCCGGAGAGATGGGCGGGATAATAGTTCCAGCGGTCGGCGATGCCGACCTTCGCGAGCAGGGCCTTCGCCTCTTCGACGCATTCCTTGCGCGGCCGCTTCTGCACGTGGATGGGCGCCTCGATGAGGTTTTCGAGCACCGTGAGATGGGACCAGAGATTGAAGCTCTGGAACACCATGCCGAGTTCCGAGCGGATGCGGTCGACCTGCCGGCGGTCGGCGGGCTCGGCCGTTCCGTCGCGCCGCTGGCGCATTTTGATCGTCTCGCCCGCAACGGTGACGACGCCGGAATCGGGCGTCTCCAGGAGATTGATGCAGCGCAGGAACGTGCTCTTGCCCGAACCCGACGAGCCAAGGATCGAGATCACGTCTCCGTCGTTCGCGGTCAGCGATATGCCGCGCAGGACTTCGAGCTGGCCGAAGCGCTTGCACATGTTCTCGACGGTGAGCGCGGGCGTTTCGGCGGGCATGGAGGCCTTTCCCTTCACCTCGGCCGCGCGCGCAGATGCGGCGAGACATAATGTTCGAGCGCGAGGAACCCGGCGCCGATGATGTAATTGACGACGAAATAGATCGCGCCCGCAAGGATCAGCGGCAGGTAGGTGACGAGCGTGTCGTTGCGGATCTTGAGCGCGACGCTCATGACGTCCCAGAGCGTGATGAGCGAGACCAGCGCAGTGGCCTTCACCATCGAGATCATTTCGGTCGAATAGGCCGGCAGGGCGTGGCGCATCGCGATCGGGAAGATGATCCGGCGGAACATGACGAGACCCGACATTCCGCAGGCGCGCGCGGCCTCGACCTGCCCCGCGGGAACGGCGAGCAGCGCCCCGCGGAAGATCTCCGACTGATAGCCCGCGGTGCAGAGGCCGAGAGACAGGACCGCGCAGTTGAAGGACTCGCGCAGGAATGGCCAGAAGAGGCTCGCGCGCACCGCGGGCAGCGACGCAAGCCCGTAGTAGACGATGAAGAGCTGAATGAGCAGCGGCGTGCCGCGAAAGATCACGACATAGGCGCGCGCGATCCATTCGAGCGGCTTGACGCCGCTCACCCGCATCCACGTCACTCCGGCCGCGACAAGGCCGCCGAGCACGACGGAGAAGAACCAGACGGAGAGCGTCAGCGGCAGGGCCGCGAGAAGACGGAGGAATGTTTTCGAGATGAAGTCGAGGTCCATGGCCGCTATCCCGCTGCGCGGCGCATGCCGCGGGTCGCGCGCGCCTCCGCGACGTCGAAGACGCGCGTCGTGATGAGCGTCATGACAAGATAGAGCACGGCGCCGCCGAGATAGAAGGCGAAGGGCCGGTGGGTCGAGCCCGCGCCGACCTGACTTATACGCATGAGCTCGGTGAGCCCGGTCACCGAGATCAGCGAGGAGTCCTTGAGCGCGACCTGCCAGAGGTTGCCGAGGCCCGGCAGGGCGAAGCGCAGCACCTGAGGCAGGATGATGCGCCGGGCCATGAGCCAGCGGTTCATGCCCACGCTGACCGCGGCCTCGAGCTCGCCCCTCGCGATCGCGAGATAGGCGGCGCGATAGACCTCAGCCTGATAGGCGCCGGAGATGACGCCGACCGCGAGCGCGCCCGCCGCGAAGGACGGGACGCCGACAAAGCCTTCGTGGCCGAAGAGCCGGGCGGTCTCGGTCAGGAGGGTCGAAGTGCCGAAATAAACGAAATAGACGATGAGCAGTTCCGGCAGACCCCGGAACAACGCCGCATAGGCCTGGCCCAGGGCGCCTGCCAGGCGCGCGCCCGAAAGCCGCGCCCAGGCGACAAGTCCCCCGAGGACCGCCCCGATCAAAAGCCCACAGGCCGAGACGAGAAGCGTCATGGCCGCGCCTTCGAGGAGCGCGAGCCCCCAACCACCCTCGCCGAAGCCGAAGATTGCGAGATTGCCCACCTAGACCCCCGACTGGCGCGCCGCTTCGTGAGGCGGCGCGCTCAAGGCCTTAGCGGGGGGTCATGTCGACCTTGAACCACTTCTCCGAGAGCTTCTGCACGGTCCCGTCCGCGATGGCTTCGGCAAGCGCTTTGTCGAACCTGGCGGTCAGGTCGGCGTCGCTCTTGCGGATGCCCATGCCCTCGCCGACGCCGAACACGCCGCCGATGAAGGTCGGGCCGACGATGGCCAGATCCTTGGCGTCGGGCTTCGAGGCGGTCGCGGCGTTCGTCGGATAGTCGTCGAGCGAGGCGTCGATCCGCCCGGACTTGAGGTCGAGGTCGCGGTCGTCGGTGGTCTTGTATTCTTTGACGGTCGCGATGTCCTTGAGGTATTTGCTGGCGAAATTGGCGTGCGTCGTCGAGACCTGCACGCCGAGCGTCTTGCCCTTGAGCGCCTCCTGCACCGACTTGATCGCGGCCTCGCCCTCGGCCGGATCCTTGTCGAGATTGACGAGCTTGCCGGCGTCCTTCGCCTTCGCGAGCGGGCTATCCTTGGGGGCGAGGAAGGAGCCGGGCGAGGCGGCGTAGGGCGCCGAGAAGTCGATCTCCTTCTTGCGCTCGTCCGTGATCGACATGCCGTCCATGATGACGTCGAACTTGCCGGCCTTGAGGCCCGGGATCATGCCGTCCCAGTCCTGCGCGATGATCTTGCACTCGAGTCCGGCGCGCTTGCAGACATCCATCGCGAGATCGGGCTCGAAGCCGACGATCTTGCCGCTCGAAGTCGGTGAGGTTCCAGGGCTCGTAGGCGCCCTCCATGCCGATCACGACGGTCTTCCAGTCCTTCGCGAAAGCAGGCCCGGCGATGAGCGCCGCGGCGAGCGGCAAGCCCAGCATGGACAATTTGAGGAATTTCGAGCCCATCAATCTCTCCGTTGGCTTTCCTAATACTTCTTGCGACCCCGCTGAACCCCGCGGCCTACGCCGAGTCATACAGGCCGATCCGCCTGTTGTGAAATTGGGCGTTGCGCAATTTCGACCTCTCCTGCCGCCACGCGCGCCTAACCGGAGAAGCCGGTGAGCAGGCGATTGCATTCGGTTGTGAAACTTTGGTTCGGCGAGCGGCCTTCCGGATCGCGCGAGAACTCCGGCCTCAGGCGATTGAGGAAAAACATCTCGTGCGCGCGACCATGCTTGGCGACGATGGGGCCGCGCGGCTCGAGATCGAAGAGCGTTTTGACATGTCCCGCTACCGTTTCCGAGATATTGATCCTGCCCGGCGCGCCATTCGCCTCCATAAGTGCGGCCGTATTGACCGCGTCTCCCCAGATGTCGAACGTGAACTTGTTCTTGCCGACAACACCGGACATTACCGGTCCGCTATGGATTCCAACGCGGAGATCGAGCGCCGGGAGCCGCATTTTCTCGCGCAGCGTCTTCATGCGGGCGACGGTCGCTTGCATTTCCAGCGCCGCGAGGCACGCGTCAATTGCGTGCTGGCGACTGGCCGTCGGCACGCCGGCGACAGCCATGTAAGCATCGCCGACCGTCTTGAGCTTTTCGAGTCCGCAGCGGACGACAATCTCGTCGAAGGCGGTGAAATACTGATCAAGCAGGCCGATCAGCGCGGCAGGCTCGGTTCGCTCCGCAAGAAGGGTGAAGCCTTTGAAGTCAGTGAACAGGATTGTTGCGGCGGTCGTGTATCTCGGCTGAACCTTGCCGGTCGTTTTGAGCTCGTGGGCAACCGAGGGCGGCAGAATGTTGATCAGCAGCTCTTCGGTGCGGGCTTTTTCCGCCGCCGCCTCCGCTCGCGCTCGGTCCAGCTCCTTTATTGTCTGGTGATATTCGATCAGCCTGCGCCGCAACTCCAGCTGCGACAGGACTTGGCGCGACAGCCGGCGCATCGATTGGGTCTGCTCAAAATCGAGCTGCCGCGGCTCGAAGTCCATCACGCAGAGCGTTCCGAGTGCATAACCCTCGTCGGTAATCAGCGGCATGCTGCAATAGAATTGCAAGTGTGGATCGCCAGTGACGAAAGGGTTCTGACTGAACCGCGCATCCTCGCGCAGGTCCGGAACGTTGACCAGTTCCGCGCCGCAAATCGTCGTCGAGCAGAACGCGATCTCGCGCGGGCACTGGTTGAAGTCAGGCGGCAGGCCGTATTTCGCCTTGAACCACACCCGTTCGTCGTCGATGAAGCTGATGTACCCGACCGGGCAGCGACAAATCTGCGCCGCCAATTCCCCGATCTCGTCGTAGGCGACGTCCGGCTGAGTATCCAGGATCTCAAACGCGCGGAGAGCTTCGACTCGCCCCGGCTCGTTGGCAGGCACAGGGAATGACAATAAGGCTCCCTTTAATTTGCGGCCCCGCTAAAATCTGCGGGTTAAGCTTAACTCATACAGGGCGCCGAGGCGTTTGTGAACGCGGGATGGTGTTCAAGAGTGTTCGAGGGCTGCAGATGCGCGCGGCCTGAACCCGGAATTCGTCGCCGCCCCAAACCACCGGGGGGAACTCTGGCGTCCCGGCCCGACTCACCGCCGCCCGCTCAGGCGGCGATGACCACTTTCAGCGCCTGCGTCACGGCGGCGCGCCCGAAGGTGTCGTAGGCTTCCAGAATCTGATCGAGCTTGAAGCGATGCGTGATCAGCAGCTTTGGGTCGATCCTCTTCGACTGCACAGTTTTCAGCAGCATCGGCGTCGTCACCGTATCGACGAGGCGGGTGGTGATCGCGATGTTACGGTCCCACAGCTTCTCGAGGTGCAGATCGACCTTCGTCCCATGCACGCCGACATTGGCGATGATCCCGCCCGGCGCCACGATGTCTTCGCAGGTGATGAAGGAGGCAGGCACGCCGACGGCTTCGATCGCCGTGTCGACGCCGCGGCCCTTGGTCAGCTTCATCACCGCTTCGGCGGCCTTGTCGCCAACCGCCTGGACGGTCGCGGTTGCGCCGAAGCGCGTCGCCACTTTCAGCCTGTTCTCGTCCGGGTCGACCATGATGATTTCGGCAGGCGCGTAGAATTGCGCCGTCAGCAGCGCGGCGAGGCCGATCGGCCCGGCGCCGACGATGGCGACGACGCTGCCCGGCTGAACCTTGCCGTTGAGCACGCCGCATTCGAAGCCGGTCGGCAGGATGTCGCTCAGCATCACGAGCGCTTCTTCGTCGGCTCCTTCCGGGATGGGATAGAGGCTCGTGTCGGCGTGCGGCGTGCGCACATATTCGGCCTGGGTGCCGTCGATCTTGTTGCCGAGAATCCACCCGCCCGTCGTGCAGTGCGAATACATGCCTTTCCGGCAATATTCGCACTTGCCGCAGGATGAGATGCAGGAGATCAGCACGCGGTCGCCTGCTTTGAACCCCGTGACGCCCGGCCCCACCTTGTGCACGACGCCGACGCCTTCATGGCCGAGCGTGCGGCCGGGTTCGCAGGTCGGAACGTCGCCCTTCAGGATGTGCAGATCGGTGCCGCAGATCGTCGTCTTCGTGATTTTGACGATCGCGTCCGTTGCATCCCGAATTTCCGGGATCGGCTTGTCTTCGAGCGCCTTCTTGCCGGGGCCGTGATAGACGAGCGCTTTCATCAGGCTGTCCTTCCGCATTGATTTGCACCCGCGGCGACTGTTCGTCGGCAGAACACGCGCTGCGGCGCGTGGAACTCTGTGAAGGGAAGATAAGCCCCGAACTTACGGCGCGGCAATGACAAAACGCGGCGCTGCGGCGTTCAGCCGCGCCGGCCAATACGGGGATCCAGCCGGCGGGCGAGCATCATCCCGCCGCTCGCCGGGGCGAAAAACCGGAAGGGCGGCGCGACGGCCGCCGCCCTTCTTTGTTTATGGCCGGCGCCTTTGCGCCTTAGGCCACCGCTTTGATCGTCGCGGCGGTCTTCTCCATGATCTCGTCGATCTGGTTCTCGCTGATGATGAGCGGCGGGGTCAGTTCGATCGTGTCGCCCGCAAGGCGAAGCATGATGCCTTCCTCGTGGAACGAATGCTCGATCGCCTTCCATCCGCGCAGGCCCGGGCTGCCGGCGATCGGCGCAAGATCAATCGCGCCGGTGAGGCCGACGCAACGGATATCGAGCACGTTCGGCAGGCCCTTGAGCGTCATGATCGCGTCGGACCATTTGGGTTCGAGGGCCTTCGCCCGCTCGAACAGCCGCTCGTCGCGATAGACGTCGAGCGAAGCGAGCGCCGCCGCGCAGGCGAGCGGATGGCCGGAATAGGTATAGCCGTGGAAGAGTTCGATCGCGTGCTCCGGGCCGTTCATGAAGGCGTCGTAGATGGGCTTGCGCACGATCACGCCGCCCATCGGCACCGTGCCTGAGGTGACCCCCTTCGCGAAGGTGATCATGTCCGGCACGACGCCGTAGCGCTCGGCTGCGAAGGCGAAGCCGAGCCGGCCGAAGCCGGTGATGACCTCGTCGAAGATGAGCAGAATGCCGTATTTGTCGCAGATCTCGCGCAGGCGCTTGAGATAGCCCTTCGGCGCCGGCAGGACGCCGGTCGAGCCCGCCATCGGCTCGACGATCACGGCCGCGATGGTCGAAGCGTCATGCAGGCCGACGATTCCTTCGAGCGCGTCGGCGAGATGGCCCCCCCATTCCGGCTCGCCCTTGGTGAAGGCCTGCTGCTCGCGATTGTAGGTCGCGGGCAGATGATCGGCGCCGGCGAGCAGGGTCCCGAAAAACTTGCGGTTGTTGACGATGCCGCCAACCGTGATGCCGCCAAAGCCGACGCCGTGATAGCCGCGCTCGCGGCCGATCAGGCGGACGCGCGAACCGTGTCCCCGCACGTTGTGGTAGGCGATGGCGATCTTCAGCGCCGTGTCGCCCGCTTCCGAGCCCGAATTGCAGAAGAACACATGATCGAGGTCGGCGGGCGCAAGCTCCGCCAGCCGTGAGGACAGCTGGAACGCCTTCGGATGGGCGAACTGGAAGGTCGGCGCGAAGTCGAGCTCGGCCGCCTGCTGCTGGATCGCCGAGACGATGGGGCCGCGGTTATGGCCGGCGTTGCAGCACCAGAGCGCTGCGGTCGCGTCGAGGATCTCGCGGCCTTCGGGCGTGAAATAATGCATGTCCTTCGAGCGCGAGATCAGGCGCGGCCGCTTCTTGAACGCCCGGTTCGGGGTGAACGGCAGCCAGAATGCGGCGAGATCGTTGGGAACGTCCGCGCGCGCGACGGGGGCGGGACTGACAGCGGTGGTCATACAGGCTCCTTCGGCCTTCGGCTTGGCGGTCTTGTCAGGACCAGACGATGCCAGCGGCGCCGTTTCTTGTCCAGTTGGTCAGGAGAGCTCCTCGCGCCAGTGGGCCGAACGGCAGCGAGGGCAGGGCGGCAGATCAAGAGCGACGCCGGCGGCGGACGGCGGTCCGGCGCGAAAATGCATCCGAACGGTTGCTGATCGGGTGCGACAAAATGCTCTTGATGAGTTGTTGCGCGAAGCAGTGTCTTCGACCGCAACCCTGGATTGCTGCAAGTAACAGCCGGTCTGTACCGTAACGTTCTAATTGTTTAGAAATTTTGGTTGCGATCCCAGAAATGGCATGAATTTGAGCCAAATCTGCCGCCGCGCACCGCGAGTTCTGGGTGCGTCTTCGGCAATACGAATGTGATTTGACAATCGACAGGTTGCTGTCTACGCATCCCTCAGCCGTTACAGTCCAGACGCAAGGCTTTCAAAGGTTGCGTAAGGGATCTCGCCGCGATGGGATGGCTGCGGTTGCAGGGCCGGTCGGCGAGAGGGAACGGCGATTTTTGAGGATGCGAGAGCAGGCCGATGAGGCTTGGCCGTTGGGAGACGGCTCGCGGTTTTATTTTGGGGAGAATTGTTATGAGCAAGTGGAAATCGGGTTTCGTAGGGGTAGCGCTCGCAACGGCATTGGTCGCGGCCGGATCGGCGAGCGCGGCGATTGTCAGCGTAGGGCCGGCGTCGTCGATCAATGCTTCGTCGCTGAATCTGGGCACGGTCTCGTTTACACCGACGCCGGCGACGCAGATTTACCTGGTGAACAATTCCGGACCCAACGATTACAGCGCGTTGTTCAGCCCACAAAGCCCGGCAAACGTTCAAGCCGGGGTGGAGAGTCTCTTCGGTCTGACCCCGGGCAGCCTGACGCTGGTCGCCGATGTCGTAAATATTACGCCCAACCCGGCAACCGACGTGAGCGGCGGCCTGTCGTTCAACTATGCGGCGCTTCACAACGCGCAGGGTGAGATCGTCTTCTATTACGCGACGCCGATTTCGGAGTTCGACATCAGCCACTCGAGAGGCAGTTCCATCAGCAACATCCGGTTCTTCGCCACCGCGGTTCCGGAGCCCTCGACCTGGGGCATGATGGCGCTTGGCTTCGCGGCCCTCGCCTTCGCGGGGTATCGGTCGCGGAAGGGCAGCATCAGCATCGCATAAGACAACGCTCTTTCACCCTTGCAGGGCCGCCGCTTCGGCGGCCCTGCTTTTTGGCGGCCCCTGGGTTCCAGCCGGCCAAGCCTCGGGTCATGCGTCTGGCGCGACAGCGCGATGCGCGCGTCCATAGCCCAATGCCGGAAAAATCTGTGTCAAAGAGTCGCGCACGCTCCCGGCGGCGCGCCGCTTGTGCTCGGCGAGATCGTTGCCATATGCACCATTGTTCGGCCTGTAGAATCTACGGGAGACGAACAAACGGGCCTCGTCGCCTGACGGCAATCGCGCCGTGGGAGTCCGCCGCCGGGGAGACGGCGTTGCGGGTTCTTGAAGAAGGCGACGGGGTGTGGGGAGCGGTCGGCGACGCCGGAAGGCGTCGGCGCGATCGCGTTTTTTGAAGGCGATCAAAATATGAAATCGTTGAAGCCGGTGCTCACGCGCGCCGCGGTTGCGTGCGCGCTTACGGTTGCTGGTGGGTTGGAGCTTGCGAGTCCCAGCTTCGCCTCGACCGTTGATCTTACTTACAACCTCAACCTGAACGGAATGTCGTCTGGCGAGGGGCGGTCGTCTCCGAGTTGTCCGGATGGCGTGTGCGGCACCGTGACGGTGACGGGCGATACGACGAGCAGTCTCACGTTCATGGTCGATCTTGCGCAGGGCGTGTCCTTTCTCGGACAGCACAGCAAGACCTATGGCTCCGGGCCTGTCCTTTATTTCGATCTGACCGGCCCGAACCGAATCTACTTCAGCGCGATCGGGGACAGCGGAACGATCGGCAGCAAGAGCTATTCTTACAATTCGCCGATCAAGGGCTCTTTCGATCCCAGTTCGGGCAATTTCCCCGGGCTCTATAACTATGAAGTAACCTGCACCAACAACACCTCGGGGAAGATCTGCAACGGACCGCTGACCTTCACCGCCAGCGGAGCGGATGCGACGCATCCCTTCGTGATCGGCGAGCCTGACGGGCATGGGCTGTTTGCGGGCGATCCGGTTGCGTTCGTCGCGGATCTCTCGATATCCGGACGTTGCGGCGATTTCAGCTGCGTGGCTGGAACCGGACTGGTCGGCTCAACCCTTGTTGAGCCAAGGGCGCCTGTGGATGTCGCAGCCGTGCCGGAGGCCTCCACCTGGATCATGATGATGGTGGGCTTTGCCGGTCTCGGCTTCGCTGGTTACAGGACGCGTAAAGTCAAGCGCTTCATCGTCTGACGCAAACGGACGTTTGCGTCCTGAAGGGCCGCCATTTTGGCGGCCCTTCTTTTTGGCGAGCGCTCCAACGGCCCCTCAGACCTTTCCGGCAGCCTCGCTTGTTTGAAGGGGGCGGCCCCGTGGCGCAAAAGGCGGCGCAGGGGCAGCAGCGTCAATGCTCGTCGCGATGACCTCTCTGCGCGCGCCGGCGACAGGATCAGGCGACGGCTTCCAGTTCCTGTGCCGACGGCTCCAGGTCGATCGGCGCTGCGTCACGATCAGCGGCGGCTAGCCGCGCGAGCGCATCCGGCCGGAGGATCTGGACGTGCCGCTTGTGGGAAAGGCTGATCAGGCCGAGATCCCTGAAATGCGTGAACGTGCGGCTCACGGTTTCGATTGTCAGTCCGAGGTAGTCGGCAATGTCCTGGCGTTGCATCGCCAGATCGACCGCGCAGGCGCTCGGGCCGGCCGAATGGGCGGCAAGCTTGGTCAAAAACCAGGCGAGCCGCTCTTCCGCCGAACTGCGCCCGATCATCATCATATGGTCGATGGCGAGGGTCAGCGCCCGTGTCGCTCCGTTAAACAAAGCCGAACTGATCTCAGGGTGGTTGTTCATCAAAAGCCGGCAAGAGGGACGCGGCAAAATCGCCATCGCCGCGCGCCCCAGAGCCTCTATCGTCAGCTTGTGGGTTCCGTCAGGTTCGAGGCCGCAGAGGTCGCCCGCCGCGTAAAAAGCGAACACATGGCGACGTCCGTCCGGCGTGAATTTCACTGCGCGGAAAAAACCGCGCATGACGAGAAAAAAACTATCCGTCGGATCGTCTTGTCCTACGACTTCCTGGCAAGACACATAGGATACGACTGTATTTTCGAAATGAGGAATGCGCGCAGAAAATAATTCCGAAATTGCGGAGGCGTTCCCATTATTATATTTTAACGCCAACATTTGGCGACTCCACCTTCGAGCCGTACAGGTCACCCGTCTTTCAAAATATTCAGCATTGGCGCCATCAGATTTTACCGCCGACGGTTCGCCTAAGCTGGCTACTTATACACTATGTGATCTAAGAAACAATAGGACAGCTTGACGCAGCGACTCGTTACATTTGCCACAACTTGAAGGTTGTGCCATCTCGCCTGGGCGATGACTTGGCGCTGCAATAAGAAAGACGATCGCGCCGCGGACTCCCGAAATGGCGCAACGTGTATAACCTGTTAACTTAAGTTCGGTTGCTTGGGCGCGGTCGATGTCTCTGGATCGCCTGTCGCAGGAAACACTTGATCGCACTGAGGTAAGAGCGGGCTCCGCCTGTCTGGACCGTGTCCTAAGCCCGCCCCCAACCTCCGCCGGTCGGCGTGACGATCTCCACCGCCTCGCCGGCCACAACCTCCGTCTGGGCGCAGCCGGCGAGCGTCTCGATCCGCCCATCGTTGCGGCGCACGGAATTCCGGCCGAGTTCGCCTGGGGCTCCGCCCTGCGCGCCGGGATTGGCGACGGCGCGGTGGCCGCTGAGGATCGCGAGCCGCACGGGTTTGAGGAAGCGGATGCGCCTGAGCGTGCCGTCGCCCGCGTTCCAGCGGCCCTTGCCGCCCGAGCCGCGACGGACATGGAAATCCTCCAGGACGACGGGGAAGCGGCTTTCCAGCACCTCCGGGTCGGTGAGGCGCGAGTTCGTCATATGCGTATGAACCGCCGCCGCGCCGCTGAAGCCGGGGCCGGCCGGCGCGCCGGAGCAGATCGTCTCGTAATACTGGGTGGTCTCGTCGCCGAAGGTGAGATTGTTCATCGTGCCCTGCGCGGAGCCAAGCGCGCCGAGCGCGGCGAAGAGCGTATCCGTCACCGCCTGCGATACTTCCACGTTGCCCGCGACGACGGCGGCGGGATAGCGCGGCGAGAGCATCGAGCCTTCGGGCAGGATCACCCGGATCGGCCGCAGACATCCCGCGTTCATCGGAATGTCGTCCTCGACCATCACGCGAAACACATAGAGCACCGCCGCGCGCGTGACGGGCTCGGGCGCGTTGAAGTTCGTCGGCTGCTGCGGGGACGTGCCGGTGAAATCGACGGTCGCCTCGCGCTTCTCCTTGTCGACGCGGATGCGCACCTTGATGACCGCGCCCTGATCCGAAATCTGCTCGGCCTCGCTGTCGGTCAGCCGGTCGATGACACGGCGCACATTCTCGGCGGCGTTGTCCTGCACATGGCCCATATAGGCCTCGACGGTCGCAAGGCCGAAGGACTCGACCATGCGCCTCAGTTCCTGCACGCCCTTCTCGTTCGCGGCGATCTGCGCCTTGAGGTCGTTGATGTTCTGGGTCGGGCTGCGGGCAGGGTAGGGGCCGGCGGTCAGGAGCGCGCGCAACTCCTTCTCGCGGAAGCGCCCGCGCGAGACGAGCCGGAAATTGTCGATATAGACGCCTTCCTCATGGATCGTCGTCGCGAGCGGACTCATGGAGCCCGGCGCGATTCCGCCGACGTCGGCGTGATGCCCGCGCGACGCGGTCCAGAAGAGCACGCGCTTTTCCTCGTCGTCGAAGACCGGCGTGCAGACGGTGATGTCGGGCAGATGCGTGCCGCCGTTATAGGGCGCGTTCAGCGTGAAAACGTCGCCTGGCCGGATGCGGCCCGCGTTCTCGCGGATGATCGTCTCGACGGAGCGGTCCATCGAGCCGAGATGGACGGGCATGTGCGGAGCGTTGGCGACGAGCCGTCCTTCGCCATCGAACACCGCGCAGGAGAAGTCGAGCCGCTCCTTGATGTTCACCGAAGCGGCCGTGTTCTGCAGCGTCACGCCCATCTGCTCGGCGATCGACATGAAGAGGTGATTGAAGATTTCGAGCATCACCGGATCGGCGTGCGCGCCGATCGCCTCGCGCTTCGGCAGGGCCTCGACGCGGGTCATGACGACGTGATCCTTCGGCGTGATCTCCGCCCGCCAGCCTCGCTCGACCACGATGGTCTGGTGCGGCTCCATGACGAGCGCCGGTCCGTCGATCCGTGCGCCGTGCGGCAACGCCTCGCGCAAATAGACCTTCGCCTCGCGCCACGCGCCCTTCGAGAAGAATCGCGTCGTCCGCTCGGGCGTCGGCTCGGATTGCGCCTGCGAGGCGCGCGCCCGCTCCGAAAAGCGCGCCGCGCCGCCGACCGCTTCGACCGCGACCGCCTCGATGACGAGCGGCTTCGCGCGGTCGATGAAGCCGAAGCGCGCTTTATGCGCACGCTCGAAGGCGCGCCGCATCGTCGCCGCCGAGGCGAGCGCGACCTCGATGGCGCTGTCGGACCCCGCGTAACGCAGGAGCGCCCGCCGGCGTGTGCGGATCGCTTCGCGCGCAACGCCCTGCGCCGCGACCTCGGTCGCCGTTTCGTCGGCGAGCGCGTCCGCGGCTGCGCAAGCGCGCGCAAGCGCTTCCTCGTCCAGCGTCTCCTCGAGTCCGTGCGCACGCTGCGCGCGAATGTCCGCGAGCCCCATGCCGTAGGCGGACAGCAGCGACGACAGCGGATGGATGAGCACCGTCGTGATCGCCAGCGCGTCCGCGACGTCGCAGGCGTGCTGTCCGCCGGCGCCGCCGAAGCAGTTCAGCGCATAGCGCGTGACGTCATAGCCGCGCGCCACCGAGATCGTCTTGATCGCCTCCGCCATCTTGGCGACCGCGATGGAGAGAAAGCCGTCGGCGACGGCCTCGGGCGCGCGCCCGTCGCCGATCTCGCGCGCCAGCGTCGCGAATTTTTCGCGCACGATCTCCGCGTCGAGCGGCTGGTCGCCAGTCGGTCCGAACACTTTGGGGAAGAATTCGGGGATGAGCTTGCCCGTCATCACATTGGCGTCGGTGACGGCGAGCGGCCCGCCGCGCCGGTAAGCAGGCCGGGCCGGGGTCGGCGCCGGCCGAGTCCGGTCCGACGCGATAGCGCCCGCCGTCGAAATGCAGGATCGAGCCGCCGCCCGCAGCGACGGTGTGGATCTTCATCATCGGCGCGCGCATGCGCACGCCCGCCACTTCCGTCTCGAAGGCGCGCTCGAACTCGCCGTCGAAATGCGCGACGTCCGTCGACGTGCCGCCCATGTCGAAGCCGATGACGCGCTTGAACCCCGCGCTCTCCGCCGTGCGCGCCATGGCGACCACGCCGCCCGCAGGCCCGGACAGGATCGCGTCCTTGCCCGCGAAGAGATCCGTCGAGGTAAGGCCGCCCGACGACATCATGAACATCACGCGCGCGCCTGTGCGCCCGACGTCGAGGTCGCGCATCACCTGTCCGACATAGCGGGCGAGGATCGGCGAGAGATAGGCGTCGGCGACGGTCGTGTCGCCGCGCCCGACGAGCTTGATGAGCCGCGAGCAGACGTGGCTCTCCGACACCTGCGCGAAACCGGCCTCGCGCGCGATCTTGCCCACGAGACGCTCGTGCGCGGGATAGCGCCAGGCGTGCATGAAGACGATCGCCGCCGCGGCGAAGCCCTCGGCCTTTGCCGCTTCGAGCGCTGCGCGCACTTGTCCCGGATCGGGCGCGGCTTCGATCGTTCCATCGGCGAGCACGCGCTCGTCAATTTCGATCACGCCGGAATAGAGCTGCTCCGGCTTGACGATCTGCTTTGCGAAAATCTTCGGCCGCGCCTGATAGCCGATCTCCAGCGCATCGCGGAAGCCGCGCGTCGTCACGAGCAGCGTGCGTTCGCCGCGCCGTTCGAGGAGCGCATTGGTCGCGACGGTCGTGCCCATTTTCACCGCGCCGATCGCGCCCTCCGGAATCGGCCCGCCGGCTTCGAGGCCGAGGAGGCGTCGGATTCCCTCGACCGCCGCGTCCCGATAGGCGGGACTCTCGGACAGGAGCTTCATCGGATGCAGGCGGCCGTTCGGGTCGCGGCCGATGACGTCGGTGAACGTCCCGCCGCGGTCGATCCAGAAATCCCAAGGCCGCCTGGCTTTCACGCGTGTGTGATCCCGTCCGCGGCCGCGCGCCCTTCGCGCCGGCCTCTCACGGTCCTATGATGGCGGCCAGAGCAATGCAAAGGGAGTTCGGCGATGGAGTCCGTACGGTTCGGCAAGACCGGTATGAAGGTGTCAAAACTCTGCCTCGGCTGTATGACCTACGGCTCGTCGAAATGGCGCGACTGGGTGCTGGAGGAGGAGGCGTCCCGCCCGTTCATCCGCGAGGCGATCGAGAAGGGAATCAACTTCTTCGACACGGCCGACGTCTATTCCCAAGGAGTGAGCGAGGAAATCGTCGGCCGCGCGCTCAAGGACTATGCCGCCAAGCGCAGCGACGTCGTGATCGCCACCAAGGTGCATGGCGCGATGGGGCAGGCCGCCAACGCCAGGGGCCTCTCGCGCAAGCATATCATGGAGGCGATCGACGCTTCGCTGAAGCGCCTCGGAACGGACTACGTCGACCTCTATCAGATCCATCGTTTCGATCCCGAAACGCCGATGGAGGAGACGCTGGAGGCGCTGAACGATGTCGTGCGCGCCGGCAAGGCGCTCTATGTCGGCGCCTCCTCCATGTATTCGTGGCAGTTCATGCGGATGATCGACATCGCACGCGAGAAAGGCCACGCCGAATTCGTCTCGATGCAGAATTACTACAATCTCGTCTATCGCGAGGAAGAGCGCGAGATGATGCCGCTCTGCGCCTATGAGGGGATCGCTGTCATCCCGTGGTCGCCGATGGCGCGCGGTTATCTCGCGGGCTCGGGCGTCGGGCCGAACGCCGCGACGTTGCGCGGCCGCACCGACCCGTTCAGCGTGACGCTGGGCCTCGGCTCCGAACAGGACGAGGCCATCCGCGGGCGCGTCGTGAAGACAGCCGAAAGGCTTGGGACGAAACCGGCCGTCGTCGCGCTCGCCTGGGTGCTGTCGAAGCCCTTCGTCACCGCGCCGATCATCGGCGCCTCGAAACCGCACCACCTCGCCGACGCTGTCGCCGCGACCGAGCTCAAGCTCGACGCCGAGACAGTCGCCTGGCTCGAAGAGCCCTATCGCGCCAAGGCGGTGGCGGGCCACGCCTAGGCCAAGGAGGAGGCCATGACTCTCGCAGGCACGAAGGACCATCCGATCACCATCGAGCCGATCGGCGAGCGCCTGCGCGTCACGTGGCGCGGGCGGACGATCGGCGATACGACGCGCGCCCTGGAACTGAAGGAATTCGGATACAAGCCCGTCGCCTATGTGCCCCGCGAGGACGTGGACATGAGCCTGCTCAAGCGCACGGAGCGGGTCACGACCTGCCCCTACAAGGGCGAGGCGAATTACTATTCCATCGTCGACGGCGAGGCGCATGACGATAACGCGGTGTGGAGCTACGAGCGGCCGAAAGCCGATGTCGCGGAAATCGCGGGTTGCCTCGCCTTCTATCCGAGCCACGTCGAGATCGCGCGCGGATAGGGCGCGCGGTCTTCCGGACCAGGAAGGGAGCGGGCGCGCGACTTTATTTCGCCGCCTGCATCTCCTGCTGCCGCAGGTCCTTCTTCGAGATCTTGCCGACGGGCGTCTTCGGAAGCGCGTCGCGGATTTCCAGCGCGGCGATCATCTCATGCTTGCCGAGGCGGTCTTTCAGGAAGTCCTTGAGCGCTTCGAGCGTCAGCGGCGGCGCGCCCGCCTTGAGCTTGACGAAGGCCTTCGGCGCTTCGCCGCGATAGGCGTCCGGCACGCCGATCACGCTCACCTCCTCGACGGAAGGGTGTTCGTAGATCGCCTCCTCGATGTTGCGCGGATAGACGTTGAAACCGCCGCAAAGCAGCATGTCCTTGGTGCGGTCGACGATATAGACGAAGCCGTCCTCGTCCATGTAGCCGACGTCGCCCGTGCGGAAATAGCCGTCCTTCGTGAAGGCGGCGGCGTTTGCCTCCGGGGCCTTCCAGTAGCCCTTCATCACATTCGGACCCTTCACGCAGATCTCGCCGCGCTCGCCGTAGGGAACGTCGCGGTCCGGGTCGGCGACGTCCACGAATTTCATTTCGAGGTTCGGATGGGGAATGCCGCAGGAGCCCCGCCGCGGCTCGAGGCCGCGCGGCGTGAAAGTGCCGGCGGGCGAGGTTTCCGACATGCCCCAGCCTTCCGCAACCAGCGCGCCGGTCGCGGCCTTGAGCTGCTCCATCACCGCGACGGGCAGCGGCGCCCCGCCCGAGCCGCAGAACTTGAGCGAAGAGAGGTCGTATTTGTCGAGGTCGGGCAGGCTGAGCAGCGCGACATGCATGGTCGGCACGCCGGGAAAGATGGTGATCTTCTTGTCCGCGATGTCTTTCGCGACCGTCGCTGCGTCGAAGCGCGGATGCAGGACCACTTCCGCGCCGATCTTCAGCGCCATGATGAGCACGGCGGAGAGCGCATAGATGTGGAAGAGCGGCAGCACGCAGAGGATGCGCTCCTTGCCGGGTTCGAGCGAGGTCGGGCCGACGCCGGTGCTCGTCATCGTATATTGCGCGCTGGCGGAACTCAGGTTCGCATGGCTGAGCATCGCGCCCTTGGGAACGCCCGTCGTGCCGCCGGTGTACTGGATGACCGCGAGCGCGTCGGTAAGGTCGCCGAGCGGGTGCTTTTCGTAATGTCCGTCGTTGTCGAGGATGCGCGTGAAGGGGATATGGCGCGCGTCGAAGGTCACGTCGGACAGCATCCCGGCGGCTTTCATATGCGCGGCGACGGGGCCGGGGGCTGCGGCGAATTCGGCGAAGGCGCCGACGATCAGCGCCTTGAGCCGGGTGGCCTTCAGCAGCGTCTCGGCCTGCGGAAAAATCGCCGCTGCGTCGAGCGTTACGAGAAAATCCGTCTCGCTGTTTCCAATCTTGAATTCGAGCGTGCGCAGCGCGTCGAGCGGCGAGTAATTCACCACCACGCCGCCCGCTTTCAAGACGCCGAAGAAGGCGATCACGTAATGGGGCGTGTTCGGCAGATAGAGGCCCACATGGACGCCCGGTCCGACGCCGAGCTTCTGGAAGCCCGCCGCGGCGCGATCGGCGAGCGCGTCGAGTTCCGCATAGGTAATGCGGCGGCCCATGAATTCGAGGGCGGGCAGATCGGCGAAGCGCCCGGCGGACGCCTCCAGGAGGCTGTGCACGGGCTGAGGCTCGATCGGCGCATCCCAGCGCACGCCGGGAGGATAGGACTTGAGCCACGGACGAGCGTTCATTTCCGGTGCGCCTCGCGTTTCCTGCCGTCTTCGTTGTTGGCCGGGTGAGGCCGGCGTCCTAGGTTGAGTGCCGCGTCCGCGCCGGGGCGTCAAGCCTCGCGCCGGCCCGGCGCTCTGTCGTGAAGGAGTATCGCCCATGTCGAATGACAAGCCCCCCGTCTGCGCCGTTGTCGGCGTCGGTCCCGGCAACGGGGAGGCCATCGCGCGGCGCTTCGCCGCGGACGGCTATGCGGTGGCGCTGATGGCGCGCGGCGCCGGCCTCACCGGGAAGCTGGCCGCCGAGCTCGGCCGCGCAAGGGCCTATCCCTGCGACGTCGCGGATGCGGGATCGGTCGCCGCCGCCTTCGCGGCGATGCGCAAGGACATGGGCGAAGCGGAGGTCGTCGTCTTCAACGCGGGCTCCGGCGTCTGGGGCACGGTCGAGGACGTGTCGGCCGAGGATTTCGAGCAGAGCTGGCGGGTCAATGCGCTCGGGCTTTTCCTCTGCGCGCGCGAAGTCATCCCGGCGATGCGGCGGACGGGCAAAGGCGCGATCGTCGTCATCGGCGCGACCGCCTCGCGCCGCGGCGTCGCGGGAACGGCGGCTTTCGCGCCCGCGAAAATGGCGCAGCGGGGCCTTGCCGAATCCCTGGCGCGGCAACTCTGGCCGGCCGGAATCCATGTCGCGCTGATCATCGTCGACGGGATCGTCGATTTGCCAAGATCCCGCGCCCGCTTCCCGGACAGGCCGCAGGAGTCCTTCGTCGCGCCCGCGGGCGTGGCGGCGATCGCCGCCTCGCTCGTCGCGCAGGAGCGCTCCGCCTGGAGCTTCGAGGTCGAGGCGCGGCCCTCGGCCGAGAAATGGTGACCTCAAGGGTCCGCGAGGAGGCCCGACAGTTCGGCGAGCGACTTCACCACGAAATCGGGCGCGCCCGGCAGGCGCTCGGGGCGCTGGCCGTAGCGGTTGCACCAGACGACGCGCATCCCGAAATCGGAGGCGCCATAGGCGTCCCAGCCGTTCGACGACTGGAAGGCGATGGCGTGGGCCGGCAGGTCCAGAATGTTCAGCGCATGCTGATAGACGGCCGGATGCGTCTTGAAGACGCCGACCGCGTCGGCCGACAGCACCGCGTCGAACGAGTCCGCAAGGCCGGAGTGGGACACGAGCGCGCTCAGCATGTCGGGTGAGCCGTTGGAGAGGATCGCGGTGCGGAAGCCGCGCTCGCGCAGGATCTTGAGAACGCCGGGAACCTCGGGGAAGGGTTCGAGCCGGCGATAAAGCTCCATGAGCCGCGCGCGCCGATGCGGCGTCGCGAGGCCGAGGCTTTCCAGTGCGAAATCGAGCGCGTCGCCGGTCACCTGCCAGAAGTCCGCGTAGCGGTTTTCGAGGGTGCGAAGCCAGGTGTATTGCAGCTGCTTGTCGCGCCAGAGCGTCGTGAGCGCGGCGCGCGTTTCATTGGGAATGTCGTCGCAGCGCGCCGCCGCGGAGGCGAAGTCGAACAGCGTGCCGTAGGCGTCGAAGACGCAGGCCTTGACGCCATGAAGCCCGACGGCCCTCACGTCGCGCTCCTGCTGGTCCGGGTCTCGGACGCGCGGTCAAGCGCGCGTTCGAGCGTGGCGATCCGTCTTGCGCATCATCTCGCTCTCCACCTGCGCGTAAGCAATCTCGGCGTTGCGCGCGAGTTCGCCGAGGAGCTCGCGCTCGGCCCAGTCGAGCGCCGTGCCCGTCTCGTGGCCGCTGTAGAACGTGACGGCATAGCAGCGCCGCGCCGTGCCGGCAGGCGCCGCGACCGCTGGGCGGGCGACGTCCGCCGGAAGGGTCTCGCGCCGCTCCGCCTCCGAGGAAAGCTTGCCCACGCTGTAGGGCTTGCCATGGAAACGGCCTTCGAGCAGCGGGTCGTCGCTTGCGAGAAGGTCCGCGTCCTGCGGCGCCCAGCCGACGCTGAGGCTGCGGCGGAACGCTCCGTCCTCCTCGCGAAAGACCGCGGACGAAGCGAGGCCGAGCGAGGCCGCCGGCTCCTCCACGAGCCGCCGTTCGATGTCTTCGAGCGTATCGGCGTGGAGGATCGCTTCGCTCACCGCGCGCAGATGCCGTTCGGCGCGGATGAAACTTCGGTCGAACAGGCGATCCAGCAGTTCCGTGGCGTATTCATGCATGCGCGCCAGCACATAGACGAGGCCCGAGGCGACCAGCAGCCACGCCCACTCGGGCATGTGAAAGTAATGGTCGATCGTCTCCATCTGCCGGTGCAGGAGCAGCGTCGGGATGCTCAGGAGAAGGCCGAGCGCCGTCGCGCGCCTCAGCGGAATGGCGACATTGACCACGCTCTCGCGCCGCACCGCCTCGACCACGAAGAGGCAGAGCACGCCGTTGACGAGGTAAAAAGCGCCCGCAAGCTCCTCGAGTTGCGCCCCCTCGGGCAGGAGGCCGCTGAGCAGCGACGTCTCCATCACGATCTCGGCGAAGAGATAGGCCGGCAGGCCGATCATGCAGCCCCAGATCACCCAGCGGATGCGCTGATAATTGCGTGGCGAAAGATCCTTGCGCCGCCCGACGAGGATCGCGACCGCCGCCACGCTCACCGCGAAACCGAGCAGGACCGACCCCTGCATCGCAAGCTCGGAAGGATAGCCGAACAGGCTGCCG
This sequence comes from uncultured Alphaproteobacteria bacterium, assembly GCA_963741845.1. Classification (GTDB taxonomy): domain Bacteria; phylum Pseudomonadota; class Alphaproteobacteria; order Rhizobiales; family Beijerinckiaceae; genus Roseiarcus. The sequence goes on from CAVUJV010000031.1 coordinate 99,579, forward strand.
AGGCTCGCCGAGGACGGGGCGAGAAAGAGCGCGAACAGAGCGGGCAGGGCGCGCTCGATCGCGCGCCATCGGCCTTCGATTCTGTCGAGCGGCGCGCGCAGCGCGAAGAGCAGCAATCCCGTATAGCCCGCCGCCTGCACCGGGCAGGAGACGACATCCTGCGCCAGCAGCGCGGCCGGCCATTGCTGAAGCCAGGCGTAGAACTGAAAGGCCTGGCCGGGATTGAAATAGATCGTGTAGGCGAAGAAGCCCCAGGTCATCGGCCCCGGCTTCCTCCAGACGAGCCACGCGGCGCCCAGCACCACGAGAACGCCCGCGACCTGCTGAACGAACAGGATCGTCTGCAACAGGCGATTGCTGTCGCGGGGCCTGGCGAGGATTCTCACCTCGCGGGCCGGCCGCTCCGGCGTCGCCTTGACGAAGACGACGCCCTCGCGCCCGGGCAGCACGTAGTTGACGCCTCCCCATAAGGCGAGCGCCGTCGCGCAGACCTCCGTGTTCACCGGCGCGCAGCGCATCGCGTCGAGGTCGAGGCGTTCGCCCGCGCGCAGGCCCGCCGCCGAGGCCGGCGATTCCTCGGCCGTCCCGAAAGGGCCGTTCACGTCGAAGATGCGGCCGTCCGCGTTGACCGTCAGCCCGAAGGACGCCAGCGGATTGAAGATGCGGATGAAGTCCGGCCCGATCATCGCGAGCGCATAAAGCGTCAGCAGGACGAGGATCGCGCGGGAGATCAGCGTTGCGCCTGTCCGCTCCCCCATCGTCCGATCCGCCTCCAACTCGAACGCAGAACGCGCGCCCGTCCGCGCGCCCACGCTACGCAAAGCGAAGGTCCTTATACAAGAGGCGCGTCGCGTCATAGCGGTCGGGCGAGAAGGCGTCGCGCGCGTAAGTTGGGATCGTGGACCGGCAGGCGCTCGCGCCGGTTAGACGTCCGATCCGAGGTCGTCTATGATTTGCGACGGGCGGGTTCCGCCCGTCGACCTCTTCAGCGGCTCGACCATGCGGAGCGTGCGAAGTTTCCTGACGGCGGCCGCGCTGGTCGCGACCCTCGGCGCTTACGCCGGGCCAGCTTTCGCCGAGGCGGAAGGGCCGGACATGTTCCGCGTTGTCGGCATCGCGCCCGGCCATTCGCTCGTGCTGCGGACCGGTCCCGGCCTGCTCTATCCGGTCGCCGGGGCGCTTCCCCACAACGCGACCGGGGTCAGGAATCTCGGCTGCAAGGGCGGCCTCACCTATGCGGAATGGCTGCGGGCTAGCGCCCGCGAGCGCACCGCCAGCGTCGAAAAGCGCTGGTGCCGCGTGCGCCGAAGCGGCGTCACCGGCTGGGCGCGCGTGAAATACCTGCGGGAGGAAGCGGGCGAGCATCCGCGCTGACCTCCTCGACAGGGAAGCCTGCGGATCGTGGCCGCGATTGACGGAGCAGATTTATCTGACTTAGGTCAGATAAATGTCTTCCCGATCCCGTTTCCCGGTTTCGCCGGTTCAGCCGCGCCGTGACCGTCGAGGTCGGCGCGCTCGATTCCTCCTTTCTCGGCCGAGGTCGTCCGCTCGGGGTCGCGCGCGTCCTCAACGCCATCGGCCACGGACGGAGGGACGTGGCGGACATCCGCGACGATCTGGCGCTCGATTCCGGCCTCATGAGCCGGCTTCTGCGCGCGCTGGAGGAGGAAGGGCTCGTCACGACCGGGCCGCATCCCGGGGACGCCCGGCGGCGTGTGGCGAGTTCGACGGAGGCGGGCGAGCGCGAATTCCGCGCCTATGAGGATCTCTCGAACGCCCAGGCCTCGGCGGCGCTGGCGCGTGCTCCGCATCCAGATGCGCTTCTCGCCGCGATGGACCTCATCGCCTCGGTCCTCGGGCGGGAGCGGATCGCGCTCGCGGAGACGGATCCGCGCAGCGAGGCGGCGCGCTATTGTCTCGGCGAATATTACGCCGAGCTTCGGCGCCGGTTCGAGCAGGGCTTCGACGTCTCCCTCTCGCGCGATCCCGACGCGGCCGACATGATCCGCCCGCGCGGCGCCTTTCTGGTCGCCATGTCCGACGGCTTGCCGCTCGGCTGCGTCGGCCTCAAGGGGACGGGCGGCGAGATCGCGGAGATCAAGAGGCTGTGGGTCGCGCCCTCCGCGCGGGGCCTCGGGCTCGCCCGGCGCCTGATGGACGCCGCCGAGGGCGCCGCGCGCGACCTGTCGATCCGCGTGCTGCGCCTCGACACCCACCGGGCGCTGTCGGAGGCGATCGGCCTCTACCGCCGGTCGGGCTGGGTCGAGATCGAGCGGTTCAACGACGATCCCTATCCGGACTTTTTCTTCGAGAAGCGGCTTTGAGGAGCGGGCTGGAGGATTGGACCGTCGGGACTGACCGCGTTCTGGCCGTGCCCGGATGTCACGAGAAGGCGTAATCCCGCCTACGGACGTTCGTCGGCGGAGGCCTGCTTCCCGACACCCTTCGCGCGGCTTCTCACGATGATCTGCCCCTTGGGCTTAAAACAAGGGTGATATGCTTGCTGATCTGACTCAGCTTCTCATTCCGATAGAGGGTATTTTTTCGTGTTCTTCGGCGTTGCTTTGTTTTCGTCCGTTTGAGCGGCATATTTGAGGGGAAAATCAACTTTCAAAGGAATCGGCTCCAAGATCGTCGGCGACCGTCGAATACAACTCGCGGCGACCAATGGTTGTATTAAAGTGGAGGTTATTCGTCTTTACTTTCATTTCAGGATCGCATTAACTATTATCGCGGTTATAATTGTTAGCTTCTGTAAGCTTACAGCGTTAATTTAAGCTGGGGATTACTTTCGAAGGAGCAAGTACGATGGGCCGAATCTTCCCAGTGACGGCTGCGGCGATCGTTCCGATCATAGCTTTCGCAACGCCAGCCATCGCCACTTTGCAACTCGCTTCCGACGTGAGTGGCGTCACGTTGGATTGTGTCGATAACGCTGCCTGCGACACCAATCCGGCTGTAGGCATCATTCAGCTTGCCAGTTTCTTGATAAATGGCGTTCTGGTTGATGGCTCGATCTCGACGTCGACTGGAACGCCGGCCAGTCCTGGCATTGCCAGCCTCAACATCTCCGCCCTGACGGTTATTAACACGACGGCTTCGGCGAAAACCGTCAACGTCGTGGTGAGCGACACCGACTTTATGGGTCCGGTCAATTCGTGGGCGACTGCAGGCTCAGGCACGTGGCAAGCTGCGATTGGCTCAAGCATCACCATGAATTGGTGGAACGATCCGGCGAACGCCCAGGGCGCGAACACCATAACGGACACCCCAGGCACGTTGATCGACAGCTTTAGCAATACCGCAAACCTCATTGTCGATGCTTTTAGCCACAATGGTGGAGGATCGATGCCTGAAAACGGGCCATTCTCTATGACCGAGCAGGCGATCTATACCCTGACGCCGTTTGGTCAACTGATCAATCGTGGTCAGACTGAGATCCAGTCGGCGATACCGGAAGCATCAACCTGGGTCATGATGGCGCTCGGCTTCGCTGGCCTCGGCTTTGTCGGGTATCGCGGTTCGCGCAAGAGCGTCGCGATCGATTAGGCTTCATAGCCTTGACCGATATGGAGGCCGCCTTCGGGCGGCCTTTTTCTTATGTGCCGCATCATGTCGACACCTTGGGTGCGTTGCGCGCGCTTCCGCCGCGACAGCAAACGAGGGGGCCAGGGCATGGTCCCGACCGATTTGCTTACGCGCGATGTCCATACACGGGAGTTGGCGGTGTAAGCCTGCTCGCTGCTCGACCCAACCTCGTCGAATCCGCTCGCCCTGCATCGGATGACGTCGCCGCGCGCTTCATCCCGATGAATTTCTAGCCCAAAATTATCGGGTTGGGTATGGCCCACGCCGGCATGCTTGCTGCGAGATCAAATGTTCCAATTTTGTGTTGGCTGGCCCGCTCAGAGGCGTGCGTCTCCGTCGGAGATGTTTTCAAGTCGTCCTAGGCCTGTCATTGCGAGCGCCGCGAAATAATCCAGCAAGACGTCGGACGATCAACGAGTATTTCTTATTATTGACACTATTAACAATGACCATGGCCGCTCACGTTGCGAGAAGTCTTGCTCTAAAGTCTTATTTAGTTCGGCCGCCCTACTTCAGCACATCTGGCGTGCTACCTGAGCTTCCTTGGCTGCGAGGCATGAAATGCCTGCTTCAGGCGCCGCTCTGACGAGGAGATGGGTCATGCATACGCTATTCAGGCGGAAACTCAGGGGGACACTCGCCGCGGCGGCGCTCGCGCTCGCCTCCGCCGTCGGTCCCGCGCCGGCGTCCGCGGCTTTCTTCCACGGCGGCGGATTTCACGGCGGCGGATTCCACGGCGGGGGATTTCACGGCGGGTTCCATGGATTCCGCGGCGGGTTCGGTCGATTCCACGGCTTCCATGGATTTCGCGGCGGGTTCGGTCATCGGTTCGGCGGCTTCGGCTTCCACCGCCATTTCGCGGGCCTTGGTCATCACTTCGGCCGCTTTGGCGGGTTTGGCCACGGCGTCGCCGGGCGCTTCGGCCCTGGATTCGCTGCCGGATACGGCGGTCGTTTCGGTGGCTTCGGCGGCGTATCCCGCGGCTTCGGCTATCCGGGTTATGGGGGATACGCGGCCTACGCGGGACCGGGAGGATTGGGGTACGGTCTAGGCGAAGGTTGGGGCGGATTGGGATATGACGACTGGGGCGCCTATCCGGCTGCGCTTTTCGGCCTGGGGACCTTCGCGGCGCTGACGGGATCTGGCTATTGGCCGGCCTACCCAGCCTACCCGGGCTATGCGGGCCTCGGCTACGACGACGGCTATTGGCCAGCGTATCCCGATCCTGGGATCGGGGAATACGACGATTATGACTGGTGAAACCCGTTCTCGACCGTCGTCGATCCCCGGATGTGTCCGAGAATGTGAGCCAGGGCAAATTGCGGGGCGACATCGCGATCGACAGGCCGGGAGCCATCTCGACTTCTAAGTCCGCTTGCGCCCGCGCGCCGCTTGCTTTATCGGCGGCGCTCTCTGACGTTTGGAGACGAGGGTTTTGGCCGAGGCCGTCAAACCGATCAACTGGACCAATACGAGGACGCTGGTCAGCGTCGCCATTCTGGTCGGCACCGAGCTCATCGGGGCCGCCGCCGCCGCCGGCTGGGCGATCGGCGGCCTGTTCGGGTTTGGCCAGCCGCTCACCCACCTTCTCGAAGGCGCGCTGATCCTGCTTGCGTTGGTCGGGCTCTATTATTTTCTTCGGGCGGCGCTCGCCCACGAGCCGATCCGGGGCTAGGCGTTTTCGGAATATAGAAACATTTTCTTCTGAGTTTCAGACAAACCCGGTATGATGCCTCATCGTCATCAAGCCGGGAGCCGTCCATGCGCGACATCGCCCAAGCCGCCCATCCAGTCGCGAGGGCAGGGCGGCCATCTTTTCGCCATCGTGCGGCCATCGCAAAGTCGCCGAGCGCGACCCGCCGGAAGGAAATGTCAGCGCAAGCCCTTGAAAAGTCCCGATTCGCGGAAGGAAATGGCGCGATTTTCGGCCCGGTTTCGGCTCTGAAATCGCTGGAAAACGCTCCGTTTCATCCCGAAAACGATGAGAATGGACGCGGAATCGCTCCAAAAACGCGCCAAAACGTAAGGCGTCAATCGGGCGGCCGAAGAGGTTCGGCCGGGCAGGGAAGGCTCTTACAGGGCAAAGCCCCCGTCCACGAGGTGGATGTGGCCGGTGGTGAAGGCGCTCTCGTCCGAGGCCAGATAGACCGCGAGCGCGGCCACCTCCTCCGGCTTGCCGAGCCGGCCCATCGGCTGCCGGTCGATGAAGGCCTGCCGCACCGCCTCGATCGACTGCCCGCTCGTCTTGCTCAGGGTCTCGATCCGGCCGTCGAGCGAGGGGCTTTCGATCGTGCCGGGGCAGATGGCGTTGCAGCGCACGCCCTTGCGGATGAAGTCGGCCGCGACCGCCTTGGTCAGCCCGACGACCGCGGCCTTCGACGCGCCATAGACATAGCGGTTCGGGATGCCCCGCACCGAGGAGGCGCCGGAGGCGATGTTGACGATCGAGCCCTTGCCCTTCTCCAGCATGCCCGGCAGGAAGGCGCGGATCGTGCGGTGCATCGACTTCACGTTGAGATCGAAGGAGAAATCCCACTCCTCGTCCGAGCATTCGAGCGCCGTGCCGTGGTGGACGAAGCCCGCGCAGTTGAAGAGCACGTCGATCGGCCCGATCTCCCTGGCGAGCGCCGTCACCGCTTCGGTCGAGCGCACGTCGAGCTTGCGCTTGTCGCCCGCGAGCCCGGCGAGGCCCTCGACATTGACGTCCGTGGCGATGACGCGGGCGCCCTCGCGGGCGAAGGCCTCGGCGGTCGCGCGCCCGATCCCCGCCGCCGCCGCCGTGAGCACCGCGACCTTGCCCGCCAAACGCCCCGCCATCCGCGAATCCTTCCTTGCTCTCGCCGCCCCTCGACGGCGGGGGCTTCTTTTAAGGGCGCGGCCGCCCGCCGGCCAGCGGAAGTTTGCGGGTCGGCGCCGGCCGCTTCGGTTTCTGGAGGCTGGCGCTCGCCGGATATTGCCAAAGGCGCCCAAATGGGCATAGACAGCGGCGCCGATCGGAAGCGCCATGTGGCCGCTTGCCGGCCGCAACGCCGCAATAGCTCAGCTGGTAGAGCACGTCATTCGTAATGATGGGGTCGGGGGTTCGAATTCCCTCTTGCGGCACCAATCGACCATAATTTTCGTATTTCGTTCAATTAGTTAGGCGGGCGGAACCTATTTGTTCCCACATACGACCCCACACTCGCGCGGGACAACGGCAGTAGCTGCGAGCTTCTGCTCGAGGTAGCTGAACACGTGGCACGCTCCTCGTAACGGCGACAGCAACAATGCGCGCGCAGGCGGACCGCCGGCAGCGTGCGCGGCTCTGGCCCGTAGACATGCTCCCGATCGAGAATCGTCGGTGAGACCCGTGAACGAATTGAAATGCTCGCCGACAGCGGAAGCAGGCCCTTCGGACTGGCGCAGAGGCAGCGCGCCGGAAGAGGATAAACAGCCCACGCTGCTCCCCATTCTCCGAGGTGCCGCGGACACTCCCGGCGGCCTGAACCTCAAAGGCATTTGCGCAGTATAATTTAGTAGATACTTCGATAGCCAAAATTATTCACTTGACATTGTAGTATAATGTATGCCATAATTGCATTGTGGGAATTCATGTGCGCGCCATGCGTCGCCCATCCCCCCACCCACCGTCGTGATCGCGTTTGCGTGTCCGCGTTCAACACCGGGACCCCCTTGCGGGGTCCTTTTGATTCTCAAGGAGCGGATCTCTCAATGACTACCCCAACCCAACCAAAACCAAACCCCGTGCCCGCCATCCTCGTCTACGGCACGCCGACCAACCCCGCCTTGACCCAGGCCTCGTGGTTCCGGGCCGAGGACAAGGAGGCCGTCAGGGCCGCCGCCAAGGAGCTGAAGTTTTCCGTGATCGAATTGCGGACCGATGCGGACAACGCGCTCGTCGCCGGGGTCCATGAGGGCGTCCTCAAGGGCAGCGGTCGCATGATCGTCGGCTCAGTGTCCGCGGAGGTCTATCGGCGCATCGAGGAGCATGTCGGCAAGGCAGCGGGCGGCCCCGACGCGACCAAGCCGGACAACGCGGCGGCGGCGACGACGAAACCACGTCAGAACAAAACAAGAACTTGTCCCAACCCGCACCATCGGCGACCGACAGACTCGACCTCGCCAGCGCGCCCAATCCCTGGGCGGCGTTGCGGGTCGGGGCAAGGGTTCTGACCCCCTATTGGAACGAGAAGCGGGAGTTCGAGGGCTTCTGGCTCGCCACCGTCAAGCGGATCGAGAACGGCGAGTTCATCCTCGAGTGGTTCGACGCGCCGGAATACCCGCCGTTCAAGAGCGCGGCGAAGAATGTCGCCCTCGTGCACCCCGAGTTTCGCGTCACGGGCAAATAGCGCGGGCGCGTGAGACCGCCGCAACCATCATCATTGCCATCGCATGGGGCGGCCTTCGGGTCGCCCCTCTTCGTTCCGCGCATGCCCATGAACCGGGGCGCGCGCCATCCCCATCCCCAACCTCAGGAAGCCAAAGCCATGACCAGCACCACCGTGTCCACTGCCGAACGCATCCGCGCCCTCAACGACGCCTTCCGCCGCACCTTCGTCGGCGGCATGGTCATGATCACCGCCGGCGTCGAAGCCATGCCGGTCGAGCAACGTCGCTCGCTGCTGGCGAAGGTCCGCGCCTTCGACGCCTTCACCGACGACAACGATCCGCACGGCGAGCACGACTTGGGCGCGGTCGACGAAGGCGGCGTCCGCTGCTTCTGGAAGATCGACTACTACGACCGCGCGACCGAATTCGGCTCGCCCGATCCGGCCGATCCCGCCGTCACCACCCGCGTCCTGACGATCATGCGCGCCGACGAATACTGAGCCAGCTCGGCGACGCAGAGGGCTTTTACTGGGTCGAGGGGCGGAGCAACGCGCTCAAGCAGCCCCACCCATCCCAGGCCTTCGTAACGCGAACGCAACGCGGATGGCGACGCAAGACGCGCCGCTGTCCGCTCCCTTCCCAGCCGCAAGCCCTGCGCCGCCGCCCCACCGACGGCGCTGGCGCCATCACGCCCATCAACCCCAGGAGACAATCCCAATGCCCGGCAAACAAGCCAAGGTCGTCACACCCCCCATGTTGAGGCGCATGCTCCGCCACGTCTCGCGTTCTTCTCGTTCCCCGAGCGCGACCGCGCCATGATCCTGCTGTCGGTGAAAGCCGGCCTGCGGGCCTGCGAGATCGCCGGCCTCGATTGGTCGATGGTCCTCGACGCGCAGGGCCGGGTTTCCGACACGATCCACGTCCGCGACATCATCGCCAAGAAGCGCCGCGGCCGCCGGATTCCCATGCATCCCGATCTGCGGCGCGCCCTCGAGAAGCTGGCGCTGACGGCGGAGCCCGTCGGCCCGGTGATCCGCTCCTATCGTGGCGGGCACCTGACGGCGAACAGCGTCGTCAATTGGTTCGTCGCCCGGTTCAAGGAGCTCGGCTTCGAGGGCTGCTCGTCGCATTCCGGCCGGCGCAGCTTCATCACCCTCGCCGCCCGCAACATTCATCGCTCGGGCTGCAGCCTGCGCGACGTGCAGCTGCTCGCCGGCCACAGCTCCATCGAGACGACCGAACGCTACATCGACGGCGATACCTGGGCGCAGCGGAGGCTGGTTGGTTACGTGTAGCACGGCCGGAGCACACGATCCGTGTGCTGCCGTCAACCACCTTTCTGATCGGTTTGGGCCTGCTCAGCCTCGGCGTGCGTGATGCCCCAAGTCCAACTCACAGAAAATTCTCATGCAAGAACGCCTCGATGCGAAAGTCGGCGCAGGCGTGTCTGAAGAGCCTGGGCTTTCTCGTCGTCAGGCTACCTTGTACGCTGAGTGAACGCTTGCCTTCGCGGCGTTCCCTCCCGACAATGCTCCGTCCACCCGAGGCCGTCGAGCTGTGCTGTAGGGAGATCGATGCCGACATGCCCCCATCCCCCAGCGACTAACGAGCAAATCCGTGCGCTGTTCTCAACGACGACCTTCGGGAGTTGGTCGCTGCTTGCTGCCATGCACCGAGACGTGTCTATAGGAAAATTTGAGTACAAAGGGGCCAATCCTGTCTCCCATCTGTTGGTGGCCGTCTTTAGAACCAAATAATCTAAAAGCCACGCGCGGGAAGTGCACATCAAAGTCTAACCCACTTAACCGTCAGCGGGTCACGCGGGCCGGTCCAGATGGCATTCGGCCCCAAATCTCTCGCAACACACTGTCGTATCCGAGAATCGCATCTGAGAAAGAAGCGTTCTCGCACGCGTATCTGTAGGATTCGTCTGAAATCAGGCTAAAGGCCTCTAGGTCCGTCGCCCATAGGCACAGGACGTCCGAAAGATCACGCGATACAAAGCGCCCAGTGGGCAACTTCGGAACGAACGCGGGTAGCTCGCTGTAGGAACCAAGGTCATTCACAATCAGCGGCAGGCCGTATTGGAGCGCGCGCGAAACAATTGCTGAAACTTCTCCCACCGTGGGATCTCGTAATACGACGCAAACGTCAGACGTTTTAAAGAAATCGAATAGCTGCTCTTGCGACACTGCGCCTAGAAACTTTACCCTGTCTACTACGTCCAAAGTTTCAGCGAGACGCGGAAGGTCCTCGCAGTGGGGGTAAATCTTACCGGCGACATGGAGCACAACATCAACACCCCGGTCGCGGCATCTCGCGACCGCTTCAACCACCTTATCTACGTTCTTGTTAGGGTCTACAAATCCCAGACAGCAAATATTCAAGGGGCGTCTCACGATGCGCCTCGTAGCTACCGCGTCGGGATATCGTTGAGGGACAACATACGTCGGCTTGCGAGGAAACCGGTCCGCAATGAACCGCTTGGCAAACTTGGAATGAACAATTATCCCGCACGCAGGCGAGATAACTTCCTCGTTTAGAGGGTTATAAACGACGTCTTGCGTTTCCCAAAACGGGGCGCAGTGAGCTTCATGCCGGGCGCGAACGCTTTCAGAAAATACCTTGCCGTACCATTTTTGAAGGAGTCCGTAATAGATATTTTGGTCTCCGGAATACGTGAAATAAGCAAAAACATGATGTAGCGAAAAATCATGAAGATGAGTAATCCCACCATGCCTGATTAGATGAAGAATCTGCTCATCATGAAAAATATAATTATTTCCGATATGATAAACCGTACGCTCAGGAGGACTGACATTTGCATTGAATTCATTTAAGGGCCGAATAGCGGGCGCAGACACCGACGAGAATCGAGTTTGCGTGTAAACTTGTATGACCCGGCCGAGCGTCTCGAGGCCGGATATCAATCCGTCTGCGTAATCGGCGATGCCGCTCTTTTGTGGAGGAATCGGCGCAACGAATGAGTAGTCAGGAATCAAACCGTGGTTTCCTTGCAACGACGGAAAGGTTCGCCGATACGGAAAGCAAATAGTTCAAATGCCTGTTGCTCGTTTGGCCGCCATCATCGTCGTGGAGGGAAGCGCTAACCGGAAGGCGTTCACATTCAAAGCCCAAAACATCCAGTACTGTAGAAATATACTGATAGGTTATCGGTTTGACATGAGTTGGATCTACATTAAACATATACGTAGACACGTAAAGATTTTCGGAATTTGGCGTTTCCATAAGAACGATACCGCCCGGCGCGAGAACTCGGTATGCCGCCGTCAAAACCGCGACCAAGGCGTCGAAATCGAGATGTTCAATAACATGAAAGAGTGTAATTGCTCCCCACTTATTGGCCTCGGAACGATGCATGAATTCTAGAGCATCTATCTGGCGGACGTCCAATTTATTCCTTCGGCACTCTTCAATATGATCTTCATTTATCTCCAGTCCAATAGCGTCGATCTGATGATCGCGCATCTTTTCGAGAAAAATGCCCCTCCCGCACCCTACGTCAATGACCGGTCCGAGTCCCCTAATTTCTTCAATATGTGGAAGATAGAACTCCAACTGGGCTTTGAGAGCCTCGTCCGAGCCGCGGTATCGACGGTCGAGTTCCGTTAAAATTCGCTGCTTGGTGAGGTTAAGTTCCCTTCGTCTCACGGCTTCTGGCAGGTCGGCTGGTGAGTGGCTCGACCTGACCGGGAAGGGAGTGTCCCCTCCATTATAGCATCTCCGCACTCTATAGTTGTGGTAGGCCGTGCGAAGGACGTCACTTAGCCCTTCGCGCAGAGTTTGCAGTTCGCTCCCGATAAGAGATAGATGATCCGCGGAAGTGGCGCGAACGTCGTTCACACCTTCGCGCGTAAGAGATAGGTGATCTGCAAGAGCGGATCGTAGGGTCTGTAGTTCGCTCGCGATATGAGATAACTGGGCTACAGAATTTGTGCGAATGTCGTTCATCCCTTCGCGCAGGGTTTGCGGCTGGCGTGCGGCGCCAAAGCTGGCGATCGATTTTAACTTGCTCAAAATTCGAGAGAAAGGCGATCGGATTAAGGGCGCGAAAGCGCTTTGTTTGTTTAGCTCGGCAGACGCCAGCGCCCTCTGCCAAGCCAATTCGGCCGACGCTAACCTCCGGACGTGGGCCATTGCAGGATTAGCGCTGGCCATCAATTCGGGGCTATCGGCAACCCCTAGAAGCCACTCTGCACGGGATAGCGTGCCCTCGGCTAAAGCCGCTTTGTGATCCGCGATGTCCGTGGGAGATGGGGAGCGATTTAGGATCAGCTTGTACGAGAGCTCAATGAACTCGTCATCAGTCCCGCCTCCGAGATCCACAGCGTTTCGTCTGTCTAGCTCGGCAGACGCCAGCACACTCTGCCAAGCCAATTCGGCCGACGCTAACCTCCGGACGTGGGCCATTGCAGGATTAGCGTCGGCCATCGATTCGGGGCTATCGGCAACCCCTAGAACCCACTTTGCGCGGGATAACGTGCCTGCGGACAAAACCCCTTTGTGATGCGAAATGTCCGCTGAAGAGGGGGGGCGATTTAGGATGAGCCTATAGGAGCGCTCGATGAATTCGTCATCAGTCCCGCCAAAAAGAAACCAAGCAGGGATATTTGAAGCATCGTACACTAGCGCCGAAACAAGGCCGCTTCGAAACAGGTCTTCAAGAATGAGATCCTGTACAGATTTTCGGACGTCGCCGGGGGTCATAATTGCTTCTCGCCCTAGAAGATATGAGGGAGGCTCGTCCCTGGCATGGTGAGGTAACTTTTAGCTTTAGAACCCCACAATTTCGGTTCCAGATTTGGGCTCTGTTCCAGAACCATTTCATGGGCGAATTAGCATCTTGGCCGTTCGGTTTTGGACTCATCGAGTCGCCGCCAACGCCGCCGATACCCCTTCGCGGGCGACTATTTTACGCTTGCGGTCTTAGGAGGAGGGAATATGCGTAATCTCCGATGGCGGCCTCATCCACGATCTCGAAGCCCGCGCAGACAGCCATTGCCTTAAAGGACACCACGGTGGGCATGAACCAGTTTGGATAAAAGTTCTCAAAATTTGAATAGCCTCCAAACGCCAATTCTTTTTTCGCAACTTCGCCGTATCCCGCGTCTCGAAACCAACCTGTGACGATTTCATATTCGTTTCCAGAGAGAGCAGGTAAAAAAATCACGGATGCATCGGGAATTTTCAACTCCCGCCCTTGATAGTGCAGCGTTCGGTTCAATATTGTCGATGTAAGGATGCAGAACTCTCCCGTGATTTCTCGGAGTGGTTTCAAATAATAGAGAGGAGAGGGGAGATGATATAAGACACCCGATGAGTGCACGATGTCGTATTTAGGGAGGTTTATCGCAGTCAAAATATCTTGGGAAATGAATTCACAATCCTTTATCCCACGATCATCCAGGCGGCTGCGAAGGGCCTGCCACCACGGTCGATCCAACGGTTCGACATCCAACAATGTCAATTCCCTAGCGCCAGCGCTATGGGCGGAAGAAATTCGTTCATTGATCACATTAGAAAGACCCCCAACATCTATAAAACTCTTGTTCTTGCACACGCGCAAAATGAATTCTTCTCTAGGATCCATTGCTTCCTCAATCTAAGCTCGTCCCGCACAATTCGTTAACGGACATCATCCAGATGGACATAACGACGGAGCTGAGCATGACGGAGGCAACGGCCTTTTTCAAGCCGAATGCGCCAATGCTTGGCTCTGCGCTCGCGATAGCAAGAGCGTTTTCAACCAGAGCGCTTCGAGGGCTTTCTGCGCCAGCAACCGCGACTATCGAATCAACGGCAAGGTGAATGATCTGAGCGTCTGGTTTTTCTGCAAAGGTCTCATCCTCGGCCCGAGCTGGATAACTCTTGTATCTCGGTGATCGCAGGGAATGACGTGGAAACTTGGTGCTAAGTCCGGAACTCGGGTCTCAAGCCAAATGCGGGCGAACTACGCACTCGCCAGGCGCGGCCATGCCTGGCGGCCGCCTTCATGGTGCGAAACGTCACACACAACGCTCGCAGCCTTTCGGCGCGCCTTCATCATCGTCATACTCGCAGGACCCAATCCGCCGTTTCCTTTCGAAGCCGCACAGCCCCTCCTGTCGCTATGACGTGAGAGCGCATTCTTTACGGTCGACTTTTTCCGCCTGACGTACAACTGTTATTCACTAAAACTGGGATCCCTTACTGGAGCTCTTGGCTTCAGAACGTCAAAATTAAATTTTTCCAGATTTCCGTGCTCACGTTTGACGGATGTAGGTTACTGCCCGTCCTGAAGTCGCTGGGTCTCAGCTGAGATTTTAGACCGCCAATAGCTCAACAGCTCGGCGACAAGCTCGTCTGCCGAACGAGTTGACACCCATCCAAAGGCTCGACGGAGGGCAGCCGAGTCGCCTACCGCGCGGGGAATTTCCGCAGGTCGAAACCGAGCAGGATCAATCTCCACCTCGAATGGGCGGCTGCTGGCGCGCGCCATCGACCCAAGTAAATCGCTGACGCGGGACGGATACCCCGAGGCGACATTGAACACAGATCGTCAGAGGGAGCGACTGGGCACCTTCGAGAATCAAGAGATAGGCATCGATCACGTCGCGCACATCGAGAAAATCCCGTTCGACGCTTATGTCTCCGACGAGCAATTTCGGGGCGATCAGTCCGGCTTCGATCCGCGCAATCTGGGCTGCAAAGCTCGGCAGGACGAAACGTTCGTCCTGGCCGGGGCCGGTATGATTGAACGGCCGAACGGTGACCAGGCGCGTTTCGCGCGGAAGAACGTCCTCGAAAATCGCTTCTGCGGCGGCCTTGGAACGCGCGTAGACGCTTCTGGGAGAGACCGGCGTCGTCTCGGAAGCGGGCCCGTTTTTAAAGCTCGACCCGTATACCTCGCCGGTGCTGACGTTGAGCAGCGTCGCTCCCGGCGCGATCCGAGCGACGGCCGTGGCCAGATTCAGCGCTCCGACGGCATTTGTCCTCCAGGTTGTTCTGTCAGAGATATCCTTCGCCCGGCCGGCGGAGGACTGCGCCGCCAAATGAACAACGAGGTCCGGTCTCCAGCAGCGAACCGCCTCCGCGACCGCCTCCCCGTCATCCAGATCAACGTAGAACGGGGTCCAACCTGGGCATGTGTCCGACGACTGGCGCAATAAGGCGGCGAACGCCGACGCAGGATAGGCGGCCTGCAGGGCAGGCGCCAACCAGCGGCCGACGAAGCCGGCCGCTCCAGTGATCAGCACACGGGCGTAGGGGTCCACGTTCGCTAACCCGAGCCCCTGGGAGTGAGGCGGTCGAGATCCGCATCGACCATCTCGCAGATCATTTCCGACAAGCTGATCTCGGGCGCCCAGTTCAGACGCGTCCGCGGCCTTCGGTGGCGTCGCCAAGCAGCACATCGACTTCCGCAGGCCGGAAAAGGGCTGGATCGATGACGACATAGTCCTCCATGGTGAGCCCGACATGGTCGAAGGCGATGCGGCACATGTCGCGCGACAGAGGTCGTCTCGCCCGTCGCGATCACATAGTCGTCCGGCTGGTCCTGCTGCAGCATCATCCACATCGCCCGCACATAGTCCTTCGCATGGCCCCAGTCGCGCTTGGCGTCGATATTGCCGAGCCGCAGTTCCTTCGCCAGCCCGAGTTTGATCCGCGCGACGCCGTCCGTGACTTTGCGAGTGACGAACTCGATGCCGCGCAACGGGCTCTCGTGGTTGAACAAGATGCCCGGAGGAGGCGTGCAGACCGAAGCTCTCGCGATAATTCACGGTGATCCAATGACCGTATAGCTTGGCGACCGCGTAGGGCGAACGCGGATAGAACGGCGTTTTCTCGGACTGGAGGGGCTGCTGAACCTTTCCGAACATCTCCGAGGACGAGGCCTGATAGAATCGCGTGTCCGGTTTGATCAACGCGCAGCGCCTCGAGCACATTCGTCACCGCCAACCGCGGTGACATTGGCTGTCAGGATCGGCTGTTGCCATGAGGAGTAGACAAAGGACTGCGCAGCCAGATTGTAGAATTCGTCCGGCTGAACGTCCTGGACGATGCGCATCAGGCTCGACAAGTCGGAAAGATCGCCGTCACGCAGTTCGACCGAGCCGCTGACTCCGAGCCAACGAAGGCGGTGATCGTCGACGCCGGAATGGGACGACCTGCGAACGACTCCGGCGACCGAATAGCCTTTCTCCAGCAGAAACTTGGACAGATAGGCCCCATCTTGGCCGGTTATTCCTGTTATTAGTGCGCGCTTGGACGACATATTGTTTCACCCCCAGCTTCGCTGCTGCCCTCTAAAGACGCCGATTGCCCGGCAAGGAAACGGGTCGAGGAACCGAACGTCACACGCCCCCACAATGTATATAAGCACGACAGGTTTGTGACAAACGTCTTGACGGTGATTCCGAATTGTTCGACGATCCTGCATTCGTTTATTGGATGACATTTTGCAATGCAATCAATCAAGTTGCAATGCAATCAGTCGAGGCGCGACCCGCCGATGCCCGTCTGATTCCATAAGAGGACAGCCTAAGCCGCTCCTTACCGATCTCGCTCCCCCGTCTCGGCGTTCGCTTCCGGCCGAAATGGATACCGAAGCCTGAGGTCGACCGCGCGTTTGGCGATCGGATCGTCGACAAGTTTTTCTTCGATGATCAATTCGATCGACAGGAAATATTCCTTGACTGCCTGCCCAGCGGACATTTCGACTTTGTGGTCAGCCAAATGGCATTGTCGACTCTGAAACAGCGCTTTCCGGCGCGCGGTTCATGACTCTGGTCCGCCATCCTGTCAACCGATTGCTCTCACCGGTCTTGACGCACGCTGCCGGACAGCGAAATCGAGCGATGGGGTCAGTGGACGAGGCGCCTGCGACTGGCAAGAGGGCCTTTAGGCGATTTTCATTCGGCCAAAGAGGCGGCCTGCCAAACCGACAACATGTTCAACAGGCTTCGCTTGTCACCTCTGGCCGATATCCTCGTCGACACTTCTCTGCGTCCCGACGATCATGACAAGCTTTACCGGGCCGCCTTACGGAGATCGAATCAGCTTGACTTCATTGACACGTGGTTGAAGATAGCTCTCTCTCGCCCAAAACATCTGGGGTTGGCTCAAGAGCCCCACCCAGGGGCGCAAAGGAATATGAAACGCCGATCGGGTCCGCGGCCGATTTGTTCGATTCGACGGAGCGATGCGCAGTCAGATCGTACGGTTTTGCGATGTTGATTTAAGACTGTGGCGTTTCATTGCAAACAACTTGGGTAACGATTCGATTAATAACGTCTCGCTCTATTATATACCCAATCTTGAATTCGTTAAACTGTGATGATCGCCCGCTCAAGCCGACGCAACGGTCGGCCAAAGCCCGAAGGCGGCGAAAGTCTCGGCCAACCTTCCGGGCGCGCCCGAAGCCGGGGCCACGTAAAGTTCAAACGTGTTGAAACGGTGCGTCGGCTCGGATAAGCGGACGCTCGACTTCGAGTTCTCCTTGTTTGCTTCACCCTGATCGGCGCCTGTCGAGGAACATGCATTGGCAAGCTGGTTCGAGCGCGACACGGCCGCCCCCGGCGTTCCGGAACCGTGCCGTGGCTGGGGCGAAACCTTGACGCCAACGCGACCCCGACGGATCAACCAGCGGATGCAAGGGAAAACCACGATTCTCGTCCATCGGGGTCTTGCTGCCCCACGTTCTACAAGCTCTGAAAGGCATGATCGTTTGAGTTTGGATGAAACTTCCTGGTCGTTTGCAGATCGGCCTCGGCGGGACGATCCGCAATGAGCGGTTTCTACAAGGCGTTCGAGGACAGGTTCCGAGACTCCCAGGAGCTCGATATTAAAAAGGCTCGAGGGATATAGTCCGTTCTTGCGTCTGCTCAACGCTAATTTGCAAAGGCCAAAGGCTGTCGACCTTGGCTGCGGTCGCTGCGAGTGGCTCGAGATGCTTCGCTCCCTTGACTTTGACGCGGAGGGGGTCGACCTCGACGAAGACATGCTGGCCGCGGGTCGGGAAAGAGGTTTTTCGGTTCAAAAGCAGGACATCTTACATTATCTCGGCGGCCAGCCGAACGACAGCTTTGATCTTGTCACCGCTTTTCACGTCATCGAACACGTGCCATTTGAAAAGCTTACCAATGTCGTTGTTGAAGTGTACAGAGTCCTACGTCCAGGTGGTTTGCTGAATTCTGGAAACCTCTAATCCGGAGAATAACGCGGTAAGGACCACTAATTTCTATCTCGATCGGACGCACCTGCACCCCTTGCCATCGCAACTTCTTCAATTCTGTGTCGAGTTCGCAGGTTTCGCGAAGGCGACGATCGTTCGATTGAATGAAATGCAGGAGTTGCGAGAAGACCGACAAATTGCGCTCATCGACGTGTTGGAGGGCGTCAGTCCCGACTACGCCGTGGTCGCCGCGAAGCCGGGAGGAAATTTGGCGGCGCTCGATGCTTTGCTATCCGCGCATCATGGCATGAGCAGACATGAGCTCGCGCAGCGTTTCGAAGGGCGCCTCCAAGAATTTCCGGCCGCGCTGTCGATGCTTGCCGCTAAATTTGATTTGCTTGATGAGAAGTTGGGTTCGCTTTTTCCTATTGTCCAGCGGTCAGGTGACCGTGTTCAGCAAATCGAAGATTTGCTAGATGCGAAATCTGATTCACTTTTCCCCGTCGCCCAGCGGTTAAGCGATCGCATTCAGCAAATAGAAAATCGGCTGGCAAGCTTTGACGCCAGGATTGACGGCCTCTCTCGGTCTCTCGACGACGCATCTGCCGAGGTGGCGCGCGTGCGCGCTGCCGTCGTTGAGTTCGGCGGGAGAATTGCTCGCGCAGAGGCGTTCGTCGATTATGTCAGCCAACGGAAACTGCTTGAAAGGATGTTTTTCCGGCTGGACCGCCGGCCGATCAAGCCGTTGCGCCGACTGCTGTTCGATGCGTCCGGTCAGCCGAGACCCTTGTTCAGGGGTGTCGTTCTGCACAAGAACGGAGCTCCGCGCAGAGCCTTTGCTCGCTGGCTACGAAGCGAGACGCATCGTCCGCTTTCGATTCCTGAGCTCAGCGAAACGGGTGCTGCTGCGCTCGATGAGTTACGATCGTCGACTTCGAACGCAAAGCTCGAAGACGTCGTGTCGTTGGGTCAAATGTCTGATGGGCCCTGGTCCGCCTGTTTCGTGCTGGCAATAGTCAGCAGCGATAAAGCGGCGCTTGACCGAAGCATTCAATCCGTCCTGCGGCAAACTGATCCGACGTGGGAGCTCCTCTTGGTGTCGGAGAAGTCCAATGCCGAGCTCGCTCGCGCTTGGCTCGATATCGACTGGCGCATCCGTCACATCGAAAGCGATGTTTCTGATCTTCCAAGCATCGCGAAGTTTGCGACGAACGGCTTTCTCGTTTGCCTGAGGCAAGGCGACACGATTGATGACGACTATATTCTTTTCCTGATTAAACGGACGAAGGAGCTGAGCTCTGACTTCAGCTGTATTAGACCTAGTCTATTTCGATGAATTCCTATGCGATGAGAACAATGAAGTTGTAAAATCCTTTTATAAGCCGGACTGGTCTCCGGAGCATCTGGAGTCGGTCAACTATATTGGCCGCGGTTTCGCGGTGCGTAAGTCGCTGCTGCTATCCATGACGCGCCCGCCGCCGAAAGCGTTGGACGCTGCCGACTATGCACTTCTGCTCGACCTTTCGACGCGAGCGCGGACCATTCTTCATATTGACGAGGCTCTGTACCTTTCTTCCAATCAGCAGCTCGATGTAAACGGCGGCTTCTCGCGCGAATCGCTGCCGGAGGCCAAGGCCGCTCTCGAGCGCAAGGTGCAAGTGGAAAATCCGCGGGCGGAAGTCAGGTCCGACGAATCGACCGGCGTCTTGGACGCGGTTTGGCCGGTTCCCAGCGGACCCATTACCCTCGTGATTTTGACCGGCCTCAGCCGCGACGTTCGAGTTCGACGGCGGCAAGACGCCGCTCGTAACCAATTTTGTTCGATCGATTATCAAGCATTCGACGTGCAGAAGTTACAAAATTCTTGTCGTCGACGATGGTCAGGCCCCCGACGGTCTGGTCGCTCTTCTCGCCAAGCATGGACACGAGTTGCATTCGTTCACGCGCAAGGGGGCCTTCTCATTTGCTGAAAAAGCAAATTTTGGCATTAGTCTCGCCGCGGACGGGGTCGTGATTTTGCTGAACGACGACATGGAAGTGATTTCCCCTGATTGGATTGAGAGAATGTCGGGTCTGGCCGCCCGCACCCATATTGGAGCGGTGGGGGCGCTCTTGCTCTATCCGGACGGGACGATCCAGCATGCAGGGGTAGTGATCGGCTACCACGGCAGCACCGGTCACATCTTTCACCGTTCTCAGCCGAACGGAAATGAATACGGCCGATTTGCAACGGTTCAGAGAAACTATTCGGCAGTAACAGCTGCAGCAATCGCCTTTCGCAAGTCTGTTTTCGACTCTGTGGGCGGGTTCGACACCCGCTTTGTCACCGACTACAACGACGTCGACTTTTGCTTGCGCTGCATTAAAGCTGGATATCGGATTGTTCAATCGCCTGCGGCGCGTCTTCGTCACTTTCACAATTCGAGTTACAAACGCTCAGGCGATGACCCCGAGGAGCGAGCTCTGTTCACGCAGCGCTGGCAGGCGTGGATCGATCGCGACCCTTATTATAGCGAGCATTTCCAAAAGCGGCACCACGAGCTTCCCCTCGTCGACGAGGCTTTCCCTCAGCGGACTTTATTCACGCCCGTCGCGACAACTGAGCATTCGACGGAAAGGGAATATCGTGGGCTCCAGACCCGACTGGAGCGGGAGGCCGATGAGACGCTAGCGAAACTCCGCCTGGTCGAGACTTCTGTCCCGGGTACGCCCGCTCACGACTTGGCGGCTCAGGTCGGCAGCATCCTTCGGCAAGGATTGTTCGACAAGGATTTCTATCTCAACCTTTATCCCGACGTACGGGCGGCCGGAATGGAGCCGATCCTGCATTATGCGCGAAGCGGGGATTTCGAAGGGCGCGCTCCAAATGCGATATTCGATCCTCAGTTTTATCGGCGGCAGTTTCGAGACGAACCGCTCAAGGGTGTTCCCGCGCTGTATCATTACGCTGCCGCCGGGGAGAGGGCAGGCCTATCGGCCTCGGCTTCGTTCAATCCGAAGCGGTACGTGGCCTCCAACCCCGAGCTTGCGCCATGGCTCGATCACCCCTTGACCCATTATCTCTGGATCGGTCGATCCCTCGGCCTCGCCGCCCGCCGGAACATCAGGTTGTCGGCTGAACAAAAGGTGGTCACTCGAATACGGCGCCCGCCAGCGAGGGTGGACGTTAGTCGTCTAAGGCGCGCTGTGAATATAATTGGACCACTTGATCGTTTGTCCGGCCTCGGCGTCAGCGCACGAGGATATCTCAAGGCGCTCCAAGAATTGAACATTGTTCCGATCGGCGCGCGCATGCAGACGCGGGAATTCGGCATACAAGCGTCCGTTGCCCGGCGGTCACAATTCCCCGAATTTCTTCCCGACGCCGCTATCAACATCGTCCATATGAACGGCGATGCGTTGCCGATGATGCTGGAGCATGGCGGACGTCAACTTTTAGAAAACCGATACAACGTCGGTGTCTGGTACTGGGAACTGGGGACACTGCGGCCGGAGTGGACACAGTTCATCAGGTACTTCCACGAGTTCTGGGCGCCTACTATTTTCATCCAAAGAGCGATTGCAAGCTCAACCAACTTGCCGGTGCGGCTTGTGGCTCCATATCTGCCATATCTCAAGCAAATGGGCTTGAACGGTCAAACGGGAGGCGAGCCTCATTTTGTCTACTGCTTTGACGCCAACAGCGTCCTCGAGAGAAAGAATCCCAGCGCACTGCTTGATGCGTTTCAAATGGCCTTTCCCGGGGCGAACCCCCAGGCGAAAGCACGACTGACCTTTAAAATAACATATCCAAATCGATCCATTCCCGAGGTTGAGCGGCTCTATGCGGCGCGGGACGCTGACCCTCGAATTGAGATCGTCGACAGGAATCTCTCTGACGAAGCCCTGCACGGACTGATTGCCTCAGCGACTGCCTATGTGTCGCCGCATCGCTCCGAAGGACTGGGCCTGACGGTGATCGAGGCGATGGCGTCTGGGACGCCTGTGATTGCGACCCCTTATGGCGGCGTGGAACAGTTTGTCACGGCGCACGCCGCGTACCCTATCGACTGCCAACTGGTTGAACTGAAAGACGATTATCCTCCATATCCGCGCGGTTTTGTCTGGGCGGATCCCGAGGTCGCGTCGCTCGCCTTCCAACTGCGCGAAGTGGCGGATAATCAGGAAGAGCGGCGAGTCAGGGCTCGGGTGGCCAGGGCTAACGTAATCGCCGCATTTGCGTCCGAAGAATTGCTCCAAAAACACCGAGCTGAGCTCGAACGGATCTGCACGAACGTCTTCGACTAGGAATTGGCCACATCCTGTGCCAGCCGAGCGCCGATACGCCTTCGACTTTCTTGAATAGGCGGATATGAACTACGACGACAGACTAAAACGGATAAAAGAACGGCGACGAGATAACCGCGACACTAGACCGTCGGGTGCGCAAGCGGTACTGGGGTCAGGATCTGTGGGCCACGGGCTACTGCGTGGTAAGTAGCGGCAACGTAACGGACGAGATGTGGATCGAATACATCAAGAACCAGGCTCCGCCCGAGCCCGACGACAACTTCATTCCGCTGCTCTCTCCCGGACACCCCGCGGATGTTGTAAGGTGAGCGAAGGGCGGCCTAGCCTCCCGTCAGCCAAGGCGGATCAGCGGCACACCCGGAGAATGCAACTCAGAATGATGGGTCAGGACATACACCTCCCGGCGGCCGCAAGCATCGCCGGCCACTGCACGCTCGGCCTGTCGGTGCAGTCCGCATGGACCTGAAGGAAGGATCTCTGCTCGGCGACAGCGTGGCATCGCACTGGTATTACAAGGCCAAGGTCGCCGCGCTGTTGACCCTGATTGGCCGGGAGCGGGCCGACAACGTGCTCGACATAGGCGCCGGTACCGGATTTTTCGCGCGCCAACTGCTGTCGCGAACGCAATGTCGTTCGGCCACTTGCCTCGATCCCGGTTACGAGAGCGAGACGGAGGAACTGGTCGCCGGCAAGCCAATCCGTTTTCGCCGCGCCGGGAGGTCTTATGCGGCGGATCTGGTGCTGCTGATGGACGTGCTCGAACATGTCCCCGACGACGTGGCGCTGCTGCGTCCCTATGTCGCTGACGCCGCGCCGGGCACACGGTTCATCGTCACAGTCCCCGCCTTCAATTGGCTGTGGAGCGAGCACGACGTATTCCTGGAACACTATCGCCGCTACACTCTTGGCAGCATCATGGCGGTCTGCCAGGCGGCGGAGCTTGAGATCGAAACGAGTTGCTATTTTTATGCGACCGTGCTTCCCTTGGCGGTGCTGCAACGCCTGCTCAGCCGACTGCGGCGGCCGACCGGCGCGTCGGCCCGTTCGCAGATGCGCACGCACGGCCTGTTGGTGAACAGGCTGCTATGGCTTGCTTGCCGCACCGAATTGTCCTGGTTCAGCGCCAACCGCATTGGTGGCCTCACGGCCTTCGTCGCCGCGCGAAAGCGATGACACCTGATGCGACGGCGACCGTGCAGGCACGCAGCGGCATGTTGGAGCCGGTCTCCATCGTCGCGCCGGTGTACAACGAAGCGTCGGTCATCGCCGAGTTCCATCGCCGTCTCGCGGCGGTCATGCGCGGTCTGGGCGTCATGTGGGAGGTTCTCTATGTCAACGACGGCAGCACCGATACCTCGCTCGCCACGTTGTTGGCCCTCGCACGAGAGGATCCGAACGTCACCGTGGTCAACCTGTCGCGGAACTTCGGCAAGGAGGTCGCGACAACCGCCGGCCTCGACCACGCGCGTGGCGGCGTCATCGTTGTTATCGACAGCGACTTGCAGGACCCCCCGGAAGTGATTCCGCAACTGGTCGATGCGTGGCGGGAAGGCTACGATGTCGCGTTTGCGCAGCGTAGGTCGCGGGCCGGCGAAACATGGCTGAAGAACACGACGGCTAAGCTGTTCTATCGGGCGATGGGCAGGATGGCGCAGGTCAATCTGCCGCGGGATACCGGCGACTTCCGGCTAATGAGCCGTCGCGTCGTCGATGCTGTGCTAACCATGCGCGAGCATCACCGCTTCATGAAGGGCCTGTTCGCCTGGGTTGGCTTTCTTGGAAGGCGGTGCTGTACGATCGCCAGCCCCGCCATTCCGGCACTACAAAGTGGAATTACTGGAAGCTACTCGAACTAGCCGTCGAAGCGGTCACCAGCTTCAGCCTGTTTCCGCTGAAGCTCGCCACCGCCGCCGGGATCGTCACGGCGCTGCTCGCGGTGATCTACTCGGTGTTCATCTTGATATACACGCTGGTGTCCGGCATCGACGCGCCCGGTTACCCGAGCCTGATGATTGTGGTTCTGCTGTTGGGGAGCGTGCAACTGATCACGCTCGGTGTGCTTGGCGAGTATCTCGGCCGTGTGCTCAATGAGTCCAAGCAACGGCCATTGTATTTTGTCGAACGTGTTGTCGGCGGAACAGGTCTCGCCGACCGGCCGGCGGCAGAGCACACGCCATCCGAGTCTCGTTGTGCGGGGCCGCACACCCGTCGCCAGTCATGGTCTCCACCTTCACAGGTGTCGTCCCCCCGGCCCCATTGCGGTGATCAACCAAGCGCTGGTGCTCCGCCACGCCCCGAATAGGCACGCGCGGCTGCCGAACCGGCGCTGTAGCGGCGGCTGGGACCTGGTGCGGCCGGTGCACATGCAGAACTCGGTCTGCGACCGGCACGCCCTGGCCGGAGACAAAGGGCACATTCGGCGGTCTTCGCGAGCACTGGTTCATTGCTGACGGGTGCAGGGGCACGGCTTTCGATCGACCAACAACACAGATACTGAGCCTCACAACGGTTGCAGCGAGATCAATACCGACAGAACGCGTGAATTGCCATTGCGGAGCACCGCGTCCGGAATGAATGTAGGGCTTGCTTCGGCTGACACGTCTGCATTCATTGGCAGGTTGATCGAAATAATTCCCGTCGAGTCGACTGTGAAGTTGGAGATATTCCCGTTTATAGAAACACGAAATCCTGGCTATCTCCGCATTGCTATATAGACGATATCCTTTAACCAGCAGGCGTGCCGCCTGATTGTGCGTGGAAATTATGATGCGCCGCCCCATCCAGTTCCATTCGGCCGTCGTGCCCCAATAGTGCTCCTCGCACATCTGTGTATTGCAGCTCGCGCGCGTCCGGCACTTGGAATATGCGGACCCCACCCATACTGTTGCTTGGCCAGCGGAGTGCTTCCAAGCCAGCCAGAATGTCCGGTGGCGCGCCGGGGCCTGCTAGCACGTGTGAGACGTGATGCACGGCGGCGAACGCGGTGATGTCGTTGCGAAATGTCGTAGTTAGCGTGCCAGCACGGAGGGCTTGTATTGCCGCACCGTCGGGCGCGAAGGCGATTGGCGTTAATCCAAAATACCCACCTGTTTGGGTGAAATACATACCAGAACTCGACCTGCCAGATCAGGCCAGCGCCGGTTTCGCCAAACGGTAGAATGATGACGTTCTCCCCGGCGGGGAATGCGCTGGCGATTTGTCGCGACGTGAAGAAAGGGACGACCGGCAAGCGGGTCCAGGGAATATGGCTTGGCAGCAGGAAGAGGCACCCGATCGCGGCAAGCGTATAGCGTGACGCCTGCATCAGCCCAGAGCGCGGCTCCGCGAGCCACAACGCTATCGCTACCGCAGCGACCAGAAAGACAAACAAGGTGAACCGGGCAGGCAATGCATGCCGAATGACGGGGACATTCTGAATGGCACGCCATGGAAGCCAGACATGGGTGTTGACCCCATCAATCCACAAGGATGGACCGAGGCTGCAGATTACGAACAGAAAAAAGAGAATTGCGAGCGGCGCTCGGTGACGACTTAAAGTGCGAAAGCTGCCTGCCAGCGCCATAATGAGCGGTAGCCCGAGATACCCACTGCTCTCGAAGAAGTTACCCGTAAAGCGACTCGCGATGCTGGCGAACACGCTGCTGCCGAGCCGGGTGACCGGCGTGGGTATGAGGAAATTTACCAAGTCGGTAGAATATTGCTCCGGAGGATTGATGACGTCCGGCAGGCTGTGCGCGCCAACGACGACATAATACAGAAACGGTGAGGCGATCACGGCAGCCAGCATCGCTGCTATGCTGCTCTCCCACGCCAGATGCCAGAAGCCGCGACGGTCCGCAGCTTTGGCACACGCGAAGAAGATCAGCCAAGTCATCGCACCAAAGACGAAGGAAGTGGCGAAGATCTCTGTCGATAAGCCCATTTGCGCTAGCAATAGGACCGTAACTATCGCTACGAAGGGCTTTCCAGTCAATCCGCAACGCAGCCGCGCAAGCGCGGCCCATATGAGCAAGGGCGGCACAAGAACCAGATCTAAATTCAGGTGCGCGCGCGATTGCGCGATCTCGTAGGTAGAGAAACCAAAAAGGTAGCCGCCGAAGAGAGAAGCGGCAAAATTGCAAGTTAGATACCTAGTCAACAAAAACGCAGACAAGGCGCTTAACACGGGCGCAAGCATTGAGAGCACGTTCCAAGATTCGACGGCTCCCCATAGGAGTGTAATCGGCAGAGCAAAAAAAGCAGCGGTCGGAACCGAAGTGACCCACGCGAGATTGACTGCAGTGGGGTACCAGATGAATTTCGTAACGAACGGATTCATCCCGTGTGCCAGCGACCAAGGCCACCAATTCAGGGCCCAGATAAAACATAGTGGATCGGCACCGGTACCGATGTAAGTGTCGTGAATAGTACCCCCAGGGACGAAGAAGAGAAATGACAGTAATATATAGATGCAGGCAGCTGAGCAGCTCGCTAAAAACCATCGAAAAAACGATCGATTAGGCGAGTTTTCGTGTCGAGAATCCAGGTCACGATTTGGAGAGGCGCGCGTTGACTTGCTCAAATTGTTCATATTCCACGACTCCGTGGTGGCCGAATGTACGCTTGGTTCTCGGCTGTGGAAACGCCGAATTCCAGATTTCATCAGAGGCGTCTTTACCTTGCCCGCGCACGGCCGAGCACGTCGGCGACCTCGCCCTCGAGCGCCTCCTCGACGATTAGCCGACGTGCAAGGCTCACCAAATCGCTCCGCCCGGCCGCCGTCCTCAAATCTCTGTTCATCAACAACGCGCAAAGCTCCTAGTCCGCATTTCTCACATTTTATAGCGCATCGGCTGCCGAATCAGGAAAAAATTGTTTTGCAAGAACGACTTGCGCTGATTCGTAGGAGCAGCCCGATGCAGACGGAGTGTAGCGCAGAGCCGAGTGTGTTTGGACGGGTCGAAGGGCGGTCTGTGGTGGCCGAATTCGACGGCGGCGTGCTGACGTCCGACGCGGGCGGGCTGCTTCTGGGCGCGGCGGACCGGCGTCTCAATCTCGTTCGGCGGCTTGCGGGGTGTTTCCGCGACGCGCGAGACCCAAGGTTCGTCGAACACTCGGTGGGCACGCTTGTCGGGCAGCGCGTGTCCGGCATCGGGCTCGGCTACGAGGACCTGAACGATCACGACGAACTCCGTCACGACCCGGCGATGGCGGTTCTGGCGGGGAAGCTCGAAGCGCGGCGCGACGATTGCGCCGGTCGCGGGTAAATCAACGGGAGTGTCAGGAATCTTGTGCGCGGGGCCGGGTTTTCATCAGGCTCTGACGAAGCGTTCGCCGAACATGATGGCGAACTGGGTTTTTGCCTCGGCCCATTCGCGCGGCGGCATTTTCCATTCCTTGGCGACCTGACGCAAGACCAGGAAGATGAGTTTCGTCGCCGCCTCGTCGCTGGGGAAATGGCCCCTCGTTCGCACGGCGCGCCGCAGTTTGGCGTTCAGGGCCTCGATCGCATTCGTAACCGGTATGAAGTCCGGCGCCGATGTCTGGCTGCGGTTTTCGGGATCGCGGCATATGGTGTGACCATCCGGGACAGAGGCGCCGGGAGCACGAAGGTGCGGGCAGGCCGATCTTGTACGTTGAGCTGCGAGCTCGTGTTAGTAGTTGGCCGCCTCTGCGACTCGCCCGGTTGCGCCGCGAGCGCGAATCCGTAGTTGTCGTGTAGCCCGCTGCTCCCGTCCTTTGAACGAATAGGAGGCGCGCATGCGACGCGTAATTGGGATAGATACTCACCGAACCTTTGGAGAAGTGGTTTTCTGGGAGCAAGGTCGGCTTCGACGGGCAGGTCGTGTCGATATCACTCGAACGGCATTGGAAGGCTTCGGCAAAAGCCTTCTGGCATCGGACGAGGTGGTGATCGAGGCGACCGGCAACTGCATGGCCGTGTCTCGGGTGCTGTCGCCATTCGTGAAGCGCGTGGTGATCGCCAACCCGCTCCAGGTGAAAGCCATCGCACACGCCCATGTGAAGACCGACAAGATCGACGCCGGCACACTGGCCAACCTCTATGCCGCCGGCTACCTGCCAGAGGTTTGGATGCCGGATGCGGTCACGGAGCGCAATCGTCGGTTGAACGCGCGGCGCTATCAGCTTGTCCGTCATCGTACGCGGATCAAGAACGAAGTGCACGCGATCCTCTATGCTCATCTGATCCCCAAGTGTCCTCACGCCGCCTCGGTCGCGCTTGGCTGGCCCGACAGCCCTTGCCCGACGATGAGCGTGCCGCAATTGAGCGCCATATCCGGGAACTGGACCGGCTAAACGACGATCTCGAGGTCCTCGATCGGGAGATCGCCGAAGGCGCCCTAGATGACGGGGCGATCAACCGGCTGCTGACAATCACGGGCGTCAATCTCACAGTGGCCGCGGGGCTCATCGCAGCGATCGGCAACATCGCCCGCTTCAAGAGTCCACAGAAACTGGTGAGCTACTTTGGCCTAAACCCGCGCGTGCGCCAGTCGGGGCTCGGGCCTGCCCATCATGGCCGCATCAGCAAGGTGGGACGTAGCCACGCACGCGCAATGCTGGTGGAGGCCGCATGGGCGGCGGCCAAGACGCCCGGCCCATTGCATGCTTTTTTCGTCCGCATCCGTGCAAAGCGTGGCCATCAGGTTGCCGCTGTCGCCGTCGCGGTTCCTCGACCCTTCCGCACCTTCATTATCGAGATGATCATCCAGTTCGGCGTTCAGAATGCGCTCCGCCAGCGCCTTCTTCAACTCATCGAATAGCCCGTCCTTCGAAAACACCGCCCTCGGGTCTCGGCCCGCCAGAGGTTCGTCCAACATGTCCTTCTTGCCATAGTCGCCCTCCATCGGCGCGATTATGGCCCCGCGCACAAGATTCCTGACACTCCCCGTCGCCAAGGAACTCGGCGAGGATATCGACGCGCTCCACGACGTCGCTCTCGAAATGGAGCCCGAGGACGGCCTCATCTGGGTCCACGGTCTCGACGACGAAGGCATCACCGCCCTCACCGACTTCGGAGTCGAGAGCCTCGTCGAACTGCTCCAGATCCATCGAGACCAGGCCACTCATAAACCGTGAAGCCGTTGCGAGAAGGGCTCGCAACGGCCGCTGCCGGAGGGATACTCTTCGTCGACTGGCCGGACGTACCAAGCCTTCCGCCCCACTCATCCTCTCAGGCCACGGCGTCTCTCTCCGCATCGAGGCTGGCCTCTACTTGGATCGTTCCCGGTCGCGATCCGCAACGCCCGCTCAACATGGAAACAGTCGCGGTGAACACCGCTCCGGGGCGGACCTGGTGCCCCTGTTCGATGGTGCAAAACTCCCCATCTACACCATCAGCGGTTTCTGCGGCCAAAGGCGCAACGAATGCGAAGGCCTTGGACGACCCTGGCAATTGAATTGCAGTTCGTCATGTTCGAACCTTTCAGTTGAGATGCGGCGTCGACGGCTGCTCGTGGTGGGTCGAACCTTCGATCACGAAACTGCCGGAGACGGTGGAGCCTGCGGGCGCGGCCGCGACGCGAATCGTCATCAAAAGCTAAAGAACCAAGGAGCGCGAAATGCGGACTTTCAATTCGATCGTTGTACAGCCCCAGCCTTGACCAGCCGCCCCGCGCACAAGATCCTGACACGCCCT
>CAVUJV010000032.1:0-127653 GCA_963741845.1 uncultured Alphaproteobacteria bacterium
CGATCGCTCGCGACGAATGTCGGCAATGGGTCGAGTGCGGCCTTGCTTCGGCCAGCCGCTGAAGCCCAGCGCGAGGCGCCAGGACGGAGGCCGCGAGGCTTGTTCGAACGCCTGGAGGACGCCCGCACCCAATTTTCCCGCCCCGCCTCTTGAATCGCCCTCATCGTTCATATATGAACTACCTCGAACGAGGCCGCGATCAAGGCCCTCATCGCCACGCCCAGGGACCTGCCATGCCGACATACAAAGCGCCGGTCGACGACACGATCTTCCTGCTCCGCGACGTTTTCGACTACGCGAAATTCGCCAACCTCCCCGGCTTCTCCGAGGCGCCGCTCGACGTCATCGAGCAGGTGCTGGCCGAGGGCGCGAAATTCGTCGAGGAGGTCGTCCAGCCGCTGAACCGCGTCGGCGACATGGAAGGCTGCAAGCGCGGCGACGACGGCAGCGTCGCGACGCCGAAGGGTTTTAGGGAAGCCTACAAGGCCATGGTCGAGGGCGGATGGGTCGGCCTCGCGGGCGATCCGGCCTATGGCGGACAGGGCCTGCCGCATTTTCTCGCAGCCCTCTTCAGCGAATATTCCGACGCCGCGAGCATCGCCTTCTCCATGTATCCCGGCCTCACCAATGGCGCGGTCGCGTCTCTCTCCGTGCATGGCGACGACGCGCTCAAGTCCCGCTACCTGCCGAAGATGACGACCGGCGAATGGACGGGCACGATGAACCTCACCGAGCCGCATTGCGGCACGGACCTCGGGCTCATCAAGTCGAAAGCCGTGCCGCAGGGCGACGGCTCCTACGCCATCACCGGGCAGAAGATTTTCATCTCCGCCGGCGAGCACGACCTCGCCGACAACATCATCCATCTGGTGCTGGCGCGCATCGAGGGCGCGCCCGCGGGCGTCAAGGGCATCTCGCTCTTTCTCGTGCCGAAATTCCTGCCCGACGCCGACGGCAAGCCGGGGGCGCGCAACGGCGTCGTCTGCGGCTCGATCGAGCACAAGATGGGCATTCACGGCAATTCGACCTGCGTGCTCAACTACGACGGCGCGAAGGGCTGGCTGGTCGGCGAGGAACATCGCGGCCTGCCCGCGATGTTCGTGATGATGAACGGCGCGCGGCTCGGCGTCGCCATTCAGGGCCTCGCGATCTCGGAAGTCGCCTACCAGAACGCGGCGGCTTACGCGAAGGAGCGCCGGCAGGGCCGCTCGCTGAAAGGCGCGGCCGAGGCGGACAAGCCCGCCGACATTCTGCTCGTGCATCCCGACGTGCGGCGGATGCTGATGGAAATCCGCGCCTTCAACGAGGCGGCGCGCGCGCTGCTCGTCTCCGTCGCGCTGACGCAGGACAAGTCGCATCTCTCGCCCGACGCGGGAGCGCGTCAGGCCGCGGAAGACCGGCTCGGCCTGCTCACGCCTGTGATGAAGGGCGTGTTCACCGACTACGGCTTCGCCAATGCGGTGAAGGCGCAGCAGGTGCTCGGCGGCCACGGCTATATCGCCGAATGGGGCATGGAGCAGTTCGTCCGCGACGCCCGCATCGCCATGATCTACGAGGGCGCGAACGGCGTGCAGGCGCTCGATCTCGTGGGCCGCAAGCTGCCGAAGGACGGCGGCCGCGCCATCATGGCCTTCTTCGGCGAGGTCAACGGCTTTCTCGGCGCGAACAAGGACGACGCGGCGCTCGCGCCCTATCTCGCGCCGGTGAAAGCGGCGCTCGGGCATCTGCAGCAGGCGACGATGTGGCTCGGCGCCAACGGGGTGAAGGATCCGAACAACGCGGGCGCGGGCTCCTACGATTACATGCACCTCATGGGCCTGACGGCGCTCGGCTACATGTGGGCGAAGATCGTGAAGAGCGTGCTCGCGCTTCAGGCGAAAGGCGAGAGCAACCCGGCGCTCGACGCGAAATTGACATTCGCGAAGTTCTTCAATGAGCGTATGCTGCCCGAAACGGGCGCGCATCTCGCGCGCATCGCCTCCGGCGCGGAAGCGGTGATGGCGCTTCCGGCGGATGCGTTCTGACAAAGGGAGGAAGCGAGCGATGGCGCTGACCGGCGGATGCCAATGCGGCGCAGTGCGCTATCGTCTCGAAAGCGAACCGATCGGCTCGAACATCTGCCATTGCCGCATGTGCCAGAAGGCGAGCGGCGGGCCCTTCATGGCCTTCGCCACCGTGGCGCTCGTGGACCTCATCTGGACGCGCGGCGGGCCGGCAACCTTCGCCAGCTCCGACTTCGCCGAGCGCGGATTCTGCTCGGAATGCGGCACGCCGCTGACCTATCGGGCGCCCGATTACGATCGCATCGCGGTGACCATCGGCAGCCTCGATCATGCGGACGAAGTCGCGCCGACCGTTCAGTTCGGCGTCGAATCGAGACTGCCGTGGCTACGCACGATCTTCGAGTTGCCGACGCGCGATTTTATGGACGGAATGGGGCGCGGCTTCCACATCGTATCGCACCAGCATCCGGACCACGACACCTGAATCCGAGCACGGCTTCGCGCCGCAGGGAGAGAGCATGAGCGACGCATTCCTCTACGATCACGTGCGCACGCCGCGCGGGCGCGGCAAGCCGGACGGCGCGCTGCACACCGCAACGACGTTGCGCCTCGCCTCGACGGCGCTGAAGGCGATCAAGGACCGCAACAAGCTCGACCCCGCTCAGGTCGACGACGTGGTGATGGGCTGCGTCGATCCGGTCGGCGAAGCGGGCGGCGACATCGCGCGCATGGGCGCGCTGGCGGCCGGCTTCGGCGACACGGTGCCGGGCGTGCAGATCAACCGCTTCTGCGCCTCGGGCCTCAACTTCGGTGAACTTCGCCGCCGCGCAGGTGATGAGCGGCCAGCACGAGATGACGATCGGCGGCGGCGTGGAATCCATGAGCCGCGTCGGCATCGGCGCCTCGGGCGGCGCCTGGCCGGCGGACCCATCGCTCGCCATTCCCGCTTATTTCATGCCGCAGGGCGTGTCGGCCGATCTCATCGCCACCAAATACGGTTTTTCGCGCGACGACGTCGATGCATACGCGGTCGAAGTCGCAGAAGCGCGCCGCCGCAGCCTGGAAGGACGGACGCTTCGCGAAGTCCATCGCGCCGGTGCTCGACGTGAACGGACTGCCGTTGCTCGACCGTGACGAGCACATGCGCCCGCAGACCGACATGCAGTCGCTCGCCTCGCTCAAGCCCTCCTTCGTCATCCCCGGCGAGCAGGGCGGATTCGATGCGGTCGCCATTCAGGCGCATCCCGAGATCGAGCGCATCAACCACGTCCATCACGCCGGCAATTCGTCGGGCATCGTGGACGGCGCGGCGGCGGTGCTCATCGGCTCCAGGCAAGCGGGCGAGAAGGCGGGCCTGAAGCCGCGCGCGAAGATCCGCGCTTTCGCCAATATCGGCTCCGAGCCTGCGATCATGCTGACGGGTCCGGTGGACGTGACGAAGAAGGTGCTCGCGCGCTCGGGCATGAGCATCGGGGACATCGACCTCTTCGAGGTCAACGAAGCCTTCGCCGCGGTGGTGCTGCGCTTCCTTCAGGCCTTCGACGTGCCGGCCGACAAGGTCAATGTCAACGGCGGCGCGATCGCGATGGGCCATCCGCTCGGCGCGACGGGCGCGATGATCCTCGGCACGGCGCTCGACGAACTTGAGCGCACCGGCAAGAGCACCGCGCTCATCACGCTTTGCATCGGCGGCGGCATGGGCACCGCCACGATCATCGAACGCGTGTGATCCCGGACGGAGTTTTCCGAACATGACCTATACGCATTTCCGCTTCGAAACCGACGCCGACGGGATCGCCCTCGTCACCTGGGACATGCCCGGCCGTTCGATGAACGTGATCAATCAGAAGTGATGGCGGAGTTCGGCAGATCGTCGATACGATCACGAATGACGCCGCGATCAAGGGCGCCGTCATCACATCGGGCAAGAGGTTCGTCGGCGGCGCGGACCTCGCGATGCTGAAGAGCGACCGGCGACGAGTTCGCGCGCCGCGCCAAGGCCGAAGGCAAGGACGCGGCCATGCGCGCCTTCGTCGATTCGATGAAGCAGCTCAATCTCGTCTACCGGCGGCTCGAAACCTGCGGCAAGCCGGTCGCCATCGCGATCGACGGCGCCTGCATGGGCGGCGGCTTCGAGATGGCGCTCGCCTGCCACTATCGCATCGCCTCCGACAGCGAGAAGACGCGGGTGGGCCTGCCCGAGATCAAGGTCGGCCTCTTTCCCGGCGGCGGCGGCACGCAGCGCGTCGCGCGGCTTCTGCCGACGCCCGACGCGCTCCAGATGCTGTTCAAGGGCGAGCAGATCCGCCCGGCCGCGGCGAAGAAGATGGGGCTCATCCACGAGGTCGCGCCGCTCGCCGAAATCGTGCAGCGCGCGAAGGACTGGGTGAAGGCCAATCCCGAACGCGAAGGCGCCGTGGGACGATCCGAAGTTCAAGCCGCCGTCGGGCAAGGTCTTCTCGCCCATTGGCATGATGATCTGGCCGCCCGCCAACGCCATCTATCGCCGCGAGACCTACGACAATTATCCCGCGGCGAAGGCGATCCTCTCCGCCGTGTTCGAGGGCCTGCAGCTGCCGATGGACCTCGCGCTTCAGGTGGAGAGCAAGTACTTCGCCAACATCCTCCTCTCGAAGGAAGCCGCGGCGATGATCCGCTCGCTTTTCCTCTCGATGGGCGAACTCAACAAGGGCGCGCGCCGCCCGGCCAACGTCCCGGCGTCCAACCTCAAGAAGGTCGGCGTGCTCGGCGCGGGCTTCATGGGCGCGGGCATCGCCTATGTGTCGGCGAAGGCCGGGCTCGAAGTCGTGCTGATCGACCGCGATCAGGAATCGGCCGACAAGGGCAAGGCCTATTCCGACAAGATCGTGAGCGGGCAGATCGCCAAGGGCCGCGCCAAGCCAGCCGACAAGGACGCGCTGCTTGCGCTCATCCACGCCACGCCGGACTATGAAGCGCTCAAAGGCTGCGACCTCGTGGTCGAAGCCGTGTTCGAGGACCGCGCGGTGAAAGCGGAAGCGACGAAGAAGGCGCAGGCCGTGCTCGGCCCCGACGTCGTCTTCGCCAGCAACACCTCGACCCTGCCGATCACCTCGCTCGCCGAGACTTCGTTGAAGCCCGAGAATTTCATCGGCGTGCATTTCTTCTCGCCGGTCGACAAGATGATGCTGACCGAGATCATCATGGGCGAGAAGACGGGTCCGAAGGCGCTGAGCGTCGCGATGGACTTCGTGCGCGCGATCAGGAAGACGCCGATCGTCGTCAACGACTGCCGCGGCTTCTACGTCAACCGCTGCGTCGGCAATTACATGGTCGAAGCCCATGCGATGGTGATGGAGGGCGTGCCGCCCGCGATGGTCGAGAACTCGGCCCGGATGGCCGGAATGCCGGTCGGTCCGCTCGCGCTCAACGACGAGGTCGGGATCGATCTCAGCTGGCGCATCCTGCAGGCGGCCGAGAAGGACCTCGGCGCGAACGCCGTCGATCCCGCGCAGAAGAAGCTCATCGAGACCATGGTCGTGAAGGACCAGCGGTTCGGCCGCAAGAACGGCAAGGGCTTCTACGATTATCCGGCGACAGGGCCGAAGACTCTGTGGCCTGGCGTCGCCGGCATCGTCGGCAAGAGGCTCGATCCCGACACGATCCGCGTGCAGGATCTTGAAGGATCGCTTCCTCTTCACCGCAGCGCTCGAGGCCGCGCGCTGCATGTTCGAGGGCGTCGTCACCGATCCGCGCGAGGCGGACGTGGGCTCCATCCTCGGCTTCGGCTACGCGCCCTATACGGGCGGCACGATTTCCTTCATCGACGGCATGGGGCTCAAGCGCTTCGTCGCCCGCGCGAAGGAGCTTGCCGCGACCTACGGTTCGCGCTTCGCGCCGCCGGAGAAACTCATGCAGATGGCCGAGCGCGGCGAGACCTTCTACGGAACCTACGCGGAGCAGCAGAAGGCGGCTTAGGTCGTTTCACCCGCCATCGAAGCCTCTGGCGAGTCGCCAGAGGCTGCTGTCGTCAAACGTCATCACGACGTGGCTGTCATGCCGCGAACGCGTGTCAACCGCCCGCGTGCGCGTGGGTCTGGCCGATCGGCGCGTAGGTGAATTCCTGCACGCCGACGTCCACCAGCACGTCGCCCTTCACGCGCGCATTGACGGCGCGAACGAGGGCCCGGCTCATCTTCGCGAAGTCGAAGCGGTCGAGATGATTGAAGTCGATCGTGTCGTCGCCATAGACATAGCGAAAAGCTTCATCGACCAGGATCGAATCCGGCGCCATCTCCGCTTTCCTCAGCGCGTCCATGTCCACCGCGTAGCTCAGCAACATCACGGCGTAGCCCGTCACCACGCCGTTCTTGATGCGCGGCACATTGATCTCGTGAGTCTTGCGGGTCTCCACTGTCCTCGACGCCGCTGCCGGAGCGTGCTGTTCGCGCGCGACGAGCGCCTGCCGGGTTCCGATTTCCGCCGCGACAGTGGCGCCGGATGCGATCAGCGCCAGGATGACGGTCCGGATCATTCTCCGGCGCGCTTCCAGACAAGCGCCGTATAGGTGCCGTCCGACTGCCCCTCGCGGATGGCGCGCGCGATGATTTCCGCGACCGCGACGGACGCCTTGAGCTGCAAGCCAAGCGCGCGGCGGTTCGCCTCCAGTTTGACGTTGAGCTCCGCGAAGGCGTCGCGCAAGGTCTCGGAGGCCGGCGCACGCTTCAGCGCGGGCGCGAGCCGGTTGAGTTCCAGCAGGCCCTGATTCTTGCGCCGGCTGAAATCCTCGTAAGCGACCGGCCCGCCCCGGGCGATCGCCTCGGTCTCGGCTGCGACCGTCTCGCTCAGGCGCTCGAGGATAGGCAGCGCGGCGGCGGGCGCCGACTCCTGACGACGTCTGGAAGAGCTCATCGGCGTTTTGCTCCGGCAAAGAGGATGGCGCCCTCGGAGATGTCGGCCGCGTCGGGCGCGGAAAGCGCGTTGGCGCTCATCTGGGCGGTCGCCTGCAAGCGCGCCGCGCCTTCGGAGGCGGCATGGGGCAGCTCATGGGTTGCGAAGAGGCGGCGGCTCAGGCCCAGCGCGCCCGATTTCGCGATCTGCCGCGAGATCTGCTCGCTCAGCATCGATCGCCACATGTCGCCCGCATAGCCCTGCCCGTAAACGCTGCCGGCATCCTTCGGAAGCATCTCCTGAACGAAGGAATTAAGCAGCATCGTCTCGAACTGGACCCCCACCTTCGACGCCCCATCCGTCGCGCCTGCCGGCGCCGAGAGAGCGGCGCGCGCGTTCTGAAGCCCCTGCGAAGCCGACGAGCCCGCCGCGGACGCGCGTTCAAGATCGGCCGCGAAATCGCCCTTCGCCGCGCTCATCCGCCCGAGCGTCGCGAGCCGCTCCGCCGCCAGGCTCGCGCGCGAAGGATCGGCGGCGTTGATGACTTCCTGGACGATGTCGGAGCGCGGATTGAAGACCATGGCTTTCCTCGAAATGGCACTCTCCCGGCGCAGGCTTACGTCGAGCTTGCGTCGCGCCGTCCGATACTGCGCTCGACGAGATCGGCGAGCGCCTTGCGCTCCTCCATGTCCCTCCGCTTGCGCTCGGCTGCGTCCGCCGCCTGTCCGGCGAGCTTCGCGCGCATGCCATGCGCGCGCGCCTGGTCGCGCGTCTCGTCCCGCGCCCGAGCAAGCGCCGCGATGCGGGTCTCGACGACGCGCGCGTGGCGCGCGGAGAGCTTCGCCTGCGCGCCATAGGCCAGTTCACCGGATGAGAGCGCCTCGAACACCGCGCCAAGCTCCTCGCTCAATCCCGCGCGCTCCTGTTCAAGCGCCGCGACCCGCGCCTGCTTGAGGTCGTGCAACCGCCCCTGAAGCTTCGCGATGCGGGCGAGCGCCTCGATACGCTTCTTCATGCGACGCATTCCGCAAAGCTATGGACCTCATGCACCGCGAGCGCCCTCATCCGAACCGCAGCCATGCTCCGAAA
This sequence comes from uncultured Alphaproteobacteria bacterium, assembly GCA_963741845.1. Taxonomy (GTDB): domain Bacteria; phylum Pseudomonadota; class Alphaproteobacteria; order Rhizobiales; family Beijerinckiaceae; genus Roseiarcus. Next base: position 7,962 of record CAVUJV010000032.1, read on the forward strand.
CCCGTGAGGAAGGTCTCGATGGCCGGCTTGATGGTGAAATAGAGCAGAAAGAGACCGCCCGCCGCGACGAAGGGCGTGGCGACAAAGAAGATCTGGATCTGCGGAGTGAGACGGCTGATCAGCGCGAGCGCAAGGTTCACGATCAGCGCATAAATGAAGTAGGGAGAGGCGATCCGCAAAGACAACCGAAAGGATTCGCCGAGCACGTCCGCGACCTGCTTCAGGGCGAAGCGCGGCGAGAAATCGGCGCCGACCGGCAGCACATTGTAGGAGTCGACGAGACCCCGGACGAGCTCCCAGTGAAGATCCATGACGAACACAAACGTGACGGCGGCAAAGGAGATCAGCGTCGCAAGCGGCGTCAGCACATCGTCCGCCTCGACCTGAAAGCCGAACGGATTGTTGAAGCCGAGCATCTGCGCTGCCGCCGAGGTCAGCGTCTCCAGCGCCAGGAAGAAGATGCGCGCAAGCGTTCCGATGAGCCCTCCGACCATGAGCTCGAACGCAATGGCTCTCAGCGTCAGCACGGGGTCGTCGCCGATGACGGAGGCCGGAATGCGGTCGATGAGCATCGGGGTCATCGCCAGAGCCAGCCCCAGGGCGACGAAGAGGCGGATTTGCGCCGGGATCTGAGTCGCGGAGAAGCCGGGCGCAAGCATCAGACAGCCGCCAACCCGGCAGAAGACGAGGAACGCGCCGAGCGTCAGCCTCGGCGTCAAAGGCGCGACGCCCGCCGCAAGCGCCGCCGCGGCGGGAGCGATCACGAAATCGTCCCGAGCGACTTCACCTCGAAGCCGCGCGCGATCTCCAGCTGCGACAGCACCGCGAGCGTCGGGAACATGCGCTCGACGATCATGCGGACGTAAGGCCGCGTCTCGGCGATCGTCACGATGGCGAAGAGGCGCTGCTCGTCCATCCGCTTGCGGATCGCGGTCGACGCCTCCGCGGCGAACTGCTCCATCACGCGGGGGTCAATGTCGAACTCGATCACATCCCCCTTGGCGTCGCGCTTGAGGCTCTGATGGAAGACGAGATCCCACCTCGCGCCCAGTCTGAGAACGTTCAGCGCGCCGTTTTCGAGAAGATCGCCGCAGATCTGCTGGGCGAGGCGCATCCGGACATGCTCCACGATGGCTTCGGGACGGCGAACATGCGGCGCGACCTCGGCCACGGCTTCGAGGATGAGGTTCAGGTTGCGGATGGATATCCGCTCCGCGAGAAGGAGCTTCAGCGTCGCAAGCAAGCCGGATTGCGAAATCTGCGACGGGCAGATGTCGTCCATGAGGCGCTTGTATTCCGGCTCCAGCCTGTCGACCAGCGCGCGCATGTCCTTGTAGGACAGGAGCTGCGCGAGATTGTTGTGGATCGCCTCGCTCAGATGCGTGAGCAGCACCGAGACAGGGTCGATCGGCCGGAAGCCCTCGCGCTGGGCATCCTTCACAAAGGATTCCGCGATGGCGATGGCGCGGATGCCGAAAGCGGGCTCCCGCACCTCGTCGCCCGGCACGTTAGGCCGCGGCCCGTCGCCGACGATCACGAGCCAGTCGCGCACGCGCAGTTCCTGCGTTGCGACCGGCGCTCCGTGGATGCGGATCTGATAGGTCTTCGGCGGCGCCTTGATGTCGTCGGTGAGGACGACCTCCGGCGCGACGAAGCCATATTGCCGCGCGAACTTGCGGCGCATCTTTGCAATTCGCGAAGCGATCTCGTCGCGCGAGAGGACGAGCGCCGCGCTGAGCTCCTTCGACAGGCACAGCTCGATCGCGTGGCTCTTGAGCTGCTCCTTGATCGAGGCCTTCGCTTCGACCCTGGCTTTCGCTTCGGTCGCGGCCTCGCGCGCCACGGCTTCCGCGTGCTCCTTCGCCAGACGGCGCGGAATGGCGAAGCCGACGAACGCCATCAGGGAACCCAGCAACGCAAAGGGGAGGAATGGCAGGCCCGGCACGACGCCGAGCACCGCCATCAGGAGCGCCGCGAGGAAGAGCGCATTGGGATAGCCCGAGAGCTGGCCGAGCACCGCCTTGTCGGTCGAACCCCGCGTGCCGCCCTTGGCGACAAGCAGGCCCGCGGCCAGCGATATGATGAGCGCCGGAATCTGCGAGACGAGGCCGTCGCCGACGGAAAGCTTGGTGAAGACGTCGGCGGCGGAGGCAAGCGTCAGCCCGTGGCGCGTGACGCCGATGACAATGCCGCCGAAGATATTGACGGCAAGGATGATGATGCCCGCGATGGCGTCGCCGCGCACGAACTTGGACGCGCCGTCCATCGACCCGAAGAAGGCGCTTTCCTCTTCCAGTTCGCGACGCCGCGCCTGCGCCACCTTCTCGTCGATGAGGCCGGCCGAAAGGTCGGCGTCGATCGCCATCTGCTTGCCGGGGATGGCGTCGAGGGTGAAGCGCGCGCCGACTTCCGCGATGCGCGTCGCGCCCTTGGTGATGACGAGAAAGTTGATGGTGACGAGGATCAGGAAAACGATGATGCCGATGACGAAGTCGCCGCCCATCACGAGCCGGGCAAAGCCGCCGATGATATAGCCGGCCGAGGTCTCGCCCTCCGCGCCATGCGAGAGGATGAGCCGGGTGGTCGAGATGTTGAGCGCAAGCCTCAGGATCGTCGCGACCAGAAGCACGGTCGGAAACGCCGAGAACTCCAGCGGCTTCTGGATCCACAACGCCACCATCAGGATCAGCACCGACAGCGCAATCGACAGCGCGAGGCCGAAGTCGATTGCGAAAGCCGGGACCGGCAGGAAGAACAGACAAAGGATGAGGACGATGCCCACGGCGAAGCCGACGTCCCGGCCTCCGCGGCTGGCGGACGGGGCGGCGGCTGGGCTCGCGCTTGCGGCGGCGGTGAGCGACATCGGTTCCGGCGGGCTGGAGGGTCGGCGCCAGGATGGAAGCCGAAGCTTGCGCGACGCGGGCGGCGGATCGCGCCCGGCTGGCGTCGGCAGGCCGCGCGGGTTAACAATGTCCCCGCCCCGCCTTGCTCCTGGGATTCCCTACGGATGACGCCGATTGTTCTTGTGCCCGGCCTGCTTTGCACCGCCGAGGTATTCGCCCCGCAGGCCTTCGCGCTCTGGCCGCACGGGCCCGTGACCTTCGCCTCCACCGAGGGACGCACGATTGCGGAGATGGCCGAGCAGATCCTCGCGAACGCCCCGCCGCGCTTCGCGCTCGCGGGAATCTCGATGGGCGGCTACATCAGCTTCGAGATCATGCGGCGGGCCCCCGAGCGGGTGAGCAAGCTCGCGCTCATCAGCACCACCGCGCGCCCCGATACGCTCGAGCAGACGGCGCAGCGGCGGGCGCTCCTCGCCCATGCGCGCAATGGCGACTTCGCGGCGCTGATCGAGCAGACTTTCGCCTGGATCCTGCACCCGTCGCGGCGCACCGACGCGGCGCTGCGCGCGGTCAATCTGCGCATGGCGGTCACGATCGGCCCCGACGGTTTCGCGCGCCAGAGCGAGGCGATCATCGCCCGGCCCGACTCGCGGCCGGGCCTGTCCGCCATTTCGGTCCCGACCCTTGTGCTCGTTGGCGACAGCGATCCGCTGACGCCTCCCGAAGCGTCACGCGAGATCGCGGCCGCCATTCCGAACGCACGGCTGGTCGTCGTGCCCGAGTGCGGGCATGGTTCGACGCTGGAGCGGCCCGAGGCGGTGAACAGGGCGCTCGTGGAGTGGATAAAGTCCTGAACGCTCCCCGACCGGGCGGCGACGCTACCGGTAGCCGTTTTCGATCCGCGCATAGAGTTCCTGCGTAAAGATCGTGAACTTGCCGCCGACGAAAGACGCCGTGAGGCTTCCAGCGACAAAGATCGCAATGATCTTTGGCACGAAAGTCAGCGTCGCCTCCTGCACCTGGGTCAGCGCCTGCAGAAGCGCGATGACGACGCCGACCGCCATGGCCGCGCCGACCGCGGGGCCCGCCCCCACGATGACCATCCAGATCGCCGATTGGACAAGATCGACCGCGTCCGCGCCGTTCACTTGACGCTCACCCCGTTCGTAAGCGGCACGGTCGCCCCGCCCGCCAGCGTCGCCACCGCGCCCGAACTCGTGACGCTGACCGAAGTCACCGCGCCCGAAGTCGATCCGTCAGCGGAGGTTATTGTCTTCCCGATCAGGTTCTCCGCCTGGCTGAGCGAGGTCGCGGTGAGCAGCGACGCGAGATTGGTGTTGGTCTGCACGGCCTGCCCGACCCCGGAGATGGTCGCAAGCTGAGACACCATTTGCGCCGGGTCCATCGGCTGCGTCGGATCCTGGTTTTTCATCTCCGCCATGAGCAGAGTGAGGAAATCGTTGTAGTTGAGCGAATTGGTCGCGGCGGCGGCTGCCGACGATGTCGACGACGCGCTCGCCGGGCTCGCGACCGAGGACGTGGCGGTCACAGTCATGGGCTATGCTCCCTTTCTTCAGGCCGCGGTCGCTTCGGCTTCGGACGTCTTGATTTCCAGGTCCTCGATGCCGAAGAGACTCCGCAGAGCCTTCAACGCCTCGAAGTTGCGCTGCCGTCCAAGCGAATGCGCTACGCTCCGCAGGCCGGCGAGGAGCTCCGGCGTCCGATAGGCGCCGAGAGCCGTCTCGAGAAGCCCATTGGCGAGCGGAGCCGCCGTCGCCCGCGCAGTCGGATCCATGAGCATCACCTGCACCGCGAAATAGATCTGCCGGGTGAGCGTGGTCGCCTCCCTGGCCTGCATCACGTGGTTTTCCAGCAGGAAGGTAACGTCGTTGAGCAGCTCGATCGTCGCCTTGCGGTCGACGCGGATGACGGCGCCATTGATGAAGAAGCGCTCGCCGGCCCGGAGCGTGATGCGCATGGGCGCGCGCCTACTTCAATCCGTCGCGGATGATCTCGTTGATCTCGATCATCGGCGTCAGATCCTCGGCGAGCCCGCCTCTTATGCGATCGATCTCCTTCATCATCCAGATACCGATCGAGATGATGCCGGCCCGCAATTGCGCGGGCAGTTCGTTGCCCGGATCCTTCAGGTCGTCCAGAAAGATCAACCAGAGGCGGCGCAAATAGAAGAGCGCGTCGACCCGCTCTCGCGACTGCGGACCCTTCGCTTGCGCCTCGCGCAACATGCCGATCACGCGGTCCATCGCCTGACGCTCGCGCGCCCGCATGGTCTGATGCGATTCCTCGATCACTTCGTTATATGCGAACTCGTACATGGAGCTTCCTGAAGCAGCGATGAGATCAGCCGATGTAATAGGCGAGATTCATGTTCTGGAGCTTGGCGGTCAGCGCGTAGGCCGTCTGGATTTGGGTTTGGAGGTTCGTAATCTGCGAGGCCATCGCATTCTGATCGACGTTGTCGAGATTGCCGATCTGCGTCCGCAACAATGTCGACTGGGTCGACATCGCGTTGTTCGCATCCGTGATCGCGCTCTGAGACGCTCCAAGCGTCCCCTGCAGATTGATGAGGGAGTCCTGCCCCTTGGAGATAAGCGCGGACGCCGCTGAAGCGACAGCCTGCTGGGCCGAAGCGTTGAGCGACGAGCCGCCGAAGGCCGCAATCATCGTATAGGCTTGAGCGAGCTCTTGAAACGAAGCGTCGTTCGTGTTGCCGGACGTGGTCACCGTCTGGCCAGGCGCGATCTCCGCGCTTGTGTTGTTGCTCGACGCGGAAGACCAGTCGCTGGTCCAGGAGGCGCCGGAGAAGAGCGATGCGAAGGCGCCGCTCAGAAACGCCTGCATGTTGGCCGGCGAAATGCTCGCTGCGGCGGCGCTGGTCGGCGGGAAGCCGAAAGTCGACTGGAACGCGTTCAGGACGGCCGTCTTCGCCGATGACTGCGGGGTCGAGAAATAGTCGGAGAGCGGCGCCGCGGACGTATTGACCCCGGCAAGGACATAGGAGCCGCCGGAGGTCGCGTTCGCCGAGGCGATCAGGGACTGGAGCGCGGATTGCCCGATCGTCTGAAGCGTCTGTCCCGAATTGGCGCCGGAGGTCCAGGAGGTCAGGTCCTTGATCGTCGACGCGGCCTGATCGCTGATCGAGGACAGCGCATTCTGGGCCGTCGAGAGACGGGTGGACACGATGGCGTTGCTCGCCGTCAGCGCGTCGATTCTGGCGACTTCCTGTTTGAGCGAAAGCTCGTAGCCCGCCTGGTCGCCCAGTTGCAGGCCGAGGTTTGCATATTCGCCGCTCGACATCTCGACGGTCGCCTTCGCAAGCGCGGACTGCGCCTGATTGACGGGGGCGACGAGGGCGTTCGCCAGATATTGGCTCGATACGAAATTGGCGCTCATGGTCATGCGGCGTTTATCAGGGCTGAGAACATTGTGGTCACGGTCGTGAGCAGCTTGGCCGAGGCGGCGTAGGAATTTTCGAGCGACAGCATCGCCGTCATCTCCTGATCGAGATTGACCCCGGTTGCGTTCGACAGCGCGGACGAGGCCTGAGTGGCGAGCGCGCTTTGGTAGTCGGTCGCGTTGCTGGCCTGCTGGTTCTCGGATTGAACCCAGCTTACCGAGGCGTTGGCGTAGTCCTTGAGGCCCGCGGAGCCGCCGAGCCCGGCCGAGACGTCGAAACTCTGCGTCGCGTCGAGCGACGAAGCCAGGCTCTGGATCCGCGTCGTATAGCTGGCCGCTCCGCTCGTGTTGTAGAGATAGGCGGAATTTCCGGGCGCCGAGATCCCGCCATCCCTGATCCTCGTAACGTTCCCGCCCTGCGACGGATCCGCATTGGCGTTGACCTCGATCGAGGACGCGAGGCCGGTCGCGGCTGTCATCGAAGGGAGGCTTGTCAGGCCCGCTGCTGTGAAGAGCCCCGGCAGCGAGGGCTGCGTCGGCGGGTTGGACTGATCGCTTTCCGCGAAGGCGTTGATGAGTCCGCCGGCGATCTGGTCGAGCTGGGCCCCATACTGAGGCGCGAGCGTGTCGCGAAGCGTCGCATAACCCGCCAGCGCCCCGGACTGAATCGGCATCGTGGCGTTCGCGCCTGTCACCGCCGCGCCGTCCACATAGACGGCGGCGCCGCTTGTCCCATCCGGAAGCGTCGCGCTGGCATGGAACGTCACCGAGCGCGGAAGATCCTGAAAGAGCGTCGCGCCGCTGTCGGTATAGATGGACATCGAGCCGTTGCCGGCGGTGACGGTCGAAACCCCGATTTCCTTCGACAGTTGGCTGACGATCGAATCTCGCTTGTCCTGCGGCGCCCGCGACACTCGCGCCGGTCGCGAGGCCGGAGACGACAGCGTTGTTCGCGCTGGTGAATTGCGTGAGCAGCGCGTTGATCGTGGCGACCGACGAGGCCATCTTCTGATCCGCCTGCTCCCGCACGGATTGCACCGTGGCGGCGCCGGAATTCAGAGAACTGGTCAGCGTCCTGGCGGCCGCGACGACCGCGTCGCCCGCCGAGGCATGGGATGGCGCCGCCTGGTAGGTCGTCAGCGCATTTTGGAGGTTCGACAGCATGGCGTAGGGCGAATTGCCGTTCTGCAGCGAACCGGACGCCGAGGTCGCGGATGCGCTATCGTCGACGGTCGCCGCCAGCGTCGCCAACCCGTTCGCGATCGCCTGCTGGGCCGCCGCCTGCGAGGTCGCCGATGTCGCCTGCTCGGTCAGGGCCGCGTTGGCGGCGCGGGTGATTGACGCGACCTCCGCGCCGCCGCCGAAGGTGGTGACGACATTGGCGGCTTCCCGCGAGTATCCGGTCGTCGAAGCGTTGCTGATATTGCCCGCGACGACCGCCGTCTGCGCCGCGTTGGCGCTGAACGAGGAGCTGATGATGTTGAAGGCGGTCGAGAGGCTCATGAGGCGCGCCGCTCCGTCACGCCTTCAGGCTGTTGAGCACGTCGAGAATATTCGCGCCGGTCTGGAACACCTTCGAATTGGCCTGATAGGCGCTCTGCGCCTCGATCATCTGGGTGAGCTCGGTCGCGAGATCGACCGTCGAGCTTTCGACCGAGGAGGACTTGATCACGGCGGAGCTCGTCGACCCTGCAGTCGCGAGGTATATCGGCCCCGATTCCGAGTTCGCCGAATAGGCGTTGCCGTTCACAGAGGAGAGGTTGTCCGGGCTCTCCACATTCGCGAGCGGAATGTCGTAGGCGGCGGTCGAAGTGCCGTTGGTGTAATTGAACGATAGCGTGCCGTCCGTCGCGATGGTCACGCCCGAGAGACTGGCGGGCGCATTGCCGTTCGCCGTCGCAGCCGAGACGTTGAAGCTGGATGCAAGCTGCGTGACGTTGCTGAGGTCGAGGTTCATCGTCTGGCCGCCGGGGACAGCGAAACTCAGCGGGGAACCGGAGGTCAGCGCGCCGGTGCTGCTGAAATTCAGGGTCGCGGTCGCGAGCGGGCCGGAAGAATAGGGGAAGCCTCCGCCGGAGGACGCGCCGGCCGCGTCATAGGCGTCGACCTCCCAGGCGCCGCCGCCGGTCTTGGCGAAATAGAGATCGATCGTATGAGCGGCGCCAAGATTGTCGTAGACGATGAGCGAGGTCGAGGCGCTGCTGGTCGAACTCGGCGAATTGAGCGAAGGCAACTGCGAAGGACTGACCACGGAGGCGCTCGACGGCAGATTGGCGGTGATCGAGCCCGTCGTTGTCGGAGTGGCCTTCTGGCCGGCGTTCACGACATTGACCTTGACGAGGTTGCTCAGCGAATTGGCCGGCGCGATCGAGGAAGCGCCCTGGAACACGTCCGAGGCCATGAGGTAATAGCCGGCGCTGTTCACGAGATTGCCCGATGCGTCGGGCGCGAAGGTTCCGTTGCGGGTCAGATAGATGGCGCCCGTCGCATCGGACACGACGAAGAAGCCGCTCCCCTGCACGGCGAGATTGGTTGTGGTCTGCGAGCTGACGATGTTGCCCTGAAGCGCGTTGAGCGAGCGCGAGCTTGTGGTCACGCCGCCGCCGTCGGAGCCGACGTTCGACACCTGCTCGACGACCGTCGAGAAGTCCGTCTGCTGGTCCTTGTAGCCGACCGTATTCGCGTTTGCGACATTCTGCGAGATGGTCGAGAGCCAGTTGGAATTGGCCTGCATGCCGGAAACGCTGGCGTTCAGGATGGTCATGACATGTCCTTCAATACGCGGGCCCTGGCACTTGACGGGCGCCGGCTTGCGCGAGGCTTTCGCAAGCTTACGTGGTCGAGCGCACGAGGCTCCCGACGAGGAGGTTCCAGCCATCGATCAGCACGAAAAAGAGGACCTTGACCGGGAGCGAGATCACGGAGGGCGGCAGCATCATCATGCCCATCGACATGGTGAGGGTGGAGACGATCATGTCGATGACCAGAAAGGGCAGAACGATCAGAAAGCCGATCTCGAAGCCGCGCCGAAGCTCGGAGATCATATAGGCCGGGATGAGAAGCCTCAGGTCGATACGGTCCCGAGGCCCGGCGTCGAACCGGCCCTTCGACAGACTCTCGAAGAGCGCGATGTCCTTTTCCCGCACCTGCGACAGCATGAATTCCCGGAAGGGTTGCGCGACGGCCCGAAGCGCCTCCTGCTGGCCGATCTGATTGTCCATCATCGGCTTGAGGCCCGTCTGCCAGGCGCGGTCGAAGGTGGGCGCCATGACGAAGAACGTCATGAAGAGCGCGAGGCTGATGAGCACGAGATTGGCGGGCGCGCTCTGCACGCCGAGTCCGGAGCGCAGGAACGAGAGCGCGATGATGAAGCGCGTGAAGCTCGTGACCATGATGAGCAGGCCGGGCGCGATCGAGAGCACGGTGAGCAGCGCCGCCATCTCGATGATGCGGCCGCTCGCCGAGGCGCCTCCTGCCGGGATGAGGCTGCCGAGGTCGACGCTCTGCGCCGCGGCTGGCGAGGCCATCAGAAGAAGCGCGGCGCCCGCGCCGGTCCAGCGGTCTCATTGCACCACCACGGTGCGCAGCACGAGTTCGCGCACCTTGCCGCCGGAGCGCGTCACCGCGCGATCGTTGAGGTCGGCGCGAAGCGCCTCGAGGCCGATCGGCCCTTCGAGCTGCTTGAGCGACAGGGTGCGGACATAGGCCAGGCTGTCGTCGCCGATCTTCGCGGCCATGGCCTCGGGATGCGGCTCCGTTCTCGGATCGACGACGATGGAGGCTTCGAGGCGGATCCAGACGTCCGACGGCGAGCCGAGGGTCGTGACGATGGGGGCGAGATCGATGACGGCGGAGGGCTCCGATGGGCTTTGAACCGCGGGCTCCCCCGATTTTGCGGGCGAGACCGGCGCTGGCCTCGTCATCGCATAGGCCGCGCCGACCGACGGCGCCGATCAGGAGGACAAGGACGAACTCCAGGAGGTTCGCCTTGAGGCCCCGCGATCGGGGCGCCGCGGGCAGGACCGCTACGTCAGCCATAAGACGCTCCGGTTCGATCGGGCCTCAGAACGGACGGAGCGCGTCATAGATCTGCTGGCCCCAGGGCGGCTGCTGGACATCGTTCTGGCGTCCCCGTCCGCCATAGGAGATGCGCGCCTCCGCGATATGGTCGTAGGCGATGGTGTTGTTGAGCGACACGTCCTCCGGATTGACGATGCCGGCGACGGTCAACTGGCGAAGCTCGTAGTTGACGCGGACTTCCTGCGAGCCGGAGATGACGAGGTTGCCGTTCGGCAGGACGCGCGTCACGACCGCTGCGACCGACACCTGGATCTGCTCCGAGCGATCGATGTTCCCGGCGCCCTGCGACGACGCGGACGACGCGAGATCGCCGACGATCTTTGCCGGCTGATTGGCGGCGGCCGCCGGCGTGCCGTTGTTAAATCCGTAGTCGATGGCCAGTCCGTTCTTCGTCGTCTGCGAGCGGCCGCTCGCATTGTCGAGCGTCGCCTTGTCGTTGATCGCGATGAGAACGGTGACGATGTCGCCGACATGCGAGACGCGCGGCCAGGTGTAGAGCGAGGGGGTCGGTCCGAAATAGTTTTGCGAGGCCATGGCCCGCGCGCTCTGGATCGCCTCCGTCTCCTGCGACACGAGACCGGCGCCCACCGGCGTGAAGGGCGGCTCCTTCATGAATTCGTTCGGACTGCTCCAGCAGCCCGCAAGCGCAAGACCGGCCGCCATCGGAAGCGCAAACGCAAAGCGCATCAGGATTTCTTTTCGCCGGGCGAGACGATCATCGTCGAAAGGCGGCTCGCGCGACCGGCTTCCATCTCCGAGAAGATCGCCGCCGCAACGTTCGGCTTCATCCGGCCCAGGATCGCCGCCGCCATGCGCTCGTCCATGGCGCTGAGCTCCCGGGCCGCGTTCTCGGCCTGCATCCTGGCGTAGATGGCGACCACGTCGTCGTTCGCCGTCTTCTTCGCCTCGTCGCGCCTCGCGATCCAGTCGCGGGCGGACGCCTCCGCCTTCTCCAGATCGGCGATCCGCTGGCGCAGCTGCGCGTCCAGCTCCGCCAGGCGCTTCGTTTGCCAGGCAATGCGCGCTTCCGCGATTGCAGGGGCGACGTTGGCGCAATAGCGGCTGACGTCGTCGCCGTTCCTGTCGATGGCGACCGGCTTCGCTCTCGGCGGATCAGGCGGTCCGTTGTCCTGGGCGGCGGCCGGCGCAGCCGCAAGAAGCGCAACGAAAAGCACGCCGAGGCGAAGCGCCGGATCGCATCGTTTTGATCGCGGGGCGCCCTGCGGAAAAGGAGACATGACCTGACCGGCTTCGACAACTCGTGGGTAAGGTCTGCCCTGAGCCTTGTGCTGGGCTTAACGAGGCGGCGGTTACTGAATCACCATGTCCGCCTGAAGCGCCCCGGCTGTCTTGATCGCCTGAAGGATGGCGATGATTCCCGGCGGCTTGACGCCAAGATGATTCAGGCCATTGACCAGAGCCCGCAGGCTTGATCCGCCGATGATCGACATCGGGCCGCCGGTCTGCATGGCGCTGATCTGCGTATTCGGCGTGACGACCGTCTGGCCGTTTCCGAACGGATTCGGCTGCGACGCAATCGGCGTCTCGTTGACCCTCACGGTCAGCGTCCCATAGGTCACCGCGACGGGAGAAATCTGGACGTCCGCGCCGACGACCACGGTGCCGGTGCGCGAATCGAGCACGACGCGCGCCGCCATGTCGGGCCGCACCTGAAGCTCCCCGATCTCCGCCATGAAGCGCGGGAAGGAAACATTGCGCGGCTTTTGCAGTGCGACCGTGCGGGAATCGACCTCGGCGGCAGTCCGCGCGCGAAAGCGCACGAGCGTATAGGCGTTGATCGCGTCGGCGATTCTGACCGCCGTGGCGTAATCCGGATTCTTGAGTTCGAGCGTGCCGCGAAGCCGTTGCGGCGCCGCGCGAATCTCCTGCTGGACGATGGCGCCGTTGGGGATGCGCCCCGCTGTGGGAACGCCTTGCGAAAGCGTCTGCGCTTGCCCCTGCGTTTCGAATCCGGTGACGGAGACGGCGCCCTGGGCGCTTGCATAGACTGCGCCGTCGGAGCCCTGCAATTGGGTGAGGAGCAGCGTGCCGCCGAGCAGCGAGGGCAAGTCGCCGAGCGCCGATACGGTCACATCGAGCCGCGAGCCCGCATGAACGCCCGCTTCGAGGTCGGCCGTGACGATCACCGAGGCGACGTCGCGGTTGCGCAAAGGGACTCCGTGCACGTCGAGCCCGAGATTGAGCAGCATGCCTTGCACGGACTGTTGGGTGAAGGGCGTATTGCGGAACGTGTCGCCGGTGCCCGCGAGGCCGATCACGAGGCCGTAGCCGACGAGTTGGCTGTCGCGCGCGCCCCGCAGGATCGCGATGTCCTTGATGCGCGCGGCGCCCGCAGGCGCGGCGACAACCATCGCAAGGAGCGTCACGAAAAGAAGGATAAGCGGGCGCGCATTGAAGCCCGCTCCCGCATGCTGCGCAGGGTTCCCCTCCCCCGCTTCGCCTCGGAGGATCTCGTCAGTCGGCGGGGTTTGAACCTGCGAGAGTCTCCCGCGCTCCCCGTGGAAGCCACGAGCACGGCATCGGCACAGAGCGCTCGCAGCAGGCATCATCCCCCGCCGACCTTGACCGAACCGTCGGCCTGCACGGCGCCGCTGACCGTCACGCCGCTTTCGCCGTTGCGGACTCGCACAAGATCGCCGACCGAACCGTCCTGCAAGGCCGAACCTGTCGTCACGATCGTAAGGCCGCCTTCGGAATAGGTCAGCGTGACTTCTGCGCCGGTCGCGACAAGTTTCCGATTGGAAATTCCGGCGAAGGGAATCGCATGGCCCGGCAACAGGGTCAGCCGCGCGACCTTGCCGACGATGAGATCCCGGCTTGGGATATAAGGTCCGCCCATGTCGCGAGCAGGCTTCGCATTGTCGGCCAGCATGTCGTCGCGAATGACATCGCCGGGATAAATGACCGTCTTCGGCGTCGGCAGCCCGGCGTCCTGCGCGAGCGCAGGCGTCGCGACGGCAAGCGCGAGGACGACAAGCAACTGCTTCGCCATGGCCGTCAGCCTCTGAGATTGGAAATCGTGCCGGACATCTGGTCCGCCGCCTGAATGACTTTCGAGTTCATCTCATAGGCGCGCTGGGCGGCGATGAGATTGGTGATCTCGGTCACCGGATCGACGTTGGAGGCTTCGATATAGCCCTGCTGGAGAATGCCGAACGCGGTGTCGCCGGGCACGCCCACCTGCGGCTGCCCCGAGGCTTCGGTCTGCTGGAAATAATTGCCGCCGAGCGCCTGAAGGCCTGCGTCGTTGATGAAATTGGCGATCGTCATCTGCCCGATCTGTTGAGGGATGGCCTGACCGGGAATGGTCGCGGTCACGATGCCCGTCTGGCTGACGGTGATGGCGGTTGCGTTCGGCGGCACGACCATCGTCGGCGTCACCGTATAGCCGTCGGCGGTGACGATCTGGCCGTTCTGGTTGGTGTTGAACGCGCCGTCGCGCGTATAGACGGTGTCGCCGTTGGTCGTCGTGATCTGGAACCACCCGCGCCCGTTGATCGCGAGGTCGAGCTGGTTTCCGGTGCTGGTCAGCGCCCCTTGCAGATTGACGCTCCTTATGGCGGCCGTGCGTACGCCAAGGCCGATCTGCGCGCCTTCGGGCACGGTCGCGTCGCGGCCGCGGGTCGAGACGCCCATCAGCCGCTCCGTCTGGTAGATGAGATCGGTGAATTCGGCGCGCGAGCGCTTAAATCCGGTCGTGTTGATATTCGCGACATTGTTGGCGATGACCTCCAGGTTCTGCTCCTGGGCGCTCATGCCGGTCGCCGCGATCGCCAGCGCTCTCATACTCTCACTCTCCCTTTACGACTGACGCGTGCTCAGATCGCCATCTTCGAAACGTCCTGCCAGGCGGACACGAGCTTGTCGCGGACCGCCAGAACAGATTGCAGCGAGCGCTGCGCCTCCATCACCGCGCTCACCACCTTCATTGGCGGGGCGGCGCCTTCGACGCCCTGTATGGCGAGGGCCTCGCCGCTCTGCAGCGCGTCGACCGCCGAGCCGACGGCCTGGCTGAGCGCCTGCTCGAAAGTCGTCCCTTCCGTGAGCGCCGGAGACGTTCCCGCGGCGCGGGCGAGACCGCCGGAACTGACGGAACCCGACGGCGGACAGACCTTCAAGCATGGCATATCCTCACTTTTGCGGACGGCTCAGGCGTCCTTCATCAGACTGACGGTTTCGCTCAGCATCTGGGCCGACTGCTTCGCAACCTGGAGATTGGCTTCGTAGCTGCGGTTCGCCTCGCGCATGTCCGCAAGCTCCACCAGCACGTCGACATTGGGCATCTTCACCATGCCCTGTTCGTCCGCGGCGGGATTGCCCGGGTCGCGCTCGATCTTGAAGGGGCTCGAATCCTGGCCGATCGCCTTGACTGCGACGAGATTGGCGCCGGTCGCGCGGTCGAGCTCGTTCTCGAAGGAGATGGTCTTGCGCTGATAGGGGTCGGCGCCGGACGCGGGGCCGGTGGACTGGGCGTTTGCGATGTTCTCGGACACGACGCGCAGCCGCGTGGACTGCGCCTCAAGCCCGGACGTCGCGATGCGCAGCGAAGTCTGGAGCGGATCGAGCATTACTTGAGCGCCGAGAGCAGGAACTGGTGGAAGGCGCGCTGTATGTTGGCGTTCATTGTGAAGTCGCGCGTCGTATCGCCGAGCTTGATCATCTCCTGCTCGAGATTGACTGTGTTGCCGGACAGCGTCTCCTCCGTCGGCGTTTGCTCCACTTCACGCCAGGCGCCGTCTTCCAGCTTCGGCAGGGCGAGATGCGCGGGATTGGTCGAGGCGAGCGCAATGGGCGAGGAATCGAGCACCGCCGCGAAGGGCTGCACGTCCATCGCGCGATAGCCCGGCGTATTGGCGTTGGCGACATTGCTCGCCACGGCGGTCTGCCGCAGCGACAGCCAGTCGGCCTTCTGCGCGGCGACCTGGAAGAGATAAAGCGACAAGCGAGGCCCCTGAGAGGTCAGCGCGGCGATCTTCCGGCGCGCGGCTTGCTTGAGGCTTGAGGCTTGCCGCGCCCCGCTCGCTTCCCGTCTCCCTCTCGGGCATAATCGGGCGCATGGCCGAGCCCGAGCTTCACGCGACCAATGCGCCGGAAATCACCGTCAGCGAGCTTTCCAATGCGCTGAAGCGGGCGATCGAGGACCGTTTCGGTTATGTGCGCGTGCGCGGCGAGATCTCCGGCTATCGCGGGCCGCATTCCTCCGGCCACGCCTATTTCAGCCTGAAGGACGCCAACGCGAGGCTCGACGCGGTCATCTGGCGCACCTCCTTTCAGCGCATGAAGCTGAAGCCCGAGGAGGGGCTGGAGGTCGTGGCGGTCGGCCGCCTCACCACCTTTCCGGGAAAGTCGAGCTACCAGATCGTCATCGAGCAGCTCGAGCTTGCGGGCGTCGGCGCGCTGCTGGCGCAGCTCGAAGCGCGGCGCAAGGCGCTTGCGGCCGAGGGCCTGTTCGACGCGGCGCGCAAGAAGGCGATTCCCTTCCTGCCGCGCGTGGTCGGCGTCGTCACCTCGCCGACCGGCGCGGTCATCCGCGACATCCTGCACCGGCTGACCGACCGCTTCCCCGTGCGTGTCGTGGTCTGGCCGGTTCGCGTTCAGGGCGAGACATCCGCAGCCGAGGTCGCCGCCGCCATCGATGGCTTCAATGCCCTTGACGGAACGGGTCCGATCCCGCGCCCCGACGTGATGATCGTGGCGCGCGGCGGCGGCTCGCTCGAAGACCTCATGGGCTTCAACGAGGAGATTACGGTGCGGGCGGCGGCGCGGAGCGCGATCCCGCTCATCGCCGCCGTCGGGCACGAGACGGACTGGACGCTGATCGACCACGCGGCCGATCGCCGCGCGCCGACCCCGACCGCCGCGGCCGAATTCGCCGTGCCGGTGCGGGCGGAACTCGCGGCGACCCTTGCGGAGACGGGCGCCCGCGCGCAGCGGGCGATCCTTCGCTTCGCGGAGCGGCGGCGGGGCGACTTGCGGGCGCTCACGCGCGCCCTGCCGAACGCCGAGGCGTTGGTCGCAAGCCCCCGCCAGCGGTTCGACCGAGCGGGCGAGGCGCTAGGCCAGCGGCTGCGGGCGAGGCTCGACGCGCGGCGCCTGACGATGGCGGAGCTTTCGCGCGGGCTCGCGCGCCATTCGCCACGCGCGCGTCTCGCGGCGTTGCGCGAACGGGTGCGGGGCGTGATCGGCCGCCTCGACCGGGTCGGGCCCACGCTCCTCGACCGGCCTCGCCGCGCAGCGGACGCAGCGGCGCGCGTGCTCGAACGCGAGCGGGCGCTGCTCGCGCGCCGGCGCGGCGAATGCGCGGAAGCGCTGGCGCGGCTGGAGGCGCGCGGCATCCGCGCTTTCGTCGAACGGCTGCAGGGACGGCGCGCACGGCTCGACGCGGTCGCGCAACTGCTCGACGCCGTGAGCTATCGGGGCGTGCTGGCGCGGGGCTTCGCGCTCGTGCGCGACGAGACGGACAAGCCGCTTCGCCGCCGCGTGGAGGTGGCCGAGGGTCAGCGGCTCAGGATCGAATTCGCGGACGGAAATATCGCGGCCGTCGCAGGCGAGCGCGAGGGCGCCGCCCGCACGCCCCCTGCCCTGCCCACGCGCCGCCGAGTCAGGGATAGAAGCGTCGAGGGCCAGGGATCGCTGTTTTGAGATTCAGGATCCGCCAAATCTGGCAGGGCTGCGAGATAAGCGCGCGCGTCACGCTTCATAGACAAGCTCGCGAGCGCTCTCGATATCGGCGAGGACGAACGGATTGGCGACCGGCGGTCCGCTCCACGAGGTCGACCGGGCGGTTCAGCAGACGCGTCAGACCTTCGGAGAGGCCGAAGAATTGCTCAAGCGCCCCAAGGCCAGCTGT
This sequence comes from uncultured Alphaproteobacteria bacterium, assembly GCA_963741845.1. Taxonomy (GTDB): domain Bacteria; phylum Pseudomonadota; class Alphaproteobacteria; order Rhizobiales; family Beijerinckiaceae; genus Roseiarcus. The sequence goes on from CAVUJV010000032.1 coordinate 25,173, forward strand.
GAGCGTCGAACTCGACGAGGAAATCGGCGTCGCTCGTCGCTGTGTCGAAGTCGACGGCCCTGGCGGCAGAGCCAAACGCCTCAAGCCTGCAGCACCCCATATCGCCGACAAAGGGCCGAGATGCCCTCACGTCTGCTCTCGATCGATTCGTGCATGGCGCACCGTCCGCTTGCGTCCCTAGCACATGCTCATTCGACCCGCCATCCGCCGAAACCTTACACCACGCCCTCCGCCGCCTTCGCGCGTTCGGCGCGCTTGCGGTCGTTCGGGTCGAGCTGGCCCTTGCGCAGCCGGATCGACTTCGGCGTCACTTCGACGAGCTCGTCGTCCTGGATATAGGCCAGCGCCTTTTCCAGCGTCATCTGGATCGGCGGCGTCAGGCGGACCGCCTCGTCCTTCGAATGGGTGCGGATGTTGGTGAGCTTCTTGCCCTTCAGCACGTTCACTTCGAGGTCGTTGTCGCGCGTGTGCTGGCCGACGATCATGCCCTGATAGACCTTGGCCCCCGGCTCGATCATCATCGGGCCGCGGTCCTCCAGGTTCCACATCGCATAGGCGACCGCTTCGCCCGCGTCGTTGGAGATGAGCACGCCGTTGCGGCGGCCCGCGATCTCGCCCTTGTAAGCGCCCCAGTTGTGGAAGAGGCGGTTCATGATCGCCGTGCCGCGCGTGTCGGTGAGCAACTCGCCGAGATAGCCGATGAGGCCACGCGTCGGCGCAAGGAAGACAAGACGCAGGCGCCCGCCGCCCGAGGGGCGCATCTCGATCATCTCGCCCTTGCGCTCGCTCATCTTCTGCACGACGACGCCCGAGTGTTCCTCATCGACGTCGATGACGACCTCCTCGATCGGCTCCAGCGTCTCGCCGTCCTCGTTCTTGTGGAAGAGCACCTTCGGTCGCGACACGCCAAGCTCGAAACCTTCGCGCCGCATCGTCTCGATCAGGATCGCAAGCTGCAATTCGCCCCGCCCCGAGACGATATAGGAATCGGAATTCGGCGCCGGCTCGACGCGCAGGGCGACATTGCCTTCCGCCTCCTTGTAGAGACGGTCGCGGATGACGCGGCTCGTCACCTTGTCGCCTTCCGTTCCGGCAAGCGGACTGTCGTTGACGGAAAAGGTCATGGAGAGGGTCGGCGGGTCGATCGGCTGCGCAGTCAGCGGCTCCACTTCCTCGGGGCTGCAGAGCGTGTCCGCGACGTTGAACTTTTCAAGCCCCGCGATCGCGACGATATCGCCCGCCACCGCCTCGTCGATCGGCTGCCGCTCGATGCCGCGGAACGCGAGGATCTTCGAGACACGGCCGGTCTCGACCAGATCGCCGTTGCGGTCGAGCACCTTGACCGGAGCGTTGGTCTTGATCGAGCCCGAGAAGACCCGGCCCGTGACGATGCGGCCGAGATAGGGATTGCTCTCGAGCAGCGTGCCGAGCATGCGGAAGCCGCCGGCGCCAACCTTCGGCGGCTCGACATGCTTCAGCACGAGGTCGAACAATGCAGCCATGTTCTCGGTCGGCTTGTCCGGCGCGTCGGACATCCACCCCTGCTTGGCCGAGCCGTAGATGATCGGGAAGTCGAGCTGCTCGTCCGTCGCATCGAGCGCGGCGAAGAGGTCGAAGACTTCGTTGATGACCTCGTTCGGCCGCGCATCCGGCTTGTCGACCTTGTTGACGCAGACGATCGGCTTGAGGCCGATCTTGAGCGCCTTGCCGACGACGAACTTGGTCTGCGGCATCGGCCCTTCCGCGGCGTCCACAAGCACGATGGCGCCGTCCACCATCGAGAGGATGCGCTCGACCTCGCCGCCGAAATCGGCGTGGCCGGGCGTGTCGACGATGTTGATGCGCACGTCCTTCCAGACGACCGAGGTCGCCTTGGCGAGAATCGTGATGCCGCGCTCGCGCTCGAGGTCGTTCGAATCCATCACGCGCTCGGCGACGCGCTGGTTGTCGCGGAAGGCGCCGGACTGCTGCAGGAGCCGGTCGACCAGCGTGGTCTTGCCGTGGTCGACGTGGGCGATGATGGCGATGTTGCGAAGCTTCATCATGGGGAAACAGGTTTCTCGTAGGCGCTGGCGCGCGATGCAGCGCGGTCAAAAGACGCGAAAATGACGGGGGTGCGACGGCCGAGCGTCTTCCTCATGCCGATCGACGTTGTGCGGCGCAATACACGAAAGGACGCGCAAAGGGAAGCGACGCCCGACCTTTCAGCCTGTCGGCTGCCGCCCGCCGCGCAGCCCCGACGCCGCTCATGATATTTTGCGCCGAAGGTACAATTTCAAGATGTTCCGAGCAGGAAGCTGACTTTGCGCCCGCCCGCCGCGGCGATTTCTGTCCAAAGCCCGACCCTAAGCGCAAGCCCGAAGGCTCCGGCCGGCCCGTGCGCATCCCTAGAACGAAGCGTTGGCCTCAAAGTCCCAGTGGAACGCCCTGAATTCGCCCAGACTTCCGTTCGGAAGCGCCGGGCGGTATTCGATCTCGATCTTGCCGAAGCCGAGCGTCAAAGTCTCCATCGCCTGATTGTCGTCCGCGACCACCGTCGCCGCAATGGAAATGACCCGAACGTCCGTCATTCTGACCACAAGGAATTCTCCCCCTGTCGCCCTGCGCGTCGTGAGCAGACCGGACGGGATATGCCGGGCCTCGGCGCCCCATTGCATGAGCACGGGCGAAGCGAGATCGACGTGCTTTTTGAGGACGAGGCGGGCATAGGGAGCGCCGTCCTTCGCGACGCCGTCGCCCTCGCCCGTCGGCGCGCCGCTCGCCCCCCACGTCCACCCGAGAAGCTCGATCTCGCCCCTGTGATGGGCGTCGGCGGATTCGCCCTCGACGCCGTCGAGTTTCAGGAAGATCTGCATCGTCATCGGGGTCGGCTCCTGCGCCGCAAGATAACGCAGTTTACGAGGTCGGGCGCAACCGCCCGGAAAGTCGCCGCGGCCGCGTCGATTCGCCGCCAAACAGCCTTCGACTTCCGCGCCGGACTGGCTTATGACGCGCAGGAATAATTCGGCGCGCGCTCGTGGCGCGACGCCCCAGCCCGGCGAGGAAAACGACATGGCGAACGACAAGATGACGGCCCAGATGGGCGGCAAGGACGGGTTTATCGCCGCGCTCGACCAGAGCGGCGGTTCGACGCCCAAGGCCCTCAGCCTCTACGGCATTCCGGAAAGCGCCTATAGCGGCGAAGACGAAATGTTCCGTCTCGTGCACGAGATGCGCGTGCGGATCATGTCGGCGCCCGCGTTCACCGGCGACAAGGTGATCGCGGCCATTCTGTTCGAGCGCACGATGGACGGCGAGGCCGGGGGCAAGCCGGTCCCGAGCTACCTCTGGAATGACCGCGGGATTGTCCCCTTCCTCAAGGTCGACAAGGGCCTCGCCGCGGAGGCCGACGGCGCGCAGGTCATGAAGCCGATACCGGGCCTCGACACGCTGCTCGAGCGCGCCGTGAAGCTCGGCGTCTTCGGCACCAAGATGCGCTCGGTCATCGCCCACGCTTCGCCCACCGGCGTCGCGGCCGTTGTGAAGCAGCAGTTCGAGATCGCCGAGCAAATCGCCCGGCACGGCCTCATGCCGATCATCGAGCCGGAAGTCTCGATCAAGTCGCCCGACAAGAAGGGCGCCGAGGAGCTACTGCTCAAGGAACTCCAGAAGGGCCTCGATGCGCTGCCCGCCGGCCGCAAGGTGATGTTCAAGCTCACCCTGCCCGATGTCCCCGACTTCTACGCCCCCCTCATCAAGGACAGCCGCGTTCTGCGCGTGGTGGCGCTTTCGGGCGGCTACACGCGCGCCGACGCCTGCAAGAAGCTCGCGGAGAACCACGGCATGATCGCGAGCTTCTCGCGCGCGCTCACCGAAGGCCTCAAGAAGCAGATGTCGGACGAGGAATTCGACAAGGCGCTCGCGGAATCGATCGACGAGATCTACCAGGCCTCGCGGACGAAGGTTCCCGCTTAAGCCCGGATTTTAGCCGCGCCGCGGGGCTTCCCTCGGCGCGGCGTCGCGGTCTAGTTTACGCCTGCAAGGGAGAATGTGGGCGCAGATGACGACGACGCACGGGATCGAAACGCCGACCGGAAAGATCGCGGTTCACGAATCGGGCGGCGGAGGCCCGCCGATCGTCTTCGTTCATGGCAATTCGTCGTCGGCGCGAACATTTTCGCGGCAGTTCGAGGGGCCGCTCGCACAACAATTCCGGCTGATCGCCATCGACCTCCCGGGCCACGGCGCTTCGGACGATGCGACCGACGGCGCCTATTCGCTCAAGGGACACGCCCGCGCGATCCGTCAGGCGGTCGAGGCGCTGGGCGTCGGGGACGCTGTCTTCGTCGGCTGGAGCCTCGGCGGCCATATCGTGCTCGAGCTTGCGCCGTCCCTTCCGCAGGCGCGCGGCTTTGCGATCTTCGGGACGCCGCCGCTCGCCTTCCCGGCGGCGATGGACGCGGCTTTCCTGCCCAATCCGGCCATGGGAATCGGCTTCGCCGAGCAGGTCGACCGCACCCAGGCCGAGGCTTACGTCGCCTCCTTCTTCGCGCCCGGATTTCGGGACATTCCGGGCTTTTTCGCCGAAGACATCCTGAGGACGGACGGGCGGGCGCGCAGCGGCGCTTACGCGAGCCTGGGGCCGGGCGGCTATCTCGACGAAGCCGTCGTGGTGCGCGAACTTCACGCTCCCCTCGCCGTGCTGCACGGGGCTGAGGAGCAGCTCATCAATCGCGACTATTTCGATACGCTCGCGATGCCGACGCTGTGGCGCGGCGCCGTGCAGGTGATCCCCGGCGCAGGCCACGCGCCGCACTGGGAGACGCCCGAGGCGTTCGACGCGCTGATCGAGGCTTTCGCGCAAGCCGTAAGACTGGCGCGCGCTGGCGGCGGCCGGCGATCCGCCGCCCGCCCCATCTCTCTCACCTACAGGCCGGAATGTCAGGCGTCGCGCAGGGACACGCGGCCGCCTCGGAGGCCGGCTTCGTGTCAAGCAAGACCCTCCGTTAACCTTAACGAACAGTTAAGCGTCGCCTTCCGTTGCGTCACGCGATTGCCCGAACGGATTGCTTATGAAATCATTAATATACTAAATATCGCTCCGGAAAGGCGGCCATGACCAACGGGAATTTCGGGACGGCCTCGCGGCCGTCATCGGGGACGCTTGCGCGCTTCGACGCCGCGCGGCGCAGACCGCAGAACGAATCCAGCCGCCTCCTCCGCCCCCCGGGCGGAGGCGCTCGTGCAGGCCTTCAATTCCTGGGCCTTCAAGCGCGAGCAGCCCGACAGCGCGGAGAAGCTCAAGCGCCTCGCCCTTCACGCCGTCGAGGCGGGGGAGCCGCTCGGCTTCGTGCTCTACTGGGGCCGCGGCCCGCGCGACGACATCGGCGCGCCCGAGCGGCGCTGCCTCGAATTCCTGGCCGCGCTGGCCCGCCGGGTCGAGGCGCGGCACGCGCCGGGCGCCGAGGTGACGCTGATCTGCACCGACACCCACGCCGGGCTCAACGGCTATCCGCCGCTCGCCACCCGTCGCTATTTCGCCCAGGTGACGGCCGCGGCGGCGCTCCACGGCTTCAAGACCTGCTTCCTGAGCGACCTCGTGCGATGGGGGGAAGGCAGGATCGACGAGGCGCGGGCGCTTGACGCCCCTGCGCAGGAAACGCTCGACGGACTGACGAATTCGGCCGCCAAATGGTATCGCGGCGGCGGCTCGATCGAGGACGGCGCGCGGCGCTACTACAGCGCCAACATGATCGAGCGGCAGGCGGTCGAAGCGGCCTTTCCGAACGCGGTGTTCGTCACCTTCAACGGCTCCGACCAGCGCCCGCTGTTCCCCGAGCACATGCCGATCTTCTACATGTATTCGGTCCGGCGCGGGGTCGCCGTGAAGCCCTGGTTCATGGCTGAGAACGAATTCTGCGGCGAGCCGCGCCGCGAGGCCGTCCCATGAGCGGGCTGCGCCTGCTCCCCCACGGCGACGCGGCGCTCGTGGCCGAATTCGGCGATAGCGTAAGTCTTGCGCTGAACGAGAAAGTGCTCGCGCTCGCCGACCGCATTGCGGAGGCGAGGATCGAAGGCGTCGTCGAGACCCAGCCGACCTTCCGCTCTCTTCTGGTCAGCTTCGATCCGGCGCGCCTGTCCTTCCGCGCGCTCGCCTCGCGCGTCGAGGCGTTGGTCGGCGATCCCGCGCCAGAGGCCCCGATCGGGCGGCTCTGGCGCGTGCCGGTCTGCTACGACCCCGACGTCGCGCCCGACCTTGTGGAATCAGCGGAGCGCATCGGCCTCCAGCCGGAGGCCTTCGTCGCGAGGCACTGCGGGCTTGTCCATCGCGTCTATATGCTGGGCTTCCTGCCGGGGCAGCCCTATCTCGGCGACCTTCCGCAAGAGCTCGCCCTGCCCCGCCGCGCGACGCCCCGCGTGCGGGTCGCGGCCGGTTCGGTCGGCATCGCCCAGCGCATGACATGCCTCTTCCCGCGCGAGACGCCCTGCGGCCTCAATGTCATCGGCCGAACGCCGGCGCCTCTATGGGATCCGCGCCGCCGCGAGGCCGCGCTGCTCGCGCCGGGCGATCGCGTCGCCTTCGAGCCGATCACGCTCGACCGCCTCCAAAGCCTTTCCGAGGCCGTCTCGCGCGGCGAGCCCATCTGCGCGCCCGAAGGCGAGGCGCCGTGGCCGGAGGCCGCGGCATGAGCGGCGCCCTTCGCGTGCTTTCGCCGGGCCTCCTGACGACAATTCAGGATTTCGGCCGCATCGGCTATCAGCGGCTCGGGATTCCGGCGGGCGGCGCGCTCGACGCCTTGAGCCTGCGCGCGGCCAACCTTCTTGCCGGCAACGGGCCGGATCTCGGGGCGCTCGAAATCGTCGCGCAGGGACCGACGCTTGTCGTGGAGGCGAAAAGCGTCCGCGTGGCGCTCGTCGGCGCCCGCGCGCCTCTCTCCGTGATCCGCGCGGCAGGCGAGCGCCTGCTCGATCTTGCGGTCGGCATGAGCGCGACGCTGAAACGCGGCGACGTGCTCAGGATCGGCAGGCTCGCCGGCGGGGCGACGCTCTATCTGGCGATCGAGGGCGGCTTCGCAATCGAGCCGGTGATGGGCAGCCAGTCCACCTATCTGCGCGGCGGCTTCGGCGGCTTTCTGGGGCGGGCGCTGCTGCCGGGCGACATCGTTGCGCTGACGCAGGACGCGGCCTCTCCGCGCGGCGAGCTTTGCATCGACCTCACACCCTTCGCCGCGCCAAAGACCTTGCGCGCGCTCGAAGGGCCGCAGAGCGATTTCTTCAGCGAGGCGGAGCGCGCGGCTTTCTTCGCGCGAGCCTACAGGGTCTCGCCGCAATGGAGCCGCATGGGACTGAGGCTCGAAGGCGAGCCGGTGCGGCACGCGCGCGGAGCCGACATCGCCTCGGACGGGATCGTGCAGGGGTCGATCCAGATACCGGGCGACGGACTGCCGATCGTGCTTTCCGCCGAGCGCCAGACGACGGGCGGCTATCCGAAGATCGGCGCCGTCATTTCGTCCGACCTGCCGGCGCTCGGCCGCCTCGGCCCGGGCGCGTCGCTGCGCTTCGAGCGCGTGACGCTCGACGACGCCGACGCGGCCGCGAAGGCGCACGCGAGCTTCATCGAACGCATGCCGTCGCTGCTCGCCCTCCTGCCCGAGGCCGACGCCGACCTCCCGGCCCGGCTCGCGGCCGCCAATCTCGTCAGCGGAGTGGTCGATGCGCGCGCTTCGCTGGCGTGAGGAGGAAGCGCCAGCGTTCCCTCTCCCCGCTCGCGGCGAGAGGGCGCAGGCCCCGCGATCTTCGACGGAAAGCATCCCCCTCGGCATCGCCTGCATGATCGGCGCGACGCTGATGTTCGCGATCTCCGCCGCCATCATGAAGATCGAAGTCGCGCGCTATCCCATCGGCGAAGTGATGGCCGGGAGGTCGCTCAGCTCGCTCGCGATTTCCGCCGCCGCCGTTCTGCCGATGACGGGCCTCGGCGTCTTCGCGACGCAGAAGCCGGGCGCGCATGTCGCACGCGGCCTGTCGCAGGCGACGTCGCAGACGTTCACGGTCATCGCGCTCTGGTTCATGCCGCTCGCGGGCGCGATCGCCATCGGCTTTTCGGCGCCCCTGTTCGCCGCGCTGCTCTCGATCCTGTGGCTGAAGGAAAAGGCCGACACGCCCCGGATCGCAGCGCTTGTCGCGGGTTTCCTCGGCGTGCTCGTCGTGACGAAGCCCGGCGCGGAATCGCTCCAGATCGGCGCGCTCTTCGCGCTGATGAACGCCATCATGTATGGCAGCGTCACGGTCGCGGTTCGCGGCATGACGAAAACGGAATTGACGCTGACGCTGCTCATGTGGCAGATGGCGGTCGTCGCCGTCTGCCACGCCGCGCTGCTCGTCTTCGGCTTCAGGCTTCCGGGCGCCGCGGACGCGGGGCTCCTGTTCGCGAGCGGCCTCGCCAATGTGCTTGCGCAAGCCTTGTGGACGAAGTCGCTGAGGCTCGGGCCGACCGTCGCCGTCTCGCCCTTCTATTATTTCCTGCTGGTGTGGGCGCTGATGATCGGCTTCGTCGTCTGGGGAGAGCGCCCGACGGCCTCGCTCCTCGTCGGCTCGGCCATTGTCGTCGGCGCGGGTCTGGCGCTGCTCACGCGCGAGGCGCGAAGCCGGCCTATTCCGCCGGCGCGACCGCGTCGCGCGGCGGACGCGGGACGGGCGGCAGTTTCGGGGCATGACGATCGACGGGCGGCCGCGCGTGAGCCGGCCCCTCGTCCGTCGGACCGAGGAGCCCGCTGAACAGGCGCCAGGACGCACGGCCGAGGTCGTCCAGCACGGTGAAGACCGCCGGCACGAAGATGAGCGACAGCAGCGTCGACATGATAAGGCCGCCGATCACCGCGATCGCCATGGGCGAGCGGAAGCCGCCGCCGTCGCCGATGCCGAGCGCCGAGGGAAACATGCCCGCCGCCATGGCGATGGTCGTCATGACGATGGGCCGGGCGCGCTTGCGTCCGGCTTCGACCAGCGCTTCGAGCCGCGGCGTCCCGCGGCCGATCTCCTCGACCGCGAAATCGACCAGCATGATCGCATTCTTGGTCACGATGCCCATCAGCATGAGCGTGCCGATGACGACCGGCATGGACATCGCCTTGTGCGTGATGAGCAGCGCGATGATCGCTCCGCCGATCGAGAGCGGCAGCGAGATCAAAATCGTGATCGGCTGCAGGAAACTGCCGAACAGGAGCACCAGCAGCCCGTAGACGATCATCAGCCCCGCGCCCATCGCCTCCGCGAAGGACGCGAAGACCTCGCCCATCACCTCGACATCGCCGGTCTCGCGAATCTCGACGCCCGGCGGGAGAGCCTTCGCGGTCGGAAGCGCCTTGATCGCCGCGACGGCGTCGCCGAGCGCCGCGTCGCCATGCAGATCCCCCTCGACCGTCACGCGCCGCGAGCGATCATAGCGGCTGATCGCGCTCGGCCCGTGGCTCATCTCGAAGTCGGCGACAACCGAGAGCGGAGTCAGCGCCTCCGCTCGCGGTCGGCACGCGCAGATCCTTCAACAGGCCGACGCGCGAGCGCGCCGCCTCGTCAAGCTCGACGCGGATCGGCACGAGCCGGTCGCCTGCGTTGAACTTGGCGAGATTGGCGTCGATGTCGCCGAGCGTCGCAACCCGGATCGTGCCCGAGAGCGCCTCCGTCGAAACGCCGAGGTCGGCGGCCACCTGACGCCTCGGGGTCACGCGCAATTCCGGCCGCTCGAGCTCGGCCGTCGACATCGGATTCTCGATGATCGGAACGTTGCGCATTTCGCTCGCGAGCTGGTTCGCGGTGTCGTTGATGACGTCGAGATTCGGCCCTGCGATGATCAGCTGGATGTCGCGCTGGCCGTTGTCCTTGAGGAACCAGAAGCGGATGTCGGGTCGATTCGCGAGCATCGCCGCGATGCGCGTCTGAAGCTGCTTCTGCGTCGCCTCGCGCTCGGACTTGTGCGCGAAATTGATGACGAAGGTCGCCTTGCGCGGCTCAGCCCCGCCGCCCAGAATCTGACCGCCGAAAATGAGCGCGGAGCGCACCTCCGGCATCGCGCGCAGCTTGTCGGAGATCGCGCGGGTCACGCGATCCGTGTCGTCGAGACGGGAGCCGGGCGGCAGTTCGACCGCGAGCAGGACGCGGCCCTGATCGTCCGCCGGCAGGAAGCCCGAGGGCAGAAGCTTCGTCGACCAGAGCGAGGCCGCGAAGATCAGCGCGCCGAGGAAGAGCGTGATCCAGCGGTGGCGGACGGACGCCCGGACGAGCCGCGTGTAGCCGCGCATGACGCGCCCGTCTTCCTGCTCGTGGTCAGGCGGGGCGCGCAGGAAATAGGCGGCGACCACAGGCGTCACGAAGCGCGCGACGAGCAGCGAAAACAGCACCGCGATGGCGACGGTGAGGCCGAACTGGCGGAAATACTGGCCCGCGATGCCGCCCATGAAGCTGACAGGCGAGAAGATGGCCGCGATCGACAGCGAAATGGCGATGACCGCGAGCCCGATCTCGTCGGCGGCTTCAAGCGCGGCGCGCCAGGCGGTTTTGCCCATCCGCATGTGGCGCACGATGTTCTCGATCTCGACGATCGCGTCATCGACGAGAATGCCGGTGACGAGGGTGATCGCGAGCAGGCTCACGAGATTGAGCGAGAAGCCGATGGCGCTCATCGCCCAGAAGGTGGGGATGATCGAGAGCGGCAGGGCGATGGCGGTGACGAGCGTCGCCCGCATATCGCGCAGGAAGATGAACACCACGACGACCGCGAGCACGGCGCCCTCGATCAGCGTCTCCATCGTCGAGTGATAATTCCCAAGCTCATTGTCGACCTGCGTGTCGACCTTGGTGAAGGTCACGTCCGGGTGTTCGGCCTGAATCTTCTGAAGCCGCTTGGCGATCAGCTCATCCACCGTCACGTCGCTCGCGCCCTTGGCGCGCGTGACGCCGAAGGCGACGATCGGCTCGTCGAAGAGGCGCGTGAAGGTGCGCGGCTCGGCCGCCCCGTCGGTGATGGTCGCAACCTCGTCGAGCCGGACCTTCCGGCCGCCGGGCAGCGCGATCGGCAGCGCTGCGAGGTCCGCGACGCTACGGGCGCCCGCCAAGGTGCGGATCGCCTGCTCCTGGCCGCCGATCTCGCCACGCCCGCCGCCGAGATCGACATTGTTGGCGCGCACCTGCTCGTTGACGGCGGCCGCCGTGACGCCAAGCGCCAGCAGCTTCTCGGGATCGAGCGAGACGCGGATCTCGCGGTCCACGCCGCCGAAGCGCTTCACCTCGCCGACGCCGTGAATGCTCTGCAATTCGCGGGCGACCAAATCGTCGATGAACCACGACAGTTTCTCCGTCGTCATGCCCGGCGCCGAGGCGGCGTAGGTGACGATCGGCAGGCCTTCGACATCGACGCGGCTCACGACCGGCTCGTCGATGGTGCGCGGCAGGTCGGCGCGGATTTTCGAGATCTGGTCCTTCACGTCGTTGAGCGCGCGGTCGATGTCGACCGAGCCGACGTTGAACTGCACGATCGTCGAGGAAGAGCCGTCCGTGACGGTGGAAACGATGTGCCAGACGCCATTGAGGCTCGCGACCGCGTCCTCGATCTTCTTCGTCACCTGCGATTCGAGTTCGCTCGGCGCCGCGCCCGATTGCGTGATCAGCACCTGAACGACCGGGATGTCGATATTCGGAAAGCGCGAGATCGGCATCGTGCGGAAGCTGACGACGCCAAGGATCATCAGCACCGTGAAAGCGACAATCGCGGGAATGGGTTTGCGGATCGACCATGCGGAGACGTTCAGGCGCATCGCTGTTGCCTCAGCCCCCCGCCGTCGCTTCCGGCATCGGACGCACGCGGTCGCCCGGACGCAGGAACGCGGCGGACCTGGCGATGACGCTCTCGCCTTCGGCGAGGCCCTTCCGGATCTCGACCGCGTCGCCGTCGACGATGCCCGGGGTCACACGCCGCTCCTCGACTTTTCCGTCCCGTACGACATAAAGCCGGGCGGTATCGCCGTCGCGACGGAGCGCCGAAGTCGGCGCCGCGACGCCGTCGCGCCGCACGAGGTCGACCTCGCCGGACGCGAAAGCGCCGACATGGGCGTGGGTCACATCGGAGAGCGCGATCCGCACCTTGCCCGTGCGGCTCGCCTTGTCCACCTCCTGCGAGATCAGACGCACGCGCCCGGCGACGGGATCGGTCATGCCCGGCAGACGGATCGTGGCCGGCATGCCGACCGCGAAGCGCACGAGCGACTGTTCCGGGCGCGTCGGCCTCGAGATCGACGTCGCCGTTGACGATGATGCGGAACAGCGGCTCGCCCGCGCTCGAAGCCATGGCGCCGAGCTTGGCCGAACGGCGGCTCACGAGACCGGAGACCGGCGCCCGCACCTCCGTGCGCCCAATGCGCACGAGCAGTTCCTGCCGCTCGGCGTCGCGCGCCTTGCGGTCGGCTTCGGCGACGTTGAGCGCATCGTTCGCGGCGGCGAGTTGCGCCTGCGCGGTCTTCATCGCCGTCTCGCGCTGCTGGATGTTGGCGAGCGACATCACGCCGTCGCCGAGCTTCTGGGCGCGCGCGTAGTCGCTCGTCGCCCATTTCACCTGCGCGTCGGATTGGGCGATGAGGCTCCCGGCCTGCGCGACCGCGGCGTCGGCGCGCTTGATGGCTGCGTCGTTCTGGGCGAGCAGGGCGTTGAGCTGGGCGCCGTCCAGGCGGGCGAGCACCTGGCCTTGCTTCACCCAGTCGCCGTCCTCCGCGTCGAGTTCGACGATGGAAAGACCGTCGATCCGCGCCGCAACCTGCGCTTCCTCCCGAGGAACGAGCGTGCCCGAGACGAAGAGCCGGTCGACGAATTCGCGGCGCTCGGCCGGCGCGACGGTGACGGCGGGCGGCGGCGGAGCGCCGGGCGCTTCCGCGGCCGCGGCGCCGTCGAGGATGCAATCCGGGCTTCCCATGGGCAAGCCCATCGCGCGGGCTTTCTGCACGGTCGGCGTGCAGGGCTCCATCCTGCCGTAGCCCCAGCCCGCGGCGAGGAGGGCGGCCAGGAAAGCGAGAACGCCGAGGACGCGAGTCATCGCGGGGCCTCCGTCCCGTTCGGGTCGAATGCTCCGGCGCACAAGGCCTTGAGCAGGCGAATGCCGCGCAGCACCTCCTGCTCGGCGTCGAAGTCGGGTTCGAGCGCCTGCCGTTTCAGGAGTCCGCCGAAATAGGTGAACAGGAAGCGCGCGCTCGATTCGACGTCCACCGAGGGCTGAGCTTGCCCCCGCTCCTTCGCGATTCGGATCACATGGGAGATTTTGCCGATGATGTCGGCGTCGACCGCCAGCGACATGGCGGCGATCGTCGGATTTCGCGCGCCCTCGGCCCAGACCTCAAGCACGAGCCGCGCCTTGTCGCGGGTGCGGGATGCGAAATGCTCGCGCAGGCCCGCTTCAAAGGCGGCGAACACGCTGCCCTCCTCCGCGAAGCGGACGAAGCTGTCGATCCGCTCCTGCTGATCGCGCGCGCAGAGGCCCTCGACGATCGATTCCTTCGAGGGAAAGGTCCGGTAGAGATTGCCGGCGCTCATGGCCGCCGCTTCCGCCACATGCTGCATGGTCGTGGCGTGGAATCCATGCTCGGCGAAGGCTCGCTCGGCCGCGGCGAGGATGCGGTCTCGACGATCCGCGTCGGAGGCGCGGCGGGAGGGAGAAAGGGACGTGATGGTCATCGCAGTCAATATGAGAATGAACGTTCATTCTCATATCATCCGAGATTGCGAACAAACTGTGGCGGCGTCCGTAGGCGAGCCGCCCGCGCAGCCGCCGCGGGGTCTGCGCGGACGTCGCTCGGGCCGGGCTCTATCGCGGGACGGGCGCAAAGCTTATCCTCAGCCGCCGTCAATGCAGGATTGCCCAATGTCGATGCGAAGCGCCGCCAAATATATTCTGGATGGGGGCGTTGATGCAGTGGACGGGTGGCTCGGCGGCGGCGCCATAACCGCCACCTTGGCTATAAATGATTGGCAGCGCAGACATGATGTCAGCGGGAACGTCGCTGAAATCGGGATACACCACGGAAAATTCTTCCTGGTCCTAAAGAACCTTTGCCGCGACGACGAATGCAGTATCGCGGTCGACGTGTTTGACGATCAGGAGCTCAACGTCGATAGATCGGGCCGCGGAGATCGGGCGATCTTTGAGTCCAATCTGGCGGCGCACTCCGACGGCAAAAATGTTGAAATCATCCAGGGCGATAGCAAGCTTCTCACGCCTGATCGAATTCTTGAGGCCGGCCGGGACAAACAAATCCGCCTCTTCAGCGTCGATGGCTCACACACGACAGAATACACTCTATCTGATCTGCTGCTTGCCAGCGACGTTCTGGATGATAACGGGGTGATAGCTCTGGATGATTTCTATAGCCAATATTGGCCTGGCGTACAGGAAGGCTTTCATCATTTTATGAGCAAAATGTCGCCTGAGTTTAAGGCGCTCGCTATTGGAAACAACAAATTATTTATATGCAAGAGAGCCGCCCACAGTGAGCTTCTGAAAATCTTCAAGGAAAGCCTCTATCCATACTACCTTGATTATAAGGACGTTACCGTCTGGGGATCCGACGCCGTTTCCATGGCTCTGCCGGAACCCAAAGCGGTATTCTCATCCGATCTGTTGTTGCCGACGAATGTCTTTGCGCTGTCAGCGGGCAGGTGCTCGCCCCGCTGTGATTTGCGTCACGGATGGAGTCACTTTGAGGCGGACGGAACCTGGACGATAGGGAAGCAGGCCTCGGTTGATACTGCAATTGGTCGATCCTCCGACCTCAGGGCCAGCAACGCTCGGAATAAAGCTCGCCCCCTTCATCCACGACCGCCGAAAGGCCAGACGGATCGACGTCTTTGTCAACAACGGGCATATTGCAACGAAGCAACTCAGCAATATCCGGGCGGAATGGATCGACCTGCCCATCGACGCAGCGATCCTCACCGAAAGAACGACGATAGCCATAGAGATAGAAGAGCCCGAGAAGCCGAGCGAAATCGGTCTATCCTCCGATCCGCGGAGCATCGGCGTCAAAGTCGGCATGATAAAGCTCTCGTCTCAGTCCGGATTTGCCGTATAGCGCAGAGGGTCCGTACTCGATTGACCGCCGCGTCGCTGGAACCTTCAACGCTTCTCGCCGATCGCGTTGAGAACATCCCGTCCTGTCGGCGTGACGGCGCCGAGAGCCTCAGCCGGAGTTTTAACCTTGGTCCAGTCGCTGCTGGTCAGGCCAAAGAACTGGTCGCAGGCGTCGGGGTTCGGCATTAAGCCTTTCAGGCCGAGGAGGCGCCAAAAGACAACCGCCTGAGCGCCGGTCCGGACCGCCGAACTGCGAATGAGATCCGCGTAAAGCGAGGCCCGGAACGCATCCGGCGCGGCTTGCGCGTCGCATCGCGGAACGCCCGAGAGCCTCGCCACTCCCGTCTCTCCGACCACGAGCGAATTCTTATAGATGTCGGGCACGAAGCGGTTGATGCGCTCGGTCTCGTCTTCGAGCACTCCGGCCAAAGCGCCTTCCTGCTTCTCCCAATGGGGGTCGAAATATAAGTGAATGGTGGGCCGACCCGACCCGCCAGCCCTGTAGTAAGCGTCGAGATAGGAATTTACGTTGCCGTATCTTCCTGCGGTCGCGGGGAACGGCCCCAAGCTATAAGCGTCGACGAAGCTCGGCGTCGTGATTTCGTTCTTGAGTCCAGCGCGATCGAAGACGAGTTGCAGGATTCCCTGATATCGGGCGGCCTTTTCGGGTGAGCCAACGCGCTTTTTCACGCAAAGCGCGTCGAACTCGTTCCACGGCTCGATCAGGATATGGGTCGCAAGCCACTTGCGGTCGAGGTTTTCGCGCTTTCCGAGACTGAGCAGCAGCCGCGCGATCGCCGCGCTGTTGTCGTAGGCGGTGCGGTCAAAGTCTCGATCCGAGCCTTCAAAGCCAAAGCATTTGTTGTTCGGCTCCGTGGTCGGCCATGCCAACGCGACAATAAGAGTGAGATCGTGCTTCTGGTATTCCTTCAGGACGGCTTCGACGAGGCTGTCGTTTGAGGGCTCCGCGATATAGCGCTCGGGCACGATCTCTCGAGCGATGCGTACGCCCTTCTCGCTGAGAAGATCGAGATAGCTCCGCGCGACTTCCAACGAAACGGGCGGCGAGTTCGTCGCGCAGTCGTCGCACCTCACCCCGCTCGATTGCATGTATCCCCAGATGAATTCCTCGTTGAAGCCAAATAGAGTCGCCCCTTTGACGCGGAGATCCCGTACAGGCCGGAAATCGTTTCGGGGCGACCATTTCTCAAGGTGCAGGGAGTCGAAGCTGGGAATGCCCTGCTCCGAGGCGCGGGACAGGGAAAGCCCGAGCCCCAGCGCCAGAATGGCGAAAAGCGCCGCCCTCATTCGTCGTCGCAAGGCCCCCGGCCGGTCCCCGGCGCAGCAAAGCCCGTTGCGGCGGAGCGAGGCGCCAGCCTTCCCGAGGCGGCGCCGCCGACTTTCAAATCCGGGCATCGATGGCGTCGGTTTCGTTTCCGTGGCGTCGCGCCGCCAGCCGACGCTCGAATTCCCGTTTCGCGGTCTGATAAAGCGGCTCGTCGTATCTCGTAAGCCGCCGGAGCGCCCGCGCCAGGCGCGGGGTCATCTCGACGGGAGGGACCCGCGAGAAAGCGGAATCGGAATTCGGAAGTTCGTCGGTCACCTTGGCCGACGGAATCGCATCCGGAACCGGATATCCCAGCGCCGCACAAATGCTTTCGACGGATTCGGAAAACCGTTCGGTGAGCCCGATTGCGTCCAGGCCGATGATTCTTTCCGTCGCCTGCTTCAACGCCTTTCCAACCGGGCCGAAGGAATCGCGATCTGAGCCTGGATCGTCCCCTTCTTCATTATTCAATGCATTCAGAACCGCGCGGTCGCTCAACGAAGCGCCGAAGAAAAAGAGATAGGCGTTGTTGACTCCGGGCGATCCGAGATTCAGCGGATGCTCGAAGAACTCCTCGGCGGTGACTTCCTTCGCAAGCCGATTCGCGAAGTCCATGTCGAAATCGCCGCCGACCGGATGGGCCTTTTTATAGCGATACCAGGAAATCAATCTTTTGACGGGATCGCGAAAAAACGAGATCCGACGGACGCGCCGGCGAGGAATGAAATTCAAAGAAAAATAATCGGCATGGCCGGAAAACAAGTCGTATTTCGTAAGCTCGGCAGGTGAAAAGCTATACAGGCTCTCGCTCGAAATGGGAAAAACCCGGGTCTCATCGAAATGGGAAGCGAGAATTGCGTTGAATGTGGTTCCTCCCGTCTTGGGCAAATGGACGAACCCAACCGCCTCGCGTTCCCACAAGGCATAGGGGCTTTCTGCCGGAACGGACGCTAGTTCCTTATACCGGCTTTTGAATTCGGCGGAGTTCAGGATCAATTCAACGAGCTTCTGCCGATCATGCTTATAGGGATTGTCCTTGACGGCCGCCTCGTTCTCCGGCTCGCGCCCGAGCAGGAGCCGATAGGCCCACCGAACATAATCCTCCCCGTCCGCCGGCTCCGTGTCGCCCCAACGACCCGCTTGTAACGGGCTCGCACCCGGCGCGCCCGTCGACTCCCGGTGCGTTGGCTGAGCGCTCACGGCCTGTCTCTGTCGCGGCCGAACTGCGGATTGATGGCGAGGCCGCAAATCATCCCGTGAAGCCGTTCGCTCAAGCGCGCCCAATCGTGCGCCTCGAGCCACCGATCGGCGCGATCGACAGTCTGATCCCGCAGGCCCTTGTCGCGGAACGCCGCGGCCATCGAGTCGGCGAGCGCGTGACGCGTCGAGCCCTGCAGCGCGAATGACCGTCTCGCCCAGATCATTGAAGATCTGAACCGGAGTGACCATGACCGGCGCCCGGCTCGCCATTGCGACCCGAGCCGATCCGCTGGCCAATTCCGAAGTTTCCCGTCGCGGCAGGACCAGCAGATCGCAACCGTTCAGCAGGCTCAGGGATTCGTCGTCGGAAAGATACTGGGTGCTCCATTCGATCGCCCCGTCGACGCCCAGCGCCTGGGCCAACGCCCGGCATCGCGCAATTTCGGCGCCCGAATCCGGATTGGGGTGCTCCGCCGTGACCATGCGCAATTGCGCCGCGGGCCATTGGCGGCGAATTCTCGCAAAGGCTTCGATGAGGACGTCGAAGCCCTTGTCGCGAAAAAAGAAGCCGTAAGCGCCCACGACCGGCGCCGCCGATCCTGACGAAAGATCGCGCGCCGGGCGCCGCGCGATGGTCGGACGCAGGGCGCCGTGAGGAAAGAGCGTCACATTGTCGATCAGTCCCCAATCCTTGAGAAGATTGAGATCCGCGACCCGATGGACGATCAGCCGGGATACGCGTCGAAATGCGTTCCGCAGCGCTTCCCAATGCTCGGATTCGACGATCTCCGTGAGGTTGTGAAAGACCAGAATCACGTCGCGTCCGGAAAGTCGTTCGTCCAGAAGCAGCGCCGTCAGCACGTCCGATGGAATCAGGCCCATCTGATGCTGGATCACCACCGTATTGGCGCCGAGGGCCGCGACTTCACGGGCAATGCGCGCCGCCGAAGTCGGATCGCCAAGGCGCCAGGCCACTCGCGCGGCGGGTTTACCTTCGCCTCCCGCCTGCTCCGGAGCCGTGCGCTCGTCGCAGAGCACGACGACGTCGCGCGCCGCGTCCGGATAACGCTCCAGAAGGTAATTCGAGTAAGTCGCGATTCCGCAGGCGACGTTCCAGCTCGAGACCCATGCGACGGTTGGCGAGCGGTCAGGATTTTGCTTGCCGGCAATGAGAAGATCGACTGCGATGGTCCTGATCCGCGAGGCCCATTGACCAGCGTCTCCAAGCAGGGCGGCGATGCGCCTTCCGCGTTCCGTGCGCTCGGCGATGGAAGTCCACGCTTCCGCATCATGGGCGCCGTCGAAGACTTCCCGCATCGCGACGGCAAGGTCATCCATATCGGGATCGACCCAAACCGAACCATCGCTGCTGACATGCGAACGGGAAGGCGCGAAGCGGAAATCGACCTGCCGCGCAACATCCGGTCCAGCGAAATCCACCTGCCCGCTATATCCCGTCACGATCAGGGGCGCTCCGGCGGCGAGGGCTTCCGCGGCCGGCAAGTTGAACCCCTCCCCTCGCGTCGGCAGCACGACCGCGTCGGCCTGCCGGTAGAGTTCGACAAGCTCATGCGTCGGCACATCGCGATTTATGAGGACAATCTCCGGCAGGTCGGGGAGACGCTGCCGCAGCGCCTTGATCTGCTCGGACACGTCATTGTGCGGATTCGGGAAGGTCTTGATGACCAGGCGAACGCCGTCTCCACGCCGAAACGCTTGCGCATAGGCAGACAGCAGAGCGTCGACGCCCTTACGCGGGAAACAAGAGGAAACATGGAGGAAGACGAAAGGCGCTTCGGGCGTAGGCCGTGCGGGCGGGCGGCGCGCGCGAGGCCCCGACCTCCGCGAATTCCGCGAGATCCGGAGCGTATCCCATCCATCGGACAGGAATCCGAACCCCGGAGTCGATGAGACTCCTGGCTACGAAGCGGGTCTGGACGAGAATTCCATCAAAGCGTTCGGTTTAGGAGCTGGACCATCTCCGCGGGGACGAGACTTTCCTCCCAGGCGACCCACGCCAGCTTGAGGTCGCTTGGATGCGGGCTCCGCCCACTACCGGCCAGTGCTGCACAATCTCGACATGAGGCCCCTCTTCGAACCAGTCACGACCGGCAAGCCTGCCCACACCAGCGCGCTCCGCCGCCGGCACGCGGCTGAGGTCGCGAATGCGGCGACCTTCCTCGATCTGGTCTATCCGGACCGTTCCTGGCTGTGTCTGCTCAAGAGCGAGCGCAAGACGGCGGTTCGTCGCCGCGAGGCTGTAGCTGCCGTTGACATGACCGGCGACGGTTATTCGCAGATCCTTTTCGTAGGCCTCTCGAAAGAGGGCGCGCTCTCGCTGAGGATCGGAAAATTGAAGCGCCTCGATCAGCGCGAATCGGGTTGACGCGTCGTCGCCGTCCCGCCGGCCGTAGGCGATCCCGCCGATGGACAACGGAAATGCGCGTCCGAACTCCGGCGACCGCGACGAAATCGGCTGAACCTCGATCTTCAGTCCCACGGTCCCGTCGGGGCCTGCCTGACAGTCGAGCCACAGGGAGAACGCCCGGGCGTCGGAAGCGAGCAACGGAACGACGGTCCTCGCGCCGCAATCCGACTCCGCGATCACCTCTCCGGCCTGGTCGGGATGCGCGCGAAGTTGAAGAACGACGCGGACCTTCTCTCCCGGCGCCGCTTCGGTATGCAGCGCGATGCGGGCGCTCGTCCCCAACATCTCCGCCCGGCCGGCTTCGGGCTCGTACCAGCCGCTCGACAGGATCGCCCGGCTCTTCATCGCCAGGGCGACGGACGACGAGCCCATGGGTCGATACGGGGTCGTCGGACGGAGAAGCTGATTCGCCGGCGCCGGCGCCTGAGCGGCGGCCGGGAGACAGAGCAGGCGAACCAGACCGACGCAGAACTGTCGCGTTTCGCCCGACCACGACGCCGGAATTCCGCCAAGGATCTCCAGAGATAGTTCGATGCGGCCGGTCTCATCCGCGAGACAGTCCAGCCACACCAGGAACTCGGGATGGCCGCCGGCCTCGGGAAGCCTGGTCGTCACGGAGCCGCCGCAACGCGACCGGATCGTGAACGGATTGGAGCCCGCCCACGGCGATGCCCGGAACTGCAGGACGACCCGAACCCGATCGCTTGTCTCCGTCTCGATGGTAAATCCAATCTGCCCGCTCTGGCCTTTCATCCAGACGCCCCAGGACTCCCGGGGATACCAGCCTTTCTCGAGGAGCAGCTCCCGAAGCGTTCGGTCGGCTGCAAGCTGCCGGGGAGGCAGGGACGTCCCGAACTCCCAGCCGCCTTCGATCTGGAACGGGCGCACGGCCCGGAGAAACGGCATCGTGATGGGCTTCGCGCCAAGCTCATCCGATGGCTCGACGGAGCTGAGCTCCCGCACCGCCGCGACCAGCGCGGGCACATGCTGTTCCCAGGTCCGAGGCTTGAACTCGCGATGGATCTTCTCTTCGAGCCGCTGAAGCTCCGCGCGATCGACGAGCAGCCTTCGAACGAGGTTCGCCGCGCCGCGGGCGTCGTGCGGGTCGATATAGAGCGCGAAATCTCCGCCCACTTCGGGGATGGAGGCGGCGTTCGAGGCGATGCAGAGCTTGCCTGCCGCGAGGCTTTCGCCCACCGGCAGGCCCCATCCTTCGACCAGCGACGGCTGCATCGTGAAAAGGCAGTTGCGGTAGAGCGTTCGCAATTCCCCGTCGAGCAGACCTTCGAGAACCTTGACGCGACCGTCCAGGTTTCGCGTCGCCTTCAGCTCCGCCATCAGATCGTTGACGTTATGCCCGCGCCGCCCGACCAGAACCAGGATCGGAGGCTCGATCCCTTCGCGAATGAGAATGTTCCAGACCTGAACGAGCAGCGCCTGGTTCTTCTGGCTGCACAGCGTCCCGACGCACAATACGAAATCGACGCCGTACAGGTCGGCGATCGCCGGCGACCACTCGTCCTCGGCCGCGCCCTCCTCCGGCGAAAGCACCGCGTGCGGTTCGGGAACAGCGCGAATGGGGATCTCGCGATACCCGCTCTGCGCCAGCAACCGGCGCAGTTCGCCCTCGACATGGCGAGACACGGTCAAGGCGAAATCATACTGGAGCAACGCGACCGAAATGGTCTTGGAAAAATCCTCGGTCAGCTTCGCGTCACAATATTCCGGGTGGGTGAGCGGAATGAAATCGTGAATATAGGCCCCGAGACGCACCCCCGCTCTTTTGAGCCTCGCATTGCTCAGGGCCATGTTGGATTGGCGGTAGATCACGCCTGTCGACACGAGGACGTCGCCTGCCGCCGGGACGACCAGTTCGCTTCGCTCGGTCAGAGCGTCAAGGATCGAGCGGCGATATGCGGCGTCCCGGACCTCCTCCGACTGACAAAGGCGCACGACCTCCATCAAAGGTCTCGCGTCGAGCCTCCAGAGTTCGTCCCGCGCCCACCACACAAGCTGGCAGTCCAGGGCGCGCCCGGCCGCATGCTCGGAAAGGATCTGCGAGATGATTCCAAGCTGAATGCGCTGAATTCCGGAAATGGTGACATTGTCGGTCAGGTGGGAAAATAAATCGGACACCTCCACAAATATCTGAGGTGTGCGCAGAGGCGCCCGCAGGTCGGAAACGTCGACGTCAAAATCAAGGTCCCGCAGCGCCGAAACCGCCTCGATGGTCGGCTCCAACGCCAGGGACCGTCGTAACACCCGGATCGCCTCGGGGCGGCTCCCCTGCTGTTTCAGCGCCTTGCCCAGCAGAAGATGAAGGCCGGCGTCATTCAGCAACGCGCGCGCCCCGACGCCCGAGCTTGCGGCTTCCGGGGAAGTCCCGGCCGGCTCGCGATCCGGATGACGCTTGAGATAGGCCCAGAGCCCGCGCAACTCCACGCCGCGACGCACGTCCGGATCGACCAGAGCGGAGACCCGCGCCGAGACGTCGCTGTCCTCCATCAGAAGAAGGTCGACCTCTTCCCATGAAGCGGCGGTCGCGATGAAAGGGCGGACCTGAGCCGCCAGAGGCAAGGCGTCGGCCGCCCAGGTCATGAGCTTTCTGAAGTTTGTGGGGCCGGAATAGGCCCTCGCCGCAAGCTTTTGCGTGCGAGCCCGCTCTCTCAAATCGTCGGAGAACTCGCCGGCCCCGACGAACATCTCGAAAGCCGCGGTCAGGCTTATGCCAACTCTTTCATCGACGACGCGGTCCAATTCGGGATCACGCCGCAATATGAAATTATACAGGTAAGTTATATCATCACGACTTGCGTGACCCGCTCCGGCTGTCTTCTGCCCGAAGACGTCGCCGTCCAGCACCGTATCGGGAGACACGCTCTCGGAAGTTTCCCCGCCACGCTCCCCCCGAACCACCGACATATGAAGACCCCTTCCGAAGCGAATGCGACGATGGAAGCAATAGCCGCCACGATATGAAGCAATAGGCGGCATGATATCAAGTCGTCGAAGACTTCCAGGTCTTTCGGTTTGTTGGACACACAACCTTAGGTTGCGGCCCTCGCCCTCGAGCTGCACACGAGGATCGAATGGAGCGATGTGATGAATTGCGCCAATGGTGCCGCTGCCACTCCTATGGCTTGTTCGCGGGCCTCGACGATGTCGCGCCACCAATCGCCTTTGAGCAAACGTGAACGGATCCCCGCCTCGCGCGTTTTCAAGGCTTTTCGGCGCTAACGACTGTCGTAAGATCAGGCTCCAGGCGAAGATCGATGGGGCACTCGTGCGATAGGCTATTGCCTTGCGGAGGCGGTAGATCGGATAATCTCATTTGCGTGTTGAGGTGTGGGATGACAGTGAAATCTCTCTTGCGGCGTCGGGCGGGGGACATTTGCGCCAGATCATGGACCTCAAAGAGGTCTGGTGGAAATACAACTCTTCAATTGTCTCAGAAGATACAATTCTCGCAAGAAGTATCTATCCGGATCTCAAAAAAACACTTTCTAGCCGCCGTTTGTATTAGATTTATGGAGATCGGCGGGTGGACATCGACACGCTTCGGGATGACCAGTGGCAACGGCTTGAGGTCTTTGTGCCGGGCGGTTTTAAAGGCAAGCGCGAGCTTCGCACCGACAATCGCCGGTTCTTGAACGCGCTGCTCTGGATAGTCCGCTATGGCGGGCGCTGGCGCGATCTGCCCAGGCAGATGGGCAAGCACGAGGCAGTGAAGAGGCGCTATCATCGTTGGATCGAGATGGGGGTTCTGGACGGCATTCTCGCAGCGCTGGCGCGCGAGGCGATCTGGAATGGCTGATGATCGACGGACGATCGTCCGGGCCATCGGCAGCGCGGCGCACGCCGGAAAAAAGGGACCGGATACCAGGGCTTGGCCGCTCCCGCGGGGCTTGAGCACGAAATCTATGTGGCAGGCGACGCACTGGGCAACCCGGTGCGCCTGATCGGATCGCCGGGGCAGCGCAACGATATCGCTTGGCGCAAGAACTGATCGAGAGCTTCGACGCAGAGGCGACGATCGCCGACAAAGGCTATGACGCTGATCTTGTGCGACAGAATTGCCAAACCGGCGGCGAGGCGATCAACACCCAAGCGAAACCGGACGTTCAAACGTCTTATGACGCCGAACTCTACAAGGAGCGCACATCATCGAGCGCTTCTTCAACAAGCTCAAACAGTTCCGACGAGTCGCAACACGCGACGACAAGCTGTTCGCCAACTTCATGCGATTCGTCAAAGTCGCTGCTATCGCCATATGGCACAAATAGTTCAATTAGCGCAGTTGAAATTTGTTACACTTTTCCGTTTTGTACATCTTCTAATTTTAAATATTAAAGCCTCATTTCATGCCTACAGACGACTTAGACCACATGTTGTTATATCGACAGGAGCTGGATCTGTCTTTTTTTTCGTTTTTTTCAGTTTTTTATTTGGGAGTCGCATAGTAATTGTGGAGACTTTTTCCCGCTATCGGCGGCTATCCAAATTTGCTAAGTTTTCTGCGTATCTTAGCCATGTGAAGATCCTGCAGACGAAATCCCTCGCTGAAAAATGGCCTGAAGCGCCGATCTTCGATCCGATCCGGATACTCCCTGGGCCGCCGCCACGAAGAAGAACCTGATGCTTGTTACTGTCGGAGCGACGCTGCCTTTCGATAGAATGGTCGACGGCATTCTATCCCTAAAGACGAAAGGCCAAATCCCGGAACATTTGATCATCCAGTCGGGTGCCTCGGGCCGTGAGTGGAAGGCTATCGATGATGTCGAAATCTACAAATCACTGCCTTTCGATAAGCTGCTTACCATTTTACAAGACGCTTCGATCGTGGTGTGTCATGGTGGAAGTGGTTCGCTTATACCAGCACTTCAGACCGGCTGCCGGGTGGTCGCCATGCCGCGTCGATCGGTCTTAGGAGAGCATTTTGATGACCACCAAGAGGAGATAACGACTGCTTTTACCGAACGGGGATTGATTGGCGTGGCGCGAACGACTGAACAACTGGAACACGAACTCGACCACGCAAGGTCAAGAGCGCGCGTCGTGGCCACCAGTGACACGACTGATCTCCGCAGATATCTGGATGAGGTCATCGCTGGTTGGTTCCCCGGTGATGACTGCTCGCAGCCGCCCGGTCTACCTCCTTAAGTTTGAAAGGCTTCGCGATCGAGCGCAATGATTTTGTCAGACTTACGGCCGACGCAATTCCAGCATGCTTCGCCCCACTGTCCTTCACATAACTTTCGACTTTCCGAGTCCGCTCGCCGGCCCAGACATGACGAAGGCCGTCGAACGTCTCGTCTGCGGAGCCACTGAATTCAGGAATGTCGTGTATTCCATGACACGAGTGAGTTGGCGTCACGGTATATCGGCCATGCACTACGCGCCGGACAGAACGGCGATCGTTTATGGAGATTTACCCAACGGTCTTACACTCTACTCCGCAATGCGGAAGCTTGCGAAATGGATAGAAGCTGATCTCAGGGAAAAGCAATTTCGCGTCGACTTGGTTCACGCTCACAAGGCTTCTACGGACGCCATCGTCGGGAATCTCTTGGCGTCTCAATTCAGAGTGCCGCTTGTCCTCAGCCTGTGGGGCAATGCGGATAGCCGAATCATGTCCGGCCGACCTGACCTCCACCAATTATGGAAGGAGATCGCGGACCGGTCAGTCGCGCTGTTCCCGATCTCGCCGACATCAAGCTCGCGCCTCGCAAGCGTTCTTGGCCTTTACCCCGGAAAAACAGTGATCATTCCTGCCGTTGGCAACACGAAGGAACCGGTGTCGTCCTGCGTGTCGCGGCCGGGATTTGTGAGTTTGTTTCATCTTGAATCATTACAAGCGCAAGGGAGCGAGAGTTTTGGTGAAGGCGTTTTCAGCAATCGATAGTCGAGAGCGCTGGCAAACTCGATATCTTCGGAACGGGAGATGCCAAGAGTCACCATGATTTGTCGCAGGAGATTCAAAGAGTGCGGGCTCGCGGGGCCATTTGCCTGCGCGGCCCCCTGTCCGCTGACCGGGTGACCAATACACTCAATGCGTATTCAGCATTCGTGCTCCCCAGCTCACGCGAATCGTTCGGCATGGCGTTTATTGAAGCTCTATTCGCGGGAATTCCAGTCCTCTATCCGGCAGGATGGGCGATCGACGGTTTTTTCGATGCGGATCGGATCGGCTACGCCTGCGACGCACACGATGCCTCAGACGTCCTGAGAGGCTTGAAGCATCTCCTTGCGCATGAGGCGCGACTAAAGCGCTCAATTCAGACGCTACAGGAGAAGGGAGGCTTAGACATGTTTAGGTCTGAGAAAATTCTGAGCCTCTATAATAATCAGTTGAACAAAGCCTTGGCGAGCTCCTGAAGCGATTTTTCAGGCTAACAACTCGCACCAGTTGTAAATCGACCTTTCGAGATGATCGACGTAAGGACGCAATAGTACGCTCGCTTTTCCGGCTAAACTTCCAATCTTAGTGCCGAAATCGCCCATCATCTCGAGGTACGAGTTCGGCCTCACAAACGATGCGGCATCAATAAACATTTCAATCACTTCATAGTTCACGAGATGAGCAATGTGTTCCTGCCAAATATTGCGTTGCATGTCGCCTGCTTTTCGATGCGCGATTATCGGCGCCCCAATCGAAAGGACATCGTCTCTTCGATCTGCCAAGAGCTTTGCAATAAAGCCGCCCCAAATGTCTCCATAGCGATCAATCACCCAGTTCGGGAGAATGGGAATGTGCATGGGAAGCTGAAAAATGGCCGGAATAAATTCGTGTCGAAAATGCATATTCATGGAACAGAGCGACACCAAAGAACCGCGCGGGACAATGATCAACTCATATTCCAACGTGGCTCCTGGATGGCGCCACGTTGGACCATTGATTTTATCGATTGCGTTGATATCAAACGCGTCCGTCCAGAGCCCGAGGTTAAAGACCGGCGCGCGCTCGCTGACCACGCTCCCTGCCCCCAGCTTCTGATAGTCGCAGCGGGATTCATATGGAAATCCGCGTGGAAATAGATTTAAGGGCGTATTGCTATACGCGTCGAGGATATTGATATGCGTACGGCCTTGAGAAAAGACAGGCCTCGGCATCGGACTTAACGCAATTTCGACTTGTTGCGGAAAGTCTTGATCCAGAATCTCACAATCATCGTCTAAGGCAACAATAATTTCGTCTGGATCGCTCTCCTTCCATGCAACGTAAAAGCCAAAATCACGACTGGCTCCATTTCGTCTAGGATACAACTCGTCAAACCGTCCCAACCGGTCCTTCGCCGGACGGACCTCGACCGCGAGGTCCGGGTATTCCGCCATCAGCTTCGCCAGAACGCCATTGGTCCAGCCGAAGCCGACCTGCAGCTCATATTCGCCGCCTCCGCCGCCGACGCCGCCCCGCGCTTCCGGGGCCCCTTCGACGTCGTATTTCTCGACCAGCGCGCCCATCTCCGCATAGCCCTGCGCGTTGCGGCGGATCCATCGTTCGGCGATCTCGCGCGCCAGCGCCTTCTCGCCATAGGCCTTCAGTCCCTCGATTGCGAGATATTGCAGCGGCGCCCAGCCGTTCGGCGCGTCCCATTGCTGGCCGGTCGCTTTCATCGTGGTCGCAAGGCCGCCGGCCCGAAGGAGTTTCGCCTGCAAGGTCCGGGCGACGGCGCGCGCCTCCTCCGGCGTCGCGATTCCGAAATAAAGCGGAAACACGGTCGCCGCCGTCAAAGCGTCGCTCCGCCGGCCGTCGCGCCACAGATAGTCGGCGAAGAAACCGCCCTCCCCGTTCCACATCAGCCGCCGGATCGCGGCGCGCCGGGCCTCCGCCCGCGCGGAATAGCGTTCGGCGGCGCCCGCGTCGCCCTTCAGGCGATAGGCCTTCGCCAAAGTCGCTTCGAGATGGACCATGAGCGCGTTGAGATCGACCGGCGCGAATTCGGTGGTGCGGATCGTCGCGAGATCCTTCCCGTCGGCCAGCCATCGGGAGCTGAAGTCCCAGCCCAATTCCGCGCCCGCGCGCAGATCGCGATAGACCTCCTCCACGGGACGCTTCGAGCGGGCCGCGGTCTCGACGTCCTGCCGATAGGATTCGTCGCGCGGCGCGGCGCGATCATCCCAATAACGGTTGAGGAGCGTTCCGTCGGCGAGACGGACGACGCGCCGGTGGGCGGAGCCGGGCGCGAGCCCGTCCGCCCCATCCATCCAGAAGTCGTATTCCGCCTGCATCCGGGGCAGATAATCGACGAGGACCTTGTCGCCGTCCCGGCTCGCGGCAAGCTCGACCATCGAGGCGAAGAACGGCGGCTGCGAACGGCTCAGGTAATAGCTGCGATTGCCGTTCGGCATGTGGCCGTAACGGTCGATCAGCGACGCGATGTTTTCGAGCATGTCGCGGGCGATGTCGCTGCGCCCGTCCTGCTCGAGCCCGAGCATGGTGAAGAAGCTGTCCCAGTAATAGATTTCGCGAAAGCGGCCGCCAGGAACGACATAGGGCTTGGCGAGCGGCAGGAGCGACGAATACCGACGCTGCTCGTCGGGATGGCGCCGCAACGCTTCCCAGGCATTGCGGATGTAATCGGCGATCGACCATTCCGGATTGGGATGGAAGGAATCCGTGTGGCTGCGCGGCGGCGCGAAATGGCTTCCGACGAAACGCTTGAGATCGAAGCCGGGGCTTGTCTTCGCCTTTTCGTATTCGGCGACGATCTCGCGCGGCGCGACGCGAGGAACCGCGTCGGCGAAAGTCTTCTGGTCGGTGAAGACGCCGGCCATCTCGACGTCGCGATAGAGCTCGCCGAATTCGATCGAAGGCGGGACGGGCGTCTCGCTCACGAGTGCGAAAACCCGGCCCGAAAGAAGGAGCGATCCTGCGAGCGACGCGACGAGGCGGAGACGGAAAGACGCCATGAGCAAATCTCCCTGCACGCCTCACGATCAGGGGAGACTTGGCCGACAGGATGACCGCGGCCCACGCAAGCTCGTGGCCTGGAGCCGCGCCCCTCGATCACGCGCGGCTACTTCGGCTGCGAATAGAGCCCATAGTTCGAGATCCGCTTCGCGACGTTCTCGATCTCCTCCGGCGAAAGCACGCTGGGCTCGCCGAGCTGGAGGCAGTTCACATATTGCCGCGCGAGCGTCTCGACCTCGACCGCGAGCCACATCGCGCGTTCGAGAGTGTCGGCGCATGCGATCATGCCGTGATGCGCCAAAAGGCACGCCTTGCGGTCCTTCGAGCGCCTCGACCGCATGGTCGGAAAGCTCCTGCGTCCCGAAGGTCGCATAGGGCGCGCAGCGGATGTCCGCGCCGCCCGCCACGGCGACCATGTAATGGATGGCCGGGATGCTCCGCTCCATGATCGCGAGCGTCGTGCAGAAGGTCGGATGCGCGTGAACGATCGCCTCCACGTCCGGGCGCGCCCGGAAGATATCGAGATGGAAGCGCCATTCGGTCGAGGGACGGCCGTCCCCCTTGACCTTGCCGTCGAGGCCCATTTCGACAATGTCCTCGGGCTGCATCTTCGCATAGGGCATGCTGGTCGGCGTGATCAGCATGCCCTTCTTATGGCGCAGGCTGATGTTGCCCGACGTGCCCTGATTGAGCCCGCTCGCATTCATTTCGAGGCAGGCGTCGATGATGCTCTGGCGTTTGGCTTTGTCGGCTTTATCGGTTTTCGCGGACATGGAGGCGCTTCTTGACGAGGGAACGGGGCTGACGAAATGCGCCTCAAACGGCCGCCTTGTAAAGCCGCGAGGTTATCGTGAGATGACGAGGCGGTATCGAAAGGCTGAATTGACCCGTTCCGAACCGTTTGCTAGCAAATTTCCGGCTGGGACGACTCGGGCCTGCACTCGCCGGATCGCGGCGGGAGGGACTCGGGCCGGGGAAATGTCGAGGGGAGACGCCCGTGGATATTGTGCGACGCAGAAACACGCTGGCGCCTTTCGGTTTCGCCTCCCTGGTCGCCGCGGCTCTTCTCGCCGGCTGCGCCGGCGAGGCCCCTCCGCCGCCTGTGGCCACGACCGCCGCCCCGACGGTGAACATCGACCAGATCGTCGGCAAATGGGGTCTTGCCGCCTATCATCGGGATAGCGACCGCGACCGCACGGTCAAGGAAGCCAAAGCGCAATGCGGCAAGCCGGTCGTCATCAACAAGGGCCCGACCGGCGGCGTGATGATGTATCTGGCCGACAATCCCAAGATTCAGGAGCTCGTCCTGAAGGGCGGCCCGGACGGCGTCACCTATCTCGGCCCCGCTGGCGATGCGGGCACGTCCGACGACCGCATGATCTCGAAGATCGACCCGGATTCCTTCACGACAGTGTGGGTTGATCCGGACAACGCATCGCGTTACGGCACGATGGTTTATGTACGCTGCGGGAAGCGGGGCTGATCCCGCAGGCATTATGATGGAGTGCGCATGATTTTTCGGAAAAGATTTGCGTTACGCGCGTTGCTGGCGGGAGCGGTCGCCGCGATGGCCTTGGCGCTGCCCGGCGTATTCGCCGCCGCGCAGCAGATCGACATGAATGTCGTCGACCAGCCCGGCTACCAGCCGACGCCCGACGAAGAGCAACTGAGCGGCCCCTACGAACGGCAGGCGGTGTTCTTCCGCACGAGCGAACCGCCCGGCACGATCGTCATCGACACGAGCCAGCGCTTCCTTTACCTCATCCAGCCGAACAACCGCGCCATTCGCTACGGCATCGGCGTCGGCCGCGATGGCTTCCAGTGGTCGGGAATGCAGAAGATTTCCCGCAAGCAGGAATGGCCGGACTGGCGTCCGCCGCCGGAGATGATCGAGCGCCAGCCCTATCTGCCGCGCTTCATGGCCGGCGGCCCCGGAAATCCGATGGGCGCCAGGGCGATGTATCTCGGGCAGACCGTCTATCGCATCCACGGCACGAACCAGCCGCAGACCATCGGCCACGCCGTGTCGTCGGGCTGTTTCCGGCTCGTCAATGATGACGTGATCGACCTTTACGGCCGCGTTCCGGTCGGCACGAAGGTCATCATCAAACAGGCCGTCGCGCTCTGATGTTTCGGGCCGGCCCCATCGGGAGCCGGCCCTTTTTCTTTCGAGGGGATCCATGCGCGCATTGAAACCGAGTCTCGCCGCGACCGCTCTCGCCGTCGTCGCGCTCGCCGGCGGGGCCGAGGCCGGCACGCTCAAGACCGTGCAGGACCGCGGCAAGCTCGAATGCGGCGTGAGCCAGGGCCTCGCGGGCTTCTCGTTCAAGGACGAGAAGGGCCAGTGGACCGGCTTCGACGTCGATTTCTGTCGTGCGATTGCGGCGGCGATCTTCAACGACCCGTCGAAGGTCGATTTCGTGCCGCTCAACGCTTCGGAGCGGTTCGACGCGCTCAAGAGCAAGAAGATCGACGTCCTGTCGCGCAACTCGACCTGGACGCTCGGCCGCGAGAACGACTACGGGATCGTCTTCGCCGGCGTCACCTATTACGACGGGCAGGGCTTCCTCGTGCCCAAGAGCCGCAATGTCCAGGGGGCGCTGGAGCTCGATGGCAGCAAGGTCTGCCTTCAGAGCGGCACGACGACCGAGTCCAACCTCGCGGACTACTTCACGGCAAACCACATCAACTACGAAGTCGTGAGCGCCCCGACCGTGGCCGAAGTGCTGTCCAACTATGAGGGCGGCAAGTGCAATGTCCTCACCAGCGACGCGTCGCAGCTCTGGTCGCTGCGCTCCGAGATGAAGAAGCCCGGCGACAATGCGATCCTGCCGGACATCATCTCGAAGGAGCCGCTCGGCCCCGCGGTCCGTCAGGACGATATCCAGTGGTTCAATATCGTCAAATGGGTGAACTTCGCGCTTCTCGACGCGGAGGAGCTGGGCGTAAGCTCCAAGACGATCGACGAAGCGTTGCAGTCGCAGAAGCCGGCGGTCAAACGGCTCGTCGGGAACGAGGGTGATTTCGGAACGCCGCTCGGCCTCTCGAAGTCTTTCGTCGTCAACGTGATCCGCGCGGTCGGCAATTACAGCGAGATCTTCGACCGCAACGTCGGGTCCCAATCCAAGCTCGGCATCCCGCGGGGTCTCAACGAGCTGTGGAACGAGGGCGGCATCCAGTACGCGCCGCCGTTCGGACAGGAGGGCGGGCCCAAGCAATAGGCTCCGCCTCTCTCGCGGCCCGGCGCTCCCGAAGGACCGGGCCGCTTCTGCTCAGCGTATGCGCGTCCGTCCCTGATAGATGTCGGAGCCCTGGGGCGGAGACGACTCCTGCGGAGGGGACGGCGCGCTTGGCGCAGCGGGACGGGTGGGCTTGCGCGGGTCCGCTTTCGGCCTGATCATATTCTCCGCCGGCGGCGGGGGAACGATGATCACCGGATAATTCGTCATGAACTGCGCCTGCGCCGGCGAAACCGCCGCAAGCGCGAGCGTGGTCAATCCGATCGCCAGGCCGAACTGGATCGCTCTCATCGGCCCTGCTTCCTCCACGGTCGCTGAATCTGCATGTCCGGCATTAAGCCCCGAAGCTGCGGCTTGTCGATAGGCGACGCAGGGCCGCAGGCAGGATGCAGGGGCCGCTCCGCGCATTTCAGCCCCGCGCCTTCCAGTAATCGGCCTGAAGGGCCGCCGCCTCGTCCTCGAGCAGCGGGCCGACGACCTCCGTCGGACGCTGCCCGGCCTTGAAGACGATCTCGCAAGGCAGGTCGAGGGTCGGGTTTTCCTCATGCGCGCCGGTCGCCGCCTTCAGCGCCTTTTCCGTCTCGCCGTAGACGACCCGGCCGATGCCCGCCCAGTAGATCGCGCCCGAGCACATCGCGCAGGGTTCGGCGGACGTGTAGAGCGTGCAGCGGGCAAGGAAGCCGAGATCGTAGGCGCGCGCGGCGCGCGAAGCGAGCAGGCGCTCGGCATGGGCGGTGCGGTCGCGCCCCTCGCTCGTATAGCCGTTCCCCTGCTCCATCAGGACACGGCCCTCGCCGTCCGCCAGCACCGAGCCGAACGGATGGTCGCCGCCGTCGCGCGCGCGCTTCGCGACGTCGAAGGCGCGGCGCAGCAGCGTCTCGTCATAGGGGCGAAGGGGGGCGGACATCGTGCTCTCCAACTCGGGCTCCGCGCTTCTACCACGCCAGTTGCATCGCGCATCATTTGACGCTCGCACTCTATTACGACTTCCTCATGTTGAGATCGGCAATTCCCTGCCGCGTGGCGCCGCCTCATCAGGCAGTGCATAGGTCGCGAGCATGACTGCCAAATAATTTGACAGGCCGATCAACCGCGTTAGGCTCCTTTACGCAAGAATGACTTGTGGCGAGAGCCGTGGGGCCTGGTCTCCAGAGCCCCGCCCCGGCGCCGTTCTTGCGTGACGACCTGCTGTCCAATGCAGGCGAGGCCGAGGAAGCGAGGTTGTGGTCGACGTGAAGGCTGATGCTCCCTCGAGGCTGAAGCTCGTCGGCGTCAGCAAATCCTTTCCGGGCGTCCGCGCAAACGACGATGTCAGCCTCTCGGTCGCGCCGGGCGAAATTCATGCGCTGCTCGGCGAGAACGGCGCCGGCAAATCAACTCTCGTCAAGATGATCTACGGCATCCTTGCGCCGGACGAGGGTCAGATCCTGATCGACGGCTCAGCCGTCCGCATCCCCAATCCGCGCGCCGCGCGCAAGCTCGGCATCGGCATGGTCTTCCAGCATTTCTCGCTGTTCGAGGCGCTGACCGTGCTCGAGAATGTCGCGCTCGGCCTCGACAGCCGCCTGTCGCAGCGCGAGCTTCTCGCCGAGTTCAGCAAGGTGCTCGACACGTACCACCTGACGCTCGATCCGCGCCGCATCGTCTCGACGCTGAGCGTCGGCGAACGCCAGCGCATCGAGATCGTGCGCGGACTCCTGCTCAATCCGCGGCTGCTCATCATGGACGAGCCGACCTCGGTGCTGACGCCGCAGGAAGTCGAGCAATTGTTCGAGACGCTGCGAAAGCTCGCGGCGAACGGCTGCTCGATTC
Organism: uncultured Alphaproteobacteria bacterium; assembly: GCA_963741845.1. Classification (GTDB taxonomy): domain Bacteria; phylum Pseudomonadota; class Alphaproteobacteria; order Rhizobiales; family Beijerinckiaceae; genus Roseiarcus. Next base: position 59,175 of record CAVUJV010000032.1, read on the forward strand.
TCTACATCTCGCACAAGCTGCATGAAATCGTCGCGCTCTGCGACACGGCGACCATCCTGCGCGGCGGCAAGGTCGTTGCGACCTGCGACCCGAAGCGCGAGACCTCGCGCTCGATGGCCGAGATGATGATCGGCGCGGGTCTCAAGGAGATCGCCAAACTTCCGGAGAGGACTCTCGGCCCGCCCAAGCTCGTCGTGCATCGCCTGAGCCTGCCGAAGCCCAGCGAGTTCGGCGTTGCGCTCGACAACGTGTCGCTGGAAGTGCGGGCCGGAGAAATCCTCGGCATCGCGGGCGTCGCGGGCAACGGGCAGAACGAGCTTCTCGACGCGCTGAGCGGCGAGACCGCCGCCGCGGACTCGGGCGCCATCGTGCTGGACGGAAAACCCGTCGGCCGGCTCGGCGTCAACCAGCGGCGCGCGCTGGGCTTGAGCGCCGTGCCGGAAGAGCGCAACGGCCATGCGGCGGTTGGGGAGTTCTCCCTCACCGACAACGGCTCGCTCACGGGCCGCGAACGCATGCGCATGGTGCATTTCGGCCTCATCGACCCGAGCCGCGCGACGGGCTACGCCAGGGAGGTGATCGGCGCCTTCACCGTCAAGGCGACCGGGCCGGGCGCGCTCGCGGGCTCGCTCTCCGGCGGCAATCTTCAGAAATTCATCATGGGCCGGGAGATCCTCCAGCACCCGACGGTGCTTGCCGTCTGCCAGCCGACCTGGGGCGTCGATGCGGGCGCCGCCGCGGCCATCCATCAGGCGATCGTCGACCTCGCCGCCTCGGGCTCGGCCGTCCTCGTCATCTCGCAGGACCTCGACGAACTCCTGACCCTCTGCGACACGCTCACGGTCATGAATCTCGGGCATTTGTCGGAGCCGCTCAAGGTCGGCGAAGTCTCCATCGAAGAGATCGGCCTCCTGATGGGCGGCGTGCATGGCGATCCGGCGGCGACTGTGGAAATGACGGAGGCTCTCCATTCGCATCCGATTTGAGAAGCGCCTGGCCCCAAGCCGGTTCATGCTGATTGCGACGCCGATCGCCTCGGTGCTGCTCACCATGCTGCTCGGCGCCGTCATTTTCGAGCTGATCGGCTTCGATGGCCCGAACGCGATCTACCAGACCTTCATCACGCCGATCGTCTCTCCCTTCAAATGGGAGGACGTGTTCGTGAAGGCCGCGCCGCTCATCATCATCGCGCTCGGCCTTTCGCTCGGCAATCAGGCCAAGATCTGGAACATCGGCGCGGAAGGCCAGTACATCATCGGGGCGCTCTGCGGCGCGGGCGTCGCGTTCGCCTTTCCGAACGGGCAGGCCTTCTGGATCGTGCCCCTCATGATCATCGCGGGGATTGTCGGCGGGATGCTGTGGGCGGCGATCCCGGCGTGGCTGCGCACGAGCTACCGGGTGTCGGAAGTCCTCTCCTCGCTCATGCTCGTCTATGTCGCGCTTCAGGTGCTGAGTTACCTGATCGGCGGCCCGTGGAAGGACCCAGCCGGCCATAACTTCCCGCAGACGCCTCCGCTCACCGCGGCGCAGGAGCTTCCGAAAGTCATCGGCGGCACGCCGATCCCGCCCGGCCTCATCGTCGCCATCGTGCTGACCGCGCTGTTCTGGGTCCTCGCCGCGCGATCCGTCTATGGCTTTTCGGTGCGCACGGTCGGGGCCGCGCCGAGCGCGGCGCGTTACGGCGGCTTCGACGCGAAGCGCACCGTGTGGTCGACGCTGATGATCAGCGGCGGAATGGCGGGACTCGCCGGCATCCTCGAAGTGATGAGCCAGCTCGGCCAGATCAATCTCGGCTTCCCCTCCGGCTACGGCTTCACCGCGATCATCGTCTCCTTCCTCGGCCGCCTGCATCCGGTCGGCGTCTTCCTCGCGGGCCTCATCCTCGCCGTCACCTATGTCGGCGGACAGGTGGCGCAGACGGTCGTGCATGTGCCGCAGGCGACGGCGGGCATCTTCCAGGCGACGATGCTGTTCTTCATTCTGGCGAGCGACATTTTCGTGCGCTACCGGCTGCGCGTCGTCCGGGAGGCGCCGAGCGCGAAACCCGCCGCCGTGGGAGTCTCCGCGTGAGCCTCGACTTCATCATCGACGCGCTCGTCACCGTGATCGGGGTGACGACGCCGATCCTCCTGGCCGCGATCGGCGAACTCGTCGTCGAGAAAAGCGGCGTGCTCAACCTCGGCGTCGAGGGCATGATGCTGATCGGCGCGATCACGGGATTCGCCGTCGCTTTCGACTATGGCCCGGCGCTCGGCGACTGGGCGCCCTGGGCCGGCGTGATCGCGGCCGCCGTGACGGGCGCTCTCTCCTCCATGCTCTTCGCGGTTCTGGTGCTGACGCTGGGCTCCAACCAGGTCGCCACGGGCCTTGCGCTCGCGATTTTCGGCATCGGCCTCTCCTCGCTGATCGGCGCGGGCTATGTCGGCATGGTGATCCCGCCGTTCAGCCAGGTCTTTCCCGATTCGCTCGCGACCGATCCGATCTGGCGGGTCGTCTTCGGCCACAGCCCGCTCGTCTATTTCGCGCTGATCATGGTGGGCGTGGTCGGCTGGTTCCTCAACCGCACGCGCGCCGGGCTCGTCCTGCGCGCGGTCGGCGAAAACGACGTGTCGGCCCATTCGATCGGCTATCCGGTCCTGGGGATCCGTTACGCCGCGATCGCCTTCGGCGGCGCGATGGCGGGCGTCGGCGGCGCCTATTTCTCGATGGTCATCACGCCCATGTGGGCGGAGCAGATGACCGCGGGGCGCGGATGGATCGCGCTGGCGCTCGTCGTCTTCGCGGGCTGGCGCGCGGGGCGGCTGCTGCTCGGCGCCTATTTCTTCGGGATCCTGATGACGCTGGAGCTCTACGCCAAGGCCTCCGGCTTCTCGTTCCTGCCTTCGCAGTTCTGGGCGTCCATGCCCTACATCATGGCGATCGTCGTGCTTGCGGTCATTTCGGCGCGCGGCGTCACGGGGAGCGAAGCGCCGGCCTGCCTCGGCCGGCCCTTCATGCCAAACAACTGAGACGAATAATCAAGGAGAACACGATGAGTATGGTGACACGCCGCAATTTCGTGAAGACCGCCGCGGCCGGTCTTGCCCTGCCGGCGCTGGGCCGGGGGGCCCTGGCCGCCGAGCCGCTGAAGATCGGCTATATCTTTCTCGGCCCGGTCGGCGACTATGGCTGGACCTGGGCGCACAACAAGGGCCGCCTCGCGCTCGAAGCCGCTCTCAAGGGCCAGGTGGTCACGAACTATGTCGAGAACGTCAAGGAAGACGCGAGCGCCATTCCGATCCTCAAGGATCTCGCGCAGCAGGGCAACAAGCTGATCTTCACGACCTCTTACGGCTACATGGACCAGACCATGGACGTGGCCAAGCAGTTCCCGAACGTGATGTTCGAGCATTGCACCGGCTACAAGCATGCGGACAATGTCGGCACCTACAATTCGCGCTTCCATCAGGGCCGCGCGGTGCTCGGCACGATCGCCGGCATGATGTCGAAGACGGGCACGATCGGCTATCTCGGCTCCTACAAGGTGCCGGAAGTCGTGCTCGGCGTGAATGCATTCTCGCTCGCGGCGCAGGCGATAAACCCGAACATCAAGACGAAGCTCGTCATGATCAACTCGTGGTTCGACCCCGCCAAGGAGGCGGCCGCCGTCTCGACGCTCATCAACCTCGGATGCGACGTCGTCGCGCAGCACACCGACAGTCCGGCCGGCCTTCAGGTCGCCGAGCAGCGCAAGGTCTGGTGCTTCGGCCAGGGCGCCGACATGTCGCGCTTCGCGCCGAAATGGCAGGCGACCGCGATCGAGGACATCTGGGGCCCCTATTACATCTCGCGCGCCAAGGCGATGCTCGACGGGACGTGGAAGCCCGACGACGCCTGGTGGGGCTTCAAGGAAGGCACCGTCGTCATCTCGCCCTACAACAAGGCGCTGCCCGCCAACGTGAAGGCGGCGGCGGACAAGATCATCGCCGGCTGGAAGGACGGCTCCTACGACGTCTTCACCGGCCCGATCGTCGACCAGAGCGGCAAGGAGCGCGTGGCCAAGGGCGCGCGGATGGAAGACAAGGACCTCGCGGTGATCGACTGGTACGTGAAGGGCGTGCAGAGCTGAGGCTCGCCTCTTCGCGCTCCCTCTCTCCCGCTTGCGGGGAGAGGGTCAGGGTGAGGGGCGCTGGGCGTCCCTTGCGGGCGAGGGTCGCGGCGAGCGGCCTGGGCGGGCGAGGGCGCTGCGCGCCGGGTGAGGGCTTCGGTCGCCCTACCCCGCCAGCTCATGCACCCTGACCTCCGGGCAGACGCGCTTCGCGATCTCGACCAGATGCAGGTGGTGGGTGAGGTAGATCACCTGCCCCGCCTGCCCCATCTCCGCGAAGAGCCGCAGCGCCTCCTCCGCGCGAAAATGGTCGAAGGTCTCCATGATGTCGTCGGCGACGAAGGGCGCGGGCGCGCGCGTCTTCGCAAGCTCGTGATAGCCCGCGACGCGCAGGGCGAGATAAAGCTGGAAGCGCGCGCCTTTCGACAATTGCTCGGCCTCCTTCGAGCCGCCGTCCGAGCCCAGCGCGATCAGCGTCTCGCTGTCGTCCTTCGGCTCGGCGGCGAGGCCGCGATAGGCGCCGCGGCTGATCTCGGAGAAAGCTCTCGACGCGCGCTCCATCATCGCGCCGCGATGGCGCTCGCGATAGAGCGAAAGCGCGGCCTCGGCCGCGGCCACGCCGGCGCGCAGCGTGAGATAGCGCCGCGCGCCTTCCTTGATCTCTTCCAGAATTGTGCGCCGCTTCTCCTCGATGCGCGCGACGACATCGTCGCCGCCGACAGCGTCGAGCCGCGCCGTCGCTTCGCTCGCCCGCGCGAAGCGTTCGGCATGCGCGGCGACGTCGTCCGCCTGCCGCGCCTCGATATCGGCAAGCTCGGCCTCCAGCGCCGCGCGGTCCGCCGCTTCGAGCGTTTCGCGCGAAGCCTCGAAGCCGTTCGCGACGCCAAGGCCGACGATCGCGCGCGTCGCTTTCGCGATCTCCTCCTTCAGCGCGTCCCGGCGCCGGCAGGCGTCAAGCCGCTCCGAGACTTCGCCGAGCGTGGCGACGCCGAACCGCTCCGTCATCGCGGCCCCGAGCCTCGTGTTCAGGGCGCGCTTTTCGGCGACTTCGGCGAGCGTCTCGCGCGCCTTCGCAAGCGCCTTCTGCTTTTCCTGCCGCCTTCGCAAATCCTCGCGCGCAGCCGACACGCGCGCCTCGATCGTATCGGCGACGACGAGCGGATCGGCCTCCGCGTCGAGCCCGAGCGCGCGCGCAGCCTCAGCGACCTCGTCCGCGAAGGCGCGCCGGTCGCGCTGCATCGAACTCGATGCGATGATCGAGCGACTCGCATTCGCTCAAGCCCGCCCGCAGGTCGCCGAGCGCGTTGAGCGCCTGACGCACGGCGCCGAGCGGCGGCTCGCCGCCGGCCTCGCCGAGCCATGTTCCCCCGCAGGCCTCCCGCCAGGCCGCGCGCCAGCGCGCGTCCTCCTCGGTCGCCGTCTTGAGGCGGCTCCCGGCGCGCGCGAGATCGGCGCGCCGCTCTTTGGCCGCGCGCCGCAGGCCCTCGACCTTCGCCTCCGCGTCAATGGCGGCCTGCGCGGCTTCGGCGAGCGCCTCGATCCCCTCTTCCGGATCGAACCGGACGCCGGCGGCGCCGAGCGCCCCGCCCAGCGCGCGCCGCGTCCGCTCGGCGGCGTCGTTGACGCGCCGCGCCTCTTCCTTCATCTCGCCGAGCCGCTCGATCAGCTTCAGCGCCTCGTCGCGCCGCGCGCGCCAGGCGTCGAGAAAGGCCAGCGGATCGCGGCCTGCCGGCGCCGCGACCGGCAGGATCGCGCCGATCTCGGCCTTCGCCGCCTCGACCTCCGCCTCCGACTGCTCCAGTTCCGCCCGCAGGCGAAGGCGCTCCGCTTCCAGCCCCGCAAGCTTCACCGCCCGTTGCCGCGCCGCCGCAAGCTCATGCGCATGAGCGAGGCGCTCGGCGGAGGCGGCGTCGTCGCGCGTCATCGCCGCCTCGAAAACGTCGGCGGTCTCCGCATCGAGCGCCGCGCGATGCGTGGACCATGCCGCGTCCCGCTCGGCCCGCAGGCGCGCCGCCGCCTCGCCGCTGACGATCCCGGAGCGCCGGGCGGCAGCCTCTTCGGCCGTCAGCCGCTCGATCTCGCCGCTCTTGTCGGCGAGGCGACGGCGATGGTCCTCGCGCGCCGTTTTCGCGCGCGCGAGACGTTGCCTCAGGGCCTCCGTCTCCGCTTCGCCGGGAACGGCGACGAGCGCCAGCCGCTCGGGATCGTCGCGCCAGGGCGCGAGGGCGGCCAGCGCTTCGACGATCCGGCGCCCGAGCCGCTCGCGCTCCTCGCGCATGGCCCCGAGCCGCGCCGAGGACTCGTCGCGGCGCGCCTTCTGCAATTCGCGCCTGAGCGCCTCGATCGCCGCGCCGTCGCCTTCGCTCTCCGGCGCATCCGCGAGGGCGGCGTCAAGCGCGAGCCCGGCTTCCGCATGCGCCCCGCGCGCCGCTTCGAGCTTCGAGGCGACGCCGGAGCGCGCCGCGATCAGATCTTCGAGCGCTCCGACCTTGCCGACGGGAAGCAGCAGCCGCCGGGGCTCCGCCTCGCCTTCGCGGCCGAGCCGGCGCAGGATTTCGGCGATCGCCGCGCGCCTCGCGTCGCGCTCGCCCTGCCGGACCGGAATGTCCTTGGCCGTCACATAACGGCCGCGCGCCTCGCGCCAGCTCTCGACGCGGCTTGCCGCGGCCAGCGCGGCCGAATCCTCGCCGATGCGCTGAAGCTCGGCCTCCAGCGAGGCGACCGCCTTTTCCGCGCCCTCGCGCTCCGCTTCGAGCCGGATCGCCTCGCCCTCGAGCCGCGCGATCTCCGCGCCCCAGCCTTGGGGCGTCGCGGGCAGGCCGGCCAGCGGCGCAAGCTCCGCCTCCGCCTCGCGCAGCGCGGCGAGATGCGGCAGGCCCTGCAGGAGGCGCCGCAGGCTCGCCGCACGGGCGTTGCGCTCGCCGAGCGCCTTCGTGGAGGCGTCGCAAGCCGCCCGCGCCTCGTCCCGCTGCCGCACAAGCTCGGCATAGGTCGCGGCGAGCGTGTCGGCCTCGTCCCGCCGCGCTTTCAGCGCCTCAAGCTCGCGCTTCTTCTCGGCAAGCTCGGTCTTGTGGGCGCGCGGCTTGAAGAAGCGGTCCGCCTCCTCGCGCAGGGCCCCGAGCCTTCCGGCAAGCTCCGCCAGCCCCGCGCTCGCGGAGAACAGCAATTGCCCGAGATCGCCCCTGCTGGCGAGGATCGCTTCGCCGCCCTTTTCCAGGCTCTCGTCGTCGAGCGAGAACATGGCGCGGAACGCGTCGCGGTCGACGCCGCCAAGCTCCGCCTTCAGGAGCGTCTCGTCGAGGGGCCGGTTGTCGGAATCGACGAGGCTGTTCCTGTCGCGCTTCAGCCGCGCGACCTCGTAAGCTCCCCCGGAAAGCTCCAGCCGCGCGCCGATTCTCAGCGCATTGTACGCATGCCAGTTCCTGCGAATCTCGGCGGATCCGTAAGGAGACTTGCGGTCGATGCCGAACAGGAGATCGAGGATCGCCGCGGCCGTCGTCGACTTGCCCGCTTCGTTGAGGCCATAGACGATGTGGAAGTCGGGCGCGCCGTCCGGCCGCGCGCCGAAGTCGAGCGTCGTGTCGCTGAAGCGCCCGTAGCGCGTGAGGTCGAGCCGCGCGATCCTCATGCGCCATGCTCCGCATCCGCGGCGCGCAGGCGCGCCAGCGCGTCCTCGACGCCCTCCTCCGTGATCGCGCGCAGGGCGGCCGCGAAATCGTCGGCGTCGCAGCCGAAGAGGTCTTCGCGCGCCTCGGCCGGAATGGCGCCGCGCAACTCCTGGGCGAGTTCGCTCAACTGATCCACGAGCGCCTTCGATCCGGCGACCTCGCCCTCCATGAGGGCGCGCAGCTCCGCGATCGGATCGCCGCGGCCGGAAGTCTCCGCCGACGGCTCGACGCAGGCGAGTTCGACCTTCTCGATCCAGCTTTGACCGATCGCGGAGGCGGCGGCGCGCGCCTCTTCGGCGAGCCTGTCCGTATCCGCCCGCAGCCGCCACGCGAGCGGCGTCGCGCCGGTCAGCCGGAGCCGCGCCACAAGATGCTCGCTCCGCGCTTTTTCGCGCGCGTCTTCGAGCGCCGCCGAGATGCGCCCGACAGCCTCGCGCCAGTCCCGAGCGCCCGAGCAGTCGACGCCGACGCGAACGAATTCGGCGAGGCTCGTCAGCCGCTCCTCAATCGTCAGGCTCCGGTCGTCGCGCACCGTGACCAGCGTCGCGGATTTCGGCCCCGCCTCGTTGATGTCGCGCCCCTGCGGATTGCCCGGCATGACGATCGCCGCCTTGCCGCGCTCCTCGTATCGCTCGTGGATGTGGCCGAGCGCCCAATAGTCGAAGCCCGCGTTCTGCAGGTCGGCCGCGGCGCAGGGCGCATAGACATCGTGATTCGACGAGCCGCCGAGGCTCGTGTGCAGGATCCCGATGTTGAAAGCCCCGTCGCGCGGCGGCCTGAATTTCGGCAGCAGGCTCTCGGGCGCATGAGGCTGGGCGAAACTGATCCCCTGAATGGCGACGTCGAGGCCGCCCCGGTTCATCATCACGGCTTCCGCCCGGCCGTGGAAAAGCTTGACGCTTTCCGGCAGCACCAGTTCGAGCTTGATCCGCGACTGGGCGTCGTGGTTGCCGCGAATGAGGAAGGTCCTGATCCCGGCCGCGTCCAGGCGGCGCAACTGGTCGGCGAGGAAGCGCGCCGTCTTCATCGAGGTCTGCTCGCCGTCGTAGAGGTCGCCCGCGACGATCAGCGCGTCCGCTTCCTCGGCGAGACAGAGGTCGATGACGGAGGCAAACGCCTTTCGCGTCGCGCCGCCGATGAGTTCGGCAAGCTCCGGCTGGCGCAGCGCGAGCGTGCGCAGCGGCGAGTCGAGGTGAATGTCGGCGGTATGAACGAATCGGAATGGCATGGCGCGAATCAAGGGCTAGCCGCCGATTCGGGCGAAGTCACCGTGGGCGCCGCCGATCGCCGTGGAAAAGCCCGCCTTGGCGCCGTCCCCCGCTTCGGGCATAGCGGCGGCCCATGCGGGGCGCGCCCGCCCCGCCCGGAACAGGACTTTGGCTCGCGACCGGCGAAAATCAGGCTCGGACAGCGTCGAGAACGAGGCGCTGATGCGCGTCAATCGCGCGCTTCACGGGGTCTGGCGCCATGCGGTGCGCCAGCCTCTCAAGCGGCTGAGGGAGCGCGCCCGCATCGCGCGCGCCGCGCGTTCGGACGGCGGCGTCCCGGTCTCGGTCGACCGCGCGACGGAACTCGCCGCCGTCCCCTTCGAGGGCCGCTTTCCGCCGCCGATGGCCCAATGCACGGCGATCGAAGCGGCGGACTATCGCACGCGGCTTCATCCGCTCAGCGTCAATTCCACGACGACGGAGGCGATGCATTACGTCGGGCACACGGTCCATGCGCCGGCGATGACGCTGGAGCATCTGACGGACCAGTTCTGGTTCCCGGCGCTCGGCCTCGTCATTTCGCCGGCCGGCCGGGTCTGGCGGCATTCGTTTCTCGGGCCGTTCCGGCCGGACTTCCTCTCGTCGGTGAAGCAGATCGTCGAACGCGCCCGGCCGGACGGGACGCGCGAGGCGCTCTTCTATCCCGGGCAGCTCGCGCGGGCGCCGCGCATCGAGGAGGCGCGCCTGCTCGTCGCCAATTCCGAGAAGCCCAATTACGGGCACTGGATGCTGGACATCGTTCCGCTGATCGACCTTGGCGCGCGCAACGCGATGCCGATGCTGACCTGGACGCTCAAACCCTGGCAGCGCGGCGTGATCGCCCGGCTGGGCGTTCCGCGACGGGCTCATCCGCGAGATCCGGCCCGAGCCCGTCTTCCTCGCAAACCCGATCGTCAGCAACCGGCACAGCGGCGAAGCCAGCCAGAACGCGCACCCGCAGACCCGCGAGGTCTTCGGCCGGATTCTCGCGAATGCGCGGAAGGCGGCCGGCGCTGTCGATACGCCGAAGCGCGTCCTCGTCGTGCGCAGCCTCGCCAACAGCCGCAATATCGTCAATCGCGCCGAGATGATCGAGGCCCTGAAGCCGCTCGGTTTCGCCGCGGTCCAGCCGGAGAAGCTCTCCTTCGACGAGCAGGCGCTGACTTTCGCGCAGGCCGAGATCATCGTGTGCGAATTCGGAGCGGCGATGACCAACGTGCTCTTCTGCCCGCCGGGCGCGAAGGTCGTCGAGATCATCGCGGAAGGCCAGCACGACCCGTGGTCGTCGCATCTCGCCGCGATGCTCGGCCTCGAACATGTCGTGCTCTTCCAGCCGCAATCGGCCGAGGCGCTGGAAGCCGCGCCCCGCCACGTGAAGGATTCGCCCTTCTCTTACGCGGTGGATGTGAAGAGGCTTGTGGAGACGGTGAGGGCGTTGCTTGGGTGACGCTCTCGAACAAGCGGCTCACGAAAACGTGACGTTTCTCGGCGACAACTGTCACTGACGTGTTGTGCGTGCGTCGTAACGCACTCCCGGTCAACCTCAGGGCCGGGAGCGCCGAATGTTCGACAACGTCGCCGCGATTTCGAGAATCCGCCACGCAACCTTGTGTTCGAGCGTAGCCGTGATCGCGCTGGCGAGCGCCGCGCCGCAGGCGATGGCTGGCGCCCTCATCAACAACAATTCGCTCCTGATCTCGACGACGACTTATCAGGACGTCGGAGACGTCGCCAACCTGAGCGTGGGCTCGGCGATCCCCGGCGGCGCGGCCGTCTCCAACGGCGACCTCAACACTGTCTGGAACAATGCGACGGTCGACGGCGCGTTCGGCGTGACCTCGGCGATCACGCTTCAGGACCTCAATCCATCGAATGCGGCCGTTCTGGCGTCCGAGTCGCTGAATCCGAGTCGAGGTCGTGACGAGCTTCAGCTCGAAGTCCGAGCTTGGCCTCAACATCGCCAACACCGCCAACGGCAAGGTCGCCACCCTGATGGGTTACGCCCCGGGCGGCTCGGGCCATCCGGGCACTGCCGTCGGTATGCTTGACGTCTCCAATACCGACAACACCGCTTATTCCGATCCGACGAACGCAGTCACGCAGTTCAACGGCGCCAACTACGCCTTCAACCGCTCCGTGGTCGCGGTGGGCGCCGACGGTTCGTACACCGTGACGCAAACGCAGGCATACGGCGGCAATAACGGACGCGCGGCCGTGCTCGCGCCGAACGGCCTCTATTACACGGTCGGCAACTCGAACAACGGCAAGGCGAAGCCGGTGCCCACGCAGCTCTCGACCACGACCGGTCTTGAGGCTGTCACGCCGGGGGCGACCCCGAACTCGACCATGGTCGATCCGACTTACGCCTCGATCCCGGGCGACAAGGCGGGCAAGGACAGCAACTTCCGCTCTGTCACTTACTACAACGGCGCGCTCTATTTCACGAAGGGCAGCGGCAGCAAGGGCATCGACTCGGTCTATACGGTCAGCAACCCGAACGGCGCGCTTCCGACAGCGGCGACCGCGAGCAGCGCCAAGGTCACGATTCTTCCGGGCTTCCCCGATACGGCGGGCGCCAATCAGGATATCACGCCATTCGGCCTCTTCTTCGCCAACCCCTCGACGCTCTACGTCGCTGACGAGGGCGGCGGCAACTGCGACGGACGTCTCGACCAACGCCGGGCTTGAGAAATGGTCGCTGGTCAACGGAACCTGGCAGCTCGATTACACCCTGCGCGGCGGTCTCATCGGCTCGACCTATAGCGTTCAGGGCTGGGACTACCAGGAGACCACGGTCGGCTTGCGGAACCTGACCGGCCGCGTCAACGCGGACGGCACGGTCACTCTCTGGGCGACCACCGCGACCGCCAGCGGTTCGGGCGACAACGGCGCCGATCCGAACGCGATCGTGACGATCTCCGACACGCTGAGCTCCCTGTCCCTCCCGAACAGCGAGTCCTTCTCCGTCTTCGACGGCCCCGTCGCGGGCCTGCGCTATGGCGGCGTCGCCTTTGCGGCGCCAGAAGCCTCGACCTGGGCGATGATGGCGATCGGCTTCGCCGGTCTCGGCTACGCGGCAAGCCGTCGTACGCGAAAGGCGCGAAGGTTCGCCGTATAAAGGCTCGCGCTGTCCGTACTTGCGAGGGCCGCCTTCGGGCGGCCTTCCTGTTTCGCGCGAGGCGAGATGGCCGCGCCCTACTCCCTCGCGAGCTTCGGCGAGAGCTGCGGCCGGTCGGGCGGGACTTCGGCGAAAAGCTGTTTGTACACCGCGAGATTTTCGGAGACGCGCTGCACATAGTCGCGCGTTTCCTCGAAGGGGATGCGCTCGACCCAGTCCACCAGATCGACCGAGCCCTTGCGCGGATCGCCATAGGCCTGAAGCCATTGCGCGACCCGCCCGGGCCCCGCGTTATAAGCAGCGAAGGCCAGTTCCGGCGGGCCGTCGAAATCGCCCATCACCTGCCCCAGGAAGGCCGCGCCGAGCTGCGTATTGAAGGCCGGATCGGCGAGGAGCCGCGCGTAATCATAGGCGACGCCCGCGCGCCGCGCGGTTCCGGCGGCGGTCGAGGGCAGGATCTGCATGAGGCCCTTCGCCCCCGCGCCCGAGGCGGCGCGCCAGATGAATTCGCTCTCCTGGCGGGCGACCGCATAGACGCTGGGGAGATCGGCCGAGCCCGCGAGCGGCAGGAAGGCCGGCATGCCGCTCGACGGGAAAGCCATCTCGTCGAAGGGCAGCCCGCGCAGGGTTGCGATCTTGCCGAACTGCACTTCCGTCGCAGCGTCGGCGTGGGCCTTCACGACCTCCGCCATCGCGGCGATCTGCGCTTCGTCCGTCCAGCTCCGCGCCGCCTCATAGGCGAGCGGCGTCGCGAGATCGTCGAGCCCGTCCGCGTAGAGCGCCTCGACCGCCCGCACGGATTCGTTCCGGTCGTCCCCGGCAGCGACCTTCTTCGGCTCGCGAAGCGCGAGCCGCTTCTCGCCGAGCTTGTCCGCCGCAAGTTGCCCGTAATAGGCGATGGGCTCGCCCGCCGCGGTCTCGTAGAAGCGCTTTGCGCCCGCTTCGTCGCCCTTGGCCTCGGCAGCCCGGCCCTGCCAATAGGCGGCGCGGGCGATCGAGAGCGGAGTCAGCGCCGCCTCCGCCGCAAGGGCGAAGCGGTTCGCGGCCTCTGTCGGATTGTCGAGGAAGCGCAGGGCGATCCAGCCCGCATGGAAATCCTGGTCGACCCTGTCGGCGGCCTGATCGGGTTCGGTCGCCCTGGCGCAGAGGTCGAAGGCGAGCTTCGGCTCCTTGAGGTCGAGCAATTTCCGCGCGACCATCCGCCTTTCGGTCCACCATTTGTCGGGATCGACGAGGGCGGCGCGGTCGGTCGGCGCGAGATCGAGAAGGGTCGCCGCCTCGTAAGCGCGGCCCGAGCGCCGCGCGTCCTGAATGCGCGCGAAGAGGAAGCCCGGGTCGTTCTTCAGCGATTGCGGCACGGCGCGGATGAGCTGCGCGCTCAGCGGCCCGCGCGCGGCGGCCATGCGCGCCTGCGCCAGCGCCGACATGTCGGGCCCGACCAACGCCGCGGCGCGGAGCGCGGGGCCGAAATTCTCGGCATAAAGCAGCCGGTCGGCGCGATATTTGTGATCCACGCGCTGCAGCACCGGACTGAATTCGCGCAGGATCTGCCCTTCGGTCCAGCTGTCGAAATTGCCCTCGCGCCACAGCGCCCGCACGACCGTGATCGCATCGTTGACGCGGCCGGCGGCCGCGAGCGCGCGGGCGTAAGCGAGCTTGCCCGCGCTCGACTGCGGCGGCTGCCGCTCGAAGAACGCCAGCGCAGCCTTCGCGGGCGGCGCATGGACGGCGAGCTCCGCCTCCTGCCGGTAGCGGGCCCAGCCGGCGCCCGGCCAGGTCGGATGGGCGGCGACGAAAGCGGCGAGTTCCGCCGCCGAGGGGGTTGGGATTGACCCGCAGCGCGGCCCATTGGAGGCCGAGGCGTTCGTCCGGGTCGGTGGAGGCCTCGGCGAGCGCGGCGAGCGTCGCGAAGTCGCCCTTCCCATAGGCGACGACCGCGGCCGAGATCGGCGATCCGGGCGGCGCCGGCATGCCCTGTTGGGGCGGACTGGGCGTCCGCGCGACGATCTCGGGGTCCGGATAGACGTCGGCGGAAGCCTCCGGCTCGCCGGCCTCGCGCGGACGGGCGGCGCTCTCGGCCTCGATCTCGCGCTCGACGAGCGTCGCGCCGTCCGGCGGCTTGACGTCGGACCAGCCCGGCTCGGGCGGCGGCGCCGGCAACATATGAGCCAGCCTCTGCTCGCCGATCCGCTTGATGGCGAGTTGACGCTCGGCGACCCGTTTGAGGGATACGAGTTCGCGCCAGCCCTGCCGGCCTACCGGCGCGATCGCGATCAGAAGCGCCGCCATCGAAGCGCCGATAAGCGCGCGTTTTCGCCAGATCGTCATCGCCGCACTCCAGGAGCGGAAGGATGGGCCCAGTTTGCTGACGAAGCGTTAACCTTGACGATCCCTCCCCTTTTCCCTTCCCCGCGCCGCGCGCCGGGTCTATGTGTCCGGCCGCGGGAGGGACCGGCAGGCGACCGACCCGCGCGATCGAGCGGACGCGGACAATGAGAGAGCGGGCAAAGTTTCACGGATCGATGCCGGCGTTGGTGACGCCGTTCAAGGACGGAGAATTCGACGAGCAGGCCTTCCGCGCCCTGGTGGACTGGCAGATCGCCGCCGGCTCGCACGGCCTCGTGCCCGTCGGGACGACGGGCGAAAGCCCGACGCTGACGCACGAGGAACATCGGCGCATCGTCGATGCCTGCATCGACGAAGCGCGCGGACGCGTTCCGGTGATCGCGGGCGCCGGCTCCAACAATACAATCGAAGCGGTCGCGCTCGCGCGCCACGCCGAAATGTCCGGCGCGGACGCGGTGCTCGTCGTGACCCCCTATTACAACAAGCCTACCCAGGAAGGGCTCTACCAGCACTTCAAGGCCATTAACGACGCCATCGGCATTCCCATTATCATTTACAATATCCCTCCCCGCAGCGTGGTCGACATGTCCGTCGACACGATGAAGAGGCTGAGCGAGCTTCCCAATATCGTCGGCGTGAAGGACGCAACCGGCGATGTTGGCCGGGTGTCGCGCCAGCGGCACGCCATGGGACAGGACTTTATCCAGCTTTCTGGCGAAGACATGACCGCTTTGGCGGCCATGGCGGCTGGCGGACACGGATGCATCTCCGTAGCTGCCAATGTTGCGCCTCAACTCTGCGCCGAACTGATGGAAGCCGTCTTCCGCGACGACTGGGATCATGCGCTCAAGCTTCAGGACCGCCTGGCGCCGCTCCACGCCGCGATCTTCGCCGAGCCCGGCGTCAATGGGGCCAAATATGCGCTGAGCCTGCTCGGCCGCGTCCAGAACGAGAGCCGCCTGCCGCTCATCCCGGTCAGCCCCGCGACC
The DNA here is from genome assembly GCA_963741845.1 of uncultured Alphaproteobacteria bacterium. Taxonomy (GTDB): domain Bacteria; phylum Pseudomonadota; class Alphaproteobacteria; order Rhizobiales; family Beijerinckiaceae; genus Roseiarcus. Next base: position 74,630 of record CAVUJV010000032.1, read on the forward strand.
GAGGCGGTGATCCGCCGTGCGATGGTCCACGCGGGCCTCCTGAACGCCTGACGCGAATGGCCGCCAAGGACAAGGAAAAGCCCAATTTCAAGGTCGTCGCCGACAACCGTCGCGCGCGCTTCGACTATGAGATCGGCGAGACCTTCGAAGCAGGCATGATGCTCACCGGGACGGAGGTGAAGTCGTTGCGCACCGGCAAGGCGACGGTCGCCGAGAGCTACGCCTCCGTCGACCGCAAGGGCGAGGTCATCCTCTACAACGCCAACATCCCCGAATATCTTCAGGCGAACCGCTTCAACCACGAGCCGAAGCGCCCGCGCAAACTCCTTCTGCACGCCAAGGAGATCGCGAAGCTCGCCAAGGGCGTCGAGCGCGAGGGCATGACGATCGTGCCCTTGCGCATCTATTTCAACGAAAAGGGCCGGGCGAAGATCGCGATCGCGCTCGGGCGCGGCAAGAAGCTGCACGACAAGCGCGAGACCGAGAAGGCGCGCGACTGGAACCGCGACAAGTCCCGGCTGATGCGCGCCCGGGGATAGGCCGGCCCTGCCCCTTCCTTACGGCGACAGGAATTTAAAGGGCTCGGCCGGCGCGAATTTCGCGGACGCCTCTCCCGCGATCGCCGGACGGCCGCGGAGGTCGAGCTTCATCGGCTTTGCGCCTTCCTGAAGCGGGAGCTTGTCGAGGTCGACCCAGAAGACCATCGGGCTGTAGGACGAGTCGAAGAAGTAGCGTCTCGCCCCCGAGTCCGACACGGTGCGCCAGACGGTCGCCGCGATATTGGGCTCCTTCGGATCGGCGAGCCCCAGCGGCACGGAGACGGCGCGCGCCAGCGAGAACACGGTCGCGACCGCGATGCGCGGGTCCTTCTCGTGCGGCACGGCGTTGAGGTTCCAGCTCGCGCGCACGAAACGGTCGGCGGAGCGCGCGGTGCCCGGCAGGAAATTGATGCCGCCAATGGAATTCCAGTAGCCCATCAGCGCAAGCTGCTGATCGTAGCTCGGCGAATTGGTCATCACCGTATATTGGGCCCCGTGGTGAACGACGAGCTTGCCGCCGAGCCATTCGAAGATCGCGCTGTCGCCTGTCGCGTCCGAGATCGCGACATGCCCGGCCGCCTTGTGGCCGCCCGGAAGGTCGGGCGCGACCATCGCGAACGGGTCTTTGGACATCGCCTCCACCGCCTCGGCGACGGTGGCGAAATTGTCGAGCACATATTGCCCCCAGGCGCCGGCCGAGATCAGCGGCTTGTCGGACGTCTTCCAGTCGCCATAGTCGGATTCGACGAGATAGAGCATGTTCATCACAAGCCCCTTCTCGTTCATGCCGTCGACGGTCGCGACATTCTCGAAGGAGGCGACGACGGAGCCGTATTTCGACGTCCATTTGACCGACTTCGGCCCGACGCCGCCGTCGCGCTGCATGCCCCTGGGGAAAGACCAGAGGTCGCTATGCGGATCGACCATCCAGTCCATCGTGCGGCCGACGATATAGTCCTTGTCGCCGCTCTCGTAGAGCACGCGCGTGCAGGCGTCCGCGTTATAGGCGGCAAGCGTCACGAGCCCGGCCAGCGCCGTCGTCGCCCAGATCATCCCTCGTTTCGTCATCGCAAAAGCTCCGCCCTCTGTCCCCCTCACGGGGAACTCGCTCGGGGGCATCTTAGACCCCAAAAGTCTGACGAAGAACTTGCAGCGATTAGGCATAATGTCGCGGATGGCCGCCTTGGCGCGGGCCCGCGCCGCCCTCCCCCGCTGTCAGCGCGGGAGAGGGCTTCACCGTCGCGGCTAGGCGGACGCCTTCAGCGCCTGATCGAGATCGGCGAGGATGTCGTCGATATGTTCGAGGCCGATGGAGAGGCGCACGTAGCTTTCCGACACGCCGGTCGCGAGCTGCTCGTCGGGTGAGAGCTGCGAATGCGTCGTCGTCGCGGGATGGATCGCGAGCGAGCGGGCGTCGCCGATATTGGCGACGTGATAGAGAAGCTTCAGCGCGTCGATGAACTTGCGCCCCGCCTCCTTGCCGCCCTTGATCTCGAAGCCGACAAGGCCGCCCAATCCGCCTTTCAGATAGGTCTCGGCGCGCCGCTTCGCTTCGCCCGTCTGCTGCGAGGGATGGATGACCTTCGTCACTTCCGGCCGCTTGGCGAGCCAGTTCGCGACGGCGAGTGCATTCGCGCAATGGCGCTCCATGCGCAGCGGCAGCGTCTCGATGCCCTGCAACGTGAGGAACGCGTTGAACGGCGACATGGCGGAGCCCAGGTCGCGCAGAAGCGTCACGCGCGCCTTGATGATGTAGGCGATGGGTCCCAGCGGCTTCACCGCTTCGCTCCACACCGCGCCATGATAGCTCGGGTCGGGCGTGTTGAGCGCCGGCTGGCGGCTCTTGTGCTCGTCCCAGGGGAATGTGCCGGAATCGACCAGAACACCGCCGATCGACGTGCCGTGACCGCCGAGATATTTGGTCGAGGAATAGACGATGATCGCCGCGCCGTGGTCGAAGGGCCGGGTCAGGAGCGGCGCGGCGGTGTTGTCCATGATGAGCGGAATGCCGAAGCGCCGGCCGATGTCCGCGACCTCACGGATCGGAAAGGCGATCAGCTTCGGATTGGGAAGCGTCTCCGCGTAATAGGCGCGGGTGCGCGCGTCTGTCGCCTTCGCGAAATTCTCGGGGTCCGACGGATCGACGAAGCGCACTTCGATGCCCTGATCCTTCAGCGTGTTGGCGAAAAGATTCCAGGTGCCGCCGTAAAGATCGGTCGAGGAGACGACATTGTCGCCGACCTTGGCGAGGTTCTGGAGCGCGAACGCGGAAGCCGATTGCCCGCTCGCCAACGCAAGAGCCGCGACGCCCCCTTCCAGCGCCGCGACGCGCTTCTCGAGGACGTCGTTGGTCGGGTTCATGATGCGCGTATAGATGTTCCCGAGTTCCTTCAGCGCGAAGAGATTGGCGGCGTGCTCGGCGCTCTGGAACTGGTAGGACGTCGTCTGGTAGATCGGCACCGCCACCGATCCGGTCGTCGGATCGGCGCGCCAGCCCGCGTGCAGCGCGAGGGTTTCAGGCTTCAGGGACATCGGGTTTCTTTCCTCATGGCTGGCGCGTCGTCTCCTTCCCGCGAGGCGGCCGGCCCGACGCGAAGCCCGGAGCCGCCTCTTGTACGTTTTTGTTCTGCTTGTCTTCGTTTATTCTATACAAAATCCGTGGAACTAGGCGACCATAGCCGCCGCCCGCGTGCCCCGCAAGCGGCGCGGAGCGGCTTTCTGCTCCCCTTGTCATCCGCGCGCAATCGGCAAGGATAGGTCCGATCGGCCCTTCGGGGTCCCAGGGGAGCACACGCATGCACGAGCGCGCGAGACGATTTCATCTGCCGCACGCCCATCTGGATTCGGTCTTCGGAAACGACTGGTTCGGACTCAAGGCGGAATCCTTCGCGCGCTTTTTCGGCACGCCGACCTTCCTCATCGCGCAGTCCATCCTCGTCGCGGTCTGGATCCTCGTGAACGCGGTCGGCTGGACGAATTTCGACATTTATCCTTTCATCCTGCTCAATCTCGCCTTTTCGACACAGGCGGCCTACGCAGCCCCGCTCATCCTGCTCGCGCAGACGCGGCAGGCCGACCGCGACAAGATGAATTCGATCGCCGACGCGCAGCACCGCGAGGAATTGCAGCTTCTCAACGAGGAGCGGCAACGCGAAACGCAACGGCAGACCGCGCTGCTGGTCGACATGCTCGGCCAGAACACGTCGCTGACGGAAAGCGTGCGGACGCTTCTGCAGCAGAACACCGAACTGACGGAGACGGTGCGGGCGCTCGTCGAGCGAATCGAAGCCATGACGAAAGAGATGCGCGGCCGCGTCGCGACTCCAATCCCAGCCTTGATGGCGCCGCCGCGGCGGCCAATATCGTCCAGGGATTCCTATCGCCGTCACGGAATATTCATGACCTTTCGCGCGTCTGTCTCGCGACGCGAACGCCGGCATTCGCCAGTTCCTGATTCAGGGCTCTGTTACGGCTTCTGGCCTCCCGATTTCGCGGGCGTGACACGACCGGCGATTCTGTGCAGAGACAGCGCGCCCCTAGCCTTCAGGCGACCGCGAAACAGGAGCCTCCATGCCCGTCATCCTCGCCTTCGGCGACTCCAACACCTGGGGCGCGACCCCCGCGACCGGCGAGCGCATGGCGAAGAGCGTCCGATGGCCAGGCGTGATGGCGGCGGCGCTCGGCCCGGATTTCGAGGTGATCGAAGAGGGCTTGCGCGGCCGAACGATCGCCTTCGAGGATCCCGAGGAGAGCGGCCGCGACGGCCTCGCTTATTTCGCGCCGTGTCTCAGAAGCCACGCGCCCATCGACCTCGTCATCGTTTCGCTTGGCTGCAACGACTGCAAAGCGATTTTCGCGGCGACGCCCGAGACCATCGCGGCGAACGCCGCGCGGCTTCTCGATGTGGCGCTCGCTTCCGACACGGGGGCAGGCGGCGATCCGCCGCTGCTCTTGCTCGTCGCGCCGCCGCCGATGGCGAAGCTCACGGGCTTTGCCGAGATGTTCGCGGGAGGGCCCGAGAAGGCGCTTCGCCTGCCCTCGCTTTACCACCGGCTCGCGGAGGCGCGCGGGATCGGCTTCGTCGAGGCCGGCGCCTTCATCCATGCTTCCGACGAGGACGGCATCCACTACGCGCCCGACCAGCACGCCATCCTCGGCGCCGCGATGGCGGAAGCGGCAAGGATGATGCTGGCTGCATAGCGCCGCAGAGGCGCGCGAAAGCCATCGCTGCCTACCGGCGCCCTTCGGCGTCCCGAATCTCCTCGTGCGCAATCGGAAATCGCGTCTCGTCCAGCGGCGCGAGCAGGTCGAGAACCAGCCCGCGCAGCCACGCCTGTTCGAGATTGGAGGCGTCGCGCCTGCGCGAGTAGAGAAAGAGGCCTGTCAGGGGCATCGCGAACGGCAGCCGGTAGATCGTGAGCCCGAGTTTCTGCGCGATCGGAAGGGCGAAACGCGTCGGCAGCACGCCCAGCAGGTCGCTCTGCGCCGCGATCCGCGCGACCCCGAAATAGCTCGGGACCGAAACCATGACGCGCCGCTCCCGCCCGATCCGCGAGAGCGCCTCATCCGCGAAATGCACGAATTCCCGGGTGATCGAGAAGATTGCGTGCGGCAGCTCGCAGAAGAGGTCGAGCGGAATGGTATCGCCCCAGGCGAGACCGGCGCGCGCGAGTTGTGGATGGCCATTGCGCGCGGCCACAAGGTCGGAGGCCTCGAATGCGAGCCGCTTCTCGATCCAGTCGGGCGGCTCGACCGAAATCGACAGCGCCATGTCGAATTCATCCGCCGTCAGCATCGCCGGGAAAGTCGCTATCGACGCCGGCAGCATTTTCAGGCGCACGTTCGGCGCCTCGTTTGCGACGCGGGCCGCCAGTCTCGGCATTAGCATTTCGTTGAAATAGTCCGAGGCGCCGATCACGAAGGCCCGCCGGCATTCGCCCGGATCAAAGCGGCGGCCTCCGGCGAGCGCCTCCTCGAGATTTTGCAGCGCCTCGCGCACCGGCGCCTGAAGGCTGAGCGCGTAGCTCGTCGGGACCAGCGCATTGCCCTCGCGAACGAATAACGGATCGCCGAGACGCTCGCGCAGGCGCGCGACCGCCGCGCTGACGGCGGGTTGGCTAAGTCCGATCGTCTCCGCAACGCGCGTCGTGTTCGCGAGCGCAAGCATGCTGTCGAGCACGCGCAGCAGGTTCAGGTCGAACGTCCGGAAATTCACGCTGATGATACCCGGTATAGGAACAATCAATTTCAATTATGCCCAGGGTCGCGGCAGAAGTCACCCCGCCGCCGGCCAGCGCAAACCCTTCCCTTTCATTGGAGACACTCATGAACGCCCATGTGGAAGCCTTCGGCCCGGGAGTGACCGTCGAATGGCTGCGCACCACCTATCGCATCCTGCTCACCCCCGCGGAGACCGAAGGCCGGCTCGGCATGTTCGAGGCCGTGGTCCCGCCCGGCGCCGGACCGGCGCGCCATATCCATCACAGGGAGGACGAGACCATCTATCTCATCGAGGGAGAGGCCCTGTTCTGGTACGAGGGCCGGACGTTTCAGCGCCGGAGCGGCGACGTGACCTTCGTGCCGCGCGGAAAGGAACATGGGTTCCGGGTCACCAGCGCTTCGCCTGCCCGCTTCGTCACCACCGTGACGCCCGGCGGACTGGAGAGCTTCTTTGCGACCGCCGCCCGGCTGGGGCTCAAGGCGCCCGCCGATCAGGCGGAGATCGCCGCGGTCGCCCGCCAGTTCCACTGCGAATTCACCGGCGCGCCGCCCCCCTGAGGCTCGGGACGGCGAAGCGGTAAGGATGATGCTGGTTGCATCGCGCGACGGGGGCGCGCCCCCCGTCAGCGTGCGTTCTGGTCGATGCAGCCCCATCGCACGCAATCGTCCGGATTGCGGCTGAGCCCGTCGGTTCGGTGGACATTGTACGGATAGAAGAGATTCGGGTCGGGGTCCTTGAAAGCGACCGGGCGCTGGTCCGCAGGAAGCTTGTAGAAGTCGCTCATGGACATGACCGGAAGGGTCCGCGGCTCGGTCTGGCAGCCCGCAAGCGCCGCAGCCGACAGAAAAGCGCCGGCGACGGCGCGCAAGACCGAACTTCTCATTTCCCGTCCCCTGAACTGCCCGGCGCCGAAACGGCGAGATCGCGCGCTCACGCCTTCACGAGAGCGTCGACGAAGGGTTCGATCGCCGCTTCAACCCTGCCGACCTTCAGCCGCTCCGCCCGGACGATCGCCTTGAGGTCGTCATAGGCGCGCTGAAGGTCGTCGTTGACGATCACATAGTGATAGGCGCGCCACCTTTCGATTTCGTGACGCGCGTTTTCGAGCCGCTTCTCGATGGCGCCGGAGGAATCCTCGTTGCGCCGCTCGAGCCGGGAGCGCAATTCCCGCATCGACGGCGGCAGGACGAAGATGGACACGACGTCGTCGCCGAGCCCTTCGCGCACCTGGCGCGCGCCCTGCCAGTCGATGTCGAACAGCATGTCGCGGCCTTCCGCGAGCACCTTCTCGACCGGCGGGCGCGGCGTGCCATAGGCGTTTCCGTGCACTTCCGCCCATTCGAGCAGGTCGCCGCCTTCCTTCATCCGCTCGAACTCGCGCCGGTCGATGAAGCGGTAATGGATGCCGTCCACCTCGGAGGACCGGCGGGGCCGCGTGGTGACCGACACGGAGAGCGTGAGGTCGAGGTCCTTGTCCTGCGTGAGCATGCGGGTCAGCGTCGTCTTCCCCGCGCCCGAGGGCGAGGACAGTATCAGGATCATCCCGCGCCGTTTGGCAGCCATGCGCTCCGGACTCACTCGACGTTCTGGGCCCGCGCAATGCGCGATTTGCGGCCCGAGTTCAAGAGCCCGATCCATCCCCGCCCCGGATCCGGAGATCCGGGGCGAGGCGGGCCCGGCCTCACTCCACGTTCTGGACCTGCTCGCGGAACTGCTCGATCTGCACCTTGAGTTCGAGCCCCTGCGCGGTCAGGCTCCCATTGTTCGACTTGGCGCAGAGCGTGTTCGCTTCGCGGCCGAGTTCCTGAGAGAGGAAGTCGAGACGCCGGCCGATCGCGCCGCCTTCCGCGAGAAGCGCCCGCGCGGCGGCCACATGGGTCTTGAGCCGGTCCAGCTCCTCGCGGAGGTCGGCCTTCGCCGCGAGCAGGATCGCCTCCTGATGCAGGCGGTGTTCGTCGAAGCCGCGCGAAGACTCCATCAAAGTCGCGACGCTTTCGGCGAGCCGCGCCCGGACCGCCTCCGGCTTGCGGGCCGGATTGGCGTCGGCTGCGAGCGTCAGCGCCTCGATCGCGTCGAGCCGTTCGTTGAGCACCGCCGCCAGCGCCGCGCCCTCCGCCGCCCGCGCTTCCGTCAGGCTGGCCAGCGCCTCGTCGAGGCTTTTCAGCGCCCGGCCGCAGGCTTCCGCGGTCGCGGCTTCGTCCTCGACCGCCTCCTCGACCTCGACGACGCCGCGAACGGAAAGCAGGCCGTCCATCGTCGGCGGCGCGAGCCCCGCCGTTTCGGCGGCCTTCCGCGCGGCAAGGGCGAGCGAAGCCAGCGTCGCCTCGTCGATGCGGATGGCCTGCGCCGCGCCCTCGCGCTGCGCGGTCAGGCTCACGAAGCACGTTCCGCGCGCGAGCGCCTTGCCGAGGCGGGCGCGGGCTTCCGCCTCGACCCGGTCGAAGGGCGCGGGAAGCCGCAGGCGCAGGTCCAGCCCCTTCGCATTGACCGACTTGATCTCCAGAGACCAGCGCCACCCGCCGGCCGACCCCGCGCTCCGGGCGAAGCCCGTCATGCTCGCGACGCTCATGAACTCGCATCCTCTGTCTCTTTGCGGCCGCCCTTCGGGGGCCGGACGCGCTTGCGCGTCTGAACGTCCATGCGCGGGCCTTCCGCGAGCCGCACGACCGCGCCCCACAGCGTGCGCACGTCCTGCTGCGTGAGCTGCATGCGATGGAAGATGTTGCGGAGGTTCCGCCGCATCATCGGCTTTTTCGTCTCCGGCCGGAAGAAGCCGTTCTCGTCGAGCTTCCCCTCCAGAAAATCGAAGAAGGCGAGAAGCATCTCGCGCTGCGCCGGCGGCGAGACCGGGCGCGGGACGGTCGCGGGCGGCGGCGCGTCGCCATGCGCGGCCTTGAACCATTCGTAGCCGCAGAGCAGCACCGCCTGCGCGAGGTTCAGCGAGGCGTAGGCCGGGTTCGTCGGAAAGGTGACGATCGCGTCGGCGACCGCCACGTCGTCATTGTCGAGGCCGGTGCGCTCGGGGCCGAACAGAATGCCGCGCCGCTGCCCCACGGCCTCGGCCGCGGCCGCCATGGCGGCGCCCGGCGCGAAAACGGATTTCGCCTGCCCACGCTCGCGCGCCGTCGTGGCGTAGACATAGGCGAGGTCCGCGACAGCCGCCTCGACGCTCGCGAAAACCCGCGCCGAATCGAGGAGCGCGGTCGCGCCCGCGGCCGCCGAATAGGCGACCTCGCGCCACTCGTCCTTGCGCGGCCAGCCCTGTTTCGGGTTGACGAGGCGCAGATCGTCGAGGCCGAAATTCGCCATGGCGCGCGCGCACATGCCGATGTTCACGGCAAGCTGCGGCCTCACCAGAATGACGGCCGGCCCGCCGCGCGTCTCCGATTTCGTCCTGTCCGTTCCCGCGCCGACCATCGCCGCCGCCTAACCCAGCCCGCCCCGGAACGCAAACACGTAAAAAGGCGGGCGTGAACCGCCCGCCTCTCCCGGTCCGGACTTAAGGAGCCGGGGCGTCTATTGCGCCTCGGCCTTCTTCTGGCCGATCCTGCTGCGCGAGGCGCGGTCGCCCGCCGCCTGCGCGTCGGCTTCGCACATATAGGCGCCCTGCTTGGTCGTGCCGTAACTGCGCGTTCCCGGATAATGGTAGATCTTGGACTTGGTGTTCACCCAGACGACCGAATCCGCGCAGCGGGCCTTCGCTTCCGCCTCGCTTGCGAATTCGCCCGCCCCGGTCGGCCGCGCGGCGGTCTTCATCGGCGCGGGCTTCGGCTGCATCGTGGGAGCAGGCGCCGGCGCCACAGGCGCGGGAGCCGGAGCGGCGGCGGGGGCTGGAGCAGCGGCGGGAGCCGGGGCGGCGGCGGCCGACTTCAGCCGGACGCGGCAGGCGGCGAGAAAGTCATGCCAGTTCTGGCCGTTCAGCGTGTTGTTGGCCTTCGCGGCCTGATATTCCTGACCGCATTCCTTCATCGCGCTCTCTGCGTGAGCGGCGGGCGCGAGCCCGATCGCGGCGGCGACAAAGAGGGCTGAAGCGACAGCCCTCAAAAATTTCACGTTCATCCCTCTCCCTCCCGATTCGCCTCAGGCGCGCTTTCCGCAAAGCGCCGCCATAACGCGAGCTCATGCCCTTAACGCCGTGAACCCGCAATGAATAGAGGGCTTCAGAGCGCGAGGCGACGGCGCGCGAGCGCTTCCGTTTCGTCGAGGCTTCCTTCGGCGTCGAGCGGGCGCCAGCCGCGCTCGGCAAGCGGCTCGGCGCTCTGCTTGCGCGCGACCTCCGCGTCCGCGTCGGAGGCGTCGCTCTCGCGCCCGGAGACGCGCGCGATCCGCGTCGCGACGCTCGCCTCGAGGAAGAGACCGTCGAAAGGGACTCCCAGTTCGGCCGCGATGGCCGAGGCCGCCTCGCGTTCGCGCGCCGTCGAGAAGGTCGCGTCCAGCAGGACCGCCTGCCCTGCCTGAAGGCCCCGCCGCGCCTTCTCGTCGATCCGGCGATAGACCTCGCGCGTGATCTCGGGCGCATAGGATCCGGCGGGCGCCGGCTCGTGTTCGGGGACACCCAGCATCAGCTTGCGCTCGACGTCGCTCCTGAGCCAGAGCGCGCCCGGCGCGCGTCCGAGCGAAGGGGCGATGCGGCTCGCGAGCGCGCTCTTGCCCGTGCCCGAGAGGCCGCCGACCGCGACGAGGCGCGGCGCCGAATAGCGGATGAGCGCGCGCGCCAGATCGAAATAATGACGGGCATGGGCGAAGGCCGCTTCGCGCGGCGGCCCCTCCATCCGGTCGGCGCCGGCCGCGTCCACTTTCGCCCGGATGGCGGCGCGAAGGCTCAGAAAGAGCGGCAGGGCCGAGAGGCCGGCGAAGGCCTCGGGCGGCTCTGGCGCGAGATAGCGGTTGAGGATCCGATTGGCGAACCGGCGCAATCCGCGCTCCTCGAGATCCATGAGCAGAAAGGCCAGGTCGTAGAGCACGTCGCCGCTCGCGATGGCGTCGGAGAACTCCACCGCATCGAACAGCACCGGCTCGCCGTCGATGAGCGCGATGTTGCGCAGATGCAGGTCGCCATGACAGCGGCGCGCATAGCCTTCGAGCCCTCGCCTGAGCAGCGCGGGCCGCGCGATGGCGAAAGCGGCGCGCATGTCCTGCGTCAGGCGACGGGCTTGCGGCTCAGGAAAAAGCTCGGGCCGTTCCGCGAAGGCCGCGTCGTTCTGCTCGATATAGGTCGCGAGCGATCGGGTCGTTCCGGCGCCGTCGCGGCGCGGCGCGCGTTCGTGCGATCGACGGATCGCGACGGCGAGCTTGTCGATGATCGCGTCGGTGAGTTCGCCCCGCTCGGCGACCTTGTCGAGCGTCGCCTTTTCGTCGAACCGGCGCATGTGCACCGCCCATTCGACGGCGTCGCCCTCGCCGCCGATCCGGAAAGCGTCGCCCTCCGCTATGATCGGAACGGTCCCGAGATAGAGCGCCGGCGCGTCGTCGCGATTGACGGCGATCTCGCTCTCGCAGGCGCTCCGCCGCTTCTCCAGCGTCGAGAGGTCCATGTAAGGGTATTTGACCGCCCGCTTGATCTTGTAGACGTCACGCCCGGCCAGAAAGACGATCGCGTTGGCCGTGTCGATCCGCCCGACCGGCGCGCTCAGACCATAAGTCGCGGGATCGGCGAGAAAGCGGAGGACCGGCTCCTGCGAATCCGCCACGTTCGCTCCCTCATCCGCGCCAGGCGACCAGAATGGCGCCGGCCGCGATCAGCGCCACTCCGAGCCAGTTCCGCCCGCTCAGACTTTCGCCAAGGAACAGGACGGCGAATAGGGCGACGAGCACCACGCTCAGCTTGTCGATCGGCGCCACGCGCGCCGCGTCCCCCAGCTTCAGCGCGCGAAAGTAACAGAGCCACGACGCCCCGGTCGCCGCGCCCGAGAGCATGAGAAAGGCGTAGGTCCGCGCCGAAACGGAGCCGAACGGCTGCCACTGACCCGAAACCGTCAGCACGCCCGCCGCCACGAAGAAAATGACGATAGTCCGGACGAAAGTCGCAAAGTCCGAGCCGACATTCTCGACCCCGACCTTCGCGAAAATCGCGGTCAGCGCCGCGAAAGCGGCGGAGAACACCGCCCAGACTTGCCAGGAGGACAGGATATTCCTCAAGGATCGACCCCCGGATGGCGACAAATGAGCCGATTGTCGCGCCTCGGTCACATGTGTCAGATTTCTCGTAGAGGGAGCGCGGCCGTGAGGGCAAGGATCAAATGAGCGCCAAACCGAACGCCTCGAACCTGCAAGATCGGGTGAATGCCGAGATCCAGGACAATCTGGACGAGGATCTGGAACTGGAGATGGAGGACGACGCGCTCGCCGACCTGCTGGCCGATAGCGACGCGCTGCCCGAAAGCGGAGGCTTTCCGCGAAAGCTCTATTTCACCGAGCTTCTCCGCCTCCAGCGCGAACTCATCAAGCTCCAGGACTGGGTGGTCGCCAAAAAGCTCAAGCTCGTCGTGATCTTCGAGGGCCGCGACGCCGCCGGCAAGGGCGGCGTCATCAAGCGGGTGACGCAGAGGCTCAATCCGCGCGTCTGCCGCGCCGTCGCCCTCCCCGCTCCCACCGAGCGCGAACGCAGCCAGTGGTATTTCCAGCGCTATGTCCCGCACCTGCCGGCGGGCGGCGAGATCGTGCTCTTCGACCGCAGTTGGTACAATCGCGCAGGCGTCGAGCGCGTGATGGGCTTCTGCAACGATCAGGAATATGAGGATTTCTTCGAATCGGTCCCCGAATTCGAACGGCTGCTCGTCCGCTCCGGCATCATCCTCGTCAAATACTGGTTCTCGATCACCGACGACGAGCAGAACCTCCGCTTTCAGACGCGGATCGACGACCCGCTGAAGCAATGGAAGCTCTCGCCGATGGACCTCGAATCCCGGCGGCGCTGGGAGGCCTACACCAAGGCCAAGGAGATCATGCTCGAGCGGACCCATATCCCGGAGGCGCCGTGGTGGGTGGTGGAAGGCGTCGACAAGAAGCGCGCCCGGCTCAATTGCATCGCCCATCTGCTGACGCAGATTCCTTACGAAGAGGCGCCGCGCGCAACGGTCGTGCTGCCGCCCCGGGCGCATAATCCCGATTACCACCGCGCGCCGATCCCGCGCGAAATGTACGTCCCGGACCTTTATCCGGCGCGTGCGTCGGGCGAAGCCCAGGAAGGATAGACCGTCTCGCGCCGAGCGGCGCCGGCGCCGATGAAGCGTTTGGCGACACGGCCGGCCGAAAGAGAAAAATTCCCAAAAACAGGAATATATGTTACAGATATTTTGACTGGTCAGAATTCGAGCGCGCCACCCGCTCCCTTGGGCGGCGGGTGGATAATTACAAATATCAGAACGCTATATACAGACCCTGAGGGAGCGTTCGGCCCATCGCCGGAGGCGGTCAGATCGGCACAAAGGAACAGGCGAAAGGACGGAGAGCGAAACAAACTGGCCCGTAAATCCCTGAAAAGAAAGAATCCGGCGAAACAGGACCCACCGGACGCAGCCGGGATTACCGGAAGGCCGGCCCTTCGTAGCGGTCCCGCTCCCGCGCCCGCATGATCGAGGCGTTGAGCTCGCCGCCAAAGACGAAGAGCAGCGCCACCCAATAAAGATAGACCAGCGCGATCATCACCGACGCGAGACCGGCATACATCGAGATGTAGTTCCGGACGAACTCGCTGAGATAGGCGCCGAAGGCCTCGCTGAAGGCGATGCTCGCAACAAAGGTGAGGGTGACGCCCGGCAGGAGGTCGAGGAAACGCGGCCGGTGCGCCGGCAGGATCAGATGCGCCATGAACAGCGAGATCGCCAGCATGAGGGAGGCGATTGCGATCCGCGCGAAGTTCAGAAACTCGTGCGCATACGTGATGCCGGGCACGAAGACCTCCAGCGTCGCGAGGATCAACGGCCCAAGAACGACCAGGAAGGCGATGGCGAGCAGGGCGATGGACCCGACCAGCACCAGCCCCAGCGACTGAAGCCTGAGCAGCCACCACGGCCGCACCTCGATCAGCCCATAGGCGCGGTTGAGCCCGACCCTCAGCGCCTCGACGGCGCTCGAAGCGAAATAGGAGGCGAAGACCGCGCCGAGCGTCAGGAGCCCGCTGCGGGGCGCGGTGAGGACGCGTTCGACTTCCTGCGCGATCGGCCTTGCCACGGCGTCCGGCCATTCGGTGAAGACAAGCTTCGCCGCCTCCTTCGCCAGATCCGCCGAGCCGAGAAAACCCGCGAGCGCCGCAACGAAGATGAGGAATGGAAACAGCGAGGTCAGGAGCGTGAGGCCGATGTAGCTGGCGATCGCCCAGCCGTCGTCAGCGAGAAACTTCTCGCCGGCGTTCCAGAAGATCGAAATCAACCTGCGCAAGTCTCTCGCCTCTTACGACGCGCCGGCCCCGGCCCACTCTCTCGCCGGGCGGCGCCCACCGCTAGCCGCGCTTGGCGCAAATTCCAAGACGTCCCGCGCAATCAAAAAGACGCATTGCAACATTGGCTGGGCCGAAGCATGGTGCGACGCAACAGAACGCCAATAGGGAAAAGCGCCCGTGACGCTCGACGATCTGTCCAGACAGGCCCAATATGCGGCCGAAGGACTTCTGGAAACCGCAACGGCGGCCGTCCGGGAGAAGGTCAGCGCGGGCGGCAAGCTCAGCGCGGCCCGGATCGAAGCGGAGCAGCATGCCGTCCACGGCCTGGCCTGGCTCGCAACCTATGTCGAAGCGATCCGGGAAATGGCCGCCTACGCCCGGCGGATGAAGGAGGAAGGCCGGTTCGGCGAGACCGAGGACCTCCTGACCCGGATCGGGCTCGGCGAATATCTGGCGCAGATCTTCGGCGGCATCCCGATGAATCAGGGAGAAATCGTGCGCCTCGCCGATTTCGGCCTTTCGGACGCGGACATCGCGGCGTTCCGGGGCGAGCCTGCGGTCAGCGCGCTCATCAAGGGCGGCAACACGGCGGAGAACCGGGCGGCGCTTGCGGCCAACATCAAGGAAGCGCCTGAGGGCGTGATCGGCGATCCGGGACTCGACGAGACGTTCGAGGCCATCCGCGGCGAGATGCGCCGCTTCGCCGATGCGGAAGTCGTTCCGTACGCGCAGACCTGGCACCGGACCAACGCCTATATCCCGCTCGAAGTGATCAGGGGCCTGTCCGAGATGGGCGTCTTCGGCCTGACCATTCCCGAAAGCCTATGGCGGCATGGGCCTCGGCAAGGTGGCCATGTGCGTCGTCTCGGAGGAGCTCTCGCGCGGCTATATCGGCGTGGGCTCGCTCGGCACCCGCTCCGAGATCGCGGGCGAGCTTATCCTCGTCGGCGGCACCGAAGAGCAGCGCCAGACCTACCTGCCGAAGATCGCGACCGGCGAGATCCTGCCGACCGCGGTCTTCACCGAGCCCAATACGGGCTCCGACCTCGCCTCGTTGAAGACCCGCGCGACGAAGGAGGGCGACGATTACGTCGTCAACGGCGCCAAGACCTGGATCACCCATCCGGTGCGCGCCGACCTGATGACGCTGCTCGTCCGAACCAATCCGGCCGAGCCGGGCTACAAGGGCCTGTCGATGCTGCTGGCGGAGAAGCCGCGCGGGACCGACGACGATCCTTTTCCCGCAAAGGGCATGTCAGGCGGCGAGATCGAGGTGCTCGGCTACCGGGGCATGAAGGAATACGAGATCGCCTTCGACGGCTTTCGCGTGCCGGCTGCGGCGCTTCTGGGCGGCATCGAGGGTCAGGGCTTCAAGCAGCTCATGGAGACATTCGAGTCCGCCCGGATTCAGACGGCGGCGCGGGCGGTCGGCGTGGCCCAGTGTGCTTTCGAGCTGGGGCTGCGCTACGCCAAGGAGCGCGTCCAGTTCGGCAAGGCCCTGATCCATTTTCCGCGGGTCGCCGACAAAGTCGCGATGATGGCGACGGAAATCCATATCGCTCGCCAGATCACCTATTTCGCCGGCCGCGCCAAGGACGAGGGGCGCCGCTGCGATCTGGAGGCGGGAATGGCGAAGCTCTTGGGCGCCCGTGTCGCCTGGGCCGCTGCCGACAATGCGCTGCAGATCCACGGCGGCAACGGGTTCGCGTTGGAATATCCGATTTCGCGCGTGCTGTGCGACGCCCGCATTCTCAATATTTTTGAAGGCGCCGCCGAAATTCAGGCTCAGGTGATCGCCAGAAGATTGCTCGAGGGCGGGAATTAGGCGCCGCCCCCGAGCTTTCTCAATTTCTCAGAGTTTCTCGATCCGAACGTGGGCGATCCCCGCGTTTCGGAAGCCGAGCGTGTTCGCCGCGGCGACGGAAACGTCGATGATCCGGCCGCGAATGAACGGCCCTCTATCCACGATCTTAACGACCGTGCTGCGGCCGTTGTCGAGATTTAAGACCTTGACCAGAGATCCCATCGGCAAGGTCCGATGCGCCGCGATCAAGCCACTGTGGTACGGATTATGATAATAAGAGGCTATTCCGAGTTGTTCGGCAGAAGCCGAGCTCGTAATTCCAGCCAATAACGCAAATCCAAGAACCAACTTCCGCATTCATCCTGCCTTCTTGTCATTAACGATACTCGCCTCCTCTGGATGGATCATGGGGCAAAAAAATGACCACACAATTTTATCAGGGTTAACTTTCAGAATGACTTGACCATATGACTGCGATATGCTTGGCGCGCTCCGCTTGGCGATAATCGAAGCGCTCCAGGAGCTCCGCAGGCGACAAGGACGTCGCTCTCATTCGGCGCGAGCCGGACGAGACAAGCGCGCGCATTGTGGCGGGCTGGCCGAAAAACTTTGACGCTGCGCGCGCGAAAGCCTTAGGATTTCGCGCAGACAGGGATTTTTCCGCTATAGTTCAAGTTTACATGGAAGACGGCGCGCCAAAAGCGGAAGGCTAGACGATGCTGGATCTGCCAGCTCGACCGGCAAGTCAGGTTGCGGAAACGAACGCCGCTGCGCCCGCGGGCGCGGACGGGCCCTTCGCGTTTATCCGGCGCCCTCACGGGCCGGGCCTCGCGGGCCGGGTTTTGATCGTGACGATCGGGTCGGTCCTGTTGGCGCTGGCGTTGTTCTATTCAACCCGCCTCGCCGCCTATCGCGAGACATGGCTTCACAACAAGCTCGCGACCGCACACGCCATCACGGAAGCGTTCGCGCCCAGCGGGGCGGTTCTGTCGGACGAGGAGTCACGCCGAATTCTCGATGCGGCCGACGCATGGTCGATCGTCATCGGGACGCCCGACGGCGAGCGGACCATCGGACCGAGAGGAAATGGATCGGGAGTGCAGATCGCCCATATCAATGAAGGCGCGTTTGCTTCGATAGGCGCCGCGATTCGCGCCCTCTTCGCGCCGACGGGCGCCTTGATCCAGGCCGCCGACGTCAGCGGCGACGGCCACAGGATCGAGGTTACTTTCGACGAAGCGCCGCTGGTCGAGGGGATGTGGCGCATCTCGCGGACGTTTCTGACCGTGTCGCTGATCGTGGCCGTCGTGGTGACCTGCGTCCTCTGGGCGGCGCTGTGGCAGTTGGTGCTCCGCCCGGTCCAGCGCCTGACCTCGAACATCATCGCCTTCGGGGAGAACCCCCAGGATATGTCGCGAGTCATCGCGCCGACCGGCCGGCAGGACGAGATCGGGCGCGCCGAGACGGCGCTGGCGGCGATGCAGAACTCGCTGGCGCACGAGCTTGCTCAACGAAAACGCCTTGCGGAACTGGGGATGGCGGTCGCCCGCATAAACCACGACCTGCGCAACATTCTGTCCGCCGCGCAGCTGATCTCGGATCGTCTGGCGGCCATCCCGGACCCGCTGGCGCAGCGCCTCGGTCCTCGTCTCGTGGCCACCCTCGATCGGGCGATCCGCTTCTGTCAGGCGACGCTCACCTATGGGGCGGCCCGCGAGCAGGCGCCCAGGCGGCGCCGGTTCGATCTCAGCGCGATGGTGTGCGAAGTGGCCGAGGCCGGCCGAGCCGAGAACGGCGAGGCGATCGCGTATCACGTCGAGATTCCGCCTCGCTTCGAGGTCTATGCCGACCCCGACCATGTGTTGCGCGCGCTCGAGAACCTCAGCCGCAACGCGGCGGAAGCGCTCAGGATCAATGGGGCCGAGGGGGAGCGCCCGCGAGCCATCCGCTTCGCGGCCATTCGCACCGAAGGCGTCGCCCTCCTCGAAGTGGGGGACACCGGCCCCGGCATTCCCGCCGCGCAGGCGGACCAGATCTTCGAGCCCTTTCATGCTTCGACCAGCGTAGCGGGGGCTGGTCTCGGCCTCGCTATCGCCTCCGATCTCGTAACGAGAAACGGAGGTTCGATCGCTCTCGCCCCTGCGGGAGCGGACGATTTCTACTGCGGCGCCCGCTTTCTGATCCGGCTGCCGACGCAGGAGCGGCCGGCGCGCCGCGCCGCGAGCCGTTCCGCCGACGCCTGATGCGCAAGCCCCGTCTTCCGCCTATCCTGACGGTTCTCGCCCGGTTTCCCGCGGGCCGCCCCAAGTCATGAACCTCTCCGTCGAAGCATCGCTCGCCCGAACCCGCTCCATCGCCTTTCTTTCGTCGGGCGCGAAGGAGGCGGACGACGCCCTCGCACGCCTGGTGGCGCTCTATGGCGACTGCCCGCCCGAGGCGGCGGACGTGATCGTCGCGCTCGGCGGCGACGGCCTGATGCTCCAGACGCTCCACCGCACGATGGACGCGCCGAAGCCGATCTACGGCATGAACCGCGGCTCGGTCGGCTTCCTCATGAACGAGTATTCGGAATACGGTCTGCGGGAGCGTCTCGCGGCCGCGCGTCCCTCCATCATCCATCCGCTCATGATGAACGCCCGGGACGTCCACGGGGCGGACACGACGGCCCGCGCCATCAATGAAGTGTCGCTTCTGCGCCAGACCTATCAGGCGGCCAAGCTCAGGATCGAGGTCGACGGCTCCGTCCGCCTCAATGAGCTCATCGCCGACGGCATCCTCGTAGCCACGCCCGCGGGCTCGACCGCCTATAACCTCTCGGCCAACGGGCCGATCCTGCCGCTCGGCGCGCCCCTGCTGGCGCTGACCCCGCTTTCGCCCTTTCGTCCGCGCCGGTGGCGCGGCGCGCTCCTGCCGGACGCCGCCCGGGTCACTCTGGAGGTGCTGGAGGCCGACAAGCGGCCGGTCGCCGCGGCGGCGGACCATTTCGAGATCCGCCGGGTCGTCCGGGTGGACGTCGCCATGGACAAGGCGACCTCGCTCATCCTGCTGCACGATCCCGGCCATTCGCTCGACGAGCGGATCCTGCGCGAACAATTCGGTTATTGAGGACCCCATGACGAAGGCGGCGCGCGTCCTTGAGGAGAGGGTGCTGGCGAGGGGCCGTTTCGCCCTGACCAGAACGGACATCGAGGTGACCGAGGACGACGGCGAGACGCGGCGCCTCGCCCATGAGGTCTATCGCCACGGCAAGGCGGCGGCGGTGCTCCTCTACGACCCGGCGCGATCCGTGGTTACGCTGGTTCGCCAGTTCCGCGCCGGGGCCTATCTGAGCGACGGGGCGCTGGCGACGGTCGAGGTCTGCGCGGGCATGCTGGACGGCGACCCGCCCGATCTCTGCGCCATCCGCGAGGCGATGGAGGAGACCGGAATCAGGATCGCCGATCCCCGCCACGCCTTCGACGCCTATATGAGCCCCGGCGGCATGACGGAGAAGATCGCCTGTTTCGTCGCGCCCTACGGCGCCGCCGACCGCGAGGCCGACGGGGGCGGAGTGGACGACGACGAGCATATCGTCGTGCTGGAACTGCCCTTCGCGGAGGCCCTCGCCATGATCGCCCGCGGGGAGATTGCCGACGCCAAGACCATCGCCCTCCTCTATTTCGCGAAGGTCGAGGGCCTCATGAAGTAGCGCGCGGGAAAGCCTGCGCTGGAGCATTCGCGGCGCCCGCCGAGGCGGCCAGTCGCGAGAGCGGCGTGCATTTTGGCGCGATTTCGATGCGATTCCGCGCTCATTTCGGGATCAAACCCATCAAAAGAGGCCTGTTCGACGGCATTTTCGGCTGAAAACCAGCCGAAAATCGCGCCAATTTCTTCCGCGAATCGGGTCATTTCAAACACTTGCGCTGACATTTCCTTCCGGCCACGGCGCCGTCGATGGCCTCGGGATGGCGGAAAGATGGCGGAAAGATGGCCGCCCGGCTCGTGAGGCTTGGCGGCTTCGGCGATGTCGGCGCGTGCGTTCCGGCTTGACGTCATGGAAGGCATGATACAGTCAATGTCAGAAAAACAGAAGCAATTGTTATGGCGTTCTCATTTTAACAACCCGCCAGCCGCCGGCCGCGAGACAGACCGGGGCGGAGCGGACGACGACGAGCCTATTTCGCCATGCTGGGGTTGTGCTTCGCGGAGGCCCTCGCCATGATCGCCCGGGGAAGATTGCCGACGCCACGTCGCCTCGTCGCCTGTGTCGCCCGTGATATCGGCTGCAACGCGAGCGCGAGATACTTGTGATTTTTGACAGACCAAATTCCGATGTGACACGTCAGGAAGCGGAAAACACAATTCGGAGTTGCGCTCATTCATCGCCCTCGACAGTATGGCGACAGAAGTCATAATGGTAACCCGACTCGGTCGTAGCCGCGAAGTTACGGTGATTACATGATCTGGAAGCATAAAACGCCTAACTCGAGTCAACCCGGTCGCGATCTGATCGCAGATCGTTTCGATGAGATCTGGTATAATAATAAATATTCGCTTCTTAATTCTGACCTAAAGGGATTGGCGCATTATTTGAAATTTGGCGCGAAAGCCGGATACTCACCGAACGCAATATTTGACGAATTTTTTTATATCTCCGATAATCCCGGATGTTGCCAACGCTGTGCACGACGGTAAATATTTGTGTGGATTTGACCATTACGTACAGACATGGGCGGCTGGAGGCCGCGCATGCGACCCCGTTCAAGGTCATTATTATTATCTTAATTTATTTTTTGATGAACATTGGTATAATAACACTTATGATTTAAGTGATAAAGAATTGCACGGCTTCGGACATTACGTAACCGTCGGCGCGAGGAAGGGTTATTCTCCGAACGAGCGGCTTCGACGAGGAATTCTATGTCGCGTTTTACGAGGACGCCAGGAAGGATATTTCCCTTCGGAAATTCCTTTGCGGGTATGACCACTATATCCTGAGAGGCCGCGCGGAAAATCGACTGGCAAAGCACGATCTAACGAGAGCACTGGAAGCACGTCACCGCGGTATCACATATACTGTTGGTGTTGACCAGGCGCGGGCGATCGACAGACAACTTACGCCCCTGCCCGTCTGCTCCAATGGTCAGGAAGAGCGGTATTGGATACTCATTCCGACGTTGGATCCAGATATATTCTTCGGCGGATATAAAGCGTTTATTGAGTTGATATTTGCGCTTACTTCACTTCAACGACAGATTACTATTATTATTTGCGATCACGATAGCGATGACGATGGAGCCTATTTCCGCTACTGGGTGCGGAGGCAGGCGCGGATGGCTCCCGCTTTCGAGAGCGTCCAGATCATCAGTCGCCAAAATCTGAACGAGCCGCTGCGTCTGACACCCACGGATAAGATTTTCGCATATTCGGCGTGGGAAGCGCATCTTGCGCACCATATGGCGGCTCATACGAAGAGTGGCCTCTTCGCCTGGCTCGTGCAGGAATACGAGCCAATCTTCCACGATTATTCGGCCGATCACGCGATTGTCACGAGCGCCTATCGTCTACCTCACTACCCGATTTTCAATTCGGCCGAATTGAAGAACTATTTCCAGCAGCGCAGCTTAGGCGTTTTCTCCGGCGACCGGCCGCCGGCGCCTCGGCGCGACTACGCCGTATTCGAGCACGTCTTGACTCCGCTTCGGGCGCCGACTTTGGCTGAGCTGCAAGCACGCACTTCGAGGAGCCTGATTTTCTACGCGCGTCCGGAAGCACACGGCAAACGGAACCTGTTTCCACTGGCTCTCATAGCCTTGCAAGAGATGGCGCGGGAGGGAGGCTTTGTTGGTTCCTGGGAGTTCCACGGGTTAGGAGCGCTCGCCGAGGCGACGATCCCGTTGAGCCGGGACCACAAACTCATTCTGCACGCAAAGATGCCGGAGGCCGAATACAGCGCCTTCATGCATAACGCCGATGTCGTATTGAGCCTGATGTATGCGCCTCATCCGGGCTTGATGACCTTCGAAATGGCCTCAGTTGGCGCCCGGGTGGTCACCAATGTCTTCGAAAGTCGCTCGGAGAGCTATCTACGCGGGCTATCGGAAAATATCGTTCCCTGCGAACCAAGCGTATCCGATATAAAACGCGCCCTCACCGAAGCTATCGAGAGTTTGCACGACTTCTCAAGCCGGGTCCGGGGCATGCGGATCGCCAATTCGCAATTCAAGAATAGTTGGGCAGAAGTATTCAACAAAGACTTCTTCCATCATGAGATGAGCGGCTTTTTCGGGACCGATCGGCAGCGCGCGCCCGAAGAGGCGGAGACCTGCATTGAACAGGCATAGCGCCGCGCCTCGAATGAGCGGGCGCTGCCTCCCCTATTTCTGGAGGATGAACATGTCCTGCCAGCCATGCTTGTAGCCGGTAAAACGCCACGCGCCCGGCAAAAACTCCATGGTTTTCAACCCGGCTTTCTCGCAAAGCTGCTCAAACGCCCGGCGCTCGTAGGCAACGGGATCGCCGACGTCGTCCGGCATGTAATGATTCTTGGGCCGACCGGCCTCGTCGCAATGCGTATAGAAACCTTCGCCCCGGTTTTTGAAACGATACGAATATTCTCCCTCACCCGCGCCCAGCAGGGACGTGAATCCGCCAACGGGCTGCGCTTCCGCTTCGGGAACGGCGAACATTGAGAGTATTGCGACCCCGCCGGGCTTTAGTGTGCGATTGATTTCCTTCAGGTATGTAGCGGCGGTCTTAAGATCCAAATGAGAAAAAATTGACGCGGCAAAAATTACGTCAAAAAAATTATCGAGAAATGGAAAAACAAATGTTTCACTCTCAATCGATCCGTTGTTATTATATAGATGGTGACGGAGATCGATGTGCTGAAAATTGAAATTATCTCTCGTTATTATTTTCCTACAGTGCGATACTGATTCTTCAATAACATCAAACCCACTGGTAAGTTCCTTCATCACTCAAATAATAACTCAATGGTAAGGCCATCCTTCCAGAGCCGCAACCAATATCAAGAATGCAACCAGAAGGAGAAAGGCGCCCGTAGCGAATAAAAAACTCCAACCACTCCAGCCCGACATACTTATAGCGTTCGGCATCGGTGTCGCCGGCCGACATGAAAGCCAGTTCGTTCATCATAGGCGCCTGGAAGACCTTGGTCTATTACAGTGCTTACTGCGCGCGCTACCAGGTCCGCCTCGGCAGAACTGAGCGCCTTAAATTCTTCCGATGATATCCCGATCCGTTTGGGTCGCATATATTCCCTCGCACATTCCTAAATCCAGAAAGGCCTGAAGCCGCACTTCGCCCGCCACGGTGCAACGCGGCGGGTCGAGCGCGCAAGCGCGACCAAGCGCCCGGGGGCCGCGCTATCGTGCGGTTTCTTTTCGAAACACCCGGTTCTTGACGATCTCCGTTCAGGCGTTGCGCGGCGGCAGCCGTTCGAATGCCGGCACGTCCTCCGCGATCAAGTGGAAGGGCTGGCTGTCGACCGTGAAGATCGCCATCTGCGGCGCTCCGTACTGGCTGGGGTCATCGAGCGTGCCGACTTTGAGAATCACCATCGGCAGACCCGGGCGATGCGTGGCGATATGCGCGCCGCAATTCTCGCAGAACTCGCGCGTCACGGCTTGTTCGAGGTCATCGCGCGTGAACCGCTTTGGCTCCCCGCGCACATAACGGAAACCTTCCGGCGGCATGAGCATGAACATGTTCGGCGCGCCGCCGCTGAAATACTGGCATTCGCGGCAATGGCACTGCGCCTTCAGCCGCGGCTCGCCTTCCGCGACATACCGAATGTTCCGGCAATAGCATCCGCCCTCGAGTTTCATGACGCCTCCTGCGATGCGCTTCAACGCGCGTTCTCCGGCTATCGGGGCGCGATTCGATGTTCGCCCCTCCGCGCGGTTCGGCGCGAAGGTGGCGCGATCCGCGCCTCCGCGCAACCCACGCCGGATTCGGCTCATCGTGACAGGCATTCCCGCCCCTCCCCCGCCTCGAACAGCGCCCGCAGGCCTTCGCGATAGGTCGGATAGCGCGGCGCGAAGCCGAGCAGGCGCTTGGCCTTGGCGTTGGAGACGCGCTTCTCGTCGGCGAAGAAGCTCGCCGCCATGTCGGTCATGCTGGCGGGGTCGAATGGCTCCTCCGGCGGGACGGGGACGCCGAGAAGCTCGGCCGCATAGGCGATGACGTCCTGCGGCGGCGCGGGCTCGTCGTCGGCGACGTTCCAGATCTGGCCGGGCAGGCCGCGCGTGAGCACAAGCCGCGTCGCCTCGGCGATGTCCTCGACATGGGCGCGGTTCGTGACATGGCCGGGCTTGACGACCCGCCGGGCCGACCCGTCGCGGAGACGCGCGAGCGCATTGCGGCCGGGGCCATAGATGCCGGGCAGACGCACGATATCGACCTCGGCGCCCACGCCCCTGCCCGCCTCGCGCCAGCGCCTTTCGTCCTCGAGGCGCGCGAGGCTGCGCGGCGTGGTCGTGCGGGTCTCGCTTGTCTCGTCGATCCAGGCGCCGCGATGATCGCCGTAAACGCCAATGGTCGAATAATAGACGATGCGCTGCAGGTCCGGGGCGTTGGCGATCTGCCAGCCAAAGACTCCGAGCGGCCCTTCTCCGCGCGGCGGAATCGAGACGACGATCGCTTCGGCGCGGGCGAATGCGTTTTCGACTCCCGGCCCTGCCTGCTCGCCGTCGAAGACATGCGCGTCCACGCCAGAGGCGCGAAGCACGGCCGCTTTTTCTTCGGTTCGCACCGTACCGCTGGCCGCAATTCCCGGCCAACGCCGGATCAGCGTTTCCGCGCAATAGCCGAGGCCGAAGAAGAAGACGCGCATGACTGACAAACGGTAAGGCCGTTCAGAGCGCGTGCTATCGCAACCCGGCCTCGGAGCGATGGCGACGTTTGCCGTTGACGATCCGCTTCTCGCCCCTACTTCTTCTTCGGCATGTAGAGGTCGGTCAACGTGCCGGCGAAGCCTTCGGCCGACATGGCGAAGGTCTCCGAGAGCGTCGGATGCGGATGGATGGTGAGGCCGATGTCCTCGGCCTCCGCGCCCATTTCGATCGCCAGCGCCGCCTCGGAGATCAGGTCGCCCGCGCTCGGGCCGACGATGCCGCAGCCGATCAAACGGTTGGTCTTTTCGTCCCACAGGGTCTTGGTGAGGCCCTCGTCCCGGCCGAGCGCAAGCGCGCGCCCGCTCGCCGCCCAGGGAAAGACCGTCTTGCCGTATTTGACGCCCTTCGCCTTGAGCTCCGTCTCGGTCGCGCCGACCCATGCGACCTCCGGGTCCGTATAGGCGACGGAAGGAATGGTCTTGGCGTCGAAGGCCGCCTTGTGACCGGACGCGACCTCGGCCGCGACCTTGCCCTCGTGCGTGCCCTTATGCGCCAGCATCGGCTGGCCCACGATGTCGCCGATCGCGAAGATATGCGGGACATTGGTGCGCATCTGCCTGTCGACCGCGATGAAGCCGCGCTCGTCCACGGCGACCCCGGCCGCTTCGGCCCCGATGACCTTGCCGTTCGGGCGACGCCCGACCGAGACGAGCATGGCGTCGAAAACCTCGCTCTTCGCGCCGTCCGGCCCTTCGTAGGAGACGTGCAGGCCGTCGTCCTTCGCTTCGACCTTGGTCACCTTCGTCTTCAGCAGGATTTTTTCGTAGAGCTTGGCGACCCGCTTGGCCAAAGGCGCGACGATGTCCGGGTCCGCGCCCGGCATCAGCTGGTCCAACATTTCGATGACGGTGATTTTGGCGCCGAGCGATTCGTACACGGTCGCCATTTCGAGACCGATGATCCCGCCGCCCAGCACCAGCATCCGATTCGGCAGGAAGCGCAGGTCGAGCGCGGCGGTCGAATCCCAGATGCGCGGATCGGAGGGGATGAAGCCCGGCGCGACCGGCTCCGAACCCGCCGCGATGATCGCCTTGGCGAAGCGCACGACGCGCGCGCCCTCCGCCGTCTCGACGCGCACGGTATTGGGCGAGGTGAAGCGGCCGTCGCCGGACACGACCGTCACCTTGCGCTGGCGCGCAAGGCCGGTGAGGCCGGTCGTGAGCTTCCTGACGACGCCCGACTTCCAGTCGCGGATCGCGTCGAGCGCGATCTTCGGCGGGCCGAAGCTCACGCCATGCGAGCCCATCGCCTTGGCGTCGTCGATGACCTTGGCGACGTGAAGGAGCGCCTTGGACGGGATGCAGCCGACATTCAGGCAAACGCCGCCCAGCGTCGCCCACCTCTCGACCAGCACGACCTTCTGCCCGAGGTCGGCCGCGCGGAAGGCCGCGGTATAGCCGGCCGGGCCTGCGCCCAGCACGAGCAGGTCCGTCTCCAGGTCGACCGCGCCTTCGTGGGCCGGCGCGGACTGGGGAGCGGCAGGCGTGGCGGCCGCAGGAGCGGGCGTCGCG
Source organism: uncultured Alphaproteobacteria bacterium (assembly GCA_963741845.1). Lineage (GTDB taxonomy): Bacteria > Pseudomonadota > Alphaproteobacteria > Rhizobiales > Beijerinckiaceae > Roseiarcus. The sequence continues at coordinate 100,982 of CAVUJV010000032.1, forward strand.
GCAGGCGCCTTCGCAGGGACGGCGGCGCCCGCCGCGCCGCCCTCCGCGTAGGTCGCGAGCAGATCGCCCCGGTTCACCTTGTCGCCGACCTTGACGTGCAGTTCGCCGATGACGCCGTCCTCGGGCGCCGGAACGTCGAGCGTCGCCTTGTCGCTTTCGAGCGTCAGAAGAGTCGCTTCCTTGCTGACCTTCTGGCCCGGACTGACGAGGATTTCGATGACCGGAACGTCCTTGAAGTCGCCGATGTCGGGAAGCCGGATTTCGCGCGCCATGGTTTCTCGCTCCCCGCCGCTCAGAGGATCACGCGGCGCATGTCTTCGACCACGCCCGCGAGATGCCGCATGAAGCGCGCAGCCGCGGCGCCGTCGATGACGCGGTGGTCGTAGGAGAGGCAGAGGGGCAGCATGAGCCGCGGCTGGAAGGCCTTGCCGTCCCATACCGGCGCCATCTTCGAGCGCACCACGCCGAGGATCGCGACCTCGGGCGCGTTGACGATCGGGGTGAAGGCGACGCCGCCGATGCCGCCGAGCGAGGAGATGGTGAAGGTCGCGCCCTGCATTTCGGCCGGCGACAGCTTGCCGGATCGGGCCTTCTCGGAGAGTTCGCCAAGCTCGCGGGCGAGCTGGATGACGCCCTTCTGGTCGACGTCCTTGACGACCGCGACGACCAGCCCGTCCGGCGTGTCCACCGCGACCCCGATGTGCCAATACTTCCGCAAGATCAAGGCGTCGCCCGCGGGACTTAAAGCGGAGTTGAAAGTCGGGAAAGTCTTCAGCGCCGCGACCGCCGCCTTCATGAGAAGCGGCAGCAGGGAAACGCGGTAAGGCTTTGATTTGTCTTTCTTCGCCGCTTCGTCGAGCTCCTTGCGGAACGCGTCCAGCTCGGTGATGTCCGCTTCGTCCGTGTGGGTGACATGCGGGATGTTGACCCAGGAGGCATGCAGGCGCGGCCCGGAGATTTTCTTGATGCGCGAAAGGGGCTTCGTCTCGATCGGGCCGAACTTCGCGAAGTCGACAGGCGGAATGGTCGGGAGCGCGGCTCCTCCGGCTGGCGCCGCCGCGCCCGCCGCGCCGCCCGAGAGCGACGCCTTCACATCTTCGCGCGTGATGCGTCCATGCTCACCGGTGCCCCTGACCGTGTTGAGGTCGAGGCCGAGTTCGCGCGCAAGGCGCCGCACGGCCGGGCCGGCGTGAACGCCGGAAAAGTCCGGCAGAGCCGGACCGGCCTTGCTCGCCGGCGGCAGATCCTTTGGGGCGACGGGCGAAGTGGCGGGGGCCTTGGCCGCGTCCTCCTCTTCTTTCGCGTCGGCTTCGTCCGCCTGGGCCGCGGACGCGGTCGCGCCGGAAGCGGCGCCTGCGTCCAGCTTCGCGATCAGCGCGCCCATGGAAACCTTGTCGCCGACCTTGGCCACGATCTGCGTGATCGTGCCCGCTGCGGGAGCGGGCACGTCCATCGTCGCCTTGTCGGATTCGAGCGTGAGGAGCGGCTGGTCCGCCTCCACCACGTCGCCCGCCTTCACGAGGATCTCGATGACCGGCACGTCCTTGAAGTCGCCGATGTCGGGAACGGTGACGTCGATGGTCCGGCCCTTCGCCGGCGCCGCGGCCGCCTTTGCGGGCGCGGGAGCCGCCGCCGGCGCGCTCGCAGCCGGGGCCGGGGCGGCGGTGGCGGCCGCCCCTTCCGCCTCGACCCTGGCGATCAGCGTCCCCATGGCGACTTTGTCGCCGACCTTGGCGATCACGTCGGTCACCTTGCCGGCGACCGGCGAAGGGACGTCCATCGTCGCCTTGTCCGATTCGAGGGTGATGAGCGACTGGTCGGCCGCGACCGTGTCGCCCGGCTTCACCAGCACCTCGATGACGGGCACATCCTTGAAGTCGCCGATATCGGGAACCTTGACGTCTACTTTCGCCACCGGCGCGTCTCCTCCGCGGGGAATCTTAACAGGGTGAGGGTGTCAGCTATGGGCCGGATTCGGCCCTTCGGGGTCGATGCCATATTTCGCGATCGCCTCCGACACGCGCTTGGCCGGTAGAAGCTGATCGTCGGCGAGCGCCTTAAGGCTCGCCACGACAACGTGATAGCGGTCGACCTCGAAGAAGGAACGCAGCTTCCGACGATAGTCCGAACGCCCGAAGCCATCCGTGCCGAGCACCTTGTATCGTCCCGGCACATAGGGTCGGACGCTGTCCGCCAGCGCCTTCATATAATCGGTCGAGGCGATCACCGGCCCGGAGCCGCCCGAGAGCGCCCTGGCGATATACGGAACCCGGGGCGGCTCCTCCGGATGCAGCATCGACCAGCGTTCGGCGTCCATGCCGTCGCGCCTGAGTTCGGTGAAGCTCGTCACGCTGAACACTTCGCTGGAAACGCCGTGCTCCTCGGCCAGCATTTCGGCGGCAGCCTCCACCTCGCGCAGGATCGAGCCCGAGCCGAGCAGCCGCACCTTCAGGTCCGGCCCTTTGCCCTCCGTCTTCGCCTTGACCTCGCGCAGCCTGTAGATGCCGCGGAGAATTCCCTCCTCCGCGCCTTCGGGCATGGCCGGATGCGGGTAATTCTCGTTCAGCGTCGTGATATAGTAGAATACGTCCTCGTTATCGACGAGCATCCGCTTGAGTCCGGCCTGGACGATGACAGCAAGCTCGTAGGCGTAGGTCGGATCGTAGGTGACGCAGTTCGGGATCGTGGCGGCGAGCAGATGGCTGTGGCCATCCTCGTGCTGAAGGCCCTCGCCGTTGAGAGTCGTCCGGCCCGACGTGCCGCCGATCAGGAAGCCGCGCGTGCGCAGGTCGCCCGCCGCCCAGCAGAGGTCGCCGACGCGCTGGAACCCGAACATCGAATAGTAGATGTAGAAGGGTATCATCGGCACGTTGGAGGTCGAATAGGACGTTCCCGCGGCGATGAAGGACGCCATCGCGCCCGGCTCGTTGATGCCCTCCTGCAGGATCTGGCCCTTCGGATCCTCGCGGTAATACATGAGCTGATCGGCGTCCTGCGGCCGGTAGAGCTGGCCGACCTGGCTGAAGATGCCGACCTGCCGGAACAGGCCCTCCATGCCGAACGTGCGGCTCTCGTCCGGCACGATCGGCACGACGCGCGGCCCGAGGTCCTTGTCGCGCAGAAGGGTCGTGAGAATGCGGACGAACGCCATCGTCGTCGAAATTTCGCGGCCTTCCGCCGTCGCCTTCAGAAGCGCGTCGAAAGCCGAAAGAGGCGGAACGGGCAGCGGGTCTACCTTGCGCCGTCGCGCAGGCAGATAGCCGCCGAGCGCCTTGCGCCGCTCGTGCAGATATTTGTGCTCCGCGCTCCCCTCCTCGAATTTCAGGAACGGCACCTTCGCGAGCTGATCGTCGGGGATCGGGATATGGAAGCGGTCGCGGAACGCTTTCAGCGCCGTATCGCCGAGCTTCTTGGCCTGATGCGCGATCATCTGGCCCTCGCCCGCCGCGCCCATGCCGTAGCCCTTGACGGTCTTGGCGAGAATGACGGTGGGCTGGCCCTTGTGCTCGACCGCCGCCCTATAGGCCGCGTAGACCTTGATCGGGTCGTGGCCGCCCCGGGTCAGCGCCCAGATCTCCGCGTCGGTCCAGTCCTTGACCATCGCGGCGGTCTCGGGATAGCGCCCGAAGAAATTCTTGCGGATATAGGCGCCGTCCTTCGACTTGAAGTCCTGATACTCGCCGTCGACGCATTCCATCATCAGCTGGCGGAGCTTGCCCTCCGTGTCCCTGGCGAGCAGCGCGTCCCAGCCCGAGCCCCACAGGCACTTGATGACGTTCCAGCCGGCGCCCCGGAAATCGGCCTCGAGCTCCTGCACGATCTTGCCATTGCCGCGCACCGGCCCGTCGAGCCGCTGGAGGTTGCAGTTGATCACGAAGATCAGGTTGTCGAGCTTCTCGCGCCCGGCGAGCGAAATCGCGCCGAGCGATTCCGGCTCGTCCATCTCGCCGTCGCCGCAGAAGCACCAGACCTTGCGGGCGGCCGTGTCGGCCAGTCCGCGCCCGCACAGGTAGCGGAGGAACCGCGCCTGATAGATGGCCATCAGCGGCCCAAGCCCCATCGATACGGTGGGGAACTGCCAGAAGTCCGGCATGAGCCAGGGATGGGGATAGGACGAGAGCCCCTTGCCGCCGACCTCCTGCCGGAAATTGGCGAGCTGCTCCTCGGTCAGGCGGCCTTCCAGAAAGGCGCGCGCGTAGATTCCGGGCGAGGAATGGCCCTGGATATAGATAAGGTCGCCGCCATGCGAATCATCCGCGCCATGCCAAAAATGCATGAACCCGGTATCGTAGAGCGTCGCCGCCGACTGAAAGCTCGCGATATGGCCGCCGAGCTCGGACGACTCCTTGTTCGCCTTGACCACGATCGCCGCGGCGTTCCAGCGCACGTAGCGCCGGATCTGCTGCTCGATCTTGCGGTCTCCCGGATGAGCGGGCTGAGCGTCGGGCGAAATGGTGTTGATGTAGGCCGTATTGGCCGCGAAGGGCAGGCGCGCGCCCTTGCGGCGCGCCGAGGCCACAACCTCGTCCAGAACCTCGTCCACACGGCCGATGCCTTCGAAGGCCTCGAGCGAATCGAGCGCATCCAGCCACTCGTCCGTCTCTTCGTTCTGGGACTTGACTCGGTCGTCCATGGCCGCCTCCCTGTGCATCATACCAAAGTCTAAGCGCGAATTTGTCGCAGTTCCATCTCACGCGCCCGTCAAATTGGCAATCGACCAGCCCCGCGCCGCAGCTATGCGAATTACGCATAACCAAGGCCGGCCTTGGCGGGAGGGCGCAAGCCGCCTAGGCTCGGGCGCCGGCGACGAACCAGGAGGAAACCTTGGCGGGACTGACCACTCATGTTCTCGACGTCACGCGGGGCGGCCCGGCCGGCGGGGTCAGGATCGAACTCTACGAGATCGGCGCGGACGGCTCCCGCCGCCTCGTCGCCGAGACCGCCACGAATGCGGACGGGCGGACGGACAAGCCGCTGATCGCCCCCTCCGAATCGCATGTCGGACGGTTCGAGCTTCTCTTCCACGCCGGCGATTATTTTCGGGCCGAGGGCGCCAAATTGGCGGACCCGCCGTTCCTGGATGTGATCCCGATCCGCTTCGCCATCGCCGACCCGGGGGCGCACTATCACGTCCCGCTGCTGGTCTCGCCCTGGAGCTACTCGACCTATCGGGGAAGCTGAGGACTATCGCGTGCGGCGCGGCCTTTAGCCGCGGTCTGAGACGCGCTCCGCGCAAATCCTGACGGGCCGCCCGGGCGCGCCCTGCCATCCCGAACGCCAAGATTTTGCACGGCGCCCCCTTGCAGATGAGAAGCGCCGATATTATAAGCGTGCTTATCATGAACCAAGCTTATAAACAGCCGTTCACGCCGAGGCGTGAACTCGGCTTTGCGCTGCATGACGTGGCGCGGCTGATGAAGACCTATTCCGACCAGCGGGTGCGCGAACTGAACATGACGCGCGCCCAATGGTCGGTGCTCGTGCGCCTTCAGCGCTGCGAGGGCGTCAAGCAGAGCGAGCTTGCCGAAGCGCTGGATCTCGCGCCGATCACGCTCGGGCGCCTCATCGACAAGCTGACCTCCGCCGGACTCGTCGAGAGGCGGGACGACCCGGCCGACCGGCGCGCGCACCGCCTCTTTCTCACCGAGAAGGCCGCGCCGATTCTCATCGAGCTCGCCAGGCTGGCGGAGGACATTCTCGGACGCGCGCTGAAGGGCCTCGGCGACGCCGATCTCGCCGCGATGCGGCACGGGCTCGAGACGATCAAGACCAACATCAAGCGGGAACTCCAACCCGGAGCGGACGACAAGTGAACAAGCCGTTGCCAAAGGTCGTGCATAGCGCGGAGCCGAAGCCTCAGGGGACTGCCGCCGAGCCCGTGCAGTTCTCGCCCGCAAAGCCGATGGCGGAACAACCCTCGCCCAAGGCCGCCCCCGTTCAGGGGTCGCCCACCGCTCCGGCCGCGCCCGCGAAGGGCAGGCGCAAGGGCATGCGTTTCGTGCTGATGATCGTCATTCCGCTGATCGCGCTCGTGGGCGGCGTCACCTGGTGGCTGCACAGCGGCCGCTACGTGACGACGGACAACGCCTATGTGGGCGCGCAGAAGGTCCTGATCACGCCGCAGGTCACCGGCGCGATCGTCGCGATTCACGTCGATCGAGGGCCAGAAGGTCAAGGCGGGCGACCCGCTGTTCGACATCGATCCGCAGCCCTACCAGATCGCGCTCGATCTCGCGAAAGGCCGGATCGCGGCGGCGAAGATCGCCTTCGAGAACCTGAAGTCCTCCTATACGAGCAACGAGCAGCAACTCCAGATGGGCGAAGACGCGGTCAAGGTCCGGCAGGCCGATTTCGACCGCAAGAACGATCTTGCGAAGCGCGGCGCCGGCACGTTCGTCGATCGGGACACTTCGCTCGCCGCGCTCCTCCAGGCGCGGCAGATCCTCGAATTCGTCCGCCAGCAGCAGGACGCGACGAAGGTCAAGCTCAGCGGCGATCTCAACGCATCCATCGAGACGTTCCCCGAATACATGCAGGCGAAGGCGGGACTCGAGGACGCCGAGCGCAATCTTCGCAACACGAAGGTGCTTGCGCCGATCGACGGCGTGGCGACCCAGGTGACGCAGATCGAACTCGGCCGCGTCGCGCCCGCGGGGCAGCCCGTGTTCGCTGTCGTGGCCGACACCGGCCTCTGGGTCGACGCCAACCCGAAGGAGTCCGATCTCACCTATGTCCGCGAAGGCCTGCCCGCGACCGTCACGGTCGACGCCTTCCCCGACCGGGTGTGGCGCGGAACGGTCTGCTCGATCGCTCCGGGCACCGGCGCGCAATTCGCGATCCTGCCGCCGCAGAACGCGAGCGGCAACTGGGTCAAGGTCGTGCAGCGCGTGCCGCTCCGCTTCTGCTTCGATCCGAAGGAGGACATGCGCGACCTGCGCGCGGGCATGAGCGCCTATCTGTCGGTCGACACCGGCCGGGGGCGGTCGCTCGGCGGCGTGTTCGCCGGCCTCGCGGACTGGGCGCTGGGCCTCTTCGGACACGCGCCCAAAGCCGTCGCCGCCAACTGACCGCGCGGCGAATGAACTGACGAAACGCCAATGAACGAGCGCCCGCTTTACGAGACGATCGACCCGACCGTCCGGTGGATGTTGACCATCTGCATCATGATGGCCACCGTGATGCAGGCGCTCGACACGACGATCGCCAACGTCGCCCTGCCCTATATGCAGGGAACGCTGTCGACGACCCAGGACCAGATCAACTGGGTCCTGACTTCCTATATCGTGGCGGCGGCGATCATGACCTCGCCGCTCGGCTGGATGGCGACGCGGTTCGGGCGCAAGAAGCTTTTCATCGTCTGCACCGCGGGCTTCACCATCGCCTCGATGCTCTGCGGCGTGGCGCTCTCGATCGAGCAGATGGTCGCCTACCGGGTCCTGCAGGGCGTGTTCGGCGCGGCGCTCGTGCCGCTGAGCCAGGCGGTGATGCTGGACATCTTCCCGCCCTCCCGCCGCGGCTCGGCCATGGCGATCTGGGGCATGGGCGTCATGCTCGGCCCGATCATGGGGCCGACGCTCGGCGGCTGGCTGACGGATTCCTATTCCTGGCGCTGGGTGTTCTTCGTCAACCTGCCTTTCGGCATCCTGACGACGCTCGGACTCTCGATCTTCATGTCCGAGACGCTCGTCAAGCGGGACGTGCCGTTCTCATGGTTCGGCTTCCTGAGCCTCTCGCTCGGCATCGGCTCGCTGCAGATGATGCTCGACCGCGGCGAGCAGCTCGGCTGGTTCGGCTCGACCGAAATCTGGGTCGAGGCGGTCCTGTCGGTCGTCGGCTTCTACTTCTTCCTCACCGACGCGACGACGGCGGAGCGCCCCTTCATTTCGCTGCGCATCTTCAAGGACTGGAACTTCTCGATCGCGCTGATCTTCATGTTCCTGATCGGCATCATCCTGCTCGCCACGATGGCTCTGATCACGCCCTTCATCCAGAACATGCTCGCCTACCCGGTGCTCTCGAGCGGCTACCTGCTCGGCACGCGCGGCATCGGCACGTTCGTCGCGATGTTCCTCGTCGGGCGGCTCAGCAACAAGGTCGATCCGCGCCTGCTCATCTTCGTCGGCCTCGTTCTCGCGACGTCGTCGCTCTGGTTGATGGTCGGGTGGAACCTCAACGTCTCGGGAAGCACGATCGCGCTCAATTCGATCGCGCAAGGGTTCGGCCTCGGCTTCATCTTCGTGCCGCTGAATACGCTCGCCTTCGCGAGCCTGCCGAGCGAATTGCGCACGGAAGGCGCCGCGCTCTGGACGCTCATCCGCAACATCGGCTCGTCGGTCGGCATTTCGGTCGTCATCGCGGAGCTGACGAGCATGACGACGAGGTATCACAGCCAGCTTGTCGAGCACATCACGCCCTTCAGCGACGCCCTGCGGATGCCGGACGCGGGCGCGCTTGCGGGCAAGGGCCAGTCAACCCTCGCGATGCTCGATCAGCTCGTCACGCAGCAGGCGGCGATGATGGCCTATTCCAACGACTTCTTCCTGATGACGCTGGTCTCGCTCGCAGCCTTCCCGCTGCTCGCGCTGATCCGATCGCCGAAGGCGAACATGCCGAAGGAAGCTTCAGCGCACGCAGTGATGGACTGAAGCCCGCGCCCTCACCGGATCGGCGGCGCGTACTGAATCCCGCCCGAGGTCCATAGCTGATTGAGTCCGCGGGGAATGCCGAGAGGCGTATTGGCGCCGAGATTGCGGTCGAACACCTCGCCGTAGTTGCCGACGAGGCGCACGACGTTGGCAGCCCATGCGTTGGAGAGACCGAGCTGCTTGCCGAAATCGCCCGCGTTCCCGACGAGCCGCATGACCTCGGGCTTCTGCGAGGTCATGGCCTGGCCGATCGTCTTCGAGCTCACTCCGAGCTCCTCCGCGTTGAGCATCGCGAAGTGAACCCATTTCACGATATCGATCCACTGCCGGTCGTTGTTGCGGACGACGGGCCCGAGCGGCTCCTTCGAGATGACGTCGGGCAGCACCACATGGTCGCGCGGCTTCGAGAGGCGCAGCCGCAAGGCATAGAGCTGGGAAAGATCGCTGGTCAGCGCCGCGCACAGGCCCGTGTCGTAATCCTTGACGGATTCGTCGGTCGACATCGATACGACCGCGGCGAAACTCATCCGGTTCGCGCCAAAATAATCGGTGAGATTGTCGATGGACGTCGTGCCCCGCAGCACGCAGATCTTCGCGCCGTCGAGTTGAAGCGCGGAATCGATCCTGAGCGCCCGAGGCACGAGAAAGCCCTGCCCGTCGTAGTAGGTCACGCCCACGAAGGTGAGGCCGTATTCCGTCTCACGCGTCATCGTCCAGGTCGAATTGCGCGCAAGAACGTCGATTTTGCCCTGTTGCAGCGCCTGAAAGCGGGCTTCGGCGGACAGCGGGACAAGCCGCGCCTTCGCGGGATCGCCGAAGATCGCGGCGGCGACCGCGCGGCAGAAGTCCACGTCGAAACCTGTCCACACGCCGCGCTGGTCCATGTAGGAAAAGCCGGGCAGGCCCTCGTTCACGCCGCAGTTCAGATAGCCGCGCGCCTTGACGTCCTGAAGCGTTCCCGCCGAAGCCCCAACAGCGAAGACAGCGCACAAAGCCGCCAGAAAAAGTCCAAGACTATGCCGCCAATGCTTTGTCATCACGCCGTCCGCGGCGGGCTCCGACCCCGTCTCCGAGTCAGAAGCTAGCAGGAAGCGGCAGCGGCTGTCAGGAGGGGTGTCAAGGGGGTGTCAACGAAATATGTTGCTGAAAATCAGAACTATGCTATCCTGAAAGTTCCGCCGCCCACGACATCGCTGAGCGGCGTTGCGTTGAGCGGCGTGAGAGATTTCGGCTTATGAAAGCGAGCGAAAACTTCGAGCCAAGCCATCCAGCGCCGCTTGCAGGTCGCCGGCGACGGAACCGGGAGGCGCCGCGCCCGGCGGCGGCAGGCGCCTTATCTCGCCACGACCCCAGCGCAAAAAGCAAGGCGGCGGTTATCCGCCTCGCAAGTCCTTGAAAACATGGAATCCCGCGCGACGGAACGGCGGAACATGCCCGGAGTCGCCTTATTTTCCGCGGGAAAGCAGCATTCCGTCCAACCGCTGCCTGCTGGATCATCCTTCGAGACGCGAGGCTATGCGCCTCGCTCCTCAGTATGAGGTCGGTTGGTTGCGGCGCCCTCGTCGAGGCAAGCGCGGCGCGGGGGACGCGAAACAAATCGGCCTTCAGGCCGTTGAAAACAAACGAAGCCGCGAAATTTGGCGCGGGAGGGTGGTCCAAGCGCGGTCAGCGCTGGAGCGCCTCCAGCACCTTCGTCGAGGCGCGGCCGTCGACCGGAAGCCCGGCGCGCTGCTGGAAGTCGGCGATCGCGGCCTTGGTCTTGGCGCCGATCGCCCCGTCGGGCTTTCCGACATCGTAGCCGCGCTGGGTGAGACGCGTCTGCAATTCGCGCCGCCCGGCGCGCGAAAGGCCGGGATCGTCGGTCGGCCACGGGGTCCGGACGCCGGGTCCGCCCGCGAGCCGGTCGGCAAGCACGCAGGCGGCGAGCGAATAGGACTCGGCGGCGTTGTAGGAATAGACGACGTCGAAATTCTTCGTCACCAGAAAGGCCGGCCCGTCCCGGCCGGCAGGCAGAAGCAGGCCCGCCTCGCCCGAGCCGAGCGGGCGCCCGTCGATCCGCGTGATCCCGCGCGCGGCCCAGGCGGACATCGGCGCCTTGGCCCTGCGGCCGGAGGGGCCGGAATAGCCGGGCGGGAGCTTCACCTCGAAGCCCCAGGGCGCGCCGGAACGCCAGCCCGACTTCGCGAAATAATGCGCGGTCGAGGCGAGCGCCGCGTCGGCGGAATCGACGATGTCGCGGCTCCCGTCCGCGCCCGGCGCCGAGAGCCGCAGGTAGCTCGACGGCATGAACTGGGTCTGGCCGAAGGCGCCCGCCCATGAGCCCGCGAGCTTGTCGGCCGGAATATAGCCGCGGTCGATGATTTTCAGCGCCGCCATCAGCTCCGAGCGGAAATAGCCGGCGCGCTGGCCGTAGCAGGCGAGCGTGGAAAGCGACTGCACCAGCGGGCGGGCGCCCATGTCGGAGCCGAAATTGGATTCGACGCCCCAGATCGCCGCCAGCATGGTCCGGGGCACGCCGTAGGTCTGCTCGGCGTAAGCGAGCCCCCGCGCGTGCTGGGCCATGGCGGCCTTTCCGTCGGCGACCCGCTCGTCGTCGACGAGCGCGGCCATGTAGTCCCAGATCGGGGTCTTGAATTCGGGCTGCGCCTTCTGGAAATCGAGCACCTTCATGTCGGGCTCGATCCCGCTGAAGGCCGCGTCGAGGGTCTGGCGGGAGACGCCGGCCCGCGCCGCCTCGCTCTTGAGCGAGCCGACGCAGGAGGCAAAGTCGGCGCGCGCGGCGGACGCCGTGACGGACAGGGCGGCCAGAGCCGCGAGGCTCGCCAGAAAGCGCCAATTCATCCCGTGCTTCTCCAACGTTCCGTTTCGACGTCCCACGCTTATCTCTTCTCCTTAACGCCGCGTAAGATTAGCAGCCCGTTAACGCGATGGGCTGTTGCGAAGCCCCGGACCGGCAGCGGCGTTTTGCCCCGCCCTCCCCGATATCGTTCCCGCAACAGAAGCCGCTAGAATGGCGGCCTTGAGGCGTCGGAGACTGGATGAATGCCCTGGTCCTTCACCATCGGCCGCTTCGGCAAAACCGCGGTCAAGATCCATATCACCTTTCTGCTCTTTCTGGTCTGGATCGCCTTCAGCGCCTGGGGTCAGGGCGGGCCGGGCGCGGCGGTCGAGGGGGTGATCTTTCTCATCCTCCTGTTCGCCTGCGTGGTGCTGCACGAGTTCGGCCATATTCTGACCGCGCGCCGCTTCGGGATCGAGTCGCCGGAAGTGACCCTCCTGCCGATCGGCGGGGTCGCGAGCATGCCGCGCATGCCGGCGGATCCGCGCCAGGAACTCGCGGTGGCGCTTGCCGGACCGGCGGTCAATCTCGCGATCGGCCTCGTGCTTTTGGCTGTCGTCGGCTCGTTGCGCCCGAGCGACCTCGCCCAGATCGACAACACGCATCTGTCGCTCGCCGCGCGGCTCGGGGCGGCCAACATCTTTCTTGCCGTCTTCAACCTGATTCCCGCTTTTCCGATGGATGGCGGGCGGGTGCTTCATGCGCTGCTCGCGATGCGCATGGGCAATGCGGCGGCCACGGCGGCGGCCGCGAAGGTGGGTCAGGCGCTCGCTTTCGCGCTCGGCTTTCTCGGCCTGTTCGGGAATCCGCTCCTTCTGTTCATCGCCATCTTTGTTTACATCGCCGCAACGGCCGAAGCGCAGATGAGCGCCGCGCATGACGCGCTGACGGGCCTCACGGCGGGCCAGGCGATGGAGACCCGCTTCACGCCGATCCCGATCGACGCCAATCTCGGCCAGGCCGTGGACGCGCTGCTGGCCACGGCGCAGCACGAATTTCCGGTGGTCGACGCCTTCAACAAGCCGGCAGGCCTGATTACGCGCGAAGACATCCTCGCGGCGTTGCGGGATCACGGGCGCGAGGAGCCGGTCAGCAACGTCATGCGCTCCGGCGTCGAAAGCGTAAGGCCGCAATCCCCTGTCGAGGCCGTGTTCGAGCGGCTGCAGGATCCGGCCTTCGCAGCGGTCTATGTCACGGACGCCGAGGGGGCGATCATCGGCCTGCTCACGCGCCAGGGCCTCGGAGAGGTCGTCATGATCCGCTCGCTCAAGCCCGAATGGCGCTTCGAGCGCAAGACGTGAAAAGGGCCGCGCGACGTCAGCCGCGCGGCCCCGTTCTTACGTCTGTGAAGTCTTAGCTTAGCCCAGCGCGGCGAGCGTCCGCGCGCCGGCGCGGCGACGGGCAAAGCCCATCCCCGCAACGCCCGCGAAGCCGATCGCCATCATCGCCCAGACGCTCGGCTCGGGAACCGCCGACGGGATCACGCCCGGCTTGAACAGGTCGGCCAGCGAAGTCGCGCCGCCCGCATCGCCCAGATAGCCGCCGCCCGGCGCGCCGGCCCCGAAGATGTTCTGAAGGGTCACGAGATCCGACGAATGCGTGTAGACAACGTTGTTTGTATAGGCGTTCCCCTTGGCGAGCGGCGAGATGACGATCTCGGTGCTCGTGTAACCGGCCGTTTGCGTGCCGGTGTCGCCCTCGGTCTCGTCGTTCCAGATCACGATCGCGCCGTTGTTCTTGAACGCCTGCGACGCTTCGATAATCGGGACGATCTGCGACACGAAATTGTCGCCCAGCGCGATCTGCTCCTGGTCGCTTCCAGCCTGATAGGTGACGCCATTGTAGGTGAAGTTCGTGTTCAGCGGCGTGTGCATGTCGTTGTGCTGGTCGGGCGTGATCCAGTTGAAATTCGCGACGGTGTTGTTGGCGAGGTCGGTCGCGAGCTGCTGCAGCGGCGCATGGTTCTGCGCCTGCGGATTGTTGGACGTCGGGTCGCCATTGCCGTTCGTGGACGAGAAGAACGCAAACGGATCATGCTTGGCGGCGTAGTCGTATTGATGGCTGCCGTTATAGGGGTTCGTGTAGGTCGCGGACGTGCCGGAGAAGCTGGTCAGCGGGACTTCATACTGGCTCGGCGAAGCGACGGTGTTGGTCAGCTGCGTGCCCGATCCATGATCGCTGTTGATGTTGTTGCCCGACGTGTTGAGGAGGTTCGCGTCCTCCTGGTAGGTCCGCCAGGACAGGCCCTTCGCCGCAAGCACGTCGCCAAGGTTCGGCGCGTTGACGATGTTGTTGGGATAGGGATTGGCGTCGTTGAGAGGCCCGTGGACGCCCGACACCTGCCAGACGTAGTTCGGCTCCGACGGATGCACCCCAGGAACATTCTGATAGTTGCTCGCGTAGGACGTCATCGCGGCGTTCGGGTTGCCGGCAGTGACGAGGCTGTTGATGAAGGGCGCCGCGCTGTTGCCGAGAATCTGATTCAGGCCCGTCATTGAAGACGGCTGCGTGAAATTGTGATTCTCGAGCGCGATGTAGAAGACGTCGCCAATCTGCTGTGCTTGCGCAGATCCTGCAACCATGATGGCGAGTAGGGAGACGCCGATTATTCTCGACATGGGGAGGGCTCCGGTTGGGGAAAGGTCGCCCGGGGACCGCATGGCCCGGACGCGCGGAAAATGGCGCCGCTTCATGACGCCCAAGCTGAGGTTATGCGAAGATTTGTTGACAGCACTTTTTCAAGGCGCGCCGGACTGATGTAGGACGCCGCGCGAGCGGGGCCGACATTGTCTTGCCGGAATGTAACGACAGACGGGGATTGCAAAGCGTCACTCTTTGGCGCCTGAGACGCTGCGAAGCGTCGCCCCCGCCGCCAAACGCATCCAAGGCCAGCCCGAGGGGCCGGCCGCGAGTTGACAGGGACAGGCTCACGGAGAATATGGCGCGCAATCAACGGATGAACTTCGATTGAGTTTATCGAAAGCGCCAACATTCGCCATGTCGGCCCTGGGTTTTCTGGTCATGGCGGTCGCGCCCGCGCGGGCGGATCTGCGGATGTGTAACAATACGAACAGCCGGGTGAGCGTCGCACTCGCTTACACGGACGGGCAAGGTTGGGTCAGCGAGGGCTGGTGGAACCTCAAGTCGCTCGACTGCACGACGCTGCTCCGCGGCGCGCTGGCCGCGGAGTATTATTACATCTATGCGGTGGACGAGCGCGGAGGCGAATGGAAGGGCAAAGCCTTCATGTGCACCTCGGACCGCGAGTTCAAGATCGAAGGCCGGCAGGATTGCTTCCTGCGCGGCTACGACCGGACCGGATTCTTCGAGGTCGACACCGGCAAGGACGCAAAGAGTTGGACCGTCCAGCTCACGGACCAGTCAAGCTCGACGAGCCCTTGACGCATGGCGCGTCGTAGCCTCGTCATCGTGTGAGAATCAAAGCCTCGGCGGCCCGACGCATCGCTCGCGGTGCGGCGCGCCTCGGATAGCCGCCCAACACCGGAGGGACGCCTTGCAAGCCCGTCGCAGCCGCAGGGTCAAGATCATCGCCACGCTCGGTCCCGCTTCCGCAGATCGCGAGACCATAAAGGCTCTGTTCGCCGCGGGCGCCGATGTCTTCCGCATCAATATGAGCCACGCGTCCCATGACGCGATGCGCGAGCGGGTCGCCATGATCCGGGCCATCGAGGAGGAGGCTGGCCGGCCGATCGGGATCCTTGTCGATCTTCAGGGCCCGAAGCTCCGGCTCGGACTCTTCGCGGACACCGCCGTGGAGTTGCACAGGGGCGACGCTTTCGTGCTCGACAGCGACCCGAAGGCGGGAGATGCGATGCGCGTGCACCTTCCCCACCCGGAAATCCTGAGCTCGCTCGCGCCGGGCCACCGCATTCTGGTGGACGACGGCAAGGTGATGCTGCGCGTCGAAGAGGTGGAGCCGGGACGCGCCACGACCATCGTCGAGGTCGCGGGGCGGGTGTCCAACAAGAAGGGCGTCAGCCTCCCGGACACGATCATCCCGACCTCGGCCATGACGGACAAGGACCGCGCCGATCTCGCCGCCGCGCTCGAAGAGAACATTGACTGGATCGCGCTTTCCTTCGTCCAGAGGCCGGAGGACGTCGCCGAAGTGAAGGAGATCGCCAGGGGCCGGGCGCTGGTCATGGCGAAGATCGAGAAGCCGCAGGCGGTCGCGCGGCTCGAAGAGATCATGGCCGTCGCCGACGCCTTCATGGTGGCGCGGGGCGATCTCGGCGTCGAGATGCCGCTCGAGCGGGTGCCCGGCATCCAGAAGCGGCTGACCCGCTACGCGCGGCGGCTCGGCAAGCCGGTCGTCGTCGCGACGCAGATGCTGGAATCCATGATCTCGTCGCCTGTGCCCACCCGCGCCGAGGTGTCGGACGTGGCGACGGCCGTGTTTGAAGGCGCGGATGCGGTGATGCTTTCGGCGGAAAGCGCCTCCGGCCAATATCCGCGCGAGGCGGTGGCGACAATGAGCAAGATCGCCGAAGCGGTCGAGTCGGAAGCCATCTACGCTTCCATCATCGAAGCGCAGCGGGCGACGCCCGAGCCGACCGGCGCCGACGCGATCGCAGAAGCTGCACGCGACGTCGCCGAGACGCTCGGCCTCAAAGTGATTTGCGCATGGACGAGTTCCGGCTCGACGGGCCTCCGGATCGCGCGCGAACGGCCGCGGTCGTCGATCCTTGCGCTCACCCCGCACGACCAGGTCGCGCGACGGCTCGCGCTGGTCTGGGGCGTCCATCCCATCGTGACGGACGACGCGCGCGACGAGCGCGACATGGCGGAGCGCGCCTGCCGGCACGCCTATATCGAAGGCTTCGCCGGAGAGGGCGAACGGATCATCGTCGTGGCTGGCGTGCCCTTCGGGACCGTTGGGGGCACGAACAACCTGCGCATCGCCACGGTTGGGGCTTGAACGTCGCACAGGCTCCTGCTGTTGACAGCGATTGCCGAGCGCAGACCAAAACGTTAGTGCGGAGACAGACTGCGCCGTTATGAGGAGGGCGCGTGCCCCGCAAGCCGTCCCAAAGGAAAGCCAAGGCGAAAACGAAGGGGCCGAAGCGCCAGGCCAGACCGGCCGTGCGGATCCAGTACGGGGCGCTCCCCTACCGGTTCACGTCTTTCGCGGCGCTCGAGATCCTCATCGTCACGACGCGGCAGACCCGCCGCTGGATCGTGCCAAAAGGATGGCCGATCCGCAGACTGCGGCCAGCCAAATCGGCGGCGCGGGAAGCTTACGAGGAGGCCGGCGTCCGAGGTCGGGTCGGCGACAAGCCGATCGGCGCCTTCGCCTATAACAAAGCTCTCGACGAGACGGGCGCGGAGGTCGCCTGCGAGGTGAAAGTCTTTCCACTGCGCGTCGAGCGGCAGAGCGACACCTGGCCGGAATCCGAGCAGCGGATCACGCAGTGGGTCGACCCGGCGAAGGCGATCGCGCTCGTCAAGGAGCCGGAACTCAAGGCTCTCATCGCCGCCTTTGCGAAACGCATCGCCGCAGCGGCGGCCAAAGCGAGCCCGTAAGCTCGCAATCGGGAATCCTCGGCCGCAGGCTGAGCAGGCTTGAGTGGCCACGCGCAACCTCGAGAGCGTTTTATTCGTAAGTTTACAAGGTAAATTTAGAAGAAGTGAACTTTCCAATAGTGTCTATTTGAAACAAATTTAGTTTTGAACCCGAACATTTTGGTGGACCTTACCCCAGCGCAAATGTAGGAGCCTTGGTTCATTGGCAACCACTTTGGGACTGGCGTCGCGTCATAAGCCTTTTATCTGATCCCTTTATTCTGATGTAATAACATCTCCGTACAACCGAACGCGCAAGAGCCCAGTGGAGCCGGAAATGTACACGACCAACGAACTTCAGATGTTGCGCAACGCGATCGGCGGCGCGCGCATTCCTGGAATTGACACCCCGACAGGAAATCGGCTGCCGGCAAGCTCCCTGGTCCGCGCAACGACGCTCAGCGACGGTCCCGGCTACGTTTACCAGCCAAAATACAATCGAGTGGTGGTTTATCAAAATGGCGCAAACCTGAGCGGGATCGATTTTGGCTCGGTCACCCTCGACATAGCTGCCAATAACGTGACGGTGACCAACTGTACATTCGAGCCGACGAACGTTTGGTTCTCAGTCATTCAGTACGGAAGCGGCGCGACAATTCAAAATTGCACCTTCACCGGGGCAAAATATTCCACCCCTGTGGTGGCGTTTGTTGGATCGAAGAATTTCATCACCCTCAAGAACAACACATTCGTCGACGCTCCCGAAGACGCAGTCGACATCCAGAACGGCGTCATCAGCGGAAACTATTTCTCCGGCGGTGGCTACATGACCGGCGCCCACGCGGATGCAATCTGGATATCGGGAACGACGAGTTCCGTGTCGATTACCAACAACTTCATCGACTGGACGCGCCAATGCCGACGCTGCCGTCGGGACCAACAACGCCATTCGTATCACAGGCGAAAGCGGCAATGCGAAGAACATTACAGTCTCCGGCAATTATTTGCTTGGCGGAGGTTATACAATTTAGCCGGTAACAATACAACCGGAACGCTGACGAATGTCTCGATCACTGGGAACTATGTCGGCTTTGGCCAGTATGGCGCATACTACCCGACGACTGCCTCAGCCGCCAAGGTCAGTGGGAATACAGTCTTTGACTGGACAAATCCACAATTTTCGACGAGCGCCTGGTCGGCCTATTTGCACAGCGGTCTCACGACCCCGAATCTGATCGTGTCGAGCGGAAGCACCATCGCAAGTTCGTCCTCGAAGCCGACGACGCTGTACGGCGCAGGTCACAAATCATCCATCTTTTCGGCACGGGCCTCGGCGAAACGAATTATGTCGGGGGGTACGGCGGCCAGTACCTCAACCTGGGGATGGGCGCCAACATCGTGACGGAACTGTCCATCTCCGATTCGTCCACCATGACCGGCGTCGACGCCATCGCCGGCTTTGATCCCGCGAAGGACGTCATCGATCTCAGCCGGATCGATGCAAACATCATGCAGGCCGGCATTCAGAATTTCACTTTCATTGGCTCGAACGCATTCAGCGGCGCGGGCGCGCAAGTTCGCTACTACCAGGACCCGGCCAACAAGGTTACCTGGGTGCAGGCCAAGCTTGCCGGCGACACGTCGGCCGACATGACCATCAAACTCGCCGGCCTACTGACGCTCACCCCAGCCAATTTTGCCCTGACGCCGGCCGCTTCGGCGGCCGATGCGGCCGCCGCCGCGGCGATGTCCGTGAAATACTCGACCTCTGGAACGGCGCGCGAGTGGTCGTATTCGAATGTGAAAGGACGAACCTACTCCGCATATAGCAGTATCTGGAACGGAGGAAGCAGCTATAATGGTGGAACTGCGGTCGTGCAGGACTTCGGTTTCAGTTCAACCTCGAATCAGCTTACTCTCAGCGGATCGAACATCACAATCAGCCGCGAATCCGGGACCGAAATCATCAACGCCGGGACGGGCCGATTCGCTCAAACTTACCACGCAAATGAAACCACGCAGATCGAACCAGGCGCCGGCGCCGAGACCTTCAATCTCGGCCTTCATTTTGGCGCGGAAACGATCAGCGGGTTCAGCGCATCAGGGTCGAACGCCGACATTGTCAGACTTCCCGTAGCGGCGTTTTCCTATTTGAACAAAAGCATGTCGCAAGCGCAGGATCTCGCAGCGGTGCTCGCGCACGCCTCCAGCGCAACGTCAGGGATCACCATCCGTGATTCTTACGGAGACGCCCTCACGCTGGTCGGGATGACTGCGCATACGCTCGCCGCTTCCTCGTCGATCCGCTTCGTCTGAAGCCAAGCGCGCGGCGGCATGGAAAACTCCAGGGCGGGAGTTCAAGAGCTCTCGCCCCTTTTTGTTGTCGAATGGACACCCCGAAGAACCGCCTTTGCGGTAAGGGTTGAGCGCCGTCTTCTCGTTTGCGACGGTCATTGATGTCGATCGACGTGATTTTTGGGGCCTGTTTCGCAGCAGCGGGCGCGGTATGAGGCCTTTGGCTTCAGGCAGGCGCAATTCGACTACGCAGCCAGATCCGCTCGTCCATACGGCCTAAAACGCGACGCCCTTCTCAGCGGCGAGGCGCCTCAGCGAGACTTCCGGCCGCGCGCCGAGATGCTGGATGATCTCGGAGGCGGCTAGCGAGCCGAGGCGCCCGCAGGTCACCATGTCGGCGTCGCGCGCAAGGCCGACGAGGAAGCCGGCCGCGAACATGTCCCCCGCCCCCGTCGTGTCGACGAGCCTCGCAATCGGAAAGGCCGGCGCCTCCCAGGTCTTGTCGCCCTGCACGACGACGCAGCCTTTCTCGGAGCGTGTCACGATCCCGAGCACGTTCTCGCGGCGCAGCGCGTCGAGCGCCTCCTCGAAATGGGTCGTTTCGTACAGCGACAGGATCTCGTCGGTGTTGGCGAAGAGCGTGTCCACCGTCTTCGAGCGCATGAGGTCGATGAATTCGCCGCGGAAGCGGTCGACGCAGAAGGAATCCGATAGCGTCAGCGCCACCCGTGCGCCGGCCTCATGCGCGATCTTGCCAGCCTTCTGGAAGGCCGACTTGGCGTCCGGGCGATCCCACATATAGCCTTCGAGATAGACGAGCCTGGCGCCGCGCGCGAGGTCCTCGTCCACGTCGGCCGGCGCCAGATAGGAGCTCGCGCCGAGATAGGTGTTCATCGTGCGCTCGCCGTCTGGCGTCACATAGACGAAGCAGCGGCCGGTCGCAGGCCCATGCGGGGCCGGCTTCGTGTCGAACGAGACGCCGACCGATCGGATGTCGGAAATGAAGGCGTCGCCGAGCGGGTCGCGCTTGACCTTGCCGATATAGGCGGCGCTGACTCCGAAGGAGGCGACGCCGACCACCGTGTTCGCCGCCGAGCCGCCCGAGATCACGCGGGGATCGACGCGGGCGGCGTAGAGCTGCTCGGCGCGATCCTCATCGATCAGGGTCATCGCGCCCTTCGCCATCTCCTGCGCCTGCAGATAGCCGTCGTCCGCATAGGCCAGAATGTCGACCAGCGAATTGCCCAGACCCAGAACCTCGACCCTGCCCGCGCCCATGAAACCCTCGCATTTTCGTGGGCCGCGATTTCGCACCGCAAAAGGGTAAGGTCAATCGGGGCGGAGGCCGCAGGACGCAGCGTCGGTCCCGGGAAACCGTTCTAAGCCAGAAGGTCGCGGAAATAGTCGTTCAGCAGCCGGTCGTCCGGGTCGAATTTCTTCCGCGCCGCCTTGAACGCCGCGAGGCGTTCGCCGAACGCCTTTTGCAGGATGGCGGGCGTCAGCCCCCAGGTCTGATTGAGAAGCGGCCTGCCTCCCCGGTCGCTGCAGAACTGGTTGTGCGCTGCGAGGAAGGGAAACCAGCCCTCGTTGGCGGTCGAGACCGGATCGATCGTCATCACCGGCCCGTCATAGGAATAGGACAGCAGCGCGTTGTCGTCCTCGGCGATCCGGTAGCCGACGAAGAGCAGATCCGTCCGGTAGCCTGTTCGCGCATGATAGTCGCGCACGAAGGCGAAGAAGTCAGTGAAGATCGCTGGAAATTGAGCCTCCGGAAAGGCGAACAGGCTGAAGGTGTAGCGGCTGTCGTTGGCGACCGGCGGATAGTCGATGATCTGGTCGGGCGGCAGCGTGTAATCCGAGCGGACGAGGTTTTCGAACTTGAAGCGCAGGATGGCCCCAAGACCTTCGATCACCTCGTAACGAACGGCGGGAAAGGGAATGTTCGCTTCGGCGTCGTGGCAAAGCTTCGGGCCGAGCGTCCCCCAAAGATAGTTGCGCAGGATCCAGCCCGAACGGTTCGGCTCACCGGTCGCGCCGGGATTGTAGCTGCGGAACTCGACGGTGATCCGGTCGGAGAAAGGGAAGATGTAATACATCATCGACTCCCCGCGGGCCTTCAGAGCGTCGAGCTTCGCCACGAATTCTTCGAGCGTGAAGGTCTCGTGATAGACCTTCATCGGCGTCAGCGGACGGACGCGATAGGTCACCTCGGTGACGATTTCGAAGAGCCCGTAGCTCGACCGGGCCTTGTGAAGAAGGTCTGGCTGGGCCTCGGTGATTTCGACGATCTCGCCTTTCGGCGTCACCAGCTTCATGCCCGTGACATAGGAGCCGACCTGTCCGAACTCGCCGGGAAAGGACGCGTCCTTCGTGCCCGCGCAGGCGGCGCTTCCCGCGGTGAGGCTGCCGATCTCGGTGTTGACGTAGAATTGCAGGCCGCGCTTCTCGAGTTCGCGCGCCATGTCGATATGGCGCGCGCCCGCCTCCACCGTGATGGTGTCGGGCCCAATGGCGAGGATGCGGTTCATTCGCATCCGGATCAGTGTGCCGCCGTCGGCCGCGCCGCAGGCGGAGGTCGAATGATTGGACCCGACCGCCCTGACCGGCGAAGGATATTTCGCGGCGTCCGTCAGGACGGCGATGACGTCGTCGACCGAGTTCGCATCGACGATCACGCACGGATGCGAAACGATGTCGCCGAACCAGTTCGTGACTTCTGGACCGGCCATTTTCCCCTCCCCGAGGCGCCCGCAATATCGGGTCAGCGCGATGAGGATCAGAATACGGCGGACGAACGATTGCAAGCGGACGCGGCTCGGCAAGACAGTCGACGGCGGAGCCCTCACGCGTGCTCGCCCTCTGCCGGCGCGGCCAGTAGCGACGCCTCCGCATGGGCGAACCCCTGCTAGACGCGCGGCGCGGAAACCCCGAGCGCGCCGGCGATGTCGGCGAGCGTCGCCTTCTCCGCGTCGCTCACCTGCACGCCGCCGAAGCCGAGAAAACCGCCTTCGGAGGCCGCTTCCGCCGCCGTCTTCGCGACACCCGCAAGCCATGTCCTGAAGGCAAGCGAGTCGGCCGGCGCCTTCGCGTCGAGTATGGCGGAGACGCGCTTCAGCGTCTCGACCGCGCGCGGCCTGATGTCGGCGGGCTTGTCGCCGCCGACTGCCTCGGTCACGGCCTGCTGCGCGAGCCGCCGGCCCTCTGAGGTCTCGAAATCGGTCGCCACCGCTTTGATGAGGGCGTCTACGCTCGGATCCTTGCTCGCCGCGACGAGCGCGCGGGCGCTCGCCATGCTCTCCTTGAGCATCCCGAAAATACTGCCGGGGTCGGCTGCGAGAATGGCGACGCCGACCACCAGCGGGCTCCCGAGAAGCGCTTGCCATTCGTCCGGAGTGAAGTCCGCCTTACCCGCCATCGCGTCGTCTCCTCGCAAGTCTGCTCAGCGGTCACGGCCGCCGGAGTTGCACATAGAGCGCCCCCGCCCCGCCGTGGGCGCGGCCCGCCTCCTCGAAGCCCAGCACGATGGAGCGCATGTCCGGTTCGCGGAGCCAGTGGGGCGTGAGGCGCCGCAGAACGCCCCGTTCACCGGGAAAGCCGATGGCGTTGTCGAACGAACCGCCCTTCCCCGTGACGACGATCACCACGCGCGCGCCGCGCGCCTGCGAGTGGCGCAGGAAGCCGCGCAAGGCCTGATGGGCCTCGGCCTGGGTCATCCCATGCAGGTCGAGCGCGCCATCGATGGAAGCATGCCCGCGCCTGAGCTCGCGCATCAGCCGGCGCTCGATCGGCGCGAGCGGCGGCGGCGCGTGTTTGGCGGACGGCGGCTCGTGAGGCGCCTTGGGCGCGGGAGCGGCGTTGGGCGGCGGCTTGGGCGCAGCGGGCTTCAGCGGCCCCGGCAGGCTCGCGCCGCGGCGGCGCGAGACGCTGCGCGCAACCTCGGTCCAGAGCGCAATCTCCTCGTCGGTAAGCCGCCTCAGCCGGGACTTCTGTGGCGGCGCCTCCCTCACGGACTTTCTCCAGCAGGCGTCAGCACGACGAAATCGCCGGAATGGCGAATTGCCCCGGCGCGCGCCCCCGCTCCGTCGCCGCCGCCGAAAAATATGTCGGCTCGGGCTGGTCCGACAATCGCCGAGCCGGTGTCTTGGGCGATCATGAGGCGGCGAAACCGAGTTGGGGCGTCGTTTTCCCACGGGAGGGCTGCTTCGATCCAGAACGGGAGGCCATAGGACCAGCAGGCTCGGTCGACGGCGATCGAGCGCAACGGGGTCAGGGCTACGCCCGCGCCCGCGACCGGGCCGAGGCTGGCGTCGAAATCCCCGACCAGCCGGAAGAACACGAAGGAGCGATTGCGGCGCATGAGTTCGAGGCCACGCTCGCCCTCGCCGAGTCCGGCGGCCCGCAGCCAGGCCTTGAGGCGCCTGAGCGACATCTCGGCCTCCGGGATTTCGCCGGTCTCGATCAGGATGCGGCCGATGGACGTATAGGGCAGCCCATTGCGCCCGTCATAGGCGAGCCGGGCGCGCGTCCCGTCCGGAAATTCCACCTGCGCCGACCCCTGCACCTGGATGAGAAAAGCCTCGACCGCATCTCTGACCCACACGAGCGGCGCCGCCCGCGCCCGCTCGATCGCCTGCCGGTCGTGGTAGGCGACCAGCGAGCCGTCGGCGAGCCGACGCGCGCCGGTCACACCTTCGGGCAGCCCCGCCGGCGCCTCCCCCGGCGCAAAGGCGACAAGGTCGGGCGGCCGCGCAAGGATCGGCCAGGAAAAGCCCGGCGTCTCGACTGGCGAAGCCGGAACGAGCGGCTCGTAATAGCCCGTGAGGAACCCGCGCCGCCCCGCACCGGGCAGGACGCGAAACGGCCGGAAGCCGGTCTCGAAGAAGCGGCGCGCTCCGGCCGCGTCCGTCTCACCGAGCGCGAGCGCCGTCCTCGCCGCGGCGACGAGGCCGGGCGACGGCGGCCGGGCGGATCGCGGCGCGGCGGCGCCCGAAACAAGCGCCTCGGCCGAGCGACGAAAACAGCGAAAGGCGGCAAGGCAATCGTCGGCGGAAAAGCCCTCAAGGCCGCGGAAATCAACCGGCTCGAACCGCGCGCCCTCTGCGGGCACGGATCAGCGTTCCGAATGCGTCTCGATCAGCCGCCAGTTCGGATCGCGCGAACGCAGGTCGCGATCGAAGGTCCAGAGGTCGAGATGATCGGCGACATCGGTTGCTGATCCGTCCACGACCGTGCCGGCCGCATCGCGGGTGGCGGAAGCAAGCTTGGCGGCAAAGCGCACGCCGACTTGCGCCGTCGTCCCGTTGACCCCGGCCGCTACGATCTTCGCGTCGTCGATGGAAACGACCGTCGTCGTCATCACCTGCCCGGCCGCCGCGCGGGCGCGGATCGCGGCGTCGAAATTGGCGAAGGCTTCGGGACCCATAAGGCCCCGGAGCGTCTGGGAGTCGCCAGCCGCGAAGGCGTGGACGATCATGTCATAGGCCATTTTCGCGCCGGCCAGGAAATCGGCTGCATTGAAGGTCGGGTCGGCCGTCGCGACGGCGTCGAGCCCCGGCCAGGCCTCTGGCTCGGCGCCGCCCTTCCAGCGCTCCGGAGAGGGCGCGGCGACCGGCGACGGCAGGATGGGCGCGGTCGGCGGCGCAGGGGCCGGGGCCGGCGCGCGGCGCAGCGGCGCGCCCAGGCCCGGAGTTGGCGGCTTGTCGTCGCTGCGCATGCCGAGCACCGACCGCAGCTTGAACGCGACGAACAGCGCGACGATCGCAAAGATGACGGTCGCGAGATCGATTTCCGGCATCTTCAAAACTCCTGAACTGCAGCCAGAACCTCGCGCAGGCTCTCCGTCAAAGACGGCGCGCGGATGGCGGTTTCCTCGAATACCTAGGCGCTGGGCGGCGTTTTGGCTAGAAGCGCGCGTCAACGTTCGGGAAAAGCCATTCAAGGGACGGCAGGCGATGAAGCGCAAAGTCGGCGTCGCGGGCGCGGGCGCCTGGGGCCTCGCCCTGGCCAACGCCGCCGCCGCGGCTGGCCGCGGGGTCATTCTCTGGGGACGGAATCCATCGCAGATGGGCAGGCTCGCCGAGACCCGGAGCGACGCGCATCTCCCGGGCCTGCGGCTGGCGGAGACGGCCGAAGCGACGGCCGACCTCGGTCTCCTTGGCGAAGCGGAGGCGATCCTCATCGCGGTTCCGGCGCAAGCGACCCGCGATGTCGCAAGCGCGCTCGCAAAACTTCCCGGCCGGGCGCCGCTCGTCGCCTGCGCGAAGGGCATCGAACGGGGGACGCACGCCTTCATGACCGCGGTCCTGCGCGAAGTCGCGCCCGCGCGCCCTGCCGCCATCCTGTCCGGACCGTCCTTCGCCGTGGACGTCGCGGCCGGATTGCCAACCGCGGTGACCCTGGCCGCCCCCGAGGAAGCCCTCGCCCGATCGCTCTGCGCCCTCCTGCATGGACCGAACCTGCGCCTCTACCATTCGACCGACGTGCGCGGCGTCGAGATCGGCGGCGCCGCCAAGAACGTGCTCGCCATCGCCTGCGGCGTCTCGGCCGGCCGGGGATTGGGCGCCAGCGCCTCGGCGGCGCTGGTCGCCCGCGGTTTTGCGGAGCTCCGGCGGTTCGGCGCAGCTTTCGGCGCAAAGCCGCAAACCCTCATGGGCCTCTCCGGCCTCGGCGATCTCGTGCTGACCTGTTCGTCGTCGCAGTCGCGGAACTTCTCCTTCGGATTCGCCATCGGAATGGGCGAGAGCGTGGCCCTCGCGGGCGAAGGGCGTCTCGCGGAGGGGGCGTTCACCGCCCTGGCGCTCAGCGAGATGGCTCGCGCAAAGGGCGTCGAGACGCCGATTGCCGACTGCGTCGAGGCGCTGATCGAGGGCGCGCTGGATGTCGAGGGGGCGATCCGGACGCTTCTGGCGCGGCCGCAAAGGGGGGAGGAATAGCGTCTTGCAAATTCCTCATGGTCGCGTAAGCCTCGCGCCACGAGGGAGGACGACGCGATGCTGTTTCTGACGATCTGCAAGGACAAGCCCAACAGCCTCGACCTCCGGACGTCCACCCGCCCAGCCCATCTCGACTATCTCAACGGCCTCGGAAGCAAGGTGAAGATCGGCGGCGCCCTGCTCGGTCCGGATCACAAGACGCCGGGCGGCTCCATGCTGATTTACGAAGCCGAAAGCGAAGACGAGGTGCGCAGACTTGTCGCGGGCGATCCCTTCTCCAAAGTGGGCCTTTTCGAAAGCACGACCGTCACGCCGTGGCGTCAGAGCGTCGGCCAGACGCTGACCTGAGAGCGGATCATGGCGCACTGGCTGTTCAAGAGCGAGCCGTCCGTCTGGTCCTACGAGAGGCTCGTCTCCTGCGGGGCCGAAGGCACCGAC
>CAVUJV010000033.1:0-393140 GCA_963741845.1 uncultured Alphaproteobacteria bacterium
TTCACGCAGCCGTCTTCGATGACGGGCCTGAATCGATTCTCGGCAACGACCCGGCGCCTTTATCAACAGCCTCGTCGCTACCGGCAATCCGAACGCCGCGATGACGTCCTACGCGAGCAACTATCAGAATGTTCCTGGGGTGCATCCGTCGGAGCCGAACTACGTCTGGCAGGCGTCGGGCGTCCACGGGCCTCTCAACGACGCCAATCCCTATCCCAACAACATCGTCAACGCGCCGAACCTTGGCGACGTGCTTGCGGCGAAGGGCCTGTCCTGGCGGTCGTACCAGGAGGACGCGAACCTCCTCAACACGTCGGGCAACAACATCAACAGCGATCATGGATCGGGCACGCAGCTGACCAGCACGGTCGCTTCGCCGAGCCAGTACGAAGTCCCGCTGACCAGCTTCTCCGGCACGTCCGCGACCTACACGAACCCCTATAACGGGAGCCATCAATACGACTACGCCGCCAAGCATAATCCGTTTGCGTTCTTCTCGTCCACGAACGGCAACGGCGACCCGACGTCCAACAATCCGCAGGCGCAGAACTATGCGCCGCTGCAGCAGCTCGCGACCGACCTCGCCAACAACACCGTCGCGAATTTCAACTGGATCTCGCCCGACCAGCACAACGACATGCACACGCCGCTGAACACGAACTTCACCTACAATGGCGTCACCTACGCGGCCGGAAGCGACCAGGAACAGATCGCGCTCGGCGACAATTTCGTGTCGCAGATCGTCCCGATTATCGAAGCGTCGCAGGCGTTCAAGAACAACGGCGCGATCGTGATCTGGAACGACGAGACCGAGGGCGACACCGGCACGCAAACGGCCGGTTACACGAGCACCGAGATCGT
The DNA here is from genome assembly GCA_963741845.1 of uncultured Alphaproteobacteria bacterium. Classification (GTDB taxonomy): domain Bacteria; phylum Pseudomonadota; class Alphaproteobacteria; order Rhizobiales; family Beijerinckiaceae; genus Roseiarcus. Next base: position 862 of record CAVUJV010000033.1, read on the forward strand.
CATCTCGCCGCTCGCCAAGGGGAACGCCTATACAAACAACACCCTCTACACGCATTCGTCGGATCTCGTGACCCTTCAGAACATCTACGGGGCCGGGCGCCGGGCGGCGGCTATCTGGGCGATGCGGGCGGCGCGACTTCGCTGGCCGACCTGTTCAAGCCGGGCGTGATCCCGTCGGCGGTTCCCGAGCCGAGCGTTTGGGCGATGATGGCGATCGGTTTCGCGGGCGTTGCGGGGATGGGCTTTGCCCGTCGCCGCGCCAGCGCGCGGACGCTCGCCGCGCTGGGCTAAGCTAAAACTTCGCAGATGAAGAACGGGGCCGCGCGGCTGACGTCGCGCGGCCCTTTTCACGTCTTGCGCTCGAAGCGCCATTCGGGCTTGATCGAGCGGATCATGACGACCTCTCCGAGGCCCTGGCGCGTGAGCAGGCCGATGATCGCGCCCTCGGCGTCCGTGACATAGACCGCTGCGAAGGCTGGATCCTGTAGCCGCTCGAACACGGCCTCGACAGGGGATTGCGGCCTTACGCTTTCGACGCCGGAGCGCATGACGTTGCTGACCGGCTCCTCGCGCCCGTGATCCCGCAACGCCGCGAGGATGTCTTCGCGCGTAATCAGGCCTGCCGGCTTGTTGAAGGCGTCGACCACCGGAAATTCGTGCTGCGCCGTGGCCAGCAAGGCCTCCACGGCCTGGCCGAGATTGGCGTCGATCGGGATCGGCGTGAAGCGGGTCTCCATCGCCTGGCCCGCCGTGAGGCCAGTCAGCGCGTCATGCGCGGCGCTCATCTGCGCTTCGGCCGTTGCGGCGATGTAAACAAAGATGGCGATGAACAGCAGCAGCGGATTCCCGAACAGGCCGAGAAAGCCGAGCGCGAAGGCAAGCGCCTGACCCACCTTCGCGGCCGCCGCCGTGGCCGCCGCATTGCCGAGCCGCATCGCGAGCAGCGCATGAAGCACCCGCCCGCCATCCATCGGAAAAGCGGGAATCAGGTTGAAGACGGCAAGAAAGATGTTGGCCGCCCCGAGCCGCGCGGCGAGCGACAGATGCGTGTTGTCGATCTGGGCGAGGTCGCTCGGGCGCAACGAGCCGACGACAGCCAAAAGCACGAGGCCGATCGCGAGATTGACCGCCGGTCCGGCAAGCGCCACCGCCAGTTCCTGCCGCGGATCCGCCGGCATGCGCGGCATGCTCGCGACCCCGCCGATCGGCAGCAGGGTCACTTCCGGCGACTGGATGCCGAAGCGGCGCGCGGTCAGAATATGGCCGAACTCGTGCAGCACCACGCAGGCGAACAAGAGGATGAGAAAGATCACCCCCTCGACCGCGGCGCCCGGCCCGCCCTGACCCCAGGCGCTGAAGGCGATCCAGACCAGAAAGAGCAGAAAGGTGATATGGATCTTGACCGCGGTTCCGCCGAAACGGCCGATGGTGAAGGACCAGGGCATTCATCCAGTCTCCGACGCCTCAAGGCCGCCATTCTAGCGGCTTCTGTTGCGGGAACGATATCGGGAAGGCGGGGCAAAACGCCGCTGCCGGCCGGCTTCGCAACAGCCCGTCGCGTTAACGGGCTGCTAATCTTACGCGGCGTTAAGGAGAAGAGATAAGCGTGGGACGTCGAAACGGAACGTTGGAGAAGCACGGGATAAATCGGCGCTTTCTGGCGAGCCTCGCGGCTCTGGCCGCCCTGTCCGTCACGGCGTCCGCCGCTCGCGCCGACTTTGCCTCCTGTGTCGGCTCGCTCAGGAGCGAGGCGGCCCGGGCCGGCGTCTCCCGCGAGACCCTCGACACTGCCTTCAGCGGGATCGAGCCCGACATGAAGGTGCTCGACTTCCAGAAGGCGCAGCCCGAGTTCAAGACGCCGATCTGGGACTACATGGCGGCGCTCGTCGATGACGAGCGCGTCGACGACGGACGGCAGCGATGGCCCATCACGCCGGGGGCTCGCTTCCGCCGAGCAGACCTACGGCGTCGACCGCAACATGCTCGCGGCGATCTGGGGCGTGGAGTCCGATTTCGGCTCGGACATGGGCGCCGGCCGCTCGTGCAGTCGCTGTCCACGCTGGTGTGCACGGCCCGCGCGCAGGCTATTTCCGCTCTGAGCTGATGGCGGCGCTCAAGATCATCGACCGCGGCGATATCCCGGCCGAGAAGCTCGCGGCTCCTGGGCAGGCGCCTTCGGCCAGACGCAGTTCATGCCTTCGAGCTACCTGCGTCTGGCGGCGCCGGCGCGGACGGCAGCCGCGACATCGTCGATTCGCCGACGCGGCGCTCGCCTCGACCGCGAATTACTTCGCGAAGTCGGGGTGGCGTTCGGGCGCGCCCTGGGGCTTCGAGGTGAAGCTCCCGCCCGGCTACGCCGGCCCGTCCGGCCGCAGGGCCAAGGCGCCGATGTCGGCATGGGCCGCGCGCGGGATCGCCGCATCGACGGGCGCCCGCTCGGCTCGGCGAGGCTGGACTGCTCATGCCCGCCGGGCCCGCCGGGCCGGCCTTCCTCGTCATGAAGAACTTCGACGTCATCTATTCCTACAACGCGGCCGAGTCCTATTCGCTCGCCGCCTGCGTGCTGGCCGACCGGCTCGCGGCGGACGCGGCATCCAGACCCCGTGGCCGACCGACGATCCGGGCCTCTCGCGCGCCGGGCGGCGCGAATTGCAGACGCGTCTCGCCCAGCGCGGCTATGATGTCGGAAAGCCCGACGGGGCGATCGGCGCCAAGACCAAGGCCGCGATCGCCGACTTCCAGCAGCGCGCCGGGCTTCCGGTCGACGGCCGCGCCTCGACGAAGGTGCTGGAGGCGCTCCAGCGCTGACCGCGCTTGGACCACCCGCTCCCGCGCCAAATTTCGCGGCTTCGTTTGTTTTCAACGGCCTGAAGGCCGATTTGTTTCGCGTCCCCCGCGCCGCCCTTGCCTCGACGAGGGCGCCGCAGCACGAGTGCTGAGGAGCGAGGCGCATAGCCTCGCGTCCCGAAGGATGATCCAGCAGGCAGCGGTTGGACGGAATGCTGCTTTCCGCGGAAAATAAAGCGACTTCGGGCATGTTCCGCCGTTTCGTCGCGCGGGATTCCATGTTTCCAAGGACTTGCGAGGCGGATAACCGCCGCCTTGCTTTTTGCGTTGGGGTCGTGGCGAGATAAGGCGCCCGCCGCCGCCGGGAAGGGCGCGGCCTTTCTGGTGACGGCGCTCGAGGCGTTGACCGCACTGACCGGTTGAACCCGCCCCGCTGTCCCGCGCCAAATTTCGCGGCTTCGTTTGTTCTCAACGGCCTGGAGGCCGATTTGTTTCGCATCCCGCGCGTCGCGCTTACTTTGACGAGGGCTCCGCAACCAGCGGACCTCATACTGAGGAGCGAGGCGCATAGCGTCGCGTCTCGAAGGACGATCCAACAGGCAGAAGGGCGTCGACTGGATACGGCCTCCAGAAGGAAACAGACTACCACGAATCCGGATTTTCAGAAAGGAATTGTTGCGCGGCGTCGAAAGGGCGGTTTTGGGCGGGAAACGATCCTACGAGGGGTTAGGGTGGGAAGGGCAAAAATCCGCCCCAAAACCGCGCCGACCCAACGAGGCCGGTCAACCAATCTCAGATCGTACTCTAATAAGGTACTTGATATGTGTAGATCACCGGCTTGGTCGCGCCTTCTCAATTTGCCATGGGTTCCAAATAATTTGTGTACCACCCGAGGCCTTTCCTTTGTTTAAGAGCCTGACCTGAAATTGGTTGACCGGCCTCGTTGGGGTTGATTCTCCGGAGTTTGCAAAGACTTCTGGAAATTCGGGATGCCGTGGAGCGAGGCCGATCGGTGCAAGTATGATGGGGTGCGTGAGCGCTATTCAAGCGATTTGTCGGACGCTGAGTTCGCGTTGATTTTTCCGTTGCTTCCAGCGCCCAAGAGACGGGGCCGCAAGCCGAGATGCGCGCGCGAGATCTTGAACGCGCTGTTCTATTTGGTCCGCTCGGGTTGCCCCTGGCGGTTGCTGCCCAAGGACTTTCCGCCGTTCACGACGGTGCAGAACCAATTCTACGCCTGGCGTGACAGCGGATTATGGACCCAAATCGTCTGTGTCCTGGTGATGAGCGCACGAGAGGCGGAAGGTCGTGAGGCCGCGCCGACGGCGATCGTCGTCGACAGCCAGTCGGTCAAGACGACGGAGGCCGGTGGGCCGCGCGGCTTCGACGCCGCCAAGAAAATCAAGGGCCGCAAGCGCCATCTCGCCGTCGACACGCTTGGCCTGCCGATCGAATGCCAGATCACGCCAGCCGACACCCAGGACCGCGACGCGCTGGCGCCCGTCTTGCGCGAGGTGCGCCGCAAGAGCCCATTCGTGACCATGGGCTTCGTCGACGGTGGCTATAATGGCGACGAAGCGCAACGCGCCGCCTTCGAGGCGAGCCGCATCGCAATTACCGTCGTCAAGAGAACCGACAAGCGGGTCAAAGGCTTTTACGTGTTGCCCAAGCGCTGGGTCGTCGAGAGGACGTTCGGCTGGATCAATCGGGCAAGACGCCTGGCCAAAGACTTCGAGGCGACCATCGAGTCCGCCCTCGCATGGCTGCTCATCGCTCTCGCCCTCCTCCTCACCCGACGCCTCGCAAGGCTCTCAGTTCAGCAACCGTGATTTTAGAGTCGGGCTCTAACTCTGATTGAGTGGAGAATAAATAGAGCGCATGTGGTTTTTTCATCAAGAGCGTGCTTAACTTCATTATGCGTCAGGAAATTGCCTTTCCGTTGGTTGTGCTACCTTTGACCTCGACGTGAATTTCAAGATTTGGTCGCCTGGTCTAAGTCATACGAGCGCCGAGCAGACACGTCTTCCACGGTAAAATCTAGACCTCTGAAATATTTTTTCGCAGATTTCATAGCGCAAATTTCAATAGCTTTTCGTTCTTGTGGTGTTCGAGCGAATCCCTGTCCCTGAGATTCGGCAATAGCTCTCTCCAATGATATAATATTTTCAATTTCGGCATCCGCCTCGGGATAGTCAACGAGATTGTCGGCGCTGTAGCCGTCGATGTATTGTATGGCGTCAATCATCCAACTTTCATGCTTTGATGAACCGTCGAACAATCGCGGATAGCAGACATTCGCCGTGCCCATTCCGCCTTTGCCGTGAGGTATCTGGAATAATCTGTCGGCATCAGGTAAGAAAACAGAGTTATCGCGTTGCGCCTGACAGAAATGCCCGTATCCCTGTGGCTTGCCTGGCGACTGATCAACATGGTTACGATAGACCGTTGCGTTATTATACCAGCCAACTATAAACTGACCGCCCTCTGTTGGACGCGTCGCCACAAATACGATCAAAACATTATCAAGTTCACTGGAGTCAACGACGTTAGTATCGATTCTCTCCAAAGCAACGGCGTTACTTTGCATTGGAGGTTGGAAAAATCCAAAAATTCTATTTTCGGTAACCCGGAAATTATATACCTCGTGACCGATCTTTTTCTTATTATATTTGCCTCCGCCGATGGGGCGTAGGTCCCCGGGAATTGAACCGTTATAAAATCTCATCCACCCAATGCGTACAAAAAGTACTCTGCGCATAATTGGCGTCCTGTCGCCAGGCGCGTGAACGATGGCACCCGGACTGTAGCCGTTGGTTGGCACACGCGCTAGCTGTGAGACGCATTGGCTATCCATCGTTGGAGCTATCCGGCAAGAACGGGATCTTCCGTTTAGGGTCGAACTGACCCGGTCGGAGCTTGCTTCCGGAACGGTCGGTCATGGCGCATAGCTTCTCTACCAGGATCGATCAGGAACGTCTGCGCACGGTCGAAATCTCAGCCCCGCCCCTCCATTATCCCCCGGTTGCGACCGCCGGGCGTCTCGGTGACTGCGCCGACGCGGCGCGGCTCGCGCGTTTAAGGGAACTCCCCCGTCCCATGAGAGCGCTTGTCAAGGAAAAGCCTGAGCTGGGCCTGTGGCTGCGCGGCCAGCCGGTTCCGCAAGTCGGCCTCGACCGCCGAACGGCGGAGATGAGAGACATGCGGGACTCGCTCGGGCGGTTACCGGTTCGCCATCGCTCGCCACCCGCAACCAACGTTGGCTGCGCGGCGATCACGCACGTATCTTCTGCTAAAATTGGTATGTGATGGTTTGAGCGGACAATAGGCAGGTGCAGCATTTTTTTAATGTGTTCACACCTTATCATTTAATTATTACTGCCTCTGTCTCTAGGCATCGCCGCGAAGATAGGCCCCGGGTTAATTCCCAGAAATGTTTTTGATATTCCCTTTGAGTATCCAAATAAAGATTGTGTCTGCAACTAGACAATCTATAATGCCTTCGACAGACAAGACTGCGAAGAAGCCTGATTCTCGTGAATTGCCTCCTTCGACAATTGAAGACGTGACCATACCTAAAGCGTCACCACTTTCATGTATCGCCACTCCTCCGCTGTATCCACCACGCGGTGTTGACGAAAGAATAAAGTGCAAATATCGAGAGTGACGCGGCTGTACAAACGTATGAACGTCTGCTTTTGTTGGTACTAATACGGGTAAGTTTACCATTGGTATCGGGGGATAACCTAGAATTATTGCCTCAGATAACGTCCACGGCACTCGATACAACCAATCGTCTAAATGAAAACCCAGCCTTACGACACCGGCAGACGGGTGAATATTATTTACTCTGAACACGGCGACATCCAAATCTTCGGAGGACGCCAAATGCGGACCTTCGACAATATGCAATGGTTCGTGATAGTATCTAAATCGAGGTACTTCGTCCCCCCTGCGATATATTTCGTTTTCTGTCTTGACCTCTTCGTCAGTAGGCTCTCGCCCTAGAGACGCCCTGAGATGCTCTCGAGCAAGCACCCCAGAGTGATTCCGTGATCCTAATTTCTACGATCGAGTTATTTTCGACAACGTGACGGGCAGTAACAAAGATTCCATCACCAACATGGAAAGCGGAGCCTATGCTCCTTCTTTCATCTGGCTGAACAACGTCAAGCGTCAAATTCTATCCACTAGCTACAGCATCCGTCCTTGAACCTGAAAGGGGTTTCTAAGCGGGGTGAAATTGGGGAGAACGCCCGCGTCTGTCGCGTTCGGCCGATGACGGCTTTCCGATCCTTACCGCCCGTACGCGGTCGACTGGGAGGTCCCAACGGCCCAAAACCCCAAACCCCGCGCCTCCGCTATCCTCCCCGGTTGCGGCGGGCGGGCGTCTCGGTGACAATGCCGGCGCCGGCGCGGGTCGCGCGCTTTTCCAAAAGGAAACTCCCGTCCCATGAGAGCGCTTGTCAAGGAAAAGCCTGAGCCGGGCCTGTGGCTGCGCGACCAGCCGGTTCCGGAAATCGGGCCGGACGACGTGCTGGTGAAAGTCCACAAGACCGGCATCTGCGGCACCGACGTCCATATCTTCAACTGGGACGAGTGGGCGCAGAAGACGATCCCGACGCCCATGACGATCGGCCACGAATATGCGGGCGAGATCGCCGCGGTCGGCGCCAATGTGAAGCGGCTCGGCATCGGCCAGCGCGTCTCGGGCGAGGGCCACGTGATCGGCATGCGCAGCCGCGCCGCGCGCGGCGGGCGCTATCACCTCGACCCGGAGACGCGGGGCATCGGGGTCAATATCCCGGGCGCCTTCGCCGACTATGTGCGCGTGCCCGCCTTCAACATCGTGCCCTTGCCCGACGACGTGGACGACGAACTCGGCGCCATCCTCGATCCGCTCGGCAACGCGGTGCATACCGCGCTCTCCTTCGATCTCGTCGGCGAGGACGTGCTGATCACCGGCGCGGGGCCGATCGGCATCATGGCGGGGGCGGTCGCGCGCCATGTGGGCGCGCGGCATGTCGTCATCACCGACGTCAATCCGAAGCGGCTGAAGCTTGCGGGCGAGGTCGCCGACGTCGTTCCGGTCGACGTCTCGAAGGAAGACCTCAAGGCCGTGATGGCCCGCCTGAAGATGACGGAAGGGTTCGACGTGGCGCTCGAAATGAGCGGCGCGCCGGCCGCCTTCGACCAGCTCTTCAACTCGGTCGTGGTCGGGGGCAGGGTGGCGCTGCTCGGCCTGCCGTCGAAGCCGACGCCGGTCGACTGGAACAAGGTCATCTTCAGGCAGCTGACGCTCAAGGGCATCTATGGCCGCGAAATGTTCGAGACCTGGCACAAGATGATCGCCATGCTCGAAAGCGGGCTCGACGTGCGGAAGGTCATCACCCACCGCCTGCCGGCCGCGCAGTTCCTCGAAGGCTTCGAAACGATGCGGCGGGGCGATTCGGGCAAGATCGTGCTGGACTGGACGGCCTGAGCGCCACATTATCACTTGCCAAGGTGTGTATATTATGCCAGCATTTAATGAGTGAGCTGGGATGGTCTTTAAGCACAGAAGGGGGCGTGCGGACCGGTCAAAAACGCAATACCGCCATAAATCGCAATCGAAGTCGGGTGACGCCAATTGCAGGCGTAATGCGCCAACGTAGGCCGAAGCTAACGACTGAGAATTCAGGGAAGCCGACAGGGGATTATACGTTGGTTTCACAAGTATCGATGCAGGGCGCCGCAAAATTTCGCGTCGCCTGGTGGATGTTTGAATTCTGGAGAGTTCATTGAATTCGGGGGAGCTCTTTAAGCTCAAATGCGGTTCGATCAAGGATCAGACCCATCTGGGCGTTAATCGCCAGGACTGCGCGGCGCTTACCGAAAGTGAGACGAAACTCGCCTCAGGTGGACGCGCCGTGTTCCGTCATCCTTTGCTGGGATCGATCGGCGACGACGCTGTTGTGTGCGTCGCCAGGGAGTTTGCCTCCGATCTCGAGGCGGCGATCGCCCGGCTCGAAGAAGGCGATGCCGGCGAGGCCTGTCGCGCGGTGCACGCGATCATTACAGGCGCAATCCTCTTCGGTCATACCGCGCTCGCGGATGCCTGCCGCAGACTCGAGGACGCGATCGTCGAAGACATCGACCACGCCGCCGCCGCCCGCGAACTCAGCGTTCAATTGCATGCCGCGCTTCGCGATCACGGCGAGACGTATGAAATCGTGACCCGCGCTCAACCGGTGCGACAATGACGATACACGAAGAGGCGTTCCACGGGACTGCTCTCGTTGCGGAAGACCATTCCCTCTATCGGATGGGGCTGGCCAATCTCCTCGCAAGTCAGTGCGGTTTTACGACCGTACACGAGGCCTCGTCCCTCGAGGCCGCCCTGCGACGGCTTGGCGAAGACAAAACAATCTGCTTTGCCACCTTCGACCTCGACATGCCCGGAATGAACAACGGATCGGGCCTCCTGACCGTCCGCCGCGCAGCGCCCAATCTGCTTATCGTGGTCGTATCGGCGAGCGAAAACCGCCGCCACATTATCGCCTCGCTCATCGCCGGCGTGCATGGCTATGTGACGAAATCCCTGGACACGACCGATCTCGTGGAGGCGTTCAGACAAGTCATTTCGGGTCGCATCTTCGTGCCATGGTCGGTGTCGGAATCGCCCGCCGCGCCCGAGGCGACGTTCGCGTCCACAGCAGGCGGCGTCGAGCCCGCAGGGAGCCGCCTGACGGAGCGGCAGCAGGAGATCTTTCGCCTCCTGCGGCTGAAGCGATCGAACAAGGAGATCGCGCGCGAGCTGGGCGTTACCGAGAACACCGTGAAGGTTCATACGGTCGCTCTCTATCGAGCGCTCGGAATGAAAGGCCGGGGCGACGCGATGTCCATCAAGGTCGATTAGGCAGGTCGGGGCGAGGCTCCGAAACTTTCTCTGAAGCGGCTGGAGGAGGTCTTGGGCAACGCGGGCAATGGCTCGATCTTGATCGACGCGGCTCTGCACGCCGTCACCTCGATTGCCGTCTTCTCGATCCCGGTTTTGCTCGTCACCATTTTTTCGAATCGCCAGACATGGTCTGTCGGTCAGGCCATGCGGATTCTTGTTGCGACATCGCTGCTATGCAACGTCCTTCTCGCCGCTTTGTTTGCGCCCGTGGGCGCCTGGGACGGCGAAATCGACGTCACAGAGGCGGTCTCGGCGGCGACTGCGCTCAGCGCCGCGGCCGGACTGTGGATCGTCTTTGCGCGAAATTGGCCGCCCTGGGCGGCGACGGCGAAGGTTCGCACGGCAGCGCGCAGCGCGAGCATGGCGGCTGTCGATCCGTCCCCGGCGCGCCCTCCGGCGCCGGAAAAGACAGGCGCCAATGAGGAGAAGCCGAACTTCCTGGCCACGCTCGGCCACGAGATCCGTACCTCGCTTACGGGCGTTGTCGGGTACACGGAGCTCCTGCTGCAGAGCCGGGGCATCAAGGGACCGGACCGCAATCACCTTGAGCACGTGCGAACGTCGTCGAATTCCCTGCTTACGCTCGTGAACGACCTGCTCGATCTGTCGAAAATCGAGGCGGGCAAGGCCAAGCTTCAACGTATTCCGTTCTCTCCCGCGGCGATCGCTCGCGAGGCGGCAGGCGCGGTTTCAACGGACGCCGCCCGCAAGGGCCTCGGCCTCGAGACGATCATCGAAGAATCGACGCCGGACGCCGTCGAAGGCGATCCGGACCGGATCCGCCAGGTGCTGCTCAACCTCCTCGTAAACGCCGTGAAGTTTACTCCGTCGGGCCGGGTTACGTTGATCGTGAGCCGGTTGCCTTCGCCTTTCCACGAGCGACTACGCTTCGAGGTGCGCGATACCGGCATCGGAATTTCCCGGCAGCACCAGGGGCGGTTGTTCGAACCGTTCAGTCGCGTCGAAGACATGCCGCTTGGGGCGCCGGGCACGGGCCTTGGCCTGGCGATCTGCAAAGGTCTTGTCGAGTCGATGGGCGGAAAGATCAGCGTCGAGAGCGAAGAAGGCGCCGGCGCGCGCTTCTGGTTCGAGTCGCCGCTTCCCGAGGCGGATCCCGCAAGCCTGTCGCCATGCGACTGCCGCCAACAGTCTCCACAGACTCGGGCCGACCGGCTTGCCGCGCGTGTCCTTGTCGTCGACGACGTGTCGATGAATCGCATGCTCGTGTCCCGTGTTCTGGAAACCCTGGGCCACACGGTCGCGCTTGCGCATGACGGGCGCGAAGCAATTTCGCGCGTCCGCGCCGAGCGCTTCGACCTCGTGCTCATGGATCTTCGCATGCCCGACATGGATGGCATAGCGGCGACTCGCGCCATCCGGGCGCTCGAAGGGCCGGCGAGCCGCGCGCCGATCTATGCGCTGACCGCCAATGTACGGTCCCAGGAAATCGCCGCCTGCCGCGAAGCCGGATTGAACGGCTTCCTCGCAAAACCATTCCGTCTGGAGGAACTTCAGGCGCTGGTCGCGAAGACGATCGCCGATGGGCGCCACGCGCAGAACTGGTGAAACACGGACGCACGAGCCCGTGGTCCCGGCGGACTAATCCAGGCATTAGTTCCCCGATTAGCGCGGAACAGTAGGCCGCTAACGCGACGATCCATCTTGGCGGGAACGCCGGACGGATGCAGTGTTATTTGCGGAGAGAGACCGATCATCGATCGGTTGGAGCGCACCGCAAGGCGCGCTGACGAATTCATCGAGTGGGGACTGCGATGAAACGATCCCAATCTTCAATTTAGCCCGCCGCCTGGATGAGCAAATCGCTCGTCCTTGAGACAAATCTCCTCGCGCGCCGGGATCCAACCTTCGAATTCGAGTTTCGATTTCTGTCTTGCGCAACGCAAGGCGGTCACGCGCGCGTGTCGGTCATATTGCCAAATCGCATGAGGTTACGCCATGTCGCAAGCTCTCAAGCCCTTCCTGATCGACCTCGCCGACGTTGCGTTCATACTCTACCAGGTCACGTTTCCCACGATCAAAATCATTCGCTACGACGCGAGCGGGGCCGCCATATTCGGCTATGTCGACAAGAGCGGAAACACGCACGAACTGGGCGCGATTGGGGCATTCGACCCGACACTCGTCATCTACGACAATCCCTCGGATCCGACCGATCCGTTGAACAACCTGCCGCTCTACAACGGCCCGCGCGACTATCAGGGTCTCCGCAACGTCACCGGCTTTCTCAACAATCTGATCGACGGACAGCAAACATGGGGCGCCACGGACAGTCTGTTCCTGCGACTGGTTCCGCACGATTATTCTCACTATGTGCAGGAGAATCTGGCCAACGCCGCTCTCAATCCGGCGAACCACTCCTTCGTCGCCTATGATCCGGTCACGCATACATTCATCCCGGTGACCAATGGCGTGACGAGCCAGGCGGACTATTCCAATCCGTTCGCCAACGTCGTCGACTATACGCCGCGCATGATCTCGCAGACCGTCACGTCGTCGCTCGGCGCCGGTCCGACCGCGGATCCGTCGAACACCGCCATGCAGCGATCGATCGACGCCGATATGGAAACGTCGACAGCGACCTACGACATCAAAGATCCGCTCACCGGGAGCGTGATCGAATCCAGCCACACGGAAACCTACGTCGAGAACGTCAATTCGGTGGCGTTGGACCCGCCCTACAGCGGCTGGTTCGTTCTGTTCGGCCAATTTTTCGATCACGGCCTCGATTTCATCGCCAAACCCGGAAATGGTCCGACGATCGAAATTCCGTTGGCGACGACCGATCCGCTCTACGGCACGATCGGGCCGGACGGACAGCTCGTCACGTCCATCACGATCAACCGCGCGACGCCGGCCCCGGGCACAGGGACCGACCCGACGGCGAATCCGGCGCAGTATGTCAACAATACGTCGCCCTATATCGATCAGAGCCAGACCTACGGCTCGATCGACCAGATCACGCTGCTCCTGCGCGAATGGGTGTCCGACCCGAACCATCCCGGCCAGTTCATTCCCGGCTCGCAACTGTTCGATGGACACACCGTCAAACCCTATCAGAGCCAGGTTTTCGATGACGCGGGCAATGCGGCGGACGGAACGGGTCTCACCACCCGCACGTTGCCGACGCTCAACGAATTGCGCGCGCATCTGCGAAACACCGGTCGCGCCGATCTGACCTGGGAAGACATTTCCGACTACCGCATCCGCGACGCGAGCGGGCAGATCTGGGATTCGGACCCCAACACGGCCGGCGTTCAGTCGGTCGGCAGCGGCGAACCGATCCTGCTCGACAATCTGCCCCGGTTTGACGAGCGCACCACAGATCCTCAAACCACCGGCCATATCAGCCAGACCGCCGTCGATGCGCTCAACTCGGCTTTGGCGGCGGCCGGATCGACGGCCCCCGTCCTCGGTTTCGATGGCGCAGGCCAGTTGACGGACGGAACCTACGCCGGTCTCGCCGCGCTGATCGTGAATGGCTGGGTCGACCCTTCGACCATGACCATTACAGCTTCCGACCCTGCGGTTCACGCCGCGGTCGGAGAAGTGCTCCTCGAATCGCTCGGCGACCACTACATCGCCGGCGACGGCCGGGCGAACGAGAACTTCGGTCTGACCACCCTGCACCATGTGTTCCACGAAGACCACAACGTCCAGCGCGTGAATCTCGAAACGTCGATCCTGATCCAGTCGCACGCGGCCGATATCAACAAGTGGCAGGTCGCAGTCTCGGGGTCGGCGCCATCGAATTCCCATATCGGCGCATCCGCCGGTCATTACGTGGCTGTCGACGGCGTCGTTGCGCAGGATTCCGACGGCAATCTCTTCGTCGCCGGGGCTGGCGACACGCTGGCGACCGGATCGACCTTCCTTTTCAGCGACGGCGTCAAGGTCTCGGCCGCCGGCAGCTATACGGATGCCTCCGGCTACATCTCCTGGGACCAGGACAAGCTTTTCAACGGCACGAAACTGATTGTCGAGATGGAGTATCAGCACGTCGCGATTGATCAATATGCGCGACTGGTGACGCCCGATCTGCCTGAATTCGTGACCTATGACTCGACCATCAACGCCAACATTTCGATGGAATACGCGGAGTCCGCATTCCGCTTCGGCCATTCGCAGCTGCGCGATACGATCGATGGGCTCGATCCGAACAATGTCGTCACCGGCCAAATCCAGCATTACGCGCTTGCTACGGCGTTTCTGACGCCGGCGGCGTTCGCCGCGGTCGGTCCGGGCGCGATCGTCGAAGGCATGACGCACCAGGTCGGCAACGAGACCGACGAATTCGTCACGCCCGCGGTGCAGCAGAGCCTCCTTGGACAGCCGCTCGACCTCGCCGCGATCAATATCGCCCGGGGCCGCGACCTCGGCATTCCCACGCTCAACGAAACGCGCAAGGCGCTTTATGACGCCATTGTCGCCGAGCGGCTTGCCGGCGGCGTGCAGGCTCAGGCGCATGCCAAGATCGATCTTGGCTCGCTCAAGCCCTACAGCAGCTGGGACGATTTCCAGGCCAGTCTGGCGCATCCGGAATCGATTGTGAACCTCATCGCGGCCTATTCGTTCGATGGCGATACGACGAAAGCGCAACTGGTTCTCGATCTGGCGTCCTCCGGGACGGACATTCCCAACGCTTACGGCTGGACCGCGACGGACGCCGCCAAGTTCATGGCGAACGCGTACGGGACGGGCGAGACCCCCGCCATCGCGGGCGCCGGCAATTTCAACCAGATCGATCTTTGGCTCGGCGGACTGGCGGAAAGCCACGTCATCGGCGGCAAGCTCGGCCCGACGTTCAACGCCATCTTCGAAGATCAGATGGAACGGTTGATGGACGGCGATCGCTTCTACTATCTCTATCGTCTGTTCGGCGCGCTGCCGACGACCCTCAATCTGAACGAATCGATCACGCTGGAGCAATTCAAGGACGTCATCGAACGAACCACGGGCACGCAATATCTGAACGGCGATGTGATGACCTACGCCGACAGCTATGTGTCGCTCTATCTCCCTCCGGACGACGCCATCGGCGATCCGACGGTCGTCTCCTCGCTGAGCCCGATGGGCTTGAAGATCGATCAGATCGACCACAAGTACGGAACCATCTCCGACGAACTCGGCAAAGGCGTCTACTCCGCGAGCGGCAATTCCATCGCTCTGAACGGACAGGCCTTCAAGACGCTGACGGCCGCGGACGGCTATAAGGATGCGGACGGCGTCCTCATCACCGGCAGCTATATCTTCGACGCGCGGCCAACAAGCTCCGTCACCGATCTGAACGGCAATTTCGTGTCCGGCTACAATGCCCATGAGGTCGTGGTCGGAACGGACTATGCGGATTATATCGACGGCGGCGATGGCGACGATACGATCTACGGCGGCGCGGGCAACGACATTCTCGTCGGCAACGGCGGCGGCGATCATGTCTACGGCGGCGACGGCAATGACCTGATCTTCGGCGGCGGCGGCACGGCTGGCGCGGACGTCGAGGATTTCCTCGACGGAGGCGCCGGCGACGACGTCATCTATGGCGGCGTCAACAACGGCGCCACCGAAATCCTGATCGCCGGCGACGGCAACGACTTCCTTTATGGCGAGGCCGGAATCGACGAGGGTTACGGCGGTCGCGGCGACGACTATATCGACCTGGGCTCCGACACCGACGTCGGCTTTGGCGACGACGGCAATGATTACCTGTTTGGCGGCGAAGGGCCGGACGAGCTGCACGGCGGCAATGGCGACGACATTGTCGACGGCGGCTCGGGAACCGACAAGGTGCTCGGCGAGAACGGCGACGACATTCTGTTCGGCGGCATCGGCGGCGGCGTGACGCAGGGCGACAGCGACGAACTGGTCGGCGACGAGCAGGGCGTGGACGATGGTTTCGACCTCGCGAACTATTCGAACAGCTCGATCCAGCTCGACGTCGCCGCGGATCTGACGCAGCAGAACGTGCAGGCCGCGCCCGGCACGGCGCACGGCTTCCAGCCGTTCAACGACTACTACTCCGGCGTCAACGGCGTGGTCGGCTCGAAGTTCGGAGACATCCTGATCGGCGACGACGCGGTCGACGCGACCGATCCAGTCGCCGGAACGCCGATCTCATTCGCCAACTGGCTCGTCGGCGGCTCGGGCAGCGACAATCTGCGCGGCAACGGCGGCAACGACGTGATCGTCGGCGGTTCCATCAAGATCTCGCAGTTGATCGGCACGTATCAGGATTTCGTCGGCGGCTCGTGGGTCGCCGACCCTTACACGAGCACTGTCGGCGGCGCGAGCCATCGCGCCGATCCAGCCGCCACGCTGATGGGGGGCATCCTCGATTGGGCGTCGCTTGGCGGAGCCTTCGACAAGCATTTCACCGAACTTCTGAAATCGAAGGCGCGCAAGGATTTCCTGCTCGGCGACAGCGGGACGGACAGCGGAAGCACCGACACCGCCGGCTATAGCGGCAATCTCAGCGACTACACGTTCGTCGCGCTCGACGCGAGCGGCAATGTCATCAACGCTCCGCTGGCGAACATCGGCGCGGTGTTCGCAGTCGAGGTCACGGACCACGGCGGCGGGACCCCGAGAACGCTCGATGGCACGGACCTGGTCCTCGGAGTTGAAAAGTTCCAGTTTGCGGACGGAACGAAGACGCTTGCGCAAGTGCTCGACAGCAGGCCGACAGGATCGCTGGTCTTCACGGTGGAAGACACCCTGACGAGCGCGAGCGGCGTAGCGAATCCCGCGAACGCCGCGCGATTCACGCCCGTGAGCGCGCTCTTCGACGCCGACAACATTTCGGGCCTCAATCCGACGGGCGCGGTGACAACCGGCGTTGCCTTCAGTTGGGTCATACCCGTTGGGACGCCAGCCGCCACAGCGAGCGTGGATGGTTCTGGCCGGCTTGTGCTGCATACGACGGCCGGGCTGCTCATCACGGAAAAGGGCGCCTATACCGACGCCAATGGCACGCCGGAAACCGCTTCTACGACCTATAACTTCATCGTCGGGTCGTCCGCAGCTAACACGCTTACGGGCGCCAATGTCCTGAACCCGGGCGGCGGCACGTATGGCGACGTCCTCGTCGGCCTGGCGGGCGCCGACACTCTGAACGGCGGCGCCGGCGACGATCGTCTTTATGGCGGGGCCGCAAACGACACGCTGAACGGGGGCGCCGGAAACGACAACCTCGACGGCGGCGCGGGAAACGACCTGGCGGTCTATTCAGGCGCGGCGGCGGCAGCGACCTTCGGTCTCAGCGGCGCAAACCTCACGGTCACGACCGCGGCCGGCGGAACCGACACGCTCGCCAATATCGAGCGTCTCACATTCGGCCCAACGACGTTCAATCTGTCTTACGGATCGGACACCGCCAATGACACGCGAAATGGCACGGGCGTTGCAGACCTCCTTCTCGGGTTTGGCGGCGCCGATATGCTGAACGGAGCCGGCGGCGCCGATGTTCTGATTGGCGGGGCGGGCGCCGACACGTTGAACGGAGGCGCGGGCGCCGACGTCATGATCGGCGGAGCGGACAACGACACTTATGTGGTCGACAATGCTCTCGACGTCGTCACCGAAAACGCGAACGAGGGCACGGACCTCGTCCAGGCGAACATCAACAATTACACGCTGGCCGCCAATGTCGAGAATCTGACCCTCATGGGCGGCGCGGGCTGGACCGGGACGGGCAACGCGCTCGACAACATCATCCTCGGCAATTCGGGGAGCAACACTCTGACCGGCGGCGGCGGAAACGACACGATCAACGGCGGAAACGGGAACGACACGCTGATCGGCGGAAACGGAAACGACAGGCTGATCGGCGGCGCTGGCGGGGACACGCTGAACGGCGGGGCAGGCAACGACACCTATGCCTATTCGGTTCTGAGTGAATCGCTCGCGTCGAATGCCGATCAGATCACAATCTTTGGAGCGGGCGACCAGATCGGCATCGGGCGCAGCGAAGCGAGCGTCGGCCAGGTTGCGTATAGCGGCTTGACCGGTTCGTCCCTTGCGGTCCGTATCAACAACGCCCTGAACGCTGCGAACTTTGCAGCCGGCGCCGCTGACGTCCTCACCCTCAACGGCGGCGGCTCAGCGGGAACCTATCTCGTGATCGATGGCGATAACGCGGGAGGATTCAACGCGAGCTTCGATGCGGTGATCAAGGTCAACGCCGGGGCCGGAAACATCCAGGCGTCCAGCTTCGTGTGACGACGTTTCGGGGCGCGTCTCCGATGCAAGATCGGACACGCGCCCCGGACCCGGCGGGCGAGCCGGAGCGGCCTGTTTCTGACTTGATCGGAATTTCCAAATGACTCCAATTTTGATGGCTGGGCTTGAGGCCAACTCGGACTACGCGCTTTTCTTCAGCGCCTGCGGCAGCAGGCGCCGATCTGCGCGATCGGAATAGCCTCCGATGGAATCGTCGCCTCCAGCATCGGCGATCGACGCCGGTCTCGTCGCGGTCTCGCTGATCGCCGCCTATTATCGGATCGCCGCGGATCCCGATCAGCTACGCCATCAGCTGGCTCTGACGGGACGCTTCAGCGAGCCGGAGGATCTTGTTCGCGCGGCAAACCGGCTCGAGCTCAAGTCCCGCATCATCCGGCGGGTGGACGCGAGGCGCATCGCCGCCGTTCCCTATCCGGCCATTCTGGAGTTGAAGGACGGAGGCTTCGCCGTGCTCGCGGTCGCCGCCGAGAAGGGCAAGGTCCGCCTCGTTGATCCGGTGGCGCGAACGGCGAAGGAGGTTTCGTTCGCGGAGGCGGAGGCGCTCTCGTCCGGCCTGGCGATCCTCGTGACCCGTCGGCTCGGCGGGGCCGGCGCGAATCCGAACAGCTTCGGCTTCCGCTGGTTCTGGCCGTCGATCGTGCGCTTCCGGCGGCCGCTCTCCCATGTGCTGGTCGCGTCGCTGTTCGTGCAGCTGTTCGCTCTGGCGACGCCGATCTTTTTCCAGCTCGTGGTCGACAAGGTTCTGGTCCACAAGGGCATGTCGACGCTCGTGGTCCTGGTGCTCGGCATGGTGACGCTCGGCCTGTTCGAGACGGTCCTGCAGTTCCTTCGCAGCTACACGCTCAGTCACACCACCAACCGGATGGACGTCGAGCTCGGGCGCCGGCTCTTCCATCATCTCTTCCACCTCCCGCTCGCCTATTTCGAGACTCGCGCGGCCGGACAGACGGTCGCGCGCATGCGGGAGCTGGAGACGATCCGAAGCTTCCTGACCGGGCAGGGCCTGACCTCGCTGCTCGACCTCGTCTTCACGCTGATCTTCTTCGGCGTGATGTTTCTCTATTCCCCCAAGCTTACCCTCATCGTCGTCGCCTCGATCCCTGTCTATGTCGTCATCGCAAGCGCCCTGCGGCCCATCCTGCGTGAGCAGATCAACGAGAAGTTCAACCGCGGCGCGCGTTCCCAGCAGTTCCTCGTCGAGTTCGATCGTCGGCGCGCCGACCCTCAAGGCCGCGAGCGTCGAGCCGATGATGCAGGCCCAGTGGGAGGAGCGGCTCGCCTCCTACGTTCGCACGTCGTTCGACGCCGGCGTCACCGGCGCGCTCGGCCAGAACATGATCCAGTACGTGAGCAAGGTCACGACCGCGCTCATCCTGTTCGTCGGCGCGCAATCGGTAATCGACGGCTCGATGTCGGTCGGCGAGCTCATCGCATTCAACATGATCGCGAGCCAGGTGGTGCAGCCGATCCTTCGGCTGTCGCAGCTGTGGCAGGATTTTCAGCAGGTGCAGGTCTCCGTCGCGCGCCTGGGCGACATCCTGAACGCGCCGACCGAGCCCGTGCCGCAGAATCTCCTGACCCTCCCGCCTCCGCGCGGCGCGATCGAGTTCTGCAACGTGACCATGCGCTATCGGCCGGACGCGCCGGACGTGCTGCGCGACGTATCGCTGTCGATCGAACCGGGCGAGGTGATCGGGATCGTAGGTCCCTCGGGTTCGGGCAAGTCGACGCTGACCAAGCTCATCCAGCGCCTCTACAGTCCGCAGAACGGCCATGTGATGATCGACGGCGTGGACATTGCCCAGCTCGATCCGGGATGGCTGAGGCGGCAGACCGGCGTCGTCCTCCAGGAAAACATCCTGTTCAACCGCACCATCCACGAGAACATTGCGCTCGGGGACCCGGCGATGCCGCGCGTCCTGGTGATGCAGGCGGCGCGGCTCGCGGGCGCGGATGAGTTCATCGCGCAGCTTCCGCAAGGCTATGACACGATGATCGAAGAGCGCGGCGCCAACCTGTCGGGCGGGCAGCGGCAGCGGATCGCCATCGCGAGGGCGCTCGCCACCAATCCGCGCATCCTCATCCTCGACGAGGCGACATCGGCGCTCGACTATGAGAGCGAGCGGATCATCCAGGACAACATGCGCGCCATCGTAAGGGGACGCACGGTCATCATCATCGCCCATCGCCTGGCGGCGGTTCGCCCATGCTCCCGGATCATCAGTATGCGGAAAGGCGAGATCGTGGAGATCGGCTCCCACGAGGATCTGGTGCGACGAAGCGACGGGCTCTACGCGCATCTCTGGTCGCTTCAGTCCGATTACGCGAGGGCGCCGGCATGAATGCGCGAGCCGAACCTCCGGAACCTGCTTCCCCGACACAAGCGCTGCGCCCGTGGCCAGTCGTTTCCGGCCGCGACCGGGAGTTTCTGCCGGCCGCTCTGGAAATCCTCGAGTCTCCGCCCCCTCCTTTGCCGGTCGCGGTGATGGGAACGATCTGCGCCTTTGCGCTCGCGGCCCTCGTCTGGTCGTTTTTTGGAAGGCTCGACGTGCATGCGGTCGCGCCGGGCAAGATCGATACGGAGGGATACTCGAAGGTGATCGAGCCGCTCGACCCCGGCAAGGTCACCGCGATCCACCTCGAGGCGGGCCAATCGGTGAAGGCGGGCGATCTTCTGCTCGAGTTCGATCCGGCCGAGGCGAACGCCGACGCGCGCGCCGCGCAGGACGCGCTCAACGCGGGTCTGGCCGAAATCGCTCGCAGACGCTTCGTCATCCAGGCGCTCCGAATGGCCGAGGCGCAGGCGCGCGACCCGGAACGGACGCCAATCGGCGCAAGAGGCGGATCGGACAGCCCTGAAACCTTGAATGCGCGCATCGATGAACGGATCGAAGCGCTCGCCGAACAGCCTGTCTTGAAGTTCGGTTGGGACGAGAGTTTGCCTGAGCCCTTCCGCTTGCGCGAAGAGGCGGTGCTGCGCGCCGACCTGACCCAGCTTGCCGACGTTCTCAAGGCGCTCGACAAGCAAATGGCCCAGAAGCTTGCGACCAAGAAGCGGCTCGATATGAGCATCGCCTTCCAGCACAAACTGATGGACACGCTCGACCAGCGCGTCGCAACGCGGCAGCAAGCGATCGACCTGAATGTGGGCACGAAGATCAACCTCTATGACGCCAAGGAGGGACTGGAGAGGTCTCAGGCCCAGCTCGCCTCCGACGAAGGTCAGTTGATAGAGACCGATGCGGCGCTGACGCAGCTTCAAAGCGAGAAGGGGAAAGCGATCTCGCAGTTCATCGCGGAAAACGAGAACAAGCTCGCGGAGGCCTCCCGCAAAGTGGACGAGACGCGCGCAGCGCTTGCCAAGGCCGAGGCGCGGGTCGTGCGCACGAAGCTGACCGCGCCCGTCGATGGCGTCGTCGAACGGACGGCGGTGACAACCCTCGGTCAGGTCGTCACGACCGGGCAGCAGCTCGCGGTCATTACGCCGAAGGACGGCAAGCTTCAGGTCGAGGCGCTGGTCGGCAACCTCGACATCGGCTTTGTGAAGCCTGGACAGGCCGCCGTGATCAAGGTCGACGCCTTTCCCTTCACACGATTTGGGACGCTCCATGGAAAGGTGGTGAAGATCGCCCCGAGCGCCATCACGGAACAGGAGGCCAAACGGTTCCTTGCGAACGCGGCCTCCACCGCGAATGCGGAGCAGACGCAGCCGACCCAGCCGGGCCAGTCGGAGACTTTCGTCTTCCCGGTGACCGTCGCTCTCGAAGCGACTGCGATGAAGATCGACGGATCGACAATTCAATTAACGCCGGGAATGACTGTGACGGTCGAGATCAAGACCAACTCGCGGCGCGTCATCGACTACCTGTTCTCGCCGCTCGCCAAAATCGCCTCCGAGGCCGCGAGAGAAAGGTGACGACGGCCGGACGACAGAACTGCCTGGTCCGCGAAGGACCGTATGAGCGAAGAGATCCTGGCGGCTCACGTCATTGATTTTAATGGTGCCCAGGGGCGGAATCGAACCACCGACACTGCGATTTTCAGTCGCATGCTCTACCAACTGAGCTACCTGGGCGCGCCATGCGCGGATGGAATCGGCGCGGGTGAGCGGGCTTATAGGCGCCGGGCAGGGCCTTGTCCAGACCGGCTTGTCGCGCTCTTCGCGCCGCCGCCTTCCAGGCGCAAGCGCCATCAATCCGCCGCACTCGGGTCGGCATGACGGCGTCGGAGAGCCATGCTACCGAGGGGCGCCCATGCGCTTCAGTCCGTCGATTTTTCCTGTCTTCCTCGTCGCCCTGCCGCTGGCCTGCGGGCCGGCGCTCGCGGCCGATCTTCCCAACTATTCGGAGCTCTCCAGTTACCCGGCGCTCGCGCCCGGCGCCACGGATGTGGCTTCCAACCCCTGGGCCGGGCTTTACACGGGCGCGGGCGTTTCCGCCTGGGGCGGGAAGGGCGTGAAGGGCGGCTTCGGAGGCGACGCCTTCATCGGCTACGACAAGACCTTCGACAATGGCGTGGTCGTCAGCTTCAAGGGATCCGCCGGCTATGCGCCCTTCACCTTCGCCACGCCCGTCGGCCTGACGCCCTTCACCGGAACCTCCTTCGCGGGCGGCGAAGCGACGATCGGCTACCGGATGGGTCAGGTCACGCCTTACGTCATCACCGGCCTCGCGCTCGCCCGGCCGACGGGCTTTGGAGGGAGCGCCCTCGACCCGGCCGCGGCCCTCAACAATGTCTTTTCGGGCCCCGGCGCCGTGCAGGCGGTCGGCGAGGTCGGCATCGGCGCCATTTACCAAATGACTCCCAACTTCAGCATGGGGATCGAGGCGCGGGTCTACAAAGCCAACAACGGCGGGCTGGCGGGCTTTCCGCCCTATTGAGAGCCCATCGGCGCTCCTGCCGTCGGCGGAGTGGCCGGCGTTCTGGCGCGTTTTCAGAGCGATTCCCCTGCTCGTTTTGGCGCCTGACGAACGAAATGAAGCGCATTCGACGCGATTTTCAGCGAAAAACCGACCGAAAAACGTGCCATATCCTTCCGCGAATCGGGCCTTTTCAAAGGGTTGCGCTGACATTGGCTTCCGGCGTCGGCGCGACCGATGGCGGCAAGGCGGCTGCAACATGGCCGAAATCGCGGCGATCTCGCCTCGGGCATGGGCGGCGGCTTCGGATAATTTCGCGCATGGGGGCGCCTTCCGGCTCGACGACGATCCGGCATCCTACGCGTAACACCGGAAAATCAGAAGGAAATGTTGATATTTCTCTTTTTCAACATTTCAATCACGCGTGAAGATGCTTCCGCTTGATTGCTTTCGCGTCGTTTGCGGGCTAACTCCGTTGGCCAATCTGATTTTTCCCGAATGACTCCCCATGCCTGAATTGTCCCGTCGCGCGCTGCTCGTCAGCATCGCCGCTGCGTCCGGCGCTCGCCTTGTCGCTCCCGTCGACGCCCAGACGACGCCGGAGGGAGCCGCGCCGCCCTTCGGCTACGACGACGTCGTCAAGCGGGCCCGCGAACTCGCGGCCGCCCCCTATGACGGGACCATCCCGGCCATGCCCGACGGGCTCGCCAATCTCGATTTCGACGCCTGGCGCGACATCCGCTTCAAGCAGGACAAGGCGCTGTTTGGAGAGCATGGCGGCAACTTCCGGCTGGAGCTTTTCCACCTCGGCCATCTCTACAAGCGGCCGGTGGTGGTGAATGTCCTGCGCGACGGGCAGCCGACCCCAATTCCCTATGCGGCGAACGAGTGGGACTACGGGCACACCAAGGTCTCGGGCAATCTGCCGATCAATCTGGGTTTCGCCGGCTTCCGCCTGCGTTTTCCGGTCAATGCGCCCCATGTCTGGGACGAGGTGGTGTCGTTCCTCGGCGCGAGCTACTTCCGTTTCCTCGGGCGCGGCCAGCGCTATGGACTGTCCGCGCGCGGTCTCACGATCGGATCCGGATTGAGGCCGAAGGAGGAATTTCCCCATTTCCGGGAATTCTGGATCGAGACCCCCGAGCCGACGGCCGAGCATATCGTCATCTATGCGCTGCTCGACGGGGAATCCGTGACCGGCGCGTATCGGTTCGACCTCGTGCCGTGGCAGGAAACCTATATCGAGGCGCAGGTGACGCTGTTCGCCCGAAAGCCAATTCCGGCGCTCGGGCTCGCGCCGCTTTCGTCCATGTATTTCGTCGGCAAGAACGAGCACCGCTTCATCGACGATTTCCGCGGAGAGCTTCACGATTCCGATGGCCTGCTCATGCACACGGGAGCGGGGGAATGGATCTGGCGGCCGCTCGGCAATCCTGTCGAGCCGAGGGTGTCGGTCTTTCTCGACAAGGATCCGCGGGGCTTCGGGCTTCTGCAGCGCGACCGCAACTTCAGCGACTACCAGGACCTTGAGCTCGCCTATGAACTGAGGCCGAGCTACTGGGTCGAACCCCATGCGGGATGGGGCGAGGGGCAGGTGGAACTGCTCGAACTGCCGACCAGCGACGAGACCAACGACAATATCGTCTCCGCCTGGACGCCGAAGAACGGGCTCGCGGCCGGCCAGTCGCTCGCCTACGGCTATCGGATCACGTCGCTGATGCTCGATCAGGCGCTGACCCCGGCAGGGCGGACGGTCGGCACGTTTCGGGTCGCGCCCAGGGCCTTGGGGGCGGACGAATCCCCGCCGGCGGGCGCGACGCGCTTCCTGATCGATTTCGCGGGCGGCGACCTCTCCTATTACATGAGCGACCCGTCCATGGTCGAGACGGTCGCCACCGCCTCCAACGGGCGGGTGCTGCGCACCTTCCTCACCCCCAACACCCATACCCGCGGCTTCCGCGCCGGGGTGGACGTGGCGACCGATCCGGGACAGAGCACCGACATCCGCGTCTTCCTGCGGTCGGGCGCCAAGGCGCTCACCGAAACCTGGACGTTTCCCTGGAAGGCGAAGACGTAGAGTTTGTATTTTATAATATGTTACCTAACTTACTTCATGTCTTACGCCAAGGGCGGCGCCTGCGCTTTCTATCCGGCGAACCGCCGGTCGGCGCCATCCCTGTCGGCCATGTGGCCGCGGAGTTTCGCGGCCGCCGCGCGCCGGCCTTGAAAATCCGCGTCGCCGGATTTGCGGCTCCTCGTGGCGACAGGGCCAAAAGCCTGACAAATCCGCGGCGAATCCCCATCTGCGCCTTGCCCCTGCGGGACATTTCTGCTAGCGGGATCGCCCTTGCTCCCAAGGGTTTTTCCGTCAAGGGGCAGGAAAAGTCTGGACGTTCGGTCGCCGGCCTTCACGCCGGCCCGCTCGAGGAAACGAGCGGTGAGACGCGCTCCGCGCAATAGCGCGGCGCCGCTTCCGGCGGGCGGGTGTCCGTGTCGTCAACGCTAACCCAAGGCCGGCGTCGCCCGTCATCCGGGCCCTTTAGGAGAATCAATGGCTTCCATACAGACGTCCACGCCGACGCGCGAGGACTTTACCGCTCTGCTCAACGAAACCTATGGCGATGACGAGGCCTTCGAAGGCTCGGTCGTCAAGGGCCGGGTGGTCGCAATCGAGAAGGACATGGCCGTCATCGACGTCGGCCTGAAGACGGAAGGGCGCGTCGCCCTCAAGGAATTCACCAATCACGGCCGCGATCCCGCGCCGGGTGTCGGCGACGAGGTCGAGGTCTATCTGGAGCGCATCGAGAACGCGCTCGGCGAGGCCGTCATCTCGCGCGACAAGGCGCGCCGCGAGGAGAGCTGGGTCAAGCTCGAACAGGCCTTCGAGAAGAACGAGAAGGTCGAAGGCGTGATCTTCAACCAGGTCAAGGGCGGCTTCACGGTCGACCTCGACGGCGCCGTGGCCTTTCTGCCGCGCTAGCCAGGTCGACATCCGCCCGGTGCGCGACGTCGGCCCGCTCATGAACGTGCCGCAGCCCTTCCAGATCCTCAAGATGGATCGCCGCCGCGGCAACATCGTCGTGTCGCGCCGCACCGTGCTCGAGGAGAGCCGCGCCGAGCAGCGCCACGAGATCGTCGCCAACCTGCAGGAAGGCCAGGTCATCGAGGGGACGGTCAAGAACCTCACCGACTACGGCGCGTTCGTGGACCTCGGCGGCATCGACGGCCTGCTGCATGTCACCGACATCGCCTGGCGGCGCGTCAATCACCCGAGCGAGGTGCTCACCATCGGCCAGCAGGTCAAGGTGCGCATCATCAAGATCAACCACGAGACGCATCGCATCTCGCTCGGCATGAAGCAGCTGCAGGACGACCCGTGGCTGAACATCGAGACCCGCTACAGCGTCGGGCAGAAGCTCAAGGGCCGCGTGACGAACATCGCCGATTACGGCGCCTTCGTCGAGCTCGAGCCGGGCATCGAGGGGCTCATCCACGTCTCCGAAATGTCCTGGACGAAGAAGAACGTCCATCCGGGCAAGATCGTCTCGACGAGCCAGGAGGTCGAGGTTCAGGTGCTGGAGGTCGACTCCGCCAAGCGCCGCATCTCGCTCGGCCTCAAGCAGACGCTGCAGAATCCGTGGGAAGCCTTCGCCGAGAGGCATCCGGTGGGTTCGACGGTCGAGGGCGAGGTCAAGAACAAGACCGAGTTCGGTCTCTTCGTCGGCCTCGACGGCGACGTGGACGGCATGGTCCACCTCTCCGATCTCGACTGGAACCGTCCGGGCGAGCAGGCCATCGAGGATTACAAGAAGGGCGACAAGGTCACCGCCAAGGTGCTCGACGTGGATGTCGAGAAGGAGCGCATCGCGATCGGCGTCAAGCAGCTCGCCAGCGACCCCTTCGCCAAGAAGGCGGACGGCGAGGGCGATCTGCACAAGGGCTCGGTCGTCACCTGCGAGATCCTGGAGGTGAAGGACGGCGGCCTCGAAGTGAAGATCGCCGGCACGGACCTGACGGCCTTCATCAAGCGGAACGAACTCGCCCGCGATCGCGGCGACCAGCGCCCCGAGCGTTTCTCGGTCGGCGAGAAGGTGGACGGCGCGCGTCACGCAGTTCGACCGCAAGGCGCGCAAGGTCGCCGTCTCCATCAAGGCGCTGGAAGTCGCCGAGGAGAAGGAGGCGATCGCCCAGTACGGCTCGGCCGACTCGGGCGCCTCGCTCGGCGACATTCTGGGCGCGGCCCTCAAGGCCCGCGAGCAGAAGAAGTAAGCTCCGGCGGCCCCGCCGGCGCGAAAAGCCAAGGCCCGCATGGGGGTTCCCATGCGGGCCTTTTTTCTGGCGAAAACGACGCGCGAAATGGGGCGTCCATCGCCAGCCGCGGGCCGTCAGCGCCTTGCGCTTCCCCGCTGCCTGGTGATACTGACATGCCAGCTTGAGACGCGCCGTTCCGGCCGGGGGAACGGGCTGCGCCAGGCCGTCGTCGGCAGCCTGTTTGCGCGTGTGCGCGGGGACCGGCGGCCGGAGCAAGAAACTTGGGAGGAAAATCAATGGCCATCATTCGCCGCATTCTCATGTCGGCTATCGCGATCGGCGCGCTTGCGGCGCCGGCGCTTGCCGCCGGGCCTCAGGCCGTGTCCGGCCCCGCGAGCGACCAGAAGTGCTTCGTCCCCTGGAAGGACAGCACGAAGTTCCTCAAGTGGCCCGCGAAGAAGGCGCCGTACCGGATCGCGCTCGCCAACGGCTATATCGCCAACACCTGGCGCATCCAGATGATCCAGACCGCCAAGGCCTTTGCGGCGCAGCCGGAGATCGCGGCCAAGCTCAAGGAGTTCAAGGTCGTCTCGACCGGCGAGGACGTGGCGGCCCAGATCGCCGCGGTCAACAATTTCATCGACTCGGGCTTCGACGCCATCGTCGTCGACGCGCAGAACCCGGAAGCCTTCAAGCCGGTCATCAAGCGCGCGAAGGCCGCGGGCGTCGTTCTCGTCGCCTTCGACAACATCCTCGACACCGAGGACGCGATCAATGTCGACGTCGACCAGAAGGGCCTCGGCGTCTATTGGGCGGACTGGCTCAACAAACACCTGCCCAACGGCGGCAAGATCCTCGAAGTGCGCGGCGTGTCCGGCACGTCCGTCGATCGCGACCGCCACGAGGGCATCCACGAGACGCTCGACAAGACCGGCAAGAAGTGGAACGTGATCGAGGTCTACGGCAAGTGGGACGATCCGACCGCGCAGAAAGTGACGGCCGACGCCATCGCCGTGCAGAAGCACTTCGACGGGATCACCGCGCAGGGCGGCGACACGGGCGTCGTGCAGGCGCTCCTCGACGCCAAGCATCCGCTGGTTCCCTTCGGCGGCGAGACGGAGAACGGCTTCCGCAAGTTCTGCGCGACGCTCGCGAGCAAGGGCCTGCTCTGCGCCTCGGGCGGCAGCGGTCCGGCGCAGGTCGCCGTCGCCATGAAGGTGGCGCTGGCCGCGCTTGAGGGCGAGGTCGTGCCGCAGTCGGTGAAGCTGCCGCTCGCGACGGCCGAGGACCCGAACTTCAAGGACGGCGAGAACTACTATCCCAAGGAATCCGACAATTTCTTCGTCGGCAATTCCTTCCCGACCTGCGGCATCAACTTCACCGCGCAGGAGATCATGGGGCAGTCGAAAGAGAACAAGTAAGCGTTTCCGTCCTGCTCTCGTCCGGCTCGCGCGTCATCGCGGCCGGACGAGACGTTTTACCCTGCCCAGAGAACGAGTCCCGCGTGACCGGAACGGAGCCCACCGACCCGATCCTCCGGATGGAGGGCGTGTCCAAGCGTTATGGCGGGGTGCGGGCGCTCGAGAACGCGAGCCTCGCCATCGGCGCGGGGCGTATTCACGCGATTCTCGGCGAGAACGGCGCCGGCAAGTCGACCCTCATCAAGATCCTGTCCGGAGTGGTGAAGCCCGACGGCGGGCGGATTCTGCTCGACGGCGCGAGAGGTTCATTTCGACTCGCCCGCCGCCGCCAATCGGGCGGGGGTCGTCTGCATCTTTCAGGAGCTGTCGCTGGTCCCGGATCTGTCGGTTGCGGACAATATCGCCATCAGCAATCCGCCGCGCCGCCTCGGCCTCATCGACCGCCGCGCGCAGCGGCGCGTCGCGGAGGAGGCGCTGGCGCGCGCCGGCGCGCCTGACATTCATCCGATGGCGCTGGTGAAGGACCTGCCGCTCTCCCGGCGGCAGATGGTCGAGATCGCCAAGGCGCTCGCGCGCAATCCGCGTATCCTGATCCTCGACGAGGCGACCTCCGCGCTCACCGCCGCGGATGTCGAGAAGGTTTTCGTGGTGCTGAAGCGGCTGCGCGCCGAGGGGCTCGCGCTGCTCTTCATCTCGCACCGTATGCACGAGATCGACGAGCTTGCCGACGATTGCACGGTCTTCCGCAACGGTTCGAACGTGGCCACCTTCGCCGCCGGGACGAAGACCGACGACGAGGTCGTCGAGATGATGATCGGCCGGGAGCTCGCGCATGTCTTTCCGCCGAAGCCGCCGCCGCGCGAAAGCGGGGAGACGCCGCTTCTCGACATCCGCGGCCTGAACTGGGGCGATCGGCTGCGCGACATTTCCTTCCACGCGCGCGCCGGCGAGATCGTCGGGCTCGGCGGCCTCGACGGGCAGGGGCAGCGCGACCTTCTGCTTGCGCTTTTCGGCGTGCTCCGCGGGGTGACGGGCGAAATCCGCGTCGCGGGCAAGGCGGTGGCGCCGTCCAGTCCGAGCGCGGCCAAGGCGCCCGGCGTCGGGATGGCGCTGATCCCGGAGGACCGCAAGACCGAAGGCCTCATGCTGCCCATGTCGCTTGCGGCCAACCTCTCCTTCGCCGCGCTCGACAAGGTGTCGCGCGGCGGCGTCATCGACCGCGCCCGCGAGGACAAACTCGTCCGGGAGCAGATCGGGCTGCTCGCCATCCGCGGCGGGAACATGCAGATTCCCGTCGGCGCGCTTTCGGGCGGCAACCAGCAGAAGGTGGTCATCGCGAAATGGCTGATGGCGGAGCCGCGCATCATCCTGCTCAACGACCCGACGCGCGGCATCGACGTCGGCACCAAGCAGGAGATCTACCAGCTCCTGCGCCGGCTCGCCGACGCAGGCGCGGCGATCGTCTTCTATACGACGGACTATAGCGAGCTCATCGGCTGCTGCGACCGCGCGCTCGTGCTCTACGACGGGGCGATCCGGCGCGAACTTGTCGGCGACGAGATCACCGAGCGCGCGCTGATCGCGAGCGCCCTCAATCTCGAAGGGCCGGGCGAAGCCACAAGCGTGAGGGCGCAATGAGCGACTGGCGCTTTGCGCTGAACCAGAATCGCCCGACGCTGATCGCGCTTGCGCTCTTCGTCGTGATGTTCGCGATCTATAGCGCCAATCATCCCGCGGGGTTCTCCGCCAATGTCGTGCAGACGGCGGCGAACAAGGGAGTCCTGCTTGCGCTCGTGGCGGTCGCGCAGACCTTCGTCGTCATCACCGCCGGCATCGACCTTTCGGTCGGCGCGGTCTTCGTCCTGACCAATTGCCTTGCGTCCTGGATCGTGGTCGGAACGGCCGGGAGCGCCGCGCTCGGCGTCCTCGGCGTCCTCGCCGCGGGCCTCGCCTGCGGGGCGCTGAACGGGCTCATCGTGATTTACGGCCGGTTGCAGCCGATCGTCACGACGATCGCGACGGGCGCGATCTTCTACGGGATCGCGCTCATCCTGCGGCCGAGCCCGGGCGGCGACGTCTACGCGCCGCTCGCGGACGCCCTGACGGGCCAGATCTTCGAGCTCGTTCCCGCGAGTCTCGTCGCCCTCGCGGCGGTCGTGCTGATCGTCTGGGTTCCCTACGCCCGATCCGAGATGGGCCGTGCGGCCTATGCGGTCGGCTCGTCCGAGCAGGCGGCCTATATGTCCGGCGTTCCCGTCGCCCGCGCGAAATTCCTTGCCTATGTGCTCTCGGGGCTGGCGGCGGCGCTCGGCGGGCTCTTCCTTACCTTCGTCACCTATTCGGGCGAGGCTTCGGTCGCGACGGGCAGCTCCTACACGCTCTATTCGATCGCCGCTGTGGTGCTTGGCGGCGTCTCGCTCTATGGCGGCTCGGGCAGCGCGATCGGCGCGATCTTCGGCGCGCTGATGTTCCGCACGATCGGCGACCTTCTGTTCGTCTTCGATCTCGATCCCCTGTGGCAGCCGCTCTTTCAGGGGATCGTGCTGCTGGCCGCCGTCTCGCTCGGCGCTGCGCGGCTCTTCCAGGTACGCAACCGGCTGGAGCTCTTCGAATGAGCCTGGAGGCAAGAGGCGGCGGCGCCTCGCTCATGGCGCGAATTGACCGGCCGGTGGCGATCGCCTTCGCCTGCATTATCGTGCTGCTGCTGGTCGGCGCGATCTATTCGCCGAGCTTTCTGTCGCCCGCGTACCTGCTGCAGCAGTTGAAGGTCGCCTCCTTCCTCGGCGTGATCGCCACCGGCACGATGATTGTCATCCTGCTCGGCCAGATCGACCTTTCCGTTCCCTGGGTCGTCGCGGTCGGGGGCATGATGTCGACGGCGGCGACCGCCTGGGGGCCGGCGGGCGGCGCGCTCGCCATTCCCTTCGGGGTCGGCTGCGGCGTCGCGCTCGGCCTCGTGAACGGCTTCGGGGTCGCCTACCTGCGCATTCCCTCGATGATCGTGACGCTCGCGGTCAACGCGGTCGCGCAGGGGCTCATGGTCGTGCATACGGGCGGCTTCTCCCCGCAGGAACTCGTCCTCGCCCGCGATGCGGAAGCTCGCGACGGGCACGCTTGCCTTCGGCCTGCCGAACGCGCTCCTCGTCTGGGCGGTCATCGGCGTCGCGGCGGTCTTCCTTCTCAACCGCACGACCTTCGGCCGCGCGGTCTACGCCATCGGCAACCGCGAGCGCGCGGCCTATCTCTCGGGCGTCAACACCCAGCGCATCGTGCTGATCGCCTTTGCGGTGGCGGGCGGTCTTTCGGCCTTCGGCGGCGTGCTGCTCGCGGGCTATGCGAGCAAGGCCGCGCAGGGCATGGGCGACGCCTATCTCCTGCCGGCGATCGCCTCCGTCGTGCTCGGCGGCGCATCGATCCTCGGGGGCCGCGGCAGCTATCTCGGCACGGTCGCGGGCGTCATTCTCATCACGCTGCTCCAGTCGATCCTGTCGGTCGTGCAGATGCCGGACGCCGGACGCCAGATCATCTATGGCGTCGTGATCGTCGCGATGCTGCTGCTCTACGGCCGGGAGAGCGCTTCCCGATAGGTCTCGGGGCACGTCGTCAATCGCGCGCGCAGATCCTCGATCAGCCAGCGCCCGGCGCGGCCGATCTCGCGGCCGCGCATGTTGAGGACGTGGACGCGGAACTGGAACGGATCGTGCTCCGCGAGTTCGAGCGCTTTCAGCCGTCCCTCCGCGATCGGGCCCGCCACCAGGTGTTTGGGCATATTGCACCAGCCGAAACCCGCGAGCAGGAATTCGAGGCGGGTCGAAAGATCGGCGAAGCGCCAGATATGACGGCTCACGATGCCGCCGGAAAAGTTCTGGGTGAGCGGGGTGCGGTCGGTGAGCACGAGCTGGACATAGGGTTCGAGCGTCGCGCGGGAGATCGGCTCGGGCTCCTTCGCCAGAGGGTGGTCGACGCTGACCACGCGCACGACGTCGATGGGGACGAGGAATTCGGCGGTCAGATCGCCGGCGCCGGTCGGGTGGATCGGCGCGATGGCGAATTGCGCGACGCCCTCGCGCAGGCGCTGCTCCGAGCCGCCGAGCGTCTCGGTGAAGATCGACACCGGCAGGTCGGGAAAGGGGTCGTGGAGCGCCTTGAGGCTCGCGATCAGCGGCTCGTGCGGAAAGATCGGATCGACCGCGAAGGCGAGCTCCGGCTCGACGTCGGCGGCGATGCAGGAGGCGCGCTTGCGGAACTCCGCCGCGCCGGCGAGGAGCCTGCGCGCGTCCTTGGCGAGCGCCATCCCGGCCGGGGTGGGGCGCGGGATCTTGCCTGAGCGGTCGAAGAGGGCGATCCCGAGCTCGCCCTCCAGCGCCGCGATGGACTGGCTGACCGCCGACTGGACCCGTCCGAGCTTCCGCGCGGCGGCCGAGAAACTGCCTTCATCGACGACGGCGACGAAGATGCGCATTTGATCGAGGGTGAGGCTGTCGAGCATGCTGGCCCACGCAAATCATCGCCGGGCTCGCCCCGGCAACCCACTTCCTTGGGTCCGCCGGGGATGGACGGGCGAAGCCCGGCCATGGCGATCGAACGCTCTTATATCATTTCCTCTGATAGAAACCATCAAAATTTGGCCAATTGCGCTGATGATCGCCGCCGATCATGTTGCAGCGCAGGAGGTTCAAATCATGTCAGAACTCAAAGTCCAACGTGGCGTTCCGCTCGGCTCCGCCGCCCTCGCGCAGCTCTTCACGGAGGCGCGCACCCATAATGCTTTCCGGGACAAGCCTGTCCCGAACGAGTTGCTCAAGCAGGCGGTCGAACTCGCCAAGATGGGCCCGACCGCTGCGAATCAGCAGCCGCTTCGCGTCCTGTTCCTCCGCTCGAAGGAGGCCAAGGAGCGGCTCCGTCCCGCGCTCAGTCCGGGCAATGTCGACAAGACCATCGCCGCTCCCGTCGTAGCGCTGACCGCCTACGACGTCGAGTTCTACGAACACCTGCCATTCCTCTTTCCGCACGCGGATGCGAAGAGCTGGTTTTCCGGCAATGCCGAATTCGCCGCGCGCAGCGCTTTCCAGAACGGCACGCTGCAGGTCGGCTATTTCCTCCTCGCGCTGCGGTCGCTCGGCCTCGACGCCGGGCCGATGACCGGCTTTGACGCCGCCAAAGCGGACGCGGAGTTTTTCCCCGACGGCAAGGTCAAGTCCAATGTTCTGATCAACATCGGCTACGGCGACGAAGAGAAGCTCTTCCCGCGAAGCCCGCGGCTCGCCTTCGAGCAGATGGCGCAAATTCTGTAGCGGATCAGGGGCCGGCGACATCGCCGGCCTCCCGGTTTTCACCAGGCCCGGAGCGGACGACAGTGGCGGACGTTCCGGTTCTCTATTATTCGAACGACGGCCATATCGAGACGATGGCCATCGCAACGACCGCAGCCAGCCTCTTCGGCTGAGGCGAACACGTTCCGAAAGGAGTCAGCCCCATGAGCTCTCTCGCAACCGACGCGCGGCGCACGGCGACCGGCGCGTTCACGATCCTCCCGGCGTCCCTGGCGCCGGCCCTCCTGTCCGTGCTCCGCATCATGGCGGGACTCGCATTTCTCGAACATGGGACCGGGAAGCTGCTGGGCTTTCCGGCGCATCTGCCGTTTATCGACAAAATGCCGACGGGAATGCTCTATTTCACGGGAACGATGGAGCTTATCGGCGGAATTCTCGTCACGATCGGCCTCTTCACCCGGCCGGCGGCGTTTGTGCTTTCCGGATTCATGGCTTTCGCCTTTTTCCTTGCACATTTTCCGCACAGCTTGTTCCCCGCGATCAACGGGGGCGAGGCGGCGCTGCTTTACTGCTTCGTCTTCCTGTATCTCGCGGCCGCGGGTCCCGGTCCGTGGTCGGTGGACCGAAACTGAGTCGATCTGTTTTGCGTAGGGCCCACCTCCAGTCCGACGCAAACAATGAGGCCGCGGGCGTCATGGCCCGCGGCCTTTTTTCTTGGTGTGCGCGTCGTCAGTCCTGCCGGGTATGGGTCGCGACGCCCCAGGTGTCCGCGACGACATAGCCCTCCGGGAATGGGTCGTCCGGATCGAGGAAATAGTTCATGATCCCGGTAAGATAGGCGCGACCGCTGATCTCGGGGATGATCGCGGGGCGGCCGCCGCAGGTCGTCTCCGCGGCGATTCGCCCGTCGAATCGGGAGCCGATGATCGAGAGATGGGAGAAGCGCTCGCCGACCTTGAGCCGCCCCTGCGCGTGCAGGACGGCGAGGCGCGCGGAGAGGCCCGTGCCGGTCGGGCTGCGGTCGGAACGTCCGGGCGAGACGATGCAGGTATTGCGCGCGACTGTTCCGGGCCCTTCGAACGGCGCGTGAAACTGGACGATGGAGACGCCGCGGATGTCCGGGTTCTCGGGATGGACGACGTCGAATTGCGCGCGCGCCGCGAGACGCACCTTTTCGCCGAGGATCGCGAGGTCGCGCGCCTCGTCGGGACGGATGGCGAAGCCGAGCCGCGTCGCATCGACCAGCGCGTAGAACATGCCGCCGTAAGCCACGTCGACCGGAAGGGTCCCAACGCCCTCCACTTCGAGCGGCGCCGCGAGGCGCTCGGCGAATGAGGGCACGTTGCGGATCGTGACCGACTTGACCTTGCCGCTTTCGCAGCGCGCCGTCACGTCGACCGGACCGCCCGGCATGTCGAGCCGCAGGCGCGTCTCGGGCTCCTGCATGGGGACCATGCCGGTCTCAAGGAGGACGGTCGCGACGCACATCGTGTTCGAGCCGGACATCGGCGGATATTCGGTCGGCTCCATGATGATCGCGCCCGCGACGCAGTCCGGACGCTTCGGCGGCACGATGAGATTGACGTGCCGCGCGACGCTGCCGCGCGGCTCGCAGATGAGAAAGCGGCGGATATGGTCCTGGTCGCGCGCGAAGGCGCGCATCATGGCGAAGACGGAATCGCCGGGCGGCGGAAGAACGCCGCCGACGATCACGTCCCCGATCTCGCCCTCCGCGTGGCAGCCGACGACCGTGATCTGGCGTGTCGATCGCATCGGGCTCTGAATCGCGCGGGGGTCTGGATCTATTGCCCGGAGTTGTCGCCGCCGAAGCCGAAGAAGCGCTTGACCCTGTCGAGGGCCGAGAGACGCAACGTCTTTCGCGCGGGCTCGGGCGGCGTTTCCGGCGCAAGCGCCGCGGTCGGGATCGGCATGGGCGGCAGCGGGACCGCGATCTCGGCCGCGCGCGCGAGCAGGGCGCGATCGTCCCCGACCGTCGCCGAGCGTGGCGCCTCCGCGAGCGCGAGCGCGACACGCGGCGGCGCAGCGAGGCCCCGGGTGATGACATTCGGCAGGCGGCTATGCAGCACGTCCGCGATGAGGTCGTCGCCGCGTAAGGTCGGCGAGAATTTCGCGCTGCGGGAGGATGGCGTGTAGCTCGCGGCCTTGATGGAGGGAACCGGCGGGCCGAGCGAGGCGGTCATCTCCGGCGCGAAGACGGCGGATGCGAGCGTCGCGGGCCGGGCAGGGGGCGTCGCGGGCGCGACGACCGGCCCGGAGAGATCGTTCGGGCGGGTCGGCGGGATCGGGAAATCGCCGAGCGCGGCGAGCTGGAAGCTCAGATCTCTCGGCCGCCGGGGCGGCAGAGGCGCGAGGAACTGCGCGGCGACCGGCCCGCGCAGCTTGACCGGCGAATCCGAATCCGGAGCGGCATCGGTCGATGCGTCGCTCGCGACCGCAGGCTGTTCGAGCGCGGCGACGACCTGCTGCTGAGGTTGCGCCTGAGGCTGCGGTTGGGGCGCCGGCTCCGGCGCGCTGGCGTAGGTCGGGCCGGTCGGCAGGTTCTTCTTGGCCTTCTCGACCGCGACCGGACCGGCCTCGGCGATCTGCACCGCGGAAACCTGGGCGCCGCCTCCGCTGCGTCCGCCGCGTCCCGCGACGGCCACCACGGCCTCCTGTCCGCCGGACTCCTCGGCGTCGTCATCCCCGCCGCCGCGCGCGCCGAAGAGCCACGCGAAAAGACCCCCGCCGTTGCCCGCCACCTGGACGCTATCGCCGCGCTGCTCGATCTCGGCCTTCGCCAGCTCGTAGCCCGGCATCGGATGGCCGTCGCTGGGGATGAAGACCGTCTTGCCGTCAGGGAAGAGCCGGGTCAGCGCCGCCCGGCTCATGCGCGGCCAGTAGCGCACCGAGCCGCTGTCGATATGGATCCAGGGCGTGTTTCCCTGTGGATAGAAACCGACCCCGCCCTCCTGCATCCGCATGGCGACGTCGCGGATGCGGGCGGGGCTCACGTCGATGAAATGGGCGTCGATCGCGCGCCCCTGCATGTGCTGCGAATGTTCGGCGACCTGGCGCGAGCGGCGCCTCAGCATCGCGTTGGTCTGGGGCGAGCGATAGCCGGAGAGCACGTCGATCGGCTGCTGCGATCCCGATTCCCGATAAACCTCCCAGATGATGTCGAAGAGGCGGGGGTCCATCTTGGTCGGCTCGTTGAGCCGCCAGTCGCGCATGAACCAGTTGAGCTTGTCCAGCGCCGCCTGATCGTAGACGCCATTCACCATATAGGTGAAGGTTCCCGTCTCGTCGGTGTGGCGGTTCATGAATGTGACGGATCGGGTGTCGCCGTTCGCGATCGCCGATTCGGTGGAATTAGGAACGACCCAGCCGACGAGAAACGCGGTCGCCATAGCCGCGCGCGAGGCTGCGCCGCCAAGGCTCCCGAGAATCCCTTTCGAAGACAAACCCGCCAACCCGTCTTCCTTCCGCTATCCGGCGCGCAAGAGCGGCGCCATTGGCGTCCGTCCCGGTGGTCGCTCACGTTCCAGGCCGGAGCCGGCGTCCGGCCCCGCCGCGTCGCTAAGGCGCGCATCTTCGGCGCGCATGGCCTGAGCTTCGCGAATCTGTGACACGAACATCACAGGAACAAAGAATTGAACCGTCGAGGCGTATAGACCCATTGATTTATCGATTCAATCTTGACGCAAACTTGCGAGTGTGCCTGCGACCTTCTGGGTCAGGCCATAGACGTCCGGTCTTTCGCGAAGATCGCCGTATTCGTCGACCGAGGCGGTGAAATATTCGATGTGGATTGGCAGCGGCTGCGACAGGAAGACCGAGCGCTCGCGATTGCCGTAGGCGGCGGTGATTCGGCTTTCGCTCCAGCCCAGCACAATTTCCGCGAGGCGCTCCGGATCCTGGACCCTCACGCAGCCATGGCTGAAAGCGCGGTCGTCGGCGTTGAAGAGTTCGCGCGACGGCGTGTCGTGCAGATAGACCGCATAGTCGTTCGGGAACATGAAGGCGAGGCGGCCGAGCGCGTTGCGCGCGCCCGGGAGCTGGCGCACGGTCAGATGTCCGTTGACCGTCTTCACCTCGTAGCCGTGGCTCGCGAGGTAATCGAGCTTCGACATCATCTCTTTCCTGATGATCGAATCCGGCACCCGCCAGGACGGGTTGATCACGACGTAGCGGATGACATTGGAGAAGATCGGGGTCGGCGTCTTGGGCTTGCCGACGACGACGCGGGCGCGATGGACGACTTCATCGCCGTCCATCACCGCGACCGTGAAGTCGGGGACGTTGACCTCGATGCGCCGCTCGCCCATGTCGCGCGGCTGCCAGCGCCACATCTCCATGTTGGCCAGGATCGTCGCGCGTTCGCGCGCCGACGCCGCGGGCAGGGCGCGGGCCGAGGCGACGAATCGGCTGTGAAGCCGCTTCATGCGCGGCGCGGCGATTTTCACGAGCGCCTCGCCGTCGGCGTTGGTCGCGAGAAGGCTCGGGGTTGTTCCGAGGTCGACGCCAACGCGCGCCGGCGGGACGCCGGACCCGGAGAGCCGGTTCAGCGCCTCGCGAAGGTCGCGGTAGCCCTTCTGGGGCGGGTTGAATTCGGCGAGACGCGCGCCCGGATCGGGCGCCGCAGCGATCTCCGCGAGCGCCGCGCCCGGATCGGGGATATCGGGCCTGACGCCGATCAGCGGCGAAATATGCGACGGCGAGACGCGGGAGCCCGAAGCCTGCTCCGCATAGACGACGACGGCGGCGGATATCGCCGCTTCCGTCCAGGCGCGTTCGTCCACGGAGAGCGGGCCGCCGACCAGCCCCGGCGGCGCGTAGGCGCCGAGATCGAGCCCGTCGTCGCTCGCGCGGGCGAGGCGCGCGAATACGGAGCGCCCGGCCGGCGTCAGGCCGTCCGCGTCGATCCAGATCGGCTGGAATCCGCGATCGGCGTAGAAGGCCCCGATGGCGGCGCGGGCCGCGCGCCAGTCTCCGGCGCCAAGCGGATTGGCTTTGTCGTCGCGGAGGATGAGGCTGTCGAGCGCCGCGGCGAGGGCGGTGACGGCCGGGTCGGGCGCCGCGCCCGCGGAACGTCGGGACGCTCGCCGGGAGGGGGGCGGGCGCCACGGCGTATAGGGGGAGATCGGAGCGGGCGATCGCGACGACGGGCGCGAGCGCCTCGGGCGTTCCGAAGGTCTCGGCGCCGGATGGATTCGTCTGCGAGGCAAGAAGCTCAAGCAGCGGCGGAAGGGCGAGGGGGCCGAAATCGGGCGTCGTCCCGGACGCGGGGCTGAGGGACGCGCTACTCGGCGACGGCGTCAGCGACGCCGCCCGGCAGGGCGCGGCGCTCGTCGCGATCGCCAGAGCGGCGCCGAGCAGCGCGCCCGTCGCCCGGAAGGATGTCCCAACGAATCGATTCATTCCCGGCCCAGTCGCAAGCCCGAATGGTCGCGCGCCGACGCTAGAGGGATTCGCGGCTCGGGTCATGTCGCTGCGTCAGGCCGCGGCCTCGCCGATCATGTCCTCGGCGATGCCATTGTCCTTCATCTTGCGGTAGAGCGTCGAGCGGCCGATGCCGAGCTTGCGCGCCGCGCGCGACATCTGGCCGCGATAATGGGCGAGGGCGAAGCGGATCGACTCGGCCTCGATCTCCTCGAGCCTGCGCACGTCGCCGCTGTCGTCGATGAGCCTGAGCACGTGGGGGTCGCGCGTCTCCAGGAAGGCGCGGGAGGAAAAGTCGAGCGGTTCGTCGGCGATCGGCGGCGGGGCGGGCGGGATCATCACCTCGAATCCCTCGACCTGCGCGGCGATCTGCGGGAATTCGGCGGGCGTCAATTCCTCGCCGTCGGCGAGCACGACCGCCCGGAACAACGCATTTTCGAGCTGGCGGACATTGCCGGGCCAGTCGTAGGCCGTGAGCAGCGCCTGGGTCTCGTCCGTGAGCCCGCGAATGCGCTTGCCCTCCTCGGCGCAGAAGCGGGCGAGGAAACGCAGCGCGAGGTCGGGAATGTCGCAGGCGCGGGCGCGCAACGGGGGGACGGTGATCGGGAAGACGTTGAGCCGGTAGAACAGGTCTTCGCGGAAGCGCCCGGCCTTCACGAGCTCGATCAGATTCTGGGTGGTCGCCGAGATGAGCCGGAAGTCGACCTTCGCCGGGCGCCGGGCGCCGACGGGCTCGACCTCGCCGTCCTGCAGGGCGCGCAGGAGCTTCGCCTGGGTGTCGAGAGGAAGCGCGCCGATCTCGTCGAGGAAGAGCGCGCCGCCGTTGGCCTCGGCGAATTTGCCGGGCTGCCGGTCAAGCGCGCCGGGAAGAGCGCCCTTCTCGTGGCCGAAGAGAATCGAATCGAGCTGCGCCCTGGGCAACGCCCCGCAATTGACGCTGACGAAAACCCGGCCGCGCCGGTCGGAACTGCCCTGAATGGCGCGCGCCAGCAACGCCTTGCCGACGCCCGATTCGCCCTCGATCAGCACGGGAATGTTCGACTTCGCCGCCCGTTCCCCGAGGCGGATCGCGCGGGCCATCGGCTCGGAGCGGGTGACGATGTCGCGGAAGCCCAGTTCTCCCGCGGCGCGGCGGGTGGCGCGGCGCAGCTCGTCTTCGAGCGCGTCGACCCGGAGCACGTTCCTGAGCGACACCTGAAGCCGCTCGGCTCCGACCGGTTTGACCACGAAATCGACGGCGCCCGCCCGCATGGCGGAGATCACCGCCTCAATCGAGCCATGGGCGGTCTGTACGATTGTTGGAATGTCGATCTCGCGCTGTCTCATTCTGGCGAGCACGCCCATTCCGTCGAGATCGGGCATCACGAGGTCGAGGATGACGAGATCGACCGGGGGGCGGTCGCGAGCCTCCAGGCGCGCAATTGCGGCTTCCCCCAATTCGAGCGTTTCGACCTCATAGCCGAAACGCTTCGTCATCGCTTCCAGAAGACGGCGCTGGACGGGGTCGTCGTCGACAACGAGAATGAGAGCGGCCATTGTCTTCCTGAGGCGGGCGGCGATTTCTCGTCCGCGGCAGCGCCATTAGTCTGACATCACGGTAAACGCCATGTTAATGCCGCTTCGTCTTTCGCCCTCAGGGTCCCCTTTCCCGCCGCCGCGGCGGCGCGAAGGAACTGATACGCGATTGACGAAGGGTTAGAGAGGCTCTTTCCATGACGAAGCTTTTCGATTCCGACCGCGCCGCTGCGGCGTCCGCTCTCGAAGCGGCGGAACTCGGGCCGTTGCCGCAGTGGCGACTTGAGCATCTTTACGAGAGCATGGACTCGCCACGCTTCGCGGCCGACATGGGCCGGGCCGAAAGCGAGGCGAAGGCCTTTGCCGGGACCTGGCGCGGCAAGCTCGCCGGAATCGCCGATTCGCCCGAAGCCGGGCCGCGCCTCGCCGAGGCGGTGCGGGGTTACGAAGCGCTGCAGGATCTCGTCGGCCGGGTGATGTCCTACGCCTCGCTCCTCTACGCCTCCGACACGAGCGACGCGGCGCGCGCGAAATTCTACGGGGACGCGCAGGAGCGCGTGACGGCGCTGGCCGGCGACCTCCTGTTCTTCGAGCTGGAGCTCAATCGGATCGACGACGCGAAGCTCGAAGCCGCGATGGCCGCCGATCCGGGCCTTGCGCATTACCGGCCGTGGCTCGAGGACATCCGCAAGGAGAAGCCGCACCAGCTTCCGGACGAGATCGAGCAATTGTTCCTCGAAAAGTCGATGTCGGGCGCGGCGGCGTGGAACCGCCTCTTCGACGAGACGATGTCGGCGCTCCGCTTCGATTTCGAGGGCGAGAGCCTGACGCTGGAGCCGCTGCTCGGCAAGCTTCAGGACCCTGACGAGTCGAGGCGCGAGACGGCCGCCAATGCGCTCGCCGCGACGCTCGGGCAGAACCTGCGGCTCTTCTCGCTCGTCACCAATACGCTCGCGAAGGACAAGGAGATTTCCGACCGCTGGCGGAAGTTCGAGGACGTCGCGGATTCGCGCCATCTCGCCAATCGCGTCGAGCGCGAGGTGGTGGACGCCCTGGTCGCGGCGGTGACGGACGCCTATCCGCGCCTCTCGCACCGCTATTACACGCTGAAGGCGCGCTGGTTCGGCAAGGCGAAGCTCGCGCATTGGGACCGCAACGCCCCCCTCCCGGACGCGCCCCGGCGCGTCTATTCCTGGGGGAGCGCGCGCGACACGGTGCTCGGCGCCTATCAGGCCTTCTCGCCGCGCATGGCCGACATTGCGCGCCGCTTCTTCGACGAGGGCTGGATCGACGCGCCGGCCCGGCCCGGCAAGGCGCCGGGCGCTTTCGCGCATCCGACCACGCCCTCGGCGCATCCTTATGTGCTCGTCAACTATCTGGGCAAGCCGCGCGACGTGACGACGCTCGCGCATGAACTTGGCCACGGCGTCCATCAGGTGCTCGCGGGCGTGAACGGCGCCCTGATGGCGCCGACGCCGCTGACGCTCGCCGAGACGGCTTCCGTCTTCGGCGAGATGCTGACCTTCCGCTCGATGCTTGCGCAGACGAAGGACCCGGCCGAGCGCAAGGCGATGCTCGCCGCCAAGGTCGAGGACATGCTGAACACGGTGGTGCGGCAGATCGCCTTCTACAAGTTCGAGCGCCTCGTTCACATCGAGCGGAAGAAGGGCGAACTGACGGCCGAGCGCATCAGCGAACTCTGGATGAGCGTGCAGGCCGAAAGCCTCGGTCCGGCGATCGAGCTCAGGGCCGGCTACGAAACCTACTGGGCCTATATCGGCCACTTCATCCATTCGCCCTTCTATGTTTACGCCTACGCCTTCGGCGACTGCCTCGTGAATTCGCTCTATGGCGTCTACGAGCGCACGCCGGAAGGTTTCGCCGAGCGCTATCTCGCGATGCTCTCGGCGGGCGGGTCGAAGTCCTACAGCGAACTGCTCGCGCCGTTCGGCCTCGACGCCAAGGACCCGGCCTTCTGGAGCATCGGGCTTTCGGTGATCGAGCGGATGATCGGAGAGCTGGAGGCGATGGGGTAGGCGCGTTGGGAGCCCGCGGGCTCCGTCTTGACGCGGAAGGTCAAGCTGCCTATTTCGGACTTAGTCCACTGGGTTTAGTCCATGCGCACTGTCAATATCCACGAAGCGAAAACCGAACCTGTCGCGGCTCGTGGACGCTGCTGCGAAGGGGGAATCCTTCATCATCGCCAGGGCCGGCAAGCCGCTGCGTCAAGGTCGTGCCGGTCGATTCGCCGGTCAAGAAACGACGGCTTGGGTTCATGAAGGGGCAGTTCACAGTTCCGGATGACTTCGACACGATGTTCCAGGACGACATCGAAAAGATGTTCTACGGCGAATGAGGTTTCTATTCGACACTCACATTCTGTTGTGGGGCGCGATCGAACCGGAGAAGCTATCGGAAGCTGCGATCGTTCTTTTCGAAGAGGAAGAGAACGAGCTGATTTTCAGCGCGGTCAGCATCTGGGAAATCGCAATCAAGGCCGGCCGAGGACGAAAGGATTTTGAGGTCGAGGCGGCGGCGTTTCGACACGCCCTCATCGACAATGGTTATATCGAATTGCCGATGACTGGACTTCACGCGATGGCGGTGACTGGGCTCCCGCCGATACATCGCGACCCCTTTGACCGGATGCTCGTCGCTCAGGCTCAAGTGGAAGGCACGACGTTGGTCACTTCGGATGCGACCGTCGCGCGTTACCCGGGCCCGATCCGCCTCGTCTGATTCGCGAAGGGCGCCGCTCGTCTGTCATGACGCGCCGCTGCATTGACGCGATCCGCACCCTATATGCGGAGCACATCTCCATGAGGAGTTTCGCTTGAGCCGCGACGAGGAAGCCAACCGCCTGAGCGCCCGCGCCTCCCGCTATGCGCGTCTCGGCGTCAGCGCGGGGACTTTCGCCGCCCGGCTCGGCGTCAATCGCCTGCGCGGCGGCGGCTCCGAGAGCGACGCCAAGGCGCTCGTTTCCGCGCTCGGCTCCATGAAGGGGCCGATCATGAAGGTCGGGCAATTGCTCGCGACCATTCCCGACGCGCTGCCCGCCGACTACGCGGCCGAGCTCATGAAACTTCAGTCGCAGGCGCCGCCGATGGGTTCGGGCTTCGTGCGGCGGCGGATGCAGGCGGAGCTTGGGCCGAACTGGCGCGAACGTTTCGCGGAGTTCGACTTGAAGCCCGCGGCCGCCGCTTCGCTCGGACAAGTGCATCGCGCCAAAAGCCTCGACGGCGAGGACCTCGCGTGCAAGCTGCAATATCCTGAGATGGCCTCGGCGGTGGAGACGGATCTCGCGCAGCTCGATCTCATCTTCTCGCTGCATCGGCGCATCGGCGCCGCGATCGACACGCGCGAGATCGCGAGCGAGATTCGCGAGCGCGTGCGCGAGGAGCTCGACTATCACCGCGAGGCGAAGGTCGCGAAGCTCTACGGACTGATGCTCGCCGACGTTCCCTTCGTGCGCGTGCCGCGCGTGCATGAGGAGCTGTCCACGCGCCGCCTGCTCACGCTGCAATGGCTCGACGGCGAGAAGCTCACCGAATTCGAAAGCGCGCCGCAGGAGGCGCGCGACGCCATCGCGGTCGGCCTGTTTCATGCGTGGTGGCGGCCTTTCCTGCGCTACGGCGTCATCCATGGCGATCCGCATCTCGGCAATTACGCGGTGGCCGCGATCGGGCAAGGACCGCGACATCGAAGGGATCAACCTGTTCGACTACGGCTGCGTGCGCATCTTTCCGCCGCGCTTCGTGCTCGGCGTCGTCGAACTCTATCGCGCGCTCAAAGACAACGATCAGGCGCGGCTCGCGGAAGCCTATTCCATGTGGGGCTTTCCGAAGCTCACGCGCGGGACGTTCGAGGCGATGACCCTCTGGGCGCGCTTCATTTGCGGCCCGATCCTCGACGACCGCGTGCGCACCGCGGCCGACGGCGTGAGCGCCGCCGAATATGGGCGCAAGGAGATCGGCG
Organism: uncultured Alphaproteobacteria bacterium; assembly: GCA_963741845.1. GTDB lineage: Bacteria > Pseudomonadota > Alphaproteobacteria > Rhizobiales > Beijerinckiaceae > Roseiarcus. The sequence continues at coordinate 45,572 of CAVUJV010000033.1, forward strand.
CCGTGATGCGAGCGCTGCGAGCGGAAGGCGGCGGCCTCGTGGTGCCGCGCGAATTCGTGTTCCTCGAACGCGCGACGATCGGCCTCGGCGGCGCATTCCTGAGGCTCGGCGCCAGGCTCAACTTCCATCGGATGTACGAGGAGGCGATCGCCGATTTCAGCGAGGCCGCCGTCGCGGCGCGTCAGGCGGAGGCGCTGAAGGCGGTGGGGCTGAAGGGGTAGCTGTCGCTCCCGCGCGCGAGAAGCCTGACGCCCGCAAGCGCCTTGTCACGCGTCGCGATCGCGCGGATGTTGGCGCGACGAAGCGCGCCGCGTCACTCCGCGAAGACCGCCGCCCCGCGCTCCGCCAGCAGCCGCGCGATATGCGCGCGCAATTCCGCCACGCCCTCGGCCGTCCGCGAGGAGGTGAAGATCACCTCCGGATAGGCGGCGGGATGTTTGCGCAAGGCCTCCAGCGTCGCCTCGATCCGCGCGGGTTGGTCGGCCAGCTTCACCTCGTCGCGCTTCGTGAGCACGACCGCGTAGGAGACGGCCGCGGAATCGAGCGCGCGCATCGTCTCGTGGTCGCTGTCCTTGAGGCCATGCCGGCCGTCGACCAGCACGAAGACCCGGAGCAGGGTGGAGCGGCCGCGCAGATAGTCGCGCACGAGCGCGCCCCACGAGGCGGACTTCGTCTTGGACACGGCCGCGTAGCCGTAGCCCGGCATGTCGACCAGCGTCGCCTTGCCGCCGAGGTCGAAGAAGATGAGTTCCTGCGTCCGGCCGGGGGTGTGCGAAGTGCGCGCGAGCCCGGTGCGGTTCGTCAGCGCATTGATGAGCGAGGACTTGCCCACATTGGAGCGCCCGGCGAAGGCGACCTCGGGCGCGCCGACCGGCGGCAGACCGTCGGACCGGGCGGCGGCGAAGAAGAAGTCGCAGGGGCCGGCGAAGAGCTTGCGTCCCGCCTCGGTCCAGTCCGGCGCGGGAGCGTCTGCGCTCATGTGGTCGGCGTCTTGGCGGGCGGCGTGTCGGCGGGCTTCCGGAAGAACCTGCCGAGATTGTCCCAGAGCTCGACCTTAACCCCGGCCTTGGTCATGATGTAATATTGCTGGAGCACCGTCAGCGAGTTGTTCCAGGTCCAGTAGATGACGAGGCCGGCGGGGAACGAGCCCAGCATGAAGGTGAAGATCACCGGCATCCAGGCGAACATCGTCTTCTGAACCGGATCGGCCGGCTCCGGGTTCATCTTCATCTGGAAGAACATCGACACGCCCATGATGAGCGGCCAGATGCCGATCACAAGGAAGTGGCCGAAGACCGGGATCACGGCCGGATCCCACGGGATCAGGCCGAAGAGGGTGAAGATATTCGTCGGGTCGGGCGCCGAGAGGTCCCGGATCCAGCCGAAGAAGGGCGCGTGGCGCATCTCGATGGTGATGAAGATCACCTTGTAGAGCGCGAAAAACACCGGGATCTGGATCACCATCGGCAGGCAGCCCGCGACGGGATTGACGCCCTCTTTCTTGAAGAGCGCCATCTGCTCCTGCTGCTGCTTCACCTTGTCGTCGGGATAGAGATCCTTGAGCGCGGCGATCTGCGGCTGGATCTTCTTCATCTTCGCCATCGACTGATAGGAGCGGTTGGCGAGCGGGAAGAAGGCGAGCTTGACGAGCACCGTCACGATCAGGATCGCGACGCCGAAATTGCCGACCACGCGATAGATCGCGTCGATCAGCCGGAAGAGGGGCTTGGTGATGAAATAGAACCAGCCCCAGTCGATCATCAGGTCGAACTTCTTGATGCCGAGCTTGGTCTGATAATTGTCGATCGTGTTGACTTCCTTGGCGCCGGCGAAAATCCGCGTCGTCGCCTCGGCCGTCTGTCCGGGCGCGAGCGTCTTCTGCGGGCCGACGAAGTCGGCCTGATAGTCCTCGGGCTGCTGGTCGCCGACGGCGGTGAAGCGCGCTTCGATCGGCTCCGTCTGGTCCGGAATGATCGCCGAACCCCAGTATTTGTCGGTGAAGCCGAGCCAGCCGCCGGCGCCCTTGTAGCCGGCGGCCTTGCCGGTCTCCTTGTCGAGCTTGGCGTAGGTGAGCTCCTGCACGCCCCCGTCGCCGAAAACGCCGACGAAGCCTTCATGCAGCACCGAATAGCCGCCGACCTTGGGCATGCCATGGCGCAGGATCAGCGCATAGGGGCGGACGCTCACCGTCTCGCCGCCGGAGTTCACGACCGAGTCGGCGATCGTGAACATGTATTTGTCGTCAACCGCGATGACGCGCTTGAAGGTCAGTCCCTGTCCGTTGTCCCAGGTGAGGGTCACCGGCTGGCTCTGGGTCAGCGTCTTCTGGTCGGCGGTCCATACGGTGTCGAACTTTGGCGTCTTGACGCCCTCGCCGACGCCGACGAATCCCGTCTCGGCCCAGTAGGCCTCGGGCGGCCCGCTCGGCGAGAAGAGCCGGATCAGCGGACTGTCCTTGTCGATCGTCTCCCGATAGTCCTTGAGGACGAGATCGTCGAACTTCCCACCCTTGAGATTGATCGAGCCGCCGAGGCTTGGCGCGTCGATCGTGACGCGGGGCGTCGCGGCGAGCGCCTCGGGGACGGTCTTGTGCGCGGCGGCGCCGCCCGCGGCGGCAGGCGCCGGCGCGGCGCCGGGAATGGCGGCCTGCGGAGAAGCCGTCCCCGCTTGCTCGGCGGGGGCTGGGGCCTGCGCTTGCTGGGTCTTGGCCTGCTGCTCGCGCTGCATCATCGGGCCAGCGTAGAAATACTGCCACGCAGCCATCACGAGCACGGAAAGCGCGATGGCGAGAAACAGGTTTCTCGTATCCTCGGACTTCATTTTCGCCTGTCTTCGCTCTTGCGCTTCTCGCTCCTGGCGCCGCCTCGCGCCCGCCGATCCTTATCGCCGTGCGCGAGCGCCCGAAAAGCGTCGCGGAACTGGCCGACCAGCGCGGCGAAAGGCTCGGAGAGCGCTTCGCGCCGGGCCATTACCACGTAATCGTGCGCGGGGCCCGCCTCAAGGGGAGGCGCGGCGTCGAGCGCGGCTTTGAGCCGCCGCCGGATCCGGTTGCGCACGACCGAGGCGCCGACCTTCTTCGTGACCGTGAAGCCCACGCGCGCGCCGCTCGCCGGATCGGCGGGCGCGCGTTCCGTGGACTGCAGCGTGAAGGCCGCCATCGACTTGCGCGCGCCGCGCGAGGCGCGCTGAAACTCGGCCCGCTTCTTCAGGCGGCCAAGAGGGCCGGCGGAGGCGGGCGTGTCGTCCTCGCCCAAGGGCTGGGTCTCCGTCCGTCGCGAGGGGCCGTCGCGCCCCCTCGGCGACTTGCGCGCCAGGGATCAGGCCGAAAGCTTCTTGCGGCCGCGCGCGCGACGGGCGTTGAGGACCTTTCGGCCTCCGACAGTCTCCATGCGGGCGCGAAAGCCATGACGGCGCTTGCGCACGAGCTTGCTGGGCTGATAGGTCCGCTTCACCGGGTCTCTCCAAATTCGGCATGACGCGCGAATAGCGCGCCAACCGGGCGCGCCGCCTGGATCCCTTTCGGATCGACGCGCCGGCCCGGAAAAACGTCGCGGCGCTTTCGCGCCGCTGGAAGCTGGGCTTATGCCGTCAGGCGCCCCGGAAGTCAATCCAAAGCGCGGCCTTTGAATTCGCCTCGCGAGGCGCCGATGATCCTTTTCGGGAACCCTGAGGCGGTCCGGGCGTTCCTCTCGCGTGTCTACTGAGGAGGACAGCATGGATAAGGAACACGTCAAGGGCGCGGCCGACAAGGCCAAAGGGGCCATCAAGGACGCCGCCGGCAAGGTGATGGGCGATAAGGAGCTTCAGGCGGAAGGCAAGATGGACAAGGCCAAGGGCGATGCTCACAAGGCGCTCGGGGACGTCAAGGACGCCGCGAGAAAGGCCACTCGCTGACCGCGCAATTTGAAGGGCCGCCTGATCGGGCGGCCCTTTCGACCCTGTAGCGGGGTCCATCTCCCAATCGACCGGTGGACCCCGAATCTTCTTATTCCATTTATCGATTCTTCTAATCGTCGTCGGAGGGCGGCCGGTCGAACCGGCCGTCCTTGGCGAGCTGCTCCCATTCGGGATTGCCGAGCGCCGCGTCGATGGGCATGTCCTGTCGGCGCTTTTCCTCTTCGATTCGATCCTTCAGGTCGCGCGAGGCGTCCTTGAGGCGTTCGAGCGACCGCGAAAATTCCGCGTCCGCCGTTTTTTCCGAATCCCGCCTGACCATCGGTCTCCTCCTTCTCTGGCTAGCGGCCCAACGCCCTGTCCGACAGGAAGTTCCCGAAGGCCCTACGGACCGGCGAGGCCCATCGACGGGGGCTCGGGCATGACCCATCGCGACGATGGCGCCCGTGTCATTTCCGACACGACCGGGCGGAAACCGCCGCGGCGGCCTGTCGCGCCGGCGCGCGAAGGCTTGCCGCCTGCCCGGCGAGTCTCCTAAAAAGTATTTGAAAATAGGCGAGATTCAACCGCGCCGTGGCGCGATGTTCGGAGGGGCGGATGAGGCGTCTTGCGGGGGCGATCGCGGCGGCGACAGGCGGCCTTGCCTGCGTTTCCGCCGTCGCGGCCGACCTTCCGACCCGGAAGGAAGCTCCAGCGCCGATCGTCGCGCCTGCAATTCCCTCGTCCTGGCAGTTCGAGTTCACGGGTTATGGCTGGGCCTCCAGCGTCGCCGGACAGGCGGGCTTCGGTTCTCTTCCCTCTCAGGAATATTACGCGCCTTTCAGCAAGCTGCTCGAGCATCTGCAGGGCGGCCTGATGGGCAGCGTGGTCGCCCGCAACGACACTTATATCTTCGGCCTCGACGCGATCTGGACGAAGCTCGGCGGCGGAGGGACCATCCACAAACCGGAGGGGCCGCTTTCCGGCGGCAGCGCGGACCTGGTTCTGACCGAAGCGATTGTCACGGCCTTCGGCGGCGTGCGGGTCCCGCTCCCGATCCCGAATCTCGACCTTTATGGCACGGTCGGCGCCCGCTACTACAACAGCGGAACGACGATTTCGATCAGCAACATCTTCGGGATCGGAGCAAGCCAGTCCGTCAACAAGGACTGGATCATGCCGGTCGCGGGCTTCGCCGCGAATTACCGCTTCGACGACCGCTGGTTCATGAACGTCTTCGCCGACCTCGGCGGGTGGAGCGACGGCGCGACGGGGCAGGCGCTCGCCTCGATCGGCTACAAATGGACGCCGAACATCGCGACCACGCTCGGCTATCGCGTGATGTACACCTACGAGAAGCAGGATACAGGCTTCGACTGGATCAACTTCGAGCCGAAGAGCTTCCGCTATCAGCAGTGGATGTACGGGCCTTTCGCGGGGTTGAAGTTCACGTTCTGACGCGCCCGCTCGAAAAAAGACGCCGGCGGAACGCAAGTCCGCCGGCGTTTCCATCTCGGGCCGCCTCGATGACGGTCAGATGATGGTCAGCGGCAGACCTTGACGCCCGCCCGCCAGTAGCAGTGCCGGACGGGATTGGCGTAGCCATGATGGGTGGTGACCGCGCCGCGCGGCCCTACGCATCCGGCGCGATAGGCGCCGCGGGCGCAGGCGGCCGCGTTCGCCTCGACGGGAAGGGCTGCGAACAGGCCCAGCGTCAGCATGGCATAAGCGACAGTCTTCATTGTGATGCTCCTCTGGTTTTGTGGACGACGGGTCATTCCTCGTTCTGCGCCTTGCTGATCGCGTCCTTGCAGGATGCGCTCAGCGACGACTCGTTCGTCTTCAGGCACGCCGTGCGCTCCTTGCCGGTTTTGGCCGTGGCGCAGTGCGTCTTGATGTCCGCCTTGCAGGCGCGGCCGACCGCGGCGGCGCGGACGATTGCGACCTGGCAATCGGCGGAGAGATCCTTGTAATGCGAGTCGATGCAGGCCTTGAGCGCGCCGCGGCCTGGCTTCACGTTCCCGCAAAAGGACTTGATGTCCTTCGCGCAGGCCTTGGTGAGCGCCGAGGGAGCGGCTTCCGCGGCGCCCCCGATCGCAAGGGCGGCGCCGAGCGCGAGGATGGCTGCCCAAGTCTTCATGTCGGTGTCCCTTCGTTGAACGATGCGGCTCCGCTTTATGACGCATCTCTCGCTTCCCTTGAACTCCGGCCTGACGGTTTTCGCAACGGGCAGGCTTGCGGCGGGCCTTAAAGCAGATCCGAAAGCCCGCCTCTCCCCGTCAGTTGGCGTCCTGAGCCGCGCGCTCGGCTTCCATGAGCTTCTTCTTGTCCTCGTCCGTCAGCGCCGGCGGCGCGATTGAAACGGTCAGCTTGTCGATCTTGCCGGTGAAGGCGAAGGGGACCTGATAGTCCTGATCGTCGACCGGGGTCCCGGTGTCGGAGCCGATGTCGAAGGTCTCGTCCCAAGGCATCGTGAGCGGAATGGTCTGCTCCAGCGTCTGCGTGGCGACGACCTTGCCGTCGACCGAGAGCGTGCCTGTGCCGCTGCGCCCAAGCCCGCTGATGCTGTTGAAGGCCAGCGTGGCGAAACCGAGCCCGTCATATTTGAAGTCGTAGACGAGCGTGTGCTTGCCGGGCGTCAGGGCGTCCGGCGCTTCCCAGCGCACGCGCTTGAGATCGAGCAGGTTCCACAAAAACACCGGCTTGCCCTTGAGCAGATAGAGCCCGTAGCCGCCGAACCGTCCGCCGTCGGTGACGATCATGCCGTCGGCGCCGCCTTGCGGAACGTCGATGTCGGCGGTGATCGTATAGGAGGTATTGAGCAGGGTCGGCCCGGTGCCACGCGGCTGGCCGGTGATCGGAACGCCGGAATAGGTGAACACCTTGCGCCCGCCCGACATCGACGGGCGCGGAATCACCATCCGGGTGGCGACCGAGGCGTCGAGCGGCAGCACCTGATATTTCGCGAACTGCGCGAACATCAGGTCGGTCATCTCCTTCACCTTGCCGGGATTGTCGGCGGCGACGTCGGTGTTTTGCGTCCAGTCATGCCGCACGTCATAGAGTTCGAACTTGAACGCGCTCGCCGGATCGAGCGTAGCCTTGCCGAGCAATTCCCACGGCGCGCGCTTCGGCACGGCGCTGAGCATCCAGCCGCTGTCGTAGAGGCCCTGCACGCCCAGCATCTCGAAATACTGGATCTTGTGCGGGGAGGGCGTGTCGGCGTTGGCCTTGTCGAAACTGTAGGCCATGCTGACGCCTTCGATCGGCTTCTGGGCGATGCCGTCCACCATGTCCGGCGCCGGAATTCCGGTGACTTCGAGCAGCGTCGGCACGACATCGATCACGTGATGGAACTGCCAGCGGACGCCGCCCTTGTCCTTGATGTGGCCCGGCCAGGAAATCGCCATGCCTTGCCGGGTCCCGCCGAAGAAAGACGGGACCTGCTTCGTCCACTTGTAAGGCGTATCGAAGGCCCAGGCCCACGGCACCGCGAAATGGCCGTAGGCGAACTGGGTGTTCCAGACGTCGTAGAACTTCATCTGCGCGGCGACCGGCAACTCGATGCCGTTGAACTGCAGCACCTCGCTCGGCGTGCCTTTCGGCGACCCTTCGGCGGAGGCGCCGTTGTCGCCGCTGATGTAAATGATGAGCGTGTCATCCAGCTTGCCCATGTCCTGGACGGCCTGGATCACCCGGCCGATCTCGTGATCGGTATAGGCGAGATAGGCGGCGTAGACATTGGCCTGACGGATGAAGAGCTTCTTCTCCTCGTCGGTCGTCTTTTCCCAGCGCTGCAAGAGGTCATCGGGCCACGGCGTCAGCTTGGCGTCCTGCGGGATCACGCCGAGCTTCTTCTGGTTGGCGAAGATCTGGTCGCGCAGGGCGTTCCACCCGTTGTCGAACAGATGCATGTCGGTGATCTTCTGCACCCATTCCTGCGTCGGCTGGTGCGGCGCGTGCGTGCCGCCGGGCACGTAATAGACGAAGAACGGCAGGTCCGGATTGATGTCGTTGAGCTGGTTCATCCAGCGGATGGCGTCGTCGGCCATCGCGGTGGTCAGGTTCCATTGCCCCTGATGCCCGACATAAGGATAGATGGGCGTCGTATTGCGGAAGAGGTTCGGCTCCCACTGGCTCGCATCGCCGCCGACGAAGCCGTAGAAATATTCGAAGCCCATGCCGGTCGGCCACTGGTCGAACGGACCGGCCTGGCTCGCCGTCCAGGTCGGGGTGTTGTGATCCTTGCCGAACCACGCCGTGCGATAGCCGTTTTCAAGAAGAATACGGCCGATCGTGGCGCTGTCCTTGCCGATGACGCTGTCATATCCGGGAAAGCCGGACGCCGCTTCGGAAACAACGCCGAAGCCGACCGAATGGTGGTTGCGGCCGGTGATGAGCGCCGCGCGCGTCGGCGAGCAGAGCGACGTCGAATGGAAATTGGTGTAGCGCAGCCCGTCATTGGCGATGCGGTCGAGCGCCGGGGTCGGGATCACGCCGCCGAAGGTCGAAGGCGCGGCGAAGCCGACGTCGTCGGTCATGATCAGCAGGATGTTCGGCGCGCCCTTCGGCGGAACCACGCGCGCCAGCCAGGCGGGCGTCGACTGCGCCGCGTTGAGCTCGATCTGGCCTTTGAAGGCTCGCGGCGGCGGCGGCAGCACATGGCCGTCGATGGTCGTCGTCGCGTTCGGCGCGCCGATCTGGGGCGTCCCGGCCATGTCCTGAGCGCCCGCGGCGCCGAGCGAGAGCGAGAGCGCCGTCCCGACGCCGAACAAAAGCGCCAGCGCAGGTGTCATTCTGCTCATCTCGGCCTCCTCAAGAACTTTGCCGAACCTACTCCGCCTGCCGGCGGGTCGTCCGCGCGTCACGACGCCGCATGCCGCCCTCGTCAGCAAGGCCGGGTCGGGCGGCCCTCGCGGAGCGATGGCGACGCCGCCTCGCCTTGCAGGCGCCGCGGTTGACAAGCAAAACGCCCGAACGCGACATTGAAGCCGCGCCGCGGTTTTACGGCCGGCGCGCGGGGAGCCGGAGACGCGTGCTCGATATCGTTCTGTTCCTGGCCGTGTTTTCGGCCCTGCTGGTGCTCGTGGCGCTGAGCCAGCCGCTCGCGGCGCGGCTGCGGCTCGCGCCGGTCGTGCTGCTCGCGGTGATCGGCGTGTCGATCAGCGCGGCCGCCGGCGTCCTGCTTCATTTCAAACTGTCTCCGCATGTCGGCGAGGTGGTGCAGCTCTTCGTCAATCTGCCCTTAAGCTCGGACGTCTTCATCTACGTCTTCCTGCCGCTGCTCATCTTCGAGGCGGCGCTGACCGTCGACGTTCGCCGGATCATCGAGGACGCGGCGCCGATCCTGATGCTCGCGGTCATCGCCACGCTGGTGGCGATGGGGATCGTCGGCCTCGCGCTCTGGCCCTTCTCGGGCCTGCCGCTCGCGGTGTGCCTGCTGCTCGGCGCGGTCGTCTCGACGACGGACCCGGCCGCCGTCATCGCGATCTTCCGCGATGTCGGGGCCGCCGCGCGCCTGACGCGGCTGGTCGAGGGCGAATCGCTCCTCAACGACGCCGCGGCGATCGTGGCTTATACGGTGCTGCTCGGGATGATCGGCTCCGGGCAGGAGTTCCACCTGGGGGAAGGGACGTTCGACTTCGTTGTCGCTTTCGGGGGCGGCGCCATTCTCGGGGTGATCGCCGGCCGGGCGATGCTGGAGCTCATTCCCTGGACGCGTGACGACCGCCTCGCGGAGGCGACGCTGACGGTGGCGCTGGCTTATCTTGCCTATATCGTCGCCGATCATGTCTTTCATGTTTCGGGCGTCGTGGCCGTCCTGACGGCGGGGCTGACGGTCAGCTATTTCGGACGGGCGGTGATCGCGCCGAACAACTGGTCGTTCATCACGGAGCTTTGGGAGCAGCTCGCCTACTGGGCGCATTCGCTGGTTTTTCTGCTGGCGTCCATCCTTGTGCCGAAGCTCCTGTTCGACCTGCGGCTGCACGATCTCGTGCTCCTCATCGTCCTGATCCTGGCGGTCTTCGCGTCGCGCCTCGCGGTCCTCTTCCTGCTCCTGCCTGTGCTCAGCTGGGTGCGGCTGATGGCGCCGATCAGCACGGCCTACAAGCTCGCCATCGCCTGGGGGGGATTGCGCGGCGCGCTCACGCTGGTGCTGGCGTTTTCGCTGACCGAGAATCCCGCCGTGCCGCGCGAGGTGCAGCATTTCGTCACCGTGCTCGCCACGGGCCTCGTGCTCTTCACGCTGCTCGTCAACGGCATGACGCTCAGATGGGTGATCCGCGTCCTGGGCCTCGACAAGCTTTCGCCGGTGGATCAGGCGCTGCGCGACCGCGTGCTGGAGCTGACCTATGCGGAGACCGGCGACCTCATCCGCAAGACCGCCCGCGAGCATGATCTGCATCCCTCCGCCGAGGCGCGGGCGCTTGAGCCCTATGACGCATGGACCAAATCCGGTCCGGCGCGCGAATTGGCGGACGTGACGGACCTGACCGAGCGCGAGCGGCTCGGCGTGTCGCTCGTGGCGCTGGGCAGCCAGGAGCGCATGCTCGTGCTCGAAATGCTCGCACGCCGCGCGGCGTCTCCGGGCGCCATTCAGGCCCTTCTGCGCAACGCCGAGGCGCTGGTCGAGGGCGCGCGAAGCGACGGCCGCATCGGCTACAAGCGCGCCTCCGACGCATCGCTCGATTTTCCTTTCTCGTTCCGCCTGTCCTACTGGCTCTACCGTCGCCTCGGCGTGCGTCGGTTCCTTGCCGGCGAGCTCGGCGACCGATTCGAGATGCTGCTCGTCACCCGCCTGCTCATCCAGGACCTCGCGGGCGACAGCGCCCGGCGCTCGCGTTCGATCTTCGGGCAGCGCGTCGAGGGCCTGATCGACCGCATCCTCAAGGAGAGAACTCGAAAAGGCGAAGTCCGGCCTCGCCGCGCTTCGCCGTCAATATCCCGACTATGCGGCGGCGCTCGAAGCGCGGTTCCTGCGCCAGTCGGCGCTCAGGCGCGAGGCGGGGCGATACAAGGCCCTCTATGAAGAGGGCCTGATCGCGCCGGAAGTCTATCGCGACCTCAGCATGGGGGTGGAGGGCGCGCGCGACGCGGAGGCCGCGCCGCGTTTCGACATCGGGCTCGATACGCGCGATCTCATCACGCGGCTCGATTTCTTCGCCGGGCTCGATCCGCAGCATCTCGCGCGCGTGCAGAAGCTGCTCCGGCCGCGCTTCACGGTTCCGAACGAGCTTATCGTGCGAAAGGGCGAGCGGGGCGATGCGGTCTTCTTCATCGCTTCCGGGGCGGCCGAGGTGATCCTGCCGGACCGGCGCGTTCCGCTCGGCAGCGGCGACGTATTCGGCGAAATGGCGCTGGTCACCGGCGAGCCGCGACAGGCGGACGTGAGGGCGCAGACCTATTGCCGGCTGCTGGTGCTGCGCAAGGCGGACTTCGACCGCTTCATGCGCGACAACCCGGAGGTCCGCAGCAAGATCAACGAAATCGCCGAGAAGCGTCACACCGCGAACCAGTCCGAGGCTGCGACCGCGTCATGACGGGGACGAGGGAAGAGACAGCGGCCCACGGCGCCCTGTGGGTGTTCGGCTATGGATCGCTCATGTGGCGTCCGGGTTTCGCCAGCGCCTTCCGCTGCAAGGCGACGCTCAGGGGCTGGCGCCGGAGCCTTTGCATCTATTCGCACATCTATCGCGGCACGCCGGAGCGGCCGGGCCTCGTGCTCGGCCTCGACTGGGGCGGCTCGTGCCACGGCGTCGCTTTCAAGGTGGAGCCGGCGCTCAGGGAGCCGACCATCCGGTATTTGCGCGAGCGCGAGCAGGCGACGGCGGTCTATATCGAGCGCTTCGCGCCGGTGACGCTCGAAAGCGGCGAGCGCGTCCGGGCGCTCACCTATGTCGCCGACCGGCTGCATCCCCAATATGCGGGCCGCCTTTCGCGCGAAGCGATGCTCGACATCGTGGGCGCGGGCGCCGGGATTTCAGGCGACAACGGAGCTTACGTGACCGAGACGCACGACCATCTGCTCGCGATGGGCGTGCGCGACGCGGATCTCGAATGGCTGACCGAGCGGCTGCGCGGCGAGAGGGCCGAGCCGGCCGTTTCCGGCGCCCGGGGATGACTCGACATTGTCTTGCCGGGCGATCGGCGCCAGCTAATCCTCCAGCGGCGGCCCCGTGAAGGTCAGCCCATATTTGGCAGCGATCTCGCAGACCTTGGTCATGTCCTCTGGGATCTGGTAGCTGCCTGCAGCCATGTCGGAAAAGAAGGTCTCCATGCCCCCGGGCGTCAGCACCGTCAGCATTCTCGCCGGTTGATCGCCGATCACGCGGAACGCGTGTTCGACCCGCCGGGGCGCGAAGGCGGTATCGCCCGGGCCGCAGAGCTTCGTTTGGCCGTCGATCCAGAACTTCAGCTCGCCGGACTGGACGTAGAACGCCTCGTCCTCGTTCTGATGAACGTGACGAGGCGGGCCGCTTCGCGCGTGGCGTCAAGCTCTCGAAAAGTCCGATTTTGCCTTGCGAGCCTGAGGAGGCGAGCACGATTCGATAGGTGACGCCCATCCATTTGACCGGTCCGCGCGAAACCAGATCGAGCATTGCCAAAGCCCTCCTGCGTTGCCGGGGAGGACCATGACAGAGGCGAATCTATTATTGAAATCGCATTTTCCTATGAAATAAATTCGTTTCATGAATTTGAGGACCTTCGATCTCAATCTCCTGCGTGTCCTCGACGCGCTGCTATGCGAGAACTCGACGTTGCGCGCCGGCAAGCGCCTCGGGCTCTCCCAACCGGCCGTGTCATCGGCGCTCGGGCGCCTGCGCGGCGCCCTCGGCGATGAGCTTTTCGTTCGCGAAGGCCAGCGGCTTGTTCCAACTGAATATGCGAGGACCCTCGAACTGCCTGTGCGACGGATCCTCGACGAAGTCGAGATCGCGCTCGCCGGTCCGACGCGTTTCGATCCGTTCCAGGCGAGTTTCGCTTTCAAGATCGCGGGGTCTGATTTCTTTGCCGAGATGCTTTTGCCGTCTCTGGCCGCAAAAGTTCGTCGGCTGGCCCCGGACGTACGATTGCAGCTCGTCGAACTGCGGCCGGACAACTACATCGAGACATTGGAGCGGCACGAAGTCGACCTGGGCCTCGTTCCGAATGCGCCGTTTCCTGAATGGGTGCAGTCGACGCCGGCCTTCAGCTCCCGATTCGTGGTTGTCGCGAAGACCAACCATCGACGCCTGAAGGCGGCGGGCGTGAAACCGGGAGAGATCATTCCTGTCGATTTGTTCTGCGACCTTGGCCATGTGGCGTTCTCGCCGGAGGGCAAGCTGAAGACGCTGGGCGACGCGGCGCTCTTGAAGATCGGGCGGGAGCGGCGGGTTGTCGTTACTGCGCCATCCTTCACGGGCGTCCGAAGTGTTGTCGCGGAGACCGATCTCGTCGGTCTCCTGCCCGAGCAACTGGCCGTGAAGTACGCCCGCCAATACCCGCTCCAAGTCTACCTTCCCCCGATGGCGGTTCCGGCTGGTTGCATCCACGCGGTCTGGCATCGGCGCAATCAAGGCCAGCCCGCCCACCGCTGGCTACGCGAGATCGTGCTGGCCGAGCTGGCGGCGCTGGACGCCAGAAGCTTGCGATAGGCATGTTTTGGATGCCGTCGTGCATCCGCAGGTGGAAACGCGTTGTAGAAATCGGCGAGCTCCTGCCGGCGAAATGCGCAAACTCTTTCGCTGCCTCCTGTTACAATGCAATCATCCGCGCACGGGCGGCCGGCGCTTAAGACCGCGATCGGGAGGAGAGGATCATGTGCGACCAGTGCAAAGCGGAGGGCGTGGGTCTCAAGCGGGGTCTGGACCGAAGGCGCGCGCTTGCGCTCGGAGCGGGACTCGCCGCGGCCTGCTTTACCGGGTCGTTCCCGGCTCGCGCGGACAGCGTCGGCATCGCGCCGCCGAAGCCGCAGAACGTCCTCTCGGCCGAACAGGCGCTCGCCCGGCTGATGGAAGGCAACGCGCGTTACGTCGCGGGCGTCTCGAAGCGGCAGGATTTCTCCGTCGAGCGCAAGGCGCTCGTTGCCGGCCAGAATCCGTTCGCGGGAGTGCTCAGTTGCGCCGATTCCCGGGTCGCGCTGGAACTCGCCTTTGACACGGGGCTTGGCGATCTCTTCGTCTGTCGCGTCGCCGGCAATTTCGTGGATCCGGAGAATCTCGCGAGCTTCGAATATGGGGTCGACGTCCTGAAGACGCCGCTGATCATGGTGCTCGGTCATGAAGGCTGCGGCGCGGTCAAGGCGACCGTCTCCGCAGTCGTCGACAAGGTGACCTTGCCGGGCCATCTGCCGGAACTCGTCACGGCCATCGGCCCCGCGGTCGAGGCGGTCGCGAATCAGCCGGGCGACATTCTCGTCAACGCGACGCGCGAGAACGTTCGGCGCAACGTCGAGATCCTGAAATCGGCGACGCCAATCCTCAGCGCCGCGGTCAACGAGGGCCGCCTGCAGGTCGTCGGCGGCCTCTATCGCCTGACGACCGGTCAGGTCGAATTGCTCGCGTAAAGTGGACCGCAGCGGTGAAAGATCACGGCTGCGAATGGGCGGCGTCATCGGCCGCCCTCCCGTTCGGGCGGCGACCGGGCGTGGCGGCAAGAGAAGCGCAAGTCCTCATTGCGTTCGCTCCCGGATAATTTACTTTGTGCTCCGCCGTGTCCCTGCGAGGGTCATGGTTAGCGCAGTCTGCCGGCCCCGCGGACCGGACGGAAGGGAAGGGTCGACGGGATTGCTGGCGTCGATGCGGGGACATGCGCCGACGGCGTTTTGCCTCGCTCATGGAAAGTGCTTCCAAGGAGGAACATGCCTATGAAGAGATGGACGATCGCCGCGCTCACCCTCGCGCTGGGTTGCGGCGTTGCGCTGGCCGACGGCGCACAAGCGATCAAGGAGCGGCGGCAGATCATGAAGGACAACGGCGCCGCTTCGAAGCCCCTGGGGCCGATGCTGAAGGGCGCGGCCCCGTTCGACCTCGCCACTGTCCAGAAGGCCCTCAAAACCTATCAGGTCGCGGCGGAAAAGATGCCGGGCCTCTTCCCGGATGACAGCAAGACCGGCGACACTCACGCCCTGCCGGCGATCTGGGAGAACAAGGCGGACGTGGACGCCCGCTTCAAGAAGCTCGGGGAGGATTTCAGCCGCAGCCCTCGCCTCCATCAAGGATTTCGCCAGCTTCAAGGCCACGATGCCGGGGATCTTCAAGGATTGCGGGGGTTGTCACGAGAAGTATCGCCAGAAGGAAGACTGAGATCGGGCGGCGCAGCGGGCGGGATCAGGCTTGAAGGGCATCCTCGCGCTCCTGGCGGCGCTTGCGGTCCTGCTCGCGGGCGCCGGCTGGCTCCTCACCGCGCCCCGTCCGGTGAGCGCCGCGATCGCGCGAGCGGTTTCCGAACCCGGCGATCCCGAGGCGGGGCGCGTCGTCTATTATCTCGCCGGCTGCGGCGCCTGTCATACGAAAGGGAAGGGGGACGGCAAGACGATTCGGCTCGGGGGCGGGGCGGAGCTCAAGACCCCGTTCGGCTCCCTCTATCCGCCGAACATCTCGCCCGACCGCGCACGACGGCATCGGCGCCTGGACGGCGGCGGACTTCGCCAACGCGCTCCTTGCGGGCGTGTCCGCCAGCGGCCAGCATCTCTATCCCGCCTTTCCCTATCCGTCCTACCATCGCGTGGCGATCCGGGACGTGCGGGACCTCTACGCCTTCCTCAAGACGACGGAGCCGGTATCGGGGCAGGCGCCGCCGAACGCGCTTCGCTTCCCGTTTTCGATCCGCCGCGCGGTCGGCGTGTGGAAGCTCCTCTACATGCCCTGGACCATCGATCCGCCCGCGACGGCGCCGGAGGAACTCGAGGCGCGCGGCCGCTATCTCGTGGAGGGACCGGGCCATTGCGGCGAGTGTCATTCGCCGCGCACCTTCCTCGGAGGCGTCATCGAATCGCGCCGTCTCACGGGCGCCGTATTGCCCGACGGCAAGAAGACGCCGAACATCACGGCGAGCGGTCTCAAGAACTGGTCCGAGCAGGACGTGGCGGACGCCCTGGCGACGGGCCTGACGCCCGACGGAGACGTCCTGGCGGGGGCGATGGAAGAGGTGGTCGACAATCTTTCTCACGCGCCCGCGCAGGATCTCGCGGCGATCGCGCATTATGTGAAGACCTTCAAGGGCCCCTGAGACGCGCCGCAACCGGCCGATCCGCGGGGCTCTCGGGCTGCCTCCGTGAACGCGCCCCGGGAACCTTATCCGCGCGCAGCAAGCGCGACGGAGCCGGCCGCGCCCTCGCGCAACTGGCGCAGAAAGACCTGAGCGACGTCGGCGGCCGGAATGCCGGCGGCCGGATCACGCCCCATCGCCTGCAAGGTTTCCGCGACCCAGCCGGGCGAGACCGCATTGACCCTCACCGGGAGGGGCTCGACGGCAGCCGCCCGGACGAAGGCCTCGACGGCCGCGTTCACGGTCGTGATCATCGCGCCGCCCGGCATCGGATACTGGGCGAGCACGCCGGTCGTGAGCGTGATCGCGCCCTCGGGGCGGACATGCTTCGCGCCGTAGCGCACGACATTGACCTGCCCCATGAGCTTGTTGGCGAGGCAGAAGGCCCAGTCGTCGTCGTTCGCCTCATCCCACGGCTTGAATCGCGCGGCGCCGCCCGTGCAGACGATCCCATCGACCTGGCCCACGCGATCGAACAGCGCGGCGAGCGATTGCGGATTCGAGATGTCGACCCGCTCGCCCGAATTGCGCGAGGCGCTGACGCATTGGCTGGCGCCGAGCGCCGTAACAACATGCGAGCCGATGAGCCCGGCTCCGCCGATGACGAGAAACTTGGCCATCAATCCTCCCGTGTTCCCAGGTTGCGGGAATGATGGCGCCGATTTCGGGCCGCTGACAAGCCGCGTTCTCGCCCCTCGCGCCCGGAACTCCGCGCGGGCTGCGATCCGCTCAGTACGCGCATATCCGGAAATCGGAGCCATCCCAGCAGGCGCGATCCCGCACGGACCGATGCGCCTCGCCCCAACGCGAGTTGACGCCGTCGCGTGTCAGCCCACGCACTTCGGCGAGGTCTGGTCCCACCATCGTGACACTGACGGACAGGATTTCGCCGTAGAGCGGCTTCTCGCTCCCTACGTCTGCGAGGTTGAACGAACCGTCCTTTTCGGCGCCGAAGAGGCATTTGCCGTCGATCTCCACCTTGCCGGCGGACTCGACCCGGCAGCGGACCACCCGTTCCCTCGCCTGCCCGTCGGACGGGGCGGCCACGAAGAGCGCGAGCATGGTCAGCGCAAAAGATGCGGAACGCCTCATGACGACCCTCCTGACCTTTGACGTAACCCACGCCAGGCAACCGCTGTCGATAGCGATCTGTCGATAGCGATCATTGCGGGGCGGTCAATCCTGTGATAAATTTTATAAAAATGCGGCGCAGCTGGAGTTCCACCCATGGAAGTCCGCACCGATGTGCTCGATTTTTCCCTTCCTCTGCGCGGCAACGGCCCGCGAGCAGCGACAAAGACGGTCGTCTTTCCGCGCTCCGTGACGAACGCGGTCGCGGGATTGAGCGGCTACGTCGCCGAGTTCTCGCCCCGCGACGATCATCATGTCGGAAAGATCGACATCCGCCTCTCGACCTCGATCGTTTCGAACACGGTGACGGTGAACGGCGCCTTTGGCGTGCGCGACTGGTCCGGCGACTGGGACGACAGCTACGACGGACTCGTCAATTTCACGGTCATCGCGGAGCTGGAGGACGCGTCGCTGCCGCCGCCGCGCGGCGACCTCCAGATCACCGGCCTCGAATACAATCAGGCCACGCAGTTCTACCGCGCCAGCCGCTTCCTCGATCTGGCGGAAGTCCAGCCCGACAATTCGGTCTTCCTGATCGCGTCGAAAAATACCGGCGTGCGCGTCTATGTCGACTACGACGCCGCGTCCGGACTCCCGCCGATCTCGCTTCTTAGCGGCGAACTGATCGTCTCGACCGGCGCCGGAGACACGACTCTCACCCCGACCAATACGTCGATCGCGCCCAAGCGCGACTCGGCGATCAATCAGGCGCTCAGCACGGACACGCTGAACTTCATGATCCCGGCGTCGTTGTGCACGGGGGCCGTGACCGTGAAGTGCCGGGTGTTCGATCAGGCCAACCCGATGTCGGGCAGCGGCCTCTTCACCCAGACTCTGGTGTTCACGACAATCGACACCCTGCGCGTTTCGCTCGTGGGCGTGCAGACCATGAATCCCGCGGCGCCTGCGCCGACGATGGCGCAGGTCGCGGGCGCCTTCTCCCTGCTCCAAAGCGTCTATCCGCGGGGCACGGTGCAGTTCACCGGCTTCAACACGATCACGCTCACGCCCCAGATCACCGGCTCGATGGCGACGAGCGGCTGCGGCGACGCCTGGTCGGAGCTTCTCGACAGCCTTCGCGACCTGCGCGGCGGCTCGACGGACCTCTTCTTCGGCGGACTGCCGCCCGGCATCTTCACCGCGGGCGTGGTCGGGTGCTCGCCGGTCGGCGAGCGCGTGGCGGCGGGCTTCATCGATCTTCTGGCGACGGTCCCGCACGAATGCGGCCACGCGCTCGGCCTCAACCACGATCCCTGCCGGGGATGCACCTTTCCGGTGCAAAGCCCGAACAACAGCTATCCCCCTTACGGCAGCTTCCCGGCCGACAGCATTGGACTCTTCGGCTATGATCCAATCAACGACCTGGTGTTCAACCCGACGTCCGCGACGGACTTCATGACCGCCGTCCTGCCGCCGACCCCGTGGGTCAGTCCGTACACCTACAAGCTCCTGCTGCCGCCGGGCGAAACGGGTCCGGCTCCTGCCCAGGCGATGACGCTGCGCCGCGGCGAACACGAGATGCTGTTCCTCGGGCTCGAAATCGCGCGGGACCGGAGCGTCAAGCGGCGGCCCTCCTTCCATCACCCGGCGCTGATTCAGGGCGTCGCCCGGGCCCCGACCGCTTTCACCTGGGAACTGTCGGACGCCAAGAGACGCGTGCTCGACTGCGGCCATCTCCACGAGGATTGCGACAGTTGCGGCTGCGGCTGCCACGGCTCGCCCTGCGGCTGCTGGCCCAAGCGCACCCGCGACATCATCCCCTATCCCAAGGATGCGGCGTTCCTCGCCGTCTACGACGGCGAGAAGCAGATCTACGAGGAACCGATCCCCGGGCCGCCCGAGGTCTCGATCAAGAGCCAGGACGCGCAGAAGGACGGCGTCCTGATCGAATGGACGGCCTCGCCCGATGCGGTCGCGTTCGTGACGCATTATCGCGACGAGAAAGCCGGCTGCTGGCGCGGTCTCACGCCGCGCACAGGCGAGACCACGGTCCTGCTGCCGTGGGCCGCGGTTCGCAGCGCCCGCGGGTCGCGCATCCGCGTGCTGGCGACATCCGGCATCGCGACCGGCTACGCCGAGTCGAAGCTGGAGTGGGATGGCGGAGGCAAGCCGGACGTGACGATCACGCTGCTCGGCGTCGAGCCGGCGGCCGGGAAGCGGCAAGCGATGCCGCCCGTCGTGCGGGCGATCGCCATAGGCGCCAGCGGCGCCCAGGTGACGGACGGCCAGATCGCCTGGTTCGACGGCGCCGGGCGCACGCTGTCCCGCGGCGCCGAAGTCGATCTTCGCCAGCTCGAAAACGGGCAGCACCTGATCCGGGCCGTCCTGCGGGGCCACGGCGGCATGTTGTCGGGCAAGTCCTGGGCGATCGAGCGCAAGGGGCGGGAGTTCTGGCTGCACGCCGTCGTGTGCGATCCGCCGAGGCCGCCGCCTGGCCCGGCGCACGAGCACCCGCATCCCCCGCCCGAGCCCTGCATGGAGTGATGCCGCCATGGCGATCCAGATCGTCAACGATTCGCAGAATTTCGGCGCGCTGTCCGGGACGGGGCCGCGCACGGCGACGAAGACCGTCACGTTGCCGGCCGCCGTCAGCCAGGCGACGGCGATCCTGACGGGCTTTACGGTGGAGTTCACGCCGCGCGACGATCACCACCTCGGGCAACTCGATGTCCAGGTCACGAGCGGCGCGCCTTCGGGCGCCAGCGTGCCGGTCACGATCACCTATGGGCTGCGCGACTGGTCCGGCGACTGGGACGATCGCTACGACGGCACGATCTTCTTCGCGGTGATCGGCGAGTAGCGCGTCGCCGCCTGGGCTGAAGCGTCACTTCGGAGCAAGGCCCAGGCCGCTGACAAGCGGCGACAGGTCGAACCGTCCGCGCTTCAGATCGTGACCCGCGCCGTCCACGACAATCAGTTCGTGCGGCGCGGGAACAGCCTTCAGCGCCGCCTCCATCTCCGGGATCGAGCCGAACGGGTCGCCGGTCCCGTGGACAAAGAGGGACGGCGTTCGCAGCTTCGGGAAATGGGCGGTCCGCATCTGATCCGGCTTGCCGGGCGGGTGGAGCGGATAGGACAGGAACAGGAGCCCGTCGGCGACGCCCGGCTCCTCGGCCGCAAGAAGGCTCGCCTGACGGCCTCCATAGGAAAGGCCGCCGAGAAAGATCCTGCCCGTCGCGAAGCTTCGCAGCGCCGCGACCGCCGCGCGCTCTCCGGCGCGATCCTTCGCCGCGTCGGCGGGGCCGGGCGGCCCTTTGGGGCGCCTCTGGCGGAAGGGCAGGTCGAAGCGCAAAACCGTGACGCCCGCGGCCTGAAACGCTTCCGCCACGGCGCGCAGCAGCGGCGCATCGCAGTCGCCGCCCGCGCCATGCGTCAGCGCCATCGCGTCGCCTGCGCCGCCCCCGGCCCGATGCAGGAAGCCCCGCACGCCCTCGGCCTCGAACCGTTCGCCTTCCGGGGAGAGTGTCATCGCGCCTCCGTTTTTTGCGCCGCCGGGCTGCCCCTCGCGCGTCGCAGCCGCTATGGTAGGCCATCCCCCACAGCGATTCCGAAACGAGGAAGCTCCCCATGGAATATCTGCACACGATGATCCGCGTCACGGACCTCAACAAGACCACCGACTTCTTCAAGCTGATGGGCTTCGAGGAAGTGCGGCGGATCGAGAACGAGAAGGGCCGCTTCACCCTCGTCTTCCTCGCGGCGCCGGATGACGCGGGCGAGGCGAAGAAGACGCACAAGCCGACCGTCGAGCTCACCTACAACTGGGACCCGGAAGTCTATACCGGCGGGCGCAATTTCGGCCATCTCGCCTATCGCGTCGACGACATCTACGCCCTCTGCAAGAAGCTCATGGACGCGGGCGTCACCATCAACCGCCCGCCGCGCGACGGCCACATGGCCTTCATCCGCACGCCGGACAATATCTCCATCGAACTGATCCAGAAGGGCGAAGCGAAGGCGCCCGGCCGAGCCGTGGGCGAGCATGGCGAATACGGGGGTGTGGTGAGCGTCACTCCGTCGGTGTGAGAGCGCTCGATCGGGCGTCGATCGCAAAAGCACGATGAGAATTGAGATGAAAATTCGATCGCAAGCTTTTGTTATCGCTGCGGCGCTCGCGCTTTGCGAAGTCTCGTCGGGAACGGGTGGCGCTCAGGCGGCGGGAGCCTGCTACAGCGCTGTCAGCGTGGCTTGCGGGGCCGTCAAGCCGCAGGGCGGGCGCTTGAGGGTCTGCGTGGAGAAGCATCTCGGCGCGCTTTCGGGCCCCTGCGCGGACAAGCTTTCGCGCGCCGTGGAGCTTGCGAACGTCTGCGAGGCGGACGTCAAAAGACTGTGCGGCGGGGTCAAGCGCTCGTCGGAGATCGTGGCCTGCATGAAGCCGAAGCTCGGTCAGGTCACTGGCCCCTGCCGCCGCGCTCTCGCGAAGGTCGCGATGCGGTCGGCGCGCTGAGGGGAGGGGGATCGACCTTTTGCCCCCTCCACCATGCTTCGCATGGTCCTCCTCCCCCGCGCCGCAGGGGAGGATTTGCGGCGGCGCCGTTTCGATCCTCCCATGCCGCGAAGCGGCGGGGGAGGGGGACCGCGCGTTAGCGCGGTGGAGGGGGCTTTCTTGAATTCATGATCTTCGACGCTGCCAGGTGCAGGAGCCCGTCGGCGACATCCTCGGCTGATTTCAGGACATCCGCCGCAGCTATTCGCACAACACTGACGCCTTGTGATTCGAGCCAGTCGTCACGTCGCGCATCCCGGGCTGCGGCGCTTTCGCCATCGTGACTCATACCGTCGATCTCGACGGCAAGGCGCGCCTTGGCGCAATAGAAGTCGAGGACGTAGGGACCAACCGGATGCTGACGCCGGAAGGCTGGAAAGCCGCCGTTGCGTTGTCTCAGGACACGCCATAACAGGGCTTCGGGAAGGGAAAGCGCCCGTCGGAGAGACCGCGCGCTCGCGATTGTCGCTGACGTCGCCCTCATATCTCCGTCGCCTCACCCCACCGCCCATAGACCAGCGTTCGGAATAGCCCTTCCCCGCTCGCGCATGCGAGGCGCCCCATACCGCGCGAACGTGTGCTACGGCCTCGTCCAGACCCGTTCCCGGACCCTCCCATGATCCCCTGGATAGAACTCGACCGCACGTCTTTGCCTCAGGGCGGCGAACTGCGGTTGATGCGCAGGGGACACGAGTTCTCCATCAAGCTCGGCGTCGCGGAACTCATGACCTCGCGGCTCTTTGCATCGGAGGCGGCGCTGGCGACGCTGGCGGCGGAGAAGCTGAAGGACCGCCCGAAGGCGCGGGTCCTGATCGGCGGGCTCGGCATGGGCTTCACCCTGCGCGCGGCGCTGGGCGCGTTCGGCGCGGAGGCGCAATTCGTCGTCGCCGAACTGGTTCCGGCCGTCGTGCGCTGGGCAAGGGGGCCGATGGCGGAACTGTTCGGCGGCTGTCTCGACGACCGAAGAGTCGAACTGGTCGAGGCCGATGTCGCCACGCTGATCCGCGCAGCCAAGCCGCCCTACGACGCGATCCTGCTCGATGTGGACAATGGCCCGGAAGGCATGACGCAATCGGCCAACGACCAACTCTATTCGATGCGGGGATTGGCGGCGGCGCGTGCGGCGCTGCGTCCGGGCGGGGTGCTCGCCGTGTGGTCGCAGGGTCCAGACCGCGCATTCGCAAAGAGGTTCGAAAAGGCGGGTTTTTCGGTGGAGGACAAGCGCGTGCGCGCCGCGGGCGTGCATGGCGGGTCGCGGCATGTGATCTGGCTCGGCGTGCCGAAGGGATAGCGAAGGCCGACATTCCCGACCGCCCCGCGCGCCATGGGGCGGGTCCGGAGCGCGGCCGCCTGATCCCGTTCACCCCAAAGCGCCATAGACCAGCGTCCGGAACAGCACCCGGAAATACTCCCGGTATTCCGGCGCCTGGATCATGAAGACGGCGAAGAGGTCGTCGGCGGGCGAGATCCAGAAGGCGGTGCCCATCACGCCGCCCCAGAAGAACTCCCCGACGCTGCCGGCGCTCGGCGCGAGGCCCGGCGCGACGCGCACCGCGAAGCCGAGGCCGAAGCCGTGCCCCGGCCAGAGCAGGAAATGGCTGCGGTCGGCGCTCGCGTCGAGATGGTCGCTCGCCATGAAGCGAAGCGTGCGCGGCCCGAGGATGCGGTGGTCCTTGAAGGCGCCGCCGTTCGCGAGCATGACGCAGAAGCGCGCATAGTCGGCCATGGTCGAGAGCAGGCCGCCGCCGCCCGATTCGAAGGCGGGCGGCGAGGTCCCATTGTTGGGGTCGATGCCGGCGGCGGTCATGAAATCGAAGGACAGGGGTTCGGCGCGGCGCGCGAGCTTTGCTTCGGGCGTGAAGAAGCCCGTGTCCTCCATGCCGAGCGGCTCGAAGATGCGCTCGCGCAGGACCTCGCCAAGCGGCTTGCCCGCGACGATCTCGACGATGCGGCCGAGCACGTCGGTCGAGACGCCATATTCGAATCGCGCGCCCGGCTGGCCGTAGAGCGGCAGCTTGGCGATCGCCTCGACCTTTTGCGCGGCGCTCCCTTCTCCGCTGAGCACATTCGCCGCCCGGTAGCGCTTCTGCACCTCCGAGGCGCCGGTGAAGCCATAGGTGAGGCCCGACGTGTGGCGCATCAGGTCCTGCACCGTGATCGGACGCTTCAGCGGTTCGAGCGTGAGCTTGCCGCCCTTCTCGACGCCGACAGCCATGTCGGCGAAAGCGGGGATGTAGGCCGAGACGGGATCGACGATCGAGAGCCGGCCTTCCTCGGCGAGCGTCATCGCGGCGACCGAGACGACCGGCTTCGTCATCGAATAGATGCGGAAGATGGCGTCCTCGGTCATCGCGGGACCGCCGGCCTTGAGGCGCCCGACGCACTGGCGATAGGCGATCTTGCCGCCGCGCGCGATCAGCATCGCCGCGCCCGGCGCCTTGCCCTCGATCTCGCGTTCGATCACGGCGGTCATCCGCTCGAGCCGCTCGGGAATGAGGCCGACGGTCTCGGCGGGCGCGTAGGGCAGGGGGAACGTCATGGGAGGCTCGGAATCGGGGAGGGAAGCCGCGACAATGCGCTCGCGAGGGGCGAGCGGGCAAGCGGCTCTCGCTGGACAGCGCCCCGCCGAAGCGGGAGAAGCGCCGCCCATGAGCCTGTTCGACGACGCAAGCCATAAAGAGGGGCCGCCTGCGCCGCTGGCCGAGCGGCTGCGGCCGACGACGCTCGCCGAAGTCTCGGGGCAGGAGCACCTGACCGGGCCGGACGGGGCGCTGACGCGGCTTCTGGAGGCGCCGACGCTCGGCTCGATGATCTTCTGGGGTCCGCCCGGCAGCGGCAAGACGACGGTCGCGCGGCTCATCGGCGCCTCGCGCAAGGATACGGCTTTCGTGCAGGTGTCCGCGATCCATTCCGGCGTGGCGGAGCTCAAGAAGATCTTCGACGCGGCGCGGGCGCGACGCGCGCAGGGGCAGGGCACGCTGCTCTTCGTGGACGAGATCCACCGCTTCAACCGGGCGCAGCAGGATTCCTTCCTGCCGGTGATGGAGGACGGCTCGGTCACGCTGATCGGCGCGACGACGGAAAATCCGTCCTTCGAGCTGAACGCGGCGCTTCTGTCGCGGGCGCGGGTGCTGGCCTTCCGGGCGCTCACGCGCGAGGCGCTGGAGGCGCTGATCGAGCGCGCCGAACGCGTCGAGGAGAAGCCGCTGCCGCTGACCCCGGAGGCGCGCGAGGCGCTGATCGGCATGGCGGACGGCGACGGCCGGGCGATCCTGACGCTCGCGGAAGAAGTCTGGCGCGCCGCCCGGCCGGGCGAGATTCTGGATGCGGAGCGGCTGGTCGATGTCGTGCAGCGCCGGGCGCCGATCTACGACAAGGCGCAGGAGGGCCATTACAATCTGATCTCGGCCCTGCACAAATGCGTGCGGGGCTCCGATCCGGACGCCGCGCTCTATTATCTCGCGCGCATGCTCGACGCGGGCGAGGACCCGCTGTTCATCGCGCGGCGCGTGGTCAGGATGGCGGTCGAGGACATCGGGCTGGCCGATCCGCAGGCGCTCGTCATCGCGAACGCCGCCAAGGACACCTACGACTTCCTCGGCAGCCCCGAGGGCGAGCTCGCGATCGCCGAGGCCGTCGTCTATGTCGCGACGGCGCCGAAATCGAACGCCGTCTACAAGGCCTTCGGCGCGGCGCAGGCTCTGGCGAAGACGCAGGGCTCGCTGACCCCGCCGAAGACCATCCTCAACGCGCCGACGAAGCTCATGCGACGCGAGGGCTACGGCGCCGACTACGAATACGATCACGATGCGCCGGACGCCTTCTCGGGCCAGAACTACTGGCCGGAGGCGCTCGGGCGGCGCAGGCTCTACGAGCCGGTCGAGCGCGGCTACGAGCGGGAATTGCGCAAGCGGCTCGACTATTGGGAGAGGCTGCGCAAGGAGCGCGGGCGGGGCTGACGCGGCCGGCTTTTTTGCGCGCATGCTTTCGCTTGTCACGGCGAAAACGATTTGTTAGACGACCGCCTCGCTTCGGACCCCCGCCGGTCGGAAGCGAAGTGCGGTCATGGCGGAACTGGTAGACGCGCTAGCTTGAGGTGCTAGTTCTTTAACCGGAGTGGAGGTTCGAGTCCTCTTGACCGCACCAAATTTCAGTGAAATTGCGGCCCTGTCAGACCGTTGAGGCGCCGCGCGCTTCGGGGACCGGGCGCGTGCGCCTGCTGCGGCGACGATCGTCCGCATCCCACGCGAACGGGAGCAAGCGCCGCGACGGCGCTCCGCAGTTTCCTCTTTCGGATCGGGAACCGGCGGCCCTTCAGGGTCGCGGAGGTTTCCCGAACGGCTCAGACCTGCCCGGGACGCGCGGGCCAGCCGCAATACGGTCAGCCGGCATGTCGTTGCGCCGGAGCGTGTCGAATGGGGGCCTGTAGCCATTGGCCCGGTATTGGGCGGGTGGGATAGGTATTTTCCTTCGCCCGTAATCCACGATCACCATGCCGTCGGGCGTCAGATACAACCCTGTTGCCATGAGCGTCTCCTTCATCGCCTTCAAAATCGGGATTCGCCAGCAGATTAATGAATAGATTCAGACGCAACTGATTACGTGTATAATGGCGAATGTGGCTTCCGCGCAAGATCGCCGGCTGGCGGATGCCGGAGCGCCGGGCGTCGTGGGGCGCTCGCCAGGCCCGGAAGCCCGTCATTTCGGTGGAACTACAGAGATTTTGTGATTGGATGATTCGGCCCGGCCAAAAGCGGCAGGGTGGGACGTGGCGGCGGGCAATTTTCGCCCGGATGTCCGTCGCCGCGTTTCCGATCCCGCCGCGACGCGCGCCGGCTCAAGCCGCCCGCGCCGACGCCAGAAGCGCTCCGTCAGCTCCCGGTTTGCAGCGCCGCGATGCGCGCCTTGAGCAATCGCGCCTCCGCCTCGCTCATTGCCGAGCGCGGGCTTTCGACCGCGATCTCGTCAACGATCCGCGCAGGACGCGGCGAGAGGACGAATATCCGATCCGCGAGACCGATCGCCTCGTCGAGGGCGTGGGTCACGAGAAGAGTCGTCACCGAGCGCGCGGCCACCAGCGAAGCAAGCTCCCGCTGCATGGTCAGCGCAAGCGGCGCGTCGAGCGACGCAAAAGGCTCGTCGAGCAGGAGCAGGGAGGCCTCGATCGCGAAAGCGCGGGCGATGGCGACCCGGCGCGCGAGCCCCAGCGACAATTCGCCGGGGAAATGCGCGCGGTGCGCCGCCAGGCCAAGCGACGCGAGCAGCGCTGCCGAGATCTTCCTCGCCGATCTGCGGCGCCGCGAGGCGAATGTTCTCCTCGACGCTCCGCCAGGGCAGAAGCCGCGGCTCCTGAAAGACCACGGCGACCCGCCCGGGGGGACGCGTCACCGCGCCCTCGAAGCGTGCGTCGAGCCCGGCGATGATCCGCAGGAGCGTCGACTTGCCGCAACCGGATGGACCGATCAGG
Source organism: uncultured Alphaproteobacteria bacterium (assembly GCA_963741845.1). GTDB lineage: Bacteria > Pseudomonadota > Alphaproteobacteria > Rhizobiales > Beijerinckiaceae > Roseiarcus. Next base: position 72,778 of record CAVUJV010000033.1, read on the forward strand.
ACGCCGATCTGTCCCGGCTCGAGGCGGAAGGCGAGGTCGCTCAGGACCTCCACCGCCTGCCCGGAGGCGTTCTTGAGGCGCTTGCGCGCCACATGCACGTCAAGCGGAGTGGGGGCGCCAGCGGGCGACATAACGCTCAAAGGGTTGCAGCATGAAGGCTTCGATCATCAGCATCACCGCCGTAAACGGCAAGGCGTAAGCGAGCAGAAGGGGGACGTCGAAAAGCTGGAAGGCCACATTGATCTCGAAGCCTATGCCGTTCGGCCGGCCCAGCAGTTCGACGACGAGCACGATCTTCCAGACGAGAGAAAGACCGGATCGGGTCGCCGCCGCGATATAGGGCGCGAGCTGAGGCAGCACGACATGGCGCAGGCGCTTCCACGGCGAAAAGGCGAAGACCCGCGCCATCTCGTCGAGATTCGCATCGAGCACGCGCGCGCCTTCGCGGATCGTCACCGTCGCGTTCGGCAGCTTGTTGAGCGCGACCGCGGAAATCGCCGCGACCTCGTTGAGGCCGATCCAGATGTACAGGAGCACGATGATGACGAGAGCCGGCAGATTGAGCAGAACGACGATCCAGGGGTCGGCCACACGGTTGAACGTCGCGCGCCTTCCCATGGCGTAGCCAAGCGCGGAACCGAGCGCCATGGCGAGCACGAAGGCCGCGACGACCCGGGCCATCGTTACGCCCATCGCATAGAACAGTTCGCCGGAGGCGGCCGCCTTCGCCATGGCGGCGAAAACCACATCGGGCCCCGGCAGGCGCCGGGGATCGCCGACATGAGCCGCGGCGATCCAGATCGCGAGGAGCGCGACAAAGGAAAGGAGCCGCGCCGTCAATCCCTCACCTCGCGGCATTCGGATCAAAGAAGAGGTTGGGATCGAGCTCCGCGGCGCCGCCGACGAGGTCCGGTCCGCCGACGGCGACGATCACGCGATAGAGCGCCTTCGCGTCCTCGATTTCTTCCGCGATCGGGCGCCTCGGAACGCCTGCGAGATAATGTTCGCGGTAGGCGTCGAGCGCGGCGTCGTCGGTCAGATGCAGGCGGTCCTTGATCGGCGCCCAGAGCTTCGGGTCGTTGGCGAGCGCCTCGCGCGCCTTGGCGGCGGCCGCGAAATACCGGCGCAGGGCGTCGGCGTGATCCTTCCCGAACCGTTCGGAGAAGACGTAGCCGACCATCGCGACGGGCCCTTTCGCGCCGAGCGCCTTCTCGACGTCGGCCATGTCGATGGCCCGGCGGAAGCCGCGCCGCTCCAGTTCGATCGCGTAGGTCCAGAATTCGAGCGCGGCGTCGAGTCCGCCGTCCGCGAGCTTCTCCGCGACGAGAGGCGGCGCCCCGTATACGGGACGGGCGGTTCTGGCGAGATCCTGGCCTTCCTTCAGCGCGGCGGCGCGGACCATGAGCCAGCTCTTGTCCAGCGGGCCCCCGGCCACGCCGAGCGATTTGCCGGCGAGATCGGCGAGCGCGCGCACGGGGGAATCCTTTGGCGTCATGACCGCGCCGAGCGCCGTCGAATAGGGCGCAAACAGGAGCTTCTGGCCGAGCGCGCGCTCGCGCGCGACCCACAGCCAGTCGGAAAGGATCACGTCGGCCGCTCCGCCCTGAAGCGCGATTTTGCCGGCGTCGGTCGTGGCCAGTTCGATCGTTTGGATGTCAAGCCCGGCCGCCTTGTCGAGGCCGAGCGCCTTCATCGTCGCGATCTCCCAGGCGAGGGTGCCGGTCTTCTGCACGGCGATGCGGATCGTGTCCGCAGCGTCGGCCGCTCCCGCCGCCCACAAGAACACCGCCGCGGCGACGAAGCGTCCGTATTTTCAGCACCCCCTCTTTCCTCCTTCGCGAGCGCTGTAGCCGCTCCGTCCTGTAGGTCATAAGCGAGGACTGCGCCCACGAGAAGGCGAATACGGCCGCGGCATTTTGAAGCTCGAACGCTTCGGCTGCCGCGCGACGAATACGAATCTCCTTCGCCGGGATCAGTCGCTCGGGTGACTGGCCTTTCTCATCGCGTCGAGTATCCCCGAGAGATTGTATGTCTCCGGCGCCTGCAGCGGCGGGAACTCCTTGTAGGACATGAGTTCCTTCTCCCAGAGCTGCTGCCCGATGGGCAGCATGTTCCAGTCGTAGAGAAATGCGGTGACCGGGCCAGCGAGCGCGCCGCCAAAGCCCAGAACCGTCTTCTGGCTCTCGCCGACAGCTTGCTCGAACGGATCGCGCTTGATGTTCTGGACCAGCGTGAAGTGGAAGGACACCAGCGGCAGGATCCAGCCGTCCGCGCTCGGCTGCGACATGGTGTAATACATCTTCCAGTTCTTGTAGCGCACCGCGGACGGCGTGGCGCCGGAGAAGTAGAAGAAGACGTCGCGCGCCGATTTGTCGGATTTGCCTTCGAGGTAGTTGCGCTGGTCGAAACCGTCGAGCGTGGTCTTGACGATGCCGGGGTAGCTTCCGGACTCGATCTGCTTCCTGAGGTCGTCGCCCTTCGGTCCGCCGGCGATGTCCACAAACGTCGGCAGCCAGTCCAGGGCTGCGAACAACTGGTTCTTGACCGTGCCGGGCTTGATGTGGCCCGGCCAGCGAACAACCTGGGGCGCGCGGTAGCCGCCTTCCCAGGCTTCGCCTTTCTGTCCCTTGAATGGGGTGATGCCGCCGTCCGGGAAGGTGATCGCCTCGGCGCCATTGTCGGTGGTGAAGACGACAATGGTGTTATCCAATTCGCCCATATCCTCCAGCTTCTTCAGCACGTAGCCGATGTTGTCGTCCATCTGCTTCATGCCGGCTTCGTTGACGCCCCAGTCCTTGCCGCCTTTTTCGCCGACCATGTCCATGTACTTCGGCGGCAGCACGGTCGTGACATGCATGCGAGCCGGGTTGTACCAGACGAAGAAGGGCTTGTTGGTCTTCCTGGGGTCATTGCGGTCGAGGAAGTCGATGACGTGGCTCGATATCTCCTCATCAACCGTCTTCGAGCGCTCGAGCGTCAAAGGGCCCTCGTCCTTGCACGTCTGGTTGGCCTCCGCGCCATCCGAAGAGTGGCACCAGAGGACATTGCGCGGGGGCGTCAGACAGATCGTTGTCATTGGGTCCACGGCGCCCGGGACTTCCGGCACGCCGGGAATCGGCGTGTTCTTGCACGGCGGCGCGACGGTCTGCTCGGTCGGCGACTTGTTGATGTCCGGAAAGCTCACCTGCTGCATCGCATCGAGGTGATAGAGATAGCCCCAATACTCTTCGAAGCCATGCGCAGTCGGCAGCGCCGCCGTGTGGTCGCCCAAGTGGTTCTTGCCGAACTCGCCGGTCGTGTAGCCGAGATCGTGCAGGAACTTGGCGAGCGCGGGGGTGCCCGGCCGCAGATAAGACGGGCTGCCCGGGAGTTGCGGCGGGATCATGCCGGTGCGCAGCGGATACATGCCGGTGAAAAAGGCGTTGCGGCCGGAGGTGCAACTCTGCATGGCGACATAATCCATGAAGATGGCGCCTTCATTGCCGATGCGGTCGATGTTCGGCGTCTCGCCGACCATCAGGCCACGATGGTAGATGCTCGGCTGCATCCAGCCGATGTCGTCGCCCATGATGAAAAGGATATTGGGCTTTCTGCCCGATGCGGCTGCGTTGTCCTCGGCGGAGGCCGGCGCTCCGACGAGCGTTGCGGCGAGCGCGACAAGAATGCCAAGTCGAAAGTCTGTTAACACGCTCATGGCGATTACTCCCTTTGCTGAAATTGCTCAGTTCCAACACCATCTGTACGCGTTATCGTAATTGTCGAATCGCACGCGTCTCATGCGACGAGAAGCGGCGGCGGCCCGCCCTTCATCGAGCGCCCGCAGCGAGGCCGACAGTCGCCGCGGGCGTTCGAGATCAGTCGCCGTTCGGCAGCGGGAGGTGGAAGCCTTCCTTCTTCAGCTGGTCGCGAACCCACTGGAAGCGCTCGTAGCTGGAGATGGTGATCGGCCCCGTATAGGCATCGCTCTGCGCCTTTCGCGGCGGATACTGGACGTAGGTCTGCATGAGCTTCCGGACCTCGTTGTTGAAGGTGACCATCGTCCAGGTGTGCTCGGTGTAGTTGTTCATGAAAATGTCGTAGCGTTCCTGCGGATCCTGCCACAGGTCGAAGATCTGCGGCACGGTGGCGACATATTTCTCGGCGCCCTTCCAGCCGAGATTGCTGTCGACCGCGAGGCCGCCGGTCGCCTGCCCGTCGTCGCCGCGCAGGTTGAAGACCGCCTTGAAGCGGCCGACGCGCACCGCGCCCGGAGAGAGCTCGTTCTCGGTGAAATAGAACCAGCTCTTGCGCGGGTCCGGTCCCTTGCCGAAGAGGATCGGCGAGATGTCGTAGCTGTCGAAGAGGATCGGCTTGCCCTCGCGGTCGTTCTCCGGGAGCTTGACGCCGGCGAGCGCCGCGAAGGTCGCCATATAGTCGAGGCCGCCGACGATGTCGGAGTCGCGGCTGCCCGGCTTGATGCCGGGCCCCCAGGCGAGGGCCGGCACGCGCTCGCCGCCTTCGCGCACGGTGCCCTTCGTGCCGCGATAGGGCGTATAGCCCGCGTCCGGGAACACGTCCTGCCAGGCGCCGTTGTCCGTCGTCCAGAACACATAGGTGGTCTTGTCGAGGCCGAGCGCGCGGAGCTTGTCCATGATGTGACCGATGCGCGCGTCATTCTCGACGACGGAATCGCCGAACTTCGTCTTGACCGCCGACTTTCCCTGGTATTCCGGCGCCGGAAGGTTCGGCTGGTGCACCTTCATGAAGTTGATGCTCATGAAGAAGGGCTTCGACGAATGGGCATGCTGGTCGAGATAATCGAGCGACGCCTTCTCGACATATTCGTCGAAGAACGGGATGCCGACCACGCCCTTCTCGGGCGTGTTCACATACTCGCCGTTGATCTTGAAGTCCTCATGCGCCGGCTCGCCCGCGTTGCCGGAGAGCGCGCCCTTGGTCACCTGATTGAACATCGCCCGAAGCTCGGGATCCATGTCCGGGAACCAGGCCGGGTCCCCGTAGGTGTAGGCGTTGAGGTGATAGAGGCCGACGTATTTCATCACGTCGTAGCCCTGCGCGGTGGGGAGCGCATAGTCGGCCTCGCCGAGATGCCACTTGCCGGTGAAGAACGTGTCGTAGCCGCCCGTCTTGAGCACGGAAGCGAGCGTCCATTCCGCCGCCGGAAGGCCGCCGCCCTGGCCCTGGAAGGCCACGGTGGTCATGCCGCTGCGGTTCGGGATGCGGCCCGTCTGCATCGCGGCGCGTCCCGGCGTGCAGGAGGGCTGTCCGTAGAAGGACAGAAACTGCATGCCCTCGGCCGCGATGCGGTCGAGGTTCGGCGTCGCGGCGCCGCGATTGTCGCCGCCGCCATAGGCGCCCATGTCGCCGTAGCCGAAGTCGTCCGAGACGATCAGCAGGATGTTGGGCTTGGCCGCCTGCGCCACGGAAGGCAAGGGCGCGAGCGCCGCGGCGGACACGAGAAATCCTGCCAAGACATGAGCGGACAGCCGACTGGTCAATTTTCCCTCCTCTGTTGAACTGAGGCGCATCTCGGATCGGCTGGCGCCCGGACCTCGCGGTTCCGCCAACCCTGTCATTTTATGCGGCGCTCAACCAATCTCCTGCCGTCGCTTATCCCATGCGCAGAGTGCGGCGAGCGCAGTCGGTGAAATCGTACCGCAGGAGGCAAGACCTCGTCCAATGTTCTCGCGGAGGTCGGCCGATGGCCGTCGGACGAGAGGGCTATGAGACCTGAGCCGCGACCGAGCGGAATTTGAGAATTGCCAGCACGAAGAAAAGACCGCCGATGAGCGCGACGATGAGGAACTGCGGCCAGACGACCCCGATGCCGGCTCCGCGATAAAGGATCGCCTGGGCGAAAGAGACAAAATGCGTCGAGGGCGAGGCCTGCATGAGGGTGGACAGCCAGTCCGGCATGCTCTCGAGCGGCGTATTGCTGCCCGACAGCATGTTCATGGGCAGGAAGACCAGCAGGAAGAGAAGCCCGAGCTGCGGCATCGAACGCGCCACCGTGCCGAGGAAGACGCCGATCGCGGTGGCGAAGAAGAGATAGATCATCACTCCCGCCAGGAAGAGGGGGATCGAACCGGCGATCGGGACGCCGAGAATTCCCTTCACCACGATATAGAGCGACAGGCCGACCGCCACGGTGATCACGAGCCCGTTCGCCCATATCTTGGCCATCGCGATCTCGAACGGCGTCAGCGGCATGACGAGAAGATGGTCCATCGTGCCGTGCTCGCGCTCGCGGACGATCGCCGCGCCCGAGAGCAGAATCGCGAGCATGGACACATTGTTGATGATGCCCATCACGCTCGTGAACCATGACGTCATGACATTCGGGTTGAAGGCGATGCGGACGACGAGGCTCACGGGCGGTTGCGGCGCGCCCTCGGCGTGCGAAACGAAATCCGAGATTTCGGTCGTCACAATCTGTTGAAGATAGTTCGATCCGAGGCCCGCCTGCACCATCGCCGTCGCATCGACGTCGATTTGCAGCGCGGGCTGCCGGCCGGCCAGAACGTCGCGCTGGAAGTGCGGCGGGATGTCGATGACGAAAGTGTATCGCCCCGCGTCCATCATCGGAACGATCTCGCGCTCCGCGATCTCATGGGGGCGCTGAAAGAGAGGCGGCAGAAAGGCGTGCGCGATGCGTCGGGACAATTCGGAGCGGTCCTCGTCGACGATCGCGATCGAGGCGTTGTTGAGATCCTGCGCGGAGCTTCGCGCCTGCAGGACGATCGCCAGCGAAAAGGCGTAGACCACGAGGGCGAGCAACACATAGTCGTGGAAGAAGCTGCGCAGCTCCTTCAGGCCGAGCCAGTATATGTTCGAGAGCTTGCGCATGCGCCGGGCCCTAACGTTCCTGTTTGCGCAAGAGAAGGATATTTATGAGCGTGAACACCGGAACGAATGCCGCAAGAAGCGCCAGCCTTGTCCAGAGCTCGGGAAAGCCGAGGCCCTTGGTGAAGGCGCCGACGCTGATCGGCACGAAATAGGTCATCGGGAAGGCGCGCCCGATCATGCGGGCGGCGCCGGCGAGCGAAGAGACGGGCGCCAGCATTCCGGAGAACTGCGTCGCCGGAAGCACCGTCAGGATGGCGGTTCCAAACAGCGCCGCGATCTGCGTGCGGGTGAAGGCGGAGATCAGCATGCCGTAGGCCGTCATCGCCGTCACATAGAGGACGACGCCGAGGAGCAGCGTCACGAAATCGCCCTTGAGCGGCACCTGAAACACGAACAGAGCCATCAGGAACAGCAGGAGGAAATTGCCGAAGCCGACAGCGATATAGGGGAGCTGTTTGCCGATCAGGAACTCCATCCGGCTCACCGGCGTGACATAGAGGTTGATGATCGACCCGAGTTCCTTTTCGCGAACGATGCCGAGCGCCATCAGGATCGCGGGGAAGAGTCCGAGCAGCAGCGCCATCGTCGCCGGCGCCATCGCATAGATGCTGTCGAAGTCCTGATTGTACATGAACCGCAATTCGATGTCGGCGAGCGGCGGCGTCTGGCTCGTCGGCGTGTTCACCATCGGGTCGGTGAGATACATCTGATGCGCGGCTTGCAGATAGCCGCGGATGGTCTCGGCGCGAAACGGCATCGCGCCATCCACCCAGGCGCCGATGGCGACGGGACGGCCGCGCTGGATGTCGCGGCCAAAATTCGGCGGGATTTCGATCGCGGCCTTGATCGTCCCCGCCTTCAGACGGTTCTCGAGATCCGCGTAGTCGGCAAGCGGCGGTTTCTCGAGGAAATAGGTCGAGCCTCTCAGCTCCTCGAGATAGGCGCGGCTTTCGTGGCTCCTGTCGTGATCGAGCACCGCGAAGGAGAGGTTGTTGACGTCGGTCGAGACGCCGAAGCCGAAGACCAGCATGAGAAGGGCCGTGCCGAACAGGCTGAATCCAAGCCGGATCGGATCGCGCAGAAGCTCCAGACCCTCGCGGATCGTATAGGCGAGGAGGCGGCGGAGGCTGAAGAAAGGGGCGGGCGCGGCGCTCTTGGGCGCGACCCGGAAGGAGGCGGGAACAGCGGCGGCCCGCGAGGGCGCGGCCTCTTCGAGGTAGCTGATGAAAGCGTCCTCCAGGGTCGCGGACTTTCGGGCCTCGACGAGATCGCGCGGCGCGCCCGTCGCGAGCACCCGCCCGGAGTCCATCAGCGCGATGCGGTCGCAGCGTTCCGCCTCGTTCATGAAATGGGTCGAGACGAAGATCGTCACGCCCCGGTTGCGCGACAGGTCGATCAGTTCGGCCCAGAAGCGATCCCGCGCGATGGGATCGACCCCCGAGGTCGGCTCGTCCAGGATGAGGATTTCGGGCTCGTGAACAATCGCGACGGCGAGGGAGAGGCGCTGGCGGATGCCGAGCGGCAGGTCCGAGGCGTGCTGGTCGAGATGGTCTTCGAGCCCCAGCCGCGCGACGATTTCAGCGATGCGGGTCCTCGCCCTTTCCGGCGCGAGGTGAAAGAGGTGGGCGTGCAGGTCGAGGTTCTGCCGGACGGTGAGCTCCGCATAGAGCGAGAAGGATTGCGACATATAGCCGACCCGGTATCGCGCGCTCATGTCGCCGCGCGCGAGCGGCTCTCCGAACAGCAGCGCCTCGCCCTCCGTCGGCGGCAGGAGGCCGGTCAGCATCTTCATCGTCGTCGTCTTGCCGCAGCCGTTCGACCCCAGAAAGCCGAAGATCTCGCCGCGCTCGATCGTGAAGTTCACGCGGTCCACCGCCGTGAAGTCGCCGAACCGCCGGGTGAGGTCGCGCGCCACGATCACCGGGCCGCCGTCGAACTTGCGCCGCGGCGGGATACGCAGCCGTCGCCCGTCAGCCCGCCGTCCTCCCGAGAGGAGCGCGACGAACGCGTCCTCGAGCGTGACGGCGCGGGAGCGCGCCTTGATCTCGGCCGGCGAGCCGGCGGCGAGCACGCGGCCCCCGCTCATCGCGGCGATCCAGTCGAACCGCTCCGCCTCCTCCATGTAGGCGGTCGCGATCAGGACGCTCATGTCTTCGCGGCCTGACCGCATCCGCGCGATCAGCTCCCAGAATTGCCGGCGCGACAGGGGATCGACGCCCGTCGTCGGCTCATCGAGGATGAGGAGGTCCGGATCGTGGATGAGACAGCAGCAGAGGCCAAGCTTCTGCCGCATGCCTCCCGAGAGCTTTCGCGCGAGCCGGTCGGAGAAGGGCGCGAGGCCCGTGCTTTGAAGAAGATCGGCGATCCTGTCGTTCCGCTCCGCGGCGCCCTGACCGAAGAGGCGGCCGAAGAACTCGATGTTTTCGCGGACCGTGAGGTCGGCGTAGAGGTTTTTCCCCAATCCCTGCGGCATATAGGCGATGCGCTGACAGACGGCGTCCCGGTGGGCCTGCGCCGCGATGTCGCCGCCAAGGACGAAGACCTGTCCGGACTGGATGCTGCGCGCCCCCGCCACGATGCTGAGCAGGGTCGATTTTCCGACGCCGTCAGGGCCGATGAAACCCGCCATGCAACCCGCCGGGACGGCAAGGTCCACGCCGTCGAGCGCGACGGCGCCCTTGTAGCGCTGGGAAACGCCTTCGAGCCGCGCGACCGGCGCGCTCCCTCCGATCACGGCGGGACATTCTGCAGGCGGGGCGGCCATTCGACGGCCGGGTCCAGTTTCACATAGGCGACGCCCGGCAGCCCGCTCCGGACCGCCGGGGCGCGCGCGCGCAGCCGCTCGGGATCGATCCTGACCCGGACGCGGAACATCAGCTTGTTGCGCTCGTCGCGGGTTTCGACCGTCTTCGGCGTGAATTGCGCCTGGGCGGCAAGGAAGGAGACGCGCGCGGGGATCGCGACATCCGGCCTCGCATCGAGGACGATGCGAGCCTCCGCTCCGATCCTCACCTTTCCCGCTTCCGAGGTCGGCAGATAAATGTCCATGTAGACGTAGTTGACGTCGAGCATGGTGAAGATCCGCCCGCCGGGGGGAAGCACTTCGCCGATATTCGCGATCCGGTATTCGATGCGGCCGTCGCGGGGGGCGACCAGCGTGTTGTCGGCGATGTTGACCTTGTAGAACTCGACGTCGTGTCTGGCGGCGTCGAGCGCCCGCTCGGCCTCTCCGACGCGTTGATTCGCGACCCTCAGCAGGGCGGTCGCCGCGTTCAGCGCCTGGCGACGCTGATCGTGAAGCTCGAGCGTGGCGAAGCCGCGGGAAACAAGCTTATCGGTGCGGTCGAACTCCTGCTGCGCGAGCGTGACCTGCGTCTTCAGCAGTTCGACATTGGAATGGGCCGCGTCGAGACTGTGCTGCGAGAGCCGAACCTGGGCCTCGGCCTTGCCGAGCTGGGCCTCGATGTCGCGGGTGTCCATCCGCGCGAGCGTCTGTCCGGCCTTCACCATATCGCCCTCGTCCACCCGCATTTCCGCGATCCTGCCGGCGAATTTGGTGTCGATGTCGATGACATCGGCTTCGATGCGGCCATTGCCGGAGGCGATCCCGACGGGAAGGGCGCCCTGATGCGCGCTCCACCACGCCGCGCCGCCCCCGGCCGCGAGGATGCCGAGCGCCAGCGCGATCACGGCCCTTCGCCGCCATCGACCCTTCGGGGAAGACGGGACAGGGGCCGGCAGGTTGGCCCTTGCGGGAACGAGCGCGCCCCCCTCGAACAGCGAGCCGGGGGCGGGAGTCGTCTCCGCCGGCTCGACGCGGGCGCCTTCGGGCTCGTCGCTATTCATGGCATCCCTCGCGCTCACGGGATGTTCTGTCGCATACGACCACATCCCCCCATATAGGCAAGCGCGGCCGCCAGCGCCTCTGTGGCGAGATGACCCAGGCGAAAGGTTACAGGCGGAACGTCCCGCCGAAATCAGCGCTCCGGCTGGCGGGCCACGAGGTCGACGAGGGCCGACTGCCCGGAATGCCCCGACCCTTCGTCGACGACGGCGTCATAGGCCCTGAGTTCGAGGATCTCCATGCCGGCGAAGGCCTCGCGCAGCATGTCTTCCGTGTAGAGGTGCTCGATGAGCGGGGGCCCGCCCGTGCGATATTCGAGCTGCTTGGGTCCGTAGCCTTCGAGCATGAGAAGCCCGCCGGGCTTCAGCGCGCGGCGCATGCCCTCGAACATGCGGGCGCGGAGGTCCGGGCCGGCGAACTGGACGAAGATCGCCGCGATCACGTCGAATTCCCGTTCCGGCCATTGCCAGTGTTCGAAGTCGGCGAGTTCGAACCGCACCTGCACGCCGCGGCGCTCCGCGAGCGCACGCGCCTTGGCCTGCGCGACGGGCGAACCTTCCACCGAAAGCACGTCGAGCCCCTGTTCGGCGAGCCAGACGCCGTTGCGTCCCTCGCCGTCGGCCACCGCCAAAGCGCTGAGGCCCGGCCGCAGGCGATGCTTCTGGCTCGCGAGGAAGGCGTTCGGCTTCTCGCCGAACAGAAAACCTTCCTGAGCGAAGCGGGCGTCCCACCTGTCGAGCCCTGGATCTCTTTTCATCGTCTCCATCCGTTATGCGCTGCGAGTACGGCCCTTCGCCTCCGTCGCGCGGTCGCCAGCGCCTCTGCGGCGAGATGGCCCAGGCGGAGGTTACAGGCGAAACGCAGCGCCCGTAAATCCGCGCCTGATAGGAGCGGGCCAGCGCGGCTTTGAGGCCCGGCGCGTCGTTCCCTTATCGACCCTCGGCGCGGAACGGAACGCGCATGAAAAGGTTTGTGGCCGTGAGGCATTCAAAAACCGATGGAGATTTCCCGATGAAACTCGCGCCCGCCCTCACGCTCGGACTGTTGGCCGTTCTTAGCACTTCAGCAATAGCCAAAACTGAAAAGGAGTTCCTCGGGGACGCAATCAAGGGGGACAATTCCGAAGTGGCGCTCGGCTCCTTGGCCGCAAGCAAGGGCGGGAGCGAACCGGTCAAGACCTTCGGGCAGACCCTCGTTTCCGATCACTCCAAAGCCAAGACTCAAGCCACCGCGCTCGCCGCGAAATTGGGCGTTTCGCCGTCTGGCGAGATCTCGTCCGAGGCGGAGAAGGAGATGGTCAAGCTGCAACGCCTGAATGGAAGGGACTTCGACGAGGAGTTCGCCCGCTACATGGTGAAGGACCATGAAAAGGATATCGCGGAATTCAAGGCGGAGGCGGCAAAGGGCCATGGCCCCGCCCAGGAACTGGCTTCCCAATCGCTACCCACCCTCGAGAAACATCTCGAAATGGCGAAGTCCCTCGAACCGACAAAGTGATTGAGCTGTCGGGAGATAGGTTTTTCTGCCGCGGCCGCGGTTTAACGTCTCGATCGTCTCGTAAGCGTTGGAGCGGGCGAAGGGAATCGAACCCTCGTATGAAGCTTGGGAAGCTTCCGTTCTACCATTGAACTACGCCCGCAACCCTTTAAAATCAATGGATTACGTCGGCAATAGAAAGACTGGCGGCTCTTTTTAACTCGCAAATCGCAAGCGCCTGGGCAAACCGGTGTGTACCGTGCTTAGCCAAGATGGGCAAGGCGACCCATCGCGACAAGCGCCGCTTTCACGCTACTATCACAGACGATTTTGTGGAAGGGGGCATGGATGCGGGGTTGCGTTCTCGGAACATTTCCGAAACGCATTGTGGCCTTTCCCCAAATGCGGTATGTTGACGCCCGCAAAGGAGATCTCGGAATGGCCAAGAGAACGTTCAAAGTCGGTGACGTGGTTCAGCTCAAGTCGGGTGGCCCTGATATGACCGTTGAGTTATTGGAGAATATAGCAATGACGGGCAACGATTTAGATCAAGTGTCAGTGGTTTGGCGGCAGAAAGCTCGAATACGGATATTTCGATCCAGCTACGCTCGTGCTGTCTTCAGAGATAGAGAAAAAGGGCAAGGAATGATGACAACGGCGGCTGATGTTGCGGATTGGATGGTGGAAGAATTGGGGAGGCGTAGGGAGCTAGATCAGGAGGATGCCGCATCGTACATAGAAGGACACTTCGGCAAGGAGTTCATATATGACGACGAGAACGGAAATCCGGCGATCTCGAAGGACGTGCTCAGGAAATTTAACTTTCTTACGAAGGACAATGTAGTATGGTCGCGTAGCGAGCGCTACTGGCGGTTTCGCGTTGCATCGGATGCGCCAGGAAGAATGCAGGAATAGAGACCTGCGGGTGCCCGCACTACACAGTGAGTAGCTCGAGGTTTTGGTATATTGTATCTATCACTATTCCCAATCACATATACGAGATAGTTTGGTATCTCGTATTCCACTCTTACGTTTCCGCCAGCTCATGTCCGGTCAGCACATCGCCTTCGTATATCTCATTCCCATTCATGTTCTTCATTATGGTTCTCATCCAAGCACGAATCTTATTTCTCCCATATCATTTCCGCTCTATCCTGCCCCCGTTAGTTTCGAAGCGACGAGACAGAACGCACTAGCTAATATGTAACTATAATAGCACGTCAAAATACAGGTGGACCGTGAATCCATATGTATAACTGAAAACAGAAACGCCACCCCATTGCTGAGGTGGCGTCCGCTTTAGAACAACCGAGACAGTACTGAAATTACCGAAACCAGTTCAAAGGGCAGATAGCACCCAAAACCGATCCGGTACACGGCACCACTCGGCTGGCTGGTTTCGAGAAGAAGGACCATTCTCATGGTCGGCTCCATCTCTTTGCACGCGGGTCCCTTGTTGTAGGCGGCTGCGTGCGCTGGGCCAGCGGTTGGGAACTGGGTCAGCCTGTAGTCCGGTCAAAGTGCGTTCCCGTCACGCTCCGACTATTCCGGCGGCCGATCACTCGGCCGTTCGCGAGGTGGTTATCATGCGTCCGGGTTTCAAGAGGGCGCTCGCGCGATTTTCCGCGATGCCGTCTTTAAACTCCTTTTAACGCTCAAATCGCGTGCGCTGTGGCGGTTAACCACGGGGCACCATGAGCAAGCAAATCGCTGATAAATTTGACGAAGAGCCGGATTTTGGGAAACGGTGGAGCGCTGGAATTGGGAAGCTTCCGTTCTACCATTGAACTACGCCCGCTCGCTGGCAGGAGAGGAGGGACTCGAACCCCCAACCCCCGGTTTTGGAGACCGGTGCTCTGCCAATTGAGCTACACTCCTAAAGCCGCGCTCCTTGTGCCGCAACGCGCGGCGGGACGCAAGAGTGTCGTCGGCGCTCTCTCGGGCCTTCATCGCAGGCACGCCGGTGGGGCGCGGTGTGCCCCGCGCTTGCGCCCAGTGTCGTGCTTGAGGTGGCGGGTGCCGGGCTAGTTTGATTGTGGCAGTGTAAAATTGAGCCTTGGATGGGCGCGATCGATCAGTTCTCATGGCTGGGAAGGTATCGGCGCCTGGGCCAGGGCTACACGCCCAAGCCGTCCGGAGAGGCCGATAGTCGGGTCTGCCAAGGGTTTCGCGAAGCCCGCGTGCTCCTTCAAACAAATGCCGGCACTACAGCAGATGAGCTGTCGACGCCGGCTGCGCGTAGGTTGCATGTTTGAAAGCGAGAGACCGGCTCTCCCCTGATCGAAACCAGTCCATATATCCGAAGGTTTCGCTGCGCGGCCAGTTACAAGAGCGACGCTCGCTGAGAAAATTTACAAGCCCCGGCGGGTCGAGATTTCCTTATCCGCCTTGCGCCTCACCGGAGGGTCATCGACCCGGCCCTGCAGCCGCGCTTACCGAACGGCGCCGAATACTGGACACTGTCGTGGTATGCCAGTCGTAGGACGCGCAATCGTTCGGGTTCATGGCGGGATAGCGTTCAGGATATTGAAATGCAATTGACTATCCTGAGTGTTCAAGACCCCGGATTTATCGCGTGGAGCGAATTGATTTGCACGCGGATCGCTGAAGGTCTAGACAATGGCGAGCTTTTGCGATATCTGCGGCGCTGAGTTCTAGTAAAGGAGGAGCTGCCGGGGGCCCCGCCGATATGTTTATTGGTTACCCGATAAAATTGTTAAAGCAGGGGATTTAGTCGTGCTGTATACGAAAAGCTGGAACAAAGCGTGAGAAGGCCGCTGCGACTGAGGGAGCACGTTCTTTTTTCTCTTCTCGGGGACATAAGCTTCCAAATGGACCGGACAGGGTTCCTGTTTTGCTGCAGACTTCGTGGGGGGCATTGAAGGACAAATGGAGCGCAAAGGCGATAGCCTTAAAAAGCGAAGCGAGTTTAGGCGTTATCTGGCTCCCCTTATGGGCGCAGGCGAGTTCTTAACAGACGCACGTTTGGCGGTCGGACGAGGTTTTCCAGCTACTTGAGCAGACATGGCGCTACCGCAATGGCAATACATTTGCGGAAAATCAGAATCTGTGATAGTCTCATTCGCTTCCGGCGTAGACAGAACCGCCGGACGCGGGGATCGTCATGGGCGAAGGAATCGGACGGGCAGGGCAGGGGCGCGGCCCGCCATGCGCCGGAAAGGGCGAGCTTTATTTCTTCGCGCGAACGTCCGCGTAACCCATTGAAAAGTCTCGATTCGGTCGAGAGAATCGAAGGAAATCCAAGCGAATCCAACCCCCTCCAAGGCCGCTTCGGCCGCCGCGAGGCCGCCCGTCCAAGGAAATCCAACTCGTCAGATAAGGAGGCCGGCGCGGCCTAGGCCGCGCCCTTCTTCGCCTCCGCCATCATGTCGGCGAAGCGGCGGAAGAGGTAGTGGCTGTCGCGCGGGCCGGGCGAGGCTTCCGGGTGGTATTGCACCGAGAAGGCCGGGCGGTCGGTCAGCGCCACGCCGCAGTTCGAGCCGTCGAACAGCGAGACGTGGGTCTCCTCGACATTGGCGGGCAGGCTCTCGCGGTCGACCGCGAAGCCGTGGTTCATGGAGACGATCTCCACCTTGCCGGTGGTGAAATCCTTCACCGGATGGTTCGCGCCGTGATGGCCTTGCGGCATCTTCACCGTCCGCGCGCCGACCGCGAGGCCGAGCAACTGGTGGCCGAGGCAGATGCCGAAGAGGGGGGTCTGCGAGTCGAGCAGCGCCTGGATCGTCGGCACGGCGTATTCGCCGGTCGCCGCCGGGTCGCCCGGACCGTTCGACAGGAAGATGCCGTCGGGCTTGAGGGCGAGAATGTCCTCCGCCGAGGCGGTGGCGGGCACGACCGTCACCGCGCAGCCGGCGTCGTTGAGGAGGCGCAGGATGTTGCGCTTGACCCCATAGTCCACGGCGACGACGTGGAAGCGCGGTCTCCTTGCGGCGGCCGTAGCCGTGTTCGAGCGTCCAGCTCGTCTCGTCCCAGTCGTAGCGCTGGGTCGCGCCGACCTGCGGAACGAGGTCCGTCCCGTCGATGCCATGCCAGCGGGCGGCCTCGGCCCTCAGCGCGTCGAGATCGAAGGCGCCGTCGGGCGAATGGGCGATGACGGCGTTCGGCATGCCGCTCCTGCGGATGAGGCTCGTCAGCGCCCGCGTGTCGACGCCCGCCAGCGCCACGATCCCGCGGGCCTTGAGCCAGGCGTCCAGCCGGCCCTTGGCGCGGAAGTTCGAGGGCTCCGAGGGCGGCGCCGGAAGATCGCGCCGACCGCGGCGGTGGAGGCGGCTGCGTTGACGACTTCGATGTCCTCGTCGTTGACGCCCACGACCCCGATGTGGGGAAAGGTGAAGGTGATGATCTGGGCGGCGTAGGAGGGGTCGGTCAGGATCTCCTCGTAGCCGGTCATCGCGGTGTTGAAGCAGACCTCGCCGACCGCCGATCCGACCGCGCCGAGCCCGATCCCTTCGATCACCTCGCCATTGGCGAGGACGAGCACGCCCGTGGCCACGCGCGGGCGCCAGCCCGTCTGCGGCGCATCGTCCGGGGCCTCAAGGGGAAAAGGGGTTTGTGTTGCGCTTGCCATGCGACTGTGCTTAAGCGCGGCCTCTCATGCGCGTCAAGGACGCGCCCCATCGCACGAAACCCCGAGGAACCCCATGGCGCAGGCGCCATTGCGCGATGTCGTGACGGCCGAGATGAAGGGGGCGATGAAGAGCGGCGACAAAGTCCGCGTCGGCGCGCTCCGCCTCATCATGGCCGCGCTCAAGGATCGGGAGATCGAGGCGCGCGGCGCCGGCAAGGTCGTCTCCCGCGCCGACGAACTGGCGCTGCTCACCAAGATGGTGAAATCCCGCCAGGAATCGGCGGCAATCTATGCCGAGGCCGGCCGGGCCGAACTGGCGGCGCAGGAAAACGCGGAAGTCGCCGTGATCAGCGAATTTCTGCCGAGGCAGATGGACGAAACCGCCGTGACGGAAGCGGCGAAGGCCGCCATCGCCGCCACCGGCGCGGCGTCGATCAAGGACATGGGCAAGGTCATCAACGCGCTCAAGGAAACGCATCCGGGCCAGATGGATTTCGCGAAAGCGAGCGCGATTGTGAAGGGGCTGCTGGCGGGCTGATGGGCGGGGCCGCCGAACGGCCGCGGGCGCGCGGCTCGCCGGATTTCCTTGGGTTCCCTCGTCCGAATCGAGCTTTTCAAGGAGTTACACGGCCCGAGCCGGAAGCAATTATTCTGATCGCCTCGGTCTGGCGAAGGGGCTCCGGAGGTCGGACTGAAAAGCCCCTTCATGCGCCGCGCTCGCTCGTCTCATGAGCGGAGCTCGAGGCCGCTCTGATTTCCGGCAAGGAATTGTCGTCCGTGCAGCGTGAGTCATGGCTTAAGCTCGCGCAGGGAGTTTTGGGGGGGATGGTGAGGTCAGTCCGTTTTCTTTTCGCCTCTGGCAGCCGGCCTTGCGCAGGCCTCGACGATGCGCGCGTATTGCGCGTTGAGTCGGATTGTCGGTCCAATGGATGCGCCATGTCTGACGGTAAAGCGGGATAAGCTTTCGCACTGGGCCGCCTCTTCGCCTCTTGTCGTGACGGCCAGGCGTTGGCGGCGGCGAGGTCCACGAGCGGGAAAAATTTGTAGGGTCGCCGGCGGTTGACTTGTTGCACCATTCGATCGCCAGTTCCCACTGGGCGAGATGGGTATGAAGGTGGCACATGAAGAATTGCCAAACGGCACGACCGGATCGCGCGGGCTAGTCGAAGCGCCTTTTCGACGCCCGCAAAGCCGTTCTC
The DNA here is from genome assembly GCA_963741845.1 of uncultured Alphaproteobacteria bacterium. Classification (GTDB taxonomy): domain Bacteria; phylum Pseudomonadota; class Alphaproteobacteria; order Rhizobiales; family Beijerinckiaceae; genus Roseiarcus. Next base: position 90,731 of record CAVUJV010000033.1, read on the forward strand.
GCTTGGCCGATCCACATCTTGAAAAAGCTTGCGGCAGCGTGAGCGTCGGCATTGTTGCGGTCCTCCGCGATCGCGGTTTCTTCCTCCGCGGTAGCCGGCCAAACTGGCGTTTCGCGAAGAAGAGCCAGCCCTTGATGTCATGGGCCGACGAATTGTCTGGCTGAAGGGCCAAGGCCGCATTGATCAATTCGTCCGCGCGCGCGATGTCGGCTCAGGGTCCTTGCTGGCGAACTGGTTCACGCGCTCTTGCAGCACCCGCCAGCCCTATCATCGCGGGCAGATTATGCGGGTCAAGAGCAAGCGCGCGTTCGTACAGGTTCATCACGTCGCCCAGCTTCGACGTCGTCGCTTGAACTCGATGTACGCTGCGGCGCGCATTGCGAGATCGGTCGGCGTCCGGATTGTTGGGCCGTTCGCGCATCGCGCGCAGGCTCTCGGCCTTGACCAGCTCCACCCCGAGCGAATTGGCGAGGCGGGCGACGAACTCGACCTGCAATTGGCCGAGCTTGCTGCGCTCCCCGTCGAACCGGTCGGCCCAGACATGCGCGCCGGTCTCGGTCGAAACCAGCTGCGCGTTGACGGTGATGTTTTCGCCGAGACGGCGCACGCTGCCTTCCAATACGATAGCGCACGCCGAGCTCGCGCCCGATCTGCTTCACGTCGACCGGCTTGCCCTTGTAAGTGAAGGCGGTGTTGCGGGCGATCACGAAGCTGCCGTCGATATGCGAAAGATCGGTCGTCAGATCGTCGGTGATGCCGTCGGCGAAATAGTCCTGCTCTTTGTCGCCGCTCAGATTCTGGAACGGCAGCACGACGATCGACAGGCGCGGCGCGTTGGCGAGCTTGTCCTCGACCGATACGCCCAAGGGGCGCGGCGCCAGCCCCGCGCGCCAACTGTACGCGCCCGCCGCGAGGGGCCGCGACAAGAAGCACGGCGGCGAGAGCGGTCGCCCGCGCCGCCAGGGCGCCGCGCTTTCTCGCCTTCGGCACCGCCCGACGGACGGAAAGCTGCGAGCCGCGCCGCCGGAAGCGCGTAGGCGCGCACCGGCCGAGCGATGTTCTTGAGTTGTTTCTCGCCGAGATCGACGAACGAGTTCGCGCAGCTTCTCACGCACCTGGCGCACGCGTCATCGGAGAGGCAAATGCCGCCCGGCTCGCAAATGCTTTCGAGCCGAGCCGCGACATTCACGCCGTCGCCCATGAGGTCGCCATCGGCCTCCTCGACTACGTCGCCAAGATGGACGCCGACGCGGAATTCGATGCGCCGGTCGGGGCTCAATCCGGCATTGCGCTCCGCCATCGCGCTCTGAACTTCGATCGCACAACGCACCGTGTCGACCACGCTGCGGAACTCCACGACGAACCCGTCCCCGGTGCGCTTGACGACGCGGCCGTGATGAAGGGCGATCGCAGGGTCGATGAGGTCGCTGCGCAGGGCCCGGAGGCGCGCCAGCGTTCTCTCCTCGTCAGCGGCGGCGAGGCGCGAAAAACCGACCACGTCCGCCACGAGGATCGTCGTCAGCTTTCGTTCGATCTCGCCCGCCGTCATGGGGCCTCCAAGCTGCGGCTTGGAACTTTATCATTCTCGGGTTGTTAATGAAATGGTTTTTGAACGAGCGCCCACCGCCCGGGCCTCCCTTTCGAAGATCAGGCTGCGCGCCCGCCTCACAACATACTCGGCAGCACCCGGTCCGGCGGGCGGTGGCCGTCGGCGAAGGTGCGGATGTTGATGATCACCTTCTCGCCCATGTCGATGCGGCCTTCGACGGTCGCCGAGCCCATGTGCGGCAGCAGCGTCACGCGGCCGGCTCTCGCGAGCGCGACAAGCTTCTCGTTGACGGCCGGCGCATGCTCGAACACGTCGAGGCCGGCGCTGAACAGCTCGCCCGCCTCCAGCATCCGGATCAGCGCATTCTCGTCCACCACCTCGCCGCGCGCGGTGTTGATGAGGATGGCGTCGGGGCGGAGATATTTGAGCCGGCGCGCCGAGAGCAGGTGATAGGTGCCCGGCGTATGCGGGCAGTTCACGGACACGAAATCCATCCGCGCCAGCATCTGGTCGAGCGAATCCCAGTAGGTCGCCTCGAGCGATTCCTCGATCTGCTGCGCGACGCGGCGGCGGTTGTGATAGTGGATCGACATGCCGAAGGCGCGCGCCCGGCGGGCAAGCGCCTGGCCGATGCGGCCCATGCCGACGATGCCGAGCCGCTTGCCGGTGATGCGGCGCCCGAGCATCCAGGTCGGCGTCCAGCCCTGCCATTTCCCGTCGGGAATGATCTGCGAGCCTTCGACGAGGCGGCGCGCGGTCGAGAGGATCAGCGCCATCGTCATGTCGGCGGTGTCCTCGGTGAGGACGCCGGGCGTATTGGTGACGGTGATGCCGCGCCGGAGCGCGCTCGTCACGTCGATATGGTCGACGCCGTTGCCGAAATTGGCGATGAGCCGCATCTGCTCGCCCGCCTGGGCGATCATCGCGGCGTTGATGTGGTCGGTGATCGTGGGGACGAGGACGTCCGCTTCCCGCATGGCCTCGACGATCTCGGCCTGCGGCATCGGCTTGTCGTCGATATTGAGCCGCGCGTCGAACAATTCGCGCATGCGGGTCTCGATGAGTTCCGGGAGCCTCCGGGTGACCACGACCAGCGGCTTCTTCTTGGTCATGGGCGCAATCCTCCGCCCTGCGTCGCCGCTGCCACTTCCGTCATTTGCGTCCCGGCCTTCAAGCAGTTTACGAATCGTTAACGGCGCGCATCGCTATCTAAGGACACTCGCCGCCGCCTGGCCCTCGGGTCCATGAACCGCCGGCTGGCGGCCTCTCTACCAGAAGGCTGGGCAAAGACAAGGATGACCGACCCTGCTCCCTCACAGCCCGCGGCGCCCCTGCCCATGAAGCCTTTCTCCCGTCGCGCTTTTCTGACGCGCGCTCTCGTCATGGGGGCGGCCGGCGCCCTCGCGCCCGGGCCGTCCCGCGCCGCGAATTCGCCCACGCCCGAACCGATCGGCCCGGTCACGAAACTGCCCCTGCCGCGATTCGCGAGCCTCAAGACCGACCGCGTCAATCTGCGCGAAGGTCCGTCGAAGGACCACGCCATCAAATGGGTCTATGAGCGCGCGGGACTGCCGGTCGAGATCACGGCGGAATTCGAGATCTGGCGCCGGGTGCGCGATTCGGACGGCGTCGACGGATGGGTCCTCCATTCGCTGCTTTCCGGCCGCCGGACGGCGCTCGTGTCGCCGTCGAAAAAGAACGAAGTCTCGACCCTCTACCGGAAGCCGGACCCGAAATCCGAGGTCGCCGCGACGCTGCAGTCGGGCGTCATCGTCAACCTGCGAAGCTGCGACAGCAGCTGGTGCCAGGTCGACACCAACGGCTTCCGGGGTTACATCGAGCAGTACAAGCTCTGGGGCGTCTATCCGAACGAAAAGCTGCCATGACGGGGCTCGCAGGCCCAGGTCGCCGATCCTTCAGCGCGGCTTTCGCGCACGAGCCCGCAGGGGTCGGCGCGGAGGCGCGCCGCCTTCGCCTCAATACGCTGATCGGCCTGCGCTGGCTCGCGGTCGCGGGCCAGACCGCAGCCATCGCGACCGCGCTCGCGCTGGAGCTGAAGTTTCCGGCGCTCACCTGTCTCTGCCTCGTCGCAGGTTCGGCCGCGCTGAACCTGGCCCTGCGGACGCGGTTTCCGCACGGGGCGCTGCTCACCGAGCGAGGCGCGACGATCCTGCTCGGCTACGACATTCTCCAGCTCGCGGCGCTTCTGTTCCTGACCGGGGGCGTCGCCAATCCCTTCGTTCTGCTGCTGCTCGCCCCCGTCACCATCGCGGCGACCTCGCTGACGCTGGCCGACGCGGCCGCCCTGCTGGCGCTCGCCCTCGCCTGCGTGACCGTGCTTCTTCGCTTCAGTCTTCCGCTGCCCTGGGTCGGCGGCGAATCGGTGACGCTTCCGGCGCTCTATATCGTCGCGAGCTGGGTGGCGCTGGTGATCAGCGCGGCCTTCGTGGCGCTCTACGCCTACCGGGTCGCAGCCGAAGCGCGGCAGACCGCAAGCGCGCTGGCCGCGACGGAGCTTGCGCTGGCGCGGGCCCATCATCTCTCGCAGCTGGACGGACTGGCCGCCGCCGCGGCGCACGAGCTTGGCACGCCTCTCGCGACCATTTCGCTCGTCGTGCGCGAGATGGCGGCGAGCAAGCCGGGCTCCGATTTCGCGGAGGACCTTCAGATCCTCGAGGAAGCGGTCGAGCGCTGCCGCGCCATCCTCGCAAAATTGTCCTCTCCCGAAAAGCTTTCGGACGCGCGGCTCGACATATCGAGCCCGATGGAGCTTGCGGAAATGGCGGCCGCTCCGCACCGTCTGCTCGGCGTGACCATCACGGTCGAGGGCGACGGTCCCGAGCCCCCGCCCTCCTGCGCCCCCAATCCAGGGGCGATCTCCGGCCTCGGCAACCTGGTCGAGAACGCGGTGAGCTTCGCCGAGAGCGCGGTGACGATCCGCTGTTCATGGACGAAATCCACCGTGGCGATCGAGATTGCCGACGACGGAGCCGGCTTTCCGCCGAACCTGCTGGCGCGGGCGGACGAACCCTATCTTTCGCAGCGGGACGGCGCGCGCCGCAAGGAGGTGGCGGGGGGCGGGCTTGGTCTCGGGCTCTTCATCGCCCGGACTTTGCTCGAACGCTCGCGCGCGACGCTGTCGCTCGCCAACGCACAACCGCCCGCAACCGGAGCGATCGCGACGGTGCGCTGGAGCCGGGCCGCTTATGAGCAGGGTCGACGCGCCGATATTTAGCCTGTAGTTTCGCCGCGCCACTTCTACGTCGCCTGGAAGCCGATGGAAGAGAACTCAAGTGACTCGACGAGCGGGGAACCCGCCGCCGAGACGATGGACAAGTCCCTGCTTGTCGTCGACGACGACCGGATCTTTTGCGAGCGCCTCGCCCGGGCGATGGGCGCGCGCGGCTTCACTGCGCGCACGGCGCTGAGCGTCGCGGAGGCGAAGGCCGCGATCGAAGCCTCCCCGCCCGCCTTCGCCGTGATCGATCTGAGGCTCGGCGACGGCAGCGGCCTCGACGTGATGAAGGCGCTCAAGAGCAAGCGCGCCGACGCCCGCGGCGTGATGCTCACCGGCTACGGCGCGATCGCCACGGCCGTAACCGCGGTGAAGCTCGGCGCCTTCGACTACCTCGCCAAGCCCGCCAACGCCGACGACGTCGTGCAGGCGCTGATGGCTGGCCGGGTCGACAGTCCGCCGGAACAGGAACACCCGATGTCGGCCGACCGGGTGCGCTGGGAGCATATCCAGCGGATCTACGAGGCTTGCGAGCGCAACGTGTCCGAGACCGCGCGCCAGCTCAACATGCACCGGCGGACGCTTCAGCGGATTCTCGCCAAACGCGCCCCGAAATAGCGCGGCCCCGGGCGCGCGAGAGGCGCCCCCGGCCTTCCGGACGCCCCGCTCAGCGCCTCAGGAGCTCGCCCGCGAGCCCTGGATCGAGCGCCGGAGCAGCGCATAGAGGCTGCCGCCGGTCAGCGCGCCCAGCACATAGGCGACCAGAACCACGACTGCGATCGGCGCCGCCATTCCAAACGACAGGAAGGTGACGCCGACGCTTTGCGTATTCTGGAACAGGAAGATCAGAATGGCGGCCACGAAAACAATGACGACCGCGAGATAGACCCAGCGCACGGGCGCCCCCCTTTGACAAAGAGTAGACGAGGAGCGGCCGGCCGCCCCTCAAGGAGGCGTATCAGGCGTTGCGCATCGCCATGCCGATGCCGATCCAGCTTGCGCCGGCGAAGACGAGGTCCACGCCAAGGAAGATGCCGAGCGTATAGACGGCGGACACCGGCCAGTGGGCGAGAATAATCGCCCCCAGAAGGAGGGTGATGAGGCCCGAGACGACGACCCAGACCCAGGGCGAGCCAGCCTTCATGTTGAAGCCGAGATAGATGCGCACGATGCCCGAGGCGACGAGCGCGGCGCCGAGGAACAACGTGAGCCAGGCGGCCGTGAGGAGCGGATTTTCCCAGGCGAAGAAGCCGGCCACGATATAGAGGACGCCAAGCACGAGCCAGAGCGCGAACTTGCCCCAGCTTTTCATCTGAAAGGCGCTGATGACCTCGAAAACGCCCGCGACGATCATCATAATCCCGACGACGAACACGCTGGCGATCGTCGCCATCACGACGCTGCCGAGCGCGATGATTCCCGCAATCAGATAGACGACGCCAAGCGCGACGATCCATCCCCATTTGGCGCGCAGCGGAGCGATCGTATCGCCAGGCCCGAACGCATTGAGTGTGTTGACCATGCCACGCCCCTCTTCAGATGCGGTGAAAATCACGCCGAGATTCGGCTGGTTAGCCTAGCACATCGGCATATCCCGAAAAAGAGCGGCCAGCCGGGCGCTTCTGGCGCCGGGCTGGCCGAGTGTGTCAACGGGAGGTTTGGATCGTCAGAACTTCACGCGGAGGCCCGCCGTCGGGTTGATGGTCTGGGTCTTGTAGTAGCCGTTCGCAAGGCCGCCGTAGACGTTCGACACCATCACGCCGGCATAGACGTCCATGCGCTCAACCGGCCGATAGTCGATCAGGAAGGACAGGAAGTCGGTCGAGCCGGCGCATTTGCCACTGTTGGATCGAGCAATGGAAAACGGCGAGCCGTTCGGCGTTACGCCGGAGGTGACGGAGCCGCCGCAGGCTGCGGGAACGGTGTATCCGGTCTTCGAGATCGTGTAGTTATAGTTGTTCTGGTTCAGAATATAGAAGGCGCCGACAATGTCGAGCTGGGGGGTGATGTCGTATCTTGCGCCGATCCACCAGTAAGGAGCAACCCTGTTGATGTTATAGGCGTTGTTGACAGCCCATTGCGTCGGAAAGTTCTTGGCCGCGAACGTTCCGGGCACGTTGGAGAGAGGAATCGTTCCAGGGACGTTGTAGTAGCCGATGGTCTGGAACCCGTTCGGATAGCTGTCGCTCGGGTTCGACTGCCTGAGGTACGAATAGCCGCCAAACAGCGTCAGCTGATGCCACTTGTACTTGGCGGCGAGCATGAGGCCGACATTGTTTGAGAGTGTCGCCTGCAAGTCGCTGTTGTCGTAATAGAGCGGGATGCTCCCGGGCGCGCCGCCGCCGTAGCTGCAGCCGGTCTGACCGGCGAAGGGACCCGTTTTGAGCGTGGCGCACTGGGTCAGCGTTCCAAGGGTCCCGATGTTCACGGCGTCCTTTGCGTAGCTGCCGATCGCGTCCAGCGAAAGGGTGCCGCCAAAGACGTTGTTGAAGTCTCCGCCGATCTGCCCCTGATAAAGGCCGTTCGTGCCGTTGCCCTGGTCATAGCCGCCCCACTGCACGAGGGCGCCGAGCCGGTAGTTCTGGATCTCTACGCGGTACTTCACGCCCGTGTTGACGCGGGCGGCCTCGGTGTCGCCGAAGCCGGCGTAAGAACCGGAATAGCCGAGCGGCGAGAAGGCGTAGGAGCCGGCCATCGGATCGTAGGAGTTGATCGCGTCCAGCGACAGGGTGTTCACGCGGCCGGCGACCAGGGTGCCGTAGGTCTTGTTGCTGACGCCGAGGAACAATTGCGAGTTGAACGGCTGGCCGGTGCGGCTTGAATCGGCGTTGGCGTTCTGCAGGAAGAGCGACTTGCCATTGTTCTCGACCTGCGAGCGCTGGGCATAGGCGATCTGCATCGAATAGGGATCGAAACCGGTTTCCGCCGTGCCGATGAGCGACCAGCCCGCCAGCCCGACCGGCGCGAGGCTCTCGCTCATCTTGATGCCGACGACCGACTGGCTGAGCCCGTTCGGCGTCCACAGCCATTGCGGGCCATGGGTGCTCTGCTTGGTGATGATGTTCGAGACGCCGTTATTCCACGCTCCGTTGAAGCCCGCGCCGTTCGAACTCGTAGCCGAGGCCTGCGTCAATCGTGCCATAGAGCGTGAAGCCTGCGTAGCTCAGCGGGCAGTCCGCAGGCGTGGAATTGAGCCAGCTCCAGACGCTCGCATAGCAATTCTGGGCCGGGGCCGGAGCCGCGTCAGGAGTCTTTTTGGTCGGCAAATCCGCGGCATGGGCCACGCTCGCCGACGCGAGGAGGATCGCCCACGGAATCAGTCGTTTTGTCATCTGCGCCCCAGTTTTCCGGCCGCCAGGATCACCCTGCGGAAGCAGGGCGGCCAAGCCGCTTGTTTAACATAGCCGTCCCGCAAGACAGGACGGCGCAACCGCTTGGTTTCATTTAGTGATGCGGACAGATTGCCGATAAAAACTCAATGTTACAGTTCGGCGACAAAGGGTCCGAACCTGACTAAAATTTAATTTATAATTTTGGATTCCATATAGAATCAATGCTGGCTTTTTATAAGTTTTAATTTATAAACTGGGTCGTTGCTCGCACATACCGGTACGCCTAAATCATCGACGCTGGAAGGGCGAACTCGGCTGCCGCCGAGGCCGGGTGTGCAGAATTGGCGCGTAAGCGATTGAGTCAAAAGGAAACCCAAAAAGCATTTTACATCGCTGCGGCTCCAGGAATCATGTAGACGCTTCATTCATAACAAACAGACGGGTAACGGGAGCAGCGATGAACATGTCATCGTCTCTGACTGACGACGAAGCGTTGGCCCCGCATGAGGGGTCCGACGCCGAACCCAGGACCATTCTTGTCATCGAGGACGATCCGGACATTGCGAACGCCGTCGCCGCGGAATTGCTGGCCGACGGCTATCGGGTCGAGCACGCGGACACGTTTCTTGGCGGACTGGAGGCGGCTCGCTCTCTCCGTCCGGCGGCGCTCCTTGTCGACCGGGGGCTTCAGGGGGAAGATGGCATTGGAATTATCGAAACCCTGCGAAAGGAAGGCAACCATACGCCGGTGCTCGTGATCAGCGCGCTGTCTTCGGTCGACGACCGTATTCTCGGCCTCAAGGCGGGAGGCGACGACTATCTTGTCAAGCCCTTCGACATGCGGGAGCTCGCGGCGCGCGTGGAAGCGCTGCTGCGCCGCTCGGTCGATCCCCGGGTCACCCGACTGCGTTGCGGCGACCTTGAAATGGACCTGGTCGACCGCGTCGTGACCTGCGCCGGGCTGCCAATCTCGCTTCTGCCGCGCGAATTCCGGCTGCTCGAATATTTCATGCGCCATCCCGGACAGGTGGTGACGCGCGCCATGCTGCTCGAGGACGTCTGGAATTTCAAATTTCTGGCGCAGACCAATGTTGTTGACGTTCAGATCGGCAATTTGCGCCGCAAGCTTGATCCCGGCGGCGCCAGGCGGTTTATCGTCAACGTCCGCGGAGTCGGTTTCAAGCTGAATGTTGAGGATTGAAAATTTTGGGACACGCGCGTTCAAGCTGGCGTTCGCATTCTGCCTAGCGGTATCCATCGCAACTGCCGCGGCCTTCGCCTTTATTTACTTTCGCGTTTCGGCGGTCGAAATGCAACGGGCCGGAGCGGTGCTGGTCGATGAAGCGAAGAGAAGCGCGGACGACTCGCCCGCGCGGCTGCGCGAGGCGTTGACGTTGCGTTTGACCCACGACATCCGTCGCCTCGACTACGTCGCGCTCTTTGATCTCGACGGCGCGAGGGTCCTCGGAAACATTCCCGCGCTTCCCAGGATCCCTGTCGACGGGAAGGCGCATGTCGTGGCTGCGGAGCCCCTGCCCGATTCGAACGTGAGCGAGCCCGCAATCTTCGTGGCGCGACGGCGCGACGATGGAATCATGATCCTCGGGCGCAGCCTGCGCGAGATTTACGACCTGCAGGGCACGATGATCGAGGCTCTCGCGCTGGCGCTCGCCCCGACGGTGCTGGCGATCCTGCTCATCGGCGCTTTCTTCGCGCAACGGGCGACGCTGCGCTTCGAGCGTATTCACGGCGCGATTGTCCGAATCATGAACGGCGAGCTCGACCTCAGGCTTCCGGTGACCGACGAGCGGGACGAGATCGACAAGGTCGCCCGCGCCGTCAACCTGATGCTCGACGAAATCGCGGTGCTGCTCGATCAGCTCAAAAGCGTTGGCGACAACATCGCCCATGACCTGCGCACGCCGCTGATGGCCGCGCGCTCAAAACTCGCCGGCGTCCTCGAAGCCCACGCGAGCTCCGAGACTTTGCGCGCCACCGTCGAGGCGGCGCTGACGCAGCTCGACCGCGCCTCGCTCACGATATCGGCTATTTTGCGGATTTCATCGGTTGAAAACAAAGCCCGCAAGAAGCCCTTTTCCGACGTCGATCTCAGTGTCATATGCGCGGATGTATTCGACCTGTACGAGCCTCTCGCTGAATCCAAGGGGCTGTCGTTCCGCATCGACGCGGAGCGGCCAGTCGTCGTTCGCGGCGACGAGGATCTCATGCGCGAGGCGATCTCGAACCTCGTCGATAACGCCGTCAAGTTCACGCCGCCGGGAGGGTCTGTCGAGATCGAGGCGCGGAACGACGACAACACACCCCTCGTGCGCGTGAGCGATTCCGGATGCGGGGTCGGCCCTCAGGAACGCGAGAAAGTTTTTGTGCGCTTCTATACCAGCCCCCTGAAAGGCGGTTCGGGCAATGGACTGGGCCTCAGCATCGCCAGCACGATCGCCAAGCTGCATGGCTTCAAGCTTACGGTCGAGGACAATCATCCCGGAGCCCGGTTCGAAATGCGCGCGGCCGAAAAGGCGTCGCTGGCTCTGCAGGCAAAACGCTCCTGAGGCTCGTAATGATTTCGAATACTCCGCAGGCGTCCAGCGCCAAAAGTTTAATTTAATCGTGTGGCCGGAGAAGTGACCCTATCTGATCCTCATCCCTAACCCTTTGCAAGCTTGACTTTCGTTAAACTTGCAGAAAACAACACCGGAATCTCCGTGCCACCTTTACAATGCTAGCAATCGTCCGAATAGCTCTCAGCAGGCCGTATACGTTTGTCGTGATGGCGATTCTTATCGTCATCGCGGGCGTCAGCGCGGCGCTGCGTACGCCAACCGATATCTTCCCGAACATCGGAATCCCGGTGGTCGCGGTGGTGTGGACCTATAACGGTCTTCCGCCGGACGATATGTCGGGCCGCGTGATCTACTATTACGAGCGCACCCTGAGCGCCCAGGTCAACGACATCGAGCACATCGAGTCGCAGTCGCTGCCGGGCTATGGGGTCGTGAAGATCTTCTTCCAGCCGAACGTCAACATCAATTCGGCGCTGGCCCAGGTGACGGCCGCCTCGCAGACGGTCCTGAAGCTTCTGCCGCCCGGCATCACGCCGCCCTATGTGCTGAGCTTCAACGCATCGAGCGTGCCGATCATTCAGCTTGCGCTGTCGAGCAAGTCGCTCTCGCAGTCGCGAATCTTCGACGCAGGCCAGAATTTCATCCGTCCGCAGCTGGCCACCGTCCAGGGCGCGGCGGTTCCCTCGCCCTATGGCGGCAAGGTCCGTCAGGTGCAGGTCGATCTCGATCAGGACAAGCTTCAGGCCTACGGCCTCTCGTCGCAGGACGTGGTTGACGCGATTGCGCGCCAGAACGTGATCACGCCCGTCGGAACTCAGAAGATCGGCAGTTTCGAATACGTGATCGCGCTGAACGACGCTCCGAGGGAGATCGCGGAACTGAACGATCTGCCGATCCGGCAGGTCAACGGCGCGACCGTCTATATCCACGACGTGGCCTTCGTTCACGACGGCGCGCCGCCGCAGACCAATGTCGTGACGATGGACAGCTCGCCGGCCGTGCTGATGACCATTCTCAAGAGCGGATCGGCCTCCACGCTCGACGTGATCGCAGGCGTGAAGGCCCTGCTGCCGAAACTCCGGGAGACTTTGCCGAAGAGCCTGCATCTCGAAACGGTCGGCGATCAGTCGCCGTTCGTGAGGGCGGCCGTGTCGTCGGTCATAAGCGAAGGCCTGATCGCCGCGGTGCTGACCGGGATGATGATCCTGATCTTTCTGGGAAGCTGGCGCTCCACCCTCATCATCACGATTTCGATCCCGCTTGCGATTCTGGCGTCGGTGGCGGCGCTTTCCGCGATGGGCCAGACCATCAATGTCATGACCCTCGGCGGCCTGGCGCTGGCGGTCGGCATCCTGGTCGACGACGCGACCGTGACGATCGAGAACATCAATTATCATCTTGAGAGCGGATCCGACATCCAGACCGCGATCATGGACGGAGCCCGGCAGATCGTCATTCCTGCGACCGTGTCGCTGCTCTGCATCCTCATCGTCTTCGTGCCGATGTTCACGCTTCAGGGCGTGGCGGGCTATCTTTTCCGCCCGATGGCGGAAGCGGTCGCCTTCGCCCTGATCGCCTCCTACGTCCTGTCGCGAACGCTCGTGAACACGATGGCGCGCTATCTGCTGGCCAGTCAGGCCGTGCACCAACATGGCGAGGCGGCGAAGCCGACGCGCAATCCGCTCGTCCTGTTTCAGCGGGGATTCGACAGACGCTTCGAAGCGGCCCGGCAATTCTATCGCCGCCTGCTCATCACGGCGCTCGCAGCGCGCGGCAAGTTCATCGCCGCCTTCATGATCGCGGTGTTCGCCTCTTTCGCGCTTGCGCCCTATCTCGGCCGCAACTTCTTCCCGCCGGTGGAAAGCTCGCAGATTGCGATCCACGTCCGCGCGCCGATCGGAACGCGGATCGAGGAGACCTCGCGCTGGATCGACCGGATCGAGCAGAGCATTCGGACGATCTTCCCGCCGGACGTGCTCCATTCGATCGTCGCCAATATCGGCCTGCCGATCAGCGGCATCAACATGGCCTATTCCAATTCGGGCACGATCGGTCCGGGCGACGCCGACCTGTTGATCACGATGAAGGAAGGCCATGAGGCGCAGTCCGCCGAATTCGTCCGTCAGTTGCGCGAGAAGCTGCCGCAAGACTATCCCGGCTTCACCTTCTCCTTCCCCCCGGCCGATATCGTTTCGCAGATCCTCAACTTCGGCCTGCCGGCGCCGATCGACGTGCAGATCTTTGGCCCGAACCTTGGCGCCAACCAGGCCTATGCGACCATGCTGCTCAAGCGCGTCGCGCTCGTGACGGGCGTCGCCGACGCGCGCATCCAGCAGGCGTTCAATTATCCGACCCTTCATGTGGACGTCGACCGCACCATGGCGAGCTATGTCGGCGTGTCCGAGAAGGACGTCGCCCAGAACCTGCAGGACGTGCTCGCCGGCAGCATCCAGACGGCGCCGACCTTCTGGCTCAATCCGAAGACCGGCGTGTCCTATCCGATCGCCGCGCAGACGCCGCAATACTGGGCGACCACGTTGTCCGATCTGGAGAACGTCCCGGTCTCCGTGGGGTCGAACAAGCAGATCCTCGGGGGCATCGCCACGATCCGGCGCGGGGTCAGCGACGCGGTCGTCTCCCACTACGCCGTCCAGCCGGTCATCGACATTTTCGCGACCAACGACGGACGCGATCTGGGGGCCGTCTCGGCCGACATCCAGAAGATCATCGACGAGACGGCCGACCAGTTGCCGCCCGGCGCCCGCGTCGTCGTGCGCGGCCAGGTGCAGACCATGGGCTACGCCTACGGTCAGCTCTTCACCGGCATCGCCCTTGCGGTTGTGCTGATCTACCTGCTAATTGTCGTGAACTTTCAGTCGTGGTCGGACGCGTTCGTCATCATTTGCGCGTTGCCGACCGCGCTGGCGGGTATTGTGTGGATGTTGTTCGTCACCCATACGACCCTGTCGGTTCCCGCGCTCACAGGCGCCATCATGTGCATGGGCGTCGCCACCGCCAACAGCATTCTCGTCATCGCCTTCGCCCGCGAGCGTCTGGCGGACGGGGCGGATGCGCTCACGGCTGCGATCGATGCCGGTTTCACCCGCTTCCGCCCGGTGCTGATGACCGCTCTTGCGATGATCATCGGGATGGCGCCCATGGCGCTCAGCGCCGAACAGAACGCGCCGCTCGGCCGCGCCGTCATCGGGGGGCTGATCTTCGCGACGGTCGCTACTCTGTTTCTCGTTCCTTCGATTTTCCGGCTCGTGCACGAGCGCGAAACGCGCCGGGTAAGCGAGCCTATGTCAGGCATCGGTGTGGAGGCAATATGAGCGGTTCATCCCACGACGGAGGCGCAGAGCCCGCGCCCCCGCCGCGGCCCGTCAAGGCGGGGAGGGCGATTTTGCTTGTCGCCGTTGCGGCCGTGATCATCGCGGTCAGCGGCGTTATGGACCGGAGCCACGAAGAGGAGCGGCTCGCCAAGCGGACCGCCCAGCTCGCGATCCCGACCGTTTCCGTGTTCGCGCCAAAGACGGGTGGGAAGGGCAAGGAACTGACCCTCCCGGGCAATGTCGAGGCTTTCTACAGCGCCTCCATTCATGGGCAGACCAGCGGATATGTCAGCGAATGGCGCAAGGACATCGGCGCTCGGGTTCATGCTGGCGACGTGCTCGCGGTCGTCGACACGCCGGAACTGGAGCAGCGGATCGTCGCCGCGGAGGGGGATCTCGCGAAAGCCAAGGCAAATCTGGCGCTTGCCAAGGTCACCGCGCAGCGCTGGTCGAGCCTTGGAAAGTCCGCTGCGGTCTCGCAACAGGCCGTGGACGAAAAGGAAAGCGACGCGCAGGCGAAGAAGGCCGAACTGGACGCCGCCGAGGCCAATCTCGGCAAGCTCAAGGCGCAGCGCGCCTTCGACAACATCACCGCGCCGTTCGACGGCGTCGTGACGGCCCGCAACATCGACATCGGGTCGCTGGTGCACGCGGACTCGAACGCCGGGCCTCCGCTCTTCGTCGTCGCGGACGTGCACAAGATGCGAATCTATGTGCCGGTTCCGGAGGCGTATGCGGCCATGATGAAGACTGGCATGCACGCGACGCTTGAACTGCCGGAATATCCAGACCGGAAATTCGACGCGGTCATCGACACGACGTCCAACGGCATCGACCAGAAATCCCGTACGCTGCTGGTTGAGCTCCTGGCCGACAACAAGGACGGCGCATTGCAGCCCGGCGCGTTCGCGCGCGTCCACTTCGAGCTTCCCTCCAACCCGAACCAGATAAGGCTTCCCGCCAACGCCCTCCTTTTCTACGGCGAGAACGTCAAGGTCGCGGTCGTTGGGCCAGACGACAAGATCATCCTGAAGCCCATCAAGATCGCGCGCGACCTTGGCACCGAGGTCGAAATCGACGGAGGCGTGAGTCCGACCGATCGCGTCGTCGCCAGTCCGCCGGAGACGATCGCAGACGGGGACAAGGTGAGGGTCGCCCCGGATGATCATGGAAAACCCAAGTCCATGGCCGAGGGGTCGTCCGGCGGGCAGGTCGGACGTGAGGTCGCTGTAGAGACACAACGAGGCTCGGGGGAATGAAGTTAAAGCCGTCGTGGCTGGCGGCGGCGATTGCGTTGGGCTTGAGCGGGTGCGATTTTGCGCCCCGTTATACGCCGCCTAGCGTCGCCCTCCCGGCAAAATTCAAGGATCCGTCGACGTCCGGACTGGATCTGTCTCCGAATCAGCCGTGGTGGAAGAGTTTCCACAGTCCGACTATGGACTTCCTCCAGGTCGATGTCGAAACGGCGAATCCCGACCTCGCCGCGGCGATCGCCGCCAATGACGCCGCTCAGGCGCAAGCGCAGGCGGCGCTTTCGGGACTTCTTCCGCAGGTCAACGGCCTGGGCTACGTAACCTCGAACAAGCAGTCGACGAACCGGCCGCTCCGCTCGCTCGGACAGCCGAACTATTTCGGCGACAACCTGCTCGGCGGCTCGGTCTCCTACGAGATCGACATCTGGGGCCGGGTCAGGGATATCGCGGGCGCGGCGACGGCCAGCGCCGAGGCGAGCACGGACGCCCTCGCGCAGGCGCGGCTCGAACTGCACGCAGAGCTTGCAAGAGACTACGTCAACCTTCGCGGCCTCGACGATCAGATCAGGCTGCTCGAAGACACGATCCGGATCTATCGCGACGCGTTGGGCCTCACGAAAAGCCGGCTGAATGCGCAGATCGCGTCTCCCGTCGACGTCGACCGGGCGCAGACGCAGCTGAGTTCCGCTCGAGGCGCAGGCTTCCGATCTGACGCTTCGGCGCGAGAAGCTGGTGAACGCCATCGCCGCGCTGACCGGCCGGCCGTCGTCAGCCTTCAACCTGCCAAGGGGCACAAGGACCGATGGGCTTCCCGGGGCGGCCGCGCGCCGTTCCCGCGGACGTCCTGCGCCGCAGGCCGGACGTCGCCCAGGCCGAGCGCCAGACGGCCGCCGCCAACGAAAACGTGGGCGCGGCGCGGGCCAACTTCTTTCCCAGGTTCACCCTGCTGGCGCTCGGCGGAACCCAGGACACCGGGTTCCGTCTCTTCAACCCGTCGAACGCCTTCGGCACGATCGGTCCTGCATTCACCGTGCCGCTCTTCGACGCGGGTCTGAGGGAGGCGGAACTGAAGGTCGCAAAGGCGAACTTCACCCAGGCCGCCGAATATTACCGCTCGACCGTGCTCAAGGCCGTGAAGGAAGTGGACGACAACCTCGTGTCGCTGAAATGGCTGGCGACCGAATACCAGCAGACATCGACAGCGGCCAAAGCGGCCGAGGACGCAGCGAAGCTATCGATGACGCTCTATCGCGACGGCGCGTCGTCCTATCTCGACGTCGTCACCGCTCAGAGCGCGGCGCTCGAACAGCAACGGCTGGCGATCGTCCTGCACACGCGCGAACTTGAGGCGAACGTGGGGCTGATGCTCGCACTGGGCGGCGGATGGGTCGCCACGCCCGCCCCCATTCCGCAGATCGACACGACGCCGACCCCGATTCGTCTTGTCCAGGACCAGACGAAGGAGCGCCCATGACCGACCCCGCTCAGCAGGTCGAGCATTGCGCCAATTGCGCTTTTTGGCGGCGCCAGCGAACAGGCCAGGGAACCTGCCATAGGCATGCGCCGGAACCCAGCTATAGCGAACAACAGGTCGCGCATTGGCCCGAGACTTACGGGACGCAGGGCTGTGGCGAGGGAGTCGCCGCCGACGCCTTCGTTTCAACGGTCTGCGCGAACTGCCGTTACTGGCGAAGACCCAATCTCGGCATGAACCCCGTGGACAAGAGCGACATGTTCCAGGCCTGGTGGGAGAGAGCGGGCTGCTGCGTCCGGCGGGCGCCTCGGGCCGTCGGCGATCCGGCGCCGCGAGCCTTCTGGCGAGCGACCCATGACGACGACTTTTGCGCCGATGGCGAGCCCAGGGAGCCTGGCAAGTAGCCGCGACTCTCTGCGCGGCCACGCTGGAACGCCTTCTGAATCCAGAGTAAGCTGGACAGGAGGTCCGCATGAAACGGGTGATCCCGGCCGCGACAGTCGCGCTGCTGCTTGCCGTTCCTCCTTTCGCGGACGTCCGTGCGGAGGGAACGCAGGGGACGAAGCGCGGCGTTCAGGCCCATCCCATCCGGTCGCAGGCGCCCGAAACCTCCGGATCGGGAAAGGCGCGCCTCGCGCCGGCGCAGCCCTCGTCCTTCTTCCCGCATATCGGACCCTACCCGGCCGGCCAAGGAGACACCGACGGGCTGAGCCGCGCGATGGGCGACTGCAACAAGGGCTGCATCGGCCATTGACAGATCGTGCGCCTCCTTGAGCGTCCGGAGCCTCAGAACCTCACATTGATCCCTGCGGTCGGGTCATAACTCTGCGCATGCAGGAAGCCGCTGGCCATGCCGCCATAAACGTCGGTGACCATCACGCCCGCATAAACGTCCATTCGCTCGAAGGGCCTCCAGTCCGCCACGAGCGACAGCGCGCTCTGGCTGCCCGCGCATCTGCCGCTGCTGATGTTGACGCCGGTTCCCGTGCAGTCGGTCGTGTTGTAATTGTTTTGGGTCTGGAAATAGAAGCCGGTCATGAAGTCGAGGTTGCTGAACGCGGACCACTTTGCGCCGGCCCAGAACGTATTGAGGTTACGGCGGTTGTCATAGGCGTTCGCGGTGATCGCGTCGTTCGCGTAGATGTAAGCGTTTCCGTTCTTCTTCCAGTAGCCTGCCGGAACAAATATGCCGCCCGCGATCGTGCCAAAGCCGCCGGGATAAGCGTCGGACGGGTTCATCTGGCTTGAATAGAGGTAGCCGCCGGAGACGGTCAGTTGGCCCCACGTGTATTTGGCGCCGACGCCGAAGCCCAAACTGTTGGACAGCGTCGCCTTCAGAACCGAGTTGGAGTCGTAATAGGCGTCATTGACGTTGATGAACCACTGGTTCGTTCCTGGAAATGCGGCGAGGTTGGATCCCCCGAAGCTCGAGAGCGAGACGGCGTTTTCGGTATAGTTGATGACGCCGTCCAGCGACAAAGATCCGAAATCGAACCCGAGTTGCCCCTGGTATTGCCCGGTCGACGCATTGTCGAGACCATACCCGCCCACCTGGACCTGAGCGGCGGCGCGGAAGTTCTGATAGGTCAGCCTATAGGTGAAAGCGGTATTGGGACGAATTGTCTCCGTCGAGCCGAAGCCGGCGATCGCATTCGAAAAGCCGAGCAGCGAAAACGCGGGAGAAGACCCGATCGGGTCGTAGGCTGACAGGAGATCGAACGCCAGGGAATTGGTTCTCCCGAAGGTGATCGTGCCGTAGACAGGGTTGCTGAGCCCGAGAAAAGCCTGCGAGTTCCAGAATGAGCCGTTCCGGCTCGAATCGAAATTCGCGTTCTGGTAGTAACCGAAATACCTCTTGCCATTGATGGTGATGACGCCGTTGGACGCGCGGGCGTTGTTGTCGGTCATCGAATTGGGCTGATTGACCAGCATTCCGGAATATGGGTTCACGCCCGCTTCGATGACGCCGATCAGCGACCAGTTCGGCATGCCGAGGGGCGCGAGGCCCTCCTCCATGCTCAAGCCGACGACGTTCTGGCTCAGCCCGCCATAGGTCGGCTGCCAGACATGCGCGTAGCCGTTCTTCTGGATGCCGTAGTTGAGTTTATCCGAGGTCGCGGTGCTCCGGACGCCCCAGTCCTGGTATCCGTAGCCGAGGTCGAGCGTGCCGTAGAGGGTGAAGCCCTTGTAGCTGAGCGGGCAGTCCGCGGGGGAAGCGTTCAGCCAGTCCCACGGGCCCGCCCAACACGCGGGCCGCGCCGAAGCCGTTTCGGCCGCCGCGAGCTCCCCGGCATGCGCGAGAGCGGCGAGTCCCGCTGTCGCCACGATAATGCCGAGCCGCCTCATGAATGGCCCTGCCTGCCAAACAGATGGCTTAGTCTAGTTATATGCTAGACTAAATGTCAATCCCGCCCTTGCCCGACGCAAGCCCCGTTGAGGGCCGGATTCGGCGCCAAACCGCGACGCATCGAGAGATTCCAAGCGAACGGATCGGCCCGGCACGGGGCAAGGATGAGGCTCACCCCGCCGCAAAACTCCTCGGCGCCGGGCTGATCACCACCGCCGAATTGTTGTCGATCTCCATCACCGAGAGGCCGCGCTCGTTCGTGCCGTCCGAGCGGAAGCGGAAGACGCCGTCGACGCCGTTGAAGCCCGAGAGGCTCGTCAGCGCCTGGGCGCTGAAGCGGTTCGGCGGCGGGTTGCGCGCGAGCGCCCCCGCGAGCGTCACGGCGTCGAACGAGAGCGACGCGAGCCGGGTCGGCTGGCTTCCGAACTTCGCCTTGTAGCGCTGCGCGAGCGAATTGAAGCCGGCGTTGTCGGGCGCGGCGAACCATGCGCCCTGAACCTGCGGCAGGCGCAGGACGCGCGCGTCGTTCCAGACGCCGGTGCCGAGAAGCTGCGTCTTGATCGAGCCCGCGCCGAGCGCGCTCGCGACCGCCGGCATGCCTTCGGCCTGCTCGGGAATGAAGAGGGCGTCGAACTGTCCGGCGGCCGCCGCGATCTGCTGCGCGGCTTCCTGCGGCGCGCCGGGCGAATAGCGGGCGATCACGACGACGGGAATGTTCAGCCGCCCCGCGGCTTCCTGGAAATTGGCGAGCGCCACATTGGCGTAATCGTTCTGCGGCGCCATCGCGGCGAAGGCCTTCTTGCCGCGCGAGGACGCGAACTGGACGATCCGGTTGACGTAGTCCGAGATCAGGAAGGACAGGAGATAGACGCCGGGCGAGGCGACGGCGGGGTCGGTCGAGAAGGCGATGACCGGCCGTCCGGCCGCCTTGGCGATCGAGGCGACCTGCCCGACGCTGTTGGCGTAAACCGGCCCGAGAATGAGCTCGGCGCCCGCGCCGATCTCGGCCTGCGCCGCCTGCGCCGCGCCGTCGGCGCTCGAACGATCGTCCATGACCATGAGCGTGATGGAGGAGCCGGCGAATTCGTCGATGGCGAGCTGGGCGGAATTGCGCATCGAGACGCCGAGCGAACTTGGCGCGCCGTTCTGGGTCAGGGGCAGGATCAGGCCGACCCGCACCGGGCCGGTTCCGAGCGTCTCGCCGACGGTGGCGCCGGCCGGCGCCGGGCCGGGCGCGACAGGAGCGCCCCCGCCGCCGCCCATGTCGAAAACGGAGGAATTGCAGCCGGCCAGCGTCAGCGCCGCGGCGCCGGAGAGCAGCGCCCGCCGGGATAGCCCCTGTTCGCCGCGCGGCGGAAAGGGAGCGGTCATTGTCACCTCCAGGCCCATTGCGGCCGTGAACCGTACGCGCCGGGATCTCTGGCCGCGTCCTTGTCTGTCGCTTGCGCCTGCGCCGGGCGCCTGCGCGCTTTCAACGGAAATTGTGGCATTTTCCCCTTCGCTTGGCTATGCCGACCCCGGCTCTGGCCGGAACGGCGGCCGGACCCGAAGCCGGGCACAACGAGCGATCCATGACCAAGGCCAGCGCCCAGTCGGCGCGCAGCGAGCGGCCGGAACGGCGCTTCGTCGTGCATGGCGCGTCGGTCATGGCGCCGCCGCTTCCTGCGGGTCTTTACGTCGTCGCGACCCCGATCGGCAACCTGGGCGACGTGACGCTGAGAGCGCTCGCGATCCTCGCCGGGGCGGATCTCGTGCTCGCCGAGGATACGCGGGTCTCGCGGACGCTGCTCGACCGCTACGGCATCGACACGCCGCTCTCGCCCTATCACGAGCACAACGCGGCCGAAGCGCGCCCCCGCGCGCTGCGCCGCATCGCGGAGGGCGCGGCGCTGGCGCTGATTTCGGACGCGGGAACGCCGCTCATTTCGGATCCCGGCTACAGGCTCGTCGCCGAGGCGGTCGCGCAAGGCTTGCCGGTGACCGCCGCGCCCGGCCCGTCGGCGGCGCTGGCCGCGCTCTGCGTCGCGGGCCTGCCGAGCGACCGCTTCTTCTTCGAGGGCTTCCTGCCGCCGAAGAGCGCGGCGCGGCGCGAGCGGCTGAACGCGCTCGCCGCCGTGCCCGGCTCGCTGATCTTCTACGAATCGCCTTCGCGCACAGCCGACGCGCTGGCCGACCTCGCCCGCGAGCTTGGCGACCGGCCCGCGGCGGTCGCGCGCGAGCTCACCAAGCTCCACGAGGAGGTGAGGCGGGGCCGGCTTTCGGAGCTGGCGGCGGAATTCGCCGCGGGCGACCCGCCAAGGGGCGAGATCGTCATCGTCGTGGGGCCGGCGACCGAACCGCGCGAGGCGGTCTCGGAGGAGGCGCTCGACGCCGAGATCGCGGCCGCGCTGAAGACCCTGTCCGTCAAGGACGCCGCCGCGGCGGTCGCGGCGCGGCACGGGCTGCCGCGCCGGCAGGTCTATGCCCGCGCGCTCGCGCTCGCCGGGGCCGCCCGATGAGCGCGCGTCCCTCCCCGGAGGAGCGGACGAAGCGCAAGCGCGGCGCGCATCTCTTCGGAATCCGGGCCGAATCGCTCGCGGGCCTGATCCTGCGCCTCAAGGGCTATTCCATTCTCGATCGGCGCTATTCCGTCTCCGGCGGCGAGGTCGATCTCATCGTCCGGCGGGGGCGGACGATCGCCTTCGTCGAAGTGAAGGCGCGCGCCGATCTCGAAGCGGCGGCGTTCGCGATCCGCGCGACCAAGCGCCGGCGCATCGCCCGCGCGGCGAGAGTGTGGCTCTCGCGGAACGGCTGGGCCGCCGGCCATACCCTGCGGGGCGATGCGGTCTATGTCGCGCCCGGGCGGCTTCCCCGCCATGCGCCCGACGCGTATAGGCTGGAAATCGACTGAAAACGCCTCTCCGGACAGGATCGCTCATGCCTTTGACCGTCGCCGTGCAGATGGACCCGATCGAGCGTATCCGCATCGCGGGCGATTCGACGTTCGCGCTGCTTCTCGAAGCGCAGGCGCGCGGTCACAGCCTCCTGCACTACACGCCCGAGCGCCTGCGGCTGACGGGCGCGAAGGTCGAGGCCATGTGCGAGCCGCTGACGGTCAAGGACGTCGAGGGCGACCATGTGCGTCTGGGCTCGCCTGTGCTCGTCGATCTCTCGACGGTCGATGTCGTGCTCCTGCGGCAGGATCCGCCGTTCGATCTGGCCTATATCGCCACGACCCATCTGCTCGAACGCATCCACCCGAAGACGCTGGTGGTGAACGATCCGCGCAGCGTCCGCGACGCGCCGGAAAAGCTGTTCGTGATGGATTTCCCGGAGCTCATGCCGCCGACGCTCATCACCCGCGACCGGGCGGCGATCGAGGACTTCCGCGCCGCGCACGGCGAGGTCGTGATGAAACCCTTGTTCGGGGCGGGCGGGCAGGCGGTCTTCAAGCTCGCAGGCAGGGACCCGAATTTCGGCTCGCTCTACGATCTGTTCAGCGTGACCTTCCGCGAGCCCTGGGTGATCCAGAAGTTCATTCCCGAAGTGACGCAGGGCGACAAGCGGATCATTCTGGTGGAAGGCGAGCCGATGGGAGCGGTCAACCGGGTGCCCGCGGCCGACGACATCCGCTCGAACATGGTCCGGGGCGGCGCGGCCCAGGAGACGGCGCTCACCGCGCGCGAGCGCGAAATCTGCGCGGCCATCGGTCCGGAGCTCAGGCGGCGAGGGCTCATCTTCGTCGGCATCGACGTCATCAACGGATTTTTGACGGAGATCAACGTAACGTCGCCGACCGGCATCCGCGCGATCAAGAGGCTTGGGGGGCCTGATCTCGCGGTCGCAATCTGGGACGCCATCGAGGCCCGCCGGGCGGCATAGGCCGGGTTTCTGGCGGGCCACGCCTTGAAGGCGCGGGGCGGAAGGGGAATATGTCCACGATGTCGGTCGCCGATGCGCCCAGTGTAGAACGCCCCCGCCGGCCTGCGCGCCATGTCGCTCCTGCCGAGAAGGGCCTCGATCGGACGCGCATCCTCGGCGAGCTCGATGAGCTTCGCGCCCGTGAGCCCGATGTCGAGACTTTTCGCCGGGCTGCTGTCGCCCTGCTTCAGTCCGAGCTTTCCGCCGGTCGGGCGGAGGCGCTCAAAGCGCTTGAGGCGGGCGGGACGGGAAGGGCCTGCGCCGAGACCCTGAGCTCGCAGATCGACGACCTTCTGCGAATTACTCTGGAACTGGCTTCGCGCTGGCTTGCGCCGGACCCGAAGCGCAGCGCGCTGCCGACGATCGTGGCGGTCGGCGGTTACGGGCGGGGGATGCTCGCGCCTTTCTCGGACGTCGACCTGCTCTTCCTTTTGCCGGCGAAGGGCGCGCAGGGCATCGAAAAGGTGGTCGAGGCGATCCTCTATGTGCTGTGGGACCTGAAGCTCAAGGTCGGCCATTCGACCCGCTCGATCGACGAGTGCCTCAAGCAGGCGCGCGCCGACATGACCATCCGCACGACCCTGCTCGAAGCGCGGCTGATCGTCGGGGACAAGGCTCTGTTCGACACGCTCGAAATGCGTTTCGACAAGGAGATCGTCGCAAAGACCGCGCCGGAATTCGTGGCCGCCAAGCTTGCCGAGCGTGAGGAGCGGGTGCGGCGGGCGGGCGCGTCGCGTTATCTCGTCGAGCCGAACGTCAAGGAGGGCAAGGGGGGCCTGCGCGACCTCAACACGCTCTTCTGGATCTCGAAATACGTCTATCGCGTGAAGCATGCGCACGAGCTCGTGACGGCGGGCCTGTTTTCGCCGGCCGAGTTCGCGCTCTTCCGCCGCTGCGAGGAATTCCTCTGGTCGGTGCGCTGCCGGCTGCATTTCCTCGCCGGCCGCGCCGAGGAGCGGCTGAGCTTCGACGTGCAGCGCCCGATCGCCCGCCAGCTCGGCTATTCGACCCGCGCCGCCCAGGCGGATGTCGAGCGGTTCATGAAGCACTATTTCCTGGTCGCCAAGAATGTCGGCGACCTCACCGCCATCGTCTCCGCGGCGCTCGAGGCGCGGCACGCCAAGCCGACGCCGGTGTTCGATCGCGTCATTGGCCGCTTCCGCCGGCGCTCGCGCAGGATCTCCGACGCAAAAGCCTTTCGCGTCGAGAGCGACCGCATCGATGTCGTGCGCGCCGACGTTTTCGAGCGCGATCCCGTCAACCTGATCCGGCTGTTCTGGGTCGCCGATCGCTCGAATCTTCCGATTCACCCCGACGCGACGCGCCTCGTCACGCTGTCGCTCAAGCGCATCGACGCGAAGCTGCGCGAGGACCCGGAGGCCAACCGCCTCTTCCTCGAAATCCTGACCTCGCGACACACTCCCGAGACGGCGCTCAGACACATGAACGAGGCCGGCGTCCTCGGCCGCTTCATTCCCGAATTCGGGCGCGTCGTGGGGATGATGCAGTTCTCGATGTATCACCACTACACGATCGACGAGCATCTCCTGCGGACCGTCGGCGTGCTCAGCGCCATCGAAGCGGGACGGCTGAAGGACGAGCTGCCCCTCGCGACCGAGATTATCCACAAGATCAGCCACCGCACCGAGCTTTTTCTGGCCGCCTTTCTGCACGACATCGCCAAGGGCCGGCCGGAGGACCATTCCATCGCCGGCGCCGCCGTCGCGCGGAAGCTCGGGCCCCGGCTCGGCCTTTCGCCCGCCAACACCGAGCGCGTCGCCTGGCTCATCGAGCAGCATCTCACGATGTCGAACATGGCGCAGGGACGCGACCTTTCGGACCCGCGCACCGCCGAGCATCTTGCTTCGATTGTCCAGACGCAGGAGCGGCTCAAAATGCTGCTGACCCTGACCTGCTGCGATATCCGCGCGGTCGGTCCGGGCGTATGGAACGGCTGGAAGGCGCAGCTTCTGCGGACGCTCTACTGGGAGACCGAGATCGTCCTTGGAGGCGGTCATTCCGCCGTGGACCGCAACTCCCGCGTCCAGGCCGCGCAGGAGGCGCTGCGGCGGGCGCTTCCCGGCTGGTCCGATCCGGAATTCGACGCCTATGCGCTGCGCCACTATCCGGCCTACTGGCTGAAGGTCGACCACGAGCGGCAGGTCGCGCACGCCAAGCTTCTCTACGCCATGGGCAGGGAGGTGAAGTCGCTCGCGACGGAAGTGACGACCGACCCCTACCGGGGCGTGACCGCGGTGACGGTGGTCGCGCCGGACCATCCCCGGCTTCTCACCGGCATCGCGGGCGCCTGCGCGGCGGCGAGCGGAAACATCGTCGACGCGCAAATCTTCACCACGACCGACGGCCTCGCGCTCGACACGATCTTTGTCTCCCGCGCTTTCGAGCGGGAGGAGGATGAGCTCCGCCGGGGCCAGCGCATCGCCTCGACCATCGAAAAGACGCTGCGCGGCGAGGTGCGGCTCGCGGAGATCGAGCCTCGCAGGGAATCGCGCGATACGCGGCGCAACGCCTTCGCGATCGAGCCGGAGGTGATGATCGATAACGGGCTCTCGGGCCAGTACACGGTGGTGGAAGTGTCGGGGCTGGATCGCCCGGGCCTTCTGCGCGACCTGACCGGCTCTCTCTCCAGCCTCAACCTCAATATCGGCTCGGCCCATATCGTGACCTTCGGCGAGAAGGCGGTCGATTCGTTCTATGTCAGCGATCTCACGGGGCAGAAGATCAATTCGCCGGCCAAACAGGCCGCGATCAAGCGGCGGCTGCTCGCGGATTTCGCAAAGGGCTAGGCGGGCGGCCTGATGGGCGCAGGAAGGCGGGAGTGTTATACTTGTTTATATAGTAAAAAATTGCGTAAGCTTTTGATAATAAAAGACAAATGCCATGGGCCGCGTCCGGCGCGCGGGGCGGCCTCGGGCGCGACGTGACGCTAAATCCGGCCTTAAGCTCTTGAAATTCCTCAAAACGGAACGCTAAACCTCCGTCCCCGCCGCCGTCTTGCGACACTTGCGCGCGGATGGCCCATCATGCCTCTGTGGAAGGCCCGTCGCGCTTGATTTTTGCGCTCCGAGCCCTGATATGCGTCGCGACTCCAAAGGGATTTTAGACAATGACTGACGCCAACGCTGAACGCGCGGACGGGGCGAACGCGCACGAGCCAGAGGCCGGGGCAGGCCAGGCGGCCGAGCGTGACGCCGCTTCCGTGATCGAGGCCCTGAACGCCGAGAACACGCAACTCAAGGATCGCGTGCTCAGGACGCTCGCGGAGATGGAGAACCTCCGCCGCCGCACCGAGCGCGAGGTCTCCGACGCCAAGACCTACGGCGTGACCGGCTTCGCCCGGGACATGCTGACGGTGGTCGACAACCTCAATCGCGCCCTCGATCATGTCTCCGCCGAGGCGCGCGCCGCGGACCCGCAGCTTCAGGCGCTGGTCGAGGGCGTGGAATTGACTGCGCGCGACCTTGAGGCCGCGCTCAGCCGGCACGGGGTCAAGAAGCTCGATCCCAAGGGCCAGAAGTTCGATCCGAACTTCCATCAGGCCATCTTCGAGGCGCCCGACGAGTCGACGCCGGCCGGCGCGGTCTCTCAGGTCGTCCAGACCGGCTGGACGATCGGCGACCGGGTGCTTCGGCCCGCGATGGTCGGCATCTCCAAGGGCGGCCCGAAAGCGCCGCCGAAGGAGTAGCCGGTCCCCGCCGCTCAGGCTTTCGTCACGCGTCTGAGCGTGAGGTTGATCCGCCCGCCTTCCGGGAGCAGCGTCGAACCGCCCGAGAGGATCCGGTCGACGCCATGGAAGGCGAGGCGGCTCTCGCCGCCGAGGACGAGCGCGTCGCCCGATTCGAGCCGGAAGGAGCGGGTCGGGTCGTTGCGCTTGAGGCCGCCCAAGCGAAAGAGCGCCGGCAGGCCCAGCGACAGCGAGACGACGGGGGCGGAGAAATCCGCTTCGTCCCGGTCCTGGTGCAGGCCCATGCGGGCCTTCGGGTCGTAGAGGTTGATGAGGCAGGCTTGCGGCGGCGGCGCGCCGGGCGCGAGCTTCGCCCAGGCCGCAAGCAACGGCGCCGGCATCGCAGGCCACGGACGGCCGGTCTCCGGATGGGTCGGCTGGTAGCGGTAGCCGGCTTCGTCCGAGACCCAGCCGAGCGGGCCGCAATTGCTCATCCGGACCGAGAAGGGCTTGCCGGTTCGGGGCATCCGCGGCCGGAAGGGCGGGGCCTCGGCGAGGATGGCGAAGATCTCGTCGCGCAGCGCCTCCTGCTCGGGTCGCGAGAGGAATCCCGGGGCGAGGATCGCGCCGGGGGCGACGGCGAGTTGGGAAGCGGGGACGGTCAACGAGGCTCCTTTCCAAGCCTTTTCTCTGAGGGCGTCGCGGCGTATAGGAGCCGCTTCCATTTCCACTTGCAATGTGCGGCCCCTAAGGCCCGCGCTGGGGTTTCGAGGCGATGTATGGCTGGGCATAGTCAGTTCAAGAATATCATGCACAAGAAGGGCAAGCAGGACGCGATCCGCTCCAAGCTCTTCTCCAAGCTCGCGCGCGAAATTACGGTGGCGGCCAAGCTCGGCATGCCGGATCCGGCGATGAACCCGCGCCTTCGCGCCGCCGTTCTTGCCGCCCGCGCCGAGAACATGCCGAAGGACAATATCGAGCGCGCGATCAAGAAGGCCGCGGGCGGCGAGGGCGAGAACTACGACGAGGTCCGCTACGAGGGCTATGCGCCGGGGGGCGTGGCCGTGATCGTCGAGGCGCTCACCGACAATCGCAACCGCACCGCGGGCGAGGTGCGCTCATACTTCACCAAGGCCGGCGGGGCGCTCGCGGAGACGGGCGCCGTCTCCTTCATGTTCGATCGCGTCGGCCTCATCGTCTACGACCGAAAGGTCGCCGATGACGACGCGATGCTCGAAGCCGCGATCGAGGCGGGCGCCGACGATGTCGTCTCCGGTCCCGAGGAGCATGAGATCATCACCTCCCTCGAAGCCCTCGCCGAAGCGCAGAAGGCGCTCGAAGCGAAATTCGGCGAGCCCCAAAAGGCTTCGCTCGTCTGGCGGCCGCAGAACACGATCGCCGTGGACGACGAGCAGGGCGAGAAGATCCTCCGCCTGATCGGCGCGCTCGAAGAGAACGACGACGTCCAGAACGTCACGGCGAACTTCGAAGTGTCGGACGCGCTCGTCGCCAAGATGCAGGCGTGAGCGCGCGCCGCCGGCTCGCCTGGAGGGCGGGTCAGGTCCGCAGATATTTGTTGAACCAGTCGAGCGTGCGCGTCCACGCTTCCTTCGCCGCCGCTTCGTCGTAGCGAGGCGTCGTGTCGTTGTGGAAGCCGTGGTTCGCACTTTTGTAGATGTGCCCCTCGTGCGGAACGCCGGCGGCGGTGAGCGCCTTGTCGAAGGCAGGCCAGCCGGGCGTGATGCGCTTGTCGAGCTCGCCATATTGCGCGTTGATCGGCGCCTTGATCTTCGCTGCGTCTTCCGCGCTCGGCTGCATGCCATAGAAGGGAACCGCGGCGCTGAGTTCGCTTCCCATCTGCACCGCGAGCCAGTTCACCACTCCCCCGCCGAAACAGAAGCCGAGCGCGCCGAGCTTTCCCGTGCTGTCCGGCCGGTTCCTGAGCCATAAGGCTGCGGCAAGAAAATCCTGCTCCATCCTGGCCGGATCGACCTCCTTGAAGAGCGCGAGGCCTTTTTCGTCGTCGCCGGGATAGCCGCCGACCGACGTGAGGCCGTCCGGCGCGAAGGCGATGAAATTGGCGACCGCAAGCCTTCGGGCGACATCCTCGATGTAGGGGTTGAGACCCCGGTTCTCGTGCACGACGAGGATCGCAGGCAGCTTCTCGTCGTTGTTGGGACGCGCCAGATAGCCCTTGATGGAGCCGTTGCCCTTCGGCGAGGGAATGCTGACCGTTTCGGTCTTGATCTTGGGATCGTCCGGAGGGACCTGCACGGCCCAGGCGTAATTGGGCTTGAGCATCTGGAAGAGCGCGGTCGCGGTGAGGCCTCCGACGGCGAATTTCTGGGCGGCGTCGAGAAACGCGCGGCGGCTCATGCCGCCATGCACGTAGAGATCGAACAGATTGAGCAGTTCCTGCGGAAAGTCCGACGCCTTCTTCCGTTCCATAAGCGATCCTCCTCGCGAAGAATCGCGATTTGGGAGGGCGAGCATGTCGAATGTTTGGCCGCGTGACAGCCGTTCAGTCTCGGCTGCCAGCGGCGCTCACGGCTTCGCCGCCATGAGGCTGAGGAGCCCGGTCAGGAGCGCTTTCGGCGTCGGCGGGCAGCCGGGAATATGCAGGTCCACGGGCACGACCCCGGAGACGCCGCCGACGCAGGCGTAAGATCCAGCGAAAAGGCCGCCGTTCAGGGCGCAATCTCCCGCTGCGACCACCCATTTCGGCGCGGGCGTCGCGTCATAGGTGCGGCGCAGCGCCTCGCGCATATTCTTCGTCACCGGACCCGTCACCAGCAGCACGTCGGCGTGGCGGGGAGAGGCGACGAAGCGAAGGCCGAAGCGCTCGAGGTCGTAGAAGGCGTTCGAGAGCGCGTTGATCTCGAGTTCGCAGCCGTTGCAGGAGCCCGCGTCCACCTCGCGGATCGATAACGAACGCCCGAGCCGCGCGCGGGCGGCGCCGTCGAGCTTCGCAGCAAGCCCGGCGATTTCCGGATCGAGCGCCGACGGCCAGGGCTCCGTGAGGGGCGGCTTGAGGAGACTCTCGAACAGGGTCCTGCGCATCGCTGATGGCCTCTAAAGGTCCACCCCGGAATAGGAGCAGTTGAAGGATTTGTTGCAGAGCGGGAAGTCCGCGACGATGTTGTCTTCGATCGCGGCTTCGAGCAGCGGCCACTGGAACCACGAAGGGTCGCGCATGTGGCACCGTTCGACGCGCCCTTCAGAGTCGATGCGGACCGACGCGAGCACGTCGCCGCGAAAGCCCTCGACGATCGCGAGCCCCTCGCCCGCCGCGCCTGCGGCCTCCACGCGGATCGGCCCCTCCGGCAGCGCGCCGAGAATTTGTTCGATCAGGCCGAGGCTCTCGTTGACCTCGTGGATGCGAATCCAGACGCGGGCGTTGACGTCGCCCTCTTCGAGCGTAGGCGTCTTGAAGGTCAGTGCGTCATAGGGCGGATAGGCCAGATCGCGGCGCGCGTCGAAGCTGCGCCCCGAGGCGCGCCCGACAAAGCCGCCGCTAGCGTATTGCTTGACGAGCGCCGCGCTCACCCGGCCCGTTCCGACGGTCCGGTCCTGCAGGGACGCAGTGTTGTCATAGAGCTGGACGAGGCGCGGGAACGCGGCCCTCACCGTTTCGACGAGGCCGCGGATTTCGGCCGCGCCCTGCGGCGAGAGATCGGCGGCCACACCGCCGGGAACGATGCGGTCCATCATCAGGCGGTGACCGAAGGCGTTCGAGGCTGCGCGCAGCGTGCGCTCGCGCAACGCCGCGCAATGGGCGAGCATCAGCGCGAAGGCGGCGTCGTTGCAGACGGCGCCGATGTCGCCGAGATGATTGGCGAGCCGCTCCATTTCCGCCATCAGCGCCCTGAGCCAGACCGCGCGGGGAGGGGGCGCGACGCCGGTCGCCGCTTCGACGGCGCGCGCGAAAGCATAGGCATAGGCCACCGTGCTGTCGCCCGAGATCCGGCCGGCAAGCCTCGCGGCCTCGGCGACCGGCTTATCCGCCATCAGTTTCTCGACGCCTTTGTGGGTATAGCCGAGGCGCTCCTCGAGCCGCACGACCGTCTCGCCCGCGGCATGAAAACGGAAATGGCCGGGCTCGATGATGCCCGCGTGCACGGGGCCGACCGGGATCTGGTGCAGGCCCACACCTTCGGCGGCCAGAAAGGCATAGGGTTCGGGCAGCGTCGGGCGCAGGCGTCTCGGCGCCGAGCGGCGCGGCGACGCCCCAGCGGCCGTGATCGAGCCACGGCCTCGGATCGGGCAGGCCCACGGGCGTCAGGCCGAACAGGTCGCGGATTGCGCGCTCCAGACGCAGCGCGGGCGGATGGAAGCGCGCGACCGAAGGAAAGCGTCCGTTGGGGCAGAGGTTCGTTGCAACGACGATCGCATTCGCCGCGTCGATGAGCGCCATGTGGACGGCGCCGGCGTCTCCCCAGAGACCGAACAGCGCGCATCGTCCGTCCGCAAGTCGCGAAGCCAGCGATTGCCAGAGCGCGTCATCCGCGATGACGCGTGGCCACGGACGGTGGTCGGGGATTTTTCGGGCGTGGGCCGTGGCCTGGACGAGCGTCGGCATCGGCCTATCCCAGCAATCGCGCGACGTGCTGGAACCAGTCGACCAGCGGCGGCGGCAGCCAGACGCCTGCGATCAGCACCAGCGCGAGATGGGCGAACATCGGGATGTTGGACGCATGCGAGGGCGCGACGTCCGGCGTCGGCTCGCCGAACGCCATGCCCTGCAGCCTCAGGATCAGCGCGCCAAGCGCGATGAGGATGCCTGCGACCAGCGGCAGCGCGAGCAGCGGATAGCGGGCGAAAGTGGAGCTCACGATCAGGAACTCGCTCGTGAAGACGCCGAGCGGCGGCATGCCGGCGATGGCGATGACGCCGACCACAAGGCCCCAGCCCAGCGCCGGATGGGTCGCGGTGAGGCCCCGGATCGCGTCGATCCGCTGCGTGCCCTTGACCTGCGCGACATGACCGACGGCGAAGAAGATCGCCGATTTCGTCAGGCTGTGCATGGTCATGTGCAGGAGCCCCGCGAAATTGGCGAGCGCCCCGCCCATGCCGAAAGCGAAAGCGATGATGCCCATGTGCTCGATCGACGAATAGCCGAAGAGCCGCTTCACGTCCCGGCGCCGATACAGCATGAAGGCCGCGAAGATGAGCGAACCGAGCCCCATCGTCGCCATCAGCGGCCCCGGCGCGAGCGCGCCCTCGTTCGCCGCCAGCAGGAGCTTGAAGCGCAGCACCGCATAGAGGGCGATGTTGAGCAGAAGTCCCGAAAGCACCGCCGAAATCGGAGTTGGACCCTCCGCGTGCGCGTCCGGCAACCAGGCGTGCAGCGGCGCGAGCCCCACTTTGGTGCCATAGCCGAGCAGAAGAAACACGAAGGCGACGTCGAGCAGCGCGGGGTCGAAGGCCGACACTTTCTGGATCAGCACGGTCCAGATCATGCCGTCGAACCCTTCGCCGACCACCGGACGCGCGGCCATATAGACGAGGATCGTGCCGAACAGAGCAAACGCGATGCCGACGCTGCCGAGTATGAAATATTTCCACGCCGCCTCGACGGCCTCGCGCGTGCGATAAAGGCCGACCATCAGTACGGTGGTCAGCGTCGCCATCTCGATCGCCACCCACATGAGCCCGATATTGTTGGCGATGAGCGCGAGATTCATCGAGAACAGGAGCGCCTGATACATCGCGTGATAGAAACGCAGATGGGTCGGCGTCAGCCGGCCGGTCTCGATCTCGTGCCCGATGTAGCTCGCGCTGAAGACGCTGGTCGTGAAGCCGACAAAGGTGTTGAGGACGATGAAGACGATGTTGAGGTCGTCGATGTTGATATAAGCGTTCGGCGGGGGCTTTCGCGCGAAGAGCGAGAGCGCGACGAGAAACGTGAGGAAGGCCGAGGCCATGTTCAGCCTCGCCGACAGGCGATAGTCGCGCAGGAGCGCGAGCAGCGCGGCGCCGGCGGCCGGAATGGCCAGGATCAGCATCGGGCCGAGGCTCAACGGCAGGGCGCTCACTGCCGCTCTCCCTGAAAGCGATCAAGCGCCTGCACTTCGACCGTGTCGAAGCGCTCGCGGATGCGGAACAGGAACACGCCGATCACGATGAGCGCCACGAGAACCGAGAAGGCGACGCTGATCTCGACCACGAGCGGCATGCCCTTGGCGCCGGCCGCGGCGAGGATCAGGCCATTCTCGATCGACATGAAGCCGACGACCTGGCTCACGGCGTTGCTGCGCGTGATCATCATGAGGAGGCCGATCAGCACCACGGACAGGGCGAAAGCCACATCCTCGCGCGCCAGAGGATCGGCGGTCGTCGTGACCCTCAGCATGACGACCATGGAGAGCGCGACGAGACCGATGCCGAGCAGCATGGTCGGGCCCACGCCCACGACCTGCTCGACCTGCCGGTGAATGCCGAGCTCCGCCACGATGCGATGGAGCGCGACGGGGATGATGATTCCCTTGAAGACGAGAGCGATCGCTGCGGTGATGTAGAGGTGCGGCGCTTCCTGGATGTAGGCCTGCCAGCCGACCGAGAGCGCAAGCGCGATCGCCTGCAGGGCGAAGACGTTGAGAAGCGCATAGAGCCGGTCCTGATAGAGCATCATAAAGCTCAGGAGGACCAGCGTGCCCGCAAGCAGATGCGCGAGGTCGAGAGCGAAGCCGTGGCTGATGGCGAAGCCGTGCATGGCTCAAAGGCTCCGGGAAACGAACAGGAGCAGCGCGCCGAGCAGGCTCAGCATCAGCGCGGCGCCAAGGAAATCCGGCACGCGGAAGACGCGCATCTTCGCAATTGTCGTCTCGAAGGTCGCGAGCAGCGCTCCGCCGACCGCGAGCTTGCCGAGATAGGCAAACGCGCCGCCCGCCTGCGCGAAGAGGTGCGATTGCGAGGAAACGAGGCCCCAGGGCGCGAAGACGCAGGCGATCAGCGAGACATAGAGCAGAAGCTTCAGCGAGGCGGCCAGTTCGAGGACCGCGAGATGGCGTCCCGAATATTCGAGGATCATCGCCTCATGAACCATCGTGAGTTCGAGATGGGTCGCGGGATTGTCGACCGGGATGCGGCCGTTCTCGGCGATCGCCACGATGATGAGCGCGATCAGCGCGAGACCGAGCGAAACCCGCAGGCCCGCGGCGGACGACAGCATGAATTCGGCAAGCACCGAAAGCTGGGTCGAGCCCGCGAGCAGCGCCAGCGAGAAGACGATCATGATCATCGCCGGCTCGGCGAGCGTCGCGATCATCGCCTCGCGGCTCGATCCGATGCCGCCGAAGCTCGTGCCGACATCCATGCCGGCGAGCGTCAGGAAGAAACGCGCGCTGCCGAGCAGGGCGGTGAGGACGATGAGATCGGCCGCCCAGCTGAAGATGAGCCCGGTCGCGAAAGTCGGCACCAGCGCCGCGGCGACCCAGGTCGTGGCGAAGATCACATAGGGCGCCACGCGGAAGAGCCACGAGGCGTTCTCGGCGAGCACGGCCTCCTTCCGCATGAGGCGGATGAGATCGCGATAGACCTGCAACACCGGGGGCCCGCGCCTTCGCTGAAGCCGCGCCTTGACCTTGCGCACGAAGCCGGTGAGCAGCGGCGCGAGCATGAGCACCAGCAGCATTTGCGCGCCCTGGACGGCGAGATCCCGGATCAGGCCCATAGCGCGACCACGAGCAGGAGCAGCACGAGCGCCGCGAACACCAGGCTCAGATATTGACGTATGGTCCGGAATTGCAGCGGATTGAGCCAGTCGGCGACGGCGTTGAGGCCTCCGACCACGGGCGCGTAGAGGCGGTCCCACGCGAGATCGTGCATTTCAAGCTGATAACGGGCGGGGCGAAGGTCGCCCGGCGCCGGCATGTCCACACGCTCCCGGGAGCGAAACGCGTAAGTCCCAAACACGCGCCGGATCGGCTGGGCGAAGCTCGTCGCCGTATATTGGGTGAGGGGGCTCGGGTCGGGAAAGCCGCAATCCCACGGGGGAGCGCGGCGCAGCGTCTTCGAGGCCAGACGGTGGATCGCGTAGGCGGCGACCGAAGCGGAGAAGGTGATGAAGGCGAGAACGATGAGGCCGTTGTACGAGCTTCGGCTCTCGGCGACCGGCACGATCGAGAGCCATGCGATGCCGGACTGGACGGGCATGCGCGCATGCACGAGCCCTTGTGCGACAGGCGCGAGCGCGTCGATCACGAGGCCCGGCAGCACGCCGGCCAGAATGCAGAGCGCCGCCAGGCCGAACATGGTCGCGAGCGACCATCGGTCGACCTCGTGCGCGGAGGCCGCCTCGGCGCTGCGCGGTCTGCCGAGGAACACAATCCCGTAGAATCGGGTGAAGCCGGCCGCCGCAAGCGCCGCGGCGACGGCGATGAGGGCGCCGATGGCGGGCGTGAGGAGCTTCAGAACTCCATTGCGGCAGGCCGGGGCTGAGAAGGATTGCCTGAAAGACGAGCCATTCCGAGGCGAAGCCGTTGAGCGGGGGCAGGGCGGAGATGGCCGCGCAGGCGATCAGCGCCGCAAGGCTCGTCGTCGGCATCCTGTGAATGAGGCCCCCGAGCCGCTCCATGTCGCGCGCGCCCGTCGCGGTGAGAACGGCGCCGGCGCCGAAGAAAAGCGCGCTCTTGAAGATCGTGTGGTTGAGCGCGTGAAAGAGCGCGGCGGTGAGCGCGAGCGCGGCCGCCGTCTCCATTCCGTTCGCCTTGAACGCCAGCGCCAGGCCGAGCGCCGCGAAGATAATCCCGATGTTCTCGATCGTGCTATAGGCGAGCGCCCGCTTGAGATCGCGCTGCATCATCGCGGAGAGCGCGCCCAGAGCCGCGGTGAGGCCGCCGACCACGAGGCCCGGCGTTCCCCACCACCAGCTTGGCGCGGGAAGAAGATCGAAGGCGATGCGGACGAAGGCGTAGATCGCGACCTTGGTCATCGCCCCGCTCATCAGCGCCGAGACATGGCTCGGCGCGGCCGGGTGGGCGAGCGGCAGCCACACATGCAAGGGCGCGAGCCCGGCCTTCGAGCCTGCGCCAATCAGCGCCAGCGCCAGCGTGAGACCGGCGAACAGCATCGGGAGGGCGCGACCGCGCATGCTTGAAAAGGCGTAGGCGCCTTCAGGCCCCGACATCAGGCCGAAAGCGAGCAGGAGCGCGAAAGCCGAAATGCTCGCCATCACCAGATAGACATAGGCCGCGGACGCATTCTCCTTTTCGCGATAGCGCGCGAGCACGAGCGCCCAGGAGGTGAGGGACATCACCTCCCAGCCAACCAGGAACGTGAAGGCGTCCGCCGCCAGCACGACGAGATTCATGCCGGCGAGAAAGGCGGCATAGAAGGGAAGGACCCGGGACGGCTCGGGCTCGTGCCGGCCGTAACCGATGGCGTAAAGGCTCGCGGCCAGGCCGGCGAGATTGATGAGGGTGAGGAAGAAGGCGGAAAGCGCGTCGAGACGAAAATGCGCGCCGATCTGAGGCAGGCCAAGCGGCGTGACAAGTTCGGCCGGAGCGTCGCCGCGAATCAGATGAACGAGAGCTATGCCAAGCGCCACCAGCGATAAGGCCGCGCACAGGCCGTAGACGGTCTCGCTCGCGCGCGCCCATCGTCCCGCCGCCACCGCAAAGACCGAGACGATCAACAAGGCGCCCACGCAGGCCAGGCTGGCGGCGAGCAACATTGCCCCTGTCCCTCCTCAGCCCTTGCCTGCGCGCCGCGCATCCGAGTGTGAGTCGCTCGTCGCCGCGGAGGGCGACTCCTTCAAACGGACGCCCCGTCCGCCACGATCGCTCGCCGCATCGGCCGAGATCAGGGCGACCCCGGCCGCGTCCAGCGCGTCGATCAGCTTCATGAGCGAGTCGACCGTGCCCCGAATGACGTCCTCGCTCGCCTCCATCCGCTGAATGGTCGGCACCGAAAGGCCGGAGCGTTCGGCAAGCTCGCGCTGGTCAATGCCAATCAGCGCTCTCGCGGCGCGCAACTGGGCGGCGGTAATCATCGACGGAGATCGGTCCCGAGCGGGGTGAAAATTGAATAATACGGCCCGGAGGTTGGTTTGTAAAAGTTAAAATTGATAGAATCATGTTTTAAACATCATAACTTCCGCTTGGAGGATCATCCTTCGACCGAACGATCCGGAGAGGAATTGCGCTCGGCGGGTGTGCTGCAATTCTGTAAAATAGAGGCTTGAGGCGATGATCGGCGGTTTTTCGGTAGGTTCGGGTTGCGGCTATCGACCGCAAAGCCGAGGAACTCCGATGACCGACGAGATGATGGACTCCGCGGACCGCGAACCGGGGCGGCCGGCCCTCGCGCCCTTAGTGGGGCAGGGGTCGCCGGACAGGGACGCGCGCGAACGCAAGATCGGGCGTGACATTCGCCCTCAAGCCCCCGCCGCGCGGCGGATCGTCGTCCTTCGGCGGGAACATGACGGCGGCGGCGCAGACCAGACCGCCGAAGGTCGTCATGAAACCGGCGTAGAGCAGAAAGATCGCGGCGGCCGCGACGTCGCTGTGGGAAAGGATTGGCCGCAGCCCGAACGGGTCGACGACGAGGAGCGCGGTCGCGCAGAGCACGCCGGCAAGCGCGCCAAGCGCCCAGTTGATCAGCATGTAGCGAACCAGCGGATCGATCCGTCGGAACGCCCTCCGCGCCGAGGCCAGCGTCAGGCTCCTGCCGCGCATGTCCATCATCGGGGTCTCCTGTCTCGCGTGACCAATCACGCGCTTCGCCGCACGCCCCTCGGATCCGTCCCACCAATGTAGCGCGGCGAGCCGTTCCGTCAAAGCGCCCCGCCGCGTCAAAAAGGCGCGGGCGTCAGCGGCGCCCCTTCAACGCGTCGGCGAGCCGCATTGTTGCAGAGCCCGGCTGCAAAGGCTTCGGCTGGCTCTCGTGCGGCGCCCAGGCGTTGAGCCAGAGCACATCGAAGGTCGCGCGGAGGCGCCCGTCCCGATCGGCGAACCGCTCCGCATAGACGGCCGCGGCGCGGAAAAGGACGTCCCGGCGCAATGGCTTGAGGCTGCGCGCCTTGAGGGCGTTCGTTCCTCCGAAAGCGCGCAGGTCCCGGATCAGCCCGAAGATATCCGAATAGCGGACCGTTACGCGGTCGAGATCGACCACCGGCAGGGCGAAGCCGGCCCGCTGCGCAAGGGCGCCGAGCGCCCGCACCTCGACGAAGGGCGCCACCCGGGGCGCAGCGCCGCCCAGGATCTCGCTCTCCGCGATTGTGAAGCTCTGGCGCAATTCCGTCAGGCTGTCCCCGCCGAGAAGGGCGGCCATGAGCAGGCCGTCGGGCTTCAACGCGCGGCGGATTTGCGCCAGCGCGCCCGGCAGGTCGTTGACGGTCTGCATGGCGAGCAGCGAGACGGCGAGGTCGAACCGGCCCTCGTCGAGAGGCAGGCGCTCCATATCGCCAACGAGCCCGACGAAATCCCCCGCGCCCAGGCTCCCCGCGGTTGGCGCGACGCGGGTGACGCGGTCGACCTGTCCGCTCGCGGCCAGCGCCGTCGGAGGCATGGGGACCCGGCGTCTCGATGTCCGCCGCCTCGGCGAAGCGCCGCTTCACCAGCGACAGGCGATCGACCAGTTCCTCCGAGGCGCGGACGAGCAGGAAGTCGGCTCCCGCCGCGCCTTTCGCCCAGGCGCGATCCAGCCGGCGGCGGAGAAGGGCCCGGTCGAAGATTTCGGGAGGCGCGCTGGAGGAAGACACTTTCCCGCATATGCCCCTTCCGGCGCTCTCGCGCAAAGGCGCGAGGGGCGTTAACTTACGCCCATTATGGATGCGCGCGTCAGCCTTCTTGGTGAAGCCGCCTCGCCGGTCGCGTGGGCGCGGCGGGTCGCGGGCTTCGGGCGCCGTCTTGGCGAGACGGCGCTCGACGTTCTGTTTCCCCCGACCTGTCTGGCCTGCCGCGCCGCGACCCATGCGCATGGCGCGCTCTGCCCGCGCTGCTGGAACGAGATCCGCTTCATCGAGCGCCCGTTCTGCGAGCGGCTCGGCACGCCCTTCGAGCAGGATCTGGGAGACGGCCTTCTGTCGCCGCAGGCGATGGCCGATCCGCCCGTGTTCTTCCGCGCCCGGGCGGTCGCGCGCTTCGAGAACGGGCCGGCCCGAACCCTCGTGCACCGGCTCAAATATTCGGATCGCGCGGAGCTTGCGCGGCCGATCGGGCGCTGGATGGCGCGGGCCGGGGCGGAGCTTCTC
Source organism: uncultured Alphaproteobacteria bacterium (assembly GCA_963741845.1). Classification (GTDB taxonomy): domain Bacteria; phylum Pseudomonadota; class Alphaproteobacteria; order Rhizobiales; family Beijerinckiaceae; genus Roseiarcus. The sequence goes on from CAVUJV010000033.1 coordinate 129,610, forward strand.
GCCGAGGCCGATCTTCTCGTCCCGGTTCCCCTGCATCCGGTCCGGCTCTGGCGGCGGCGGTTCAATCAGGCCGCGGCGCTGGCGCGGGAAGTCTCGAGGCAGACGCATGTGCCCTGCGACCTCGCGGCGCTTCGCCGGGTGAAGGCGACCCGGAGCCAGGTGGGCCTGAGCCGGACCCGGCGCGCCGAGAATGTGCAGGGCGCCTTCAAGGTCGCCGAAGCCGCTGACGTCAAGGGCCGGAAGATCGTGATCGTCGATGACGTGCTGACCTCAGGCGCAACGCTCAACGCGGCCTCGCGCGTCCTGTTGCGGGCGGGGGCCTCGCGCGTCGACGTGCTTGTTTTCGCACGGGTTGTTGCAGGCGCCTGAAGGAGCCATATAAGGAAAAAGAGACAGGCGGAACCCGACGCCGCCAGGAGTTGTTACGCAAGTGCAGTCCGTCGTCATTTACACGAAATCCACCTGCCCATACTGCCACGCCGCCAAGGCGCTTCTGAAAAAGAAGGGCGCCTCCTTCGAGGAGATCAGCGTTGATGGGGACCGGACTGGCCAGATGGCGATGGCCCGGAAGGCGGGCGGCCGTTCGACCGTTCCGCAGATCTTCATCGGCGAGAGGCACGTCGGAGGCTGCGACGATCTGCACGATCTCGAAGCGGTCGGCGAACTGGACAAGCTGCTGGCGGACTGAACCATGATCAAATACGCCCTCGCCTGCGAGGAGGGGCACACTTTCGACAGCTGGTTCCCCGACAGCGCGGCTTACGACAAGCAGCGCAAGCGCGGCCTCGTCGCCTGCCCGGAATGCGGCTCGACCAAAGTCGAGAAAGCCCTGATGGCGCCGGCCGTGCTTGGCGGAGAGCGGGACAAGTCCGCTCCCGCGCCCGAAGGTCAGCCGGCCGAACCGCTCATGGACGACCGCCGCCGTCATGCGCGGGAAATGATCGCGCGGCTGAAGCGGGACATCGAAGCCAACACCGACGACGTCGGGGGCCGCTTCCCGGAAGTGGCGCGCGCCATCCACCAGGGCGAGGAGCCCGAACGTCCCATCCGCGGCCGCGCGAGCCTGAGCGAGGCCAAGGCTCTCATCGAGGAGGGGGTCGGCGTTCTGCCGATGCCGACGCTGGCGGACGAACTCAACTGAGGCGGACGGCCCGGAGCGCTTTCAGCGCGGGGCTGCATGCAGTTTTGCGCGGTTTTGGCGCGATTTTGCGTCCGTTTGCATTGTTTTCGGCGTGAAACGAAGCGTTTTCGAGCGATTTGGAGCGAAAAAGCGGAGGAAAATCGCGCCATTTTCTTCCGCGAATCGGGACTTTTCAACGGTTTGCGCTGACATTTCCTTCCGGCAAGACGCGATCGACGGCCGCGGGACGGCTAAAGGATGGCGAAAACAGGGCCATCGGTCTTGCAACGGCAGCGGCGACTTTGACGATTTCGCGCATGGGCGGCTTCCAGCTTGACGGCGATCACGCATCCTACCGCGCTCATCGGAAAATCAGAAGAAAATGTTTTGCTTTTTCGGTTTCGGTAAGGTCGTGGCGTAGGCTTGTCGCGTCAGCTGTTGTTCAAGAGGTTGAAGCCTTCAGGCCCGCCGCGCGTCATGCTGTGTCGTCATGGCCGGCCTTGTGCCGGCCATCCACGTCGAGTCTGTACAATTCAGCTGATAGATATGGGTAGCCCAATATAATCAGCGCCTTAGACGGGCGGCAGTGTTCACGTGGATGGACGGGTCAAGCCCGTCCATGACGCTGCCATCCCCTGCGCCTTCAAACCCGAACCAACCCCTAACGCGCGCTCTTAACCACGGATCCGGGTCATTACTCGGGCTCCAGCCGGAATTCGGACGCCTCGATCACGGTCGTTCCGATCATGGTCCGAGCCGACACCCGGAAGGGCACCAGCATCCGATCCCTCTCGATCGGGGCCAGCCAGACTTCGAGGTCCTTGTTTTCAGCCATGAATTTCGTGGCGGGCCGGTCGCGGCTGTGTCCGGAAATCGGCACGTAGCGCGCGGCGCAGACCGCGACCGGGCCGTGGTAGCCCTTCGCTTTCACCTCGCGCTCCCCGACATAAGTGAGATTGATGTCGAAGCGCGTGTAGCCGTCGAAGATCGGGATCTTCCGGTTGCAGGCGGCGGGCGACACGAGCGGCCCGGAAGCCGGCGCTGGAAAGACGACCGCCCCGACCGGATCGACGATGTTCTGCTCGTCGTGCGGCCCGAGCGGCACGCGGTCCGGCTTGTCCTGGAAGGGCGGGGCGATGTCAACGCCCGTCACGGTGTTGCCGGCCAGCGCCATGCGAATGGTGCGCGTCATATTCGAGCTCGCGGCGATGGTGGCGAAGGTCGCGGGTGACACTTTGCCGCCGACGATCGCGCCCTGGCCGGCGGAGGCGCCCCGTGCGTTGGAGATGATCTTTGCGAGGCCGGTGAGCTTCGCGTCCGCCGCGATGGAATAGCGGGTGGGGGTCAGCTCGGCATTGAGGTTGGCGGCGCCGATCGGCAGTCCGATCAGCGACACCTTGTACACCGCATGCAGCACGTCGGCCGTCGCCGCGCGAGGCGATGCCATAGCCGCCGCGACTGCGATCAGAAAGCCTAGGCGCGCCGCCAAGGACCGCCGAATCATCTGTTCAAAGCTCCAAAGGCCAAAAACCAGCCTGGCCGATTGGCTTTTCATTGCGCGCAAATTCCGGCGCGATTGCGCCGACTCGAAGGCGCTTATCCCCAAGCAAAAAAGTGCGTCGCCCGCGGTGTCAAGACCTTGCGGGCCGGCGCGAGGCGGACTTAACATCCCGAGCCATGGTCGAGACAGTCATCTCCATACGCTCCGCGCGACTGGGCGACGAAAGGGACATCGCCGCGGTCCATGACGCCGCGTGGCGCGAAGCCTATCGCGGGGTGATCCCGGGGCGGGAACTCGAGCAGATGGTTGCGCGCCGTGGCTCCGCCTGGTGGCGCGTTGCGATCGCGAGGCGCACGCCATTGCTCGTTCTGGAATTTTCCGACAGGGTCGTCGGCTATGTGAGCTATGGCCGGAACCGCGTTCCGGCCCTCGGCTATGGCGGCGAGATTTTCGAGCTCTATCTCGCTCCCGAATGCCAGGGGTGCGGCTTTGGACGGCGCATGTTCGAGGCGGCCGGCAAGGATCTCGCCTCGCACGGCTATGCGACTTTCGTCGTCTGGGCGCTGGCGGACAACGAACGCGCGGTCGAATTCTATCGTCGGCTCGGCGGCCGCGTCCTGCGCCGCGCGCATGAGACTTTCGGCGGACAGGAGCGCGAACGCGTCGCTTTCGGCTTTGGCTGAGGCGCCATTCTTCCTATAAGCCTGACGGTCCCGCCGCCGCGATCCGACGGCGCGCGCAAAAATCCGGGAGAGGCCTTCTTGAATCTCAACGCAGTGCCGGTCGGCAAGAATCCGCCCCATGACGTCAATGTCGTCATCGAGGTGCCCATCGGGGGCGAGCCGATCAAATACGAGATGGACAAGGAGAGCGGCGCGCTGGTTGTCGACCGCTTCCTCTACACCTCGATGCGTTATCCCGGAAACTATGGCTTCATCCCGCACACGCTTTCGGACGACGGCGACCCTTGCGACGTGGTGGTCGCCAATACGCGCGCCATCGCTCCGGGCGCTGTCATGAGCTGCAAGATCGTGGGCGTGCTCGTCATGGAGGACGAACATGGCGGCGACGAGAAGCTGATCGCCGTGCCCTCAGCCAAGCTCACGCAGCGCTATGCGCATGTGAACAATTATTCGGACCTCCCGTCGATCACGCTCAAGCAGATCGAGCACTTCTTCAACCACTACAAGGACCTCGAGCCGGGAAAGTGGGTGAAGATCATCCGCTGGGGCGATGCCGACGAAGCGCGCAAGATGGTCCTCGAAGGCATGGAGCGCGCGAAGAAGGCCAAGGCTTAAGGCGCCCGGGAGCAAGGGGCGATGAAGCGTTCTTTCATCGACGCGCGCATCGAAGCGATGCTGAAGCTCTGCGAGCGGCACGGCATGACGCTGCCGCCCTTCGCGCTGTGGAGCCCGCGTGATTTCCACGAACAGAGCGTGGCGGCGAAGTTCATCGCAGAGCGCGGCCTTGGCTGGAACGTCGTCGAGTTCACGCCGGGCGCCTTCGGGAGCGACGGCCTCACGATCTTTACGCTGCGCATGGGAAACTGGCGCGACCTCGAATCGAAGCGCGGCCGGCTCTATGCGGAAAAGGCGATCATGAGCGACGACGGGCAGCGCGCCCCGCATCATTATCATGTGGTCAAGACCGAAGACATCGTGAATCGCGGCGGCGCGCGCTTCGTGGTCGAGCTGTTCAGGGTGGATCGAGGCGGGACGCCGACGAAGGACCGCTTTCGCGTGCGCAAGGACGTGACGGTTCTCGATCTCGGCCCGGGCGATCAGGTGAGGCTCGAACCGGGCGAAAGCCTGACGCTCGAACCCTATGTCGCGCATGCCTTCTGGGCCGAAGGCGGGACGGCGCTGGCTGCCGAGGTTTCGCTCGCCAACGACGACGCGACGGACAATTATTTCGTGCCGCCGCTTCCGCCATCCGCGCCGATCGAAGAGGACGGGCCTGCGCGCTTCGTGACGGTGAGGGATTACGCGGCTCTGTAAGGCTGGCGGGCGACGACCCGAGTCCCGCCGGGCGCATCGTCTCAACTGAAGGCGAAATTCTCTGTCAGGCCGGCGCTTCCGCGAGTCGGGCCAGCGCGTCGAAGAACATCGCCTTGAACCGTTCGGCCTCGACTTCGACAGCCACCTCGGCGTTGGGCAGCCGGCCCCACTGGCCGCGCCAGTCGGGGATCGTCGCGCCCATCGTGATGCGCCCGCTCGTCTCGACATCCACGGTGCACTGGCGAGTCTTCACCAGCGTCGGATCGAGCGCGACGCCGAGCGCCAGCGGATCGTGCAGGGTCAGGTAGCGCGCGCCGTGCCACTTCTCCATCAGCTCGAAATAGTGGCGCGACGAATCCTCGACGAAGCGCACGAGCGCCGGCCCGCGCGGGCTGCCGGCGACGCGGCGCGCGAAGGCCGCGATGTCGTCGGCGTTGAAAGTCGTCTTGCGGGTGACGTCGAGTCCGACCGCCACGACGGCCGCCGACCCCACCCCGCCGAACATGCGGAAGACGATGCGCGCGGCTTCCGGGTCGTGCCAGATGTTGAACTCGGCGCATGGCGTTACATTGCCCGGGTCGCCGAAGGCGCCGCCCATGATGACGAAGCGCTTCACGAGGCGCGGCAGGTCTGGCTCGCGCAGGACCGCCAGCGCGATATTGGTGAGCGGTCCGGTCGCGACGAGGGTGAGCTTTCCGACGTGGGCGCGCGCCGTCGCGATGATGGCGTCGACCGCATGCGCGCTCGCCGCTGGCGTCTTCGGCTCCGGCAGCGCGGCGTAGCCGAGGCCGCTCTCGCCATGCACGACGCTGGCGTCCGTGGGCGCGGTCGACATCGGCGTCGCGGCGCCGGGCCAGACCGGAATGTCGGAGCGCCCGATCATGGCGAGCACCGCACGCGTGTTGCGGGTGGCCGAAGCCAGCGTCACATTGCCGACGACCGTCGATACGCCGAGGATCTTCGCGTCCGCGTGCGCGCAGGCGTAGAGCAACGCCAGCGCATCGTCGATCCCGGTGTCGACGTCGATGACGAGCAGGTCCTTCGGCGGGGAGTCTTTCGGCGGAGTGTCTTTGGGCTGGTTCATGCGGAGCGCATAGTGGGCTGAGGCAGGCGCGCCCGTCAAACCGCGCCGCCCGACGCGGAGACCGCGGCCGCGGCGCTGCTTCCCGCGGTCGGCGTCGCCAGAAAGCCGCGCCGCTCCTTTCCGATCCAGCGCGCGAGCAGGAGAAGCGCGACCGCGGCGAGTCCGGAAGCGAGGCCAACCCACACGCCGACGGGTCCAAGCGCCGTCCAGAAGCCGAGCGCGAGCCCGACCGGCGCGCCGATCGCCCAATAGCCGACGAGCGCCATCACGAGGGGCACGCGCGAATCGTGCAGCCCCCGCAGCATATTGGCGAGCGTCGCCTGGCTCGCGTCGAAGATCTGGAAGACGGCCGCGACCTTGAGCAGCGTGATCGCGATCGCGATGGCTTCCGCGTTCTGCGGCAGATCGAGCCGCATGAAGGGCGCGATCAGCAGTTTCGGCGCAAGGACCATGGCCGAGGCGGAGAGGCAGGCGAAGATCGCGGTGAGTCCGAAGGCGCACCAGCCCGCCCGCGCAATTCCGCGCGGATTGCGCGCCCCGAAGGCGCGGCCGATCCGGACGGTCGCCGCCTGGCCGACGCCCAGCGGAACCATGAAGGCGAGCGCGGCGATCTGAAGCGCCACGGCATGCGCCTCGAGCGCATGCTGGCCGAGCAGGCCAACGGCGAGGGAGGCTGCCGAAAAGACGCCGACTTCCGCGACGACCGTCCCGCCGATCGGCAGGCCGAGCCGCCACAGCGCGACGAATTCCGCGCGGGCGGGCCGCCAGGGCAGGGCGAAGAGGCGAGCGCGGCGCATGTCGCGATCGAGCGCCGAAATGGCGAAAAGGCTCAGCGCCATGAGGGCTTGCGACAAGGTGGTCGCCAGCCCGGAGCCGAAAATTCCAAGCGCCGGCAGGCCGAAATGGCCGAAGATCAGCGCGTAGTTCGCGACAGCGTTGAACGCGATCGCGAAGAGGCTGACGATCAGGGTGGGGCGCGGACGCTCGAAGGCTGCGAACATCGACCGGCCCGCCGTGAACAGCAGAGCTGGCAGGTAGGCCCATTGGAAGCCGTGCAAATAGGTTCCCGCGTCGCGGGCAAGGTCCGGCGGCTCGCCGATCGCGAGCAGGATGTCGGTTGCGCGCCAAAGCGCCATCCAGGCGACGGCCGACAGCAGGACCGCCGAGATCAGCGCCTGATGCGCGGCGCGCCGCAAACCCTCGGGACCCTCGCCGGCCCCGAGCTTTGCCGCCGCGATCGGCGAGAGCGCGCCCAGAAGGCCGATGCCGAACAGGAGCATCGGGATATAGAGGTTGAAGCCGAGCGATCCCGCGGCCAGCGCTTGCGGGGAGAGCCGGCCCAGCATCAACATGTCTGTCGCCGCCATCACATTGATGGCGACGTTGGAAAGGACGAGCGGCCAGGCGAGCGCGAAGGTCGCGCCGAATTCCCTCCGGAGCGATCCGCGGACAGCCGCTTCCTCTGTCTGCCGGGCGGGCATGTTTGGCGACCTCGAAGAAAGGGGAGCGCTCCTAACGAAAGAAGGGGCGCAAGACAACCTCGGGCAGTCTGTTCATCAGGCTGTCGGCTTCCTAAATAAGGATCGCGTTGCAGCGGGGACGCGCGCGGCCATGACCGCGCCAAGCTTCTCCTTCAAGAGGAGCAATCGCCAGGATCGAAGAACAGGGCTTGGGACATTTCGATGCCGTTCACAAGACTCGCTCTGGCCGCCGGCTGCGCTCTCGCGTTCGCCGGGCCGGCGTTTGCGCAAAGCGCCGGATACGACGCGGTGTTCGGCGGCGGGTCGTCCGGGCGGGGCGGCGGCGGATATTCCGAGGTTTTTGGCTCGTCGGGCGGCCATTCCAGCGTGAAATCGACCTATGTCTCGCCGCTGTTCAGTGAACCGACGGAGGTAAGGCGTAGATTTTTCGTGGGCGGATCGGATTCCTCGGCGCAAAGCCGGCCGACATCCGCCTTCGGTCGCCAAAAAACCTCCGGAGTCGACCAGCCGTACAATTTCATCAATTCCTTCGGGGATACGCTCCACACCGCCGGCAGCACGGATCTCATGAGCGGTTTGGGCGTCGTCGCGGGCTACAACGGAGGCGCGGCCGACGTGGACGCGACGCGCGGAGGAATGGGATACGGCGGCGGGCGCGGCGTTCGCGCCTATATGGATTCGCTGGGCGCGCGCGACGTCAACGATTCCTTCATTGATTCGCAGACTGGCCAATGGACGCCGTTGCAGGCCGATCGGCAGGCCAAATTTCGCGCGCGCGTTTTTGGCCAGATCGATCAGAGCGGAGGCTTGTCCCCCGACGGAACGACGTCTTACCTCGGGGTGCCGAACGGCTCCGCATCTGGGCCGGGCTATTCCGGGGCGCCAGGCGGCGGCGCGGGCAGCCTTGGCTATGACATGGTCTTCGGCGGCGCCGCCGCGGGGCAAACGCGAGCCCACGATTATGTCGATCCATTGACCACAAGCTCAACCTCGGGCGCCGTCGGGAACGGGGCGGCTTACGGGACTTACGGCGGCGCTGGCGCGTACGGCGGCGCGGCCTACGGGACGTATGGTGGGGCGGCTGGCGGGGGCTCGGCTGGATCCGGCTACAGCGGTAACGCAACCGGATATGGCGCCGCATATGGCTCGCTCGGCGCGACAGATTACCGGGATCCCCTCATGCCCGGCGGAGCTTACGGCGGATCCGCGACCGCAACGCGGACCACGGGCGTCACAGGGACAAGTGCGGGCGTCACGGGGACGACGTCCGCCTTCGGCGCTTCGGGCGTGAGTTCATCGGGCGCGGCCAGCGGGTCAACCGATCTTCTGCGCACCTATGGGGCCGCGGGCCTGACGGACCCGCTTCGGGGCTACCTCGGCAAGTGATACCCGGCGCGTCCGCCTGCCGTCAGGTCTGAGCCCGCAGGTCGCGCGGAAGCGGAAAGGCCATCGCTTCGCTCGCCGTCGTCAGCGTCTCCGTCGTGATCTCGAAGCGCTCCGCCAGGGCGTCGAGGATGCGGGCTACGAGTTCTTCGGGCGCCGAAGCGCCGGCGGTCACCGCGACCGAGCGTCCGCCTTCTAGGGCGCGCCAGTCGATGCTGCGTTCGTCCGCCACGAGCTGGGCCGTCGCCCCCTCGCGCTCGGCGACTTCGCGCAGCCGCTGGGAATTCGAGGAATTGGCCGCGCCGACGACGATCACCGCGTCGACCTTGCGGGCCGCCGTCTTCACCGCCTCCTGCCGATTGGTGGTCGCGTAGCAGATATCCTCGACCGGGGAAGCGTGGATCGCCGGGAAGCGCCTCTTCAGCGCGTCCACGATCTCGCGCGTATCGTCAACCGACAGGGTGGTTTGGGTCACATAGGCGACGTCGCGTCCGTCGTCGCGCAGGCAGCCCATCGACCTCTTCGACCGAACTGACCAGGGTTACCGCTCCGGGCGGCAACTGCCCCATCGTCCCGATCACCTCCGGGTGGCCGACATGGCCGATGAGGATGATCCGCCGCCCGCGCTTGAAATGCGCCTGCGCTTCCCGATGCACCTTGGTGACAAGCGGACAGGTGGCGTCGATGGTGAAAAGATTGCGGGCCTTCGCCTCCTCCGGAACGGATTTGGCGACGCCATGCGCCGAGAAGATCACGGGATGTCCAGGCGGGGCTTCGTCGAGCTCCTTGATGAAGACGACGCCTTTTGCGCGCAGCGAGTCGACCACGAACTTGTTGTGCACGATCTCGTGCCGCACGTAGACCGGAGCCCCGTAGATCTCAAGCGCCCGCTCGACGATCTCGATGGCCCGCACGACGCCTGCGCAGAAGCCGCGCGGCGCACACAGGACAACCCGAAGGGGGGGCTTCTGCCCGGCGGCGGGCGCGGGCTCGACGGCGGATAGGGACATGGCTCAAGCCTTGGTAGGGCGGGGCGCCCAAGTCAAGCCGGGAGCAAAGGGCGTCGCCAACTCCCGGAGAGCGCGTCAGTCCGCAGACCGGCCGACGCGCAAGCCATCCATCAGGATGTCGATCAGGCGGCGGGCGCTCGCCTGCCAGTCCGGGCTGCTCCGAACGGAGGCGAAGCCGATCAGGGCGCCCAGAAGATCGCCCGAATCCGCGTCTTCGCGAATGGCGCCTTCCGCCTTCGCGCGCTCGACCATATGACGGATCGCCTCCCGGATCAGCGCGCTGGACGAGGCGTAAAAGTCGGGAGAGCCGTTCGCGACCGCCGACAACGCCGGCGCAATCAGCCGCTTGGTCGCGACATAGTCGATGAACATGAGCATCCAGGCCTTGAGCGCCTCGGCTGGGGGGCGGGACTGGAGAAGCCGCGGCGCGGCTTCGGCAAGCTGCTGGACCTCGCGCCTGTAGACCGCCTCGACGATCGCTTCCCGCGTCGGAAAATTACGGTAGAGCGTTGCGATCCCGACCTCCGCGCGGCGCGCGATCTCCTCGAGAAGTCACATCCGGGCCGACTTCGGCGAAAGCCGCCTTCGCCGCCGCGAGCAACTGGTCGCGGTTGCGCTGGGCGTCCGCGCGCGGCTTGCGCGTCGCGCGTGCGCGGGGCGGCGTTCCCGCTTGTTTGCCCGCCCGCTGCCTGTCGCCGACGCTCAACCTCGTCTTCCCTTCGTCGCTTGCAAAACGGAGGCGTCCTCCGTATATATCCGGAGCCTTACCTCCGTTTATAACCTGGGCGCGCCAGCAAGCCCGCCCACGCCAGTCCTCTCACATCAGTCAGGAGCGACCCATGCTGGATATTGTCAAGCCAGAAGCCTTTGGAGCGACCTCGACCACCGAAGACGTGCTTTCCGGCGTCAGCCTCGCCGGCAAGCGCGCGCTGGTGACGGGCGTCTCAGCCGGGCTCGGCGTCGAGACGGCTCGTGCGCTCGCGGCGCATGGGGCGGAAGTCGTCGGCGCGGCGCGGGATCTTGCGAAAGCCGAAGCCGCGACCGCTGAGGTCCGTCGGGATGCGAAAAAGGGCGGGGGACTCGAACTCGTCCCGCTCGACCTCGCCTCGCTTGCCAGCGTGCGCGCCTGCGCGGACAAGCTTGTGGCCGACGGGCGCCCGTTCGACCTCGTGATCTGCAACGCGGGCGTGATGGCGACCGCCTACGGCAGAACGGCGGACGGCTTCGAGACCCAGTTCGGGACGAACCATCTCGGCCATTTCCTGTTGGTCAACCGCATCGCGCCGCTCATGAGGGCGGGCGCGCGGCTCGTCAACGTATCGTCCGCCGGCCATCGTCGCGCCGACGTCGATCTCGACGATCCGAATTTCGAGCGCACGCCCTACGATCCTTTCGTCGCCTATGGCCGCTCCAAAACGGCCAACGTCCTGTTCGCGGTCGAGTTCGACCGACGTTACCGGGGGAGCGGCCTCAGCGCGACGGCGGTGCATCCGGGCGTCATTCGGACCGAGCTTGGCCGCCACATGGACCCGGCCGCCGTCGAGGGCATGCTGGACCGGATCAATGGCGAGCGGCAGGCGGCGGGTCTGCCGCCGCTCGCCTGGAAGTCGATCCCGCAGGGGGCCGCGACGTCGATCTGGGCTGGGGTCGTCGCGACCGCCGACCAAGTGGGCGGCCGCTATTGCGAGGACTGCCATGTGGCCGAGGTCGTCGATGCGGGCCCGAGCGTTCTGGCCGGGGTTCGACCGCACGCCCTCGACCCTGACAAAGCGAAGGCGCTTTGGGCGAAAAGCGAGGCCATGGTCGGCGAGCGGTTCTGACGCCGCCAGCGGGTCCCGATCAAAAGAAGACCCGGGTCGGCGCGAACGCGCCTTCCCGGGTCTTTTTTGCATGGCAATCCGGCGGCGCCGGGAACGGTTCTCCTCCCTCTCTCCGCTTCGCGGAAAGAAGGAGGAGGGACGGTCACTCCCCGACGATGGTCGCGCGGGCTCGCTGCCACCATCCGGAGCGGCGGGGCCGCGGCGGCTCTTCAGGCGCCGGAGCGGCTTCGGCGTGAGCCTCCTCCGCCGGCGCCGCGGGTTCCGCTGAGGCCAGCGCTTTCGGCTGCGCGGGCGCATGGACCTCGGCGGGCGGCGTCGGCGCGGCCGGCTCGGCCGCGACGGGCAGAGGCTCGACCGGAGTTGAGACCGCCTCCGGAGCGGGCGCGGCTTCGGCGGCGGGCGAAGCTTCGGCTGTCGGCTCGCCTGCGGGCGCCGCCGCCTCGGCCGGCAGCGGCGGGAATTCGGCCTGCGACTCCCCGGCCTCCGCGGCGAGAGCAGGCCCCGGAGCCTCGCCGAACGGCAGGTCGCCGGACGACTCCGTTTCCGCCGCGGCGTCGATGCGGGGATAGCGATGGCGTCCGCGCGAACGGCGCGAGCGTCGGCCGCCGCGTTCGCCCTCGCCTCGCCAGCCGCTCTCGGCGCCCTGCTCCTGCACCGGCTGTGCGAGATCGCCGCCGATTTCGGCGACGACCGCGAGGCCGTCGTCGGTCGGCTGGGGAGCGTCCGAGGGAGCGGCGCCCTCGGCGGGGCTGCGCTCTCCGCCGCGCCGCCGGCGCCGGCGCCGGCGCCGGCCGCGGCCGTTTTCGCCGTCATCAGGCCCGGAAAGCGCCGCTTCGCGTTCGGCCTCGCCGATCGGCTCGTCGTCCTCGGGAGCCTCGGCCGGCTCCTCGATATCCTCCTCCGCCGGGATCGGCTCGTCGATCACAGAGGCAAAATCGTCCTGGGCGAGCGGCGGCGGCTCGATCGCCTTGACGCCGGTCGCGGGCTCGCCGCGCTCGATCGCGTGATAGTTCGCGCCGGTCAGCGCGTCGTCCGCGTCGATCGTGACCGAAACGCCAAACCGGCGCTCGATGTCGCGCAGATGTCGCGCGCTTGTGGTTGAGGATATAGAGCGCAACGGGCGTGCGGGTCCGCACGATGACGTCGTGGCTCGCGCTCTTGATGAGCGCATCCTCGAGCACGCGCAGCACATGCAGCGCGATCGAAGCGGTGGAACGGACGACGCCTGCGCCCTGACAATGCGGGCAAACGACCGTCGAGCCTTCAAGCACGCCGGTGCGGATGCGCTGGCGCGACATTTCGAGAAGGCCGAAATGGGAGATGCGGCCAACCTGGATGCGGGCGCGGTCGTTCTTGAGCGCGTCCTTGATGCGGCGCTCGACCGCGCGATTGTTGCGCGATTCCTCCATGTCGATGAAGTCGACGACGATGAGGCCCGCGAGGTCGCGAAGCCGCAGCTGACGGGCGATTTCGTCGGCGGCTTCGAGGTTGGTGCGAAGCGCCGTATCCTCGATATTGTGCTCGCGCGTCGAGCGGCCCGAGTTGACGTCGATCGCCACCAGCGCTTCGGTCTGGTTGATGACGATGTAGCCGCCCGACTTCAGCGTCACCTGATTCGAGAACATCGCGTCGAGCTGCGCTTCGACCCCGGCCTTGGCGAAGACGGGCGCCGTGTCGCGATAGAGCTGCACCACGTTGACGTGGCTCGGCATGAGGAGGCGCATGAACTGACGCGCCTCGCGGTAGCTGGTTTCGCCCGCGACGACGATCTCGTCGACCTCCTTGCTGTAGAGGTCGCGGATGGCGCGCTTGATGAGCGAGCCTTCCTCGTAGACGAGGGTCGGCGCGCTCGAAGCAAGCGTCGTCTCGCGCACCGTCTCCCACATGCGCAGGAGATATTCGAAATCGCGCTTCACCTCGGCCTTGGTGCGGGAGGCGCCGGCCGTGCGCAGGATCACGCCCATGCCATCCGGAACGTCGAGCTCTTCGGCGATGCCCTTGAGGCGGCTGCGATCCTGGGCGTTGGTGATCTTGCGGGAGATGCCGCCGCCGCGCGCGGTGTTCGGCATCAGCACCGAATACCGGCCGGCGAGCGAAAGATAGGTGGTGAGCGCCGCGCCCTTGTTGCCGCGCTCCTCCTTCACGACCTGGACGAGCAGCACCTGACGGCGCTTGATGACTTCCTGAATCTTGTACTGCCGACGCATCCGCTGCGGGCGGCGGGGCACTTCCTCGAGCGCATCGCCGCCGATCTGCTCGACGGGCTCGCCCTCGCCTTCGTCATCGCGCCGGTTGCGGTGCGACGCGATGCGCTCTTCCGAGCCGCCGTCGAGCGTCGTCACGTCGTGATCGTGATCGTCATCGTCGTCGTGATGCTGGTCGGCCGCCGTCTCATGCGGCTCTGCCTCATTCGGCTCGCGGCGACTTCCGGCTCATGCGCCGCGCGTTCCGCCTCGATAGCCGCGGGCTCCGGCTCGACATGATTCGCGGGAGACGTCTCCCCGGTGGATTCGGGCGCTTCGTGCGGCGCCTCGACGGGAGGAAGCGGCTCGGCCGCCTGAGGCTCGCCCGTCATCCCGGAGGCTGCCTCGTTCTCCGCCTCCATCGCAGGGTGGGCGAGGTCGATGGTCTCGACCGACGCTTCGCCTCCGATGTCCTCGTCGTCGGAGACAGCCGGTTCCGAGACCCTGTCGGCCTCGACGACGCGCGCTTCCGCTTCCGGCTGACGCTGACGACGATGCCGGCGGCTGCGGCGCTCGCCGCCGGATTCATAGTCGTCGTCGTCGCGGTGGGACGCGGCCTCTTCTTCGAGAAGCGCCTGCCGGTCGGCGACGGGAATCTGATAATAGTCCGGATGGATTTCGGAGAAGGCAAGGAAACCGTGCCGGTTTCCGCCGTAGTCGACGAAGGCCGCCTGCAACGAGGGCTCGACCCTCGTCACTTTCGCAAGATAGATGTTGCCGCGCAGCGGCCGCTTGCTTGCAGATTCGAAATCGAATTCGTCGACGCGGTTACCCTTCAGCACCACCACCCGGGTTTCTTCCGGGTGGGAGGCGTCGATGATCATCTTGTTTGCCATGGAGAACTCTCTTGCCGTGCGCAGCAGCTCCCGCAGGCGGCTTCTTGGGCCGGGCAGGGAGGGGGCGGTCGGCGTCTGCTTGAGGAGGGGGAAACGAAAAATTCTGTGGGGGCGACGACAAGCGCCTCACCGGACGACGCTCGACCAGGCCGCCGCGCGGCCTCGTCGCCAAGCTCAAGAAGCTCTGATTCTCACGTCCGGACATCGTCGAGCAAAAAACCAAGATTCGTCGCCGTTTGGCGGCGCTGTTCAGCGCCCCAGCGTCACGAATTCGAGCCGCGCGGCCCATAGCCGGCCCTCGCTTCTTGGTGTCAGTCCGCAAACCCCTGTTCAGGCGCAGCGCACGCGCACAAGATAGCCGACCCCGGCAGCGGGCTCGCCCGCTTCCGCGTCATCCGCACGACGCCGCGGTCCGTCACTCGACGGTTCCGCTCTGATCCACGCTCAAGACTGAACGAGACGGCCCGGCAGATTCGGTCCGAATTCATAACACCTTTTAAATAGGCGCCGCCGCTCGCCTTGGCAAGCTGAAATGCAAGCCCCGGCCCGGCGCCCGGCCCCTTTCGCACGCTCTAAATCGTTGTCGGTGCACCAATTTACCCGCCGTAAAGGTTTGGCGGGCCTCAATCGCGACGGGCCGGCGGCCCCCGATCCGGTCGCGAGCCGTCGCCGTTCCGCAAGAATGCGATTGCCCGACCGCGCGGCCGGGCGGTAAACGATTCTGCGTCGTGAGAGTGAGATCCGATGGCGCTTGCATGGGGGCGAATCCTGGCCGCGATAGCGCTGACCGCCGCGCTTGCCGCGGGGCCACGCGCCGTCAATGCCGAGACCACGCCTGTCGCGGTCGGGGCGCGTCTCACGCAGACCGGGGCCGGCGCGGAGCTCGTCTTCGACCTTTCGCAACCTGTGGAGGCGCGCGCTTATGCGCTAACCTCTCCCGACCGCATCGTGGTGGACCTGCCGGAGGTCAATTTCCAGCTTGACCCCTCGATTGGACGTGGGGCCGACGACAAAGGGCTCGTGAAAGCCTTTCGGTTCGGGCTGCTCGACAGCGGCCGGTCGCGGATCGTCGTCGATCTCAGCCGCTCCGCCTGCCCGGATTCCATCGAATTCGAAGCCGATCTCCCCCGGCGCGCCCGCGTCGCGGCTCAGAATCGCTCTCAAACCCTGCGACGCCATGGCCTTCTCGGCCCTGGAGCGCTCGCCGACAGCCTCGTCTCTCGACGTGGCCGCGGCGCCCGCCGCGCCCGAATCCGTCATCGTTCTCGATCCGGGCCATGGCGGCGCCGACAGCGGGGCGCACGGCGTCGGCGGGGTGGCGGAGAAGACGCTGGTCTGGGATTTCTGCGAGGAGCTTCGCCGCCAGCTCGAGGCCGAAGGCAAATATACAGTCGTCATGACGCGCAAAGGCGACGACTACGTCGATCTCGACGAGCGCGTGGATATTGCGCGCAAAGTCAATGCGTCTCTGTTCATTTCTATCCATGCCGACACGCTGAGCGAGTCCGCGGGCGTAAACGGCTCGACGGTTTACACCTGCTCCGAGCGCGCCTCGGACGCGGAGGCCGCCCGGATCGCCGCGCGCGAGAACGCGGCCGACGGCGGAGAGAAGACCGTGGCGCGGGCGAAGGACCCGGACGTCGCGGATATCCTGTTCGATCTCAGGCGCCGCGAGACCCGCGCCTACGCGCACATCTTCTCGCGCGGGCTCGTCGGCTCCCTCGGCGACGTGACGCGGCTCAATCACAATCCGCAGCGGTCGGCGAGCTTCGTCGTGCTCAAGGCGCCCGAATTTCCCTCGGTTC
This sequence comes from uncultured Alphaproteobacteria bacterium, assembly GCA_963741845.1. Taxonomy (GTDB): domain Bacteria; phylum Pseudomonadota; class Alphaproteobacteria; order Rhizobiales; family Beijerinckiaceae; genus Roseiarcus. The sequence goes on from CAVUJV010000033.1 coordinate 145,890, forward strand.
TGGTCGAACTTGGCTATCTCTCGAACGCGCAGGACGTCAGGTCGCTCGTGTCTCCGGAATGGCGGATGAGAACGGCGTCCGCGATGGTGAAGGCCATCGACCAGTTTCTTCGCGGCGTCCGCGAATGCGGGCGACGCGAAGCCTCAGGGCGTGGCGCTCGACGCGAGACCCGAGAGCGCCGCGAATCGCTGAAGGGTTGCCCCGAAAGCGCGTTTCGCGCTATCGGCGTTGCCTGAACTGTACAAGCCGGATTTCGGGTGAGCGGCGCAGGACCATAAATTCGCCGTACTCCCCCACAAAAGGAGGCAGGTCGTCGGACGGGGCCAGTCGCGCCGGCCGGGCCTTTCGGACGAGCCTTCGGGGGTCGGGAAGGAAGTTGCGCGGGGACATGCGCCGGATTGGGGTTCGTCTCGACGCTTCGCGCGATCGCCGACGGGCGTAAGTTGTAAGGCTTGGATCGGCTCAATGCGCGGCATCGCCCGAATGTTCGGCTTCATTTTCGCGACGGGCGCGATGCTCTTCGTTGTCGCCGCCGCGATCGTGGCCGGCGTCGTCTGGAAGTACGAGCAGGATCTGCCCGACTACACCCAGCTCAAGAACTACGAGCCGCCGGTGATGACCCGCGTGCATGCGGCCGACGGCAGTCTGCTTGCGGAATATGCGCGCGAGCGCCGGCTCTATCTGCCCTCGTCCGAGATCCCCGATCTCGTGAAGCGCGCCTTCATCGCCGCCGAGGACAAGAACTTCTATTCGCATCACGGCTTCGACCCTGAAGGCATCGTGCGCGCGGCGATCGTCTATTTTCAGGGGTCGCGACACATTCAGGGCGCGTCCACCATCACGCAGCAGGTGGCGAAGAACTTTCTGCTGAATTCGGATCGCACATTCGACCGCAAGATCCGCGAGATCCTGCTCAGCCTCAAGATCGAGTCCGCCTATCCGAAGGACAAGATCCTCGAGCTCTATCTGAACGAGATCTATCTCGGCCTCTCGAACTACGGCGTGGCCGCCGCGGCGCTCAACTACTTCAACAAGTCGGTGAGCGAGCTGTCTATCGCCGAGGTCGCCTATCTTGCGGCGCTGCCGAAGGAGCCTTCCGCGCTCAATCCGTTCCGCGATCACGACCGCGCCGTCGATCGGCGCAACTACGTGATCAGCCGCATGGAGGAAGACGGCTACATCACGCACGAGCAGGCGAAGGAGGCGCGATCCGAGCCGCTCGGCGTCAATCCGCGCGTCCTGACTCCGAACTCGATCGCCGCGGGCTTCTTCGCCGAGGAAGTGCGGCGCGAACTGCTCGAGCGCTACGGAGAGAACAAGCTCTACGAGGGCGGCCTCTCCGTCCACACGACGCTCGATCCCAAGCTTCAGCTGATGGCGCGCAAGGCGCTGGCCGACGGCCTCGTCCGCTTCGACGAGGCGCATGGCTGGCACGGCGTCGTCAAGTCGATCGATCTCGGCCAGGACTGGGGCGCGCCGCTCGCCGACATTCCGGCCTATAGCGACATCAAGCCGTGGGTGCTCGCGGTCGCGCTCGACGTGTCCGGCCCGGTCATGCGCATCGGCCTCCAGCCAGGCCGCGACAAGTCCGGCGCCGTCGTGCAGGATCGCAACACCGGCGTCGTGACCCCGGAAGGCTATCGCTGGACGGGCAGGCCGCCCCGAAGCATCGCAAAGCCCGGCGACGTCGTTTACGTGGAGCCGCTATCCGGCAAGCCGGGCGAATACCGGCTGCGTCAGATTCCCGAAGTCAGCGGCGCCTGCGTCGCGATGGACCCGTTCACCGGCCGCGTGCTGGCGATGGTCGGCGGCTTCTCGTTCGATCAATCCGAGTTCAACCGCGCGACCCAGGCGCAGCGCCAGCCGGGCTCCTCGTTCAAGCCCTTCGTTTACGCGGCGGCGCTCGACAACGGCTATACGCCGTCCTCGATCCTGCTCGACGCGCCGGTCAGCATCGACCAGGGCAACGGCCAGATCTGGACCCCCCAGAACTTCGAGGGCAAGTCGGGCGGTCCGCATACGCTGCGCTTCGGCGTCGAGCATTCGATCAACCAGATGACCGTGCGACTCGCCCGCGATATCGGCATGCCGCTCATCGTCGAATATTCCAAGCGCTTCGGCATCTACGACAATCTGCCGCCGTTCCTCTCGATGTCGATCGGCGCCGGCGAGACGACGGTCCTGCGCATGGTGACCGGCTATTCGATGTTCGCCAACGGCGGCAAGCGGCTCAAGGCGACGCTGATCGACCGCATTCAGGACCGCTGGGGCAATTCGATCTACAAGCACGACGAACGGATTTGCGAAGGCTGCGATGCGACGACCTGGCATGACCAGCCCGAGCCGAAGCTCATCGACAAGCGCGAGCAGGTGATCGACCCGTTGAGCGCCTACCAGATCACCTCGATCATGGAAGGCGTCATCCAGCGCGGCACCGGCATCGCGATCAAGGAACTCGGCCGCACGCTCGCAGGCAAGACCGGCACGACCAACGACGCGAAGGACCTCTGGTTCGTCGGCTACTCGCCGAACCTCGCCTTCGGCGTGTTCATGGGCTACGACAAGCCGCGTTCGCTCGGCGGCAGCGCGCAGGCGGCGCTTTACACCGCGCCGATCTTCCGCGACTTCATGAAGATGGCGCTGAAGGACACGCCCGACACGCCCTTCCGCATCCCGCCGGGCATCAAGCTCGTCTCGGTCGACGTCCACTCGGGCATGCGCGCGACGGGACCGGGCACGATCCTCGAAGCCTTCAAGCCGGGAACCGGCCCGCCGGACAGCTATCTTAGCGGAGGCGGCGGAGGTGGAGACTCCGCGGCCGCCGCGGACGCCTCGGTCGGACCCGGAACCGGCGGCCTTTACTGACCGGACTGGAATCGAAAGGCGGCGCGACCTCGAAAATGGGACGCGCCGTTTTTTGTTGCGAGCGGGCAGCGCGCGCGCCGCGGGTCAGGCCAGCCTCGCGATGAGCCCCGAGGCGGAGGACTTCACGAGCCGTTTCTCGGCCTCCCAGCGGTCTGCGCCCTCGATCTCGGCCAGGAGTTGCGTCTCGCCGCCCGACGAGCGCCGCGACCGGAACGCCGTCCCGATAGACGATGCGGTTGGCGGTCAGCGCCGGCACGCGCTCGCCGGGGAAGATCACGCCCGCAAGATTGAGCGGATCGGCCGCGGACAGCGACACCCATTCGCCCTGCGGCGGGCGGCGGCGCATCTCGCGCAGGCTCGCGACCGCCTCGGGCAGCGCATATTGCTCGCCGGAGAAGCCCGCGACGAAGCGTCCGCCGCGGATCTCGCCCGCCGCTTCCAGCCGCCGATAGACCCGCAAGAGATCGCGCCAGGGCGGAAGCCATCCGGCTTCGCGCGCCAGCAGACGCCAGAAGACGACGCCATAGCGGCGCAGGAGCGCGCGGGCGGCGTGTTCGACGGCGGCGGCTCGCAATTCCTCTCCCCAGGCCTCAGGCGGGGGGCGGCGCACGATCGCCCACCGCCCGCCGCTCTCCACGGCGAAAGGCAGCACGCGCCCGCGCCGCGCCGCGCCGATGCGGCTCTTGCGCTGGCTCGAAGGCGTGAGCAGCGCGCGCAGGCCGCCGAAGGAATCCGAGGCGATGAGACCGAGCGCCACCAGTTCCCCGAGCGCCGTCTCCACCTCGGAGGGCAGCATGCGGGCAAGGTCGCAAAGCTCGTCGAAGAAGAGCGCGCCATGCGACGCGAAGGCGTCGAGGAGCGCCCGGGCGCGTCCGCTCGGCGCGGCTTCGCCTTGCGCGGGCGCGAGCGCCAGCCAGTAGGGCGCCTTGCGCCGGTCGAGGATCGCGATCGGCGTCGCCGGAACCGGGCTTGTGGATCGGCTCCGCTCGGCCGCGCGCGGCGGGGGCGTGAGCCGCATCCAGGCGGCCCGGCCCGCGAGACATTGGGCGTCGAGCCAGGAGGGCTGGTAGAGCCGCACGCGCGCCGACAGGATCTCCGTCTCCCACGCTTTCGCCGGCGCCTCGAAGCCTTCGAGCAGGCTCAGCGCGGCGGGGACGGATTCCGGCCCTTCGAGCCGCGATTCGGCGTCGACGTGATGCCAGGCGAAGAGGAAGCGCATGAAGTCGCGCGCCGCGACCGGCTCGATCTCGGCCCGCAGCCGATTGATCGTGTAGCGATGGATGCGCGCGAGCAGCCGCCGGTCGCACCATTGCTCCTCGTTGACGCCCGGATCGTAGCGCCCGCGCATCGCCGCGCCATCCGCCTCCAGCGCGACCAGCGCCGCGTTCGCCGCATGCGGCGTGACGCCGAGGCTCGCCGCGAGCGACGAGGCCGTGACCGGTCCGGCAGCTTCGAGGCGGCCCCGCACGATCTCCATGAGGGCCTTTTCCGGCGACCAGTCGACCGGCTTCTCGCCGGGCGGCGGCGCGATCTCCGGCTCGACCGGCGCCTCCGGCCAGAGCGCCCGGAACTGGGTGAGCCGCTCGGCCGCGATCCAGAGCGTCGCTCGCGGCGTCTTAAGCCGCGCGACGCGCTTCGTCGCCGCCAGCGTGTCGAGCCATGCGCGCCATTCCGGGTGGGCTTCCGCTTCCTCCTCGGTGAGGCAGCCGAGCCATAACAGGGCGTCGTGAAGCTCCTCGGCGCTGGCCGGATCGGGTTCAGCCTCCGAGCGGACGCGCGCGATGGCCGCGGCGTCGAGCCTCCCGAGGTCCGAGGACGAAGCGGGATCGCGCCAGCGGCGCGCCATCACGGCCTGCGTGCGGCGCTCCTCGGCGGGCGCGTCGTCGAGATAGGCGTAAGGCTTGGTCGTCAGCGCTTCGAGCGCGAGCGGCGAGGGCTCGGTGAGGTCCTTGCAGACGACGTCGATCTCGCCCGCTTCGATGCGCCTGAGCAGGCGTTCGAGCCCGTCGATGTCCATCGCCTCGTGCAGGCAATCCTCGATCGCCTGATTGGTGAGCGGATGGTCGGGGATCTCGCGCTCGCCGACAATATTCTCGAGGCAGGCGATCTGATCCGGGAAGACGGCGGCGACGAGGTCCTCCGCCTGCATCCGCATGATCTGCGGGGGAACCTTCTTGCCGCTCCGGAAGCGGGGCAGGGCGAGCGAGATGCTCGCGACCCAGCGCCAGCGCGTCGTGAACATCGGCGAATCCAGCAGCGCCTGCACGAGCACCGAGCGCACGCTGTTGGAATGAAGGTAGCGGGCGACCTCCTCCAGTTCGAAACTATGCGCCGTCGTCAGCGAAAGCTGCACCGCGTCCTCGGTCGCGGCCGCCTGAAGCTCGAAGTTGAACTTGCGGCAGAAGCGCTTGCGAAGCGCGAGGCCCCAGGCGCGATTGATGCGGCTGCCGTAGGGCGAATGGACGATGAGCTGCATGCCGCCCGCTTCGTCGAAGAAGCGCTCGAAGACGATCGCCGTCTGGGTCGGCAGGCGGCCCAGGGTCGCGGCGGCCGCCGCGAGATATTCGGCGAGCTGCGCGGCGGGCTCGGCGCCGATGCCGATCTCGTCGGCGAGCCAGCGCTTCAGCGCCCCGCCCGCAGGATCGGCGCGCAGGCGAACCATCGCATCGGCGCGCAGGCGCGAGACGGCGGCGGAGAGCGCGTCCGTTCGGCCCGGCGCTTCGCCGAGCCAGAAGGGGATGTTCGGCGGCTGGCCTTTCGCGTCCTCGACGCGCACCTGTCCGCGTTCGACGCGCTGGATGCGATAGGACATGTTGCCGAGCTGGAACACATCGCCCGCGAGGCTTTCGACCGCGAAATCCTCGTTGACCGTGCCGATGACGAGATTGTCCGGCTCCAGCAGCACCTGATAATCCGACGTGTCGGGAATGGCGCCGCCGGAGGTGAGAGCGGTCGTGCGCGCGCCGCGCCGCCCGCGCAGGAGGCCATTGACCGCGTCGCGATGGATCAGCGCGCCGCGCCGCCCGTTGCGGCCCGCGAAGCCCTCGCCGAGCATCTGCGCGACAGCCTCGAAATCCTCGCGCCTGAGATCGCGATAGGGCGAGGCGCGGCGCATCCGCTCGTAAAGCTCGGCCTCCGGCCAATCCTGCGCGGCGGCTTCGGCGGCGATCTGCTGCGAAAGGACGTCGAGAGGCCCCGGCGGAACGGTCAGCCGGTCAAGCTCGCCGCGCCGCACGCGAGTCGAGAAGGGCCGCGCATTCGGCGAGATCGTCGCGCGACAAGCGGGAAAAGCCGGCCCTTCGGCGTGCCGTCGATGGCGTGGCCCGAACGCCCGACCCGCTGAAGGAAGGCCGCGATCGAGCGCGGCGAGCCGATCTGGCAGACAAGCTCCACTTCGCCGATGTCGATGCCGAGCTCCAGCGAGGCGGTCGCGACCATCGCCCTGAGTTCGCCGCGCTTGAGCTTCTGCTCGGCCGCGAGGCGTCGCTCTTTCGAGAGACTGCCGTGGTGCGGCGCGACGACATTCTCGCCGAGCCGCTCGGAGAGCGCGCGGGCGAGCCGCTCGGCCATGCGGCGCGTGTTGACGAAAACGAGCGTGGTGCGATGCGCCTCGATAAGCTCGGCGAGGCGGTCGTAGACCTCGGTCCAGGTCTCGTTCGACATGAGCGCTTCGAGCGGCGAGCCGGGAACCTCGATCCGGAGGTCGCGGGCCCGCTGGTGGCCCGCGTCGACAATCGCCACCCCCTCCGTGGCGCGGTCGCCGCCAACGAGGAAATCCGCGACCGCCTCGACCGGATTCTGGGTCGCGGAGAGGCCGATGCGCTGGAGCCGGTCGCCGCAGAGCGCGGACAGCCGTTCGAGCGAGAGCGCGAGATGCGCGCCGCGCTTGTTCGGCGCGACGGCGTGGATCTCGTCCACGATCACCGACCGCGTCGTCTTCAGCATCGCCCGGCCCGATTCGGAGCCGAGCAGGACGTAAAGCGATTCCGGCGTCGTCACGAGGATATGCGGCGGCTTGCGGCGCATCTTCGCCCGCTCCGACGATGTCGTGTCGCCGGTTCGCACCCATGCGGTGATCGCCACATCGGGCAGGCCAAGGCGGGCGAGTTCGGCGCGGACGCCTTCCAGCGGCGCGTCGAGGTTGATGCGGATGTCGTTGGAAAGCGCCTTCAGGGGCGAGACATAGACGATCTGGGTCTCGTCGGGCAGCGGGCCTTCGAGCCCCTGCCGGACGAGGTCGTCGATGGCCGCGAGAAAGGCCGCGAGCGTCTTGCCGGAGCCGGTCGGCGCGGCGATGAGCGTCGGCCGCCCGGCCTTGATCGCGGTCCAGGCTTCCGTCTGCGCGGGGGTCGGCGCGGGAAAGGTCTTGGCGAACCACGCCGCGACCGCGGGATGGAACAGCCGCTCCAGATCGCCGGCGACCTTCAGCCGCGCGGCGCGCGCGGCCGCCCGGCTCGGCCGGGAGGTCCGGGCCGGCGGGCGTGCGAGGACGGCTGTGGCGGGCGGCGGCATGGGGTGAACCTAACAGGAACGCGGGAGCCTGCAATATGGGGCGCGGAGGATAATTCTGAAGGGCGTCTCTTGGGCCTGCGCTGGCTTCTGACGTTGACCGCCGTGAACAAAACCAGACACCCCCGCGGCCACACTCCCCCTCATCGGAATTCTCTTGGCGCCGCGCGCCGCATCGCCTAATCCCTCGGCTCCTTTTCCTCGAACCTGAAACGAGCGTTCCTTGCGCGCCGAAGCCGAGCAACTTGTCGAATTCGATCAAGCAGTCCGCGGGACTGCTGAGGAGGCATCTTTGACGTCGACGCGGCGACGCGGCGGCTGGCCGAACTGAACGCAAAATCCGAGGACCCGTCTCTCTGGAATGATCCGGACGCCGCGCAGAAGCTGATGCGCGAGCGCACGATGCTCGAAGACCGCCTGGGCGCCCTCGCCAAGATGGACCGGGATCTCGACGACGCGATCACGCTCGTCGAGCTTGGCGAGGCGGAGGGCGACGAGGCGACGGAAAACGAGGGGATCTCGGCGCTCAAGGTCCTGAAGGCCGACGGCGAGCGGCGCCAGCTCGAAGCGCTGCTCTCGGGCGAGGCCGACGCCAACGACACCTATCTCGAAGTCCATTCCGGCGCGGGCGGCACGGAAAGCGCCGACTGGGCGCGGATGCTCCTGCGCATGTACATCCGCTGGGCGGAGCGGCGGAAATTCGAGGTCGAGGTCATCGAAGAGACGGCCGGCGACGAAGCGGGCATCAAGTCCGCGACCCTCGTCGTCAAAGGCCACAACGCCCACGGCTGGCTCAAGACCGAGTCGGGCGTGCACCGGCTGGTGCGGATCTCGCCCTTCGATTCGAACGCGCGCCGCCACACGAGCTTCGCGTCGGTCTGGGTCTATCCGGTCGTCGACGACCGCATCCAGATCGACGTCAGCGAAGGCGACTGCCGCATCGACACGTATCGCGCGAGCGGAGCCGGCGGGCAGCACGTCAACAAGACCGAATTGGCGGTGCGCATCACCCATATCCCGACCGGCATCGTGGTCGCCTGCCAGTCGGAGCGCTCGCAGCACAAGAACCGCGCGACGGCGTGGAACATGCTGCGCGCCCGGCTCTACGAGCGCGAGCTCGAAATGCGCGAGGAGAAGGCCAACGCCGACGCGGCCTCCAAGACCGACATCGGCTGGGGCCACCAGATCCGCTCCTACGTTCTGCAGCCCTATCAGATGGTGAAGGACCTGCGCACCGGCCACGTCTCGGGCACGCCCGACGATGTGCTCGACGGCGACCTCGATCCGTTCATGGAGGCCTCGCTCGCCCAGCGTCTGTCGGGCCGGACGGTCGTGGTGGAGGACGTGGATTAGGGCGCCTGACCGTGGCGCGCGAGCCTCGGCAGCATGCGCCGGAGCACGTCGTCCCTGTCGATGAAGGCGTGCTTCAGCGCCCCCGCCACATGGAGCGCGACGAGCCCCGCGATCGCAAGCGCCGCGAGCCAGTGGGCGAGCGTCGCAGCAGCGAACGTCGCGGCGTTCGGCGCGGCGATATTCGGCACGACGAAAAGGCCGAAGAAGCGCGTCGGGATCGGCAGCGGCGATGTGGAGACGATGAGCCAGCCGCTTCCGATCGCGACGAGCGTGATGGCGTAGAGCAGCGCCTGCACGCCCGCCGAGAGCCGCCGCTCCCACGGCGGCGAGCGAGGCTTCGGCGGAGCAAGCGTAGCAGCCCGCGCCGCGAGCCTTGCGAGCGTCACGGCAAGCGCCGCGAAGCCAAGCGACTTGTGCCATTGGAAGAGGTCGAAGGTCGTCGCGGCGGAAAAGCCAGCCATGGACCATCAGCCAGCCGTGGGCGAGAAGCTCAAGCATGAGCGCCGCGCCGATCCAGTGAAGCGCGATCACGCCGCCGCTCCAGCGCGCCGGCCGAGCCGCGAATGTCAAAGCGCGGCCGCCTCGCTCGAAATGCGCAGCTCGACGTCCCGCGAGACGAGCGGGAATCCGGAGTTCATGCCGAAGGCGAGCCGGTCGATTTCCGCCTGGGCCTCGAAGCCGAATCGCTGGCCCTTGGCCGCCGGCAGACGCTTGACCGCGACATCGACGCTGAGCGGCTTCGTCACCCCGAGCAGCGTCAGATCGCCCGACACCCTGAGGGAATGGTCGTTCAGCTTCTGCACCGAGGTCGAGACGAAGTCGATCGAGGGATAGCGCTGAGCGTCGAGGAACGCAGCCGAGCGCAGATAGTCGCCGAAAGAGGCCGAGCCTACGTCCACCGAGCCGGACTTCACATGAAAGGCGACGCTGCTCTTTTCCGGGTGGTCGAGGTTGATCGCGATTCTGCCCTCGAACTGCCTGAACGCGCCGTCCGTCTTCGGATAACCGACCGCATCGATTGAAAATGCGATTTCGGTATGCGCGGGGTCGATCCGCCATTGGGCGCTGCCGGGCGAAGCCGCATGGGCCGCCGCCGTCGCCGCGAACGCGAGCGCTGTCCACAAACCGAGAGTTCCGATCGCCTTCCCGCCTGCCTTCATGGCTGGCCTCCAATGTTCCGCATCATCGGAAACAACAGACGAAGCGGCGAATCTATTCGGCGAAAAAGGCGACGGCGTGAACGCTTCTGCCTCAACTCTTCATTCGCGTCATGAACTGGACGATGCGCCTCGAAACTGCGCCATAGGGCGGCTGCAGAAAAAGCTGCACCGTGGAGATGCGCGCCTGCTTGAACACGGGCCTCAGCTTCGAGAAGGCCTCGAAACCCTCGCGCCCGTGATAGTGCCCCATGCCGCTCGCGCCGACGCCGCCGAAGGGCAGGTCGTGCTGCGCGACGTGCTGGATGACATCGTTGACCGTCACGCCGCCCGAGCGCGTATGCGCGATGTAGAAGTCGCACGTCGCATGGTCGTGGCTGAACGGATAGATCGCGAGCGGCCGGTCCTGCGCGTTGATCGCCTCGACCACTTCCTCCGGCTTGTCGTAGGGAAGGATCGGCAGGATGGGCCCGAAGATCTCCCGCCGCATGACCTCCATCTCGCGCGTGGCGTTGAGCACGATATGCGGCGCGAATTTGCGCTGCGCGGCGTCCGGATTCTGTCCTTCGGCGAGATTGACGAGCGTCGCGCCTTTGTCCCGCGCGTCCTCAAGCGTGCGCGTGAGGCGGTCGAAGGCGCGCTGGTCGATGATGGCGGTGAAGTCGCGCCGGTTGATGTCGGGATAGCGCTTCGCGAAGAGCTTGCGGCAATGATCGACGAAGGCGGCCTCGGAGCCGCGCGGCAGGAAGACGTGATCGACGGCGAGGCACACCTGTCCCGCGTTGAAGGTCTTGCCCCACAGAATGCGCTCGGCGGCGGTCTTCAGCGGGAAGTCGGGCGCGACGATCGCCGGGCATTTGCCGCCAAGTTCGAGCGTGACCGGGGTGAGGTTGCGCGCGGCGTTCGCCATGACAGCGCGGCCCGTCGCGCCTGAGCCCGTGAACAGCAGATGGTCGAAGGGCAGGGCGGAGAAGGCCGGCCCTCGGCCGCTCCCGTCCGCGAAGAAGGCGAGTTTGTCGGCCGGAAAGTAATTGGGCGCGATCTCGATGAGCGTCTCGGCCAGTCGCTCGGAATTCTCCGACATCTTCACCATAGCGCGGTTGCCCGCCGCCAGGATGCTGACGAGCGGCGAGAAGCTCAGCATCAGCGGGAAGTTCCAGGGCACGATCACGCCAACCACCCCGAGCGGCTGCGGGATCACCCAGTTCTGCGCGCCGGGGAAGGTGGTCAGCCGGTCGACGCGGCGCCGGCTCGGTTTCATCCACCGCCTGAGCCGCTTCTTCGCGTCGTGAATTCCGTCGAGGACGGGGAAAATCTCGGCGAAGCGCGTCTCGAATTCGCTGCGGACCCCATAGTCCGCGTTCACGGCGGAGACGAGCCGGTCCTGGTTTTCGACGATAAGGCGCCTCAGCGCGTCGAGGTCGGCCAGGCGGTCGGCGCGGCTCGGACCCGGCGCCTTCAGGAAGGCCGCGCGCTGCGCATCGAGGCAGGCCTGAAATTCGGCCGGGATCGCGACATCGGCGGGAGGAAAGACGGGCGCGTTCATCGGCGGGCTGTTCCTCTCGGGAGAAGTATCCAGACTTAATAAGGAAAATCTGGCGGATTAAGGATCAAACGCGGGGAGTCCGCAAAAGGCTCCGGAAGACGCCGCCCGCTCGACGCCAGAACGGTCAACCGGCGCCGGATCGGGCGATGAAAGGGCGCGCCGGGCGGGCTGTTTTAGCGTTCCGATTCGTTCGATTTCAATGGCTTAACCTCGATTTTAGCGTCACGTCGCGCGTCTCGGGGCTTTCGCCTCCACCTCCTTGGCCGCGCTTGCGTGGCTGATTTGAAGTATGAGGCCGACCGCCCGATCCGACAAGAAAATGTCGATTCCCGCGCGCGACGCTTGCGCGACCGCGCGCTTGCAGGGCCTTTCGGGCGCGGCCTATAGGAGAGGAAAGGTCCTCTTGCCCCGAGCGGGCGGAAGCCCCAAATTCCGGACAGAAGTTTCTCTCATGTCATCTGTCGACATCAAGCCGAGCAGCAATCGCAGGCCCGGGTCCAAGCCGGACGCGCCGAACGAGCCGTTCAAGCGCGCGCTCGCCTCGTGCACGCGCGCCATGGCGAAGCATCCGGAAATGGAAATCTCCTTCTCCGCGGACAAGCCCGGCCTTGTGACCGGACCGGAAGGTCCGAAGGCGCGCCTGCCCGAGCCGCCGCGCAAGCCCAATCCGCGCGAAGCCGCCATCATTCGCGGACAGGCGGACGCTTACGCGCTGCGCATCGCCTGCCACAACGAGGCGGTGCATCGCCGCCACGCGCCCCATAACCCGTCGGCGCGCTCGCTGTTCGACGCGGTGGAGCAGGCGCGGGTCGAGGCGATCGGCGCGCGCCGCATGGAGGGCGTCGCAAACAACCTCACGGCGATGCTGGACGACCGCTACCATCGCAGCCCCTTCGCCGAAGCGCGGTCGCGCGAAGACGCTCCGATGGAGGACGCGGTCGCGATGATCGCGCGGGAGCGCCTCACCGGCCTCAAGCCTCCGGCCGGCGCCGAACGCCTCACCGACCTCTGGCGCTCCTTCGTCGAGGAAAAGGCCGGCGGAGACCTCGACAAGCTCGCCGACGCGATCCTCGACCAGCGCGCCTACGCCAGGCTGACGCAGAAGCTGCTCACCTCCCTTGGGCTTTCGAGCGAGTTGGACGCGCAGACCGACGAGGACGAGCAGGACGACGAGAACCAGCCGCCCGACGAACCGGATGAGGCGGAGGGCGAGGGCGAGCAGCAGGAGTCCGAGGACTCGATGCAGCGCGAAGCCGCCGACGAATCCTCGGACGACGCCGACGAAGGCGCGATGGACACGGTCGAAGCGCCGTCGTCCGAACTCGAGGACGAGGGGGAGGCGGGCGACGCGGAGGAGGCGGTCGAGAACCGTCCGCCGCAGTCGAATTCGCAGGAGCGGCGCGGCTCCGACTACAAGGCCTTCACGACGAAGTACGACGAGACCGTCGGCGCCGACGAGCTCTGCGAGCCCGAGGAATTGCAGCGCCTGCGCGAATATCTCGACAAGCAGCTGCAGAACCTTTCGTCCGTCGTCGCGCGGCTCGCCAACCGCCTGCAGCGGCGCCTGATGGCGCAGCAGAACCGCTCGTGGGAGTTCGACCTCGAAGAAGGCACGCTCGACACGGCGCGGCTGCCGCGCATCATCATCGATCCGCAGCAGCCCCTGTCCTTCAAGCGCGAGAAGGACATGCAGTTCCGGGACACGGCGGTGACGCTGCTCATCGACAATTCCGGCTCGATGCGCGGGCGCCCGATCACGGTCGCCGCGACCTGCGCCGACATTCTCGCGCGTACGCTCGAACGCTGCGGCGTCAAGGTCGAGATCCTCGGCTTCACGACGCGCGCGTGGAAGGGCGGACAATCGCGCGAAGCCTGGCTGCAGGCCGGCAAGCCCGCGAATCCCGGCAGGCTCAACGATCTGCGCCATCTGATCTACAAGTCCGCCGACGCTCCCTGGCGCCGGGCGCGCAAGAACCTCGGGCTCATGATGCGCGAGGGGCTGCTCAAGGAGAACATCGACGGCGAGGCGCTGCAATGGGCGCACGACCGCCTGCTCGGCCGGCCCGAGTTGCGCAAGATCCTGATGATGATCTCGGACGGCGCGCCGGTCGACGATTCGACGTTGTCGGTCAATCCCGGCAATTATCTCGAGCGGCATCTCAGGCAGGTGATCGAGGAGATCGAGACGCGCTCGCCGGTCGAGCTGATCGCGATCGGCATCGGGCACGACGTGACGCGCTACTATCGCCGCGCGGTGACGATCGTCGATGCGGAAGAGCTCGGCGGCGCCATGACCGAAAAGCTCGCCGAACTGTTCGAGGAGAACGCCGCGCCGAAGCCGGTGAAGCCCGAGCCGAAGCGAGGCCGCCGCGCGGCCTGAGGCGAAGGGAGGACGTCCCATGACCCGACGCGCCCGCGACGTGCTGCTCGACGTTCTGCGGGACGAGAAGGTCACGCATATCTTCGGCAATCCCGGCTCGACCGAGATGCCGCTGATGGACGCGCTCGTCGACGCGCCGGACATCACTTACGTGCTCGGCCTTCAGGAAGCGACGGCGGTCGGCATGGCCGACGGCTGGGCGCTGGCCACGGGCCGCGCCGCCTTCGTCAACCTTCATGCGATGGGAGGGCTCGGCAACGCCATGGGCGTGCTCGTCGCCTCCAAGGCGAGCGAGACGCCGCTGGTCGTCACGGCCGGGCAGCAGGACACGCGCCACCTCATGACGGAGCCCTGGCTCTCGGGCGACCTTGTCGCGCTCGCGGCGCCGGTGACGAAGTGGGCGAAGGAGCTGCGGCGCGGCGAGGACGTCGGCCACGCGCTGCGGCGGGCCTTCGAGATCGCGCGCACGCCGCCGTGCGGGCCGGTCTTCCTGTCTTTGCCGATGGATATTCTCGATCAGGAGGTCGACGGGCGCGTCCCCGCCGCCTCCCAGCCGCCTCGCCTCGGATCGTCGGTCGCCTCCGGTCGCCTCGCCGAGCGGTTGGCGGCGCTCGACCCGGACAAGGCCGCGATCCTGGTCGGCGACGACGCGCCGGCTTCCGCGAGCGCGGGCCTTGTCGCGCTTGCGGAGGCGGGCGGCTTTCCGGTCTGGGGCGCGCAGATCACCTCGCGGGCCGCGTTCCCTTCGGATCACCCGTGCTGGGCTGGCGTGATGAAGCCCGATTTCGCGGTGATGCGCGCGCATCTCGAAGGGCTCGACGCTGTCGTGATCGTGGGCGGCCGGGCCTTCGTCGCCTATCCGTATCGCGCCGTCGAGCCGGTTCCGGAGGGCGTCGAGGTGCTGCATGTCGACGACAATCCGGAAGCCTTCGGGCGCGAGCACGCGGCCTCCATGGCTCTGCTCGGGGATATTGGCGAGACGCTGGAGGCTGCGGCCGAAAAGCTCCGGACGCTGGTGGACCAATCGAAGGTCGCCGCGCGTCTCGACGAGCGAGGAAAGCGCAAGCGCGAAGCGGCCGAGGCGCTGCGGCGCGAGATCCTGACCGAGACCGGAGACGTGCTCTCCCCGGACGCGGCGGTGCTCTCGGTGCTGGACGCTTTGCCGGAGGGCGCGCTGATCGCGAACGATTCCGCGGCGACCTTCGGGCGCGTGCAGGAGCTGATGACGACGGAGCCCGGCCGCTATTTCTTCGCCCGAGGGGGCGTGCTCGGCTGCTCCATGCCCGCCGCGGTCGGGGCGGCTCTGACGCGTTCGGACTGGACCGTCTCCTTCGTCGGCGATGGAGGCGCGATGTATTCGCCGCAGGCGCTCTGGAGCGCCGCGCGCTACAGGGCGAGGGTGATCTTCTTCGTGTTCAACAATCGCCGCTACGGCGTGTTGCAGAATGTCGCGAAGGGCCTCGGCTACGACAACGCGGTCGCGGGCCGCTTCGTCGGCATGGACATCGTCGATCCGGCGATCGACTTCCAGGCGCTTTCCGCCTCGATGGGCGTGCCCTCGACCCGCGCCAACAATCGCAAGGCGATCGCCGCGGCGGTCGAGGAGGCGCTCGGCCGCGACGGGCCGTCGCTGATCGAGATCGCGGTGCGGTGACGCCCTCAGTGCTTGCGGTTGGAGGTTAATAAGGGAGACGAGCGTTATGCGAAACCTTGCACTCGCCGGCGGTGTGGCCCTCACGCTTCTTGGGATGACCTCTGCCGACGCCAAAGTCCTCGACTTCAAGTTTTCCTTCTCGGACAACGGCTCCCAGGGCTTTATCTTCGAGACGCCGGGGACCGTGACCGGAGAGATTATCGGCCTGATTGACAACGCGACGTCGGCGGCGACTGCCGTCTTCATCGACAGCGCTCCCGCGGCGCTGGGTTTCAGCCTTGCGACGCCGTACGACACGACCCAGAACGGTTACGTGGTCAGCAACAGCTTTACGGTATCGAATGGCCGCATTGTCGCCGATTCCTATGATGTGAACGGCGCCGTCGCGCTTATTTTCGCGTTGGGCGGGTCCGTTAACTATGTGGAAGGCCCGACGGGTCGCACCACCGGGAATTTCGACGGGCTGGCCGGGGTTACATTCACCGCGGTCCCGGAGAATTCCACCTGGGTTCTTGCGCTGGTCGGCTTCGCGGGCGTGGGCCTTGTCTCCTGTCGTCGAGCGAGGCAACGCGAAGGGCTGCCCGCCGGCGTCTGACGCCCGCAGCGGACTCCCGTAATCGTGCGAGCGGGCGCTATGACGCGAGGCTCATGGGCTTGCGCCTGTCGCCTGCGAGACGCGGCTCGATGGTCCGGGCATACCAGTCGACAAACTGGATCACCGCGCCCTCGGCGATCGGCGAATAGGGGCCGGGCTCATAGGCCGGCGACCGGATGCCGCGCGCGTTCTCCTCGACGATCCGGCGGTCCTGGACGTTGGTCTCCGTCCAGACATGGACGAGCTCCTCGACGGTGTAATCCACGCCTTCGACCGCGTCCTTGTGGACCAGCCATTTCGTGGTGAGGGCCGTTTCGGTCGCGCTGACCGGCAGCACGCGGAAGGTCGTCGCGTGGTCGATCAGCACATGGTTCCAGGTCGTCGGGTAGTGGTAGAGCATCAGCGTGCCGATGCGGTCGGCCGAGACCGAATCGGAAAGGTTCCTCTGCACGGCCGGCTTCCCGCTCAGCGTATAGCTGGCCGCGTCCCCCAGGAGAGGCGTCCGGGTCGTCCGGTACTGGCCGGCCGGGTCGATGCGAAAGCGCGACGGAAGTCCCTGGCTCTCGCAGCGCTCCCAGAGCGCGAGCATGTCGGGGTCGCTTTCCGCGCTCTGGACGCCTGTCGCCGAGGGCGCCTCGGGAAATGTCTTGCAGAGCTCGGGGTGATTGCCCGCGCAATGATAGCACTCGCGGTTGTTCTCCCAGACGAGCTTCCAGTTTCCCTGCTCGACGATCGTGCTCTCGAACGCGACTTTCGTTTCGGCGATGCGATGGGGCGCGAAATAGGGCTCCGTCAGCTTGCGGAACGGGGCGAAGTCCTCGGGCTCGTCGGCGAGCGAGAGGAAGATGTAGCCGGCCACGCTCTCGCAGGCGACCGGCTTCAGGCCATAGACCGCCTTGTCGAAGTCCTTCGCCATCTGGCGGGCGAAGAGCAGACGCCCGTCGAGATCGTAGCTCCACTGATGGTAGGGACAGACAAGCCGCACCGCGGAGCCCTTGTCGGCGGTGCAGACGCGGCTGCCGCGGTGGCGGCAGGTGTTGTGGAAGGCGCGGATCGTCCCCTTGAGGTCCCGGACCACGACGACGGGATAGTCGCCCACCTGGACGGTGAAGAACGATCCGGGCTTTTCCAGCTCGCAATCGTGGCCGATGAACAGCCAGTCGCGATACCAGATCAGCTCGAGGTCGAGCCTGAAGAATTCGGGATCGGTATAGAACGGCTGCTCCAGGCTGAAGCCTTCGCGGCGGCTCCGGAGGGAGTCCAGCATTCTGTTGCGCGCGTCCATGTCCTCATCCTCGTCGGCGGGCGCCAAGGCAGGCGGCGGGACAGGAAAGCGCAATGCGGCCGCAGGTTTACGCGACCCGTCCGCGCCTGCCTCCCGCCCGTCTGCCGTGTTTGGCCGGCGGCGCCTTCAGCGCCTCGGCTCCCGTCATTTCCGAGAGATCAGACCATAGCGACGCGCACGGAGAAAAGCGCAGAATGGGCATAAGCCCATGCCGGGCGTCACTCCCCGGCGGCGCGCGTCTGTGGGCGCTCCTGTTCGCGCACGATATCCCGGAGCGTGACGAGCTGCCTGTCGAGCGCCGCGAGGTCGGCCGGATCCATGCGGCCAAGGGTCGCCTCGATCCAGCGATGCTGTACCGCGATGGCGCGCTCGGCCATCGCGCGGCCGGCGTCGGTCAGGTAGATCGCATGTTGCCTTCGATCCGATTCGCTCGGCCGCCGCTCGACGAATCCGGCCGCCGCGAGCCGGTCGATGAGGCCGGAAATGTTGCCCTTCGTGACATAGAGGCGCTTGGCGAGCTCCTGCTGGCTCACGCCTTCCTCCTCGGTCAGCGTCGTCAGGACGTCCGTCTGCGGGATGGACACGCCGATCATTCGGAGACGATCGCTGATGGCCGCGCTCATCCGGGCTTCGAGGCGGATGAGACGGAACCAGAGGCGAACGGCGGGTTCGGAATTATGTTGCTTCGCCAACGCGTTCCCCAGTTCTGATCGGACCCCCGGCGACGCCTGTTCACTGGGGCGCCCGCGGCTGATTGCAAAGCAGCGCACGCTGCGCCATTGATGACCATGACCAATACGTCCGCTTCGATCAAGCGGCGCCGATCTACCTGGAGGACGCCATGTTGGGACGCATGCAGGACTGGCCCCTGCTCATGCATAAGATCATCGATTTCGCCGGAATCCAGTTCCCGGACCGGGAAGTCGTGTCTCGCATGGTCGAAGGCCCGATGCATCGTACGAACTACCGGGAGATTCGCCAGCGGTCGCTCAAGGTCGCCAAGCGCCTCGAGCGGGACGGAATCAAGCTCGGCGACCGGGTCGCGACCCTCGCCTGGAACGGTTTCCGACATCTCGAAGCCTGGTACGGAATCGCCGGGCTCGGCGCCGTCTACCACACCGTCAACCCCCGGCTTTTTCCCGAGCAGATCGCCTGGATCGTCAATCACGCCGAAGACCGGATCCTGATGACGGACCTCACCTTCGTGCCGCTGCTCGAAGCGATCGCCGACCATCTGCCGACGGTCGAGCGCTTCGTCGTGCTGACGGACGCGGCGCACATGCCCGCGATGGTCAGGCTCAAGAACGCCGTGCCCTACGAGGAATGGATCGACGAGGTCGACGACGACTTCCAGTGGAAGGAGTTCGACGAGCGCACCGCCTGCGGCCTCTGTTACACGTCGGGGACCACCGGCAATCCGAAGGGCGTGCTCTATTCGCACCGCTCCAACACCCTTCATTCCATGATGGGGACGTCGCCGGAATGTCTGGCGGCGACCACCGCCAATTCGGTGCTGCCGGTCGTGCCGATGTTCCACGCCAATTCCTGGGGCCTCGCGCTCTCCTGCCCGATGCATGGGGCGCGCATGGTCATGCCGGGGCCGAAGCTCGACGGCGCCTCCATCTACGATATTCTGGAGACGGAAAAGGTCACGATGACGGCCGCTGTGCCGACCGTCTGGCTCGGCCTTCTCCAGTACATGCAGAAGGAGGGGAAGAAGCTCTCGACCCTCAAGTTCGTCGGCATCGGCGGCTCGGCCTGTCCGCCCGACATGATCCGCGCCTTCGAGGACGATTACGGCGTCCAGGTGCGCCACGCCTGGGGCATGACCGAAATGAGCCCGATCGGCTCCGCGGGCGCTCTGAAACCCAACCAGGCCTCCCTGTCGCACGAGGAGAAGCTCCTCATTCAGGCCAAGCAGGGCTGGGCGCCCTACGGCGTCGAAATGCGAATCACCGACGACGACGGCAAGCCGCTTCCCTGGGACGGCAAGACGTTCGGCCGCCTCAAGGTGCGCGGCTTCGCCGTGATCCAGAGCTACTTCCGCGATGAAGGCGGCGAGATCCTCGACAAGGACGGGTTCTTCGACACGGGCGACGTCGCCACCATCGATCCGGACGGCTTCATGCAGATCACCGACCGCTCGAAGGACGTCATCAAGTCCGGCGGCGAATGGATTTCGAGCATCGACCTCGAAAATCTCGCGGTCGGCCACCCGGACGTCGCGGAGGCGGCCGTGATCGGGATTCACCACCCGAAATGGGACGAGCGCCCGCTGCTCGTCGTCGTGCCGAAGGAAGGGAAGGAGCCGAAAGCCGAGGACGTGCTCGATTTTCTCCGGCCCAAGGTCGCCAAATGGTGGATGCCGGACGACATGCAGATCGTGAAGGAAATCCCGCACACGGCCACCGGCAAGATCAACAAGCTCAAGCTGCGCGAGACCTTCAAGGGCTACAAGCTGCCGACTTCGTAACGCGGGGAACCTGGCGTCCCATCGATCGCCCCACGTTGCGGCCGAGGCGCCGCGGCGAGATGGGGCCCCCGACAAGGCGAGTGCGTCCATGCAAGATCTTTTTTCTCTTCGGGGGCGAACGGCCCTCGTCACCGGGGGTTCGCGCGGCATCGGCGAGATGATCTCCGAAGGCTTTGTTCGCGCTGGCGCCAGGGTCTACATCTCGGCGCGCAAAGCCTCCGCCTGCGAGGAAACGGCCCGGCGTCTTTCCGCCCTCGGCGAATGTATCGCCATCCCTGCCGACGCGTCGGGGGCGACGGGCGCCAGGGCGCTGGCAGAACTCTATCTGGCGAGGGAATCCGGCCTCGACATTCTCGTCAACAACGCCGGCGCGGCCTGGGGCGAGCCGATCGAGGGCTTTCCCGAGAGCGGCTGGGACAAGGTCATGGATCTGAACGTCAAGGCGCCGTTCTTCCTGATCCAGGCGCTGCTGGGCGCCCTGCGCGGCGCGGCGAGCCGGGAACGTCCCGCGAAGATCATCAACATCGCCTCGATCGACGGCCTTTCCGTCAACATGCTGCCGACCTATTCCTACGCGGCGTCCAAGGCCGGGCTGATCCATTTGACCAAGCGGCTCGCGCTGGAGCTGGCGCCGCAGAATATCGTTGTATCCGCGATTGCGCCGGGGGCCTTCGCCTCGAACATGAACAAGGTCGCTCGGGACCACGCCGAGGCGGTCGCCAAGAAAATCCCCGCCCGCCGCATCGGTACGCCCGAGGACATGGCGGGCGCGGCGATCTTCCTCGCCTCGCGGGCGGGCGATTACGTTGTCGGCGATACTCTGGTCGTGGACGGCGGCGTCGCCTGGGGCAGGGGCGAACTGGGGTGAGCCGCGCGGGCCCCGGCGCATCTCTCGACGCGCTGTCGGGATTTCTCCTTGCCTTTTTCCGGCTCGGCCCCTATATGCGGGTCAACAACATCTCATAGCTTCTCCGAAAGGAGAGACAAGTTGAGAGTGGGCCCCGGCCGGGACCCGCTCTTTTTTATTGCCGCATGAAAGGTCGAATGGTCGAGGCGTCACATTCCGAAATCCCAAGCCCCGCCGAAGGCGTCGACGAGCCGCGTCTCATCGAGGAGAACGGCCTTGCGCTGAGGGTGGCGCGGATTGCCGCGCCGGTCCTCCGGGACTTCGGCCTTCGGCTCGTGAGGGTGAAGATCACGGCCACGACCGTGCAGGTGATGGCCGAGCGGCCCGACGGCACGATGACGATCGAGGATTGCGAGCAGGCGAGCGAACAGCTTTCGCCGACTTTCGACGTCGAGGACTTCATGTCCCAGGCGTACCGGCTCGAAGTGTCGTCGCCGGGGATCGACCGCCCGCTTGTCCGGCTGTCTGATTTCGAGCGCGCGCTCGGCCATGAGGCCAGGATCGAGATGGCCGCGCCGGTCGATGGGCGGAAGCGCTTTCGCGGGCTTATCGAGGCGACTCTCCCCGGCGCGCAGGGCCCGCTGGCGCGGATCGTTCTCACCGCGGACGACAAGACCGAGACGCGCGTCGATCTCCCGATCCAGGACATGGCGGAAGCGCGCCTGATCCTCACGGATGATCTCATCCGCGCGGCGCTCCGCCGCGAAAAGGCGGCGCTGAAGGAGATGCGGCGGGGCGAAGCCGGCGCGCGCCGCCGGGAGGCCGCCAAGAAGCCGAAAGACAAGCTGCCCAAAGACAAGCAGCCCCAGAACCAACGCAAAGCCGCGGCCCGCGGCGCGGCTCAAGAGCCGAACGGGCCTCACGAAGGAGACCAAGATGGCCGTTAGCGCCAACAAACTCGAACTCTTGCAGATCGTCGACGCCGTCGCGCGCGAGAAATCGATCGACCGTTCGATCGTCCTCGCCTCGATGGAGGACGCGATGCAGAAGGCCGCGCGCTCGCGCTACGGCCAGGAGACGGATGTCCACGCCGAGATCAATCCGCGCACCGGCGAGATCCGCTTCACGCGGCATCTGCTCGTGGTCGATCAGGTCGAGAACGAAGCCATCGAGATCTCGCTCGCCGACGCCCAGCGCAAGAATCCGTCCGCCCAGATCGGCGACATGATCGCCGAATCCCTGCCGCCCTTCGACTACGGCCGCATCCCTGCGCAGGCGTCGAAGCAGGTGCTCGTGCAGAAGATCCGCGAGGCCGAGCGCGACAAGCAGTACGAAGTCTTCAAGGACCGGATCGGCGAGATCATCAACGGGCAGGTCAAGCGCGTCGAATACGGCAATGTCGTCGTCGACCTCGGCGGGGCCGGGGGCGAGGCGGTGGTGCGCCGCGACGAACTGATCCCGCGCGAGATGTTCCGGCCCGGCGACCGCCTCCGCGCCTACGTCTATGACGTGCGCCGCGAGGCGCGCGGACCGCAGATTTTTCTCTCCCGCACCCATCCCCAGTTCACGGCGAAGCTCTTCACCCAGGAAGTGCCGGAGATCTACGACGGCATCGTCGAGGTGCGCGCGGTCGCCCGCGATCCGGGCTCGCGCGCCAAGATCGCCGTGATCTCCAACAATTCCTCGATCGACCCGGTCGGCGCGTGCGTCGGCATGCGCGGCTCGCGCGTGCAGGCGGTGGTGAACGAACTGCAGGGCGAGAAGATCGACATCATTCCGTGGTCGGCCGACGCGGCGACCTTCATCGTCAACGCGCTGCAGCCGGCCGAGGTGATGAAGGTCGTGCTCGACGAGGATTCGACCCGCATCGAGGTCGTCGTGCCGGACGATCAGCTTTCGCTCGCCATCGGCCGGCGCGGCCAGAATGTGCGTCTCGCCTCGCAGCTCACCGGCTGGGACATCGACATCCTGACGGAAGCCGAGGAATCCGAGCGGCGTCAGAAGGAATTCGCCGAGCGCACGAGCCAGTTCATGGGGGCGCTCGACGTGGACGAGACGGTCGCCCAGCTGCTCGCGTCCGAAGGCTTCCGCTCGGTCGAGGAAATCGCCTTCGTCGAGCCGCGCGAGCTTGCGACGATCGAAGGGTTCGACGACGAGACGGCGGCCGAGATCCAGGCGCGCGCGCAGGGGCATCTCGCCGCCATCGAGGCCGAGTTCGACGAGAAGCGCAAGGCGCTCGGCGTCGCCGACGAGCTCAAGGATATCGAGGGGATCACGACGCCAATGCTGGTCAAGCTTGGCGAGAACGGCGTGAAGACGCTCGAGGACCTCGCGGATTGCGCCAGCGATGACCTTGTCGGCTATACGGACGGCGAGGGCGCCAAGGCCGGGTTCCTTTCGAGCTTCGACATCTCCCGCGCCCAGGCCGACGCGATGATCCTCGACGCGCGCGTGCGCGCGGGCTGGATCGAGCCGCCGGCGCCCGCGCAGGAGGCGGAGGCTCCCGAGGCGGAGACACCCGAGGCGGAGGCTCACGAAAGCCATGGCTGATCCCGTGAAGCGGCGGTGAGGCGCGGAGAGGCGATTGCGGAAGCAGGCGGATGCCGAAAGCGGGCCCGAGAGGACCTGCATTGCGACGGGCGAAAAGGGTTCGCCCGACGCGATGCTGCGTTTTGCGCTCTCGGGCGAGGGCGTGGTGACGCCCGACATCCGCCGCAAGCTGCCGGGTCGCGGCGTCTGGACGCGACTCTCCCGCGACGCCGTGCGGCGGGCCGCGGCCAAGGGGGCCTTTTCCCGCGCCTTTCGCGCTAAGGCCCTCGCTCCGGCTGTCCTCGCCGATGAGGTCGACGCGCTGCTCGAGCGGGACGCGCTGCAGTCCCTGTCCATGGCCATGAAGGCCGGGCTGGTCGCGACCGGCGCCTTCAAGGTCGATTCGGCGATCGCGAAGGACGACCTCGCCGCGTTGATCGAGGCGAGCAACGGCGCCGCGGACGGGGCGGCGAAGCGGGCGAAGGCGCTGCGGGCGAGATTTGGCGAGGACGCGGACGGGATCGCGCGCGTGAATCTCTTCACTTCAAGCCAATTGGATTTGGCATTGGGGAAGGCAAATGTGATACATGCTGCGCTCAAATCTGGGGCGGCGAGCGCAGCCTTCCTTTCAAGGGCGGAGCGTCTTCGTCGCTATCGCGCGAGCGAAGCGGACGCTTCCACAACTCTGGATGGGGGCGTGCCGGCAAACACCGCTGCGACAGACCGCCGGACGGACGATTTGGCCGAAAGGCCAAGCGATTAGGATTGGGCATGAGCGAAACGAGCAATAGCGACAAGCCGAAGGCGACGCTGCATCTCAAGCGTCCCGTCGAGCAGGGCACGGTGCGGCAGAGCTTTTCGCACGGCCGCAGCAAGGCGGTGGTGGTCGAGAAGGTGAAGCGGCGCGTCCACGGGCCGGGCGAGGCGCCGCCGCCGCCAGCCGCCGCTCCCTCCGCGCCGGCTCCGGCGCCGAAGGTCACGCTGACGCCATCGGGTCGAAGCGTCAGCCCCGGCGCGCACGGAAAGTCCGCGGCCCCGCCGCCGCCGAAAACCGGCGTCGTGCTGCCCACCCTGACCACGGAGCAGCGCGAGGCGCGCGCCCGCGCGCTCATGGACGCCCGCGCCCGCGAGGAAGAGGATCGGCGCCGTCAGGAAGCCGACGCCGCCGCTCGACGCGAACGCGAAGAGCGCGAGCGCTCCGAGCGCGAGGCCGCCGAAGCGCGCAAGCGCGAGGAAGAGCAACGCCGCACCCAGGAAGCCGCTTTCAAGCGCCAGTCCGAGGAAGAAGCGCGCCGCCGTCTCTCGGGCGGTGAGCCCGCGCCTGCGCCCTCCCAGCCCCGCAAGCCCGTTCCCCCGGCGGCCGCCGCCGCCCCCGCCGGCCGGCAGCCGGCCGAGGAGGAGGCGCGGACCACCAGCACCACCACCGTCGCCGCCCCCGTGCGTCGCGCGCCGATGACGCCGATGATGCCGCAGAAGGTTCTGGTCCCCACGCCGCGCCCGACGCGCGGCGCCGAGCAGCGCAACCGCGGCCGGCTTACGGTCGCCACCGCGACCTCCGCGGAGGACGAGCGCACGCGCTCCGTGGCCTCGTTCCGCCGCCGCACCCAGCGCCTCAAAGGCCACGGGATGCAGGACCAGAAGGAGAAGATCGCGCGCGAAATCGTGCTCCCCGAGGCCATCAGCATCCAGGAGCTCGCGAGCCGCATGTCGGAACGCGCCGTCGACGTGATCAAGCTGCTGATGCGGCAGGGCCGCATGGTGACGCTGACCGACGTGCTCGACGCCGACACCGCCCAGCTCCTCGCCGAGGAAATGGGCCATACCGTCAAGCGCGTGGCCGATTCGGACGTCGAGGAGGGCCTGTTCGACCAGCCGGACCTGGAGGGCGCGCCTGTCCCGCGCCCGCCGATCGTTACCATCATGGGCCACGTCGACCACGGCAAGACCTCGCTGCTTGACGCGATCCGCAACGCCAACGTGGTCGCGGGCGAGGCCGGCGGCATCACGCAGCATATCGGCGCCTATCAGGTCGTGGCGCCGGGCGGCGAGGCCATCACCTTCATCGACACGCCGGGCCACGCCGCCTTCACGGCGATGCGCGCGCGCGGCGCCAAGGTGACCGACATCGTCGTGCT
This sequence comes from uncultured Alphaproteobacteria bacterium, assembly GCA_963741845.1. Classification (GTDB taxonomy): domain Bacteria; phylum Pseudomonadota; class Alphaproteobacteria; order Rhizobiales; family Beijerinckiaceae; genus Roseiarcus. The sequence continues at coordinate 171,218 of CAVUJV010000033.1, forward strand.
GGTCGTGGCCGCCGATGACGGCGTCATGCCGCAGACGATCGAGGCGATCAATCACGCCAAGGCCGCCGGCGCCCCGATCATCGTGGCGGTCAACAAGATCGACAAGCCGGAAGCCAATCCGCAGCGCGTGATGCAGGAGCTTCTGCAGTACGACGTACAGGTCGAGGCGTTCGGCGGCGACACGCTCGCGGTCGAGGTCTCCGCTCTGAAGCACACGAATCTCGACAAGCTGCTCGAGGCGATCGCCTTGCAGGCGGAACTCCTCGATCTCGTCGCCGATCCGGAGCGCAGCGCCGAAGGCACCGTCATCGAGGCGCGGCTCGACCGCGGCCGCGGCCCGGTCGCGACCGTGCTCGTTCAGCGCGGCACGCTGCGCGTCGGCCAGCTCGTCGTCGCCGGCTCGCATTGGGGCCGCGTCCGCGCGCTCATCAACGACAAGGGCCAGAACATCGATTCCGCCGGTCCCTCGACGCCGGCCGAGGTTCTCGGCTTCGACGGCGCGCCCGAAGCGGGCGACCGCGTCGCGGTGGTGCAGAACGAGGCGCGGGCCCGCGAGATCACGGAATATCGCGAGCGTCAGCGGCGCGAGAAGACGGGGGCGCGCTCGGCGACCGTCCGCACCTCGCTCTCCGACATGATGAGCAACCTGAAGGCGGCGGGCCACAAGGAAATGCCGGTCGTCGTCAAGGGGGACGTGCAGGGCTCGGTCGAGGCGATCACCGCAGCGGTCGAGAAACTTGGCAATGACGAGGTCATGGCGCGCGTCATCCATGGCGGGGTCGGCGGCATCACGGAATCGGACGTGACGCTCGCCGAAGCGTCGAAGGCTGTGATCCTCGGCTTCAACGTGCGCGCGCATAAGGAAGCGCGGGACCTCGCCGAGCAGACCGGCATCGAGATCCGCTACTACAACATCATCTACAACCTCGTGGATGACGTGAAGGCGGCGCTCTCGGGCATGCTGTCGCCGACCTTGCGGGAGACGATGCTCGGCAATGCGCAGATCCTGGAGATCTTCCACATCTCCAAGATCGGCAATGTCGCGGGCTGCCGCGTCACCGACGGCGTCGTCCAGCGCGGCGCGCATGTGCGGCTCATCCGCGACAATGTCGTCGTGCACGAAGGCAAGCTTTCCACGCTCAAGCGCTTCAAGGACGAAGTCGCCCAGGTCCAGGCCGGGCAGGAATGCGGCATGGCGTTCGAGAACTACCAGGACATGCGCGCCGGCGACGTGATCGAATGCTACAATGTCGAGGAGATCCGCCGCACGCTGTAACGCGCGCGAGGTCTTCCCGATGGCCGAAGTCCTGCACGTGCAGGACTTCGGCCATCGGCGTTTCGCACAGGAATTGCCGCGCTCCAGCGCGAGGTTGAAAAATGTCCCGCCCATCCTTCAAATCGAACGCGCCGTCGCACCGTCTCGAACGGGTGGGCGAGCTCATCCGCCACGCCCTCGCCGAAGCGCTCACGCGCGGCGACGTCCCGGATGCGGCGCTTGACCGTCATCCGGTGACGATCCCCGCCGTTCGGATGTCGCCGGACCTCAAGCTCGCGACCGTCTCGGTCATGCCGCTCGGCGGCGAGGGCGCGAATGCGACGATCGACGCGCTGAACCGCCACAAGAAGGAATTGCGCACGCTCGTCGCCCACAAGGTGAATCTCAAATTCGCGCCCGACCTGCGCTTCGTGCTCGATTCCAGCTTCGATGCTCAGGCGCGGATCGACGCGCTGCTGCGCTCGCCCGAGGTGGCGCGCGACCTTCACCCTGAGGAAGAAGGCGGCGCCGCAGGGGACGAGCCATGATCTCCGAGACGGAAGGCAAGCCGGACGCGCCTGAGCGCGCCCATGAAGCGAAACGCGAGCGGCCGCAGCAGAGGCGCTCGACGCGAGTCGAGGTCAACGGCTGGATCAATCTCGACAAGCCGGTCGGCGTGACATCGACCCAGGCCGTCGGGCGCCTGAAGTTCCTTTTCAATGCGAAGAAAGCGGGCCACGCCGGCACGCTCGATCCGCTCGCCTCCGGCGTGCTGCCCGTCGCCTTCGGGGAAGCCACCAAGACGGTGCCCATCGTGCAGGAAGGCGCCAAGGAATATCGATTCCGGGTGCGCTGGGGCGAGGAGACGGCGACCGACGACGCCGAGGGCGAAGTCGTGGCGCGCTCCGACAAGCGCCCGCAGCCCTCCGAAATCGCGGCGCTCCTTCCGCGCTTCACCGGCCTCATCGAGCAGGCGCCGCCGATGTTCTCGGCGATCAAGATCGACGGCGCCCGCGCTTACGATCTCGCGCGCGTCGGCGAGACTTTCGAGATCGCCGCGCGGCCGATCCATGTCTATCGGCTCGATCTTGTCGCGGTCGAGCCGGACGGCGCGACGTTCGAGGCCGAATGCGGCAAGGGCGCCTATGTGCGCTCGCTCGCCCGTGATATCGGCCGCGCGCTCGGCTGCCACGGCCATGTGATCGAGCTCAGGCGGATGCGCGTCGGGCCGTTCTCGGCGGCGAACGGAATTCCGCTCAATAGCCTGCCGGACGATTCCGCCATGATGGCGCGCGCGATGCTCCCCTTGCAGGCGGGTCTCGCCGAACTGCCGATGCTGGCGGTCGACTATAACGGCGCGGGAATTCTCCGGCGCGGACAGGCGCTGCTTCTGCGCGGCGCGGCCGCGCCCGAGGAGGGTCCCGCCTGGGTCTCGTGCTTCGGCGCGCCGGTCGCCTTCGGCGTGGTGCAGGACGGCTATTTCGTCTCGACGCGCGTCTTCAACCTGAAGGGCGGCGGCGGTCGGCGATAGAGGCGGGCTCCGGCCGAGGAGCTTCGATTCAGCCCTCGTTGTCGACCACCCGCCAGCGACCCACGTTCAACGCGAGCCGCTTCAACTGGCTCAGCGTATCCGTTTTGGCTGCGGCGGCTTTCCGGAACGATGTGCCGAGCGAGAGAATGCCCATGATCAGACCATCGTCGTCGATCAGCGGATGATAGGTCCTTGTCACCCAGATCCGCTGCTGCCCGATCCATATTTCTTCGTTGACGTATCGGACGGTTCGGCCGGAAAAGACCCGGTCCCGTATTTCCTCGGCGTTGAAGAAGTCGGTGACGCCAAGCAGCGAAGATCCCTTTGGCCGCACCATCAGGGCCTTGCTGGCGGCATTCTGATAGGCGAGTCGGGAATCCAATCCGAGCGTAACCATCAATTCGAGCGGCGACGTTGCGTTTTTTTCGCTCGCAAAACACTCGTTCGCAATCATGGCGCTGCGAGCCTCACTTCCATGCCTCGAACGCCTTCTCCAGCATCTGCTGGCCCTCCGCCGATTTCTGGAAGACCAGCTTGGCGATTCGGTTGTCGTTGAGCAGCAGCGGGAAGTCGAACCAGGCGTTCGTCTTCATAAGATCGAGGTTGCGGACGGTGTCGGTGTCGCTCTTGGCGAGCGCGATCAGGAAATAGTCGTCGCTGATTTTCACCCGCACGCTGTTGAGCGTCTGCGACGCCGTCGAATCCAGCTTGCGCATCTGGGGCAGGCCGACATCCTTGAAGCCGGCGATCGGCGCGCCGTCGGCGGGCGTGAATTTGAGGTCGATCGTATGCGTGGCCTGCAGCGTCGGGTCGGTATTCTTCCTCAGCGTCATTGTCGCGTGCAGCTTGAGATCGGGAATGTCCGCGTCGGCCTTCACCGCGACCGTGGACGGATCATTCGGCGCCGCGGGAATGACGGACCAGACCGTCGAGCCGAGGTTGACGACCGGCTTTTGCGGATTGTCGGGCGAGGCGATCAGCAACGCCGCCCGCGCCGAGGTCGGCAGCGTCGTTTCGGCGGCCGGCGCCGGCGCCTGCGTCTGTCCCTGCGCCGGGGCTTCGGTCGCCGGACGCTCCTGGGCGCCCTGCGCGCTCTCCTGCGCAGGCGGCGGTTGTTGCCCAGGCGGTTGTTGCTGCGCGGGCTGTTCCTGCCCGGAGGTCGCGGCCTGCTGTTGAGGTTGAGCCTCGGGCGCGGGCGCCGTCTTGTCCTCCGCTGGCGACGGCTGGGCGCGCTGAGCGATCTTGGCGGGCGGCGGCGGGGCTGTCTGCTGGGGTTCGGGCGGCGGGGCGATGGCCAGATCCTGCGGCTTCTGCCGCATGAGGATCGCCACCACCGCGACGGAAAGCGCGACGCCGACGAGAACGGCGAGCGCGGGCCAGAGCCAGGACCGGGGCTTCTTCTCGGCCGCGGGCGCCGGGAGGGACGGGCGCTGTCCCTCGGCCTGGACGCCCGATGGCGGCGCCGGCTGCTCGTCCTCAGGCTGGCCGATGGGCCCGGCTTCGAACAAATCGCCGTGGTCGCCGCGCGCCGCGCCGATCGGCGGGGCGTTTGAGGCGGTCGCGTCAGCCTTCGTGCTCGGGACGACCTTGGCGAGATTGGCGGGCGCGGGAGCGCTCGCGTCCGGACGGGGCGGTCCGACGGGCGGCGCGGTCGGCCCGGCGGCGCCGGCGGCCGGCGTCACCTGCACGGCCGGCGCAGGCTTCGCCCCGGCCGGCGGCGGGGGAGGGTTGGCGCGCAGCGGCGGAGGGCCAGGCGGCGTGGAAGGGCGGACCGGCTGGGGCGGCAACGGCGCCGCGGGTCGAGGGGGACTCGAGGGCGCGGCGGGCCGGGGCGCGGGAGCGGCCGCGCCGGGCCAGGCGGGGGGCGGCGCCATGGGAGGCGCGGGGGCGGTTGGAGCCGAAGGCTGCGGCGCTTTCGGAGGCGGGGGCGGCGGCGCGGCTGGCCGCGGCGGAGCAGCGCTGGGCCCGGCCGCTGGAGGGGGAGGCGCGGGCTGCGCCGGCGTTGGCGCAGGAGGCGCGGCTTGCGCAGCCGAACCCGGCGCGGCGACGAAGCTCTGCTCGACCGCCTCGATCGCCCGGTCGAGGGCGGCTTCCTCGCGGGCGATATCGCTTTCCGGCAGGGGCGGGCGCAGCGTCCGAAGCTGCGTGACGAGCGCCTTGCGCGCCCGGTCGTAGATCGCCTGACGGGCGGTTGGCGCGTGGCCCTTTGGAAGATTCGCGACCGCGCGCGTCAATAGCGATTGGTAGTCAGCCATTCAGGATGCGCTCGACCGCTCTTCGGGATGTGGGCTCCTTAGTCCTGAAACGGATCATGGACAAGAATTGTGTCGTCGCGTTCGGGACTCGTCGAGAGAAGCGCGACCGGCGCGCCAACCAGTTCCTCGATCCGGCGCACATATTTGATCGCCTGCGCGGGCAGGTCGGCCCATGACCGCGCCTTGCTCGTCACGCCCTTCCAGCCCTCGATCGTCTCGTAAACCGGTTCGATCCGCGCCTGCACGGATTGCGAGGCCGGCAGATAGTCGATTTCCCGTCCGTCGAGCCGGTAACTTGTCGCGACCCTGATCTTTTCGAAGCCGTCGAGGATGTCGAGCTTCGTCAGCGCCAGCCCGTCGATGCCGCAGGTGCGCACCGCCTGTCGCGCGAGCACCGCGTCGAACCAGCCGCAGCGGCGCGGGCGGCCCGTATTCGTGCCGAATTCATTGCCGCGCCGTCCGATCTCGCGGCCGATCTCGTTGTCCTGTTCGGTCGGGAAGGGCCCGGCGCCGACGCGCGTCACATAGGCCTTGGCGATGCCGAGCACATAGCCGATGGCGCGAGGCCCCATGCCGGACCCGCTCGCGGCGTTGGCCGCCACCGTGTTCGAGGACGTAACGAACGGATAGGTGCCGTGGTCGATGTCGAGCAGCGCGCCCTGCGCGCCCTCGAAGAGGATGCGCTTCCCCGCCCGGCGCTCGCGGTCCAGAAGTTCGAAGGTCGGCGCCATATAGGGCAGCACCTTGCGGCGCGACGGCGAGGAGATCGTCCCGGATCGCGCGGGCGTTCAGCGGTTCGAGCCCCATCCCGCGCCTGAGCGGATCGTGATGGGCGAGCAGCCGTTCGATCTTCTCGTCGAGCGAATCGGGCTCCGTGAGGTCCATGAGACGAATCGCGCGCCGCCCGACCTTGTCCTCGTAGGCCGGGCCGATGCCGCGCTTCGTCGTGCCGATCTTCGTTCCGCCGCCTTCGCCCGATTCGCGGATCGCGTCGAGCTCCCGATGGAGCGCGAGGATCAGGGGGACGTTCTCGGCGATCTTGAGATTCTCGGGCGAGACCTCCACGCCCTGGGAGCGGACGCTCTCGATCTCCTGAACCAGATGATGCGGATCGAGCACGACGCCGTTGCCGATGACCGCGAGCTTGCCGGGCCGCACGATGCCGGAGGGCAGGAGCGCGAGCTTGAAGACCTTCCCGTCGATGACCAGCGTATGGCCGGCGTTGTGGCCGCCCTGAAAGCGCACGACCACATCGGCGCCGACCGAAAGCCAGTCGACGATCTTGCCTTTACCCTCGTCGCCCCACTGGGCGCCGACGACCACCACATTGGCCATAGGCGATGAGCCTCCGAACATGAAAAACCCCGGCCAGCGCAACAAGCTGGAGCCGGGGCTTATTGCGGCCATGGCCTAAACGATCGTTCCGCCGGAGTAAAGGCGCGGGGCGCGGCGCGGCCCGGTTTGGCGATTGTCGCGAAATCGGCGCCTGCCCGTCTTGGAACCGTCGTTTCCGTCTCCATATCGTGACCGCCGGGCCTTTCGAGGCCGGAGATGGAGACATGAGATGACCCCCGAAGAACGCCAGCTGATTGGCGGATTGTTCGAGCGCATTCACAGCGCCGGCTCCGCGCCGCGCGATCCGCAGGCGGAATCCTTCATCAACGACGCCGTGCGCGCGGTTCCCTATTCGCCCTATGTGCTGGCCCAGACCGTGCTTGTGCAGCAGCAGGCGCTGGAAGCCGCCGCCCACCGCATCGCCGAGCTTGAGGCGATGGCGCATGAGGCCGCCGAGCGGCAGCAGGCGCAGGGGCAGGGCAGCTTCCTCGGCAATCTCGGCAAGTCGCTTTTCGGCGGCGGCCCGGCCCTGAACGCGCCCCAGCAGGCCGATTCCGGCTATCGCGGCCCCGTTCCGCCGCAGCCCTCGCGCGGCTATGCGCCTCCGCCGCCCCAGCCCGAGCCCTATCAGCAACCGCCGCAGCGCGGCCCCTGGGGCGCGCCCGCCGGAGGCGGCGGCGGATTCTTGCAGAACGCCATGTCGACCGCGACGGGCGTGGCGGGCGGCGTCGTGCTCGGCAACCTGATCGGCGGCCTCTTCGGCGGTCACGGCGGCGGCATGTTCGGAGCCGGCCCGGCGATGGCGGCCCCGACCGAGACGATCAACAATTTCTACGAGAATTCGCCGGACCAGAACCAGGGCATCGACCCCGGCGTTCCCGACGACGCGGGCTATATCGACGATTCGTCCTTCGACGATTCGTCGGGCGGCTACGACGACGTGTGATTTTCAGGGGCACGGTCGCCGATCGTGCCCCTTTTTCCTTTCCGCGCGCCGGCTGGACGACGGCTTGACCTTCCCACGATGGTAAGGTTCATGAAGCTGTTCGGGCCGGCTTTTCCCGACGCCGGCTCCCTGAATTCGCTTTCCGAAGGAGCCCGACCGATGAGATTTGCCGCTTTTGCCCTGACAGCCGTGCTTGCCCTGTCGGCGCACCTCGCGCTCCCGCAAATGGCGATCGCCGAGGACATGCAGAACATGAACATGCACGACAAGACGGCGGCAAGCGCCGCCGACAAGGCCTATGTCGCCGCGATGCGGACGATGATGAGCGCGATGAATGTCGAGTCCACCGGAAATCCGGACAAGGACTTCGCCCTCATGATGATTCCGCATCATCAGGCCGCGATCGACATGGCCAAGGCCGAACTGCAATATGGGACCAATCCTGAAATCCGGCAGCTTGCGACCGACATCGTCGCCGCGCAGGAGAAGGAGATCGCCCAGATGAAGAAGTGGCTCGCCAAGCACGGCAAGTGAGGCGAACGGCAACGCCTCACATCACGATCACCTTCGTCCCTACGGGCGCGCGATTGTAGAGGTCGATCACGTCCTCGTTGGTCATGCGGATGCAGCCGGACGAGACATCCTGCCCGATGCTCGAAGGGTCGTTCGTGCCGTGAATGCGGTAGAGCGTCGAGCCGAGATAGAGGGCGCGGGCGCCCAGCGGATTATGCGGTCCGCCGGCGAGCCGCTTCGGCAGATCGGGTCGGCGCCTGAGCATCTCTTCCGGCGGAATCCATTCCGGCCACTCGGCCTTGCGCGTGACCGTCTTCACGCCCGCCCATTCGAAGCCCGGCCGTCCGACGCCGACCCCGTAGCGCAGCGCCCGGCCGTCGGCCTCGACGAGAAAGAGGAAATGGCGGCCCGTGTCGATGACGATCGTGCCCGGCGCCTCGGGGCCGGAATAGGCGACCTCCTGCTTGCGGAACTGCGGGTCGGGGCCGCTCGCCGGGGCGCTCTCGTCCGCGGCGGAGGCTGAGGGCGCGATCGGCGCCGGCTGCGGAACGACGGACGCGGGCTGCGGCCTCGTCGCTGCCTCTGTCGGCGCTGCTCCGAGCGCCGTTCCCCAGCCGCCGCGCCCGCCGGTCGCGCCAAATCCCCAGCGCGGAGGCGGCGCCGTCACAGACCGGGCCTCCGGCGGCGGCGCGGGATGGGCTGCGCGCCGCGCCCTGAGGCGGGCGGGCAGGCGCGCCGGGTCGGCTTCCGGCCGCGCCTCGGGAGGATCGGCCGGGCTCGCCCCGTATCCCGCGATTGGCGATGCGCCCCCTCGTCCCGCGCCGGAATCGCCCGGCGGCGCGCCCCAGAAGGCCGGCGGAGGCGGGGGCGGCTCCAGCCCCAGCACGGCAAGCCCGTCGGCGCCGTCCGCCAGCGCCAGATTCGGCGGGACGCAGGCCGCCGCGATCGCCGCCAACCCGAGCGTTGCTTTTCGCATGGTCTCCCGATGAAAGCGCCGTCATTCGCGCTTTCGAGGGTCGGCGAGGAAGCTTGCGCTTGCCTTGAGCCCTCAGGCGGGAGCCCGGACCGCGGCGCCGCTCAGGGGATTGGCCTCGTCCCAGCCGTAGCGCAGGGTCTCGAAGCGCATCGCCTTGGCGTCGATCATGAGGAGCCGTCCGACGAGCCCCCGGTCGTCGTCGCCGAAGCCGCCGACGATCTCGCGGATCGCTTCGAGCGCCATCAGCGAGCCAAGCACGCCGCCGAGCGCGCCGAGCACGCCGGCTTCCGCGCAGGTCGGAATGGCGCCGGGCGGCGGCGCTTCGGGAAAGAGACAGCGATAGGTGGGATTGGGCAAGCCGTCGGGGCCTGTTTCGTAAGGCTTCAGCGTGGTCAGCGTGCCGTCGAATTCGCCCAGCGCCGCGGCGACCAGCGGCTTCCGCTCAAAAAAGCAGGCGTCGGACAGCGCGTAGCGGGTGGCGAAATTGTCCGAGCCGTCGAGCACGACATCGAAGCGCGCCACGATCGCGCGCGCGTTGCTTGCATCGAGGCGCGCGGGGATCGGCTCGACCGCGACATGCGGATTGATATGGGCGATCGCCTCCGCAGCGCTCTCGGTCTTTGGGCGCCCGACGTCGCTCGTGCCGTGCAAAATCTGACGATGGAGGTTGGACAGCGCCACCGTGTCGTCATCGAGAACGCCGAGCGTTCCGACGCCCGCGCCCGCGAGATATTGCAGCGCCGGCGAGCCGAGTCCGCCTGCGCCGATGACGAGGACGCGCGCCGCCTTCAGCCGGGTCTGTCCCGGCCCGCCGACGCCGCGCAGCACGATCTGGCGCGAATAGCGTTCGACTTCCTCGCTGGAAAGAGTCATGCGCCGCGATAGCACGTCCGCGCCCTGCGCGCGAAGAGGCCCGTTTCGCCCGGGCGCCGCTCCGGGAGAGTGCGGGCGGCTGCCGGAAAGCGCGCCGCCCCGGTCAACCCTCACGCCCGGAAGAGATCGCGCTCGATCCCGGCCGCCGCGAACACATGGTCGCGGCTCGCCTCAAGCTCCGTGCGCAGCTTCGGGATGTCGTAGCCGACCATCCCGCCGCGCCATTTCTTGATCTGCCCGGCGCAGAGCACGGTCGAGACATTGGAGCGGTCCATCAGCGTCACGACCGCGCCGGCGGCGTGATTGAGCGGCGCGACGTTGAGCGCCGTCGCATCGAGCAGGATGACGTCGGCGTCCTTGCCGGGGGTGAGCGAGCCTGTCCTGTGATCGATTTTCAGCCCCTTCGCGCCGCCCATCGTCGCCATCTTCAGCACGTCGGCGACGCCCATCAGCTTCGGATAGTCCTTGCCCTGAAGCGCGAGTTCGTTGGCGAGCATCCGCTGCAGCGTGAGCACGCTGCGCATCTGGGTGAACATGTCGGCGGCCATCGTGCATTCGACGTCGGACGACAGCGAAGCGCTCATGCCGAGGTCGAGGATCTTCTGGATCGGCGGCATGCCGTGGCGCATGTGCATCTCGATCGGCGAGGAGACCGAGACATGCGCGCCTGCGTCCGCCGCCGTCTTCCAGGCCATGTCGCTCATGCCCGTCATGTGGATGAAGAAACAGTCGGGGCCGAACTGACCGGACTTCGCGAGTTCGTCGAAGGTCGGCTGCATCCCGAATGTGCCGACGACATGCAACGCGATCGGCAGGCCGAGCTCGCGGCCGATCGCCCAGGCCTTCTCATAGCCCGGAATATAGATCTCGCCGCCCATGAACATGCTGAGCAACTGGTCCGAAGAAGCGAAGTGCTGGTCGCGGATGCGCTTCGCGTCGCCGGGATATTTCGTCTTGTCGCCCCAGCCCTCGAAGTAGCCGAAGACGGCGCGCCGCCCGGTCGCGCGCAGGGCTTCGATCGCGGCGTCCGAATGTTCGGGCGAATGATGGATCTGGCTCACGTCCATGACGCCCGTCACGCCGGCGTCGATCTGGGCCACGCCGCCGAACAGCTCGTTGATGAAGACGTCGTGCGGCCGGTAGCCCATCGAGAGCTTCTGCAGGATCGACTCATAGTAATTGTGGGCGCTCTCCGGGCGTCCGTCGTTGATGAGGATGCCGTCCGCGAGGAAGCCGCGCAGCGCGGTCTCGAACTGGTGATGATGCGTGTCGATGAAGCCCGGCATGACGATATGCCCGGTCGCGTCGATCACCGCCGCGTCCGGCGCCGAAATCGAGGCCGCGACCTCGGCGATGGTCGAACCGTCGATCAGCACGTCGCCGGCAGCGAAGTCGCCGACCGCCTTGTCCATCGAGAGAATCGTCCCGCCCTTGATGAGGGTGCGGCGTCCCTTGACGCCGACGCCCTCGGGCATCGCGCTCGCGGCCGCGCCGTGCTGCGCTTCGAGATTGACCGCGGCCGCGCGGCGCGGCGCCGGATCGGCCGCGAAGATCGGCCCAAAGGCATGAGACTCGCCTCCCGCCGAAGCGAGGCCGCAAAGAGTGCACATCGATTTCCTCCCTGCACGTCTGAAGGCGGCTCGACGGGTCGCGGCCTGATTTCAGCGTGATGGGCGGAAACTTGCCGAAAAGCGGCCTGCCGTCAAACGGCGGACCCTACACCCTTCGTCGTTTCGACTTCGCGAAGGTGTCGAAGGCGACAGCCAGCACGATGATGACGCCGATGATGATCTGCTGGATGTAGGACGACACGTTCATCAGCACGAGTCCGTTGAGCAGGACGCCGATCAGGATCGTGCCGATCACCGTGCCGAAGATCGTGCCCGCGCCGCCGAAGAGGCTCGTGCCGCCGATCACGACGGACGCGATGACGGTCAGCTCATAGCCCGTGCCCGCGACCGCCTCGGCGGAGTTGAGCCGGGCCGACAGAACGAAGGCGCCGAGGCCGGCGAAGAAGCCCATGATGACATAGACGCTCGCGATGATCCGGCTGACGTTGAGGCCCGAGAGGCGCGCGGCCTCCGGATTGCCGCCGACCGCATAGACCTGCCGTCCGTAGCGCGTGTAGCGCAGCACGATATGGGCGAGCACGGCGGCGAGCAGGAAGATGATCACGGGAACCGGCACCGGACCGATCTTGCCCTGTCCCCACCAGGTGAAGGACGGCTGGAAGCCGGAAATCGGGCCGCCGGCGGCGAAAAGCAAAGCCGCGCCGCGAAAGGCCGACATGCCGCCGAGCGTCACGACGAAGGGCGGAACCTTGAGCCGCGTGATCGCGACGCCCTGCAGCCAGCCGCAGAGAAGGCCGACCGCGATCGCGGCCAGCGCCGCCGCGCCCCATCCATAGCCGACGCCGCCTTCGCCGACCGTGAAGCGATTCTCCAGGCCGCCCTTGGCGACGGCGGCGGCGACGAGGCCGGAGAAGGCGACCAGCGAGCCGACCGACAGGTCGATGCCGGCGGTGAGGATGACGAATGTCATGCCGACCGCGAGCAACCCGGTGATCGACACCTGCCGCATCACGTTGAAGAGGTTGATCTCCGACAGGAACCGCGGCTCGCATGATGGCGAAGAGCAGCATCAGCGCGAGGAGGAAGAGCGTCGGCGCGAAGCGCGCGACGAAGCCGAAGACGTCGAAGCCTTTATCCTCGGCCGCCTCTGTCGCTCGCGCTTCGCTCATTCTGAAATGCCTCTTTCACGCTGCGGCGGGAGCGGCCGCGCCGCTCTCATGCGCCGTCATCATGGTCATCAGGATTTCCTGCGTCGCTGCGATGCGGGAAATCTCGCCGGTCACGCGGCCCTCGCGCATCGTGACGATGCGGTCCGAGACGGCCAGAATCTCCGGCAGCTCCGACGAGATGACGATGACGGCGATGCCGGATTTCGCCATCTCGATGAGGAGATTGTGCACCTCGACCTTCGAGCCGATGTCGATGCCGCGCGTCGGCTCGTCCACGATGAGGATTTTCGGCCTCAGCGCGAGCCACCGCGCGAGCACGATCTTCTGCTGGTTGCCGCCCGGAGAGCAGGCCCGCCGCCTGCTCGGGGCTCGCCATGCGGATCGAGAGCAGCTTGCGGAATTCCGCGATCAGCACGTTCTCGCGCGCCTCATCGATGAACCAGCCGCGGCTCACGGACTCCTGCGCGGCGATGGTCATGTTGGTGCGGATGGCGAGGCTCAGGAACAGGGCCTGCTTCTTGCGATCTTCCGGCACGAGGCCGATGCCGTGGGTCATCGCGTCGCGCGGGCTCGCGAAGCGCACGTCCTTGCCGTCGACGCGAATGATTCCGGCGTCGAACGGATCGGCGCCGAAGATCGCCCGCGCCGTTTCGGTGCGGCCCGCGCCGACGAGACCGGCGAGGCCAAGGATCTCGCCGTGATGGGCCTTCAGCGACACGTTCACGAGTTCGATCGCGTGAGGGTCGCGCGCATTGCGGCGGCGCGTCAGGCCCTCGACTTCGAGCGCCACGGCGCCATGTTCGGGGATCGGCCGCTCGCCATAGAGCGCGCCGACGTCGCGGCCGACCATCATGCGGATGATCGCGTCGACATTCGTGTCGGCGACGGCGCCGGAAGCGACATAATGTCCGTCGCGCAGCACCGTGTAGCGATCGCAGAGGCGGAAGACCTCTTCGAGCCTGTGGGTCACGAAGATGGTCGATAGGCCTTCGCTCTTCAGCGCACGCACGATGCGGAAAAGATTGGCGACCTCGGCTTCGCTGAGCGCCGCCGTGGGCTCGTCCATGACGATGAGCCGCGACTGCATGGAGAGCGCGCGCGCGATCTCGACAAGCTGCTGCTCGGCCACGGAAAGCTCGCGCACCGGCGTCATCGGATCGCGCTTGAGGCCGATACGATCGGTGATCGCCCTGGTCTCGGCGGCGAGGCGGCTCCAGCTGACGAAGAGCTTGGAGCCCGGCTCGCGGCCGATGAAGACGTTTTCGGCGATCGACATGTCGGGCGCGAGCGTGAACTCCTGATAGATGGTCACGATGCCCGCACGCTGCGCGTCATGGGGCGTCGCGAAGGCGGCGGCCTGGCCGAAGAGTTGAATGCTGCCCGTGTCCGCCGCTTGCGCGCCGGACAGGATTTTCAGCAGCGTCGATTTTCCCGCGCCGTTCTCGCCGAGCAGCGCATGGATCTCCGCCGGGCCGATCTCCAGATGCACGTCCTCGAGCGCCTTCACGCCGGGGAAGCGCTTGCTGACGCCGCTCATCCGAAGGATCGGGGCGCTGCTCGCGGCCGCAGGCGGAGGCTGCATGCTCGGCATCGTCTCGTCGTTTCTTTGGGCGGGGATTGTTTTCCCTCTCCCGCGCCTCAGGCGCGAGAGAGGGAAGGCGTGCGGCTTCTTACTTCACTTCGCCGAGACGTTCGGCGGTGTTGAGGTTTTCCTTGGTGATGGCGACCGGCGTCAGCAGCGTCACCTGCTGTTCGGGCTTTTTGCCGTCCTTCAGGAAGTTGGCGAGGATGTCGACGCCCATGGCGCTCTGCTTGCCGGGGAACTGCTCGATGGTCGCGGTGACCTCGCCGTCGCGGATCTTGCCCAGCATCTCGGGCAGCGCGTCGAAGCCGATGATGACGATGCCCTTGAGGTTGCGCGCCTTGGCCGCTTCGAGCGCGCCGAGCGCCATGTCGTCGTTCGCGGCGACGATCACCTGCGGCGGCTGCGCCATGCCGGCGAGCGCGGCTTCGGTCACCGAGAGGCCCTTGGCGCGGTCGAAGCCCGCCGTCTGCTCGAAGACGATCTTGTACTTGTCCTTCGCCTTGTCCAACACGTTATGCAGGCCCTTGTTGCGGTCGATCGCGGGGCTCGCGCCCGACTGGCCCTGAAGGTTGATGAGCGTCGCGCCGTTCGGGAACATCTTTTCGATGAGCTGGGCCTGCGCCTCGCCGCCCTTCACGTTGTCGGCGCCGACATGGCCGAGGATGCCTTTGACGGAAGGCACGCGGCGGTCGACGGTCACGACCGGCACCTTGGCGTCGATGGCTTCCTGAAGCGCCGGCGCCATCGCGTCGACCTCGTTCGGCGAGAGCACGATGCCCTTGACGCCCTTGGCGAGCGCGGCCTCGATGTCGGCCGTCTGCTTCGGCGAAGAGACCTGCCCGTCGCTCTCGATCGGCACATAGCCCTGCTTCACCGCCTCCGCCTTGAAGGCGTTCATCATGTGGACGAAGAACGGGAAGGTGAGGCCCGGGACGGAAACAAGGATGGTCGGCTTGTCTTCGGCGAAAGCGGGCGCGGACAACGCCAGCGCCAGAAGGCCGGCGGTCGCAAGGCGGCGGGTGATTCGCATGGGGGTTTCCTCTCCGGTTCGGTCTGACATGTTAGTCAGCCTTGCGCGGAACATGTCCGAATTCGGGCGCGCGGACAAGAGAGGTCCGGTCTGATTTTTCGGAGGACGGCGCCTTTCCCCCGCTCGCGGCAGGGGAGTGGGCAAGGTCTACGCCGCCTCGATCGCCATGGCCGTCGCCTCGCCCCCGCCGATGCAGAGCGAAGCCACGCCGCGCCTCAGCGCTTCGCGCCCGCAAGGCCCCGATCAGCGTCACGAGAATGCGCGCGCCCGAGGCGCCGATCGGATGGCCGAGCGCGCAGGCGCCGCCGTTGACGTTGACCTTCTCATGCGGGAGCGAAAGGTCGCGCATCGCCGCCATGGCGACGACCGCGAAAGCCTCGTTGATCTCGAAGAGGTCGACCGACTCCTTCGTCCAGCCGGTCTTGTCGAACAGCTTCTTGAGGGCGCCGATCGGCGCGGTCGGGAATTTGCCGGGCTCGGCGGCGTAGGTCGAATGGGCGATGACCGTCGCGAGCGGGTTCAGGCCGCGCTTCTCCGCTTCGCTCCGGCGCATCATGACGAGCGCCGCCGCGCCGTCGGAGATCGAGCTTGAATTGGCGGCCGTCACCGTGCCGCCCTCGCGGAAGGCGGGCTTGAGGGTGGGGATTTTGTCGGGCCGGGCTTTTGGCGGCTGCTCGTCGGTCGCCACGACCGTCTCGGCCTTGCCCGCCTTCACGCTGACCGGCGCGATCTCCCACGCGAAGGAGCCATCCTTGATGGCGCGGTTGGCGCGCTCGAGCGACGCGAGGGCATAGGCGTCCTGCGCCTCGCGGGTGAACTGATAGGCTTCCGCGCAATCTTCGGCGAAGGTCCCCATGAGCCGCCCCTTGTCGTAGGCGTCTTCGAGCCCGTCGAGGAACATGTGGTCGAGCACGCGGCCGTGGCCCATCCGATAGCCGGAGCGCGCCCGGTCAAGCAGATAGGGCGCGTTGCTCATGTTCTCCATGCCGCCCGCGACGACGACATCGGCCGAGCCCGCGCGCAGAAGATCGGTCGCGACCATCGCGGCCTTCATGCCCGAGCCGCACATCTTGTTGATCGTGGTGCATCCGGCCCCGAGCGGCAGCCCCGCGCCGAGCGAGGCCTGGCGCGCCGGCGCCTGTCCCTGACCGGCGGGCAAGACGCAGCCCATCAGGATTTCCTCGACGCTGTCCGGGGAGACGCCCGCCCGCTCGACGGCGGCGGAAATCGCCCGCGCGCCAAGCTTCGCCGCCGGCACGTCCCTGAAATCGCCGAGGAAACCACCCATCGGCGTCCGCGCCGCGCCGACGATGACGACCGGATCCGTGCTCATGGGCTCTTTCCTCTCCGTGCTGTCCGCGCGCCGCCGCGCTATCGCCCGCGGCGCCCTCCCCAATTAGGTAGCGCCGCGCGTCGCCCGCCGCCAGCCTTGACGGCGCCGGCAGCGCGTCAAATCGTCGCCGGAGCGATGATCGGGGCCCAGCGGCTGGCGCCGCCCCCGGGCGCCTCGCTATATATAGGCTCGAATATTTCGCGAGCATCCGGTTGGAGATGAGTTCAGTGGCCAGTGAGTTCCGCAGCGCCGAGGAGCGCCGCAACGCGATCGTCGCCCTCACCATGAAAGAGACGGGGATCGACGAAGCGATGATCGAGCGGCTCGTCCGCGAATTCTACGCGCGCGTGCGGAAGGATCCGTTGCTTGGGCCGGTGTTCGAGGAACGAATCGCGGACTGGGAGCCGCATCTCCAAAACATGTTCGCCTTCTGGTCGTCGTTGACGCTGCACAGCGGCCGCTATCACGGCCAGCCGATGCCCAAGCACATACGGCTGCCGGTCGACGCCGAGCATTTCGACCGCTGGCTCGCGCTGTTCGAGGAGACCGCGCGCGACCTCTGCCCGCCGCTCGCAGCCGAGCGCTTCGTCGAGCGCGCGCGGCGCGTGGCCGAGAGCCTGGAGCTCGGGGTTGCGGGTTTCAACGGCGTGATGCTCGCCAAAGGCGAACGGTTCCGCCGGGCGTCCTGAGCGGAATTACGTCGCCCAGCCCATCGCCGCCGCCCCCAGGAGCAGCGCGCCGAGCACGATCCGATAGATCGCGAAGGCCGTGAACCGGTGCGTCTGGATATAGCCCAGCAACCATTTGACGGCGATGAAAGCGGTGACGGTCGAGACGACGAAGGCGACGCCGAGCGCGCCCCAGTCCTCGTGGCCGGCGCCGCCTTTCAGCGACTTCAGAAGCTCGTAGGCGCTCGCCGCGTACATGGTGGGAATGCCGACGAGAAAGGCGAATTCGGTCGCCGCGGCGCGATCGGTCGTGCCGGTCAGCATGGCGGCGAAAATCGTCGCGCCCGAACGCGACGTGCCGGGAAATATGCCCGCGACGATCTGCGCGACGCCGACGACGATGGCGGTCGGCCAGCTGACAAAGGGAATGTCGGCCTTTCGCGCCGTGTAGGCTTCCACGGCCAGGATCCAGACGCCTCCGAGGATGAGCGCCCAGGCCACGGGCGTGACGGTCTCCGGCAGCGTGAAGCCGAGCTTCTTGGCGATGAAGCCGAGCGCGGCGGTGATGAGGAACGCGACGATGAGCTTGGCGGCGTAGCTGAAATTCTCAGGAGTTCCGCCAGTCGAAGATCAGGTCCATGAGCCGGCGCCAGTAGATGACCGTGACCGCGAGGATCGCGCCGGCCTGGATCACGACATTGAAGGTCTCCGACCGCTCGCCGAGCCAATATTCTGCAATCAGGAGATGGCCGGTGCTGGAGATCGGGCAGAAACTCCGTGATCCCCTCGATCACGCCCAAAACAACGGCGTTCAGGTAGTCCATGCTTCAAGCCCCCTCCGGCCCACAAACGTCGCTTCCTCCTTGCAGGCGTCCTCGGACAGAAGCAACAGCTTGGCGAGCCTTTACGGGCAGGCTTGCGCGGTCAGGCGCTCGATTCTCCACATGTCCGCGACTTCGAAGACGGTCGGGGCGCCGGAGGACGTCGGCGTCGCGACGATTCGTCCCTTCGGATCGAGCGCGCAGAACATGGCGCGCGGAATTTGCGCGCGCGGGTTCCCGTCCGGTCCGGGGCGGGCGGCGAGGGGCGCGCCGTCGTCGAGGGCGACCGACAGGCTTCCCGCTCCGGCGCCCGAGAGCGTCATTTCGAGCGCCCCGCCGCCCGGCCGGTAGGCGAGGCTCGCTCTGGCGGGCAGGTCGTCGCCGCTCCGTCCCTCCGCGGTGATGAGCCCCGCCGGCGAGCCGTCCGGCCTATGGGCGTTGAGGCCGTCCGCGCCGCTCATGAGCATGGGCTCGGCGGCGTCGAGCGTCGCGGTGAGCATCCCGGCCGCCCGAAGCTCCTCCGGGCTCAGCCAGCGGATCCCGCCCGCCGGGGTTTTGCGCAGGAGCGTCATCACCGGCTCCCCGATCCCCATGGCGGCAAGGTAGCGGTCGACGGCCAGGTCGGCGCGGCTGTCCTCGTAGATCTTGCGGGTCGTCGTGAGCCCGACGGACCCGGTCGGCTCCTTGAACATCGTGGTGATCTGGTGCACGCCGATCTCGGCGGCGGGTCCGGCGATCCGCTCGACCCCTCCCGCGAGAATGAGCGGGCAGGCCGAGGCGCAGACCGCTCCTCCAACCGTGACGACGGCGTGCGCCGTGGGGCAGGCGGGATTGCGCTCGGGGCAGCCGAGGATCTGCGTCCGCGCGACGGCGACGCTCAGCCCCCTTTCGCGGATGAGAATGCCCATCTTGAACGCATCGATGACGGACCCGCCGCGCGAGGAGAGCAGGATCGGCAGCTTCCGCCCGTGGAGGGCGTCGACGGCTCGCGCAAAAGCAGCGGCGGAGCCGGGTGTGATCCGCCCCTCGACCGATAGCCATTCCGGGCAGTCGGGCGCGCAGGCCGGGTCCGAGGCTTTCGCCCGCAGGATGTGCAAGGGCGGCTCGATCCGCGGAAGACGCGGGAGCTTGAGGTCGGCGAACGCCGGGCCTGCGGCGGCAAGGAAAAGGATGAGACCGGCGAGCGCGCCGAGCCGCCGCATCATGACTCTATGCTCCACCCACGCCGGGTCCCTCAGGCCGCCCGGGCCGTTTCTCCGCTCAGACGCTGGTACTCGAAGCGGACGAGGCTCGCGCCATGCGTCCGCTCCAGCCGGCGCACGATGAAATGGCCGCGCGCCAGCGTCTGGAAATGCTGGGCGAAGACCGCGTTGACGGCGGCGCCGCCGAGCGCGCCGAACACGGGGGCGGCCTGCGCCGCGACCTTCTCGCTCACGACCAGACCGAAGCGGGCGGCGATCTGCGAAATGAACCGCACGACGACCGGGGCGCTCTGCGCCGCCGCGCCCTGCGCGGCGACAAAGCTGGCGCTGTCGGTGACGGACTTCGCGAGCGCGGCGCGCACTGCGAAATAGCCGCTCTCATAGGCGGACTCCGCGCTCCCTTTGCCCAGCGCGAAGACCGCGACGCAGGCGAACGCCGCGTCCGGGGCGCTCAGGTCCTCGCCCTCCTCGCGCGCGATCTGGGCGATGGAGCGCAGGAGGATGGCGGTCGAGACGGGCAGTTCGACAGGCAGCGCCGCGAAGCCGAAGGCTCCGCCAAGCGCGCCCGAGGCGACGGCGGCGAATTTATGCGCGCGGTTCGAGGGTTGCGCAGGCTTGTTGAGGTCGATTGTGCGGAACGCGAGCCTTGTCGCGGCGCCGAGCGCGCTCTCCGTCGCCTGCGCGATCGCGCGACGCGCGGGCCCAGGCAACGCGCTTCCGAGCGCGCCGACCGGCTTGCCGAGCGCGTCGGTCAGCCGCTGGGCGAAGCTCGTCCCTTCGAGGCAGGCGATGGCGCGCCGCAGATCCTCGGTCTCCTCGCGGGTGAGCCGCGCCGGCATGATCTCGATCGAAGACATGGACGCCCTCGCGTGCGCGCCCGTTTGCGCCGCATGCGAAATATAGGGAGCCAGCCCCCGAGGCCAAGAGCGGCGCGTGCGGCCGCCGCGGTCAGACGAACCGGATGAGGACGAGCGCTGCGACGCCCGCGGCCATGCAATAATAGGCGAAGGGGGACAGCGCCTCGAACTCGTGCTTGTGGAACCAGCGCATGAGCACGGTGAGGCTGGCGTAGGCCACGACGCCCGCGACGATGCAGGAGAGCAGCGCCATTGGGCCGAGAGTCGCGCCCTGTTTCAGGAGCTTCGGGGCCTCGTGGACATTGGCCGCGAGGATGATCGGCGTGCCCATCAGAAAGGAAAAGCGCGCCGCATCCTCATGCTTGAGCCCCGCCAGCACGCCCGCGACGATGGTCAGGCCCGAGCGGGAAAAGCCGGGGATCAGACGCGAAACACTGCGCAAAGCCGATGGCGAGCGCGCCCTTCCAGTTGAGCTGGTCGAGGCGCCCCGGCGCGTTGTCGCCAAGCCGGTCGCCGAAATAGAGCACGAGCCCGTTCACGATGAGAAAACCCGCCGCGACCACGGGCGTTGCGAAAGCGTCGCCGAGCAGCTTGCGGAACACCGACCCGACCAGCACCGCCGGGATCGTCGCCAGCACGATCAGGAGGAGGAGCCGCCGGTCGGTCGCGACCCGCGAGCCGGTGACGCCGGCCAGCGAAAGCGCGAAACTGAGCCAGTCGCGCCAGAAGAACACGATCAGCGCAATCGCCGTCCCGAAATGCATCACGACGAGATAGGCGAGCCAGTCGGGCGCCTTGAGGTCGACGCCCCAGTGCAGGAGCCGCGGCAGAATCACCGCATGCCCGAGACTGCTGATCGGGAAAAGCTCCGTCACGCCCTGCAGGACGGCCATGACGATGGCTTGTATCGAAGTCAAAGTTCCTCGCCTGTCTGGAAAGCGACGCCGGACAGGCGCGGGTTAAAGAGATTCGCCGAAGAAAGCGAGGCGCCGTCAGCAGGCGGCGCGACCGCACTTATGCACGGAGTTCGACCTTGTCCTTGAGCTGGTCGTAGCCGACGGCGCCGACCACCAGATCCTGCCCCACGACGAAGGTCGGCGTGCCGTTGATCTGGAGCGCGTCGGCGAGCTTCATGTTCTCCTGAAGGCCGGCCTTGACGTCCGCGCTCTCCATGTCCTTCTGCAGCTTCGCCATGTCGAGGCCGAGGTCCTTGGCGACCGCCATCGCCTCCGCCTTGCCGAGCGGGCCCTTCATGCCGAGAAGCTTCGTGTGGAAGGCCCAGAACTTGTCGCCCGGGAGCTGGTTGCGCGCCGCGCTCGCGACCACCGCCGCGTCCACCGAGCCCGGCCCGAGGACCGGGAAGTCCTTGAGCACCAGCCTGAGGTTCGGGTCGCCCTTCACGAGCTTGGCGATGTCGGGCAGGGCGCCTTTGCAATAGTGGCAATTGTAATCGAAGAACTCGACGAGCGTCGCCGAGCCGTTCGGATTGCCGATCGTCCCCTGAAACTTCGAGTTGAACAGCGGGCCCGCCTGGTCGGACACGACCTGCTGCACCGCCGCGGCGGCCTTGGCCTTGTCCTGCTTGTCGAGCGCCTCGATCGCCTCCTTGAGAACCCCGGGGTTCTTGACGAGGTAATCGTGGATGAAGACGCCGAGCTCCTGCTTCTGGGCGGGCGTGAATTCGTCCGAGCGGGCGGGGAGGGCGGCGGAAAGCGTCGCGCCGGCGAGGGCGGCGGCGAAGGCGAGGGCGGCGGTGAACTTCATAACCATCTCCGGCGCCGGCGCGCGGTTCGAGCGCGTCCGGACGTTGATCGCCCGCAATAAATCGACAATTGCGGGTTTGTTGTGGCCGAGCGCGGCTATCCCGTGCGTCCTCGCATTCTCTTGATCCGCGTCAGGAACGGCCGCCGGGAAACATGGGCGCCGGCGTGGATCGCGTTTCAAAAAGATGCTTCGCCTCCGTCGCGTCGCATCGGTCTCGATCGCAAAAGCGCATTGCTCTGGCAGGCTCAGGCTCGTCGGCGCCCCGCGAATACAGAAGAGCGGGCTGCTTCTTCGTAAAGGCGCGCCATTTAACAGGATATTAACCCACCTAAGCAATTGATGACCTTACGTTGGATCGATTTGTCCAACCGCCTTGAAGCTCTTGAATTGAACATTCGCGTTGCGGCGTACACTGCGTTGTCTCCAAAAAAGAGTGTACGCAAAATATGTTTGTCAGCCGCAAACTATTTCTCTTCGCCTTCGGCGCGGCCCTCCTTGGATTGTCAGGCTGTTCCAATAGCGAATTCGGAATGCGGCGGGGCCCGAGCCCCGTTCTCGACCCCGTCGCCGTTCAGCAGGGCGCCTCGAACCAGATGGCGATCATCAACGCCCTCACGCTCGACGCTGGCTACACTCCTGGCGGCCCGGTCGATTATTACGCAGTGTCGGAAGCCGGATTCAATTATATCGACGATCAGTGCAACGCTTACTTCGACAATCTATTCTTCGTGGAGCGGGGCCGGAACCAGTTGAAGTCGGGATTGGCGGCGGCCGGCGCCACCACCTCGGCAATTCTCGGCCTGACCAACGCTTCGACCATGAGCCTGGCGATCATTGCCTCGGCTTTCGGGTTTGCCTCCTCTGCGACCGATATCGCGGCGGAAACTTATCTATACGCGCTTCCGCCCGCCACAACTCAGGGTCTCGTCCTGAAGCTCCAGTCCGCCTTTCGCGACGCCGCCGCG
The DNA here is from genome assembly GCA_963741845.1 of uncultured Alphaproteobacteria bacterium. Taxonomy (GTDB): domain Bacteria; phylum Pseudomonadota; class Alphaproteobacteria; order Rhizobiales; family Beijerinckiaceae; genus Roseiarcus. Next base: position 193,867 of record CAVUJV010000033.1, read on the forward strand.
CTCAATCGCGCGAAAATCAATTCGCCGACGGCGGCCTATTACATGATGCAGCGCTATCTGAGCCTGTGTCTGCCGCCGACGATCGAAGCCGAGGTCGCCAAACAGGTCAACGCGGCCATCGCGGTTGGCGTGCCGACCAGTCGCGGATCGCTCGTCTCGGTGCAGACCGGGAGCACCTTGCAGGTGCGGCGGCCGGTCGTCGTTGGACCGCCTCCCCTGACAAGGCGGATCGTCGCAACTGTTCGGCCAACAAGTCCGACTTCCACCGTTACGAAAGGAACATCCGTTTCCATCGATGTCGCCCTGCAAAGTTACGTAAGGCAGGTCCAGGCCGCTCTTTGCGTTCCCCGCGAGGACAGACATGACGGTGAGTTGAACGCCACGACAATATTGGCGATCAAGACGTACTTGAGCGCCATGTCGATGACGCCGCCTGCCAAGATCGATCCGCTGAGCCCCGACTTGCAGCCGGTCCTGCAGAAAGCAATCGACGACGTCCAGGATTGCGCCGCGAAAGGATTCGCGAATGCCTTCGAAGTGGGAGCCTACGGTGTGGCGTCGGATCCGGGCAGCGTGATAAAAGACGTGCAGAGCCGGATCAACGCGAAGCTGCAGAAGAAGGGCTCGCACACGGTCATCGAGGAGACCGGCGCCTTCGACGCCAAGACGCGGAACGCTATCGAAGAGCTTCGCGGGCTTGCAAATATGCCGCCTCTCAATGGGGAAATGACCAAAGAATTCGAGCATTTCTTGTTCTCAAGCAACTGATCTCCAAGAAGGGCAATTTTTTAAAATTATAGACCGGGAAGCCATCGAATGCCGACGATGAAGACGGGAGTGATTCTCCAGACGTCTCCCAACGGGACCGAGACGGATTTTATCGCGCGGAAAGACGTCGAAGTCTCGGTTGTCGAGACGCGCGACGTACAGAGCGCCGCCGGGGCGACCGAAACCTGGGCCCATATTCAACTGACGCAGGGAACCGGGAACGGCTGGGTTCCGGTCGAGACGGTGAATCTGACCGCCGTCGCCGACCCGACCATCAAGCCGGATGATTTCGCCCGCCAATGCTGGTGGGTCTACATGCAATATGGGGCCAACCCCTACTATCTGACCGGGATCGCGAAGCTTCGCTCTGCAATCTCGAACGATCGCAACGCGACCGGGATTGGGCCTTTCCGGCTGCTCCAGTCGGAATGGGACGCAGGTTGCGCCGATCCGAACGTCGGCCTTTCGTCCGCCTATACGGCTCAAGACATCGCGGACTGGCGCAAGCAATGCGTCATGGTCGGGATCGTCACGCAGATCGACATTGCAACGCTTGCCATCCTCCTGAAGAGGGACCCGACCTGGGTCGAGCTTTGCCTCGGGCAGATGATCGGTCTCAAAGCCGCGGCGATTGCGATCGCGAATCCGCAGGACCCGATCGACAAGGGATTTGTCGGCTTGAGGCCGCAGGATTTTCCGCCCGGAGGGTTGACCGCAAGCCAGATCATCGACCGCTACGCGACCCTGCTGCGCGCGGACGGACCGCCCGCGCGCACGCTGACGGGGACGGAGGCGATGGCGGCGATAACGGACATTCTGAAGGACGCGTTCGAATTCGCTCAGGAACCGGTCGACTCCGTAGCGCAGGAATTCGTCGACGCGTCCGGGGATGACGGCCCGACAGGTCCGCCCGATCCAAAGGCGCCGGTTCAGGTCACGCCATCGCCGCCGGAGGTTTCGAACCCGCCGCCCAAGCCCGGCACGCCCTCGGGCGGCGTGCAACCGGCGCCGGGAAAGCCCGGGACGATCGACCGCGCCTTTTTCTTCGCGCAGGTGCGCAACGCTTTCGCGCCGCGCGGGCTGATCCAGTCCCAGGTCGACGGCATGAACGCGATCCTCAACGAGTGGGAGAAAACCTACGCCGGGAACGATGACCGATGGCTGGCCTATGTCTTTGGGACCGTTCAGCTGGAAAACGGGCGGACTTTCAAACCGGTCCGTGAGGGTGGGCTCGGTCGAGGACACAAGTACGGCATTCCCGATCCTGTGACCGGCCAAACCTACTACGGTCGCGGATTTGTGCAGATCACCTGGAAAGAGAACTATCAGAAATTCGCGAAGCTCCTGAACATCGATCTTGTGAACAAGCCGGATCTGGCTCTCGATCTTGACGTCTCGGTCCAGATCCTCTTGATCGGGATGACGAGGGGGCTTTTCCGGTCGCGACCAAAAGGCGGCGCTGCCTACAAGCTCGCGGACTATTTCAACAGCACGGCTGAGGACTGGATCAACGCCCGCAATATCGTCAATGGCGGACTGGATCAGGCCAGCACGATCGGCAGCTTCGCAAGGAAGTTTCGGTCGGCGATCCGGCATGTTCGATAGGGCGAGGGCGCGCCGGTCGCTTCGGAAGTGGGCTCGCGCGGCGGTCGCGTTGCTCTCTCTCCTGCTTGCAATCTTTGTCTTCGCGGCGCCCGATGTCGCGCGGGCGCAGGATTTCGGCGACTGGACGGTCACTTGCGACAACGTGCGCGACTGCGCGGCGTTCGGCTTTCCCGCTTCGGACTCCGACCTTGACGGGGTCATCGCCTTTCGTCGCTCGGGCGGCGCGGAAGGCATGGGGAAAGCCGCCGTCACGCTCTACGTCGACGGCGCGAAGGGCTCGGCCCCTCTGACGCTGAAGGTCGACGGCAAGCCGATCGCGGGCGTGAAAACCGATCGGACGGGATCGAGCGGTCAGTCCGGCCGCGACGGATTCACGACCGAAATCTCTCCCGACGAGATGAACGCCTTCGTGACCGCGCTGCGGCGCGGCAGCGTTCTCACGATCGCCGCCAGCGGCGGCAAGGACAGGGCCGACATTTCCCTGCGCGGCGCCGTCGCGGCGCTGCTGCGAATGGACGACCTTCAGGGACGGGTCGGGACGCCAACGGCCCTGATTCGGAAGGGCGGCAAACCCTTTGTCGCGACCGTCCCGCCGGCGCCGCTCATCGAGGCCGCAAGGCTTCCCGACATCAAGGGAAACCCCGAGCTCGCGACCCGGCTGCGCAAGGCGCAGAGCAAGTATCTCGCGAAAAATTGCGACGACGTCAGCAATCTCGAGGATGTCTCCGATCTCGTCGAGCCTCTCGACGCATCGCGGACCCTCGTCGGGCTCGTGTGCCAGACCGGCGCGTATAATTTCACCACGGCCTTCTGGGTCGTGACCGGAGGCGATGTCGCCAGCGCGGCGCCGGCGATGTTCGACGCGCCGGGCGCGGCCGCCGGGAACGTCCTCACCAACGTTGGCTTCGACAGGAAGACCGCGACGCTGGACTTCTTCCACAAGGGCAGGGGCCTGGGCGACTGCGGGGTCGCGGGCAAATACGTCTGGACCGGCTCGAAATTCGCGCTTCTCTCTTATTCGGAGATGAAGGCCTGTCGCGGGTTGGCGTCCGAGGACTGGCCGACCGTCTGGCGCGCCCGACTCTCGGGACCGCAGCCGGCAAAGTGAGGCGCGCAGGCCATAGGCCCGCCCCTCACCGCATCTCCGCGATCGCGTCCTCGCGGGCGAGCGTGGAGAACCGCGTCACCTCGGCGTCGAACTGCAGTTCCACCGTGCCCGTCGGCCCGTGGCGCTGCTTGCCGAGGATGACTTCCGCCCGGCCGTGCGCCGCCTCCATCTGGGTCATCCACTGGATGTGCTCTTCCGTGCCGGGGCGGGGCTCTTTGTTCTTGAGGTAATATTCCTCGCGATAGACGAACATGACGACGTCCGCGTCCTGCTCGATCGAGCCCGATTCGCGCAGGTCCGACAGTTGCGGGCGCTTGTCGTCGCGCTGCTCGACCTGACGCGAGAGCTGCGAGAGGGCGAGGATCGGAACCTTGAGCTCCTTGGCCAGCGCCTTGAGGCCGGTCGTGATCTCGGTCAGCTCCTGCACGCGGTTGTCGCCCTTCGTCTTCGAGCCCGAGAGCAGTTGCAGATAGTCGATCACCAGAAGGTCGAGGCCCCGCTGGCGCTTGAGCCGCCGCGCCCGCGCGGAAAGCTGGGCGATGGAGATGCCGCCCGTCTGGTCGATGTAGAGGGGGATCTGCTGCATCTCGGCGACCACGTCGGCGAGCCTGCGGAAGTCGGCCTCCGTGATGTCGCCGCGCCGGATCTTGTAGGAGGCGACGCCCGACTGCTCGGCGATGATGCGGGTCGCAAGCTGTTCGGACGACATTTCGAGCGAGAAGAAGCCGACGATGCCGCCGTTCACCGTCTCCATCGCGCCGTCCGGCCGCGTCCGCCCCTCGTAGGCCCTGGCGATATTGAAGGCGATGTTGGTCGCGAGCGCCGTCTTGCCCATGCCCGGCCGGCCCGCGAGGATCACGAGGTCCGAATGCTGCAGGCCGCCCATCTTCAGGTCGAGGTCGCGCAGTCCGCTGGCGATGCCGGAGAGCGAGCCGTCGCGCTCATAGGCGCGCGCCGCCATGTCGACCGCGGTTTTCAGCGCGTCGGCGAAGCGCTCGAAGCCGCCCCCGTAGCGGCCGGTCTCGGCGAGGCCATAGAGGCGCCGCTCGGCCTCCTCGATCTGGTCGCGCGGCGTCGAATCGACCGGCGCGTCGAAGGCGACGTTCACCATGTCCTCGCCGACCGAGATCAGCTCGCGCCGGACGGCGAGGTCGTAGATGCCGCGCCCGTAGTCGTAGGCGTTGATGATGGTCGTCGCCTCGCTCGCGAGCCGCGCCAGATATTGCGGCACCGTCATGCCGCCGACGTCGTGCTCGCCGAGGAAGCTTTTCAGCGTGATCGGCGTCGCCAGCTTTCCCGCCCGGATCATCGAGCCGGCGATCTCGAAGATGCGCCGGTGGATCTCCTCGATGAAATGCTCGCTTTTCAGGAAGTCCGACACCCGGTCGAAGGCGTCGTTGTTGATGAGGATCGCGCCGAGCAGCGCCTGCTCCGCCTCGAGATTGTGAGGGGGAACCCGGACCGGCCGCTCCTGCGCGGCTGCGGGGGAGCGTTGGGGGAATGGCTCTATCGTCGCCATGGGCGAGGCGCGTCCTTGATCTCGGGTTTTCACAGGCTGGAAGCGAACGCGACACGGGACGCGAATCGGCTTGAGGCTCCGCGATGATAGGCGCGCCGCCGTCCCCCGCAAGGGCCGTCCGCTTCCTCGCGTCGCGGCGTCTTCGAGGCGCCGATCGTCTTGTCTTCGCTAGAGCGGATCGGCGATCGGATGAAGGGCGGCGTTGCAATGAGCGGCCCTTGTCCCCGCTATCCTTGCTGCGCGGAAAAGAGGCTTGACTGTGACGGCAGAGAGGCGCGGGGGCTTCGGGGCGCTACGCCTTCCCGGACGAGAGCGCCGTCGTGTCACCCCCGCGAACGCGGGGGTCCATGCTGAACCGCGCGCGCTCCGAGGGGGTTGTATGGGTCGCCGCCACGCCGCGCCGCCGTCAAGCGTCGCCGCGACTCTCTGGACCCCCGCGTTCGCGGGGGTGACACGGTGGAAGCGACGCCGACTGCATCGTCCGCCCTGCCGGCCTCAAGGCCCGCCGGCTGCATACGTCGCTAGGGGTGAGGGAGCGGTCGTTTCAAATCCACTACGCCTTCCCGGACGAGAGCGCCGTCGTGTCACCCCCGCGAACGCGGGGGTCCAGGGTCGCCGCCGCTGGCCTGCCTTGGGAATCAATCGCGTCTCGTAAAGGTACGCCGCTCCGTCATCCAACGCCCTCGACAATCGCTTTCACCTTGCGCGGACATGCGGTTGAAACATTGTAGCGGGTCGCCGCCACGCGCGCGCTGCCGTCAAGCGTCGCCGCGGCTCTCTGGACCCCCGCTTTCGCGGGGGTGACACGGTGGAAGCGACGCCGACTGCTCGTCCGGCTCTGCCGGCCTCAAGGCCCGCCGCCGCTCGCATACGTCGCCAGAGGGCGGGGAGCGGTCGTTTCCAGTTCACCGTCGGACCGCAAAAATCCGCCCGATGGCGACATCCAATCACCAAAACCGTCGATACTGCCGCCTGAGCGGGACCGCCCCGGTGCCGAACGGAGGAACGACAGGACTGGAACTGGATCTTCGCGACGGACCTCCCGACGCTTAAGACGTGTCGCACCGAAGAGCTAAGCCTCCTTTGGTGAGATATCCGCACGATCAAATTTCGGTCGGACGAAAAAGACCGGCCGACAGCGTGGCGGGCGAGCAGACAGGCTTTGTATTCCCCGGAGACTTGGCAATGGTTCAGCGAGCTGCCTACGCGGCATGAACATTCATTGGAGCACAAATGAACGATCATCTGCTCGAACACGTGCGAGCAATTCTGGCCAAGTCTTCTTCAGATCTTGCATGCGAGAATGCGGGGATCGGCAGCGACCCGCAATGAGGAGAGCCGCGAAATTTACCTTAAATCGCAAGGGCAAGTCAATCTGTGCATGCTGCGTGAAGCTCGAATCGTGTGCCTTCTCGCGCGCCCGAAACATAGCGATGGACAAGACCGTTGTCTCGTCCGATTCAGCGTTTGAAAATGTATTGTCGCTCTCTCCATGAAGTTTGAAGCAACTGATCGTCAGCGCCGAACTATTCGACCTTGGCGCGCAGTTGATCGCAATTATCTCTCGTTTTCATTGCAGGATAAAAAATCGAAATCATCGAACTCGCAGAGCGAGGCCGCAATATTATTTTTCTGCGACGATCAATTCTTACATGGGGCGCACGTTCAATGCATCATTCTCAGCCATCGCGTCGTGCATCTTTAGGCTATTGTACATAACTTTCTGCAGCGCAGCCATAGATTCTGAGGCTCAGATCCTTCAATCTCGTCTATGAATTCTTACCGAGGGCGTAGAACCGCTCGTTGCGATCCCAAGCGCGCATTGTCGATATCGTCTGAAATTTTTCGCGCAATAGTCATCCTTGACAGAAACGACCGGCATACCCAGCTCGGCAAGTTAGGGCCGTAGTCGAAGGGCTATTCGTTGTTGGACTTGTGCGGCAGCGCCGGATTATTTGCGGGGTCAACTGGTCAGCCACCTCTCCATTACATAACGATTGTACGGTAAACATGAGCAACGATCGCCGCGTTCAAAAAGCCTGGCGGGTCAGCCAAGGCGGTGCGAACTCGGGAACGTGCTGCCGGATGTTCCCCAAATCGCGCTCGATGGCCAATTCTCTCCGCAATGATCACGTAGAAACTGTCGATGCCTGTCGGGGTCCGAATGCCGCCAACGCCAATTGTCTGATAAACAAAATTATCGTAACAAAAACTTCTGATTTTCAGACATATCCGCTATGATGGCTCATCGTCGTCAAGCCGAGAGCCGCCATGTCCGACACCGAAATTTCTGAAACCGCTGCGCCTCAAGCCGAAGGGCCGGGCGCAAAATCCCGACGCCGGCGCATTTCGGAGAGCCGCCGGGCCACGCGTCTGCGGCAGGCCACGCGCGAGCAGCGAATCGTCGGGCTGCTCAACGGGGGCGTTTCGATCGCCGAGATCGCGGCGCGGGAGCGCCTCACCGAGCGGCGCATCCGCCAGCTCGTTCAGGAGATTCTCGACAAGAGGGCGCCCCGCGCCCCGGCGGAATACGCCGCCCTTCAGGTCAGCCGGCTGAACGAGGCGATGCTCGTCGCCTATGGCGCGATGGGCGGCGGCAATCTCGACGCGGTCGACCGGGTCATGAAGCTTGCGCGCGAGCTCGACCGCTATCACGGCTTCGCCGCCCGCGACCTGCCGCGGCGCGAAAGGGATCCTGCGCTCGCTCCCGCCGCCCCGCTCGCCCTCGCCTCGCCCGGCATCGGGAAGGAAATCGCCGCGCAAACCCTTGGAAACACGCGATTCGCGGAAGAAAAGAGCGCAATTTAGCGCTCGTTTTCCGCTGCAAACCGTCCGCCAGACGCCGTCAAACGCAGGGAAAACGTAGGCCAACCGCCCGCAAATCGTCCGCAAGGCGCCGGCAAACGTCAGCCATCGTGCAGGATCGGCGTCATTGCGAGCGAAGCGAAGCAATCCAGGGGAACGGAGGGCGCCTCCGGCTCTGGATCATCCTTCGAGACGCCGAGCTTCGCTCGGCTCGCGATGAGTGGGTTGGGTGCGGCGCCTTCCGGCTCTGGATCGCCACGCCCCTTCGGGGCTCGCGATGACGGGGAGGGGCGCTCGGTTACCCGCAGAGGGCCGCCTTCGCCTCCGCATATTCGCGCTGGAGCCGCGCCACGAGTTCCGCCGCCGGAGCCACCGACTTGACCGCGCCGATGCCCTGGCCGCTGCCCCAGATGTCGCGCCAGGCTTTCGCCTTCGAGCCGCCGCCCTCGGCGGCCGCGAAATTCATCGTCTTCACGTCGCCCATCGGCAGGTTGTCGGGGTCGAGGCCGGAGGCGACGATCGAGGGCCGCAGGTAGTTGCCGAAGACGCCGGTGAAGAGGCTGGAGCCGACGATATGGGAGGCGTCGCCCGCGACGACCGCCTGCTTGTAGGCCTCGGTGGCGCGCGCTTCCTTCGTCGCGATGAAGGCCGAGCCGACATAGGCGAGGTCGGCCCCCATCGCCTGAGCGGCGAGGATCGCGCGGCCCGTGGCGATGGCGCCCGAAAGGAGCAGCGGCCCGTCGAACCAGGCGCGGATGTCCTGGACGAGCGCGAAGGGCGAGACCGGGCCGGCGTGGCCGCCGGCGCCCGCCGCGACCGCGATCAGTCCGTCCGCGCCCTTCTCCACCGCCTTGCGGGCGAAGCGGTCGTTGATGACGTCGTGCAGGGTGATCCCGCCATAGGCATGGACGGCCGCGTTCACGTCCTCCCGCGCGCCGAGCGAGGTGATGACGATCGGCGCCTTCCATTTGACCGTCAGCTCCATGTCCTGTTCGAGCCGGGCGTTCGACTTGTGGACGATCTGGTTGACGGCGAAGGGCGCGGCGGGCTGATCGGGATGGGCCTTGTCATGCGCGGCGAGCGCTTCGGTGATCTCGTGCAGCCATTCGTCGAGCTGCTCGATCGGCCTCGCGTTGAGCGCGGGGAACGAGCCGACCACCCCCGCCTTGCACTGGGCGATGACCAGCGACGGGTTCGAGACGATGAAGAGGGGCGCGCCGACCACAGGCAGCCGCAGATTGTCGAAGATGGCCGGCAACGTCATTTCGCTCCCCATGTGTCGCGTGATCGTTCACTGTTAAACCGATGCCCGCCGCCGCGGCAAGCGGGCGGATGGCCTTACGCCGGCTCGGTCAGCCAGTCGCAGACGAAGCGGCCCTCGCCGCCGCGCGCCAGAAGCTCCGGCGAGCCACGGAAAGAGCAGCTTCGCCTCCCCGAAAAGCGTGTGCGGCGGGTTGACGACGATGAGGCCCGCGCGGGCGAGCGGCTCCTGCCCATGCGCGCCGGCCGGTCCGGGGCCGACGTCGATCTCCAGCCGCAGCATGTTGGGCTTGCCGAGCGCGGCGATGGAATTGAGGAAATGCGCGTCGGCGGCGCGTTCGCGGATGGGCCGCCAGGCGAGATAGACGCCGGTCGGCCATTTCTCGAGCGCGCGGGCGAGCGCCTGTTCGACGCGCCGGGGTTCGTCCGGCTCCTCGAAGGGCGGGTCGATGAGGACGAGGCCGCGCCGCTCTTTCGGCGGCACATAGGCGTTGAGGGCCAAATAGCCGTCCGTGCCGACGATGCTGAGGCGCGAATCGCGCCCGAGCGCGGCGACGAGCTTCTCCCGCTCCTCCGGATGCGCCTCGCAGAGCGCGAGCCGGTCCTGCGGGCGCATGAGCGCCTGGGCGATCGCCGGCGAGCCGGGATAGGCGCGCGGCGCGCTCGACGGCGTCGCAAGGGCCGACGGCGCGAAGGTAGGGTTCGAGGAGCGCGGCGATCGGGGCAGGGGGCTTGGCCTTGAGCATACGGCCGATCCCGTCGCGCCACTCGGGAGAGCGCCGCGCCTCCGGGCCGGCGAGGTCGTAGCGGCCGGCGCCGGCATGGGTGTCGATGAAGCGGAAGGGCGCGTCCTTCCGGGCGAGATAGACGAGGACGCGGGCGAGCACGGCGTGCTTGGCGACGTCGGCGAAGTTTCCCGCGTGGAAGGCGTGGCGGTAATTCATGGGGCGCGCTGCGACTCAGCGTACCGGCGCGACGGTGATCGAATCGCTCCGGCAGGTCCGCGCCGTGACTTTCGGGCAGGTCGCGAAGGCCCGGAGGTCGCGCGTGAGACAGAAGCGCACGTCGACGAGTTGGCCCCGGACGCAGGTGACCGCCATGTTGGTCGGCTTCAGATTGGCGTTGGCGTCGATGAAAGCCTCCTGGATCGCGCGCGGGGAGAGGCGCTGGCGTTGCTGGGGCGCCCGCAGGATCGGCGGGATGGCGATGGCGTCGCGGACATAGCGGACGGTCGCGAAATAGTCGCGGGGCGCGAGGCCCGTGCAGCTTCCGTGCTTGCGGTATTCATAGCGGGCGAGGCCCATCGTGGGATAGAGGCCCCGCGCGGTCGAAAACTCGACGGACGACGGATTCCCGTAGCCGCAATCCTCGGGGTCGGGACCGCTGCGGTTGTCGGGCCAGAGGCCGTGGACGACGAATCCGTTTCCGGAGCCAGCGGCGCATTGTTCGGGCGATTTCCTGTCGCCGCCGAGATCGCAGAAGCCCGGCGACCAGGACAATGTCATCACGTAATAGTCGAAGGGAGACGTGGCGATCCGGGGAGGGCTCTGGGCCGAGGCGGTCCCCGCCAGAGACCAGCGACGCGAGAAGTGCCGCCGCCCGCCGCGCCGCCCGGAAGAGGATGGTCACGCCCGAGCCGGCGCGCTCAGTAGCGGGCCTTGATCCCGTAGGCAGTGAGCCACTTGTACTGGCCGATCGACCGCTCGATGATCGGCTTCAGCACCGCGCAGTCCGGCTCGTAGGCATGCTCGCGGTCGAGGCCGACGACGCACCATGCGATGTCGATGCTCTGTCCGATGAGGTCGGCGTTGGAGGCGACCGTGTAGATGACGGTCCGCTCCGGCTTCACATAGGCCGGGGCCTGCGGCGGGACCGCCATGACGGCGCGAGCGATGCAGTAGCGGCGGGGGATGTAGGAAAGGCCCTCGGCGCGGAAGCCGATCTCCCGCACCCGCTGATAACCCGCAATGCCGTGCTCGCCGTTCCAGAAGATCGTCTCGGACTGGGAGAAGCGATCGGAGATCACGCCCAGCACCCTCGGATCGTCGCAGGCCGGCATGACGGCGAAGAACGGCGCCCAGCGGCCCTCGGAGGGCGTTCCATAGAGCGAGTCCTCAGCCGGCCCGCTTTGCGCGTAAGCGCTCGAAGCAAGGCCGAGCAGCAGGGCCAAACCGAAAATCGCGCGAATCATCTGATCGCCCCTGAAGACAATGCGAGCGCCACGCGGCGCGCTATGCGCCACCATGCGAGCCCCTCACCGGCAAATCAAGGGCGGCTGGGGCGCCCCTCGAATATCGGCGCGCCTGCGTTGCGCCAAAGCCTCAGTTGAGGCGGCTCTTGAGGCCGGCGATCTCGCGAGACACGAGTTCCGCGCCGCTCGACCCCCGCATCTGGTCGCGCAGCATCGTCTCGGCGGCCTTCGCGGCGTGATCGGCGGCGGCGGCCCGAACGTCGGCCGCGGCTTGAGCCTCGGCAAGCGCGATCTTGGCTTCGGCCTGCTTCGTGCGGCGGGCGATGAAGTCGCCGAGCCGCTCCGCGGCTTCCCTGGCCAATTGCTCGGCCTGGGCGCGCGCTTCCTCGACGATCCTGGCGGCGTTCGCCTCCGCTTCCTTGCTCTTCTTCTCGAAGCTCGCGAGCAGGGCGGCCGCTTCGTTGCGAAGCTTCGCCGCCTGATCGAGCTCGGCCTGGACCGCTTCGCCCCGCGCGTCGAGACCCTTCAGGATCATCGTGTGGGCGCCGAAATAGATCATGATTCCGATCAGGGCGAAGAAGCCGAGCACAACGAAAATTTCGGCGTCCATGGGCTCGCTCCCTTAGTTCTTGACCGAATCGACGGCCGCGGCGACCGTCGACGCATCGACCGGCTTGCCGCTCAGCCGCTCCACGATCGCGCCCGCCGCGTCGCGCGCAATCTCGGCCACGTTCGACATGGCCTGCGCGCGGGTCGCGGCGATCTGCCCCTCGGAGACGGCGAGCCTGGCGGCAAGCTCGTCCTCGAGGGCCTTGCGCTTGGCCTCGGCGTCGGCCGCGGCCTGGTCGCGGGCCGCCTGCGCGAGGGCCTGCGCCTTGGCGCGGGCGTCGGCCAGCGTCTTTTCGTGCGCCGCGGCGGCGGCGTCCGCCCTCTGCTGCATCCGGGTCGCTTCGTCGAGGTCCTGGGCGATTCGCGCCTTGCGGTTCTCGATCACCTTGCCGATCTGGGGCAGGGCGCGCTTCGACATGAACCAGTAGAGGAAGCCGAAAGCGATGGCGAACCAGAGCAGCTGCGAGGGAAAGTTGCTCGGATCGAAGGGAGGAAAGTTGGAGTGGCTTCCCCCTTCGCGACCGACTTCGGTCTGTGTGGTTTCGGACTGGGCCATCACTGGGTCCTAGCGGAACAATTCGGCGGGAAGGCGCGCTGCTGGCGCCTTCCCGCGGTCTGCGTAACGGCTGCGGTCGGTCTTCAGACCGCGAACAGCAGCAGGAACGAGATGAGGAGCGCGAAAATGCCGAGCGCTTCCGTCACCGCGAAGCCGAAGATCAGGCGGCCGAACTGGCCGTCGACCGCGGACGGATTGCGGAGCGCCCCATTGAGGAACTGGCCGAACAGGGTGCCCACGCCGATGCCCGCGGCGCCCGTTCCGATCGCGGCGAGGCCAGCGCCGACATACTTTGCCGCAATGGCGAGTTCATGCGGTTCCATTGTTGCTCCTTGAGGTTTCTCTGGTGCCTTGTGAGGAAGATCGGAAGGTCAGTGCCCGCCGGGGTGAAGCGCGTCGTTGAGATACATGCAGGTCAGCATGGCGAACACGTAAGCCTGCAGGAAAGCGACGAGCAGTTCGAGGGCGTAGAGCCCGATGATCATGGCGAAGGGAAGAACGGCGACCGCCTTCATCGCAGCGCCCGCGCCGAGCAGCATGACGACGAAGGCGCCGAACACGTTGAGCGTGATGTGACCCGCCAGCATGTTGGCGAAGAGACGGACGGAGTGGCTGACGGGCCGGACGAAGAAGGAAAAGACCTCGATCGCCACCACCAGCGGCAGGATGTAGATCGGCACGCCCGACGGAACGAAGAGGCCGAAGAAACGCAGTCCGTGATCCTTGAGGCCCACAACCACAACCGTGAAGAACACGAGCAGCGCGAGCGCGGCCGTGATGACGATCTGGCTCGTGATCGTGAAGCTGTAGGGGATCAGGCCAATGACATTCCCGATCAGGATGAAAAAGAAGATCGAGAAGACCATCGGGAAGAAGCGCATCCCGCCTTCGCCGGCGGCCGACCGAAGCATCCCCGCGACGAACTCATAGCCCATCTCGGCGAGGGATTGCAGTCGGCCGGGGACGCCCGACCCTCCGCGCGCGGCGATCGTGACGATCAGGCAGCTCAGCGCGACCGCCAGCAGCATGTAAAGGCCGGAATTGGTCAGGGAAAAATCGACATGGGCGATCGAAATCGGAACGACCGGATGGATCGAGAATTGCTCGATCGGATTGATCGCCGGTCCCGCTTCGCTGGCCACGTCCCTTAATCCTCGTCCTCGTCCGCCCCGGCGGCGGGGTTTCGTTCCGGCGGGGCCGCCGGACGCCGCACGTCTTTATCTTCGGCGTTCCCGGGAGACAAGGGCGAATTGTGGCCAAAAGACGCGGCTTTTGGCGAAGTCAGCCGGATAACGTTCCAGACGCCGGTCACGACCCCCAGCATGAAGAAGCCGATGAGAAAGGCCGGGTTCGTGTGCAGAAGCTTGTCGAGGCCCCAGCCGATCGCCGCGCCGAGGATGATTGCGGAGACGAACTCGCTTCCCGCGCGAAGGGCGAGCGACATGGCCGCGCCGGTCCCGTCCGACCCGTCGGCGGACGGCTTTGGCGGCGCGGCTGCTTCGACCGGCGCCCGGCCCTTGAGCTCCTTCGACAATTTGTTGAGCCGCGCGCGCAGCGCGGCGTCCTCGTCGCGGTCCGATGACATGGCTTGAGCCTGCGATTTGATGGCCCGGAACAGGATCAGTCGGACCGTTCTGCCTGTCCTGTCAACGGTCGATGCGGCCGTGGCGGCCTGCGCCGCCGGCGAAGCGGCTCCAGCCCGCGTCCGCTTCGCCGCTTTCGAGCGTGGCGAGGCCGTGCGCGATCTCGTTGACGACCGCCGCCTCTCTCCCGAGGCCCCATTGCTCGATGGCGGAGAGACGGTCGTTCCGCATCGCCGTCTGCGGAAAGGCGCTGAGCGTTTTCGCCAGATCGAGCGCCCGCGACAAAGCGTCGCCGTCCTCCGTCATCGCGTTGACGAGCCCGATCCGCAGCGCTTCCTCCGCGTCGACGGCGCGGCCGGTGAGAATCAGCTCCATCGCGCGACCGTGGCCGACGATCCTCGGAAGCCGGATCGTGCCGAGGTCGATGAGAGGGACGCCGAAGCGGCGGTTGAAAATGCCGAAGACCGCCGACCGCGCCGCGATCCTGAGATCGCACCAGAGCGCAAGCTCCATGCCGCCCGCGACCGCCGGCCCCTCGATCGCGGCGATCACCGGCTTGGCGAGCTGAAGCCGCGTCGGCCCCATCGGTCCGAAGTCGCCCTCGGGCTCGAATCGGCCGGTCTCCCCTTCCGAAAGCGCCCGCAGATCGGCGCCCGCGCAGAACGCGCCGCCCGCGCCCGTCAGGATCGCGACGTCGGAATCGGGATCGGCGTCGAAAGCCTTGAAGGCGTCGTAGAGCGCGCGCGCGGTCGCGAGGTCCACGGCGTTGCGGCGCTCCGGCCGTTCGATGGTGACGACCGTCGCGCGCCCTTCGTTGCGGACGGAAAGGGTTTCGCTCACGGGCGCCTCCTCCTGGTCTAATCCCAACGGGCAAACCTCGATTACAGCTTGAGAGGCCAGTCAGGAACGGTTCACGACCGCATAGGGTTTATGCAATGCTCAACCGGCCGATAGCGGCGGATCGCCGATCGAGGGCCGTGGCGTGCCGGGGGTCATAGCTGATGCTGATCGAAGCGGGCTTCAACATCGCATTTGAATGTCCGGCTCAGACGCCGATGCTCCTTCAGCTCAACATCCATCCCACGTCGTGACGCTGATCTGCTCACGCCCGACAGGATCTATTCCGATCCTCCTCTTGCGATGCGCTCCTATATCGATCTTTTCGGCAATCGCGTCACTCGGGTCGAGGTTCCGGCAGGTCTCGTCACATTCTCCGATCGCTTCGTCATTCAGGACTCGGGCGAACCGGACGAAACGCCGGCCGATACAGCGATGACGCCCATCGCCGGGCTTCCCGACGACGTCCTGCTGTTCCTCGTTTCAAGCCGCTATTGCGACAGCGACAAGCTCGCCGATTTCGCCTGGGCGCAGTTCGGAAAGATATCCGGCGGCTGTCGCGCGCGCGCAGGCGATTTGCGATTTCGTTCACGCGAGGATCCGGTTCAGTTATCCCGACGCGAGCCCAACCCGTTGCGCCAGCAATTCCATGCATGAAGGCGTCGGCGTCTGCCGCGACTTCGCCCATCTCGCCATCGCGCTCTGCCGGTGCATGAACATTCCCGCGCGTTATTGCACCGGCTATCTTGGCGACATCGGCGTTCCGATCGATATCAACCCGATGGATTTCAGCGCCTGGTTCGAGGTCTTTCTCGACGGGCGTTGGTACACGATGGACGCGCGTCACAACCATCCCCGCATCGGCCGCATTCTCATGGGGCGCGGCCGTGACGCCGCGGATGTCGCGATGTCGACCGCCTTCGGCGTCGCCAATCTCATGCGCTTTGAGGTGGTGACCCAGGAGCAGGTCCAGCAGGTCCGGCAGGGCTAGATTCCAAACCAACAAATTATGGGGTGCATAAGTCAGGTGCGTAAAGGGCCGCTTCCCGCCCTGAGGAGACGTTCGACAAACCGGCGGTGAAACTGTCGGCCTTGCGGCCCGCAAGATGCAGTCGGGAGAGAGATCGGCAAAGAGATCGGGAAGAGACGAAGAAAGTGTCACCCCCCGCGAAAGCGGGGGTCCAGGGTCGCCGCTGCGGGCTCCCTTGGGGAATCAATTGTTCAGCGTCTCGTAAAGGTCTCGCCCCGTCATCCGACACCCCACAATCGCTTTCCCTTGCGCGACATGCGGTTAGACATTGTATGGGTCGCCGCCAGGCCGCGCTGCCGTCAAGCGTAGACGCGGCTCTCTGGACCCCCGCTTTCGCGGGGGTGACACGGTGGAAGCGACGCCGACCGCATCGATCGTCACCAGCGCCCATGTACGGAAGTCGAAATCGCTTCTGTAAAACAGAAGTCTCTGCTATGCTGACGAAATGGCCCTGTCAGACATCCAACGCGCGAAGCCGTCAGAAGCGAGCGGCGAGCGGCGCCCGCTTCGCCTCATTTTCGCCCCAATCCGAAGGCGGGCTCGCGCAAGTTAATTTTCTCCCGCGCAAGTCCCGCACAACCCCTTGAAAAGGCTCGTTTCGGACGAGAGAATCCAAGGAAATCCAAGCTTTTCCAACCCCGCTTCGGCGCCATTTCCGCAGAAGAATCGGCCGTTTCAAGACAATCCAAATCGCCCCATTTCCGCCACGAAGGGGAAAGCTCTCAGGCTGGCGCCAGCACAATCGCGGAGACGAGCCTGCCATAGTCGGGCTCCTTGCGGTGGGTCGTGCGGCGGTAGCTGTAGAAGCGGCCCTCGTCCGCGTAGGTGTCGAGGCCCAGCGATTCGAAGCGGCCGACGCCCGCGCGCCCGGCGCGCTCGGCGATATAGGCGGGAAGGTCGAACATCGCATGGCCGGGCTTCGCGCCCGGATCGAAGAAGCGGCCAACGTCCTCGCCCGCCTTCTCGAAAGCGGCGGCGAATTCCGGTCCGACTTCGTAAGAGGGCTGCGCGATGCAGGGGCCGAGCGCGGCCGCGATCTCGCGCCGCCGCGCGCCGAGCCGCTCCATCGCCTCGACCGTCGCCTCCACGATCCCGGAAAGCGCGCCTCGCCAGCCGGCGTGGCAGGCGCCGATCACCTGGGCCCCGGCGTCGGCGAAGAGGATCATTCCGCAATCCGCGCCGGTGACGCCGAGCGCGAGGCCCGGCGTCGCGGTCGCGACGCCGTCGCAGCGCGGGCGCGCGCCCGGCGCCCAGGGCTCGTCGAGGACCATCGCATCGGCGGAATGGACCTGATAGGGGACAGCGAGCCGTCCCGGCCCCACCCCCAGAGTCGAGGCCATCCGCGCCCGGTTTTCGGCGACCGCTTCCGCGTCGTCGCGGGAGCCCACGCCGCCGTTGAGCGAGGCGTAGACGCCATCCGAAACGCCGCCCTGGCGCGTGAAAAAGGCGTGCGTGACGCCCGGCAGGCCGAGGGACCCGGCGGTAAGGAAGGGAATGCCGCTCACCGCCCGCCCGTCAAAGGCTGGAAGCCCGGCAGCGCCGGGACTCGGCGGTTTGCGATCCCGAGCGCCTTGAACAGGCCGCCCATCTCGCCCTTCGCCTTGCCCACGAGCCGCGATCGCGCGTGCTGCAGGTCCTGCGCGCGATCGGCGCCCACGCGCTCGACGAGCGCCTTCGTTCGCTGGTCGATGCCGATGGCCCGCAGGAAGTCGCCCTGATCGACCGGCCCGTAGACCGCGGCGCCTGTCGCGCTGGCGCTTCTCGCCATGGCGGCGAAATCGACATGGGCGGTGAGATCGGACTCGCCCGGGGCTTCGAGCGGATCGACATAGCGATGAGCGCGCAGCGCCTGCAGCGTGTCGCCGAAGCCGGTCGCCGAATGCCCGTAGTCGATGAGCAGCGCCGCGCCGTTCTGCTTCACGAGCCGGGCGCCAAGCTCGAACATGAAGCGATGGCCGGCCGGATTGACCTCCAGCATTTCGCCGTCGTTGGCCTTGGCGTCGATCAGCCGCTCGGGGTTCCGTGCGACGTCGAAAGCCAGATTGCCGCCCTCGTCCAGCCGGACGACCCGCTCGCGCCACTGGCCGGCCACGCGGACGAACTGGCGCACGGGCAGGGCGTCGAGGAACTCGTTGCCGATCACGATCGCCGGGCCGTCCGGCACGTCCCGCAGGCTCTGCGCCCAGGAGACGCCGACCCCGCAGTCAAGCAGCAGTTCGTGCTGCATCATGGCGAGCGTCGGGCTTGTCTCGACGAGCCATACGTCCGCGGCTTCCCGAAAGGCGGGAACGACGCGAAGCGCCCGGAGCGCGTCGCTCATCAGCGTGCCGCGTCCCGGCCCGAGCTCCACCAGCCGAATGTGCCCGGGCGAGCCCATGCTCGACCACACCTCGGCCGCCCAGAGCCCCACAAGCTCGCCGAACATCTGCGAGATTTCGGGCGAGGTCGTGAAATCGCCGGTGGCGCCGAACGGATCGCGGCTCATGTAATAGCCGAAATCCGGATGGCTCAGGGCCATCTGCATATATTGCTCGACGGTGACCGGGCCGCGTTGGGCGATCAGCGTCTTGATCTCGTCGAGGAGCGTCGTCATTTAGCGCTGTCCCGCGACTGAAGGCTCATGGCGACGAGCCCGATCCCGATGACGATCAGCGGCGCGGAGAGGACCATTCCCATCGTGAGGCCGTGGGCCAGGGCTTCGAGCTGCGGATCCGGCTCGCGGAAGAATTCGCTGAAGATGCGGGCGCAGCCGTAAAGGATGCCAAAAACGCCGCTCAGAAGTCCGGGCCGCTTCAGCGCGCCGCGGCGCGCGATCACGAGCAGGACGACAAAGGTGAGGACGCCTTCCAGCAGCGCTTCGTAGATCTGGCTCGGATGACGGGGAAGGCCGTCCGTGCCGGGGAAGATCACCGCCCAGGGCACGTCGGTCGGACGTCCCCAAAGCTCCGGCCTGATGAAATTGGCGATCCGGCCGAGGAACAGGCCGATCGGGGCTGCGAGCGAGCAGAGGTCCAGCACCGTCATGGCGGGCGCCTGATAGCGGCGGGCGAACAGAAGCGCGCCGATCAGCGCGCCGATCAGCCCGCCGTGGAAGGCCATGCCGCCTTCCCAGACCTTGAAAATGTCGAGCGGATGGCTCGCATAATAGCCCGGGTCGTAGAAGAGGACGTTGCCGAGCCGTCCGCCGATGATGACGCCAAAGGCGCAATAGACGAGCAGGTCGTCGATGCTGGCGGCCGTCGGGCGCTTCGCGCCGCCCCAGTAGCCTTCGTCCGACACCACGCGGCGAATGAGAAGCCATCCGAGGACGAGCCCGACGATATAGGCGAGCGCGTACCAGCGGATGGCCAGCGGGCCCCACTGCACCAGGATGGGATTGATTTGGGGGAAGGGCAGGACGAGCGTCGGCATACGCGCGCCCCTCATGCGCCGGGGTGGCAGCGGGGTCAAGCTCGCGAGGGACGATCATGCGCACGACCCACATGGGATTAGCCCGATTTCAACGGCTGGCCTTGAGCTTATGGGCGGCGAGCCGGTCGTAGATCGGCCGCCCCGCCGCGGCGAGACGCTTCGCCTTGTCGGGCAATCCGTCGATGCCGACCTCCGGCCTTGGCTCTGCGAATCGCGTCGAGCGCTCGACGGCTTCGTACCACGCCGGCGCCCAGACGCCATCGGTCGTCCGCCGTCCGGGCGCCCAGGCGAGCATGGCGGGATCGAAGGGGATCCCGCAGGCGGCGCAGAGCGCGGCGAGCGTTCCGGCGGGGTCCGCCAGCACGTCCTCGCTCTCGATCACCGGCGGCGCGCGCCCGAGCCGATCGGCGACCCGGTCGAAGAGCTGCGCCTGCGTCGGCAGACCGATCTCGTCGAGCGTGAAATCGTCCCGCTTGCGCGAATAGGAGGCGAGAACCGCCTCCGGCGCGCGGATGAGGAAGACGTTGACGAGCCCGTCCATCCAGTCCCGGCCGAATTCCGGCAGCATATGGTGGGTCATGTGCTTCTGGTACCAGACCGGCTTTCCGTCCGGCGCGGGGCCGACGAGCGCCGCGGCGACGTCGCGCCAGTTCGTCGGCTGGGAGGCGATCACCTCGTCGCGCATCGGGTGGATGAGACCGGTCCGGACCAGATAGGCGGCGTAGAAGGGCTCGTCCGTGACCGCGCAGTCGGCGCGCGAGCCGAAGGACCGCATCATCGCCGTCGAGATGTTGCGCGGCCCGGACCACATGGCGATGCGGACGGTGGAATCGCTCACGCGCCGGGTCCTTCCGCCTCTTCGGCCTCGAGGGCCTTCACGGCGGCCCGGAGCCGCCGGGTGATCGGGCCGGACGCATCGGCAGGATCGCGCGGGCCCTCGCCGATCGGACGCCCGTCCACGCGAACGACGGGCGTGAGGCCCGCGAAGGTTCCGGTCGTGAAGGATTCGTCCGCCCCATAGACGTCGAAGAGCGAAAAGTCCTTCTCGAAGGCGGGGATGCCTTCGCGTTTCGCGGCGCGCAGAACCGCGTTCCGCGTGATGCCGCCGAGGCAATAGCCGCCGGCCGAGGTCCAGACCTCGCCCTTTCGCACGATGAAGAAATGCGTCGAATTGCAGGTCGCGACAAAGCCGCGGTCGTCGAGCATCAGCCCTTCGTCGGCGCCGGCCTCCATCGCCTGGATGCAGGCGAGGACGCAATTGAGCTTGGAATGCGAGTTGAGCTTCTGGTCCTGCTCGGCGGGGCCGGTGCGCCGCACATGCACGGTGAAAAGCGAAAGCCCGCGCGCGAACATTTCCGGCCGGGGCTGCTTCCACTCCGGGATGATGACGATTGTGGCCGCGCCAATCGTGAGCCGCGGGTCCTGATAGGGCGAGCGTTTGACGCCGCGGGTCACCATCAGGCGGATGTGGACCCCGTCCGTCATATGATTGGCGTCGATGACCTCGAACAGCCGCGCCTTCAACGCCTCGCGGCTGAGGCCGATGTCGATTCTCAGCATCTTCGCGCCGTCCCAGAGCCGGTCGAAATGGCGTTCGAGAAAGGCGAGGCGGCCATCGACGAGCCGCAGCCCCTCCCACACGCCATCGCCCAGCACGAAGCCGGAATCGAAGACGGAGACCTTCGCCTCATCGCGGGGCGTCAGCGCGCCATTGACGCTGATGAGGACGGAATCGTTGCGCGGGTCGCCGACATAGTCCTGCGTTCCGGCGGAGAGTTGGGTTGGATCCGGCATGACCTGTTCTGATGATTTGACGAAGGCTCACCATGGAGGCGTCCGCGGCCAGCGGCAAGGCCGTCCGCGCTCGGACCCACGGCGATTGCGCGCCTTGCGTTCGCCGCCTTAGTCGGGCAGGGAGCAGGGGTGAGCCCCCCTTTGCTGTCGACACCGGACACGCCGGCCGCATGAAGCGCGTTCAGGACATCGCATGGCCGATCATCGGCATCAGCGCGGTGGCCGTTTCGTCATGGCTTCTGTTCCGGGAACTGCATGGCCTGTCTCTCGAGGCCCTGGAGGAAGCGTTCGCCTCCATCTCGCCGACGTGCTGGCTGTTCGCGATCGGATCGACCCTGGTCGCCTATATCGCGCTCGCGATGTACGATCAGATCGCGTTGCTGCACCTTGGCCGCGCCATCAACTGGCGGTTCGTCGGGCTCACGTCCTTCACGACCTACGCGATCGCCCATAATATCGGCGCTTCCGTCCTCTCGGGGGCGGTGATCCGCTATCGCGCTTATTCCACCAAGGGCCTCACGGTCGGCGAGGTCGGGGTCCTCGTCGCCTTCTGCTCGTTCACGTTCGCGCTTGGCGTGACGACGGTCGGCGGCCTGCTGCTCCTGCTTCATCCCGAACTCGTCGGGCGCTTCGAGGGGGCGCCGGCCTGGGTCGGCCGCGCTGCGGGCGTGGCGCTGATCGCCACGCCTTCGCTTTATGTGATGGGCTCGCTCCTTCACTTTCGTCCGCTGAAAGTGGGCGGCTTCGAGATCATCTATCCCCGGCCCCCCGTCGCCGCCCGCCAGCTGCTGGCGGGCCCGCTCGAACTCCTCGGCGCTGCCGGGATTATTTATTTCGCTCTGCCGGGCCCGGTTAATCCGGGCTTTGTGATCGTGCTTGGCGTCTTCCTCGCCTCATTCACCCTGGCGCTCGTGAGCCACGCGCCGGGCGGCCTCGGCGTGCTGGAAATCGCCTTCCTCGAAGGCATGCCGGACGCGCCGCAGGCCAATGTCGTCGCGGCGCTCCTCGTCTTCCGCCTGCTTTACCTGATCCTTCCCCTCATCTTCGCCCTCGGGGTGGTGCTTGTCTTCGAGCGCAGTCATTGGCGGGGCCTCAATCCCCTCGGAGGAACGCATGTCGTTGATCACGATTGACGATCATTCGGACGTCCTGCTCGTCATCGACCTCCAGCCCGACTTCATGCCCGGCGGCGCCCTGGCGGTCAGCGAGGGGGACAGGATCGTCCCGCTCGTCAACACGCTTGTCGCGCGGTTCGCGCAGGTCGTCGTGACCCAGGACTGGCACCCGCCGGGTCATGCGTCCTTCGCGTCGAGCCACGCAGGCGCGAAACCCTTCGAGACGAAGCGACTGCACTATGGGGACCAGACCCTCTGGCCAAACCATTGCGTGCAGGGCACGGCCGGCGCGGCCCTGCATCCGGACCTCGCGGTCAACTCCGCCTTCCTCGTCATCCGCAAGGGGATGCACGAGGGCGTCAATTCCTATTCCGCTTTCGTCGAGGCGGACGGCAAGACGACGACGGGGCTCGGCGCGCTTCTCAAGGCGCGCGGCGTGAAGCGGGTGTTCGTCTGCGGCCTCGCCACGGACTATTGCGTCGCCTTCTCGGCGCTCGACGCGGCCGCGGCCGGGTTCGAGACTTTCGTGATCGAGGACGCCTGCCGCGCCATCGACGCCAGCGGTTCGCTCGACGCCGCGTGGGCGCGCATGAAGGCGGCCGGCGTGCGGCGAATCCCGTCGTCCGACATTCTCGGCTGAGTCGGCTCGCGGCCGCAAAGTCGCGAGACTTAACCCTCAGTTAACCCGGAGTGACGCAATTGATCGTCGTCGGGCCGCGCGCGCCCAAACCTCCTTAATCCCGATGGCCGACGGCGGATGATCACCCTCTACCATCATTCCTTTTGTCCGCATTCCCGCTTCGTGCGCCTCGTTCTCGCGGAAATGGGGATCGAGCCGCGGCTGGTCGAGGAGCGCGCGTGGGAGCGCCGGCGGGAATTCCTGATGCTGGCGGCGGAGGGCGCGACGCCCGTCCTGCTCGATGACCAGAGCGCGGTGCTGCCCGGCGCCGAGGTGATTGCGGAATATCTCGACGAGACGCGCGGCCTCGCGCTTGGCGCGCGCCGGTTGCTGCCGGAAGACCCGGCCGGGCGGGCCGAGGCGCGCCGCCTCGTCAACTGGTTCAATGTGAAATTCTTCAACGAGGCGAGCCATTGGCTCGTCCGCGAGAAGATCTACAAGCGCTTCATGAAATCAGAGCAAGGCGGGGGCGCGCCGGATATGGACGCCGTGCGCGCCGCGCGCTCCAATCTGCGCTATCATGTTCGCTATATTGGTCACCTGATCGGCACGCGGAACTGGCTCGCCGGCGACCGTCTGACCTACGCGGACCTCGCGGCGGCGGCGCATCTGTCCTGCCTCGACTATCTGGGCGACGTGCAGTGGAACGAGAACGAGACGGCCAGAATCTGGTACGCCCGGGTGAAGTCGCGCCCGTCCTTCCGGCCGCTGCTCGCCGAACGGCTGCCGGGAACGGCGCCGAGCGCGACCTACGCCGATCTCGACTTCTAGAGGCGCTCAGCGGCAAGGCCCGCGCGCTCGGCTTCGACCTCTGCCGGATCACCTCCGCCGACCCGCCCGCCGATGCGCGGGCGCGCCTCTCCGCCTGGCTCGCGAGCGGCGCGCAGGGCGACATGGACTGGATGGCGGAGACCTTCGAACGCCGGATCGACCCTCGCGCGCTCATGCCGGGCGCGCGAAGCCTCGTGATGCTGGGCTTCAACTACGGGCCGGCCGGCGATCCGCTGGCCGCGCTCAAGCGGCCGGACGCGGGCGCGATTTCGGTTTACGCCCGCCATCGCGACTACCATGACGTGCTCAAGGGCCGGCTGAAGGAACTGGCCGGTTTCCTTGTCGCCGCAGCGAGGCCGGACTGCCGCGGACGTCAAAGTGTTCGTGGACACGGCGCCCCTGATGGAAAAGCCGCTCGCGGCGCGCGCGGGCGTCGGCTGGCAGGGCAAGCACACCAATCTCGTCTCGCGGGCGTTCGGTTCGTGGCTGTTTCTGGGAGCGATCCTGACCGATCTCGATCTTCCTCGCGACGAGCCGGAAGCGGACCATTGCGGGACATGCCGCGCCTGCCTCGACGCCTGCCCGACGGACGCGTTCCCCGCGCCCTACAGGCTCGACGCGCGGCGGTGCATTTCTTACCTCACGATCGAGCACAAGGGCCCGATCCCGCGCGATCTCAGGCCGCTCATCGGCAACCGCATCTACGGTTGCGACGACTGCCTCGCGGTCTGCCCCTGGAACAAGTTCGCGGAGGCCGGCCGCGAGGCGAAGCTTGCCGCCCGCGCGGACCTTGAGGAACCCGCGCTCGCCGATCTCGCCGAGCTGGACGACGCCGGATTCCGCAAGATGTTCGCGGGCTCTCCGATCAAGAGGATCGGCCGCTCCCGTTTCCTGCGCAACGTCATGATCGCGGTCGGGAACGCCCGGCGCCCATCGCTCGCGGAGGTCGCGCAAGCGCGTCTCGACGACGAATCCGCGCTTGTGCGTGGCGCCGCGATCTGGGCGTTGGCCCGACTCGCTCCGCGGGATTTGCTTGTCGCGCTCGCAAGAGAGCGGATGGACAGCGAACACGACGCCGAAGCGGCTGACGAATGGGCCAGCGCTCTCGGGACGCGTTACGACTGACCGCCCGCCCTCGCTGGCGGGCGGAGACTTAGTGCCTGGTCAGGGCCGGCTCGGCGTGAGCCTTGAGGCGCTCGATCTCGTCCTTGATGTGAAGTTTTTTGCGCTTGAGTTCGTGGATCTTGATGTCGTCTGCCGCGGGGTGGTTCTCTTCGGCAAGTATCGCTTCTTCAATCGCCTGATGACGGCGCACCAGTTCGCTGAGATGCGAATCGATCGACATGGGGCTTGCTCCTATGGAAGCTTCAGCGACGAAATTGTGACACAACGCGCGGCCCTTGCAAGCGGCAAATTGGCGTCAAAATTGGTGCGCGGGTGTGAACAGCGATGCCGCGCGGAAGGCCAGAATCCGGTTGTGATGCAAGCGTTTTTCGGTTTCTCAAGCCTTGCGCGCCCCGCCGGGCGCGCTCATAGTTCCCATCATGCTCGCTGTGGCCATTTGACGCGCCGCAAGCGAGCCTGAGATTGCGGTCCGCGGCATGATTGGCAAGGAGCTCACCCCCGAGGAGCGTGCAGCGCTCCAGGCCCAGATCGAGCGGTTAAGGGAGGAGCATCGCGACCTGGACGACGCCATCGAAGCCCTGCGCGACGCAGGGCAGGCGGATCAGCTCCAGTTGCAGCGCCTCAAGAAGCGCAAACTTGTCCTGCGCGACAAGCTGACCCTGCTCGAGGACCAGCTCACACCCGACATCATAGCCTGACTCGGGAGACGCTCATGCCTTATCGGGTCAACGCCGATCTGCCGCCTTCGATCCGCGATCATCTGCCGCCCCATGCTCAGGACATTTTCCGCGAGGCCTTCAACCACGCCTTTGCGGCGCATGCGAACGATCCGCGCCAGGAGGAAGCGGCCTTCCGGATCGCCTGGGCGGCGGTCAAGCGGTCCTACGAGAAGATTGGCGACGAATGGGTCGAGAAAGGGTAGGGCCGGACAATCTATTCTTTAATGAATTATTTCAGCAACGTACCGGATATTTTGCATAATTCGCATGAGGGAGCCTGCGCCATTCCGCGAGAGGGTCGTCGGTCGCCGACGATCCGGCGATGGGGATCCATTGTGCGCAACTCCGCTTCTTGCGCCGCCTTCGCTTGCGCCGCCAAGACCCTTCCTTTAATCGCGGATTTATGGAGCGCGCTTCGGATTCTACCCCCGAGAGGACGCGGCAATGAGCGGCGACAGAGCCTGTCGCCGTCATCATGGGCAGCCAGTCCGACTGGGCGACGATGCGCAGCGCGGCTCGCACGCTGGACGAGTTCGGCGTCCGCTATGACGCGCTGATCGTCTCGGCTCACCGGACGCCCGACCGCCTTGTCGCCTTCGCGAAAGGCGCGAAGGCGCGGGGCTACAAAGTGATCATCGCCGGCGCCGGGGGCGCCGCGCATCTGCCGGGCATGACGGCCGCCTTCACGACGCTGCCGGTGCTTGGCGTTCCCGTCTCGTCGCGGGCGCTCTCGGGCCAGGACAGCCTGCTTTCCATCGTCCAGATGCCGGCCGGCGTTCCCGTCGGCACGCTGGCGATCGGGGAAGCGGGCGCGGTCAATGCCGCGCTGCTCGCCTGCTCGATCCTCGCGCTTTCAGATCCTGCGCTCGCCGGCCGCCTTGAAGGCCTGGCGGGCGGAGCGGACGGCCTCCGTCGCCGAGCGGCCGGAAGAGGGGGGCGACGCGTTATGATCCTGAGCCCCGGCGCGACCATCGGAATTCTGGGCGCTGGCCAGCTCGGCCGGATGCTCGCCATCGCCGCGCTGAAGATCGGATTGCGCACCCATATCTTTGCCCCCGACGCCGACGCGCCCGCCTATGACGCGGCGGCCGGGCGGACCACTGCGGGCTACGACGACGAGGAGGCGCTCGCGCATTTTGCCAAGTCGGCCGACGTCGTCACCTACGAATTCGAGAACGTGCCGGTTCAGACGGCGGAATTTCTGGAGCGCCGCGTTCCGTTGCGGCCCGGCGCGCGGGCGCTCGCGGTGACGCAGGATCGACTCGCCGAAAAATCCTTCCTGCGCGATCTCGGCCTGAAGACCGCGCCCTTCGTCGGCGTGGAGGACGCAGGCGCGCTCGCCCGCGCCGTCGCCGAGCTTGGGCGGCCCTCGATCCTCAAGACGCGCCGCTTCGGCTATGACGGAAAGGGCCAGTCGCTCATCCGCGAGGGCTCGAATGTCGCCGCGGTCCATCGGGCGCTCGGCGGCGCGCCGATGATTCTGGAGGGGTTTGTCGCTTTCGAGCGTGAGGTTTCGGTCATCGCCGCGCGTAGTCTGGAAGGCGAGATCGTCGCCTTCGATCTCAGCGAAAACGAGCACGAACACCACATCCTCGCCCGCACCCGCGCTCCGGCGCGGATCGCGCGCGAGACGGCCGAGGAGGCCAAACGCATGGCGGCGCGAATCCTCGACGCGCTGGACTATGTCGGCGTGCTCGGCGTCGAACTGTTCGTGACGCGGGACCGGAACGGCGTAGAGGGGCTCGTGGTCAACGAGATCGCGCCGCGCGTCCACAATTCCGGCCACTGGACGCTCGAGGGCGCCCAGACCTCGCAGTTCGAGCAGCACATCCGCGCGATCGCGGGCTGGCCGCTCGGCTCGACGACCCGGCGCGGGCGGTCCGAGATGCACAATCTCATCGGCGAGGACGCCGAGGAATGGCGCGACATCCTCGCCCAGCCGGACCTCTCCCTGCATCTTTACGGCAAGCTCGAAATCCGCCCCGACCGCAAGATGGGCCATGTCACGCGGGTCTTCCCGGAGGCGCCGGGGGAGGAGTAAGGACCAGCCCCGCGCCGCGCGTTTCGCGCCTTGACAGGCCTCGCGCCTGCTCTCTATACCGCCCGCTCGCTTGAAGGCTTGCGGTTTCGCAAGGCCTCGTGCGGCGGGATAGCTCAGTCGGTTAGAGCGGCGGAATCATAATCCGTAGGTCCCCGGTTCGAGTCCGGGTCCCGCTACCAAGCTCCCAGCAAGATCAACGGCTTTGCTTGTCTTGCTCAAGGTCCGGGTCAGACTTGTGCGACTGGACCGCGTCGCTCAGGCGCGCGGGCGCAGCCAAGACCTGACAGTCGTATGCAAGCCGCCAGGCGCTGACGCGTTCGAGAAGGCGGCTGCATTCAGGCGCCCTGCGATCTTTTCATGCGCCAACGCTCATAACCCCTCCCGGTTCGCGGGATGGGGTTTCTGACTTCGGCTTGCGTCCGGTGAATTCGAACTTGACGCTTCTTAATGCACCCGTTGCTCGCTGGTGAATCGAGCCGCCGACACGTCGGAGACAAGGCTCCGGTCGACGTCCTTGAGTGCAGCGGCGATCATTTCGGGAGTCTCGATGACATCGATCTCGTCGACCGCCTCGTCGTCGCCTCGTAGCCAGATCTTCGTTCCGCCCATGAAGGCAACGTAGCCTTGGGTCAAGGCGAAGTTTAGCGGCAGGGGAGCGCGATCACGCATCCTGTGACACACGACCCAAGCCTCGGTCGGCCGTAACACTCTCAAAATTTAGCCCCCCGAATATTCGCCAACAAACCGCAAATCCGCACCGACAATTCCGCCACGGATGCCCCGCGGGTGTCGATGAAATGTTTTTTTATATCTCCGCACATGAGCAGAACATGAACGGGCGCGGAATCATAGCCCCTTGATCGGCTCCGAAGCGCTGAGCGGACGCGCGGCCGACGCAACTCAGTCCGACGCACGGGGCCCTTTTTGAGAGCAAGCCGTCCCTGCCGAGCATGGGCGGGGAGCGCCAGCGCTAACGCTCATTCAATTCGGTAAAATGATGAACAAATCAGATAACAAACGTATAATTGACGGCAAATCGCAAAATGGGGCCGCGAACCGGAGCCTCCGAAAGCCGGAGTCGCACCTTGGCTCGCGGGAGGGCGGAACCGTGCTGCCGCCCGGCCTTGTGAACGGGCGGCGCGATCGAACGCGCGGAGCGATCGCAGGCCCTAATCGGCGTTGCCCGCGTTCTGCCGCCGCTCGATCCTGTCGATCCGCTTCCAGACGTCGGTGATCGAGTCTTCCATCGCGTCCTGGGACTGGATCAGATCCTTGTGCGTCACGGCGAGCGTGCGAAGGGTCGCGAGCACAAGGGTCAGCACTCTTTCGAGGCGCCAGACGACATAGGTGAGAACGATCCCAAAGAACACAATGGCTATGGTTTGAATTGCGTTGAGTAACGATTGGTCCCGCATGCGGCGCCTTTGCTTCCCCAGAACATTCAATCAGGGCGCGCCTTTCAAAATAGAAAGGGCGGCCCTACAGAGACCGCCCTGCAACATAGGCCGGGCCAGACGTTTGTTCCTTCCGATTCCGGCGCCCTCACGGAAAGTTGAGAGTCCGCGAGGGCAAGCCGCGACCGGAGATGGGCTCAGCCCTGGCCTTTCCCTCTTCTGTTCCGCCGCAAATGGGCGAGAAGGATCAGGCCGGCGAACATCGAGTTCAGGAGGCCGTGAGGCAACTCGATCACAGCGAATCCCTCCGGGCGCGCGCCCGCCCCAGCGCGAGGAAGCCGAGCGTCGCGGCGACGCTGAGGGCGCAGTAGGTTTCGAGCAGGGGTGCGATCATCGGAATGCCTCGTCCAAAAAAGGGTTGCTGTCCGCCCCGGACGAAGCCTCGCAAAGAGAAACAGCCATCGGCTTAAGGGAACGCCTACAATTGGCTCGGCCGGCGCGCCCTCAGCGCAGAAGCCTCCGATCATCGTCGCCGATTTCGCGAGGCGAAAACACCGCGACAAGTCTGTTCATGAATTACGAAAAATTAAAATATTGGAACATTTTCTTCTGGTTTTCATGCCGATCGACTATGATGCCCGATCGCAGTCAAGTCAGAGGCCGTTCATGCGGACATACCCCCGCCA
Organism: uncultured Alphaproteobacteria bacterium; assembly: GCA_963741845.1. GTDB lineage: Bacteria > Pseudomonadota > Alphaproteobacteria > Rhizobiales > Beijerinckiaceae > Roseiarcus. The sequence continues at coordinate 223,473 of CAVUJV010000033.1, forward strand.
TCACCGAAGCCGCCCTTCCGCCTATTGTCTCGAGGCCGGTCGGCCATTTTTCAGCCATTCTGAAGCCATCTTGCTGCCATCGACCGCGCCGGCGCCGGAAGGAAATGTCAGCGCAACCCTTTGAAATGTCCAGATTCGCGGAAGGAAAGGGCAGCCATTTCGGCTGATTTTTCGCTGAAAATCGTCGCAAAATGCTTCGTTTCAGGCTGGAGACACCGCATTTGAGCGCGGAATCGTTCCAAAAGCGCGCCAAAACGCATGCGGCTCCCGCGACGCCTCCGATCCAATAAGTCCTGGCCTGGCGGCCTTTCGAGGATGGATGGAAGCGGGAGTATCCGCGTACGGTCCGAGGGCAATTTGTCGCGTGGCTTCGAAACCGCGCGTTCCGCGCTTCTTTCGCTTGCGCAGTCTGCCGCTCCGTCATACCGAGAGGGGCGGCGCCTCGCGAACCGGGTGTCTCATGAAGCTGATCACGGCAATCATCAAGCCCTTCAAGCTGGAGGAGGTGCGCAGCGCCCTCGACCGGCTTGGCGTTCATGGAATGACGGTGGCGGAGGTGAACGGCTACGGGCGGCAGAAGGGCCGCACCGAGATCTATCGTGGCGCCGAATACGCCTCGGCCTATATGCCGAAGCTGCGCCTCGACGTCGCTGTCCCCGACGAGGTGCTCGACAGCGCGGTCGCCGCCATCGAAGCGTCAGCCAGGACGGGCCAGATCGGCGACGGCAAGATTTTCGTCTCCGAACTGTCGCGGGTCGTGCGCGTGCGGACGGGCGAGAGCGGCGACGACGCGCTTTGAAGCCTCAACTGGCGCGGGGCGCGCTTCGCTGGCATAAGGTTTTCCATGATTCGGGACGAGACCCGCCTGAAGCCCCTTGCGCGCGGCCCGTCCGGCGACGCCGACCCCGGTTTCGGCGTCTATGTCCACTGGCCCTTCTGCCTGTCGAAGTGTCCTTACTGCGACTTCAACAGCCATGTGCGCGGCGCTCCGCCGGACGAGCAGCGCTATCTCGCCGCCTTCCGGGCCGAGATCCGCAACCGCGCCGCTTTCGCGCCTGGCCGCATCGTGCGGTCGATCTTCTTCGGCGGCGGCACGCCGTCGCTCATGAAGCCCGAGACGGTGCAGGGCGTCATCGACGCGATCGCGGCCAACTGGCGGCTCGCCCCGGACGCCGAGATCACGCTCGAGGCCAATCCAACGAGCGTCGAGGCGGAGCGTTTCCGCGGCTATCGCGGGGCCGGCGTCAACCGGCTCTCGATCGGCGTGCAGGCGCTCAACGACCCCGACCTCAAGGCGCTCGGCCGCCGCCATACGGTCGAGGAGGCGCTGGCGGCGGTCCGGCTCGCGGCCTCGGTCTTCCCCCGCTTCACCTTCGATCTGATCTACGGCCGTCCCGGCCAGAGCGAGGCGGACTGGCGCGCCGAACTCAAGCAAGGCCTCGACCTGGTCGGCGACCATGTGTCGCTCTATCAGTTGACCATCGAGCCGGACACGATCTTCGAGCGGCTGCGCGACGCCGGCAAGCTCCGGTTGCCGGACGAAGAGCTGAGCCTCGCGATGTTCTCGGCGACGCGCGAACTCACCGAAGCGCGCGGGCTGCCGGCCTACGAGGTCTCGAATCACGCCCGGCCGGGCTCGGAGAGCCGCCATAATCTGATTTACTGGCGTTACGGCGAATATGCCGGCGTTGGGCCGGGCGCGCACGGCCGGCTCGTCACCGCGAAGGGGCGCCACGCCCAGGAGACGGAGCGCCATCCGGAGATGTGGCTGACGCAGGTCGAGACGGAGGGCCATGGCCTCGTGGAGAACGAGCCGCTTTCGCGGGAAGAGCAGGGTGACGAGTTCCTGCTGATGGGCCTGAGGCTTCGGGAAGGGGTCGATCCGAAGCGCTTCGAGGCGATCGCGGGGCGGGAGCTCGACCGCGAGCGGGTCGAGAGCCTCGTCGAGGACGGCTTCATCGAGCGCGACGTCCGGGGGCGCATTCGCGTGACGCCGATGGGCGCGCCGCTGCTCGACACGGTGGTCGCGGACGTTGCCGCCTGAAGGCGAGGCTGGCGCGTGGTCACGAAGCCGTGACCACGATTTCGCCGCGGATCGGCGCCATGAGAGCGGCTGCGATGTCCGACGCCGACGCCCATCACGACCATATTCATGTGCGCCGCCATGCGCGCAGGCGCGAGCGGCTGATCGACCGCCTGCCTTCGCGTTTCGCCGGCGCCATCCGCTGGCTCCTCAAGCCCGAATCGCGCTGGGCGCGGTTTCCCGCGGGGATTCTTTTCATCTTCGGCCGGATTTCTCGGCGCCCTGCCGGTTCTCGGTTTCTGGATGCTGCCGCTCGGGATCTTCCTCCTCGCGGAGGATCTGCCCTCGGTGCGCCGCCGGGCCGAGCGGACGCTCGACTGGGTGGAAAAGCATCGCCCCCACTGGTTTTCCGAGCCCAGGAACGATTGACTTCGCCCAGATTCTGACCCATTTCTATACATCCGCAGGGCGCGCGTTCTGATCGGGTCGGTGTGGCGCGTGCTGGCGGAGGTCGAAACAACAACAGGAGATAGCCATTCGTCGTCCCATGAAGGCAACCGCGGCGCCGGAGAAAGGCGGGCCGCGCGTCAATCGCGATATCCGCGCAGTTCAGGTCCAGCTTATTGACGCCGAAGGTCACAATCGCGGCGTCGTAAACCTTTCCGAGGCTCAGACCCTCGCCGAAGAGGCCGCGCTCGACCTCGTCGAGATCGTCCCCAATGCGACGCCCCCCGTCTGCAAGATCCTCGACTTCGGGAAATACCGGTTCCTTGAACAGAAGAAGTCGGCCGAGGCGCGCAAGCGTCAGAAGGTGGTCGAGATCAAGGAGATCAAGCTCCGTCCCGGCATCGACGACCACGACTATGAGGTGAAGATGCGTTCGGTCATGCGCTTCTTCGAGGAGGGCGACAAGGTCAAGGTGACGCTGAGGTTCCGAGGCCGCGAAATGGCCCACCAGGACATCGGCTTCAGGCTCCTCCAGCGGGTGAAAGCGGAGACGGCTCCGATCGCCAAGGTCGAGTCCGAGCCCTCGATGGAAGGACGGCAGATGACGATGGTGCTCGCGCCGAAATAACGGCGCGAGGGCGACTCCGGCGCCGCGCAGGCGACGTCGCGTTGGTCGCCGGCGTAACGATCTTTTGAACCCAGGCGCCGCAGTCCGACCCGGTCGCGAATTGACAAGCGTCGGGCCGGGCAACGATAAGCACGTCTTATACCTTCGCTTGAGGCCGCTTCGGCGGCCATGATTTTTGGGCGCGCGCTTCAGGACTGCCGCCCGGAGACGATAGCCGTGAGCACAGCGCCGACCTATGCCGATTCCGTCGCGGAGAAGCGACGGGCAGCGGAAGCGACTTCGGTCGGCGTCATCGTCGCCCTCAGCGCCTCCCACATGCTCAACGACGTGATGCAGTCGCTGGCGCCGGCGCTCTATCCGGTGTTCCACGAGAAGTTCGCGCTCACCTTCTTCCAGATCGGCCTCATCACTTTCGTCTTTCAGTTGACGGCCTCGTTTCTTCAGCCGCTCATCGGCATGACGCTCGACAAGCGGCCCATGAACGGGATCCTGCCGGTCGGGATGGCCTTCACGCTCGTCGGCCTTGCGTTGCTGGCCTTCGCCAATTCCTACCTGCTGATCCTCTCGTCCGTGGCGGTCGTGGGCATCGGCAGCGCTGTGTTCCATCCCGAGGCGTCGCGCGTCGCGCGTGCGGCGTCAGGGGGGCGGCATGGCTTTGCCCAGAGCCTGTTCCAGGTCGGCGGGAATTTCGGCCAGTCATTGGGGCCGCTGCTGGCGGCTTTCATTGTCGTGCCGCTCGGCCAGCACTCCGTCGCGGCCTTCACGCTGCTTGCGCTCGCCGCCATCGTTCTGCTGACCGGCGTCAGCCGCTGGTACGCGGCGCATCGCGCCCAGCGCCGCAAGGCGGCTGCCGCGGCGGGGCCGACGCATCCGCGCGCCGTCGTCGTTCGCACGCTCTTCGTGCTGATCGTGATGCTGTTCTCGAAGGTGGTTTATCTCGCGAGTATCAACAGCTACTATACGTTCTATCTGATGCAGACCTTCGGCGTCTCGATCCAGAGCGCGCAGGTGATGTTGTTTGTGTTCCTGGCGTCGGTGGCGGCCGGGACGTTGCTCGGCGGCCCGCTGGTCGACCGCTTCGGCGCCAGGTTCGTGATCTGGGGCTCGATTCTCGGCGTTCTGCCTTTCACGCTGCTACTGCCGCATCTGGGGCTGACGGGGACGATCATCAATTCGGTGGCGATCGGCCTTGTCCTGTCGTCGGCCTTTTCGGCGATGGTGGTCTATGCGCAGGAACTGACGCCCGGCAATGTCGGGGCGGTGGCGGGCCTCTTCTTCGGGCTGAGTTTCGGCCTCGGCGGCGTCGGCGCGGCGCTGCTCGGGATGCTCGCCGACAAGACGAGCCTTACCTTCGTCTATCACATCTGCGCCTTCCTTCCGGCGATCGGCCTGCTCGGCGGCTTCCTGCCCAACCCGCGGCCAGCGGAGGGGCAGGCGGCCTGACGGACCAGCCTCCGCCTTCGAATTCATGGTCTGCGGCACAATCGTGGACTGCGGCGATTTTCGACGAAAGTTCACGCGGGCGAGCGCCCGGCCTCGTAGGATGCAACCAGTTCCCCGAGCTCAGTCAGCAAATCGGGCAGATATTGCTCGTATCGACGCCAGCGATCCACCGAACTGCGATAAATCGGGCGCCGCACCTGTGATGCGCTTGCTGTCCGAACCAGCCTTCTGCTGTCGGCATAGGCGAGGCAGCTCGCGTCCCATGGCAGATCGATGAAAGCGATCAACCTGCGGGCCTCAGCTTCGAAGTCGCTCACGATATCTTCGTACCGCACATGCAGTATGCGGTCGGCTGGCACGATTGACGCCCAATGCTGCATAATCTCGTCGTAGCATCGGTAAGCCTTGCCCAGATCGCGCAGATCATAGCTATAGGGAATCTCCGGTCCGAAATAGAGCTTGAACTGAGAGAGGCAAGTATCGACCGGATGTCTGCGGCAATGAATGAAACGAGCATTGGGCAGTATGGCGGCGAGTAGACCGAGCCACATGTAATTGCCTGGGGTCTTGTCGGTGATGCGTTTGGATGGCGAGGTTGCGAGCCGCTCGATTCCGCGGACGAAAGCTTGGCCTCGCTCGTAAAGGTTGGTCGCGGCGTCGGCCGCGATACCTTGAGGATCGTCCTTCATCGTTTGGATGAAGGCGTTCCCGACTGCGATCCCGTTCAAGACTGCGTCAGCCAGTTTCAATTCGCCCGCGCCAAAGGCATCCGGGTGCGACGAGACAATCTGCTCGACGAGCGTCGTGCCGGAACGCGGCATTCCGACAATGAACACCGGCGCGTCGCTGGCGAAACCCTGATCCACCGCGAAGTCGAACCAAGTTACGCTTGCTTGCTCCCTCAGCGTTTTCACAAGACGCTTCATCAAGTCGTCGGCCCAGGGAACGAGGCGCTTCTGCATTTGGCCGGCGCGCTTATAGAGTGCGAACGCGGTCGCGAGCTCCCCGACATCGTCATAGGCCTTGGCCGAGGCATAACAGACCTCGACCTGAGATGTCGGCTTCATTCGATGCATGTTCGCCTGGAGCAGATTGACTGTCTTAAAAATGGGATCGCCGTAGGCATGATGGTGATCGTAGCCGGCGAGCCTGACAGCGGTTGCATTGAAAGGATCGATGTCGATAGCCTTGCGCAGACTGCGCTTGCTGGCTTCGGTCATCCCGGCAAGTCGTTGAAGTTTGCCGAGCTCGAACCAGGCGGTTGCGCTCGTCGGCGAAAGGGCGGTTGCGTGCACGAGGCGCGACAGGGCCTGTTCGGTTTCATTGAGCGCCGCGAATGCCTGCCCGACGACGAGCGAAGTCGACCAGTTGGCTTGGCTGCTCTCATCCAGCGAAAGCAGCGTCTCTATCGCATCGCCCGGCTTCTGCATCCGCTCGATCAGCAATCGTCCCAAGGCTATCATCAAAGCGTCCCGATGACCCTTGTCCTTGAGGCGAGCGAATATCTGCTCCGCCGCGAGGGCGTATTTGCCGGTTGACTCGAGACAGGCCATCCATTTCAGAAATAGGATGTCGGAGTCCGGATGACTCTTTGACGCCGTTTCTCCTATCGATTCGGCGTCAGCGAACCTTTCCTCGTCCAATGACAAATCTAGCAGGCGAACCTGGAGCCGTTCAGGTAGGCGCCCGCTGTCGAACGCTTTCTTGAGGGCCGCGCGCTCCAATTTTGAGTGACCGATCCGCTGAGCGGCGCGCGCCATTTGCATGAACTGCCCGGCCTCCACATTGGGTAAGCCGACGCCGAAAGCTATGGCCTCGATTGCGGGAGATCGATCGCCGTTTGCTATCATGAAGGATATGCACTCTTGCAACAGAGCTGTGTGAGTGTCTTGCCACGCTCCAACATGCCGTAGCTGGCGAAACGCCGCGCGCACGCGACCGCTGGCGATGGCCGAACGAATTGATGTTTCGTCGGTAGAGGCCAGCGAAGGCATGTCCTGTTCGTTTCTCACTGCGCCAGCACCCCCGACTTCTACCCGCAGCACGATTGACTCGTTAAATCCGCCATCGAGCCCCGAAGCCCTCCGCTCCCTTCCACCCGCTGCGAAGCGGTCGTCAAAATCGCGCAAGAAACGACGCGGTTCGCTACGAAAACGGGCGATCTGGCATCAATTTTCTTCTGTTTTCGTGCGAAAACCAGCGAAAAAACAGCGGAAAATCGCGCCAAATCCTTCCGCGAATCCGGACTTTTCAAAGGGTTGTGCTGGCTTTTCCTTCCGGCATCGGCTCCTTTGCGGCGAAAATGCGCCAAGTCACGGTCTTTATAGACAAATGAGACGCGTCGAATAGCCGGCAATAGTCATGAAATCAGGGCCAACGCGACAGCGATATTTTGATTTGTCAAAAATACACATAGCGCAAATTCTGATAAATGTAAATACGGTGCTTCGAGCCCCTCGATCCTAAGCGGGCTCCAAAAGGACGCGCTGCCTTTCGCGCGCCGAACGATTTCGCCGCCCCGCCTCACTCGGCTTCGTCGAGCCGCTCGCCTGCGCGCAGAAAGCGCTCCGGGTCCACAGGCTCGCCGTCGATCCGCACCTCGTAATGCAGATGCGGGCCGGTCGAGCGGCCCGTCGAGCCAAGGCGCCCGAGCGGCGCGCCCTCGGCGACTGCCTCGCCTTCGGAGACGAGGAGCGACGACATGTGCCCGTAACGCGTGCTGAGCCCGTGGCCGTGATCGATCTCGACCATCGTTCCGTAGCCGCCTTCCCAGCCGGCGCGCACCACCCGCCCTGCGGCCGTCGCGTGGATTTCCGTTCCATAGGGTTCGAGGAGGTCGACGCCGGCGTGCAGCATCGGCCGGCCGAGGAAGGGATCGGTGCGATAGCCGAAGGGGGAGGTGAGGACCGGGTCGCCGAACAGGGGCTTCCGCAAGGGCGCATGCGAAAAGGCCTCCGCGAGATCATCCGCCGTCGCGACGTCGCGCGCCACGCGCGCCGCCGCGCGGTCGAAAGCAGGCGCGTCCGCGGGCGGGGCAGGGGGGACGGAGGCTCTCGCGGATTCGAACCGCTCCGGGTCGAGCCCGGCCTGCATCAGCACCGCCGACTTGCGCCCCGCGGCGTTCGCGGCCGCGCGGTCGATTGCCGCGAGCGAGATCATCTGTCCGCTTTCGATCCGGTCGAGCGCCATGCTCGCGAGGTCGAACCGCGCGCTCAGATCGAGGTTGGGATTGGCCGCGGCGGCCGACAGTTTCGCGGGCTTTGGCGCCGGCCTTTGCGGCGCGGGCGCGAGGGAGCGGGGGACATTCGGGGCCGGAAGCGGCGCATAGGCGCGGATCGGGCTGTCCCCGCCCGCAAGGGCCGGGGTCCGCGTGGCAGGCGAGAGCGTCTCGATCGCCCGCAGGGCGTCGCCCTCCGCTCTGGCTTCGTTCGTGGCTCCGGCGCGGATCGTCCGCCTCGCGAGCGCCGCCACGACCGAGTTCGCGCTGTTCGAGGCGGGCCTCGCGCGCGAGAAGCTCGGCGAGCCGGCGTTCGAAGAGCGCCTCATCGAGCAGGCGCCGGCTTTTGAGAGCGTCGAAGCGCCCGCGCGCCTCGGCAAGCTGATCCTCGGCGGCAGCCGACCGAGCTCCGTAAGCGCGCGCAGTCGCGTCGGGAAGCAGCAGGCCGGCGCCGCCCGCCACGCCGAGCCCAAGCGAGACGGGAATGAGCGCCGCGACCGCCCAGAAGAGCGCAGGGGCCAGGGCTACGGCCCGGGTCGCGTCTCCGCGCGAGAGGGTGATTGTGTAAGGGCCCGCCGGCAACCCCTGCCGCGGCCAGCGCTTGCGAAAATCCATCGAATCCAAAGCTCCGACCGTCCACGGCTCGAAGCGGAGAGGAAACGATCAAGGTTAACGCATTGCGAAGACGAACGTTTCCGCCGGTCGGGATTTTTCAGAGCGCCTTGACGGCTTCAAGCGCTTCCTCGGCGTGGCCGGGCACCTTCACCTTGCGCCAGATTTTGGCGATCTTCCCCGCCTTGTCGATGAGGAAAGTCGAGCGCTCGACGCCGAAATATTTCCGGCCGTACATGCTTTTTTCTTTCCATACGCCGTAAGCGTCGATCGCTTGCCGCTCCGGGTCGGCCGCCAGCTCGACGGCGAGGTCGTGCTTCTTCCGGAATTTGTCATGGCTCGCGGCTGTATCCGGGGAAACGCCGATGACGGCGGCGCCGGCCCTGGCGAATTCCTTCTTCAGGCCGCTGAAGGCGATGGCTTCGGCGGTGCATCCGGACGTGTCGTCCTTCGGGTAGAAATAGAGCACGATCGCCTTGCCCTTGAGATCGGACAGGCGCAATTGGCTCCCGCCGCTGGCGGGCAGGGCGAAATCCGGCGCGGGGTCGCCAACTTCAAGGTCCTTGGCCATGTCGCCCTCGTTTTGTCTCAATGCCGATTCAATCGGTGCGCGACGCCGCGCTTGCCTGAAGTAGCGGGATAGACCGGAGCCGGCGCATCTATCAAGCCGGGGCTCCAGCGGCGAGGGTCGGACCGGCGACAGCCCGGGGTTCCGTTCTATAAGGTTGGTCAGGAGGCTCGCGGGGAGCGGAAGGACGGCAGCACGCGTGTTCGGTTGGTTTGAGGAAGGAGATCGGGCGCGGGCCCGCACGGAGATGCGGCGCATGACCAATAGCGCGATCGGGGTGCGTCTGCCCCGCCGCGCCCGCCGGTCGACGACGATGCAATGCGCCCGGCTCGCCGTCCGGACCATCGAACTCCTCATCGTCGTCGTTCTCATTGGCGCGGCGGCGCTGGCGATCCGGCTGTCGAGCGGCCCGATCCATCTCGATTCGCTGGGAGAGCGGGTCTCGACGAGCCTTCAGGAACGGTTCGAGGGCCGCTACAAGGTCGCCCTCGCCCAGCTCTACCTCACCCACGACTCCTGGGGCGTCGGCATCGGCTTCGACCAGCTCAGGCTGCGCGATCCTCAGGGCCGGTCGGTCATCTCCGCGCCCTCCGGCCGTATCGGGCTCGATCCGCTGGCTCTTCTGATCGGCGAGGTCAAGGTCCAGCGGCTCGAACTCGAAGGGCTCCACGTAAGGCTGCGCGTCGCCAAGGACGGCGCGCTCTCGGTGGCGGCGTCCGGGGACGAGAGCGCGGCGCCGATCGCGCTTCCGAATTCGTCCGCCTCGGGCCTGGAGAGCGCCAATCTGGCGGCCCTGATCCGGGCCAGCGTCGAGGCGATGGCGGGGACGAGCCAGGCGATCGACCACCTGACGCTGGCCAACGGTCGCTTCGAGATCGACAACGAGGCGACGGACCGGTCCATCTCTTACAAGAATTTCAACCTCGCCTTCGACCGCTCGGGCGACGAGGCGAGCGCCCGCGTCACGGCGACCGGCCCGGCGGGTCCCTGGACGATCACTGCGCGGGCCGGGGCGACCGCGCGGCCGACGCTTTCGATCGAAGCGCGAGACGTCAGCCTCGCGGACCTCGAGACCTTCAACAAGCGGCCTCCGCCCGTATTCGTCGAGGGGCCGATCGATTTCCGGCTCGAAGCGAGCCTTGCGCCCGATACGACGCTGCAAAGCCTCGACGGCCGGTTCACGCTCGGCGCCGGGCGCGTCAGGCTCAACAATCCCGACGCGCTGCCCTTCCTCGTGGACGAGGCGTCAGGCCGGATCGTGTGGTCGGGCGCCGAGAAGCGGCTTCGCATAGAAGACCTCTCGATCCTCGCCAACGAGACGCATATCCAGACGAGCGGCTGGGTCGCGCCGCCGGCCAATCCGAGCGATCCCTGGACGATCCGGATGGAATCGTCGAATACGCGCTTTGGCGCGGAGCGCCCGGGCATGAAGCCCGTCATGCTCAATTCGGTTCTCTTGGAGGCGCGCGCCTATCCGCTCGAGACGCGCTTCCTCGTGGACAATTTTCTGGCGAAGGGCCCGACGGTCGACACGCATATTGCGGCCACGATCGCCCCTGACGGGCCGGGCGTTTCGCTCAAATTCGACCTGACCGTCAATCCGAGCGTCACCCAGGACGTCGTGCGGCTCTGGCCGCAGTTCATCAATCCCGACGTGCGCGACTGGTGTTCGCACAATCTGCATGGGGGACAAATCGAGGGGGAGATGCACGCCAACTGGTCCGCGCAGGATCTCGACGCCATGGACCATAAGCGCGCCGTCTCCCGCGACAGCGTGCACGGCTCTTTTGCGTCCCACAACGTCGGGGTCGATCTGTTGCCGGGCCTGCCGATGATGGCGTCCGGCGAAGGCTCGGGCAGCTTTACGGGCCATGAATTCTCGCTGACGGCCAAGTCCGGCGTCATGACGCTGGCCCCGGGCCGAAAGATTCTTGCCGACAACATCACCTTCTCCATCCCCGACACTTCGCCGCGCCCGATCGTGGACGCCGAGGCGCAGGCGCATCTGAGCGGCGGGGCGGACGCGCTCGCCGACCTTCTCAGCCGCGAGCCGTTGCGCAAGCAGGCTGGCCTCGTGCTGGATCCCGCGACCGTCCACGGCCTGGCCGATGGCGAACTCACGCTCGCGCTCAAGCTCGGCAAGACCGCGAAGCCGGAGGACACGGATTTCGACGCCAGGGGCGCGCTGTCGAATCTCACGCTCGACAAGTTCATCGGCGAGGAGAAGCTTTCAGAGGGCAACTTCACTTTCGGGGCCACACGCTCGACACTGACGATGTCAGGGCAGGGCGAGCTTTTCGGAACGGCGGCCAAGGTCGAAGTCGCCCGCGCGCCCGGCGAGGAAGGGCAGGCGACGCTCGCGCTGATCCTCGATCAGCCTGCGCTCGCAAAGCGCGGCCTCAAATTCGGCTGGCTGACCGGGGCCATCCCCGTCAGGGTGAAGGCCCCGCTGTCGCGCACGAGCGCCGCCGTCGAGGTCGATCTGACGCCCGCCGGCATCGACAATCCGATCCCCGGCCTCGTGAAGGCGATCGGCAAACCGGGCAAGGCGACATTTCAGGCCAAGCCTGCCGCGGTCGGCGCCGCGCTCAGCGATATCGCGGTCGATTTTGGAACGGCGCTCGTTCGGGGATCGGCCGAAGTCGGCGCGGACGGGGCCATCACATCCGCGAAGCTGACCCAGGCGCGCATCTCGCCCGGCGACTCCCTTCAGGCCGACATCACGGTCGCGGGCGGCGTCGTGAAGGCGAATGTGCGCGGCGCTTCCTTTGACGCAAGGCCCTTCATCAAGGCGACGATGGATTCGGGCGCCACATCCGGCGCCGCCGGGGGCGGCTCCGACCTCGACCTCGACTTCAAGGTCAGCACGGTGACCGGGGCGAACAAGCAGGCGATCACGAGCTTCGGCGCGAATATCTCGCGGCGCGGCGGGGTGGATCGCGCGTTGTCCGCACGCGGCAAGATCGGGCAGGGCGTGATGGCGGCCTCGCTCGGCGACGGCGGAGACTTGCGCGTGAATGCGACGGACGCGGGCGCCCTCGCGCGTTTCGCGGATATCTATTCGCGCCTGGAAGGCGGGGCTCTGGTCCTGACAGTCTCCATGGGCGGCCGCGCAAGCGCCGGGACCGCGACGATTACGAACTTCGTGCTGCGCGACGAGCCTGCGCTGCGCCAGCTGGTCGCCGCGGCGCCGGCGAGAGCCGACGGCCGGATCGACCCGACGCGCGTCTCTTTTCAGAGGATGACGATCGCATTCGAGCGCTCGCCCGGCGTGCTCGAGATCAAGGACGCCGTCATCTACAACCCCACCATGGGCCTGACGGCGGCGGGACGGGTGAACTTCTCCGAGGACGACCTCGACATCTCCGGCGCCTTCATCCCGGCCTATGCCGTCAACAGCATGCTGAACAAGATCCCGGTCGTGGGGACGCTGCTTGGCGGCGGGAGCGACGAGGGGCTGATCGCGATCAGCTACCGGGTGCGCGGACCGATCAACTCGCCCAATGTCAGCGTCAATCCCCTGTCCGCGATCGCGCCCGGAATTTTGCGCAAGATCCTTGGCGTCATGGACGGAAGCACGTTCAGCGTCGAAACTCCGGACGACAGCAAGCGACGGGCGGGCGGCCGGCAATAGGCCGGACCGCTCGCCGCTCAATCGACGCCGATCACCACATCCGAAGCCTTATGACCGCATAGGCCCTCTGGGCGGCCATGAGCACGCCGATCTCGAGCGCCCTATCCGCTTTGCGAGCGGTTTCGTTGAATATAACGATGATCTAAGCTGAACTTCGTCCGGCCGGCAAGGTTGAGCCCCGAACGGGGCTCGGAGGGGTGCATGAATCTCAAAGCGGCGGCTTCGCTGGTCTGCCTGCTGGCTGGCGCCTTGACGCCGGCTCAGGCGGGGCAGACCCATGTCGCGGTCGCGGCGAACTTCACCGAGCCCGCGAAGGAAATCGCGGCGCTCTTCAAGCAGAGGACAGGCGACGAGGCGCTGCTGAGCTTCGGCGCGTCGGGCGCGTTCTTCACCCAGATCACGCATGACGCGCCGTTCCAGGTGTTTCTGTCGGCCGACGAGGAGCGGCCGAAAGCCGCAGTCACGCAGGGATTTGCCGTGCCGGGCAGCGTCTTCACTTACGCGGTCGGCAAGCTCGTCCTGTGGAGCCGGGTCCTCGACGTGAGCAAGGGCGAGGAGACGCTGAAGGCGGGCGACTTCCTCCGGCTGTCCATCGCCAATCCGGCCGCCGCCCCCTATGGCGCCGCCGCGGTCGAGACGATGAAGGCGCTCGGCGTCTATGACGCGCTGCAGCCGAAGATCGTGCAGGGGAACAGCATCGGGCAGGCGTTCCAGTTCGTCGACACGAAGAATGCGGAACTCGGCTTCGTCGCGCTGTCGCAAATCCACGGCGTCCCTGGGGGCTCGCAATGGCTCGTGCCGCAAAGGCTGTACACGCCGATCCGGCAGGACGCGGCGCTCTTGAAGAAGGGCGCGGACGATCCGACGTCGAAAGCCTTCCTCGAATTTCTCAGAGGACCGGAGGCCCGGGCGATCATCGAGCGCTTCGGGTACGGGCTCGAATGAGCCGGGCGGACGCACGCGCCTCGCGCAATCCTCCCTTGCCGCGAAGCGGCGGAGGAGGGGGACCGCGCGTCGGCGCGGCCGGTACGGCGCTTCGGAGCCCGCGGGCCGCCGCAGCGTCCCGCAACCGAAAGGCCTGATCCCATGGACTCGTCTTCCGACATCTGGGGGCCGGTCGTTCTGACGATCGAGCTTGCGGCCGTCACGACCGTCTGTCTGCTGATCGTGGCGACGCCGCTCGCCTGGTGGCTTGCGCGGTCGAAGCGCTGGTGGAAGGAAATCGTCGCGGCCGTCGTCTCGCTGCCGATCGTTCTCCCGCCGACCGTGCTCGGCTTCTATCTTCTCATCGCCCTCGGGCCGGACGGACCGGGCGGCGCCTTTGCGCCCCTGTGGGGCGCGCGGACGCTGGCCTTCACCTTCACGGGACTGGTGATCGGCTCGATCATCGCCTCCATGCCTTTCGTGGTGCAGCCGATCCGCAACGCCTTCGCCGCAATGGGCGATCGGCCGCTCGAAGTCGCCGCAACTTTGCGCGCTTCGCCCGCGCGGGCGTTCTGGACCGTGGCGCTCCCGCTGGCGAGTCCGGGCCTGCTCACCGGTTCGGTGCTTGGCTTTGCCCATACGATCGGCGAGTTCGGCGTCGTCCTGATGATCGGCGGCAATATTCCCGGCCGCACCCGCGTGGTGTCGACCGCGATCTTCGACCTCGTCGAGACGATGGAATGGCGCGAGGCCAACATTCTCGCCGGCGGCATGGTCGTCTTCGCCCTCGTTGTGATTCTCTCGATGATCTTCATCGAGAGGCGATTTGCGCGCGCCCGCGCATGAGCGGCGTTCTTCGTGTCGCGTTCCGGGGCTCCGTCGGCAAGTTCGCCCTCGACGCGGCCTTCGAGGCGCCGGCCGTCGGCGTGACGGCGCTTTTCGGCCCCTCGGGCTGCGGCAAGACGACGGTCCTGCGCTGCATAGCGGGTCTGCTGCGCCTGCCGGACGGACTTTGCGATGTGGACGGCGACCTTTGGCAGACGCCGGCGGGGGCCTTCGTGCCGACCCATCGGCGACCGCTCGGCTACGTATTTCAGGAACCGAGCCTTTTCTCCCATCTCTCCGTCCGCCGGAACCTCCTGTTCGGCGCGCCGCGCGGGCAGACGGGCGGCGAGCGGGCCATTGCCTTCGATGAGATCGCCGAACTGCTGGGCCTCACGGCGCTGCTCGACCGGTCGCCCCGGAACCTCTCGGGCGGCGAGCGGCAGCGCGTCGCAATCGGGCGGGCGCTGATGTCGCAGCCGAAGCTCCTGCTGATGGACGAGCCGCTGTCCGCGCTCGACCGCAACACCAGGAACGAGATCCTGCCTTTCCTCGAACGTCTGCGTGATCGGCTCTCGCTGCCGATCATTTATGTCACGCACGACATTGCGGAGGTCGATCGGCTGGCCGACCATGTCGTGCTGATGCGCAAGGGCCGCGTCGTGGCCTCCGGGCGGCTCACGGACATCCAGAGCGATCCGTCGCTGCCCCTCGGCCGGGCGCGGGACGCGGCGGTCGGGCTTGCCGGCGCGGTCGAGGGCTACGACAAGGAGTACGGCCTGCTTGCGATCGGGGTGAGGGGCGGCCGTTTCTGGACTCCGCCCCGGAAGACCCGATCGGCGCACGCCGCCGCCTCCGGGTCGTGGCGGGGGACGTCAGCCTTACGCGCGAGCGACCCGGCCCGAGTTCGATCCTCAATGTGCTGCCGGCGCGCGTGCTGTCTCACGCGATTGTCGAGACGAACGAAATCGTCGTCTCGATCGGCCTCGGCGCGGACGGGCAGGGAGAGCGCCTGCTGGCGCGGCTCACGCGCAAGTCGTGGGAAGCGCTCGGCCTTGCCGACGGCCTCGCCGTCTATGCCCAGGTCAAGGCGGTCGCGCTCGCTCCCGGCCGGGACGAGCCAGCGCCAGCGTCGGCGTGAGCGAGTCGCGGTTCAGGCCGCCAGCAGCCGCTCGACCTCGTTGACGAGTTCGCGAAGGTGAAACGGCTTCGAGAGGATGCGGGCGTCCTTGGGAGCGTTGTTGTCGGGATTGAGCGCCACCGCCGCGAAGCCGGTGATGAACATGACCTTGATCTCCGGGTCGAGCTCGGTCGCCCGCCGGGCGAGCTCGATTCCGTCCATTTCCGGCATCACGATGTCGGTGAGAAGCAGTTCGAACGGCTCCTCGCGCAGACGGTTGTAGGCCGAGACGCCGTTGTCGAAAGAAGCCACCGAATAGCCCGCGTTTTGCAGGGCTTTGACGAGGAAACGACGCATGTCGTTGTCGTCCTCGGCGAGCAGGATTTTAGGCGATATTTCCACCGGCGTTCGCATTCTGGGCCCCCGTTTCAGTCAGCGACCTTGCGGCGCCCGGGTAAAAATTCCCTTGAAGCCGAAGGCGCGCAGCGCCATGTCTACTCTCCGCCCACGATAAACCGCACTCGCGGCCCAAGGGCAAGCGTCAGTTCCGGAGCGGCAATGGACGAAGCGAAGCGCCTGGACCTCGAGTTTGCCCGGCCAGTCGAGACGATCGAGCCGGCGCGGCTCGCCTCCCCGCTTGTCTTCAGCTCCCCACATTCCGGCTCGACCTATCCGCCCTGCTTTCTCGCCGAATCGCGGCTCGATCCGCTGACGCTGAGGCGTTCCGAGGACGCTTATGTCGATGAACTCTTCCTGCCCTGCGTAGGGCTCGGCGCGCCGCTTGTCCGGGCGCTTTTTCCCAGAGCTTATCTGGATGTCAACCGCGAACCTTTCGAGCTCGACCCGCAGATTTTCGACGGGCCGCTGCCGGATTTCGCCAATACGCGCTCGCTCAGGGTCGCGGTGGGCCTGGGGACGATCCCGCGCGTGGTGGGGGACGCCCAGCCGATCTACCGGAAGACGCTGCCGCTCGCGGAAGGCTTCCGGCGCATCGAAACGCTCTATCGGCCTTATCACGCAAGCCTGAAGGGCCTCGTCGAGCGCGCCCGGCGACATTTCGGGCTCGCGGTTCTCGTCGACTGCCATTCCATGCCGACCAATGCAGCGGATGTCGGCGGGCTCGATATCGTGCTCGGGGACCGTTACGGAGCGAGCGCTTCGCCGCGGATTCTCGAGATCCTCGAATCGAGCCTTCGCTCCGCCGGCTATCGCGTCCGACGGAACAAGCCTTTTGCCGGCGGATTCATCACCGAGCATTTCGGCGCGCCTTCCGAGGGCGCGCATGCCGTGCAGATCGAGATCGCACGGGCGCTCTATCTGGACGAGCGGACGATCTTGAAGACCGGGAACTGGTCAGCGCTGCGGGACGATCTCTTTGCCGCGGCGCGCGCGCTCGCGCGGGAGTTCGGGGGCGATCTCGCTGCGACGCGGATGGCGGCGGAATAGAACGGCGGCCGACGGGCTTGATGCCGACGCGGACCTTCGCGCAAAAAAGGAGGCCGCCATGTCGCCATGGCGGCCTTCAAGTCTAGGGAGGAAACGCCCAAGGAGGGCATATGCGGCAGATCAATGCCGCACCGCAACAATATCGAGAGTGCGACGCTCCCTTGCAAGCATTTTCTGCGTCCGTTAACTCGTAGCGCCGACTTCCGTGCCTGGACTGTTGTGGCCGCCGACGCCGCATGCAAAATGGACAAAGCCCTTTGATAAACAAAATCAATCTCTTGTGGAAATGGCTATGAAATGGCCTCCTGCGCCTGGGATCGAGCTTCAGATAGCTGACATGCAAGCAGAGCATAGCTGATCCGAGTTTCCGAGGGGCTTCTTGCAATGACTGCTGTGGATTTCGCGGCCTTTGTCGATCGGTTGGCGCAGGTGTCGGGCGAAGTGATTCTCCCATTCTTCCGAAGCGCAATCGGCGCCGAGGACAAGTCGAAGGGCGGCGTGTTCGATCCGGTCACCGAAGCCGACCGTGGCGCGGAGGCGGCGATGCGGCGGCTGATCTCGCAGACTTTCCCGGCTCACGGCGTGATCGGCGAGGAATATGGCGCGGACCGGCCGGAGGCCGAATATGTCTGGGTGCTCGATCCCATCGACGGCACGAAGAGCTTCGTCTCGGGCCTGCCGACCTGGGGGACGCTGATCGGGCTCATGCACCACGGCCGTCCGGTCTACGGGATGATGGCGCAGCCCTTCACGCGCGAGCGCTATTATGGCGACGGCAAGCGGGCGAAGCTGCGGACGCTGGGCGTTTCCCGCTCGGACGCCCCGCCGTCGGAATGGACGACGCGGAGCCTGCGCGCGCGCTCCTGCGCCAGCCTCGCCGAGGCGACGCTCGCCACGACCAGCCCGCATCTCCTGGGAGGCGAGGCCAATCTCGCCGCCTTCCGCCGGGTCGAGGACAAGGTGCGCCTCGCCCGCTATGGCGGCGACTGCTACGCCTATTGCGCGGTCGCGGCGGGGTTCATCGACGTCGTCATCGAGGCGGAGCTCAAGCCGCATGACGTCGTGGCGCTCGCGCCGATCATCGAGGGCGCGGGTGGGATCATCACGACCTGGGAAGGGGAGGGGCCCGAGAAGGGCGGGCGAATCATCGCCGCCGGCGACCGTCGCGTGCATGAAGAAGCGCGCGCCCTGCTGCTCTCAGCCTCCTGAACGGTCCGCGAAGGGATCGATGTTGGGTCGCGGCGGCCGCCCGCGGATCGGCATGACGAGCGAAACGAGCGCGCCCGCGGCAAAAGCGGCGGCCGCGGCGGCGAGCGCGGTCGAGAGCAACGCGCCGGCGCTCTCCGGCCGCAGGATCGTCTCGCGCAGATAAAAGAGCGCGGCGAGGCTGGCTGCGAGCGCCGCGCCTGCCGAAATCGAGCCTGCATCCCGGATCAGGGCGAGCGCCAGCAGCGGGATTGTGAAGGCGAGCGACAGCGCCATCGCGGCGACAAGCGCCGTCCGGGGCTCGGCGAGCAGGCGCGCGTCCGCCGCGACGCAGCCGACGAGGACGAGGAGTTGCGCCCCGCGCATCCGGGCGAGTCTCACGCTGGCGAGTGGCCGGAACGGCCGGCTCGGGGCGCCGAAGGCCAGACCGAAGGCGCGCGAGGAGCCGTGGAGCCCGGCCGAGGCGATGGCGAGATAGGCGGCGAGCGAGGCCCCGCCGATGAGCGAGTCGATCGCGCCTTCGGAAACCGGGATGTCCGAGGATCGCGGCGCAACGCCGAACAGCGCCGCCGCCAGAAGGACGCAGAGGACGAAGGCCCGGCGCGCGCCCCTGCGCGCCACGCGGGGGCTGCGGCTTGCGATCGCCGGAGCGTCGAGCGTGAAGAAGCCGCCGGCCGCGACGGCTGCCGCCACGAGCGTCGCAAGATCCGCCGACGAAGCGTCCGGCCACAGAGACGCCCCCGGAACGAACCCGCCCTTGAGGACGACCGTGGCCGCCGCCATCGCAATGACCGCGCCGGCGCAGGCTGAAGCCGAGGCGACGAGACCCGCGAGGCCTCCAGGGATCACGCTCAGGAAGAGCGCCGCGGCGACGATGATCTCGGCCGATGTTCGATCGGAGGCGAGGAGGCGCCCGACGATCTCCGTCGCGCCGCGAAATCCCGCGTAGGCCGTCAGCGCGGCGGTCGCGAAGATCGCGAGGCCCGACGCCAGCCGCACCGGCCAGGCGGGAAACCGTGTCGCGATGACGTCGCTGCGCCAGGTCGCGCCGAATCGCCTCAGGAATGGTCCGAAAACGAAGGCGCCGGCAACGACGCCGAAGGCGGCTGCCTGCCAGGGCGGGTCGTCCGCCGCCGGGTCCGGCGCGTAAAGGCAGAGCGCAAACCCGGAGACCAGCGCAACGAGCGCCAGCCCGCCGTAGAGGGCGCTGACGCGCCGCCCGGCCGCAAGAAAGGAGGGAAGGTCGGCGGTGCGCGCCGCGAGGCCGGCGCCCGCGGACGCCGCCAGCGCCAGGGCCGGTCCCAACGCCCGGACGAATCCCTCCGGCGCGCCGACCCGGTCGAGCGCCGCAGCCGCGAAAGCGCCGATGATCGAGGAGCGCCGCGACGAAAAACGCCGTTCCCTCCGCGCGGCGCGAGAAGGAGGGCGAAGCGGGGAACGAGTTGGAGAGGCCCATCTGCGCGCCGTCCCGTCGAGACGCCATTATCGTACGATCCATCCAATCGCCACGGCGTTGGCGATGTCGATGAAGAAGGCTGACACGAGCGGCAGGATGATGAAAGCCCGCGCGCAGGCGCCATGCAGTTTGGTGACGGCGGTCATGTTGGCGATCGCGGTCGGCGTCGCGCCGAGCGTGATCCCGGTGAAGCCGGCCGAAATCACCGCCGCCTCGTAGTTTCGCCCCATCAGGGGAAAGACGGCGAGCAGAATATAGGCGACCGCCGCGATCGTCTGGACCGCCAGAACGGCGGCGAGGGCCAGTCCGAGCCCGGCGAGCGTCCAGAGTTGCATGCTCATGAGCGACATGGCCAGGAAGACGTTGAGCGACAGATCGGAAATGAGCGCGAGACCGCGCGTCCGGGTCGGCCAGCGGATGGCCGGAAAGACGCGCGGAACCGTGTTGGTGGCGAAGATTCCGACCAGCAGGCAGATCACGAACAGGGGCAGCTTGACCCTCGTTTGATCGACAAGCTCCTGCAATCCGAAGCCGACCAGGATAACCGCGTTGAGCACGAGCAGCGTGCGCAAAAGGCTGATGTGATTGAGATCGTCCGCGAACCGGTCGGCCGGATCGTCGGGGACCCCGACGACCGGATCGGGCGTTGCGGGGCCGGACAGCCCGTGACGCCGAATGAGGAACCCTGCGATCGGGCCGCCGACGAGGCTCGCGACCACGAGGCCGAGCGTCGCAGTCGCAATGCCGATTTCGAGCGCGTTTCCGAGACCGAACCGCTCGGCGAGGATCGGCGCCCAGGCGATGGTGGTGCCGTGGCCGCCGATCAGCGCGGCGGAGCCGAGGAGCGGCGTCATTCCCTCGGGCAAATTCAGGACCGCGACGCTGCCCGCCGCGATCCCGTTCTGGAGGATCAGATAGACCAGCGTCAGGGCCAGCAGAACGAGAAAGGGGCGGCCGCCTGAGATCAGGTCGTCGAGCTTGGCGTTGAGGCCGATGCCGGTGAAAAAATAGAGGAGCAGCAGGTCCCGCGCCCCGAGTGCGAAATTGATCTCTATGCGGAAAAAGACATAGGCGGCGAGCGTCGCGGCCGCGGCGAGCAGGCCTCCCGTCACCGCTTCGGGAATGTTCCATGTCTGCAGGGGCCGGATCGCCTGATTGAGCCCGGCCCCCAGGAAGAACACAACGATGGCGATGGTGAAGGTCAGAAGCCCCGGAACCTGAACCGTTGTCATGCCTCGTTCCGTCTCGCGGCTGCCTCTGGCCTGGACGCGATCGCGTCCCTCTCCCCGCGGGCTGGCAGGGAAGCATCGGCGCCGCTTTCATCACGGCTCCGCCCGGGACGCAAACCTTGGCGGGGTCGCGACGGGGAGCGCCAAGCGGCGCTTTAGCTCCGCTTCGCCTTCTTGCGGCTGTCCTTTCCGCCTGCCTTCGCCCTTTCCGCGAGATCCGGCGCCTGCGCCGCGACATAGCCATGCGGCCCGCACCAGCCGGGCAGGTAATCGGCGTCCCCGGTCCTGGCGAGAACGAGCGCTTCGGCGAGCGCCGCCTTGAAATCGGCCCTGATCTGCTTCGCCTTGATTCGCGGCCTCAGGAAGTCCGCCCAGAGGAATTCCGAGAAAGGCGTCGCGTCCTTCGCGAAGCCGCCGATATTGCGCAGTTCTCCGGCAAGCGACCGATACGGATCGTCCTCCATGCCTTTGATCGTCTTCGGGAGGTCGGAATAGGCCCGCCGCCGCCCCCTCGCGTCATAGGGGTGAGTCCAGCCGTGCATGTCCATCATGCTCCAGAAGTGGTCGGCCGGGAGGCGGCTGAGGTCGGCGAAGGTCGTGACGAACACCTCCTCGACGCCCTCCTCGAAGAGCGCGCGCGCCAGATGATGATGGTCGATCAGATAGGGCTCGCGGCCGGGCCCAAGGATCGTCGGGACGAGATGAGACTGGAGAAAGCGCGACAATTCCTCCGCCGTCTTCGTCTTCCAGGCGCCGCGCTTGCCACGGACCTCCTCGAAGCCAAGCGTGATTTGCGTCGGACGCAGCGTGAGAATCGGCGTCGGGTGGAAGATCGGCTCGCGCGGACCCATGGCCATGTCTCTTCGGTGAAAAACGCGCGGCGGAGCGTGTCCGATCCGCCCTGTTGCGTCAATGCCGACTGTCCTAAAGAACACTTTGGCGCGGCCGCGCCACCGGCCTCAGCCATTTGACCCACTGGTCAAATCGTGTTTTCTCGCCGCCAATTCCCCTTGAGCGAAGCTCTTTTTCCGACAAAAAAAGGCCCTATGCGCCCCGACCGCTATAACGTGCGCGAATCCGAAGCCAAATGGCGCAAGGCCTGGGCGGAGGCCGGCATCTTCACGACCCGCAACGACGACCCGCGCCCGAAATATTACGTGCTCGAGATGTTCCCCTATCCGTCGGGGCGGATCCATATGGGCCACGTACGCAATTACGCCATGGGCGACGTGGTGGCGCGCTACCGCCGCGCGCGCGGGATGAATGTCCTCCATCCGATGGGCTGGGACGCCTTCGGCATGCCGGCGGAAAACGCCGCCATGCAGAACAGGACGCATCCGGCGAAATGGACCTACGCCAATATCGACACGATGCGCGCGCAACTGCAGTCGATGGGGCTCTCCATCGACTGGTCGCGCGAGATCGCGACCTGCGACCCAAGCTACTACAGGCATCAGCAGAAGCTGTTTCTCGACTTTCTGAAAGCGGGCCTCGTCACGCGCAAGAAGTCGAAGGTGAACTGGGATCCCGTCGACCACACCGTGCTCGCCAACGAGCAGGTGATCGACGGGCGCGGATGGCGCTCCGGCGCGATCGTCGAGCAGCGCGAACTCACGCAATGGTTCTTCAGGATCACGGACTATTCCGAGGATCTTTTGAGGAGCCTCGATACGCTCGATCGCTGGCCGGAGAAAGTGCGCCTGATGCAGCGCAACTGGATCGGTCGCTCGGAAGGGCTGACGGTCCGGTTTATGATCGATCCGGCGAGCCTCGGGGCGTTGAAAGGCGAGCCGGGAACGGGCGAACTGGAAATCTATACGACGCGCCCGGATACGCTGTTCGGCGCGAAATTCATGGCGGTCGCGCCGGACCATCCGCTCGCCGCGGCCGCGGCGAAGCATGACCCGAAGCTTGCGGATTTCATCGAGGAGTGCCGGAAGGTCGGCACGTCGGTCGCCGCGATCGAGACGGCCGAGAAGAAGGGCTACGACACGGGCCTGCGCGTGGTCCATCCCTTCGATCCGAACTGGAAGCTTCCGGTCTATGTGGCGAACTTCATCCTCATGGATTACGGCACGGGCGCGATCTTCGGCTGCCCGGCGCACGACCAGCGCGACCTCGATTTCGTCAACGTCTACGGGCTCGGCGCGACTCCGGTCGTCTGCCCTCCCGGGGTCGATCCCGCGACTTTCGTGATCGACAAGGTCGCCTATGACGGCGACGGGACGATGATCAATTCGCGCTTTCTCGACGGTATGACGATCCCGCAAGCCAAGGAGGAGGTCGCGCGCCGCCTCGAAGCCGCGACCGTCGGCAACCGGCCGCAGGCGCAGCGGCAGGTGAACTTCAAGCTGCGCGACTGGGGCATTTCGCGGCAGCGCTACTGGGGCTGCCCGATCCCGATCATCCATTGCGAGACATGCGGCGTCGTTCCGGTCCCGGAGACAGACCTTCCGGTGCGTCTGCCCGACGACGTGACCTTCGACCAGCCGGGCAATCCGCTCGACCGGCATCCGACCTGGAAGAACGTCGCCTGCCCGCAATGCGGCGGTCCGGCGCGGCGCGAGACGGATACGATGGACACGTTCGTCGATTCGTCCTGGTATTTCGCGCGCTTCACCGACCCCAAGAACGACGCCGCGCCGACCGACCCCGCCGTCGCCGACAGCTGGATGCCCGTCGATCAATATATCGGCGGCATCGAGCACGCGATCCTGCATCTGCTCTATTCGCGCTTCTTCACCCGCGCGATGCGCAAATGCGGGCATCTCGACATGGACGAGCCGTTCGCCGGCCTCTTCACGCAGGGCATGGTCGTTCACGAGACCTACCGCGACGCGAACGGAAACTGGCTCGCGCCCTCCGAAGTGCGCATCGAGTCCGACGGCGCCGAGCGGCGAGCGGCTCTGGCGGAGACCGGCGAGCCCGTCGAGATCGGCCCGATCGAGAAGATGTCGAAGTCGAAGCGCAACACGGTCGACCCCGACGAGATCATCGGCGCTTATGGCGCCGACACCGCGCGCTGGTTCATGCTTTCGGATTCGCCGCCCGAACGCGACGTGATCTGGACCGAGGCCGGCGTTCAGGGCGCCTTCAAGCAGGCGCAACGGCTCTGGCGCCTGACCCTGGACATCGCGCGCGCGGTCGGCGAGGAGCGGCCGTCGAAGCCGGAGATCTTCGGCGACGAGGCGAAGCGCATTCGCCAGATCGCCCATGGCGCGCTCGCCAAGATCGAGGACGAGATCGAGAAGCTGCGCTTCAACGTCTGCATCGCGACGATCTACGAATTCGCCAACGCCCTGAGCGGCGCGATCGGCGCCATCGAGACCGCGCCTGTCCCGGACGACCTGCGCTGGGCTTTCGCGGAGGCCGGCGACATGCTCGTCCAGTGTTTCGCGCCGATGATGCCGCATCTGGCGGAAGAGTGCTGGGAGGCGCTTGGCCACGAGGGGTTCGTCTCGCAAAGTCCGTGGCCGGTCGCCGACCGCAGCCTCATCGTCACCAACGACGTGACCTATGTCGCGCAGGTCAACGGGAAGAAGCGGGGCGAACTGACGCTCGCGCGCGACGCCGACAGGACGGAGATCGAGCGCGCCGCGCTCGCCCTCGACGCCGTCGCTCGGGCGATGGATAATAAGCCGGTGCGCAAGGTCATCATCGTGCCGAACAGGATCGTCAATGTTGTGGTCTAGGCTCGCCGCGGGCGCGGCCGCGGCGTTCATGGCCGCGGGCCTTTCCGGCTGTTTCCAGCCGCTCTACAGCGAGTCGGCGCACCCCGGCCTCGTCGAGGACGTTCGGGCGATCGAGGTCGCGCCGATCAAGGATCGCTTCGGGCACTATTTCGTCGAGGACCTGAGGTCCGCGCTCAACGGCACGGGCCAGCCGGTCACGCCGAAGTACAAACTTACGGCCAAGCTTTCGACCTCGCAGCAGACGCCGACCGTGAATACCGAAATCGGCGTCGCCTCCTCGGCCACCGTGACGGGCGACGCGGATTTCACGCTGGTGCGGCTCTCCGACAACAAGGAAGTGTTCAAGGACAAGGCCACCGCGGTAGCGGCCTACGATCGCACGACCCAGCGCTACGCGGCCATGCGGGCCGCCCGCGACGCCGAGATTCGCCTCTCCCGCGCCCTGGCGGACGAGGTTTCGCTGCGCGTCGCCTCGAAGATCTCGACGCTTCCCCCGGCGCCCACGCCTTCCCCGCCGGCGAAACCGGCCACGGGTGCGAGGCCGCGGCTGCGAAACCGCCGGCCTCTTCAACGACTCCGCCGGCCCCGTCGACTCCGCCAGATTCGTCGACACCCCCAGCCTCGCCAACTCCCATGTTCGGGCCGACCGGCCCCGACAATCCGACGTGAGGCGCCTCGCCGGACTTGCGTTTGACGTCTTGGTCTTAGCCTGAGGACGATGTTTCTCTACGGTCTCCAGCGGCTCGTGGTGTTCGTTGCGACGCTCGTCGTCGCTTCTCTCGTCGTCTTCGCCGTGATGAACATTCTCCCCGGCAATGCGGCGCAAACGATGCTCGGCGCGACCGCGACCCCGGAGGCCGTCGCGGCGCTTGCGCACAAGCTCGGGCTCGATCAGCCGATTTACGTCCGCTACCTGCAATGGATCGGCGGCGCGTTGCGCGGCGATCTCGGCGTCTCTTACGCCTATGGCTCGCCGATCGGCCCGTTGATCGCCTCGAGCCTCGCCGTGAGCGGTCCGCTGGCCGTCATGGCGATGGCGCTCGCCGCCGTGATCGCGCTCGCCGCCGGGGTCTATGCGGCGGACCGGCGCGGCCGCGTGGGCGACGCGCTCGTCGTGGGCGCAAGCCAGGTCGGGCTCGCGGTGCCGAATTTCTGGCTTGCGATCCTGCTCGTGATCGTCTTCGCCGTCACTTTCCGGCTCGCGCCCGCGGGCGGCTTTCCGGGATGGAGCGACCCTTTGCGCGCAATCGGCGCGCTGATCCTGCCCGCCGTCTCGCTCGGCGTGGTGCAGGCCTCCATTCTGACGCGCGTAACGCGCTCATCGCTGATCGAGGCGCTGAACGAGGATTTCATGCGCACGGCCCGCGCGAAGGGCGTGTCGCGCCGCGCCGCGCTCTGGCGCCATGCGCTGCCGAACGCCCTTGTTCCGATTCTCACGATCATGGGCCTGCAGTTCGCCAACCTCATCGCGGGCGCGATCGTGGTGGAGAACGTTTTCGTCCTGCCGGGGCTTGGGCGGCTCATGCTGCAGTCGATCTCGAACCGCGACACGCTGGTCGTCGAGAACGCGGTGATGCTGACCGCGATCATGGTGATCGGGCTCAATTTCGTCGTCGATCTCGTCTGCGCCGCGATCGACCCGCGCTTGAGGACCCAGGGCGCGTGAACGCGAGGCGGATGAGCATGGCGCGCGGAAGTCTCAGCCTGCGCCTCGGGATTGTGCTGACCGCAGGGCTCGTCCTGATGGCGGTCCTTTCCTACGTGTGGACGCCCTATCCGCCGGCCGCGATCGACATTCCCCACAAGCTCGCCTCGCCATCGGCTGCGCATTGGTTCGGCACCGACAACCTTGGCCGCGACGTCGCCTCGCGCATCATTTCCGGCGCGCGCATCTCCATCCTGGTGGGCGTCGTGGCGGTCGGCATCGGGCTTGTCTTCGGCGTCATCGTCGGTCTTGTCGCGTCCTTCTGGGGAGGCGTGGTGGAAGACGCCGCGATGAAGCTCAGCGACTTCGTCTTCGCCTTTCCGGCGCTGCTCTCGGCGATCATGCTGACCTCGACCTACGGACCGGGCGTCGTCAACGCGATCATCGCCATCGGCATCTACAATGTGCCCATCATCGCCAAGATCACGCGCGCCACCGCCAATGGCGTGCTGGCGCGCGAATATGCGCTCGCCGCCCGCGCATGCGGCCGTGGGCCCTTCGCCATCGCTTTCGATCACGTGCTGCCGAATATCGCTCCGGCGCTGATCGTGCAGGCGACGATCCAGTTCGCCATCGCCATTCTCGCGGAGGCCGCGCTCTCCTATCTCGGCCTTGGCGCGCAGCCGCCGCAGGCCTCGTGGGGGCGGATGCTCGCGGAGGCGCAGGCGGCGCTCTACAACAAGCCTTCGCTCGCCATCTATCCGGGCGTGGCGATCGCGCTGAGCGTGCTTGGCCTCAACCTGCTCGGCGACGGGCTTCGCGACGCCCTCGATCCCAAGCTCAGGGGGCGGCGATGAGCGCGCTCATCGAAGTCTCCGGCCTGTCGGTCGATGTGCTCACGCCCGCCGGCTACGAACGCATCGTCACCGGCGTCGGCTTCGCGCTCGATGAGGGCGAGAGCCTCGGCGTCGTCGGTGAATCGGGTTCCGGCAAGACGATGACGGCGCTCGCCATCATGGGCCTTCTGCCCGAAGGGGCGAGGGTTGGCGGCTCGATCCGCTTCGAAGGGCGCGACCTCGCAGGCCTGAGCGAGGACGAGATGCGGAAGCTTCGCGGCGACCGCATCGCCATGATCTTCCAGGAGCCGATGACGGCGCTGAACCCTTTGCTCCGCGTCGGCGATCAGGTGGGCGAGCCGCTCGTGCTTCACAGGGGAATGAGCAGGGCGGCCGCCTTCGCGGAGGCGGTGAAGCTGCTCGGCCATGTGCGCCTCGCCGATCCCGAGCGCGCGGCGCGCTCCTATCCGTTCGGCCTGTCGGGCGGCGAGCGGCAGCGGGCGATGATCGCCATGGCGATCGGTTGTTCGCCGCGCCTCGTCATCGCGGACGAACCGACGACGGCGCTCGACGTGACGGTGCAGGCGCGCATCCTCGACCTGATCGACGGCCTGAGGGCGGAATCGCGGATGGCGCTTCTGCTCGTCAGTCACGACCTCGCGGTGATCGCGGAGCGTTGCGACCGCGTCGTCGTGATGTATGCCGGCGAGATCATGGAGAGCGGGCCGGTCAAGGCCGTGCTCCGCGAACCGCGCAACCCTTACACGCGCGCGCTGCTCGAAGCGCGGCCAGCCCCCGGCGCCGAGCCCGGCGCGAGGCTCAAGACCATTCCGGGCAGTCCGCCGCGTCATCGCGCCGCTGGCGGCGGCTGCCCCTTCGCAGGCCGCTGCGAATTGACCCTCGACATCTGCCGCACGACGCCGCCGCCCGAAATGACCTTCGGCGAGGGGCGCGTCTCGCGCTGCCACCGGGCGCGCGAACTGGGGCGGGCGGCATGAGCGCGGCGTCCGGGAGGGACCGGAGGGGCCGCGCCATGGCTGACGTTTGGCGCCGGTTTGCAGCGTCTTGCGGACGGATTGCCGACGCTTGCCCTACGAAAATGGGCGCTTTGCTGACGGTTTGGAGCGATAAAACGGCCTCAAAACCCGCCATTTCCTTCCGCGAATCGAGGCTTTTCAAGACCTTGCGGCGCCATTTCCTTCCGACAGCGACCTCTGGCCAGCGCCAGGCGCCCGCGGATGACCCCGCAGGGCTTTGTGTCTCGCAGCCCGCCCGGTTCGTGGTTCGCCGGGCCGGGTTCAAGAACTCTCTGACATCGGGAGCGATCTTCTGTTTTGACGGCAAGATGGCAATCATAGCTGGAATATCAGAAAGTGTGAAGCTTTTGTCGACGCCTCTCGTTGGCCGCCGAGGCCGTGCGCCTCTTCGACGAGTCAAATCCTTCCTTGCGCCCAAAGAGCGCGGGGGAGCGAGACTGTCTGAAGGACGGTGGAGCGGGCGGAGCCACGCATGCGGTCTGGCGCAGGCCGCATGAGCGCGACGCCGCTTCTCGAAGTCGCCGACGTGGCCAAGGCCTATCGCCTGCCGCGCCCGAACCTGTTTGCGCCGCACGGGCGACGGCCTGCGCTGAAGGGCGTGAGCTTTTCGGTCGCGCCCGGCAAATCCTTCGGAATCGTGGGCGAGTCGGGCTCCGGCAAATCCACGCTCGCACGTATTGCGCTGGCCCTCGACAGGCCGGATTCGGGCGCGGTGCGGCTCGAAGGTCGGTCGTTGTTCGATCTTCCGTCGCGCGAATTGCGCGCCATGCGCGCGCACATGCAGATGATCTTCCAGGATCCTTACGGCTCCCTCGATCCACGGCAGAGAGTCGAGAGGATCGTCGCCGAACCTCTGCTCGCTCAGGGCGGAACGGGCAGGGCAGGCCGGCGCGACCGCGTCGCCGCCTCGCTGGAGGCGGTCGGGCTCAGCGCCTCAGACGCCCAAAAATACCCGCACGAATTCTCGGGCGGCCAGCGGCAGCGAATCGCGATCGCGCGCGCGCTCATCACGCGGCCGAAGCTCGTCGTCGCCGACGAGCCGGTCTCGGCCCTCGACGTCTCGGTGCAGGCGCAGGTGCTGAACCTGATGCGGGACCTCGAACGCGACGAGGGCGTGACTTTCCTGCTGATCAGCCACGACCTCGGGGTGGTCGCCCACATCTGCCGAACGACGGCGGTGCTCTATCGCGGCCGGATCGTCGAGATCGGCCCGACGCGGGCGCTCTTCTCGGCGCCGGCGCACCCTTACACGCGCGAACTGGTCGATGCGACGCCGCGTCTCGACCGCCGGACTCCAGCCGCGGCCGCGCCCATCCCGGCGGCGTCTGCGATCTGAATGCGACGACTTCGGCTGCGATTATGCGCCGCGCTGCGCCTTTGCGCGGGAGCAATGCCGGGCGCGCGCGCCCGAACTCGATCCTGTCGCCGGAGGGGCGCGCCGCGCCGCCTGCTTCTTCCCGCTCGCCTGAGAGCGCGACTTCCTTATCCGCTTCGCTGGTCGTCCTCCGCGTCGTGTCCGATCGTCTGCGTCGCCAAGTAATCCGCGCACGGCGTTGGCGTTAAGTACCGTGACAATACTTGCCATACGTTGTATATAACATAATATAACGACATTCGTGATTTGCCTAGACTCGCCTTCGGTCGTAAGTTTCTGCCGCCGCCAAGAGGAGCCGGGAAATTGAGCGGCGCTCTGTCAATAGGCTCCCACAGGGAGGTTACATGCTCACTCTCGAAGTTAATGGCCAGAGCCACACCTTCGATGGCGATCCCTCGATGCCACTGCTCTGGTATCTGCGCGACGAGCTTGGACTGACGGGGACGAAATTCGGCTGCGGCGTCGCCGCCTGCGGCGCCTGCACAGTCCATCTCAATGGCGACGCGATTCGTTCCTGCGTGACGTCGGTCAGCGACGCTTCAGGCAAGTCCATCACCACGATCGAGGGTCTCGATCCTGAAGGAGCCCATCCGGTTCAGAAGGCCTGGCGCGACCTCAATGTGCCGCAATGCGGATACTGCCAGGCCGGGCAGATCATGCAGGCTGCCGCGCTCCTGAAACAGACGCCGCACCCGAAAGACTCCGACATCGACACCGCGATGTACAGCAACCTCTGCCGTTGCGGCACGTACCAGCGCATTCGCGCCGCCATCAAGCAAGCCGCGGGAGCGTGACATGACCAAGCTCGTTCGTGATCTTGCCATCGCCGGCATCGAGAATGTGAGCCGCCGATCGCTCCTCAAGGGCATTGTCGCGACCGGCGGGCTCGTGCTCGCGGTCAAGATCGTTCCGCCGACGCCGGCCCGCGCCGACGCCCCGAAATGGGG
Organism: uncultured Alphaproteobacteria bacterium; assembly: GCA_963741845.1. Classification (GTDB taxonomy): domain Bacteria; phylum Pseudomonadota; class Alphaproteobacteria; order Rhizobiales; family Beijerinckiaceae; genus Roseiarcus. The sequence continues at coordinate 253,780 of CAVUJV010000033.1, forward strand.
CGCGGACGGAATGCCGCACGGGACCGTGAACGACCCGCGGGTCTTCGTCGCAATCGCGCCCGACGGGACGGTGACCATCGTCTGCCATCGCTCCGAAATGGGGCAGGGCGTGCGGACCGGCATGCCGCTGATCGTCGCCGACGAACTGGAGGCGGATTGGGCGCGCGTGAAGGTCGCGCAGGCGCCCGGCGATGAAGTCAAGTACGGCAATCAGGACACCGACGGGTCGCGTTCGACCCGGCATTTCATGAAGCCGATGCGCCAGGCCGGCGCCGCCGCTCGCATGATGCTGGAGGAAGCCGCGGCCAAACAATGGGGCGTCCCGGTTTCCGACGTCGAGGCGAAGAACCACCAGGTCGTTCAGAAATCGACCGGCAAGACACTCGGCTATGGCGAACTCGCCGCCGCCGCGGCCGGGATGGATCCGCCTCCTGCCGACAAGCTCAAGCTTAAGGACCCTTCCCAGTTCCGTTACATCGGCAAGGAGGGAACCAATATCGTCGATGGCTTCGACATCACGACCGGACGCGCCATATACGGGCAGGACGTCCGTCTGCCGGGCCAGAAATACGCCGTCATCGCACGGCCGCCCGTGGTGGGCGGCAAGGTCGTTTCCTACGATGCGACGGCGGCGAAGAAAGTCCCGGGCGTCATCGGGATCGTCGAGATCCCGGCGCCGCCGACGCCTTCCGTCTTCCTGCCGCTCGGGGGCGTGGCGGTCGTCGCCGACAACACCTGGGCGGCGATCCAGGGCCGCGACGCGCTGAAGATCGTCTGGGACGACGGCCCGAACGCATCTTATGACTCCAAGGCCTTCCGCGAGGCGATGGAAGCCACCGCGAAGCAGCCGGGCGTTGTCTTGCGCAGCGCAGGCGACGCGGCAAGCGCCCTTTCGTCCGCCGACAAGAAGGTCGAAGCCGAGTATTACATCCCGCATCTTGCGCATGCGACGATGGAGCCGCCCTCCGCAACGGCTCGCATCGTCGACGGAAAGGCGGAAGTCTGGACCAGCGTGCAAAGTCCGCAGGCCGCGCACGATCTGGTGTCGAAGGTTCTCGGCATCGCGCCCGAGAATGTCACGGTGCATGTGACGCTTCTGGGCGGCGGCTTCGGCCGGAAGTCGAAGCCCGACTATGTGGTCGAGGCGGCGCTCGTCTCGAAGGGCATGGGCGGGGCGCCGGTGAAGGTCGTGTGGACCCGCGAGGACGACATCCACAGCGGCTTCTTCCATACGGTGTCGGTCGAGCGGATCGAAGCGGGGCTGGACAAGGATGGCAAGGCGGTCGCGTGGCGCCACAACAGCGTCGCGCCAACGATCATGTCGACCTTCATGCCGGACCCGAAGCACGAGGCGAACTGGGAGGCCGGCATGGGCCTCACGGACATGCCGTTCGACATCAGGAACGTGAGCATCGAGAACGGCGAGGCCGCGGCGCACGCCCGGATCGGCTGGTTCCGGTCGGTCTCGAACATTCCGCATGCCTTTGCGATCCAGAGCTTCGCCGCCGAGATGGCTGCGGCGGCGGGCAAGGATCAGCGCGAGTACCTCCTCGAACTGATCGGCCCGGCCCGGATACTCGACGTTCCGACGACGGTGAAGGGCTTCTGGGACTATGGAGAGAATCCGGAGGTCTATCCGCTCGACACCGGCAGGCTCAGGAAGGTCACCGAGCTCGTAACGGAGAAGGCGGGCTGGGGCCGCGACATGCCCAAGGGACATGGCCTCGGCCTTGCGGCGCACCGGAGCTTCGTGACCTATGTCGCGGCGGTGGTCGAAGCCGCGGTCGATGAAAAGGGCAACGTCACGATCCCGCGCGTCGACATCGCCGTCGACTGCGGGCCGATCGTCAATCCGGACCGTGTGCGCGCTCAGATGGAGGGCGCCGCGATCATGGGGCTGAGCCTCGCCATGAAGAGCGAGATCACCTTCCAGAAGGGCAGGGTCCAGCAGAACAACTACGACGATTACGAGGTCTTGCGGATCAGCGAAGCGCCGCGCGAGACGCATGTCTATATCGTCCCGCACGGATTCGACGTCATGCCGGGCGGCGTGGGCGAGCCGGGCGTGCCGCCGATTGCGCCGGCGCTCTTGAATGCGATCTATGCCGCGACGGGCAAGCGCATCCGGTCGTTGCCGATCGGCCAGCAACTTCTGAGGGCCTAGACGAGGACCGCGAAAGGCGGGCCGGATCCCGGCCTGCCTGAGCGCCTGTCCGATTTTTCGGGATCGTCCTCTTGCGGGCGGGGCGGACCACGCCAATCTGACAAGGGCTCGAGCGACCGGCGCCGTCGGCGCCGGCCTCTTGCGCACGCAATGGAGGCTCTTTGATGGGCACGGCGGATAACACCTATGGCGCGCGGGAGTTTGGACCCGCCGAATGGGAGAATGCGCGTTGGCGTCGTCGTGGCGGGTCGCGCTGGAGCCCGTTCGAGATCATCGCCATGGTTCTTGGTTTCATCGTGTTCTGGCCGATCGGCCTCGCCATCCTGTTCTACAAGGGCTGGCAGCACCGCTACGGCGGACCCGATCTCCAGACTCTGGCTTCGAACAAGTTTCAGGAGGCGCGGTCGATGATGGCGTCCAATTCGTCCTGGGGCGTCTGGCGCTGCGGCGCGGCGCGGAGCGCCAGGAGCTTCTACACGCCGGCGAGCGGCAACGCCGCGTTCGACGAGTGGCGGAGCGCCGAGCTTGCGCGCCTCGACGAGGAGCGCCGCAAGCTTGACGAAGCGCAGCGCGATTTCGCGGAATATGTCGACGCGATCCGTCGCGCCAAGGACCGCGAGGAGTTCGACCGCTTCATGGCCGAGCGGCGCAATCGCCCCGCCGGCGGAGCGCAGGCTTCGTAAAGTCGCCCGACCTTCCGGTTGGACATGGGATCCCCTCTTCCGCTCGCGCGGGGGAGGGGATTCTTGTTCTTGACGGTTTCTCCCGCTCCGGTGGTATCGTAAGGCGCAACTTCACGCGCTGGAGCGTTTTCAATATGCGCCGCATGTCTCGCCTGCTTGCCGCCGCGAGCCTCATCCTTGCCGGGTCGGCAGGCTTCGCCTTCGCCAAGGACACGGTCACGATCGGCATGGTGCTGGAGCCGCCGGGCCTCGATCCGACGTCCGCTCCGGCCGCCGCGATCGGCGAGGTCGTGCATTACAACATCCTCGAGGGCCTCACGAAGATCAACGAGGACTTCTCGGTGACGCCGCTGCTCGCCGAGAAGTGGACCTTCTCGCCGGATCTCAAGACCCTTACGTTCACGCTCAAGCCGAACGTCAAGTTCCAGGACGGCGAGCCTTTCTCCTCGAAGGACGTCAAATATTCCTTCGAGCGTTACGCGGGCAAGGACTCGACCAACAAGGACAAGGCCTTTTTCGCCTCGATCGAGTCGATCGAGACGCCCGATCCGCAGACCGTCGTCCTGCATTTCAAGGCGCCGAGCTTCGAGGCGCTCTTTCACCTCGGCATGGACACCGCCGTCGTCATCGACGAGAAGAGCGCGGCGACCGAGGCGACCCAGCCGGTCGGCACCGGACCCTACAAGCTCTCGTCCTGGACGAAGGGCGCGTCGATCACCCTCGACAAGTGGGACGGCTTCCGGGACGCGGCGAAGATCCCGCTGACCAAGGCGACTTTCCGCTTCATCTCCGATCCCTCCGCCGCAGTCGCCGCGGTGCTCGCGGGCGACGTCGACGCCTTTCCGCGCTTCGCCAACGTGCAGGCGCTCGACCAGTTCAAGAGCGACCCGCGCTTTCAGGTGCTGATCGGCGGCACCGAGGGCAAGACGATCCTCGCCATGAACAACAAGAAGAAGCCGCTCGACGATCTGAAGGTGCGGCAGGCGATCGCCTATGCGATCGACCGCAAGGCGATCATCGACGGGGCGATGAACGGCCTCGGCACGCCGATCGGCAGTCACATGACGCCGAACGATCCCGGCTATGTCGATCTGACCGGAATGTATCCGCATGATCCGGAGAAGGCGAAGGCGCTCCTCAAGGAAGCGGGCGTCAAGACGCCGATCGAGCTTTCGCTGATCCTGCCGCCCGCTCCTTACGCCCGCGCCGGCGGTCCGATCATCCAGGCTGAGCTCGCGGACGTCGGGATCAACGCGAAGATCCAGGAAGTCGAATGGGCGCAATGGCTCAAGGGCGTCTATACCGACCACGACTACGACCTGACGATCATCAGCCATGTCGAGCCGCTCGACATCGGCATCTACGCCAATCCGAACTACTACTTCCAGTATGACAGCCCGGCCTTCCGCGACATCTACGCCAAGGTGACGAGCGCGCCGAACCTCGAAGCCTACAAGGCGGCGCTGGGCGAGGCGCAGAAGAAGATCGCCGAGGACAGCGTGAACGCTTTCCTGTTCCAGCTGCCCAACGTCACCGTGGCGAGCGCCAAGGTGCAGGGCCTGTGGAAGAACGCGCCGATCTTCGTCAACGATCTCTCCGTGATGTCGGTGAAGGACTGACCCGGCGCCCGCCGCTCCGCGTTCGCAAGGACAAGCGGTCCGCTCAAATTCGCGTGAGGGGCGTTCAAAAGAACGCCCCTCAAGTCTTTCGCCGTTAAGAGAGATGTCCGCGACGGCGAACAGCGTAAGGCCACCGCTGTCGCCCCCCGTTTGCCAGATGCAAGAGAACCCATAAGTGCAGCCCTTCCGCCTGTCCGCGCGCGAACTCCTCAAGGCCTATCGCTCGCGTGAATTGTCCCCCGTGGAAGCGATGCAATCGGTCATCGAGCGCGTCGAAGCCTTCGAGCCGCATATCTCGGCGACCTTTCTCTTCGCGCCCGAGCGCGCGCTCGAGGAGGCGCGGGCGTCGGAAGAGCGATGGTTCAAGGGCGAGCCCAGGGGTCCGCTCGACGGCGTACCCGCGACGGTCAAGGACAATATCCGGACGCGGGGCGATCCGACCCCGGTCGGCACGGCGGCAAGCGACACGACGCCCTCCGCCGACGACGCGCCTCCCGCGGCGCGGCTCAAGGAGGCGGGCGCGATCCTCTTCGCCAAGACGACCATGCCGGACTACGGCATGCTCTCATCCGGGCTCTCGAGCTTCCACAAGCTCGCGCGCAATCCGTGGGATCTCGCGCGCAATCCCGGCGGCTCCTCGGCCGGCGCGGGCGCGGCGGGCGCGGCGCAATATGGGCCGCTGCATATCGGGACCGACATCGGCGGCTCGATCCGCCTTCCGGCCAGTTGGTGCGGCCTCGTCGGCCTCAAGCCGAGCGCGGGCCGCGTGCCGATCGACCCGCCTTATATCGGCCGCGTGGCCGGGCCGCTGACCCGTGACGCCGCCGACGCGGCGCTGATGATGGCGACGCTCTGCGAGCCCGACGCGCGGGACTATGCGAGCCTCAAATACGAGCGGCTGGATTGGGCCGTCGAGCCGGCGGACCTCCGCGGCTTGCGGATCGGGCTTCTCCTGGATGCGGGCTGCGGCGTTCCGCCGACGGCCGAGGTCAGAGCGGCGGTCGAGCGCGCGGCGCGCGACTTCGAGAAGGCCGGCGCGCATGTCGAGCCGCTCGCGCCTTTCCTCTCGCAGGACATGCTCGAAGGGCTCGGCCGGTTCTGGGGCACGCGCCAGTTCGTCGAGCTGGAGGCCTTGCCCGAGGCGCGGCGCCGGCAGGTCACGCCCTTCATTCAGGAATGGGCGAGCGGGGCCGCGGGGCTCTCGGGCGCGGACGTTTTCTCCGGCTTCAGCCAGATCCCGGCGATGGCGAGGGCGACCGTCCGCGCGACGCTGCCTTTCGACTATGTTCTGTCGCCGACCGCGCCGATGACCGCCTTTCCCGCCGAATGGGCGATGCCGGGCAACGATCCGGCGGACCCGTTCTCGCATATCGGCTTCACCGTCGCCTTCAACATGTCCGAGCAGCCGGCGGCGTCGGTCAATTGCGGCTTCGACGACGACGGCCTGCCGATCGGCCTGCAGATCGTCGGCCGGCGGTTCGACGACCTCGGGGTGCTCTCCATGGCCCGCGCCTTCGAGGCGATCCGCTCGGCCCCGATGCGGCCCTGGCCCGAGCCGCCGCGCGCCTGAGGCCTGCCGGACGGGCTGCGAAACGACGCAAATCGGCGTCGTTTTGCGCTCAATTCGCGACGCTTTCCCTGCATTTTGCGACGATCGCTATACAATCGGAGCAAAAACAGGCCCGAAATCGCGCCATATCCTTCCGCAAATCGGACTTTTCAAGGACTTGCGCTGGCTTTTCCTTCCGGCGCCGCCTCAGACCCACCGGGATCCGCTTCTTGCCCTCCCGCAGCGCTTGCCCCTGGACGCCCGATGACGGTTCCCATCCTCATCTTCAGAATAACCGAAATTCTGATTCGGGAAGAATTCGTCGCCGCGAAAGCCGGAGCGGCGCGACAATCGCGCGCTCCCTTCCGCCGCCCCGTCCCCGCGAGGATTGCGCGCCCCGGCGGGCAGGTCTAAAGCCCGCTCAATCCCGATGTCTGAAACGTCTCTTCCGAACGGCGAAATGGATCAGAGCGCGCGCGGCGCGCGCGATCTGCTGCTTGCCGCCGCCCGCGAGGCGGGGGCGCTCGCGCTCGGCTATTTCCGTCATGGCGCGGAGACTTCCGCCGCCGTGCAGGCGAAGGCGGGGGGCTCGCCGGTCACCGCCGCCGACCTTGCCGCGGACTCGCTTCTCAAGCAGCGTCTGAGGATAGCTTTCCCCGAGGCCGGCTGGCTCTCGGAGGAGACTGCCGACAATCCGGACCGGCTCGCGCGCCGCTCCCTCATCATCGTCGATCCCATCGACGGCACCCGCGCTTTCGTCGCCGGCGATCCGCGTTGGGCGGTCTGCGCCGCGCTTGTGGTGGACGGGCGCCCGGTCGCCGGCGTCGTCCATGCGCCGGCCCTTGGCGAGACTTACGCCGCCGCGCGCGGCGAGGGGGCGGAGCTCAACGGCGCGACGCTCGCCGTGTCTTCGCGCTTCGAGGCGGGACGGCTCACGGCGGCCGGGCCGAAGCCGGTGCTTCAGGAGATGGGCCGCCGGCTCGGCGTTTCGATCGACATTGCGCCGCGCGTGCCTTCGCTCGCCTACCGGCTCACCATGGCGGCGCGCGGGGCCATCGACTTCGCGGTGGCCGCCACGGACTCGCACGACTGGGACATCGCAGCGGCCGATCTCATTCTCCAGGAAGCCGGCGCGCGTCTCACGGACATTTCGGGCGAGCCGCTTGCGTACAATATGGCCAAAATCCGCCGCCGGCCGCTGCTCGCCGCCCCCGAAGCGCTGGCGCCGCGATTGCTTGAGGCGTTTCGCGGCGCGCTCGACGGGTGAGCGCAAAGAGGGGCAATCACAAGGCCGCGACTTGCGTTTTCGCCGCCGCGAAGGCAAAGCCCCGCGCTATCGCTGGCGGCGCATCCTGGGGACATCAACATGACGGACGGCAAGACGGAACCGCCGAGGAAGAAGCAGCTCCTGCACCTCGTGTTCGGAGGGGAGCTCTCGTCGCTGGACAGCCACGAGTTCAAGGACTTGTCGAAGCTCGACATCGTCGGAATGTTCCCCGACTACGCGAGCGCCGAAAAGGTCTGGCGCGCCAAGGCCCAACAGACGGTCGACAATGCCCAAATGCGATATTACGTCGTTCATCTCCACCGGCTGATCGAGCCCGAACTCGTTCCGCCGACGAGGATTGCCTGAGCCTCAAATGGCGAATCGGATCGGTCGGTCTCAGTTGGCGCAGGAGGCCTTCGGCCTCGTGCTCGCGAATTATCTGCAGCTCGTGCGGGTGACGGGTCGCTTGACGACCGTGCCCGCCGATCTCGACGCGCATATCCGGGGGAAGACGCCGCTCATCGCCGCGATGTGGCATGGGCAGCACCTGATGATGCCGCTGGCGCGCCCGAAATCGATGGGTCCGCTCGCCGTGCTGATTTCCCGCCATGAGGACGCCGGCGCCCAGGCCATAGCGGCGCGCCGTCTCGGCATCGAGCCGGTCAGGGGCTCGGGCGGTCCGATCGACCGGCAATATTACAAGGGGGGCGCGCCGGCCATGCGCCAGCTTCTGCGCCTTCTGGAAACAGGAACATCCGTCGCGATGACGGCGGACGTGCCGAAGACCGCGCGGGTCGCAGGGCTCGGCATCGCGGTGATGGCGAAGCTGTCGGGCCGTCCCATCGTGCCGACTGCGGTCGTCACGAGCCGGCGTCTTCAGTTCGACACCTGGGACAAGTCGACGCTGGGCCTGCCCTTCAGCAGGGTGATCGTGGTTGCGGGCGATTTCATCGAGGTCGCGCCCGACGCCGACGACGCGGCGCTCGAGCGCGCGCGGCTCGCTGTCCAGGACGGCCTCGACGAAGCGCACCGCCGCGCCTATGCGATGGTGGGGGCGAGCGATCCGGGCGCGGACTTGCGGACGGCTCGGCTGGGAACGGGATGACGGCCCCCCTGTCGCTGCACGCCTACCGCGCTCTCACGGCTCTCGGGACGCCGCTCGCCGGCCCCTTTCTCTCGTACCGCCTCAAACGTGGCAAGGAGGATGCCGAACGCCTCGGCGAGCGGCAAGGCAGGGCAGGGGTCGCGCGGCCGCCGGGAAAGCTCATCTGGCTGCATGGCGCCAGCGTCGGCGAGGCGATCTCGCTCCTGCCGTTCGTCGAGCGGATCACGCAGACCGGCGCGCATGCGCTGGTGACGACCGGCACCGTCACTTCGGCGGCGCTGCTTGCGAAGCGCCTGCCTTCGGGCGCGCTCCATCAGTACGCTCCGCTCGACAATCCGTTCTTCATGCGCCGTTTCCTCTCGCACTGGCGGCCGGACGCGGCGCTGATCGCCGAATCCGAGCTTTGGCCGAACATGCTGATCGAGGCGAAGCGCGCGGGCCTGCCGGTCGTCATGGTCAACGGCCGGATCAGCGAGCGCTCGTACCGCCGCTGGCGTCGCTTCCCCTCGCTGATCGGCGAGCTTCTCTCGCGCTTCGACCTCTGCCTCGCCCGCAGCGAGGACGACGCCGAGCGGCTGGCTGCGCTCGGGGCGCGCAGCGTGCTGATCGCGGGCGACATCAAGTTCGACGCCCCGGCGCTTCCCGCCGACCGGCGGGAGCTTGCCGAGCTTGCGGGGCTGACCTCCGGCCGGCAAATCTGGATCGCCGCCTCGACCCATGAGGGCGAAGAGCGGATCGCCGCGCGCGCCCACAAGCGCCTCGCGGAAGTCTTTCCCGACGCCCTCACGCTGATCGCGCCCCGCCATCCGGAGCGCGGCGAGGCGATCCTGCGGGAGATGGAGGCGGAGGGCCTGCCGGCGGCCTTGCGCTCGCGGGGCGAGCGGCCGGGCCGGGGAACGGCGATCTATATCTGCGACACGATCGGCGAACTTGGGCTCTTTTATCGGCTGGCGGGCGTGGTGTTCCTCGGCAAGTCTTTCGCCGGAGGCGGCGGCCAGAATCCGATCGAGCCGGCGCGGCTCGCCTCCGCCATCCTGCACGGGCCGAAGATCGGCAATTTCTCCGACGCCTACACCGCGCTGGACGCGGCCGGCGGGGCCCTGGAGGTCAAGAAGCCCGAGGATCTCGGCGAGGCGTTGATCGGGCTCTTCGCCAATGCGCCGAAACTCAGGGCCATGGCGAGGGCGGCGGGCGACACGGTCGAGAAGCGGGCGGGCGCGGTCGAGCGCTCCCTGCGCGCGCTCGAACCCATTCTGCCGGCGCCCCCCGCGTGAAAACTCCGCGTTTCTGGTCCGCGCGTCGCCCGACCTTGGTCGCGCGCCTCCTGCAGCCCGCAGGGTGGCTTTATGGCCGCGTGACCGCCGAGCGCATGAACCGTGAAGGCGCGCGCGTCGGCGCGCCGGTCATTTGCGTCGGCAATTTTGTCGCAGGCGGGGCAGGGAAGACGCCTGCGGCGCTCGCGCTGGCGCGGATGCTCCTTGCCGACCGGCGCAAAGTCGCCTTTCTCACGCGTGGCTACGGCGGCGAAAGACGGGACCTGCCGATTCTCGTGGACCCTGCGCGCCACGACGCGCGCGCCGTGGGCGACGAGCCTCTGCTGCTCGCGGGCGTCGCGCCGACCTTCGTCGGGGTCGACCGGGTGCAAAGCGGCCGTATGGCGGTGCAGGCCGGCGCGGACGCGCTGGTGATGGACGACGGGATCCAGAATCCGTCCCTGAGGAAAGATCTCGCTTTCGGCGTGGTCGACGGAGAGACGGGCTTCGGCAACGGCCTGTGCATCCCCGCCGGGCCATTGCGCGCGCCGGTCGCGGCTCAGGCCGCGCATGTCGCAGCCCTCATCGTCGTGGGGGGCGGCGAGAAGGCGGCGGAGGACATCCGCCGCGCCGTTCCCGGCAAGCCGATGTTCCGCGCGGGACTCGAACCGGACGCGCTCTCCGCCGCGCCGCTGATCGGGCGGGAGGTTGTGGCCTTCTGCGGCATCGCGCGGCCGGAGAAATTCTACGCGACGCTGCGGCGGGTCGGCGCGCAGATCGTCGCGACGCGCGACTTCGCCGACCACCATCCCTTCACCGAGCCGGAGTTCGAGCAGCTCGTCGAGCAGGCGCAGCGGCGAGGCGCGCTGCTTGTCACGACGGAAAAGGACTTCATGCGCCTGACCCCCGATCAGGCGCGCGCCGTTCTGACCCTGCCGGTGACGCTGCGTTTCGACGATCCGGACGCGCTGAGGAGGCTGCTGAGGCGGGCGCTCGGACCCTGATATGTTGACAGTCGGCCGCGACTCGCCCCCAAGGATGGGACGGCAGGCCGACAGGAGAGCTGGCCCCGATGTTGAACCGTCGTCAGTTTGGCCTTGCCGCCGCGGGCGCCGTCGCGCTTCCGGCCGGCGCGCGGTTTGCGCCAGCCTTCGCGCAACGCGTCGAGAACCCCGCCGGGCAGCTCACGAACGGCGAGTTCAACTGGTTTCCGGACCGTTCGCCGACCGGCCCGATCCTCATCATCGTGTCGCTGCCGGAACAGCTCGTCTATGTCTATCGCAACGGCGTGCGCATCGGCGCCTCGACCTGCTCGACGGGCAAGCCTGGCCACCGCACGCCGACGGGGGTGTTCAAGATCCTGCAGAAGGACAGGAACCACCACTCCTCGACCTACGACAACGCGCCCATGCCGAACATGAACCGGCTGACCTGGTCGGGCATCGCGCTCCATGCGGGTCAGTTGCCGGGCTATCCCGCCTCGCATGGATGCGTGCGGCTGCCCAGGCAGTTCTCCGCGCTCCTGTTCGGAGTCACCAGGGTCGGCATGACGGTCGTCATCGCCGACGACGCCTCCCAGCCACAGGAGGTGACGCATCCGGGCATGGTGCTTGGCGAATACGCGGCGCGCGAGTTCAAGGCGGTCGATTCCGCAATCATGGCCAGCGAATATTCGGAAGGCCACGAGGCGCCAAGGTCGCCAAGCGTGGTGATCAGCAGCGCGGACAGGCGCGCGCTTGTGTTCGACAATGGACAGCTCGTCGCGTCCGGGCCGGTTGAAATCGAAGACCCGCAAAAGCCCATCGGCGAGCGGGTGTTTACCCTCAATGGCGTGGACGCCGAGGCAGGCATCCTGCGCTGGCAGGCGGCCGGCGTCGGCAAGGGCGGGGAAAAGGGCGAGGACAATTCCGGGGCGCTGCGGCGGATCAAGGCCGACCCGGCCGTGCGGGAAGCGGTGCGCAAGCGCCTCAAATTCGGGATGACGGTCGTGACCACCGACCAGCCGGCGAGCGCCGCGACGCGTTCGCGCGACGGCTTCGTCGTGCTGGACTCGCAGGGCTAGGCGGGGCGGAACAGGGAAACCTGTCCTGGACCGCCGGCCGCCATCAGACCTCCCGCCATCCCGGCTTCGTCGGGTCCGTCAAATGATAGTGGATCGGCCCGATCCCCGAGATGGCGATGATCGCCGGCTCCGTGACGCCTCGCTTGACGCCGTCGTAGTGCGGGGTTCTGGCGACCCGATGCACGAAAGACCCTGCCGGCACAGGAACGGTGGCGTCCGGCGCGAAATCCTCCCCGCTCGCCACGTACCAGGTTCCGGAAAGGACGACGCAAAGGCGATCGGTTTCGTACCAGTGCGGCGCGCTCATGAAGCCCGGATGCCAGCGGATGAGGACGAAATACTGCCCCGGCGCATCGATGGCGCCGAACATATTGGCGGATTCCGCCATGCCGGCGGGGAAATTATAGAGGGGCTTCCAGGGAATCTCGTCCGGCTTCCTGACGATGGTCATCGTCGGATCGACGCCCGCGGCATTGCCGACGCCACGCGCCAGCGACATTGCCGCCAGCGCAACCATCGGCCCCAGGACGAACTCACGCCGGCCGGTCTCTATCGTCATAGCCATCTCCTTCCCTTTGGCCCCCGCTCGGGCGCTGATAGGTGGGGCCAGCCTACCAGACCTCTTGCGCGCTCCAAGGGTATCCCTGCAAGGCGGGTCTGAGGCTTGAGGTAGCCGGAAGCCTGTCGTGTCCGGGCGCTTGTTCGATCGCTTTCCTGCTTTGTGATGCGGATCACGACTCTGGAAAGGCGTCCTGCGCTATTTAAATCCCGCTGGGGATGACGGGAATTGAAATGTCCAAGGTTGGTAAAGGCGACTCGCCGCAAAATGTCCGGGGGACACGCGTTTCGTATCGGGGTCGCAATCGGGCCGGAAGGTTCGCCGCGCGAAGCAACCCTGCGCTGAGGGGTTTTTCCGTCGACGAGCGGGAGCAGATTGCCGAGCTCTTGCATATTCTCGCGGCGAAACCTCAGAAAGCCCGGGAGCGCGAGGCAGCGCTTACATAGGCGCTCATGTTCGAGCCCGGCGCTGCCGGGCGGCGCGATCTCGATGGCTGCGTCGCTGAACCCGGACAAAAGCTGGACAAAAGCTTGCCTCTTTGGCTCGTGCGGTGTAAGGCCCGCGCTTCCCTAGATTTGTCCGCATCCCTTTCAAGGAGTCTCCATGGCTCGCGTCACCGTCGAGGATTGCATCGAGAAGATCGACAATCGCTTCGATCTCGTCCTCATGGCCAGCCACCGCGCCCGCGCCATTTCGTCCGGCGCGCCGATCAATGTCGCGCGCGACAATGACAAGAACCCCGTCGTCGCGCTTCGCGAGATCGGCGACGGCAAACTCGACTCCCGGCGATCTGCGCGAGGATCTCATCCACGCTCTGCAGAAGCATGTCGAGGTCGACGAGCCCGAGGCGGAGGCTGCGCCCCCGCTGGTTCCGGCCAACGCGGAGTCGGCGCTCGAAATGGGCGCGGACGCGAGCTTCGATCGCATGACGGAAGAGGATCTTCTCCGCGGCCTCGAAGGCCTCGCGCCTCCGCCGGAGCCGGAGGAAGAGGCGGAATAAGCCTCTCCGCATTTTCGCCCGCTCGCCCGGAAGCGGGCGTGAAGCCGATCGACCCGCCCGTCCCGCTTGGGGCGCGGCGGGTTTTTTGCGTCTCCATCCACAGCGCTGCTCACGCTTCGTGTGATTTGCTGTATTCAGCGCGCGATGATTTGCTATCTTCAAGAGAGAGAATCATTCTGCATTGCGGATCTATTGCGGATCTCGCTCGCCCGGCGCCAGCATGGGGCGAAACTCCGGTTACGGAGGGCGGGCGGTTCGCAGGCGGCGATGTCGTGCCGCTGACGCGTTTGAGTGGGGGCGGACTTGGGCGAAGATTTACCAAAGCCTGCGGTTGCAGCCGACGCCGAACAGACCAGCCCCAGCGCTTCGTCGCTCGTTGAAGTCGCGGGCCGCGTGAAATGGTTCGACGCGGCGAAAGGCTACGGCTTCATCGTCCCGGACAGCGGGGAGCCCGACGTCCTCATCCATGTGACCGTGCTGCGTCGCGACGGATTCTCCACGCTTCGCGAAGGCTCGCGGGTCGTGGCCGAAGCGCAGCGGCGCGACCGGGGGGTTCAGGTGCTCAGGGTGATCTCCATCGCCGAGCCGGAGCCTGGCTATGCGCCGCCGCTTCCGCTGGCGCGTACGCGCGCTCAGGCTGCTTCGGTCGGCGGCTTCGAGATCGTGATCGTCAAATGGTTCAACCGCTCGCGCGGTTTCGGCTTCCTCACGCGCGGCGAGGGCACGGAGGACATTTTCGTCCATATGGAGACGCTGCGCCGCTATGGCTTTCTCGATCCGAAGCCCGGCGACACGATGCTCGCCCGTTTCGGCCCGGGACCGAAAGGCCTGATGGCCGCTGAAGTCCGCCCGCTCGACGGTTCGCGCATCCTCGCGCCCCATTGATTTTCCGGCTCGCGGCGGCGAGAACGCCTGTGCCTCAGGAACGAAGGAGCAGGCGCGGATGACGGACATCGCAGCGCGATTTTTGGCGGCGCTCGTCGCGTTCGTGGTCCTCTTTGGAGGTCCCGCGGGCGCGAGCGGCCTCGAGCCGTTGCGTGTCACGACGGCGTCGGGCGTCCACGATTTTCAGGTCGAAATCGCCGCCGACGACCGCAGCCGGGAGATCGGGCTCATGAACCGGCGCTACATGGCGGCCGATCATGGGATGCTGTTCGAGTTCCCGAAGGACGCCCAGCAGGCCTTCTGGATGAAGAACACCTATATTCCGCTCGATATGATTTTCATTTCGCGCACCGGCGTCGTGACCAACATCGTCGCCAACGCCGAGCCGCTGTCGGAAACCATTATCCCGTCGGGGCCGCCCTGCGCGGCGGTCCTCGAACTCAACGGGGGCATGGCGGCGAAGATCGGCCTCAAGGTCGGCGACCGGGTCGCGCATCCCTTCTTCAAGAAGGCGTGAGTCGCCTCTGGCGCCGATCGTTCAGGCGCCGGAATTGCATCCTGCTAAAGTGTTGCTAAATTTATGGGGAAAACCCACGCGGGCTCTGAGAAATCCCCCGCGGGGAGACATTGAGGATTGGTTTTGTCAGAGGCTTCGTTGGTCGCTCCTGGGGCGGGGCTCGACGCGCCGCTCGCGAGTGCGGGTGCGCGGCGACCTCCGGCCTACGCCGCGCTCGACCTCGGAACGAACAATTGCCGCCTGCTGATCGCGCGGCCGACGGGGGACGGATTTCGTGTCATCGATGCGTTCTCCCGCATCGTGCGGCTCGGAGAGGGCCTGTCCCAGACGGGACGATTGAGCCAGCCCGCCATCGACCGCACGCTGGAGGCGTTGCGCATCTGCCGGGACAAGATGGCCGCGCGCGGCGTAACCCGCACCCGCACCATTGCGACGGAAGCCTGCCGTTCGGCCGCCAACGGGCTGGAATTCGTCAATGAGGTGCGCGAGCGTCTCGGCATCGAACTCGAAATCGTCGACCGCGAGACCGAGGCGCATCTCGCCGCCGCCGGCGTCGGCGACCTCGCCGACCAGAGCGCCCACGGCGCCGTGATGTTCGACATCGGCGGGGGTTCGTCCGAGATCATCTGGCTCGGCGATCCGCGCGCCGCCCACGGAAGCCGGAGGGTGCAGGCCTGGGAATCGCTGCGGCTTGGCGTCGTCTCGCTCGCCGAGATCTTCGGCGGCGTGGACGTGACCGAGGACGTCTTCGACGCCATGAAGACCCATGTCTCCCGGGCTTTGGCGCCTTTCGTCGAGAAGGTGGCGGACAAGACACGCTGCGATCGGTTCCATCTGCTCGGCACCTCGGGAACGGTGACGACGATCGCCGGCGTCCATCTCAATCTGTCGCGCTACGATCGGCGCGCGGTCGATGGCCTCTGGCTCCGCCGCGCCGAAGTGGACAGCGCGGTCGAGCGGCTGCGCGCCATGACCTACGCCGAGCGCGCCGCCAATGGCTGTATCGGGCAGGATCGCGCCGATCTGGTGCTGGCGGGCTGCGCCATTCTGGAGGCGATCCGGCTGCATTTTCCCGCCGAGCGCCTGCGCATCGCAGACCGGGGCTTACGCGAAGGCATTCTCATGCAGATGATGCGCGAGGACGCGGTCGGCCCCCACCGCCGCCCGCGCTGGCGATGAAGGCCGGCGGCTCGGGTCGCGAGGGCGGCCGTGCGCTGAAGACGCGCGTCAAGACCGCGCGCAAGCGCTCGCTTTCCTCGACCCTCTGGCTCGAACGACAGCTCAACGACCCTTACGTCGCGATGGCGAAGCGCGAAGGCTATCGCTCGCGCGCGGCCTACAAGCTCATCGAGGTCGCCGAGAAATACAAACTCTTCAGGCCGGGCCAGCGGATCATCGACCTTGGCGCCGCGCCCGGCGGCTGGAGTCAGGTGGCGGCGGCGGAGACCCGTTCCGCGGAGGGAAAGGGTCGCGTCATCGCCATGGACCTTCTGGACATGGACCCGATCGAGGGGGTCGAATTCCGGACGATGGATTTCCACGATCCTGACGCGCCGGAGCGTCTGCGGGAGTGGCTCGGCGGTCTGGCGGACGGCGTGCTGTCGGACATGGCGGCCAATGCCACGGGCCATCGCAAGACCGACCATCTGCGCATCGTCGGGCTCGTGGAACTGGCGGCGGACTTCGCGCGCGAGGTGCTCGCGCCGGGCGGCTTCCTTCTCGCCAAGGTGCTGCAGGGCGGCTCGGAGGGCGAATTGCTCGCGAGCCTCAAACGGGAATTCGCGACGGTCCGGCATATCAAGCCGAAGGCGAGCCGCGCCGACAGCGCCGAGCTTTACGTGCTCGCGACAGGATTCCGGGGCGCGCCGAAGGACGAGGGCCTCACGCCGGGTTCAGGAGCCCAAATACGCTGACCAGGGCGATGGCCAGCGTTCCCAATCCAGCATTGGCGATCGTGAAGGCCCGCAGCGTCGCAAGGGCTCTCGGCATCACGGCGAGCCGCGGGACCAGGGCGTAACGATTGACAAGCGCCAGCGCGATCATCACGGCGACGACGCCGATCTTGACATCGAGCAGCGCGCGATAAGGCGTATCGGGCGGCAGGGGCAGGCCGCTGGTCAGCGCAACATTGACGACGCCGGTCGCGACGACCCCGGCGACGGCAAAATGTCCGTAAAACGAAAAGCGGATCATCCCGGTCACCGCCTCGCGGGCGTGGGCGCCTCGCCGAAACGCGCCGAGACTCAGGAGGAAGGGGATGAGCCCTCCGGTCCAGGCGCCTCCGCACAGGAGATGAAGCGCGTCGTTCGCGCGATGCGCGACGCCTTCAATTCCGGCCTGCATGACCGCATGGCCGGTAAGGCCCAGGCTCGCCAGCGACAGCCCCGAAAGCAGGGTCAGACCCGTCCAGCCGCTCCTCGGCCGAAACGTAGCCGCGAAGAACGCCAGAAGAAGCGCCAGATGCACGATCCATGCGCGGCCGAAAGCCGTATCGGCGAGCACGGCCCCGAGCGCGCCCGGATCGGCGGCGGCCGACCAGTCGTCCGCCATCGAGGCGGATTGGAACGCAAGCCAGAGCGCGCCGGTCAGGAGAGGCGATAAGAGCCGCGAGCCGCAAAAGCGGTCGCAAGGTCGAAGCCAGCGCCGCGCATAGGGCTTCGGGCGCGCACATCCGAAGATAGGCGCTTGCGCCGAAGGCGAACATCAACGCGAGGAAATGGGCGAAGCGGCAGGCGGCGAGAGCGATCACGAATGCGGTCCTTCCGCCGCCGCTGCCGCCGCTGGCTCACATCTTGTGGTCGCCCGTTCCTTTCATGGCGCCGCCCTTCATGTCCATGCGATTCATCGCGCCAATCCCCTCGACCGGGAACTGCACGACGATCGGGCCGGCCTTCTCGAAGGTCATCGTGGCGGTGATCGTCTCGCCCTTTTCGAGCGGCTTTTTCAGTTGGGTGAACATGACGTGATAGCCGCCCGGCGCGAGGCGCACCGTGCTGTGCGCCGGCAGGTTGAGCCCGTTGGGCAGCGCGCTCATCTTCATCACCCCGTCCTCGGACTTCATCTGGTGGATCTCGACATTCGCGAAATCCGCCGTTCCGCCGGTGAGGCGATCGGGCGTCGCGCCGTTGTTGTGCACGGTGAGATAGGCGCCGCCGACCTCGGCGCCCTTCGGCGTCGCGCGCGCGAAGGGCTTTTCGATGACGATGTCGCCGGCCTTGAATTCCTGCGCCTGAGCGAGCGAAGCCGAACAGGCGGCCGACAGCGCGAAAAGCGCGAAAAGCGAACGGTTCATGACAATTTCCTTCTGGTTGAAGCGAGGCGCGCCGGACCGCCGCGCCTCCGCGGCTCACTTCACGATGAAGCTGAAAGCTCCCTGCGTACGGTGCGTATCGACGGACACGGCGCGCCAGTGCACCATGTAGTCGCCGGGCGAGAGGCGCTTGCCGATCCTGACGATGAGCACGGCCCCTTCCGTCTTGAGCGCCCCCAGGGCAATGCCCGCGCCGCGCGGGTCGGTCAGCGTCACTTTCGAGAAGCGCGGCTCGACGGCCTCGCTGAACTGGAGACGGATCTCGCTCGGCGGCGCGACGGTCCCGCCGACGGGCGGGACTGCCTTCTGAAGCTGGGCATGCGCGAGGGAGACGCTCGAGGTCGAGGCGAGGACAAGCAAGGCGACGAAGGTTCGGATCATGACGCTCATTCTTTTGGTCCTGTGAAGATGGGCTTGCCGAGGGTATTGGGGAAAATGTCGTCGAGGAAGAAATCGAGTGCGGCGACGACGCCGGCGCCGTGACCGCTCGCCCCGTTGATCGGGATGATCCCTTCGACGGCGACCGGCCATTGTCCGCCATGTACATGACGCCGGGTTGAATCGCGCCGGTCGTTCCCCAGGTTCCCGGCGCGGCGTTGGTGAAGTCCGGGAGAAATGGGCGGCCTGCGCACGGAAGCGCGCGCCGCATGGATGGGTCTCAGACGGAGGCGGGAGGCCCGCGAGCCCGGTGGCGATCGAGCCGCGCGGGCGGCGCCGCGTCCGTTTCGGCCCAGGCGCCAACGATGCGTCGCACGCCGTCGAGATGGGCGGGGAGAACCGGAAGACTTGGGGGCGACAGGGCGGCCGCTTCGGCCGCGAACCGGCAGAAGGGGCACTCGTAATGGGAATGCCCTGCGGGCGCGCCCGGCGATCCCTTGTCGTCGACATGCGCGCACAGCGTCGCAGCGTCGCCGAAGATCGCCTGAAGTTGGGCTTCGATGCGGGCCGGGTCGTCGGGCGCGCTGAAAGCGGGCGCGGCCAGAGCCTGATGATAGGGGATGAAAAGCAGCTGGACGAGGAGGGAGAACGCGACCGTGAACGACGTCCACCGCGAACAAAAGGCTCCCCGCCCGCCGCCCGTTCGGCGGATGCGCTGTTTTCCGCTGCGCCCGTCGCCCTTCACGCCAACCTGCCCCAGCCGGGAAATCCCCGGCGCCGCGCCAGCCTTAGCGCAATCACAATTTTGGCACAAACACGCCTCCGAGCCGAGAAAGGGTGGCTTGAAGCGCGAAAGAGGCGGGGAGCCGAGCCTACGCCTGCGCCTTGACGTCCAGATCGTCGTAGCCCTTGGCCCGGTAGATGACGACCGAAAGGAGCCAGCTCAGGGCGAAGACGCCGACGATGATGTAGCCCAGCACGCCGAAATTGCCGTTGAGGGAACCGATCGCGTCCCAGAACGGACCTTCCAGTTTCAAACTCTCGCCGATCAGCCCGAGCGTCTCGATGCCGCCGATGAGAACCGCGACGACGACCGATACCGATGTTATTACAATGTTGTAGTAGAGTTTTCGGATCGGCTTCATGAAGGCCCAGCCATAGGCCCCGAGCATCAGCGCGCCGTCGATCGTATCGATCAGCGTCATCCCCGCCGTGAAGAGCGCCGGAAAGACGAGCAGCATCCCGAAGGAGGCGCCGTTCGCAGCCTGGGTCGCGGAGATGCCGAAGAGCGCGACCTCCGTCGCCGTATCGAAGCCGAGGCCGAACAGAACGCCGATCGGGAACAGGTGCCAACTCTTGCTGACGAGCCTGAACAGCGGCCGGAAGAGGCGCGCGAGAAATCCGCGGTTGTTGAGCAGGATGTCGAAATCGTCCTCGGAGAAGGGCGCGCCCCGCTTGACCGCATGAAACGTGCGCGAGACAGAGATCAGCACCACGATGTTGAAGGCCGCGAGGAGGAACAGGAACAGCGCGGAAGCGCTCGTGCCGATAATCCCGCCGATCGCTTTCAGGTCTCCAAATCGAGAGCTCACCTGAAAGGCTGCGAAGCCGACCGCGAGCGACAGAAGAACGACCACAAACGAATGGCCGAGCGAGAAGAACAGGCCGACCGCGACGGGCCTCTGGCCCTGCTGCATGAGCTTGCGGGTCGAATTGTCGATCGCGGCGATGTGGTCGGCGTCGACCGCGTGACGCAGGCCGAACGAATAGGCCAGGAACGCCGATCCGAACAGCACGGCGTTGCCGCGCAAGGCGACGCAGGGCCCATAGCCAGGCCAGAACATTTGCGGCGACGAGAATCCCGAAGAGCGCGATCACGCGACCGCGAACAGGGCAATTGCTTTCATTCGATGTGCGGGAAACAAAGCCAGGCATGACACCCTCGCATGCGTCGGAGACGACCGAAGCGAGTTCGATTGCCGCGCGAACGAGCCCAAAGACTCGGGCGCGCGGATTCGACCACGCCACGACGGCAGGTCTCCTGGCTTGCGGGTCATCGCCCGGGGCCGGCCTTCCCGGATCGCTCCAGTGGCCATGATTGGCGCCAAACTCGTCGCTCACAGTTGCGGGGGCAGCCACGGATTCCAGCAAGAGCGCCTTCACCGTGTTCCCTTTTAATCCCTCTCGGGAGCCGTCAGTCCGGGACGCTATCCGAGCCCTTTGCCGCACGCAACGGCGGCGCCCCCAACTTCGTCACAATCCTTCATCCAATGTGACTTGTGGGGCCGGCTTGGGCTGGCCTAACGGTTGCCTGTGCGTCGGGGTCGGTAGGAGAGGGCGGAATATGTGCGGCATTGTCGGCGTTCTCGGGTCGGGTCCGGTTGCGGGCGAGATTGTGGACGCGCTCAAGCGGCTCGAATATCGCGGCTACGATTCGGCCGGCGTCGCGACCCTGGAGGGCGGCCATATCGAGCGCCGCCGCGCCGAGGGGAAGCTGCGCAACCTCGAGGCGAAGCTGGCGGTCTCGCCGCTTTCGGGCTCGATCGGCATCGGCCACACGCGCTGGGCGACCCACGGCAAGCCGAACGAGATCAACGCCCATCCGCACGCCTCGCCCCGGCTCGCCGTCGTGCACAATGGCATCATCGAAAACTTCAAGGCTTTGCGCGAGGAGCTCTCCGCGAAGGGCTACAGGTTCGTCACCGAGACCGATTCCGAGATCGCGGCCTTCGTCGTCGAGGACGAGCTTGCGCAGGGCAAGCGGCCGCCCGAGGCGGTGTTTGCGGCGCTCAAGCGCATGCGCGGCGCCTTCGCGCTCGTCTATCTGTTCGAGGGCGAGGAGAACCTGCTGATCGGGGCGCGGCAGGGCGCGCCGCTCGCGGTCGGCTACGGCGAGGGCGAGATGTATCTCGGCTCCGACGCGCTGGCGCTTGCGCCTTTCACCGACCGCATCGCCTATCTCGAAGAGGGCGACTGGGTGGTGCTCACCCGCGAGAAAGCCGACATCCGCGACGCTTCCGGCAAGCCTGCCAAGCGCCTCGTGCAGCGCAGCCCCGCCGGCAGCCTGCTCGCCGAGAAGGGCAATTACCGCCACTTCATGGCGAAGGAAATTCACGAGCAGCCCGAGGTCGTCGGCCACACGCTCGCCCATTACATCGACATGGCGGCGATGCGGCTCAAGCCATTCCCCTGGCCGGTCGATCCGAAGACGCTCGCCCGCGTCTCCATCATCGGCTGCGGCACAGCCTATGTGGCGGGGCTCGTCGCCAAATACTGGATCGAACGCTTCGCGCGTCTGCCTGTCGAGATCGACGTCGCGTCGGAATATCGCTATCGCGAGGCGCCGATCGACAAGGGCGAACTTGTGATCGTCGTCTCGCAATCGGGCGAGACGGCGGACACTCTGGCCTCGCTCCGCTATGTGAGGGAGCGCGGGGCGAAGGCGATCGGGGTGGTGAATGTGCCGATGTCGAGCATTGCGCGCGAGACGGACGCCGCCGCGCCGACGCTCGCGGGCCCCGAGATCGGCGTCGCCTCGACCAAAGCCTTCACCTGCCAGCTTGCGGTGATGGCCGCCTTGGCGATCGGCCTTGGCCGGGCGCGCGGCGTTCTCGATGAAGATGCGGAGACGGCGCTTCTTCATGAGCTTCTTCTCACGCCCGGCCTTCTGGCGGAGGCGCTGAAGCTCGAGCCGCACGCGGAGGCGCTCGCGCGCGAAATCGCCCGCGCCCGCGACGTGCTCTATCTCGGGCGCGGCACGTCCTATCCGCTGGCGCTCGAAGGCGCGCTCAAGCTCAAGGAGCTCAGCTACATCCACGCCGAAGGCTATGCGGCGGGCGAGCTCAAGCACGGGCCGATCGCGCTGATCGACGAGACGATGCCCGTCGTCGTCATCGCGCCGAAGGACGCCGTGTTCGAAAAGACGGTCTCCAATATGCAGGAGGTTTCCGCGCGCGGAGGGCGGATCGTGCTCATCGGCGATAAGCGCGCGGCCGAAGAGGCCGCCGTGCCGACCGAGCATTTCTTCCAAATGCCGGACATGGGCGAGAATTTCTCGGCCCTCGTCTATGCGGCGCCTGTGCAGATGCTCGCCTATCACACGGCCGTCATCATGGGCAAAGACGCCGATCAGCCGCGCAATCTCGCGAAATCCGTGACGGTGGAGTAGGGCGGGGCTCGGGGCGCAGCCGCCAGGAACGGTGAGACGATCCGACGCGTTGGGGCCGCGCGGCGCTTCCGCTATACTTCCGTCAAAACAGGAAAGGCCCCGAACATGCGCAGGATCGACGAGGGCGAGAAGCCGATGCCGGAGATCAATCCGGACAAGGTCTGTTTCATCGTCGCAAAATCGCGGGAACTGCTGAGCGTCGATCCGGGCGTCGATCCGGACGCCTCTAACCCGACAGACGATGGCGAGCGCGCGATCCTCACGGACGCCAATGGCTCGGTTCGACGCGAACTCGTCGAGTTCATCCGCGACCTCGACGTGGACAAGTCGAATGCGCTGGTCGCCCTGATCTGGATCGGCCGGGGCGACTATGACGCCGACGACTGGACGAGCGCGGTGGCGGCCGCCGCCGATCGCCACGAGGCGCCGACCTGGAAATATCTGCTCGGCATTCCGCTTCTGCCGGACTATCTCGAAGACGCGCTCTCCGCTTTCGGACGGTCGTGCGAAGGCTTCGACGAAGCGGAAGAGAGCGAGGAATAGTTCGCGCCGGAGGCCGCCTTTGGGCTCGGCGGTCAGCGGCCGCGCGACGCAGCCTTCTTGAGCCCCTCTTCGATCAGCGGCGCGAACATCGTCCCGACGGCAAAGTCGGATCCATGCGCGGTATAGTGCCCGTAGTCGAAGGACAGCATGTCTTCGGGTAGCCGGGGCCCGACGAGCCGGCGGCATCCGTCCTTGCCGCACAAGCCCGAGACCTGCGAGACATAGGTCGCGCCCGGGCCCCAGTCGCGCGATCTGAGATCCCGATCGACAGCGAGCGAATTCCGCGTTCAGGCCCACGTTTGAGAATTCCGACGCAGAGCCGCGCTCCAGCACCTCGCGCCCGACGAGAATTCGCATCCAGGAGGTCCAGGTCGGAACCTGGCCCGCAACGATGATCGAAGGCGCGCCCTCCGCATGCAGGCCATGCACGGCCTTCACGAAGGCGTCGGCGTATCCCGGATAGAGGAAAGTCCGCTCGCGCAGGAACTCATCGAAATAGGCGCCGACGATGAGAACCTCGGGCTTCAGCGTCCGGATGCGGTCGAAGACGAAATCGTTGATCGCCTGACAGCGCTCCGTGCCGGCTTCGCCCGCGCCGATGACGACATGCTCCATGAGCGGCGCGCAATAGGTGGCGGTGAGCGCGACCAGATTGGCGCGTCCGCCCAGAAGCTCCGATAGGCCCTCAAGCAGATGCGCGGCGTGCGAATCGCCGACCACCATCACCGTCGGCTTCTTCGGGTCGATATTGAGACACCCGTGCTCGGCGTAATAGCGCTCTGTTCGCGCGCGCTGCTCGGCGAGGGGATATTGCCGCCGCTCGCGGTCGTAGAGGCAGAAGGCGAGCGGCGAGCGGACGCCGCCGTTGTAGGTGAAGATCTTCGCGACCAGCGGCGGGAAGCGGCCGGGAAAGCCGTCCTCCGCATAGACCTGCCGTCCGAACACGCCCGTCGCCGCGAGCAGTGCGACGAGACTTAGCGCCACGGCGTTGCGATTCGCGTGGAACGGCCGATCGAGCGGGCGCTCGATGAAGAAGTAGGTGAGCGCCGCGAGCGCGAAGGCGAGGGCGCCGAGCCCCAGCATGACCGCGGCCGTCGGAAAGACCCCTGGCGTCGCGCGCGCGAAAGCAAAGAGCGGCCAGTGCCAGAGATAGAGCGGATAGGAGATCGCGCCGATGAAGCCCGCGACCGGATTGCGCAGGGCGGCCGTCGCCCAGGTCGAGCCCGGGCTCGCGATCACCAGCGCGCAGCCCGCCGTCGGCAGGATCGCCCGCCAGCCGGGAAACGCGTCGGTCTCCTTGAGGAAGAGGTAGGTCCCCAGCATCAGAACGACGCCGAGCGCCGCGCCGAGGTTTGCCTTGGCGCGCGAAGGGTAGGGGAGGCGCGCGAGCAGGAAGACTTCGCGGAAGGCAAGCAGGCTGCCGAGCGCCAGCTCCCAGCCGCGCGTCCAGGGGAGATAGAAGGCGTCGACCGGGTTGATCGGCGTGAGGATCAGGCAATAGGCGAGCGAGGCGATGAAGATCGCGACGATGCCGAGGCCGGCGACCTTTGCGCGAAAGAAGAAAAGCGCGGGCAGGAGCAGCGCCCAGACCAGATAGAACTGCTCCTCGATGCTCAAGGACCAGAGATGGAGGAGCGGCTTCGAGAGCGCGTCGAGCGCGAAATAGCCTTCCGTCGCCTGCCGGATCAGCCAGAAATTCACCGTGAAGTAGGAATTGCCCATGATATGGGCCCCGATCTCGCGAAACTGCGCGGGGTCGGCCCTGAGCCAGCCGTAGGCGCCGACGAAGGCCACCACCGCCAGCAACGCCGGAAGGATGCGCTTGGCGCGCCGTTCGTAGAAGCGAATCAGCGAGAACTGTCCGGCCGCGCATTCGGCGAGAATGATCCGGGAGATCAGGAAGCCGGAAATGACGAAGAAGACATCGACGCCCGCGAAGCCGCCCGGGAGCCAGCCGCGATTCATATGAAAGACGACGACGCCCATGACCGCGAGCGCGCGCAGGCCCTGGATGTCGTCCCTGAACTTCAGGGCCCGCTCGGCGGCCGAGACGTCGGCGCCGGAATTCCGGAGACTTTGATCCAATTGTGCGGGTCTGATGAGCGAGGGTCCAGCGCGGTCGCGCTTTTAGGGGAAACGCGGCAAAGGCGCCGCGCTATGCCATCCGGCCGAGGCGGCATCAAGGTCCGACGCGCGTCGCTTGCCGTTGGGTCCCCCGTTGCGGGCGGCGAGCCGCTGCGCCATTTTGGCGCTAAAGGCGCCGTTCTTGCTCGGATCGAGAGCGGAACGCGCGCCGGAGCAGCGCCTTATGTCCCTGGAACCGACGACGCCGGCCCCTTTTCATCGTTCGCTTGGCGCGCGGTTGCGCTCCTGGTTCTTCACCGGCCTTGTCGTGTTCGGACCGGTCGCGGTCACGGTCTATGTCGCCTGGTGGGTCGTCAACACCATCGACAATTGGGTCACGCCCTGGCTGCCGGCCGACCTGAGCCCGGACGCCTACCTTCCCTTCCACCTGCCCGGATTCGGCGTCCTCATTGCGCTGGTTGGCCTAACCCTTTTCGGATTCCTCGCGGCCAATATCATCGGGCGTACATTCGTCAGGCTCGGCGAGGCGATGCTGGACCGGACGCCGCTCGTCCGCGGCGTCTACAAGGGCCTGAAGCAGGTGTTCGAGACCCTGTTCAGCCAGTCCGGGTCCCAGTTTCGGAAGGTCGGGCTGGTCGAATTTCCGATGAAGGGAGCCTGGTCGCTCGTTTTCGTCTCGACGGCCGCGAGCGGTCCGGTCGCGGAAGTCCTGCCGGGCGGGAAGCGGATGATCTCGGTCTTCATGCCTTGCTCCCCCAATCCGACGACGGGCTTTTATTTCTACATCGAAGAATCGGACGTGATCGAGCTGCCAGTCACGCCAGACGAGGCGGCGAAGCTCATCATGTCCGCGGGATTGATCCAGCCCCAGGGGCAGGCGGCCCTCGCGGCGATGGCGGAGGCTGCGAAGCTCGGCCGGAAAGTGGAGAGAACGGGCGCGCCCGGCTGACATTTCTCTCCTGCAATGGCCGGGGAACCTGTGATAAGGAATCGGCCGATCGCAAAAATCAGGGTCTGGCCGCCGAAGGGCGGATGTTGACGTGCGGCCGACCGAGAAAACAACAGGACGACCATGGCGCAATTGCCGAAATTTGATCTCGAAGACCTGAAGCGCCGGATGCTGGCGGCGCACGCCGCCTTGAAGCACGAGCTCGGGGGCCTGCGCACCGGCCGCGCCTCCGCGAGCCTTCTCGAGCCTGTGCATGTCGAGGCCTATGGCCAGCGCATGCCGATCAATCAGGTCGCCACGATCAGCGTGCCCGAGCCGCGCGCTCTTTCCGTCTCCGTATGGGACAAAGGCATGGTGCAGGCGGTCGACAAGGCGATCCGCGACGCCAATCTCGGCCTCAGCCCGACCGTCGAGGGGACGACGCTGCGCATCCGCATCCCCGAGCTCAACGAGCAACGGCGCAAGGAGATGGTGAAGATCGCCCACAAATACTCCGAGGACGCGCGTGTCGCCGTGCGCCACGTCCGTCGCGACGGAATCGACGTCCTCAAGAAGCTGCTCAAGGAGCACGCGATCAGCGAGGACGACGAGAAGCACCAGGAACAGGAGGTGCAGAAGGCGACCGATCAGGCGATCAAGGAAATTGACGCTTCCCTCGCCGCCAAGGAAAAAGAGATCATGCAGGTCTAGGCCGGCCCTGATTGTCCGGGACGTTTCGCATGCCGCTGTTCCATCCGCCGCCCGGCGCCCGACCCGCGCAAGAGTCGGCCTCCGTTCCCGTCCATGTCGCCATCATCATGGACGGCAACGGGCGCTGGGCGAAGGCGCGAGGCTTGCCGCGCTTCGAGGGACATCGACGCGGCGTCGAGGCGGTGCGGCGCACGGTCAAATCGGCGATCGAACGGGGCGTCCGATACCTCACCGTTTACAGCTTCTCCTCGGAGAACTGGCGCCGGCCGCCGGACGAAGTGGCGATGCTGATGGGCCTCCTGAAGCGGTTCATCCGCGAGGATCTCGCGGACCTGAACCGGAACGGCGTGAAGGTGCGGGTGATCGGCGAGCGTGAGAGCCTCGCGCCGGATATCGCCGCGCTGATCGCAGAGGCGGAAACGTTGACGCGGAGCAACAGCGGACTGACCCTGACGGTGGCGTTCAACTATGGCGCGCGCCAGGAGATCGTGGAGGCCGCGCGCCGCATCGCGCTCGACGTGCGCGCCGGGCGGCTCGACCCGGACCAGATCAGCCAGGAGGAATTCGCGGAAAGGCTCGATACCCACGGCCTCCCTGATCCGGATCTCGTCATCCGCACCTCGGGGGAGATGCGGCTCTCCAATTTCCTGCTATGGCAATGTGCTTACGCGGAGTTCGTCTTCCTGCCGATCCTTTGGCCCGATTTCGATGACGCGGCGTTCGCAGCCGCGCTCAACTGTTATGCGGAGCGCGAGCGCCGGTTCGGCGGCGTTGCGGCGCCCGCCAAGGCTCTGACCGCTTCGTGAGGTTGGCCAATGGCCAGTGAGCGCAACGTTGCGCCGGCGCCGGCTGGACCGGGCTTGCGGGTCGGCGCCGACTTGTGGCCGCGCGCCGCCGCCGCGGTTGTGCTCGCTTCGGCCGCGCTCGCCGCAGCCTGGGTCGGGGGATTCGTCTTTGTCGCGTTCTGGTGGGCGGCCTCCGCGATTGTCTTCTGGGAATGGCAGCGCCTCATTCGCGCCGAGAAGCTCATCGAGCGGATCGTGCTCGGCGTCGTCGCGCTCACAGGCGCGGCGGTTTTCGCGCTGAACGGGTCGATCTTCGGCGTTGTCGTGGCCCTTGTCGTCGGCGCAGGCCTGGTCGGATGGCTCGCCGGGCCGGGGCTTCAGGTCTGGGCAGGCTTTGGGACGATCTATGCGGGATCGCTCGCGGCGAGCCTGGCGCTCCTGAGGCTGAGCCCGAGCTACGGCCTCCCGGCGGTTCTCTGGCTTTTCGCCGTCGTATGGGGTTCCGACATCGCCGCCTATTTCGCCGGCCGGCTGATCGGCGGCCCAAAACTCTGGGTGCGGGTTTCGCCGGGCAAGACCTGGTCCGGCGCCGTTGTCGGCGCGCTGGCCGGCGCGGTCCTCGGCCTCCTTCTCGCCGGCTGGACCAACCGCGCCGACCGCCTCTTCTGGCTCGGGCTTGCCGCCGCGGTCGTGTCGCAGTTTGGCGATCTCTTCGAATCCGCCGTGAAGCGGCGCTTTGGGACGAAGAACTCGAGCGGGCTCATCCCCGGCCACGGCGGGCTCATGGATCGGCTCGACGCTTTTATCGCAGCATCGGTCTTCGCCGCGGTTTTCGCCGCCCTTCATACGCGCGGCTCCTATCTGGCGAGCGGTCTCTTCGAATGGCCATAGCGCTTGACGAGGTTCGGGCGTCGCGCGCCGCGCGCCAGGCTACGGAAGCCCGCGCAGCGGGGCCGCGGCGCATATCGATTCTCGGGCGCCACAGGCTCGATTGGAGGGTCCTGCGCGCAGGTCATCGCGGATGCGCCGGGGAGCTTCTCGGTCGTATCGGTCGCGGGCGGCAGCGATGCGGCCGCGCTCGCCCGCCGGGCGGTCGAGCTCAAGGCCGAATTCGCCGCGCTTGCCGATCCCGCCCGCTACGGCGACCTCAAGGAGGCGCTGGCCGGCAGCGGGATCGAGGCAGGGGCGGGCCCCGAGGCGGTGCGGGAGGCCGCCCTTCGGGACGCCGATCTGCTCGTCTCGGCGATCGTCGGCGCGGCGGGGCTCGAGCCGACCTTCGCGGCCATCGCCGAGGGCCGCACCGTCGCGCTCGCCAACAAGGAGACGCTCGTCTGCGCAGGCGCGGCCGTCATGCGGGCGGCGGAGCGGGCAGGGGCGACCGTCCTGCCCATGGATTCGGAGCACAACGCCCTTTTTCAGGCGCTCGGCGGGCGCGATCCGGCAAGCATCGTGACGATGACGATCACGGCCTCGGGAGGCCCTTTCCGGGAATGGAGCGCCGAGCGCATCGCTTCCGCCACGCCCGAGCAGGCGCTTGCCCACCCCAACTGGGTCATGGGCCCCAAGATCACGATCGATTCGGCCTCGCTGATGAACAAGGGGCTCGAACTGATCGAGGCGCATTTCCTGTTCGGCGTGCCTCCGGACAAGCTCGACGTCGTCGTCCACCCGCAGTCGATCGTTCATGGGCTCATCGCCTTCGCCGACGGGTCGCTGATCGCCGGAATGGCCTCGCCCGACATGCGCACGCCGATCGCCCATTGTCTCGCCTGGCCGGAGCGAATCGCCTCCGGGGTGCGGCCGCCCGATCTCGCGGCGCTGGGGCGCCTCACCTTCGAACGCGCGGACCTCGAGCGCTTTCCCGCGCTTAGGCTCGCCATGGCCGCGCTCTCCGAGGGAGGAGGGGCGCCGACCGCGCTCAACGCCGCCAACGAGATCGCGGTCGCGGCTTTCCTCGACCGCAAGATCGCGTTCGGCGACATTCCGCGGCTTGTCGAGCGCACCCTGGCCGCCATGTCGGCGGCGGGAGAGCTCAAGGCGCCGGGGACGGTTGCGGAAGCGCTCGGCATTCACCATATCGCTGGCGAACGGACCCGGCGCCTCTTGGCCTGAGGTCCGTTTTCTGTAACCCTGCGGCGTTCGCTGCGGCCGCCCGGGAATTGTCCGGTCGGCGGAGGCCCATGATGGCGTTGATCCACACCCTGTCCGACCTGCTGTCCTGGCTCGGCTGGTATGTCGTGCCGTTCATCATCGTCCTTAGCGCCATCGTCTTCTTCCATGAGCTCGGCCATTATCTCGTGGGGCGCTGGTGCGGGGTGAAAATTGACACCTTCTCGCTCGGCTTCGGGCCGGAGCTTGCGCATCGCATCGACCGGCTCGGCACGCGCTGGCGGATCGGCGCGCTGCCGCTCGGCGGCTATGTGAAATTCTACGGGGACGCCAATGTCGCAAGCGTCGAGAGCGGCGCGGCCCCAACCGTCGACCGGCGACGGACGCTCGCGGGGCAGCCGGTCGGCAGGCGCGCGGCGATCGTCGCGGCCGGGCCGGTGGCGAACTTCCTTCTGGCCTTTGTGATCTTCACGGGCATGTTCATGATGTTCGGCCGGGTCGAGCATGAGCCCCGAATCGGCCGCGTCGTGCCCAACAGTCCTGCGGCTTCGGCGGGCTTCCAGCCGGGGGACCTCATCAAGTCGGTCGACGGGGATCCGATCGTCAGCTTCGAGGGCCTGCAGGCCTCGACCCTCATGAGCACCGGCCTGCCGATGACCTTCGTCGTCGAACGCGACGGCCATGAAGTCCGGCTGACGGCGACGCCGCAGGTGACCGTCGTCGACCAAGGCGTCTTCGGCAAGCGCCGCATGGGTCAGCTTGGGCTTGCGTCTTCGGCCAATCCGAAAGACGTCAAGGTCGTGCGCTGTGGCCCGGTCGAGTGCGCGGGTTGGGGCGCGGGCCAGGTCTGGTTCATCGTCAAGGCGAGCACGGCTTATGTGGTGGGCCTGTTCGCGGGCCGCGAATCGACCGACCAGGTGTCCGGCCTGATCGGAGCGGCCCAGATGGCGGGCGAGCTCGCGAAGATTTCGCTCTGGGAGTTGTTCAGCCTCGCCGCGTGGTTCTCCGTTTCCGTCGGCTTCATGAATCTCCTCCCGATTCCGCTTCTCGACGGAGGCCATCTCCTCTTTTACGCCTTCGAGGCTGTGCTCGGACGGCCGGTGAGCGAGCGCATGCAGGAAATCGGCATGCGCATTGGAATCGCGTTGGTCGCCCTGCTGCTCGTCTTCACGACCTCGCACGACATCCTGAGGCTCGTGGCAAGCGGTAATTAACCAAGCTTGACCATCTCCCGTGTCCTGCCGGCCACGCCTCCCAGAAATGGTGTAGGTTGTGGCCAATAAAGGTTTGCAGGAGCGGCTCAAAATTGTAAAACGCGCGTTAGCCGCGCCAGTCCCAGACGGGGAGGGTCGGATCTGCGCCTTAGGCGTGGAGCCCGAAAAGCGGGACGGCGAGCGGGTCCGCGCCGCGCAGCCGGGTTGGATGACAATGGAAACGCGCCCGCAAGGAGTTCGCTCCGCGAGCGTGAAGAGGGACCATGAGCCATATGCAGAGTATCCGCGGCTTTTTCAGCGTTCTGGTCCTTGCGTTGATCTTCGCTTTCGGCGTCGGTTTCGCGTCGCCGGCTTTTGCGGCGCCTCAGATCGTGGTCGAGGGCGGGAATGTCGACCCATCGACCCTCAAGCCCTTTTTCAGCGGGACGGATCCGGCCTCCATTCAGCAGGGCGTGGACGATCTGAAGGCGACGGGCGCTTATTCGTCGGTCAGCGCCAGGGTCGTCGACGGC
Organism: uncultured Alphaproteobacteria bacterium; assembly: GCA_963741845.1. Lineage (GTDB taxonomy): Bacteria > Pseudomonadota > Alphaproteobacteria > Rhizobiales > Beijerinckiaceae > Roseiarcus. The sequence continues at coordinate 285,186 of CAVUJV010000033.1, forward strand.
AAGATTGTCGTCAGCCTTGGAGGCAGCCAGCAGATCATCAACCGGGTCGCCTTCGAGGGTAACCGCAACATCGAGACGAAACAGCTCGAGGTCGAAGTCCAGTCGAAGCCGCATACGCCCTATAACGAGGCCGTTGCCGAGGCCGACATTGGCCGCATCAAGGATGCCTACAAGAAATACGGGCGCAGTGCGGCCGTCGTCACCAAGCGCCTCGTTCCGCTGTCGAACGGCCGGGTCGATCTGGTCTTCACGATCAACGAAGGCGGGAAGACCGGCATTCGTGAGATTAAGTTCGTCGGCAACCAGGCGGTCTCGAGCTACCGGCTGCACAATCTCATTCAGTCGAGCACGATGAACCTACTCTCCTGGTTCAAGAGCACCGACGTGTACGATCCCGATCGGCTCGCCCAGGATCAGGAGTCGATCCGCCGCTATTACATGAAAAACGGTTATGCGGACTTCCGCATCACCAATACCGACGTCGCCTATCAGCAGGATCCTCCTGGCTACGTCATCACCATCACCATGGAGGAAGGGCCGCAATATCACGTCTCCGGCGTCAGTGTGGATTCGCATATTCCGAAGGTCGATGGACCGGCTCTCGTGAACCTCGTCCAGCTGCGTTCCGGCGACGTCTATAATGCGGGCGGGGTCGACAAGTCGGTCGAGGCCATCACCCGCGCCGTCGCAAGTCAGGGCTATGCCTTTTCTCAGGTCCGGCCGCACGGCACGCGCGACGAGACGAACCATAAGATCGCTCTCAGTTTCTCGATCGACGATGGCCCGAAGGTCTATATCGAGCGCATCGATATCGTCGGCAATACGCGCACCCGCGACTACGTCATCCGCCGTGAATTCGATATCGGCGAAGGCGACCCCTACAACCACGTGATGATCGAACAGGCCGAGCGAAGGCTCAACTCGCTCGGCTATTTCAAGAAGGTCCATATCTCGAATCGGCCGGGCTCTTCGCCGGATCGTGTGGTCGTCGTGGTCGAGGTCGAGGACCAGCCGACCGGTTCGATCAGCCTCAGCGGCGGCTACTCGACGATTGAAGGCATCATGGCCGAATTGGCCTATACCGAGACAAACTTCCTCGGGCGGGGTCAGTATGTGCGCCTGAGCGTATCCGATGGGCAATTTACCCAGGGCTGGAAAGCCTCGTTCACCGAGCCCTACTTCCTCGGTCAGCGCCTCGCTGCGGGCTTCGACATCTACCATAGCGTCAATTATAACAATATGTACGCGCTGTATCAGAACTGGACGACGGGCGTAACTTTGCGCCTGGGGGTGCCGATCACCGACAACCTCACGTTCCAGCCGAACTACTCGCTGTATCAGTCGAAAATCACGATTCCGAACTATCCGCAGGCGCCCTACGACGATTGCTCGGGACCAACCTCCCCGTGGTATCCGGGCGGTCTTTGGTGGTATCCGATCACACCGACCTGGTACGCGAACTGCTTGACGAACGGCGAAGCGCCCGTCGAAATCAAGCAGGCGGCGGCGCAGGGAGCGATCACGACATCCCTCGCGGGCTTCTCGCTGATGTACAATACGCTTGATAACCGCAAGGATCCGACGTCCGGCTGGTTCGTGACCTACAAGCAGGACATCGCGGGCCTCGGCGGTCAGTCGCAGTTCTTCCGCGAAACCCTGGACGGCCGCTGGTATCACCCGATTACTGAGGATTTCATCGGTCAGATCCATTTCCAGGCGGGCCAGATCAATGCGTTCGGCTCGCAACCGCTCGACATCATCAACAACTTCATGGTGGGACCGACGTTGGTGCGCGGCTTCATGCCGGGCGGCATTGGCCCTCGTGACATCACGAGCTTCATGAACCTGAACAGCTCGGCGTTGGGCGGCACGACCTACTACGGGGCGTCGGCGGAAGTCGATTTCCCGATCTTCGGTCTCCCGAAGGAAATCGGCCTGAAAGGCGCCTTGTTCGCGGATGCCGGCAACCTCATAGGTTACAGCGGGCAGACGAACTACGCGAATTTCCTGGGCTACAACTATTGCCCGGGCCTGAATGTCATCCAGATCACTCAACCGAGCTGCGCGAATGTTTGGGATCCGAACGTCATCCGAACGTCCGTGGGCGCGAGCCTGATCTGGGCCTCGCCGATGGGGCCAATCCGGTTCGACTTCGCGGTGCCGGTGACGAAGGGCAAGTACGATCAGTTGCAGATCTTCAACTTCTCGGGCGGCACGACCTTCTAGTCGCCCCCAGACAATGGCAAATCGAGAGCGGGCGCGCCGAGCGGCGCGCCCGCGGTCGCATTGGGCGGAACCCCCACTTGGCCAAGATTCGTTTCTTTCCGCCGCGTTCGGCGCCAACGCTTGGGGAAATCGCACGCTGGTGTGGCGCCGCGCTGGTTTCCGAATCTGACTCCAGCCGTATCGTCGCCGATGTCGCGGCTCTTGAGGAAGCGGATGCGGGCGATCTGACCTTTCTCGACAATCCCCGCTACCTCGACGCCTTCCGAACCACCCGCGCCGCGGCGGCGCTGGTCGCGCCCCGCCACGCGGGCGCCGCGCCCGCGGGCTGCTCGGTCCTCGTGACGCCAGAGCCCTACCGCGCCATGGCGACGGTGATGGCGAAGCTTTATCCTTCCGCGGTCAAGCCGGGTTCGGTCTTCGATCAGGCGGGAATTTCGCCGGCCGCCGTCATTCATCCGACCGCGCGACTCGAAGGGGGCGTCGTGGTCGATCCTGGCGCGGTCATCGGGCCTGGCGTGGAGATCGGCGCGCGCACGATCATCGGCGCGAATGCGGTGATCGGCCCCGAGGTGCGGATCGGCCGGGACGGATCGGTCGGCCCAACCGCGACGGTGTTGGCCGCGTTGATCGGCGACCGCGTGATCATCCATCCGGGCGCCCATATTGGCCAGGATGGATTTCGGTTTCGCGCTCGGCGCGCGCGGTCATCTGAAAGTGCCGCAGATCGGCCGGGTCATCATCCAGGACGACGTCGAGATCGGCGCGGGCGTCACGATAGACCGCGGCGCCAATCGGGACACGATCATCGGCGAGGGCGCGAAGATCGATAATCTTGTGCAGATCGGCCACAATGTCGTCGTGGGACGCCACGCCGTCCTGGTCTCGCAGTCCGGGGTCTCCGGTTCGAGCGTGATCGGGGATTTCGCGGCGCTTGGCGGACAGGCGGGCATCGCCGGCCATCTCAGGATCGGGGCGGGCGCTCAGGTTGCGGCGGCGGCCGGCGTCATGACGGACATTCCGGCAGGCGAGCGCTGGGCAGGCGCGCCGGCACAGCCGGTGCGCGAATTCTTCCGCGAAGTCGCGACCTTGAAGAAGCTCGCGGCCGGCGATCAACGGAAAGCGGATTGACGATGACGACGATTCTGCGACGGGGGAAGCGATGACCGAGGTCACCGGGCGCACATTCGACAGTTTCGACATCCAGAAACTGCTGACCCTCCTGCCGCATCGCTATCCGTTCCTGCTCGTCGATCGCATCATCGAGGCGCGTGGCGACGAATATGGCGTGGGGATCAAGAACGTCACCGTGAACGAGCCGCATTTTCAGGGCCATTTCCCCGGACGGCCGGTGATGCCGGGCGTTCTCCTGCTCGAAGCGATGGCCCAGACAGCGGGCGCGCTCTGCGTCGCCTCTCAGCAGGTCGGCGCAGAGACGGTAGTGGCGCCGAGCGTCGTCTATCTCATGACCATCGACAAGGCGAAGTTTCGCAAGCCGGTCGTCCCCGGCGATCAGGTGAAGTTCCACATGACCCGCATCGCCAAAAAGCGGAACATGTGGTGGTTCCGCGGCGAGGCGATGGTCGACGGCGCGCTCGTCTGCGAGGCCGAAGTCTCCGCGATGCTGGTGCGGCAATGACGGCAAAGGTCCATCCGAGCGCCGTCGTGGAAGATGGCGCGAGGCTCGGGTCTGACGTCGAGATCGGCCCCTTCTGTCATGTCGGACCGCAGGCTGCGCTCGGCGATGGGGTGCGGCTCGTGTCGCATGTGAGCGTCGCGGGCGACACGGAAATCGGCGCGCGGACCCAGGTCTATCCCTTCGCCTCGATCGGCCATCCGCCGCAGGATCTCAAATATCGCGGCGAGCCGGTGCGCCTGAGGATCGGGGAGGATTGTCTGATCCGGGAAGGCGTCACGATGAATCCGGGCACGGCGGGCGGCGGCTCGGAGACGGTCATCGGGCCGCGCTGCGTCTTCCTCGCCAATGCGCATGTCGCGCACGATTGCCGGCTCGGCGAGGGGATCATACTGTCTAACAATGTGATGCTGGCCGGTCACTGCCAGATCGGCGATTTCGTCATCGTGAGCGGGGGGGCGGCGGCGCATCAGTTCGTGCGGATCGGCGCGCACGCCTTCATCGGGGGTCTCGCGGGCGTGGAGCACGACGTGATCCCCTTCGGGATGGCGCTCGGAAATCGCGCCTCGCTCGCCGGCCTCAATATCGTCGGCCTCAGGCGGCGCGGCTTCTCCCACGAGGCGCTGCACGAACTCAGGCGCGCCTACAAGATCCTGTTCGCGGCCAAGGGCTCGCTCAAGGAGCGCGTCGAGGACGTGGCGGCCGCCTTCCCGGACCAGCCGGCCGTCCAGCAGATCGTCGCCTTTCTGCGCGAGGGCGGCGATCGTCAGGTCACCGTTCCCCGCGCAGGCAGGGACGAGGGGTGATCGAGGCCGGGAGCGCGAAGCCCGCTCCGGGCGCGCCAACGCTCGCCATCCTCTGCGGCGCGGGCGCGTTCCCGATTGAAGTCGCAGCCGACGCCGCGCGAGCCGGCCGCGCGCCTTTCCTCGTCGGCGTGGTCGGGACGTCCGAACCCGCCATCGAAAATTATCCGCATGTCTGGGTGCGGATGGGCGAGGTTGGAAAGCTGTTCGCTGCGCTGAAGGCGCGCGGGATCGCCGAGATCGTGCTCATCGGCGCCTTCGTCCGCCCGGAGTTCTCCGATCTTCGGCTCGACTGGGGCGCGGTCAGGAAAGCCGCCGAGCTCGCGCAGCTTTTCCGTCGCGGCGACAACGGCCTGCTGGTCGGCCTCGCCGGCATTTTCGAGCGCGAGGGCGTGAAGGTCGTCGGCGCGCATGAGGTCGCGCCGCGGCTCGTCGCGCCGGCCGGACCGCTGGGCAGCCGGCGCGCCTCCGCCGAAGACGTGGAAGATATCGCCTTCGGAGCGCGGCTCCTCGACGCGCTTTCGCCCTATGACGCGGGGCAGGGCGCGGTGATCGCCGCCGGCCGCCCGATCGCGATAGAAGCCGCGGAAGGGACGGACGCCATGCTCGCGCGCGTGGCGGAGATGCGCGCCAGCGGACGGCTCAAGTTCAAGGGTCCGGCGGGGGTCCTTGTGAAGGCGCCGAAGCGCGGGCAGGATCTGCGGCTCGACATGCCGGCGGTCGGCCCGCAAACGATCGAGGCCGCCGCAAGGGCCGGCTTGCGCGGGATCGCGCTCGCCGCCGGCCGGGTGTTGCTGGTCGGGCGCGATGAGGCGACGCGCGCCGCCGACCGAGCGGAGCTTTTCGTGCAGGGCTTCAGCGCATGAGTGGCGGAAAGCCGCTCAAGATCGCCCTCGTCGCAGGCGAGCATTCGGGCGACCAACTCGGCTTCAAATTGATGCGGGCGTTGCGGGAGGCGGGTGGCGACATCGCCTTCATGGGCGTTGGCGGGGAGGCGATGGAGGCCGAGGGCCTCAAGAGCCTTTTCCCCATCAGCGACATCGCGGTGATGGGGATCGTGCCGGTGCTGAAGCGGCTCAGGCAGATTCTCGCCCGCATTCGCGAGACGGCCGACGCGGTCGTCGCGGCGCGGCCCGACGCGCTCGTCATCATCGACAGTCCCGACTTCACCCATCGCGTGGCGCGGCGGGTGCGGAAGAGCCTGCCTCATCTGCCGATCGTCGACTATGTGAGCCCGAGCGTCTGGGCCTGGCGGCCGGGCCGGGCGAAGGCGATGCTCGCCTATGTCGATTGTGTGCTCGGCCTGTTGCCCTTCGAGCCCGAGGCTTACGTCCGGCTCGGCGGCCCGCGCTGCATCTATGTCGGCCATCCGCTGATCGAACGGCTGGACGAATTGAGGCCGAACGCCGAGGAGGCGCGTCGGCGCGAGGCAAATCCGCCCGTCGTGGCCGTCCTGCCGGGATCGCGGCGCTCGGAAATCTCGCGTCTCATGAAAGACTTCGGCGGCGCGCTTGATGTCCTCCGTGAAAAGGTTGGACCCTTCGATCCCGTCCTGCCGACGCTGCCGCATATCGAGGCGGAGGTTCGCGCGGGGACCGCGCAATGGCGCGTGAAGCCGACCATCGTCACAGGCGAAGAAGCGAAGTTCGCGAGCTTTTCGGGCCGCCCGCGCCGCGCTCGCAGCTTCGGGCACCGTGACGCTCGAGCTTGCGCTCGCCGGCGTTCCGACCGTTGGCGCCTACAAGGTCGGAAAGGTCGAGGAGCAGCTCAAATATCTCATCAAGGTCCCCTCGATCCTGCTGCCGAATCTCATCCTCGGCGAGCGGGCGATGCCCGAGTTGCTGCAGAAGGATTGCTCGCCGCAAAGTCTCGCCGCGGCGCTCGCCGACCTGATCCGCGACGGGCCTCAGCGGACAGCGCAGCTTGATGCGCTCGCCAGGCTCGACCAGATGATGCGCCTCCCAGACGGGCGACCGCCGAGCGCCCACGCCGCGGAAGCGGTGCTGGCGACAATCGCGCGGAAGGCGGGAGCAACAGGCGCACGCCGGCGCTGACCGTCGCCCCGGGCTTGTTTAAGGGCGCGGACTCCTCAACGCCGCAACGGGACGAAAGCAAGGTCGTTGGACGCAAGCCTATCGTCGCGTGTCGCAACGCGGCGATATTGCCTGATCTTGTTGAAGAACCGCTCGGCCAGATTACAGGCGCGAATAGAGATAAGAGGCTGCATTGGGAGCTTGAACCCCGTAGCCGACACTACGCTTTCGCGGCGCTACAGCCGACACAGCCGCGTATGCGGTTGGACGCCTCTCGGTCGAAGACGACCCAAAGCGGACAATTATGTGCTAATCTCACGAGCCGCCAAACCGACGGGAGGGGATAGCAATGTTGGAGACGGACAAGGTATTCGCTGGCTCGATTCCGGAAAACTACGACCGCTATATGGCGCCGCTGATTTTCGAGCCGTTCGCCGCAGATCTTGCACAACGAGCAGCGTCCTTCTCGCCGGGCGCCGTTTTGGAAACCGCCGCGGGCACCGGGGTTGTCACCCGCGCATTGGCGCCAAAACTGTCCCCCGGCGCTAGCTATATCGTAACCGACCTCAACCAGCCGATGCTCGACTACGCCGCTTCTCGGCAAGAACCGGACAGTCGCATCAAATGGCGACAAGCGGATGCTCTGACGTTACCGTTTGAAGATGCGGTCTTCGATCTCGTGTGTTGTCAGTTCGGCGCGATGTTCTTTCCCGACCGCTCATCTGCCTATCGCGAAGCAAAGCGGGTCCTGAAGCCCGGAGGACATCTTTTGTTCAGCGTATGGGATCGCATCGAGGAGAATATATTTGCGGACGATGTGACGAATGCTCTTGCAGAGATGTTTCCGCACGATCCGCCGCGCTTTCTGGCGCGCACACCGCACGGCTACCACGATACGGCGCTGATCCGCAGCGAACTGGAGCAGGCCGGTTTCTCCGGCGTGGCGATCGAGACGAGAGCCGAACAAAGCCGTGCGCCCTCGCCGCGCCTTCCGGCCGTCGCCTATTGTCAGGGAACTCTCCTTCGCAATGAAATCGAGGCCAGAGACGCGGGAAAACTGGAAGCTGCGACCGACCATGCCACATCCGCGATTGCACGACAGACATGGGAGCGGCGAGGTTGCCGCCAAAATTCAGGCCCACGTGATCGTGGCTGTGGTCTAGAGGTTGGAGTTTCCCGTTCCGGCCCTTCGCGACATTCCCTGCTACGCAGCAAGTGCGTCGCGTTGGAAGGGAAGCGGACATGAACCGAATTTAGGGGTACGCCCCGGCAGCGTCCGGAGCGATGCTTTTTGGCGATTGCGAAAAAGAGAAGGTCAAACATTATCTTCTGTTTTTCAGGCGGTGCTGCTATGATGCGGGATCGCCGTCAAGCCGGATACCGCAGAATGCGCGAAATCGTCGAAGCCGCCGTACAGGCTGCGCGGGTCATGCCGCCGTCTTTCAGCCATATTTCCGCCGCCGCGAGGCCATAGGTCGCGTCTTGCCGGAAGGAAATGTCAGCGCAACCCTTTGAAAACTATCGATTCGCGGAAGCAAATGGCGCGTTATTCGGCTGGTTTTTCGCTCAAAATCGCATCGAATGCGCTTCTTTTTCATGCGTTCGACGTCAAAATGAGCCGGAAATCGCGAAAAAACGCGCGAAAACGTATGCCATTTAGGGACGCCGTCGCCCCGCCGGGCGCGCTGAAGGCGCCTCAACGTCACGCGAGGCCGCGATGCTAACTCCGGGCGCGCATCTGACGCTCGCGCCTTAGGAGAGCATAGATGGCGATCCTTATGAGTTTCATGCCGTTTATCGCGTTCGCTGCGCTGGCAAGCTGGATCGGGGCCGACGGCGGCGCTGGCGATTGGCGCTGCAATAGGCGCTGCGCTCGCCATTCGATCGAAGCTGCGGCCGCCCCACGCGTTCAACGTGCTCGAAACGGGAGTGGCGATCCTCATGGCCGCGCTCGCGGTCTATTCGTTCGCTGCGGGCGCCGGAACATCGCTGGTCGCGGTACGGCTTTACGTCGATGTGGGGCTTCTGGCCATCGTGCTCGTCTCGATCGCGATCGGCCAACCCTTCACGCTCCCTTACGCGCGACAGCAGGTGGATCCGGCCTATTGGGACCATCCGCTCTTTCTGCGGACGAACGCGATCATCGCAGGCTTCTGGGCGGCGGCCTTCGCGACTATGGCCGGAGTCGAAGCGCTGATGCTGGTTCGCCCGGGCTTCCCGCGGATTATTGGCTTTGGCCTCATCGCCCTGGTCATGGTCGCTGCTCTCGCCTTCACAGGCTGGTATCCGAAGCAGGTCCGCAGAGCCGCGGAAGCCGCTCAAGCGGCGGGCGAGATCGAGCGGGCGCGCTTGCCGTAGCTGTTGAGCCTGCGTCGCCGTTCGGCGAAACTCGGCTCGACGGAGAGCGACGAGACGCTGTCGGGCTGGAGCCGCCAGCGGACGTATCGCCGTTCCCGAAGAGGGCGGCTGAAGCAGAGCGAGGGACGGGCGGGGACGGACGGGGACGCGGGACGGAGTGTCATGACCATGTTGCGCGCCCCACTGGCCCTCGCAGCCCGTGACGGCCTATGATCCTCTTGCCCAGCCGCGGCTGGCCTGAAGTTTGCGGCGGCGTCTCCGGGCGCCGCTTTTTCTATCGTTCGGCCGCTTCGGCGGGCCGATAAGCCAAGGGGAGATCATGCCTGACGGCGATGGCAGTCGATTGGCCGACCTTATCGGGATCGTATCGGTCCTTATTCTCGTCGTTGCGAACGGCTTTTTCGTCGCCGCCGAATTCTCCCTCGTCGCGGTCCGCCGCAGCAGAGTCGCCGAAATGGTCGCCGACGGGCGGCGGAACGCCTCGGCGCTGCTGCGCGCCGTGGACCAACTCGACGCCAACCTTGCCGCGACCCAGCTTGGCATCACCATTTCGTCGCTGGCCCTGGGGTGGGTCGGCGAGCCGGCGCTCGCTCATCTGATCGCGCCGCTGCTGGACTTTCTTCCGGGGAATCTTGCGGTTGCAAGCTCCCATGCCATCGCGGTCGCGATCTCCTTCGTCCTCATCACCGCGCTGCACATCGTGCTTGGAGAGCTTGCGCCCAAAAGCCTCGCCCTCCAGCGCAGCGAGCGGACGGCGCTGTTTGTCGTGCGGCCGCTTTCGGTCTTCCTGTTCGTGTTCCGGCCGGCGATCGTCCTCCTCAACGGCCTCGGCAATCTCGTGCTGCGACTCGTGGGCCTCAAGCCCGGGACCGGCGAGGAATCCCTGCATTCGCCGGAGGAGCTGAAGATGCTCGTCGCGGCGAGCGAGGAGGCGGGCCTCATCCACCACGCCCAACAGGAGGTGGTCGAGCGCGTCCTCACCATCGGCGACCGCCCGATCGCCGACATCATGACGCCGCGACCAGAGGTCGAATGGGTCGACGCCGACGACCCGCATGAGGAAATCCTGCGCACGATCCGCGAGTGCCATCACGGGCAGCTTCTGGTCGGCCGAGGCGACATCGTCGATCCGCTCGGCATGGTGGTGAAGAAGGACCTGCTCGATCAGGCGCTCGACGGGAGAGCGCTCGACCCGATGGCCGTCATTCGCGAGCCCGTCGTCGTTCATGAGGGGACGCGGATCTTCCGCGTGCTCGAACAGTTCAGGGCGGCGCCCGTCCGGCTCGCCATCGTCATAGACGAATATGGCGGACTCCAGGGCATCGTCACGCAGACGGATCTTCTCGAAGCCATCGCCGGAGACATCCCCGACGTGGAGGGCGAGGAGCCCGACATCGTCGTGCGCGACGACGGATCCCTCCTGATCGACGGCACGATGGCGGCGCATGACGCCTTCAACCGGCTTGGGCTTCGCCCGCCGCCGGACGATGACTACCATACGATCGCGGGTTTCGCGCTGTCCCAGCTCGGCCGCCTGCCTGAGGTCGGCGAGCATTTCGATTATGAGGGCTGGCGCTTCGAGATCGTCGACATGGACGGGCGGCGCATCGACAAGCTTCTCGCGAAGCGAGGCGCGGAAACGGGGTGACGTGCGCTTCACATATGCGCCCCGATCACCCCATGTTCCTGCAGCGCCTCGATCACGCCGGTGAAGACGAGGCCGCCGCCGATCGCCGCGACGAAGAACCCGACAATGCGGGTGATCGCGTCGATGCCCATCGGGCCGATCCGGCCGACGACGAGCTTGGCGTAGGCGAGGCAGAGATAGGTCACGACCATCGTCGCCACGATCGCGGCCGCCACCGCGGCGAACGAGGCGATTTCAAGCTGCGAGTGGCGGATGAGGGAAGTCATCCCGAGCATTGTCGCGATCGCTCCCGGCCCGCACATGAGCGGCATAGCCAGCGGCATGAAGGCGATGTCCACGGCCTGTCCCTGGCCCTTCTGGGCGATGCCGTTCCCCGACGACGAACCCGAGAAAAGCTCGAAGCCGATCCGGATCAGAATGATGCCGCCGATCACCCGGACCATGCTCAGCGACACGCCGAAGACCTTCATGATCAGCGTGCCGAAGATAAGGAAAAAGAAGAGGAGCCCCGTCGCATAGAGCGACGATCGCAGCGCCACCTGCCGATGATACGCGTTGTCCCGCCCCTCCAGCAGGAGCAGAAAGACCGGCAGCGCCTCGAGCGGATTGATGATCGCAAGCAGCGTCGAGAACGTACTGAGAAACAGCGTCAGGACATTGGGCATCGGGCCTCCCCTACAAAGCCGCGCGCAAACTGTCGCGAATTGGCGGAGAAACGCCAGAGCGGTGACTTGTCCGGGTTAGAAATCGGCGTAAACTCATTTTTCGGCGGGCTCAGCGGTGAGCGCTTGCCGGGGCGGCTGGTCTGGGGCGTTTGTTGCGAGGGCGGAAAGCGTGATGGCGCGCGCCCTCCGGAACTCGTTAAGGATCCGGCGATACGCTGGCTATCGAGGGGGATTTTCGGAATGAAACACAGCCTTAGGCTGCCTACGGTTGGCTGCACGCGTCTCTGGCTGTTTGCGACCGTTGCGCTGGCGGCCTGTTTCGGCGCCCGGCCGGCGTCGGCGATCGTGTTTCAGGATCAGACGGCGCAAAGCGCGGGACTCGGCGCGGGCCAGACCTTCCTGAACGGCGAAGCGCGGCTTATCATCTCGCTCAGCGGCGGCGGAGACGGAGGCTGCTCCGGAAGCCTGCTTGCCGGCGGCGCCTATGTGCTGACGGCGGCGCATTGCCTGACCGACAGCGCCGGGACGAAGGACGCGACGAGCGTCAACCTCTACTTCGGCAATTCGGGGCTCGACGTCACCGCGACGAATTACTTCATTGACCCGATGTGGAACGGCACGATCGCGGGGGGCGGCGACCTGGCCCTGATCAAGCTTGGCGCGCCGATCACCTCGATCGCCGGCTATCAGCTCGCGCCTCGTCGAGCGCGGTCGGCGACGTTGTCACGCTCGCTGGCTACGGCCTGACGGGGGTGGGCGGCACGGGCTCCGTCAGCGGGACGTTCGGGACGCTGCGCTACGGCGGAAATACCTATGACACCGTCTACAGCAACGCGCCCTGGGTCTACGCCTATGACTTCGACAAGTACGGAACCTCTTCCTACAATGTGTTTGGCGGCAATGCGGTCGGAACGGACGAGGCGATGATCGCGCCGGGCGATTCGGGCGGCGGGTCCTTCATTTATACAAATAATTCATGGCAATTAGTCGGCGTCCATGAATTCATCTCCTGCGTCCAGTCCAACTGCACGCCCAACAGCAGCTTCGGGCAGCTTGGGGGCGATACGTCCGTCTATGCTTACCAGAGCTGGCTCAACTCGGTCCTGACGCCAGTCCCCGAGCCGGCGACATGGGCGCTCCTTGGCGTGGGCTTCGTCGGCCTTGGCGCCTTCTCGCGCCGCTTCGGAGCGAAGTCCGCGACGACGGCGGCCTGACCGCGGCTCACGGCGCTACTCGCCCTTGCTGAACAGGAAGGGCGCGACCTCCGAGACGCCGGGCGGCTTCGCGACGGCGAAGGGCGCCGGGCGGCAGACCGCCAGCGCCGAGAGGCCCACCCGGGTCGTGAGCAGGCCGTTCAGCACGCCTTCGCCCGCGCGCGCCGAGATCCGCGAGGCGATGCCGTGTCCGACGATCTGCTGCAGCAGGCTGTCGCCGACCGCCATGCCGCCCGTGATCGCGAGATGCGCGCCGATCGAGCGGGCGAGCTTGACGAGCCCCAGCAGCCCCGGCCGGCCCCCGTAGATTTCCGCGATCCGCCGCACGAGCCGAACCACCTGGGCGATGACGAAGACCACGTCGAGAATCGCCCGCGGGCTCACCGCCGTCACCAGCGACACGCGCCTGGCCGCCGCCGCGATCTCCGCCTGGGCCTTGAGGTCGAGCGGCCTCAGCAGCGCCCGCTCGGCGATGTCGATGAGGTCGCGTCCGTCGATGATCGACCGCGCCGCCTCTTCCACTTCCGAACGCGCCCGCGCCGTTTCCGGTCGGCCCCTGTAGAGGGCGACGAGACGGCCGACGAGCTTTCGCGCCGCGTCGCGGTCGTCGGCCGCTCGCGCGCGGGCGAATTCCAAATGCATTTCCGCGATGCGGGTCTGGCGGCTGACCGCGATGAGTTCGCGCGCCGCGAGACCGATGAGACCGACGAGGAAGAGCGCGCCGAAAGCGAGCCCGAGAAAACCCAGCAACTCGGCCCTGGCGAACAGGCCCTCGATGAGACTCGTCGTCCAGAGTCCGAACGCGAGCGAGACGAGGCCTCCGAAGCCCGCCGCCAGCACGCCTCCGAGGCTGAAGCGCCAGCGCGCCAGAAGTCCCGACTTCTGGGCCGCCTCGATCTCAAGCTCCTGCGCGTCGATCGGCCCGGGCCCCGTGTCCACGGGGATCGGCTCGTTGTGCGACTGGATCACCGCCTCGGGCGCATAGGGCGCGGGTCCGTCATCCACGGCGACGCGCGTATCGTCCAGCCGGAAGGCCCGGGGGCGGGGAGGGCGGGTCATGCGAGGCGGTCCCCGATCAGGAACTGAAGCGCCCGGTCGAGCCGGATCTGCGGGGCGGGCCGGCCGCGCGGCAGGATCGGCGGACGGAATTTCACGAAGCGCAAGTCGTTGTCGGGCTCCGGCAAGGCAAGTCCGTCGCCCTCGAAGACGCTTGCGGGGTCGGCCGGCAATTCGCCGGGGAAGACGGCCGCTTCCACAACGCCGTCAAAGACTTCGCCGCCGATCTTCTCGCCCTTCTCGGGCACGCCGATGATGGCGTTGAGGGTCTCGCCGCCCTGCCGGATCTCGGCCTCCCGCGTCGCGCGCATGGCCGCGAGCGCGATGACGTCGATCTCGGCGCCGACCCCCTCCGCCCGCGTGATCGCCTTGCCGGTGAGGAGCCGCAGGATCGCTTCGAGCCGGTCGTGGCTCGTGTGATGAAGGTGGTCCGCCTTGGTCGCGGCAAACAGGATGCGGTCGATGCGCGGGCCGGAAGATCGAGGCGAAGCGCGAGGTCCGCCCGGCGCGGAACGCCCGCATCACCTCGGTCAGCGCGTTTTCGAGGTCGCGCAGCGCGCTCGGCCCCGAGTTCAGCGCGGCCAGCGCGTCCACGAGCACGATCTGCCGGTCGAGCCGCGCGAAATGGTCGCGGAAGAACGGCCGGACCACATGCGCTTTGTAGGCTTCGTAGCGGCGCTCCATCATCGCGGCCATGGAGCCTGCAGGGATCGCGGCGCCTTCGCCGAGCGGGATCGGCGCGAAGGTGAGCGCGGGCGAGCCTTCGAGATCGCCGGGCATCAGGAAGCGCCCCGGCGGCAGGGTGGAGAGCGCGTAGACGTCGTCGCGGGCTTTGCGCAGATAGGCGGTGAAGGCTTGCGCGACGGCGCGCGCCTTGTCCTCGTCGGCGGAAGCGTGCGGGTCGAGGCCCGCCATGGCCGCCCGCCAGTCCGCGGCGAGCGGGACCCGGCCCGGCGTCTCGCCCGCCTCCAGCGTCTCGCGCGCCCATTGAGCGTAAGTCTTGTCGAGCAGCGGCAGGTCGAGCAGCCATTCGCCGGGATAATCGACGAGATCGACCGAGAGCGTCGAGGCCTTGCCGCCCCAATGGGCGGCGCTCTCGAATTCGATCGTCAGGCGAAGTTGCGAGATGCGCCGGGTCGATTGCGGCCACTGCCGGTCCGGGCCTGTGAGGCTCTTGAGATGGTCCTCGTAGGCGAAGCGGGGCACCGCGTCGTCGGGCTGGGGCTGGAGATAGGCGCGGGTGACGCGCCCCTCGGCCGAGGCCGCCAGCACCGGCAGGCGCGCGCCGGCGATCAGGTTGTTGACGAGCGCGGTGAGGAACACCGTCTTCCCCGAGCGCGACAGGCCCGTGACGCCGAGCCTCAGGCCCCCGCCGGAGAAATAGTCGCCAAGCGACCGCGCGACGAGCCCGGCCTCGAACGCCAGATCTTTGAGGAAGGACAAGTCTGAAGCCGCCTTACGGAAGTCCGCGCCTATTTAGGCGGCGGCGTCCGCTTTGGACAGGGGACGGCATAGCGGTGGATGCGGTCCGCCACAATTGGAGGCGGGCGCCCTCAAATCGGCATGCATTTTGGAGCCCTTTTGATGCGATTTCGCGCTCAATTCGGCGTCAAACCCACGAAAAACAGTCTGTTCCGAGCAATTTTCAATGAAAAACGGCTCGAAAAACGCGCCATTTCCTTCCGCGAATCGGGACTTTTCAAGGGCTTGCGCTGACATTTCCTTCCGGCAGGAGCGCCGTCGATGGCGAAAGGATGGCAAAAAGATGGCTGCGCGGCCCTCATGGCGTTGGCGGGGGGCTTCGACGATTTTGCGCATGGCTGCTTTCGGCTTGACGACGATCAGGCATCATAGCGGCTGTGTCAGAAAATCAGAAGGAAATGTTTGACTTTCTTATTCTCAAAAAGACCGGCGCCTTCGGCCCTGCGAGCCTATGTCTCGACCTCGGCGGGCGTGAGAAAGAGGGAGAGCAGCCCCTTTCCGCCCTCGACCTCCTCCCAGGTCTTGACGCGGAAGTCGATCACGGCGACGGCGCAGGTCGGAAACTTTGCCGCCATCCGGCGAATGTCCCCATCGGCGCCCGAACCCGCAAGCGAGACGGCGAGCTCTCCGAGCCCGGGATTGTGCCCGACGAGCGCGACATGTTTCCGGGACTTGGGCAGGGCGCGGATGAGCGACAGCAGGGTCGAGGGCGCGGCGTCGTAAACGCCTGCGTCCTTCTCCAGGCGAACGTCGCCGCCCCAGGCCTCGGCGAAAATCTCGGCGGTCTCCTTGGTGCGCGCGGCGCCCGAATGGATCAGCGCCTCGGGGACCAGTTTGCGATGGCTGAGCGCCTCCGCCATGTGCTGCGCGTCATGGCGACCGCGGCCGGTCAGCTTGCGTTCGTAATCGTCACGGCCGACCGACGGCTCTGCCTTCGCATGGCGGACGAGGAGGAGTCTGCGCATGAGCGCCAGTCTGACATGAGCACAGACCGGTCGCAACGAGGAGTCGGGAGGGTCCGGCGCGCGTTACGTTCGACTAACGCTCCCGCCGGCTGAGAAAGGCGAGCTTCTCGAAGAGATGCACGTCCTGCTCGTTCTTGAGCAGCGCGCCATGCAGGGGAGGGATCAGCTTCTTCGCATCCCGTTCGCGCAAAATTTCGGGCGACACGTCCTCGTTGAGAAGAAGCTTCAGCCAGTCGAGGAGTTCGGAGGTGGTCGGCTTCTTCTTGAGGCCCGGCGTCTCGCGGAGCGTGAAGAAGGACCGCATGGCTTCCTCGACCAGCCGGGGCTTGATGCCCGGATAGTGCAATTCGACGATGGCCTGCATCGTCTCCGTGTCCGGGAAGCGGATGTAGTGGAAGAAGCAGCGCCGCAGGAACGCGTCCGGCAGTTCCTTCTCGTTGTTGGAAGTGATGATGACGATCGGCCTGAGCGTCGCGCGGATCCTTTCGCCCGTCTCGTAGACGTGGAACTCCATCTGGTCGAGTTCGAGCAGGAGGTCGTTGGGGAATTCGATATCCGCCTTGTCGATCTCGTCGATCAGCAGGACGGGGCGCTCGGGCGAGACGAAGGCTTCCCAGATCTTCCCGCGGCGAATGTAGTTGGCGATGTCGGAGACGCGCGGGTCGCCAAGCTGGGAATCGCGCAGGCGCGAGACCGCGTCATATTCGTAGAGGCCCTGCTGGGCGCGGGTGGTGGACTTCACATGCCAGGCGATGAAGGGCGCCCCGATCGCCGTCGCGATCTCCTGAGCGAGCAGGGTCTTGCCGGTGCCGGGCTCCCCCTTGACCAGCAGGGGTCGCTCCAGCGCGATCGCCGCATTGACGGCGGTCTTGAGCTCCTCGCCCGCGACATAGGATTTCGTGCCTTCGAACCGCATTTGGCGTCCGTCTCAAACTTCAGGGATCGGCGCCGTCGCGGTCAGCTCATCGCGCTCTTGACCGTCTCGATCAGCTGTTTGAGCGTGAACGGCTTCGGCAGGAAGGTGAATTCCTGCTTCTCCGGCAGGTTGCGCGCGAAAGCGTCGTCCGCATAGCCTGACACGAACACGACCTTGGCCGTCAAGCCCCGGCGCCGCAATTCGGTCAGCATGGTCGGTCCGTCCATCTCGGGCATGATGACGTCGGAGACGATGAGGTCGATCGGCTGCCCGGCCGCCTCGACCACTTCGAGGGCCTCGACGCCGGACTCCGCCTCGAGCACCGTGTAGCCGCGCGAGGCCAGGGCCCGCGCGGCGAAGGCGCGCACCGCCTCCTCGTCCTCGACCAGAAGGATCGCGCCGCGGCCGGTGAGGTCGGCCGGCGGCTTGGCCGCCTCCTTCTTCGCCGGCTCCTCGGCCTCGGCCTCCGCCTCGATGAGCCGCGGCAGCAGGATGCGGAAGGTCGCGCCTTTGCCCGGCTCGCTGTCGCAGAAGACATAGCCGCCGGTCTGCTTGACGATGCCATAGACCATCGAGAGGCCGAGGCCGGTGCCCTTGCCGACCTCCTTCGTGGTGAAGAAGGGCTCGAAGATCTTGGCCCGCACGTCCTCGGGAATGCCGTGGCCGGTGTCCTCGACCTCGATCTGGACATAATCCGCGGGCGCGACGCCCTGATCCTTGAGCCCGGCGCATTCCGAAGCCGGGACATTGCGGGTCCGCAGAAGGATCTTGCCTCCGTCCGGCATCGCGTCGCGGGCGTTGACGACGAGATTGACGATCACCTGCTCGAACTGGTTGAGGTCGGCCTTGACGAGCCAGAGGTCGCGGCCGTGGACCACGTCGAGCGCGATCGGCTCGCCGACCAGCCGGCGCAGCAGCATCTGAAGGTCCGAGAGCACGTCGTTGAGCTGGAGGGTCTGCGGCCGCAGGGTCTGCCGCCGCGAGAACGCCAGAAGCTGGCGCACGAGCCCCGCCGCCCGGTTCGCGTTCTGCTTGATCTGCATGATGTCCTGAAAGGACGGATCCGTCGGACGGTGGTTGGCGAGCAGCAGGTCCGAATAGCCGATGATGGCGGTCAGCACGTTGTTGAAGTCATGCGCGACGCCGCCGGCGAGCTGGCCGATCGCCTGCATCTTCTGGCTCTGCGCCAGATTCTCCTGAAGCGTGCGCTGCTCCGTCGTGTCGAGGGCGAAGACCGTCGCGCTCGCGCCCTCGTCGATGGCCGGGTCGGAGGCGGAGACGAAGAGCCGCGCCGAGCGCGCCGCGCCCGCGCCTTCGAGCGAGACGTCGATGGGGGCGATCTCGGCCTGCCCCCTCGCCGCCGCCTCCAGCGCGGCGCGCAGCGGACCGTGGTCGCGCTCCGCGACGAACTTGAAGATCGAGGGACGCCCGCCCGCCCCATGCGCCTTCAGGACGTCGGACGCCAGCCGCGCAAAGGCGGCGTTGGGGCGAAGAAGCGCGCCCGAGGCGTCGATGGAAGCAATGGCGACGGGCGTGGAATTGAAGATCCGCGCGAACCGGACCTCGGCCGCCCGCAGGTCGTCCTGGCCTTTCGTCTCGCCGGGGGCGCGGTTGATGACGATGGAGCGCGAGGGGCCGGGCGCGCCGTCGCTTGCGAAGGCCACCTTGTGCAGGATCCGGGCGGGGATGAGGCGCCCGTGCCGCGGCTTGAGATCGACGTCGAACTGGTGGGTCGCCACCTCGCCGGGGCGTCCTGAGATGGTGGCGAGCATCGCCCCCGCGTCGCCGGCGATGATGTCGTCGATCTTGAGCTGGCCGAGATCGAACTGCGCCAGATCGTAGTCGAGCCAGCCCGCGAGGGTCGCGTTCATATGGACGATGGCGCCGTCGGCCTCCGCCGAAAAGAAGCCGGCCGGCGCATGATCCAGATAGTCGATCGCGTGCTGCAGGTCCTGGAAGAAGGTCTCGTGCTTGTCGTGCTCACGCGTCTCGTCGGATACGGTCCAGACCGTCGCGCGGTCCTGCGCATTGTCGAGCGGGCGAACGCGGACGCGATACCAGGCGGCTTCCGCCGGCCCGTTCGGGGCGGCCGGGACCCGGAGATCCTCGCTCGCCCGCGCGCCCGATTTCGCGGCCTGGGCGAGGCGGTAGATCGATTCGGAGACGTCGGGCGCGCCCGTGAAAAGCCGCTCGACAGGCTTGATGTCGTTGGCGCCGATCGTCTTCGAGAGGGCGCGATAGGCGTCGTTGGCATATAGGATCCGCGCTTCGCGGTCCGTCACGACGAGCCCGTCGGGGCTGGTGTCGATGATCGCCCGGGAGGTCTCCGCCCGGTCCGATCGCGCGGGAAACCTCACCGCGCCGAACGAAAACAGGAGGACGGCGAGCGCTCCAAGGCACGCGAAGCCTGTCACGACGGCGGACGCGATCATTGCGCCGGTGGCGCCGGGCGCAAGCCAGACCGCGAGCGCCGCGCCGCATATCGCAATCGTGAGGAATGCGAGCGCCCAAAGGCTCTGGCTGCGCCCGACGCGCCCAATCGACGGAGCGGAAGACGTCGACGTCATCGGCAGGTCCAACCCAACACGCTTCAGGCCTCGTGCGTCCGGGCTCGGAGACGCGCCCGGCCGAAGCGCATCGTCGCTGAGTCGCACGCCATCGTCGTTAGCATGGGCGCCTCCGCCTGTCTCCCCGCGAGCCCTTGGAAGCTCCGGAGATGGCGCGGAAGCCACAGTTTTCAATCGGACCGCGTTTTGTTATGTGTGCGCGATCGGCTCGCCGGGCCGTTGGACATCGCGCCGACTTTGCGAAGCTCGAGAGCCCGCGGAGCCAGACCTTCTTCGTGCGCGCTTCGTTTTTGCGGACGATGCGGCAGCGCCGCCGAGCGGGCTGGCGCGGACGCAGACTTCGACAGCACCGGCGCCCGGCGGCGCAAGCGTTGGATTTGGTATGCAGTGGCTTAGTGACCTCTTCCCCTTCGGCGACAGCAAGGTGATTCAGATCGCGGTGCTGGTCGCCTGCGGCATTGCGGCGCTGGTCGTGTTGGCGATCGTTTACCGGGTGGTGTTTGCCCATCGCCTCCGGGTTCCCGGCGGCCGCACGCGCCAGCCCCGGCTTGGCCTGGTGGACGCCTTCAGCCTCGACGGGCAGCGCCAGCTGGTGCTCGTTCGACGGGACAATGTCGAGCATCTTGTGATGATCGGCGGCCCCAACGACGTGCTGATCGAAGCGCAGATCAATCGCGCGATGGCGCCCGCGCGCGAAGGCAACAATGTCGCGGCGTCGGCCGCGCCGCCGCGCCGCGCGGAAGCCGCCGCCGAGCCGGTCCCCGCGCCTGTTCCCGCGCCCGCGCCCCAGCCGGCGGCGCCTGCGCCGCGGCCCGTCGTTGCGCCGCAGCCCGCGGCCCCGACGCCGTCGCGGCCGTCAAAGCCGGCGCCCATCTCGGGGACGGTCATTCCTCCCGCGCCGGCGCCCGCTCCGGCGGCGGAGCCCGCTCCCTCGCCGGTTCGCCCTTCGGAGCCGGCGGTCGCGGCGCCTTCACCCGGGTCTGCGGCGCCGAGCCCGACATCCGTCCCCCCGCGCGCCGACGCAGCCGCGCCGGCCGCCTCCAGACCGCAGGTCCTGTCCCGCGCCGTGGGCGCGAAGCCCGCGGAAGCTCCGGCGAGCGGCGCTCCGGGCACGATGCCGGCGCGTCCGATCCCGGCGCGTCCCTCGATGCCTCCCCCGATCATCCCGGCGCAGCGGGCGAACCTGGCTCCGCCTGCGGACAAGCCTGCCTCGGATGTCGCTACGCCGAAGCCACGCGAAGGATTGCCCGCGGGCGGCGTCAGCAAGCCTGAACCGGCTCCGGCTCCGCTCAAGCCGGAGAAATCCCCCGACTCGAACGCCGTCAAGGAACCGCCTGCGGTTATCTATGTCGAGCCGACGCGCGCTCCGGTCGTCAGGACGGAAGCAAAGCTCGAAAAGCTGACGCCGTCGCCCGAGCGCCAGGCTCCGACCCCAACGGCGCAACCCGCTCCGCCCCCGGCCGAGACTGGGGACGCGCCGCAAAAGGGCGGAGATCCCTTCGAGGACCTCGAAACTCTGGAAGCCGAGATGGCCCGTCTCCTGGGCCGGGACAAGCTGGGCTGACGCCGGGAGCCGTCGGCGGGGGCGTTATTCGTCCCGGTAGATCCGCTCCCGCCGCTCGTGGCGCTCCTGCGCTTCGACGGAGAGGGTGGCGATGGGACGCGCGTCGAGCCTCCTGAGCGAAATCGGCTCGCCGGTCTCGACGCAATAGCCGTAAGATCCGTCCTCGATCCGGGCGAGCGCCGCCTCGATCTTCGAGATCAGCTTGCGGTGGCGGTCACGGGCCCTGAGCTCGATGGCGCGATCCGTTTCGGAAGACGCCCGGTCCGCGATGTCGGGATGGTTCTCGCTTTCGTGCTGGAGCGCCGCGAGCGTGTCGCGGCTCTCGGCGAGAATGGACTCCCGCCAGGCCATGAGCTTGCGCCGGAAATATTCCCGCTGGCGCTCATTCATAAACGGCTCGTCGTCTGAGGGCTTGTAGCGGTCAGCAGCGACGTCGTTCATTCGCGATTCCCACACCGTCCGATGGCGCGCGCCTTATAGCGATCCCGCGCCGTTCGAACAACGCCTATCGTAGACGAGCCGAAGGGCCCGTCCGGACCGGCTTTCCGCCTCGGGCGCCTTCGAGGCCGATCCCGTGTTTTCGGAGCTTTGGGAGACAACGCGTCGGCGTCCTCGCGCCTTGCGGAACCTTGCGGCGTCCGCGATGGCGGAGTGCGTCGGGCGCCCCGTCCGCCAGGCCTGCGCCTGCGGCGAGTGGCCGCAATTCGCAGCGGAAGGGTTGCCAGCGCCCGGAAGTCCCGCCACTTTGCCGACGAGGCGCGAACCTGACGTCCTCTTCGCCTGAGCGGAGGTCCATCCGATGTACAAGCGCATAATCCTTGCTGTCGACCTCGCGGAATCGGCGCCGACGCTGAAGGGGCTGCCGGAGGCGGTCGAACTCGCAAAACTCGGAGGCGGGGACGTGAGGCTGGTCAACGTACAGCCGGTCGTGCCCGCGACCTTCATGGAATATGTGCCGGCCGACTTCGACGAGGAGCAGACGAAACGCGCGAAGGAGTCGCTGGATTCCATTCTCACCAGCATTGACCTGCCGGCTGCGCGCAAGAGCGCGGTGGCGCGGGCAGGGGGCATTTATCACGAGCTGTTGCAGGAGGCGACGGATTGGGACGCGGACCTCATCGTCGTCGGCTCCCATCGCCCGGTCATGAGCGACTACCTGCTCGGATCGAACGCCAAGACGATCGTCCGCCACGCGCAATGCTCGGTGCTCGTGGTGCGGTGAGGGCGGTCAGGCCGCGAGCGCGCGCATCGCGGCTTCCACCCCGTCGGGGGTCAGGGCGAACATCCGCCGCTGGAAAATCTCGGAGATCATCGCGGTCGATTGCGAATAGGCCCAGTGCTTTTCGGACGTCGGGTTTATCCAGACCGTGCGGGGCCAGATCTGGATCGCCCGCCTGAGCCAGACTTCTCCGGGCTCGGGGTTGAGATGTTCGACCGATCCGCCGGGCGAGACGATCTCATAAGGGCTCATGGACGCGTCGCCGACGAATACGACCCTGTAGTCCCGGCCATAGGAATGGAGGAGATCGGAAGTGGCGATCCGCTCCTGATGCCGGCGACGATTGCTCTTCCAGACGCTTTCGTAGAGGCAGTTGTGGAAATAGAAGTGTTCGAGCCGTTTGAACTCGCTTTTTGCGGCGGAAAACAGGTGCTCCGCCTCTTCGACGTGCCAGTCCATCGAGCCGCCGACGTCGAGAAACAGCAGCACCTTGATGGCGTTGCGCCGCTCCGGCCGCAGCTTGACGTCGATATAGCCCTTGTCCGCCGTTGAGCGGATGGTGCCGTCGAGGTCGAGTTCGTCGGCTTCGCCCTCGCGCGCGAACCGCCTGAGGCGGCGCAAGGCGAGCTTGATGTTGCGCGGCCCGAGTTCCGCGTCGCCGTCGAAATCCCGGAATTCCCGCTTGTCCCAGACCTTGACCGCGCTGCCGCGCCGTCCCTTGTCCTGCCCGATGCGAATGCCTTCCGGATGGTCGCCATAGGCGCCGAAAGGCGAGGTTCCCCCGGTGCCGATCCATTTCGAGCCGCCCTGATGCCGCCCCTTCTGTTCGGCGAGGCGCTGGCGCAAGGTCTCCATGAGCTTCTCGAAACCGAGCTTCTCGATCTGCGCCCGCTCCTCAGGGCTCAGATAGCGTTCGGCCATCTTGCGCAGCCATTCCTCGGGCAGTTCCTGCGCCTCGACGGCGGCTGAAAGGGAGAGAATTCCCTTGAAGGTCGAGGCGAAGACGACATCGAACTTGTCGAGGTTGCGCTCGTCCTTCACAAGCAGCGCGCGGGCGAGGGCGTAGAACTCATCGACAGACTTGTCCGCAAGATCGCGCTCCAGCCCCCGCATGAGGTCGAGATATTCGCGGGGCGTCACCGGCACGTGGGCCTGCCGCAGATTGGCGAAAAAGGTCAGGAACATTGGCTGTTTCTAGCGTGTTCGCGCCAGCCGGTGCAATGTGAGCGTGGGGATTTGGATTTCGGATGGCAACCGTCTTTTCTCGCAAAGCCTACCTCCTGCCGCGCGCGATCGAGGAGGGCGCCGAAATTTTCGTCGTCGGCGACATCCACGGACGCCCGGACCTTCTCGAAGCGCTGCTGGATCAGGCCGCGCGCGAGCCCCGCCGCAGCGAGCGGCGCCTCATCGTCTTTCTCGGGGACCTGATCGACCGGGGTCCGGATAGTCTGGGCGCCGTCGATCTGGCGCTCGGCTCGGGGGCGCGCCTCGAGGCGGACGAGACCGTCATGCTGATGGGCAACCACGAGGCCATGCTGCGGCTCGCGCTTGAGCCGGACAGTCCGTGGGAGGCGGCGCTCGACGCTCTCGCCAACTGGTTGCGCAACGGCGGGACATCCGTCGTGAAGCAGTTTCTCGATCCCCGCGCCGCGCCGGAAGACCCGGAGGAACTGCTCACGATCGTCAGGATCGCGGCGCCCCCGCATCTTCTTGGCTGGCTGCAATCGCTGCGTCCGTGGCGGCGATCGGGAGACGTTCTTTTCGTTCACGGCGGCGTCAACCCCGCCGAGCCGCTGAATACGTTCCTCGCGACGCCGTGGAACGTTCCGCTGGCGGAGCTCCAGCAGGACCGGCACTGGGCCTGGATACGCTGGCCGTTCCTGGAGTTCCGGCCCGACAGCGACGGATTTGACGGTCTGTTTGTGGTGCACGGCCACACGCCGAACGACGCCGGCGTCGCCCCGAGCCACGAGGAGCAGATCGCGCGCTTCCGCCTCAACCTCGACGCCGGATCCGGCCTGACGGGGATGGCGAAGCTTGCGATCTTTCGCGAAGCCGAGGTCAGGGTGATCTCCGCGATCGGACCGACCAATGCGGCGCTCGGCCAGGGCTGACGGAGGAGCCAGCAGACCGGCCGCCCTCAGCGCATCATGTCGCTGAGCGCATTGCGCATCGCCGTGCTCGGAATGCCGAACAGGCCTCCATAAGGCTGGTCGAGATCCGCGATGACCGCGACCGCGATGGTGATCGAGAGCGCCGTCAGAACAACGACGATGATCGTGAGCGGATTGGGGGGCGCGGTCAGTCCGAAGCTTCCGAACAGAATGACCAGCCAAAGCGCGAGCACCCAGTAGAAGGGCGCCGCGATGGACTGGTTGGCCCCCTCGATCACCTCCCAGCGGCTCCTGGTCAGGTCCGAGAACTGGTTCAGGCATTCGGGCAGGAGTCTTGCCTGAACGGCGTCCTTGGGGACGAGTTCGCGCAACTGCGTCCGGATGTCGTTGAGGATCGCCGACAGTTCGAGACTCTCTCCGACCCGGGGCATGCCCGAAACATCGGGGTAAGAGACTTTCGGCGGCGGTTCGTTAGGCCAGGTGCTGGCGATCACGGCGCCGACATAGGCGCGCAGCTTCTGCCGCATGGAGAGGGTCTCCGGACCATAGTCGCGCAGGCACTGGTCCATCTGGACGAACTCCGCGGCATAGGTTCCGCGCGCGCGGTAGGCTTTGTCGAAGCCGCTGGTGACCGATCCGGTCAGGAGGCCGAGGACGATGGAGGTGAAGGTCACGAGGAGGGTGATCGTGAGCTGCACCAGCTGCATGGACTCGCGCGAGCGGTGCTGTTCGGGAAGCCGCGTCCGAACGAAGGCGCCGACGCCCGCCGCCAGGCACAACAGGACGAGCAGTCCGAAAGCCGTCAGGAGGCCAGGGATGGACAGGAGATCGGACATGCGACGCGACGGTCCCGGGCTGTCTCGGTTCGGACGGCGATCGCCCGCCTTTTTGAAGGCTTCTATCGTCAGATCGCCAGCGGACTCAAGGCGGGCGCCCGGGCAAAATCGGAGGCGGTTCAGGTTCCTGCACGGCTCTGTTGGCTATCCGCTGGCGCCGTCGTAGTTTGTCGCCATGACCGACGTCACGTCTGTGAAGACCGGGCCGGCCCGATACACGGCGCGAGCGCTCATCGTGGGCGAGCGCATCGACACGACCGGGCTCGAACGGCCGGATACGATTTCGCTCCTGCCGCTGGCGTTCCGGGTGGGCGAGCAGGGCATGGTCGCGCTGTTCCGCTTCGGCGTCGCCGTCATGGTCGGCCTGACGCCTCTGGAGGAAGACGATCTCCTTCAGAAGCTCAAGTGGCGGGTGAGCGGGGAGAAGGTCCGCGGCGACGACGAGACGGCCGTGCTCGAAATCTCGCCGGAGGGCGATGGCCAGAAGGCGTCAGGCGGGCCGATCCAGATCAAGGACCTGTCGCCCGACCGGTTTCTGGTCGTGGCCGACGCGCTCGCCAAGACGGCCGCGCTCACGCGCGACGAGCGCGAGGTCAACGCCGTCTTCGACGTGATCGAGCCCTTCGCCTCGAAACTGGCCTCGACGGGCAGGCCTCCCTATCGGCGCAAGGCCATGCTCAAGCTGATCGGCCAGGCGCTCCTGGCGCAGCATCGCGTCTCCGGCCGCGTGGCGGTCGAGGAGAAGCCGGACGTCCTGTGGGACCGGCCGGACCTCGAGCGGCTCTACGCGCGCCTCGAAGACGAGTATGAGCTCAAGGAGCGGGCGGGCGCGCTGAAGCGCAAGCTCGACGTGATCGTCGAGACCGCCCACGCGCTGACCGACATCATGGACGCGGACCGCGCCACCCGACTCGAGATCGCGGTGGTGGTGCTCATCCTGCTCGAACTCATCGCGGCCCTGATCGAGATCGCCGCCCGGCATTGAAGGCAGGATTGCGAGCGCCGGCATGAACGTCTTCGTCCTCACTGGCGCGGGGGTCTCCGCCGAGAGCGGACTCGGCACGTTCCGCGACAAGACGGGCGAAGGCCTATGGGCGCGTTTCGATCCGATGCGGCTCGCGACGCCCGAAGCCTTCGCGCGCGATCCGGTGGAGGTGCTCGCCTTCTACGACGCGCGTCGCCGCAACCTCGCAAGCGCCGCGCCCAACGCCGCGCATCGGGCGCTCGCGCGGCTGGAGAAAGGTCTGGCCGAGCGGGGCGACGGGCTCACGCTCGTCACGCAGAACATCGACGACCTGCATGAGCGCGGCGGCTCGCGGCGCGTTCTTCACATGCACGGCGAGCTTCTGAAGGCGCGATGCGCAGCCTGCGGAGCAACGCAGGTCTGGACCGGCGACCTCACCGTCGCCGACGGCTGTCCGGATTGCGGCGCGCGGGCGACGCTGCGTCCGGACGTCGTGTGGTTCGGCGAAATGCCGATGCATCTCGATGCGATCGATCGTGCGCTGAGAAGCGCCGATCTCTTCGTCGCGATCGGGACCTCGGGCGCGGTCTATCCCGCAGCGGGATTCGTGGCCGAGGCGCGCGCGGCGGGCGTGAGAACCTGCGAGATCAACCTCGAAGCAGCCGACAACGCGGACCTGTTCGACGAAGCGCGCTATGGCCCGGCGAGTGAGATGGTTCCGGCCTGGGTCGATGACATTCTCCGCGTCTGAGAGGAAGGCGGGCTCACGGGCGCTCAGGCGGCGCGGGCATTTCGGGGCGCCACCGCCTCCGCGATGTTGGTCGCGTCGATCCCGATCTGCTTCAACTGTCCGAGCGCGGAAGGGATCGCGCCGCAGAAGAAGAGGCCCGGCTCGGCGGTCGGCTTTCCGCTGACGAGGGGCGCTCCGGTCGCGCTGAGGACATTCCTGGCGGTGGGGAGAAGGCCGCGGAGGTCGGGCCGGAAGCCGGTCGCGAGGATCACCGCGTCGAAGGCTTCGGGCGGCGAGTCCCTGAAGATCACGCCCTCCCGCGTGAAGCCCGCTACGTCGCCGCGAAGTTCGATCCTGCCCTCGCGGATCGCGTCGAGCGTGCCGACGTCGATGAGCGGCACGCGGCCGTCCTCCGCGATCGACTGGAGCGGACCTTTCGGCGCGCGCTTGAGGCCGAGCTTTTCGATGGAGCCGACCGCAAGCCGCAGCAGGGGCGCGTTGACCGCGTCGGCCAGGCGAGGCGGCAGGACGCGGCTCGCCAGACTCCAGGCGAGGATCGGCCGCCCCAGCATCTCGCGCGGGATGACGTTGATCGGGCCGCGAACCGCCATAGCCGTCCGGATTCCGGCTTCGGCGAGATCGAGCGCGATCTCGCCCCCCGAATTGCCGTAGCCGATGACGAGGACGCGCTGACCGGCGAAGGGCGCGGGATTGCGGTAGAGGCTCGAATGCAGGACCTGCCCGGGGAAGCCCTCCATTCCGGGCCAGTTTGGGACGTGCGGAAAGTCCGCGAGGCCGGTCGCTATGACGGCGATCGGCGCCTCCCACGCTTCGCCGTCCGTTTCGGCTCGCCAGCGGGGACCCTCGCGCGCGAGCGAGCGGACGGGCGTGTTGAAGACGGGCGCGAGGCCGAAGGTCCGCGCATAGGATTCCAGATAGCTTACGACCTGAGCGCGCGACGGATAGCGCCCGTAAGCCACGGGCATGGGAAGGCCGGGCAGGCCGGACCGGGCGCGGTCGGTGTGCAGATGCAGACGGTCGTAGTGGCGCCGCCAGACCGATCCGACCGCATCGGCCTTTTCGAAGATCACCGGATCGAGGCCGCGCGTCTTCAGGCAGGCCGCGACGGCAAGCCCGGCCGGCCCCGCGCCAACCACGATTGCGTCGCAGCGATGCGGCACGCCGCGCACTCGCCTATCGTCGACTTCAGATCGCCGACATGCTTCTGAGAATAGAGCTGCTCGCCGAGCTGCGCGATGAGGGTGAGCTGCGTCTCGAGGAAGTCGATATGCTCCTCCTCGTCGGCGGTCAGCGCCTCGAACAGATTCTTGCTCACCCGGTCGCTCACCGATTCGCAATAGCTCGCTGCTTCCAGATAGAGCGCGCGAGCGTCGATCTCGGCGGCAAGGTCGCACTCGATGATGCTCTTCACGCTCTTGCCGATCCGGAGCTGATCGAGCGACTGCATGTTGGGAGTGCCGTCAAGAAAGAGGATGCGCGCGACGAGCTTGTCGGCGTGCTGCATCTCCTCGATCAATTCCTCGCGCCAAACCTTGGCGAAGGCCTTGTAGCCCCAGTTGTCGAGGATTCGATAGTGGAGCCAGTACTGGTTCACGGCGGCGAGCTCGTGCCGAAGCGCGCGATTGAGATATTCGAGGACCCGGTCGTCGCCTCGCATGGCGCTCTCCCATTCCTTCGGCGCAATTCAGCGCCTGTCAGTCCGACCCAAGGCTTATCACGCCGGCAGGGCGGTCGCGAGCGTTCCGCGCCTCTGCCGGCGGCGGCCGCTCACGCGAAGCGGCGGGCGTTGCGCTCGCGGGCCTTCAGGGTCTCCGTCTCGCGGTCGCGCGGCGGGGCGGAGGTGTGAAGCGACGAGATGAGTTCGCGCGCGGTCTGCGTCACGTCGGCGACGGCGCGCTCGAAGGCTTCCGCGTTGGCATGGGAGGGCTTCGTGAAGCCGCTCACCTTGCGCACGAACTGGAGCGCGGCGGCCCGGACCTCGTCCTCCGTCGCGGGCGGCTCGAAGTTGAACAGGGGTCGGATGTTGCGGCACATGAGGCGCCTCCCTATTGCAACAGCTCGAAGCGCGCGGTCACGGTGACCGTCAGCGTCTCGCGGCCCGGCTCGACGGGGGTCGGCGCGGCGGCCATTCGGGCATAGACTTTGCCCATGGGCACGGGGGTTGGTCCGCTTTCTTCGGTCAGCGACAGCATGCGTCCGATTTTCGCCCCGCCGGCCTTGGCGAAGATTTCGGCCTTCCGCCGCGCGTCCGCGACCGCCTTCGGCCGGACTGCGTCGAGCAGGGCGCCCGGATCGTTCTCGCCATAGGCGAGGCCGTACATGGCGTTCGCGCCCGCATCGACCGCCTTGTCGAGGAGCGCGCCGACCTTCGAGAGGTCGCGGACCGTGACGGTCACCATGTTGCTGACATTGTAGCCGGTGATCTTGCGCTCGGCCTCCGAACCCGATGGCGGATTGCTCAGGGTCGGCGCGATGGACAGGCTCGACGTCTGGATGTCCGCCGCCGATATTCCCTCCGATTTCAGGAGGTCTATGAGCGCGTTGACGGATTTGGCGTTGGCGGCAAGCGCCTCGCGCGCGTCCTTTCCGGCGGTCGTCACGCCGAGCGTCACGCGGGCGAAGTCCGGAACGGCTTCGACGCTGGCCTGTCCGGCGACCTCGATGAAGCGGGGCTCGTCCATCTGAAGATATCGCGGCTGCGCCTGAGCCGCCGGCGCCGCGAGGAAGGCCAGCGCAAAGACCGTAGCCAGATGCCGTGCGACGAAGCGCAAGCGGAGCTCCTTTTCGCTGCGGTCTCCCCGGAGACCCTTGTCTCGATCAGCGCGGACGAACACGGAGAATATAAGGCGCGTCGCGTCGGCGCCGGGCTCACTCCGCGGCGTCCCCCGGCTTTTCGTCCTCCTCGCGCATGCGATAGCGGAAGTCGCAGGATGGGGCGCCGCCCATGATGGTCTGCGTGCGGGTCAACGCGATGCGGGGATCGTATCCCTCGCAGAAAGCGCCGTCCCGGTTGCAGGAGAGAAGGTCGCCGATCTCGGCGAGCCCCATGGCCCGATAGGTCTCGGCGTAGCGGCAGCGCCGCACGTTGAAGTCGAAGACGCCCGGCTCGTCCTTGAGAACCTCGATCGTCAGCGCGTCGTCCTTCGTCCAGAGATGCTGGATCGCCTTGAAGCTCTCGAGATCGGCGCCGCCCGGCGCGCGCTTCGCCATGTCCGCGCCGGCCGCGATCGCCGCCCGCCGGATGGCCTTCCTCAGAATTTCGCGAGCTTTTTCCTCTCCGACCTCGGCGCGCAACTCCTCGTAGATCGGCGCGATGACGCCGGCCTCGATCCGGCGGCGGGCAAGGATGCCGAGGTTTTCAGACGGGTCGCTGGCTGTCATGGAGAGAAGGCCGCTTTAGCGTTTCGATTCGTGGGATTTCAGACCTTTAGGTCCGATTTTAGCGTCGTTTCCGCTCGCGCTCTTGCACTCCGCGAGCCATTTAACTGAAATAATATGTCTAAATGGCGCTTCCCCGATTATCGGGGCGAAAGCGCTCTCAGGCAAGAAAATGTCGGTTTTCGAAAATGTCGGGTTTCGCGTCCCGGCTCCTTTCCTTGCCAAAGCGGCCCATTTGCCGCAAAGACCGCGCCTTCGCGAAACCGGATCGGGAATTTCAGCGCCTTGCGCAACAACGCCATCGTTCAGATCGGTCGGGGCAAGCTTGCGGCGCGGTTCGGCCAGAGCCTGCCGCTCGCGCTGATCGCCGGCCCCTGCCAGATGGAGAGCCGGGCGCATGCGCTCGAAACCGCCTCGGCGCTGAAGGAGATCGCCGCGCGGCGCGGGATCGGGCTCGTTTACAAGACCTCGTTCGACAAGGCGAACCGCACCTCCGGCTCGGGCGCGCGCGGCGTCGGGCTCGAAGCGGCGCTGCCGGTCTTCGCGGAGATCCGGGAGTCGCTTGGCCTGCCCGTCCTCACGGACGTTCACGACATCGCGCAATGCGCGCCGGTCGCCGAGGCCGTGGACGTGCTGCAGATCCCGGCTTTCCTCTGCCGCCAGACGGACCTGCTGGTCGCCGCCGCCCGCACCGGGCGGCCGGTGAACGTCAAGAAGGGCCAGTTCCTCGCGCCCTGGGACATGAAGAACGTCGTCGCCAAGCTCGATTCGGCAGGCGCGGGCGACATTCTGGTGACCGAGCGGGGCGTCAGCTTCGGCTACAACACGCTGGTTTCCGACATGCGCGCGCTGCCGATCATGGCGCGCGAGACGGGCGCGCCGGTCATCTTCGACGCGACCCATTCGGTGCAGCAGCCGGGCGGGCAGGGGTCTTCGTCGGGCGGCCAGCGCGAGTTCGTGCCCGTGCTGGCGCGGGCCGCCGTCGCGGTCGGGGTCGCGGGCGTGTTCATCGAGACCCA
This sequence comes from uncultured Alphaproteobacteria bacterium, assembly GCA_963741845.1. Taxonomy (GTDB): domain Bacteria; phylum Pseudomonadota; class Alphaproteobacteria; order Rhizobiales; family Beijerinckiaceae; genus Roseiarcus. Next base: position 316,597 of record CAVUJV010000033.1, read on the forward strand.
TCCCGACCCGGACCAGGCGCCCTCGGACGGGCCGAACATGGTGCCGCTGAAGGCCTTCGAGGCGCTGGTCGCGGAGCTGCAGGACTTCGACCGCCTCGCCAAGCGCCTCGCGTCACCGAACTGACGGGGTCTGCGCGCGGCCACCGGAAGCCGTGAATCGTCAGCCGCGTCCGCGATAGGGCGGAACGCCCTGATCGGGCAGCCAGACCCCTTCCGGCGGCTTGCCGCTCTGCCAGAAGACGTCGATCGGGATGCCGCCGCGCGGATACCAGTAGCCGCCGATCCGGAGCCATCGCGGCTTCAGGACGGTGGCGAGGTCCCTGCCGATCCGGACGGTGCAATCCTCGTGGAAAGCGCCGTGATTTCTGAAGCTTGCGAGGTAAAGCTTCAGCGATTTCGACTCGACGATCCACTTGTCTGGCACGTAGTCGATGACGAGATGGGCGAAGTCGGGCTGCCCGGTCATCGGGCAGATGGACGTGAACTCCGGCGCGGCGAAGCGCGTCACAAAGTCGGTGTCGGTGTGGGGATTGGGCGCGCGGTCGAGGGTCTTCGCGTCCGGCTCGGTCGGAATCGCGGACGCCTGCCCGAGATGGGCGAATTGCGGCGGGGATTTCGTGGTCATGGCGCCCGTGTAGCCTTACGGAGCGGCCGCGCGCAACCGCTTCAACGCGTCGAGCCGGCGGCGCCGACGGTGGCGGAAACATAGCCGCTCATGTGGACGCAGACTCCGTTTGCCGCCAAAACGCCCGACAAACCGCCGATGTTGCATTTCTTCATGGAGTTGGACTTCGGCGGCTTCGCCTTCTTGCCCGACGGCAGTTCGGCGGCGAACGCGGGGGTCGCCACGATCAATCCGGCCAGAAGCGCCGCGATCAGTTGTTTGAGGGTCATCGCATCGCTTTATCGCGCTTTGGACGGCGCGGCGCAACGCAACCCTTGCGAGTCAGGGCGCAATTCGAAAGGAATAGGGGATTGCGGAAGCGGAACGGACGGGAACGCATGGAGATCACGCCCCGTCGCGCGAGGGGCCCGGCACGGGCGTTGTTTCTCGTCGCGGGCCTCGTCCTGGTTGCGCTTGGGGCGTTCTTCACGGTCTGGGAGCGCGCGCCGATCCCGGCGGCCGTCGCGGGCGCCGCTGGACTCTGCGCCCTTCGCCGCGCCTATGCGGAACGGTCGTGCTCGCCGCTTCTGATCGCGCTCGACGCGGCGGCCTTCGCGCTTCTCGCGTATCAAAGAAACGACGCGCTCGGCTTCTGGCAGCTTCCCGGTCCCTGGGCGGATGTGTTCCGCGTCAATTTCGCCGGCTCGATCATCGCGCTGACCTTCTATCTCTCGGGCTCTGTCTATGCCCTCGTCGCGGCCGCGCGAGGGCTGCGGCTCATCGAGGGCGTCGGCCTGATCGCCACGCCCTACCTCTTCAATTTCCTGGTGCTGCTCTCGGCCGACTGGCACATGGCCGAGATCGGCGCCTTCGTGACCGCGCATGCGCCGCTGCCGTTCCAGGCGCAGGCGGCGATCGGCCGGGCGATCGTGCTGTTCTTTCTCGGCGAAGCGCTGCTTCTGATCGTCTGCCTCGTCGCCGTCGATCAGTTGCCCATTCGCGCGCGCTCGCATTTCGTCGTCGCGCTCGCCGCCGTTTTTGCAGCGCTCACCCCGCATATCGCCGATGCGGCGACCTGGGTGACGAACCCGCTGCTCGCGATCGTGTTTTCGGCCGCCTGCGCGGCGCTCGCACAGGGCGGCCTGTGGGCGATCGTCTATCTGATGACCGGCCTCGTGCTCGACTGGCTCGGCGGGAGGCCGCCGCGCTTCGACGCGCTCTGGGGGCACTGGCGGACCGGACTTATCAAGGGCGCGATCTACGGCGCGCTCTTCATGGGCTTTGTCCTGATCACCGCCTTCGTGCTGCGCCTGCCGGGCGCCGAGGCGACGCTCAGTCGATTTCGCGCTTGTCTCCGGCCCGCTGCTGGGCGCGCTGCTCTTTCCGCTCGGCGCAACCGTCGTCGGGAGCGCCGATGGCACGCCGCCTTTCTTCGGCCGTCTCGCCGCGGCCTATCGCAATCGTCGCTCGTCCGTTCGCGGGCTCGTGGTGGGACTGGGGCTCGCGCTCGCCTATGAGGCCAATCTCGCGGCCTATGACGGCGGAGCGCGGTTTCTCTTCATGTTCGTCGTTGGCGCGCTGGCCTATGGCGGCGTCGATCTCGCCTGCGACGTAAGGAGGATCGCCTCGGGCCAGCGGCGGAAGTTCGAGACCTGGCGGATTTACGCGCTTGGGTTTCTGCTCGGCGGGATCGTGGCCGGCGCGTTCGGCTGGTACTTCGACCCGCCGCAGATTCAGGTCGTCGTCGCGAAATTCTGGTCCTACGCCGCGGTCGACTATCGCCTCGCCGGACGGCCGGTCAGCGATTTCGTGACGTATCCGATCTTCAACAAATATGGGATGGTCAATCTTGGGGCGGTCCCCGGCGGCGTCCGGCTCTTCTGGGCGGAGTCGGTCGCGGGCGTCATCAACTGGTCGCTGGCCGCGCCGCTCTTCTCGATCAATTACGTGCTGCTCGACGCGGCGCTCAGGCGTTCGCTGCGGCCGATCAAGAACCTCTTCAGCCCGGATGGCGTCGAGATCCTGGTCGAGCAGGCGGTGCGGGTCCTCCGCTGGGGCCTCTGGATGGCGCCGATCATCAACTCGTTCCTGCGCCAGTCGCCGGATCCGAGCTGGTACAATCAAGACGGCGCTGTGCGCTCGGCGGTCGTGATCGCGGAGCAGGCCGTGCAGCCGGCGGCGGACTACCGCCGCTTCAGCCTGCTGATTTTCCTCGGGCTCCTCGCCTACGACTGGCTGCGCGTCTTCATCTGGTTCGACCATATGGGCCTGAGGGTCGCGAGCCTCGTCAATCTGTCTTTCCTCGGCGGCGACCGGGCGGACGAAGCGGCGGCCCGCTTCATCGGCCACAAGGGGCGCACGCGGGCCATTCCCGACGGCATCCGGCGTTTCGGCACCTGGGCGCCGCTGATGATCCCCTTCTACATTCCTCGCGGCACGGAATGGGATTACGCGTGGAACGGGGCCGAGACGCTCGCCAGGGGCGCGGCGCCCATGCCGGAGCCCGTGCGGATTCTCGGCTTCGCCTATGGCGCGGCGGTCGCCCTGATGCTGGCCGGCGCCGCGGCCTTTGTCACGACCGTGACGCGCAGGGGCGCGCGGGGCCCGTGGCTCGAAGGCGCGCCGCGTGAACTGAGGAGAAGGCCGGACCGCCTGATGCTGAACAATGGCGCGGTCGGGATGGAGATCCGCCGCGACGGCCGCAGCGCCGCCTTCGTGCTCGGCGCGGAGCGGGGCGGGGCGCAGATCGACTTCTACCGCCGTCCGCTCGAGCCGCTGCAGGCGCGCGGCCATTTCTTCTACGTGAGCGAGGAGGGCGAGGCGCCGTGGTCGATCGGCTTCGAGCCGGCCCGCCGCGCGGGGCGCTACCGCATCGAGGAGCCGGGCTTCAACCGCATCGCCATCGTTCACGATTTCAACGGGATCGAAGCCCGCATGGAGATCGCGCCCGATCCCCGGCAGGCCGCGATCCTCTCGTGGCGCATCCGCCTCAGGGACACGAGCGGCCGGCCGCGCCGGCTTCGACTGACGAGCTTCTGCGAGGTCGCCGGACACGAGACCGCGGCCTATGCGCGCGACCTCGATTTCGCGGGCATGCATGTCGAGACGATCTTCGTGCGCGCGCTGAATACGATCTTCGCGCGGAACCGGCTTTTGCGCTCGGCGCGCGCCGACCGGGGCGAGACCTCGTTCTTCTCCGTGAAGCCGGGAACGGGCGCCGAACTCGTCGGCTACGAGGATTCGCGCACCCGCTTCCTCGGCGAGGGCTCGCTTTCGGCGCCGACCGGCTGCGAGCCCTGGCGCTGGCGCAAGCTCGACGACGAAGGCAAGCTCTGGACCTTCGATCCCGCCGCCAGCTTCACGCTCGACGTCACGCTCGACGCCAACGGCGCCGCCGAGGCCGAGTTCGTCGTCGGCCGGTCCGACAACAATGTCTGGGCGGCCGAGCTTGTCGCGAAGCGCCTCGGCCTGCCGCCGATCTCCGAGGCCGACGTCAAGACGCGCTTCTATGAGACCCGCGCCGTCGAGCCCTCGCACGCCCTGCCGACGCGCTGGCCCTTCGCCTTCTCCGGGGACGGCAAGGCGTTGCGCCTGACGCATCGCACCCCGCGCCCGTGGGCGCATGTGATGGCGAACGAGCTTGGCATGGCGACCATGGTCTCGAACGACGGCGAGGTCTTCTCCGCTTTCGCCAACGCCCGCCAGAACGCGCTGACCGCCTTCCAGTTCGACAGCGCGACCGTCGTGCAGCCGGGGCAGATCGTTTATCTGCGCGACCTCGACAGCGGCGAGACGGACGCGCCCGGCTTCACGCCGTTCCAGCGCGAGAGCGAGGCTTACGAAGCCGTTTACGAGCCGGGCGTCGCGACCTTCACGAAGACGCGCGCCGGCCTCGCCACCGAATATGTGATCTTCGCGCCGCCCGACCGGCCCTGCGATATCCGCCTGCTGACGCTGAAGAATGTCGGCGACAGACCGCGGCGGCTGCGTATCGTTCCCTTCTTCGACATCGCGCTCGAAGAGAGCCCGAACGAGAGCGTCAGCAAGATCGACGAGGAGACTGTCGGGGGGACGCTGATCTTCCGCAATCCGGGCAACGATTTCGAGCGTGGCTTCGCCTTCGCGGTGACGAGCATGGAGGCGCCGACGACGGAGACGGTCCGCGCCCGCTTCTTCGGCGGGCCGGGGCGCGAGATCCATACGCCGGTCATGGTCGAGACCGGGAGGCCCGACGGGGCCGCGCGCGACGACGGGCGGCGGGTCGCGGCTTTCGCCGGCGAGATCGCGCTCGATCCGGGCGAGGAGACGACGATCGCGATCGCCATCGGCCAGACCGCGAGCCGGAAGGACGCGCTGGCCCAGGCCGCGCGGATTTCCGTCGAAGAAGCGCGCGCGGCGCTCGCAGCCACCCGCGCCTCATGGGCCGAACGTCTCGGCAAGGTCGAAATTCGCACCAACCGGCCGGACTTCGACCGCCTCGTCAACACCTGGCTGCCGTATCAGCTCTACGCCTCGCGTCTCTGGGGCCGTATCGGACCGAATCAGCGGGGCGGGGCGACCGGCTACCGCGATCAGTTGCAGGACGTGTTGCCGCTCATGCTTCTGGAGCCGCGGCTCGCGCGCGCCCAGATCGTGCTGCACGCGGGTCAGCAGTTCCGCGAGGGCGACGTGCTCAAATGGTGGCACCGGGCGCCGGGCGGCGGCACGGGGCTCGGGCAGCGCACCAAGGCGAGCGATCCGCATCTCTGGCTCCCTTACGTGCTCGAGCGCTACCTGCGCCAGACCGGGGACGCGACCGTCCTCGACGAAGTGACGCCCTTCCTCGAAGGCCCGGCGGTTCCGAGGCGCGAGGAGACGCTGGTCGTCATTCCGCGCGTTTCGCGCGAGACCGCGACGGTCTACGAGCATGCGAAGCTCACCATCGAATTCACGCTCCGTCACCTCGGCGCGAACGGCCTGCCGCTCCTGAGGGCCGGCGACTGGAACGACGGCATCGACATGCTCGGACGCCGCGACATCGGGACGAGCGTCTGGATGGGCTTCTTCCTCGCCAATGTGCTCGACGGCTTCACGGCCGTCGCGCGGCGCAAGGGCGACGAGGCTTTCGCCGCGCGCTGCGAGGCGGCGCTCGCCGGACAGCGCAAGGCGCTCGAATCCGGCTGGCGAGGCGATCATTACATTCTGGATTTCGCGGACGACGGGCAGGAGCTCGCGGTTCGGAACGCGATGACGGCGGGCTGGGCGGCCTGGTCGGGCGCCTGCGGGGACGACCGGGCGCTGGAGGCCGTCGAGGGCGGCTTGAAGGGCATCGAGCGGCCCGACCGCATCCTGCTCATGGAAACGCCGTTCTACGAGCATTCCCAGCCTTATCCCGGCCGAATTGCGGACTATCCGCCCGGCGTGCGCGAAAACGGCGGCCAGTACAGCCACGGCGCCTCCTGGATCGTCGATGGCTTCGTGCGGCTGGCCGAGCGGGCGAGGGCGCGGGGCGAGGCGGAGAAAGCCGCGCGGCTCTCCGCGCGCGCCTTCGAGATTTACCAGAAGATCTCGCCGCTCGGGAAAACGGACCCGGAAACCATCGCGGTCTATGGGCTCGTCCCGATCCAGCAGCCGGCCGACATCTACGACGGCTGGGGGCACGGAGGGCGGGGAGGCTGGTCCTGGTACACGGGCTCGGCCGCGCGGATGCTGTCGGCGGCCTACGGACTGATAGGGATCGAGGAAGAGGGCGGACAACTCGCGCTGCGCGCCGACCTGTTCGAGCCGAAGGGCGAATTGCGGGTCGAATTGGTTCGCATTGGCGACCGCGTCTGGCGGCGGGAGCCGGCCTAGCTGCGAGACGGAACGGAAACGCGCGATTTGACAGAAGCAGAACGCCCGAAATCGTGACGTTTCGCCGCGGGGTTTGAAAAACCGGCTTTCTTAAGCTTTGAGCGAAGGAAGCGCCCAAAAGGAAAGCGTGCGCGTTGCGGCCCCCGCGAGTTTCTGGCAAGAGGCGGCCCATAAATCATGGCCGCGAAGCGCGGCTCAAGACATCAGGGGGCGTACGCCATGCTGTTGGGGTTGATTATCGTCTGTGGACTGCTGTCCATCGTGTACGGCGTGTACACGGTCAACAGCCTGATGGCGGCCGACGCCGGCACGGCGCGGATGCAGGAGATATCCGGCGCCGTAGCGGAAGGCGCCCAAGCCTATCTGAAACGCCAGTACACGACGATCGCCGGCGTCGGCGCGGTCGTATTCATCATTCTGGGCCTGCTCCTCTCCTGGACGGTCGCCATCGGCTTCGCGGTCGGCGCGATTCTCTCCGGCGCGGCCGGCTTCATCGGCATGAACGTATCGGTGCGCGCGAATGTCCGCACGGCTCAGGCTGCGACGAAGTCGCTCGCCGGCGGCCTCGACATCGCCTTCCGGTCGGGCGCGGTGACCGGGCTTCTGGTCGCGGGTCTCGCGCTCCTTGGCGTCACCTGCTATTTCGGCTTTCTGACGGTCGTTCTCGGTCATGCGCCTTCCGACCGCATTGTGATCGACGCGCTGGTCGCGCTCGGCTTCGGCGCTTCGCTCATCTCGATCTTCGCCCGTCTCGGCGGCGGCATCTTCACCAAGGGCGCGGACGTCGGCGCCGACCTCGTCGGCAAGGTCGAGGCGGGAATTCCCGAGGACGATCCTCGCAATCCAGCCACCATCGCGGACAACGTCGGCGACAATGTCGGCGACTGCGCGGGCATGGCGGCGGACCTGTTCGAGACTTACGCCGTGACGGTCGTCGCGACGATGGTGCTCGCCTCGATCTTCTTCGCGGGCGGGCCCGCGCTGCTTCCGACCATGATGTATCCGCTCGCGATCTGCGCCGCGTGCATCGTGACGTCGATCGTCGGCACCTTCTTCGTCAAACTCGGCGCGAACAACTCCATCATGGGCGCGCTCTACAAGGGGCTGATTGCGACGGGTGTGCTGTCCATCGTCGGGCTCGCCATCGCGACGCAGTTCGTCGTCGGCTGGGGCGACGTCGGAACGGTCGCAGGCGCCGTCGTCACCGGCAAGAACCTGTTCATCTGCGGCCTCGTGGGCCTTGTGGTGACCGGGCTCATCGTCGTCATCACCGAATATTACACCGGCACGGGCAAGCGCCCGGTCGTCTCGATCGCCCAGGCCTCGGTCACCGGCCACGGCACGAACGTCATCCAGGGTCTGGCGGTCTCGCTCGAATCGACCGCGCTGCCGGCGCTCGTCATCGTCGCGGGCATCGTTGCGACCTACCAGCTCGCGGGCCTCTTCGGCACCGCGATCGCGGTCACGACCATGCTCGGCCTCGCCGGCATGATCGTCGCGCTGGACGCCTTCGGCCCGGTCACGGACAACGCGGGCGGCATCGCCGAAATGGCCGGTCTTCCGAAGGAAGTGCGCCAGTCGACGGACGCGCTCGACGCGGTCGGCAACACGACCAAGGCGGTGACCAAGGGCTACGCGATCGGTTCGGCGGGCCTCGGCGCGCTCGTATTGTTCGCGGCCTATACGAACGACATCAAGCACTTCACCGAGACCGGGGCGGCCTATTTCAAGGACGTCGGCGTGGTGTCGTTCGATCTTTCGAACCCTTACGTCGTCGCGGGCCTCATCTTCGGCGGCATGATCCCGTACCTCTTCGGCGGCATCGCGATGACGGCGGTCGGCCGCGCGGCGGGTTCGGTCGTTGTCGAGGTCCGGCGCCAGTTCAAGGAAATGCCCGGCATCATGAACGGCACGCAGCGGCCCGACTATGGGCGCGCTGTCGACCTGCTGACGAAGGCGGCGATCCGGGAAATGATCATCCCCTCGCTCCTGCCGGTGCTCGCGCCTTTCGTCGTCTATTTCGGCGCGCTGTGGATCTCGGGCTCCAAGGCCAACGCCTTCGCGGCGCTCGGCGCTTCGCTGCTCGGCGTCATCGTCAACGGCCTCTTCGTCGCGATCTCGATGACCTCGGGCGGCGGCGCGTGGGACAACGCCAAGAAGAGCTTCGAGGACGGCTTCACCGACAAGGACGGCGTCAAGCACTTCAAGGGCTCGGAGGCGCACAAGGCCTCCGTCACCGGCGACACCGTCGGCGACCCCTACAAGGACACGGCTGGTCCGGCGGTCAATCCGGCGATCAAGATCACCAACATCGTCGCGCTGCTCCTGCTCGCGATCCTCGCGCACTGAGATCGGCGGGGCGCAAGAAAAAGGGCGGGAGCAATCCCGCCCTTTTTGTTTTGTGTCGAAGCCTGTTGCGCCGCGTAAACGCGCGCGCGGCCTTTGCCGCCGCTTCAGATCGGGCTGAACTTGAACAACCCGCCCATGATGTTGCGCAGGAAGTCGGGCTCGTCGCCGCCGGTCGGGGTCGTCCGCGACACATAGTCGAACACCTTGCCGTCCTTCAGCCCGTAGTTGGCGATGCGCTCGACTTTGCCGTTCTTGTCGAAATAGATCGCGAGCACATGCTGATCCGAGGTCTGGAGCGGCATGAAGGCGAGGGATCGGTGCATCTTCTGCCCGATATAATACCAGGCGTCGCCGCCGACCGTGGAGGTCGTCGAGGGCGTGCCCATGATGTTGAGGGCTTCCGGCTTGGTCGTCGCGCCGATCTTGAGCTGGGAAAGCGATTGCTCGTCGACCTGATAGCCGCGGTCGAAATCGCCGTTGTAGCCGACACAGCCCGACATCAAGGCGCCGAGGCCGAGGGCCGCGCCCAACGTCGCGGCGCGCACGCCCTGCCTTCGGCCCAACGCGCGCTTCTTCATCAAAGACCTCTCCGACTGCCTCAAGCCCTTTTCCCTTGCCAGTTCGACCGCGGATGCCTAACCCATGCCGGCAAACAAAGGCAAGGCGCCTTCGCCGGCGCGTTGCGAGCAACTGCCGAGACGGTCCTTGATCCTTGCCCGATGGCGCGCGCGGCGCGCGAGCCTTACTCTCATTGAGGAGTTTCGCGGCGAGATCGTGGCGGCCGCGCGCCGTCCGATGCTCTACGAAACGCTCGGCGCGCCGGACCGGATCGACGGCCGGTTCGAGCTGCTGACGCTCCACGCGGGTCTCGCGCTGCAGCGGCTCGCGACGCTCGGGGGGCTCGCGGACGACATCGCGCAGGACCTCGTCAACAGCCTTTTCCTCCACTTCGACGATACGCTGCGGGAGATCGGTCTCTCCGACGTTTCGGTGGCGCGCCGGCTCAAGAAGATCAAGACCGCCTTCTACGGCCGCAATGCGGCCTACGCCAGGGCGCTGGCGTCCGGTTCGCAAGCCGAGCTCGCGGCGGCGCTCCAGCGCAACGTCTATGGCGGCGATCCCGCCGCCGCGCCGAAGGCGGCCGCGCTCGCCGACTATGTCGCCTCGCTCGAGGCGGCGCTCGCCGCGATCCCGCTCGAAACCTTCGCGACCGGCCAGTTCCGCTTTCCGGAAGGCCGTCCGCCGCCCGGAGTTTGAACCATGTCCGACCCCTTCAGCCGAATCGTGCGAGTCGACGCGCTTCCGCCGGAAGGACAGACTTTCGAGCTGGAAGCGAGCCCGGCCGAGCGCGAGGCGCTTGCCGAATCCTACAAGCTGCCCTCGATCGAAGCCCTGCGCGCCACGCTGACGGTGAAGCGCGCCGCAGGCGGCGGCGCCCGGGTGCGGGGGGCGGTTCACGGCGAACTGACCCAGACCTGCGTCGTCTCGCTGGAGCCTTTTCCCGCGAATGTCGAGGCGGACGTCGACGTGCGCTTCGCCCCGCCCGCGGAAGAGAAGCCCGGCCGCCGCCCGTCCGAGGAGCCGCTCACGGTCTCGATGGAGGAGGACGAGCCGGACCCGCTGATCGACGGGAAGATCGACCTCGGCGCGCTCGCCGCGGAGTTCTTCGCCCTCGGACTCGACCCCTATCCGCGAAAGCCCGGCGCGACCTTCGAAGCGCCAACCGATGACACGCACGAGGCGTCGCCGTTCTCGGCGCTGGCCGAACGCGCCGAAAAGAGGCGCAATTGAGCCCTGCCTGATTAAATTGGCGGCATCATTTCTTTTATTGCGCAGATTATGTGCACCATCTAATCTTCATTATGTCGGCGCCAAATTGGCGCCGGCACAAGAACCAGCGCGAAGCGCCCAGAAGCGCGCCTCGACAATGGGAGGAAACGATGGATCTCATCACCGCGTTAGCGATCAGTATCGGCGTGCTTGGGGGGATTGCGACCTATGTGCTGCTGTCGCCAATCGGCTTTGGGCTGCAAATCTGGGTGGCGTTCATCGCTTGGGCGACATTCTACCATTGCGGAGGCAAGGAGGCCGGCTTCGGCAAGGCGCTGACCCACACGATCTTCGGCGCGATCATGGGCTATATCGCGCTTTTGCTCGTCACCCAGGTCCCGCTCGGGAATGCGATCGGCGTCCCGCTATGGGCTGGCATCGCAGTCTTGATCACGGTCTTCATTCTCGTCTACGCCGCCAAGCAGGCGAGCCTGAGCGACATTCCGGCCTCCGTCTATGGTTACGCGGCGATCGCGGGATTCGCTCTGGCCGGCAACAAGCTCGGCGCGGTGACGTCGCTCACGCTTGACAACCCGTTCATCAACACCGTTCTCTCATTGATCGTCGGCGCAGTCCTCGGCTACATCTCGCAGAAGATCGCCGTGGCGATTTCGAGCCCGGCCGCGGCGAGTCAATAGTCGGCGGGGACACCATCGAACGTTGATGTCTTTCGATCCGCGCGCTCCGGTGCGCGGATCGGGTTCGGCGATGCGCAGGCCGCCTGGCGGCGACAGGCGGGCGTTGCCTTGTGCGCCGAAGCGGGTATTGTCCCGGCGCGCCGGGCCCCGCCCGAGCACTGCCCCACGCGTTCGGAATTTGCGCGGTCGGACGAGGGAATGGCGAGGGATATCCGTATATCTTTGGATGCGATGGGAGGCGACGAGGGACCGTCGGTGGTCCTTCCCGCGGCCGCTATTGCGCTCGAACGCCGGCCCGACATCCGCTTCCTGATCTACGGCGACCAGAAGGTGATCGGCCCGCTGCTTGCGCGACATCCCCGGCTCGCCGGGCGCTCGGAGGTTTTTCACACCGACGTCGCCGTCAAGATGTCCGACAAGCCCAGCCAGGCCTTGCGCGCCGGACGGCGGGTCTCCTCCATGTGGCAGGCGATCGAGGCCGTGAAGACGGGCGCCGCCGATTGCGCGGTCTCGGCGGGAAACACCGGCGCGCTCATGGCCATGGCGAAGTTCTGCCTCCATACGATGGCGCCGATCGAGCGCCCGGCCATCGCCGCGCTCTGGCCGACGCTCAGGGGCGAATCGATCGTGCTCGACGTCGGCGCGACGATCGGCGGCGACGAGCAGCATCTGGTCGATCTCGCGGTGATGGGCGCGGCGCTGGCGCGGATCGTTTTCGACATCAATTCGCCGACCGTCGGCCTCCTCAATGTCGGGACGGAGGAGATCAAGGGCGTCGAGGAAGTGAAGGCCGCCGGACGCCTGTTGCGCGAGGCCAACCTGCCCAACATGCGCTATCAGGGATTCGTCGAGGGCGACGATCTCGGCAAGGGCGTGGTGGATGTGTTCGTCACCGAGGGCTTCGCGGGCAATATCGCGCTCAAGACCGCCGAGGGCACCGCGAAGCAGGTGGCCCAGTATATGCGCGACGCCTTCGGCCACAGCCTCATGGCCCGCATCGGCGCGCTCTTCGCGCGCCGGGCGCTCCTCGCGCTCAGGGAAAAAATGAGCCCCCGCGCAACCGGGGGCGTGTTTCTGGGCCTTGACGGCGTCGTCATCAAGGCTCATGGGGGCGCTGACGCCGAAAGCTACGCCAGCGCCGTTGAATTTGGCTATGACCTGGTGCGTCAGGAGCTGCTCGGCAAGATTCGCGAAATGATCGCCCAGACCAACGACGCGCGCCCGACCGCGGCTACTCCTGCCGCCCAGTCCTGATCCACGGAAAATCTCTTCACATGACCACCGCTATCCGGTCCTGCGTTCGCGGCGTCGGCTCCGCGCTTCCCGCCCGGGTCGTCACGAACGACGAGCTCGCAAAGACCGTCGACACGTCGGACGAATGGATCCAGCAGCGCACCGGCATCAAGCAGCGCTATGTGGCGGGCGAGGGCGAGACGACCTCGACGCTTGCGACCGCCGCCGCGAAAGGCGCTCTGAAGGCGGCGGGCCTTGCGCCCTCCGACATCGATCTCGTGATCGTCGCGACCTCGACGCCCGACTACACCTTTCCCGCCGTCGCGACGCAGGTTCAGGCGAATCTCGGCATCCACGAGGGCGCGGCTTTCGACATGCAGGCGGTCTGCTCCGGCTTCGTCTATGCGGTGACGACGGCGGACAAATTCCTGCGTTCGGGCTCCCACAAGCGGGCGCTCGTGATCGGGGCCGAGACGTTTTCGCGCCTCCTCAACTGGAGCGATCGCACGACCTGCGTTCTGTTCGGCGACGGGGCGGGAGCGCTCGTGCTCGAGGGCGTCGAAAGCGACGGGGCGCTGAGCTCGCCCGGCCTCATCGCTTCGCGCCTGCGCGCGGACGGACGGCATCGCGCGAAGCTCTATGTGGACGGAGGCCCTTCGAGCACGCAGACGGTGGGGCATCTGCGCATGGAGGGCAGGGAGGTGTTCCGCCACGCGGTCGGCATGGTGACGGACGTCGTCCAGGGCTGTTTCGCCGACGCGGGCGTCGTGGCCGAGGACATCGACTGGTTCGTGCCGCATCAGGCGAATCGCCGGATCATCGACGCCTCCGCCGACAAGCTCGGCATCCCGCACGAGAAGGTGGTCGTCACGGTGGACAAGCACGGCAACACGTCGGCCGCGTCAATTCCGCTCGCGCTCGCGACCGCGGTTGCGGACGGGCGCATCAAGCCGGGCGACCTCGTGATGATCGAGGCGATGGGCGGCGGCTTCACCTGGGGCGCCGCGCTTATCCGCTGGTGACTCCGGGCGGCGCGCGCCTGTCATTCCGCGGGGTTATGAGGCGGTGACGCCTGCGCGGGCGTGACGACGAGCCCGGCCTCACGCGTCATACGCCTTCCGCCGCCGTCCCGGCCGCATCGGCCAGAGCGCGATGGCGAGGCCGCCGATCAGGACCGCGACCAGGAGCAGGAACAGAAAACTCTGCGTGAGCCAGGCGATCGCCGGCACGGCGAGCGCCATCGCGACGCCGAGGAAACAGATCGGTAGCGACAGGAAGTCGACGCCCGCGAGGAACGTGCCGAGCGCCAGAAAGCCAAGGAGCACGAGGCTGATCGCCGGCGTGGGGATCATGCTCTGCACCTGAAAGGCGACCATGATGTTCATCATCAGCAGCACCGCGCCCCAGTGCAGAATCTGCGTGCCGATGAGGCGGAAACGGCCGTTCCGCTCTTCGATATGGCCCCATTGCGTGAAGATGCAGAGGACGCCGATCACGACCGCCATGACCTCCCAGTAGCCGACCAGCGACTGGCGGGTGAGGTTGGAATAGGCGACGCCCGCGATCGCGAGCAGAAGCACGACGATGTAGGGCGCCTGCCTGAGAAGCGCGGAGCGAAGCGAGGCGGCTTCGGGCTCTGGAATCGGTTCGTACTCGGTGGTGCTCATGAGCCGCCTGCTCTCCCCGTGGCCCGAGGGCCGTCTCGCTTGGGTTCCGTCCCGGCGATTACCCTGCCGCAGGCTTCCGTCGCGGGCAAGCGGCGCTTAAAAGGCCGACGGGCAGGGACGAGGGCGCACATGCAGAGCGACACGACGATCAAGGCCTCGACGGTCATTCTCGCGACCGTCGCGGTCGGTTTCGTCGCCTATCAGGCCGACGTCGTTCTGGCGCCGCTGACGCTCGGCCTTTTCATCATCGCCATCGTCTGGCCGTTGCAGGAGGCGTTGCAGAAGCGGATGCCGGCCCTGCTGGCGCTCGCCATCACGATGCTCGCGACAACCGCTGTCATGCTGGCCTTCGCCTCGCTCGTCGTGTGGGGTTTCGGCCGCGTCGGGCACTCCGTCGTCTCCGATTCGGCGCGCTATCAGGCGCTCTACGACCAGCTCGTGGACTGGCTGGAAAGCCACGGCATATCGGTCGCGGGCCTGTGGGCGGAGCATTTCAACGTCGGCTGGGTTCTGCGCTGGGCGCAGCAGATCACCGGCCGCCTCAACGGAACCCTGAGCTTCTGGCTGATCACGGCGCTCTACGTGATTCTCGGTCTGATGGAGGTCGAAAGCCTCAGGACCAAGGCGAAGGCGCATCTGTCGCGCGACACCTCGCGAGCGCTGCTCGCGGCGACGGAGGACACGGCCCGGAAGTTTCGCAAATATATGCAGGTCCGCACGCTCATGAGCCTCGCCACGGGCGTGCTCGTCGGCGTTTTCGCCTGGGGCGTCGGGCTGCCGTTTGCGCTCGAATGGGGCGTGATCGCCTTCGCGCTCAACTACATCCCGTTCATCGGGCCGTTCGTCGCGACGCTGTTCCCGACGCTCCTCGCCATGGCGCAGTTCGACACCTGGCAGGCCGTGATCACCGTCTTTGTCTGCCTCAACATCATCCAGTTCGTCATCGGCAGCTATCTGGAGCCGCTGGTCTCCGGCAATGTGCTCGCAATCTCGCCTTCGGTGGTGCTGTTCGCGGTGTTCTTCTGGACCTGGATCTGGGGCCTCTACGGGGCCTTCATCGGCGTGCCGATCGCGCTCGCCGCGCTGACCTTCTGCGCGCACTATCCTTCGAGCCGCTGGATCGCCGGCCTGTTCGGCGGGCCGCCGGCGGCGGAAGCGCGCGCGGCGCGCCCCAAGTGAGGCGCGCCGGTTCGCTTCAGTTGTTGTCGACGCAGCCGTAGACCGCGCAATCGTTCGGGTTGCGGCTCAGTCCGTCCGTCTCATGATAGTTGTAGGGATAGGGGAGCCACGGCCGCGCGGCCGGATAGACGGTCGACGACGTCGCGTTGGCGACGGTCATGCCCGGGGCGGCGTGGTGGATCGGGTGATGCACATAGATGTGATGGGTCTGGGCGAAGGCTGGGCTTGAGCCAGCCAACAGAAGACCCATCGCCAGTGAGGCGACAAAACGTTCTGACATGGAATCCTCCAAGCGTTTTCTGAGGCTTGTGGCGAACAGCTTATGTCATAAAACTGTCAATATCATGATAAAGTCTGTAAATTAGACTTTATGGTTCTGATTTTAGGTATGGCCGGCGGCGCAAGCGTCGGAGCGGAAATAAGGTCTGTGCGTCCCTGCGGCTCAGCGGGGCCGACGGGGAGGATTCAGACCTGCACGCGCTCCGGCTTCATGAGGCTCACCGCCCCGTCAGGGCCGCGGCTCAGCGTATGGACATAGAAATGCTTCGGCGCGCCCGGCGGCCCCATCACGGGCGATGGGGCGGAGACGATCTTCAGCGCCCCGCAGGCGCCCATCCAGTCGATGTGCCGGTGGCCGTGCATGACGACGAGGCGGGACGCGAAGGGCTTGAGCACCCGCAGGAACCAGCTTCCGTTGACGAGCGCCGTCCCGACGCGCTCCGAGAATGCGGCGACCGGGCGCGGATATTCGACCGGGTGGTGATGCATGGCGATGAGCCAGCGGGCTTTGGGGTAGGCGGCGAACGCCGCCTTGAGGCGATTCGCCTCTTCGAGCGAGATCATGCCAAGCGCATTGGTGAAGGAGAAATTGGTGTCGGCGTTGGTGTCGAGCACCGCGACGCCGAGGCCATCCTCCTCCTCGGGCGGAAGAATCAGGGGAAAGACCTCGTCCCACAACTCGCCGAGCTTTCCCGAGGCGTTCAGGCCGCCCGCGTCGGCGAAGGCCCGGATCGCTTCGCGCTTCGGCGCCAGCGCTGAGGCGAGGGTCGGCCCGGGCGGGCCGTCGCCGACCGGCGCAAGGACGCGCTCCCCTTGCACGGCCGCAATGGCCGAGAGCGTACGCATCTTGCGCAGCGTCTTCGAGGGGCTGAAGGGCAAATCGAGGCGGGCGGGATTGGCGCGGTCCACGATATTCACGTCGTGATTGCCGGGCAGGATCAGCATGCGCTCTGCGAGCTGCGGATAGGCGGCGACGATGTCGAGAAATTCGGCCCATTCGGCGGAAATGCCAGCGTCGGTCATGTCGCCGGTGATCAGCACGAGGTCGAGCGGCTCGGCGGCGTGGATCTCGGCGATGCGCCTCATCACGCGGTCGAAGCCCTCGTTGCCGCGCGGGCCGGCGCGTCCGCTCTCGATGCGGAAGCCGTAGCGCTCGCCGACGCAATGCACGTCCGAAAGGTGAACGACGCGCCAGACGCGCGCTCCCGGGGCCGGGACGTCGAAGGCTTCGAGGTCGAGCGGCTGGTCGGCGGTCGCGTCGGCGAAACCCCAGGCGAGCGCCGCGACCGCGAGATAGGCGGACATCAGCGCGATCGCATTGGCGATGGTCGGCAGAACGAGGCGGGGCGGGTCGCTGAGGTCGGCGATCTCGCCGACCCAGCGGGTCGCGGGCCAGACGGCGAGCGCGACGAGCGCAGCGACGAGGAAAAGGAGCGACGCCCGCCGCGGCACAGCTCCAGGCCCGCATGCGGGCGAGTTCGGCGGCCCGTGCGGGCGCTGAAGAGAACGCTCGGTGAGGTGGCGCAGGCCCTCGCGCCAGAGCGCATAGCCCGGCTGGACAGCGAGCGCGTTGAGCGCCCAGAAATTGGTCTCCACGATCCGGAACAGCGGCCGCCAGCCGAGCCACGCGCCGAACCCGGCGATCCCGAGGACGAGAATCACGACGCCGATCCCGGTCGCTTCCGCGATTCGGATCCTGGCCTCGCCGATCCACGCGGTGATCGCGAGCGGCGCGAGCCCGAGCAGAATGGCGGGAAGCACGATCGAGATGAACAGGGCGAAGAGCAGCTTGCCGATGCTGATCTCGGCGAGCATGGAGCCCGCAATCGCCAGCATCGAGCGCTTCTTGGTGGCCGAATGATCGTTCTCGACGTCGCCTGCGCGCGGGTCGATGATCTGGTCGCGGCTGAGTCTCGCGAGTTCCTCGCGCTCGTTTTGGGCGGTGAGCTCGGTCATCGCGGTCTTGGGTCGCTCCGGAAGGTCGGCGGACGTTATCAGCGGCGTCGCGCCCGCGATAGCGGCTGACCGGAGGGCCCTTACCTTCGAGGTAATCGCTTCGCTATGCTCGGCCCCCTAGGGTTCCGGGCGTTGAAAGGAGACACGCTCATGACCAATCTCGACCTCGCGACCAACCCCGACGCCATCGCCGAATCCTATCTCGCCCTCTGGAACGACCAGGACGGCTCCCGTCGCCGCGAGCGCCTCAGCCAGTCCTGGCGCGAGGATGCGCGCTACGTCGATCCGATCATGCAGGCGGCGGGCCGCGCCGGCATCGCCGACATGATCGAGGGCGCCCGCGCCCAGTTCCCCGGACTTGGCTTTTCGCTCGCGGGCAAGCCGGACGGACATGGAGACTTCGTCCGCTTCTCCTGGCTGCTCGGCCCTGCCGGCGGCGAGGCGATCGCGGGCGGCACGGACGTCGTGCGGCTCGACCCGCAGGGCCGGATCGCGGAAGTCGTGGGATTCCTCGACAAGGCGCCGGCGTGACGCGGACGGCTTTGGATCGCGGGCCGGGTTTCCGGCCCGCGGTTCCGTCCGGCGCGGCGCCGACGGTGGGCGACATGATGCGCAACTGGCGGCGCCGGCGGCGGATGAGCCAGCTCTCGCTCGCGCTCGACGCGGACGTCTCGGCGCGGCATCTGAGCTTCGTCGAGAGCGGCCGCGCGAGGGCGAGCCGGGAAATGCTGATGCGGCTCGCCGATCAGCTCTCCATGCCGTTGCGCGAGCGCAATCGCCTGCTGCTCGCTGGCGGCTATGCGCCGCTGCATGGCGAGCAGCCGCTCGAGGCGCCGGACATGGCCGCGGCCCGGTCGGCGGTGGAGGCGGTGCTCAAGGGCCACGAGCCCTTTCCCGCGCTCGCCATCGACCGGCGCTGGACGCTCGTCGCCGCCAATGCGGGGGCGGCGGCGCTGATGGCGCGCGCCGCGCCGCGGCTGCTTGAGCCGCCGGTCAATGTGCTGCGTCTCAGCCTCGATCCGGAAGGGCTCGCGCCGGCCATCCTCAATCTCGCCGAGTGGCGGCATCATCTGCTTGGACGGCTGCGCGCGGAAGGCGCGGCCTCCGGCGACGAGGCGCTGATGCAGCTCCACGCCGAGCTTGCCGCCTTGCCCGCGCCCGCATCGAAGACGCCGCCGTCCGAGGTCGCCCGGATCGCGGTCCCGCTCGTGCTTCGCACGCCGTCCGGCGAGGCCCTGTCGCTGATCTCGACCACGACGATCTTCGGAACGGCGAGCGACGTGACCTTGTCGGAGCTGACGCTCGAATGCTTCTTCCCGGCTGACGAGGCGACGCGGGCGTGGTTTCTGGAGCGTCGAACTTCCGCCGAAGAGGCGCGCCCTTAATCGCGTTTGGGTTTCGGCGACAAGATGTCCGGACGGATCGCCTCGATGCGCTTGGCGACATCCAGCACCTGCTGCGCCAGGCCGGAGAGGTTGGCCGCGTGTTCCCTGATGTCGGGGGCATTCGCGATCGCCTGACCCACGTTCGTCTTGCTCACGAAGGCCGTCAGCGGCGTCATGATGTCCTCGATCGTGAGGTTGATGTCGTACCGCTTGACCGGGACCATCACCACCTTCTCGTCCCCTTGGGGATCGGCAGGCTTGTCGGCCATGGGCGTTCTCCTTCAGGCCACAGTGAAGCTCGGAATCTCGATCGTGTCGATCCCGATCTGAGAGAGCGTGATGTTGAGCGCGTCGAAGGGCAGGGTCACGTTATGCAGCACGACCTGCCCGACGGAAGCGGAGGCGCTGGCGTTCGTGATCTGCAGATGCTCCACATGCATGAGCACGGAGGGCCGCACGCGGACGACCACCCTGAGGATGCCGGCGTCGAAACCGGCCGCGACCGTCTCGAGGTTCGCCGGGATCGTGAGCGGAATCGTGCTGCTGATCGACGGGATCTGGGCCGCGGGCAGTTGCACGCCGCTCAGCGTGAAGGCCGGGATCTGCGCCGGGTCGCCGTGAACATGCTGCACCGTGGCCTGCGCGACGCTCGCCGCCGGAACTCCGATGCCCGTGGCGGAGAGCGAGCCGAACGACAGCCCCGAAATCGTGAACCCGTCGCTTGGCAGCGTCGCGTCCGTGGCGCGGATCGTATCGGCTTGAATGTTGTTGACCTGAAGGCTGATCGGGTCGGCGCTGACGGTGAGATTCTGCGCCGCCAGAGAGGGAATGTCGAACCTCAGGTTCGATAGCGAGGGCAGGGAAATGTCGCCGACCGGAAGCGAGACCGAGAAGGAGCCGAGGTCGTAGGTGTCGCCGACGTCGATGTCGGGAATGCCGTCCGGCAGGCCGACGTGGATGTGCCACTCGATGGAGAGCCTCAGCGTGACCGTGACCTGCACATTCTGCAGGACGCCATGCCCGCTCGTGATCGCAAAGCCGACATTGCTGATGGCGAGATTGCCGACGGTGATCGGCCCGATTCCGAGATGACCGACGGACACCGCCTGCAGACCGGCCTGCTTGACGGAAACTTGCGGCGCCTTGACCTGCATTGCCTGCCTCCCCGAGCGTTTTCCGTGGAAGTTCCGGTCTGTCCGTTTCGCGGACTCCTCCCGTGGCGCGGGTGAGAGGGCTGCGCTCACGATTTCGTGACAATAGGCCGGCTTGAGCCGGCTCTCCGTGCGGAGGATCACCTATCGGAACGTGTGGAGTCCGGCTGGGCGAGGGCGAGCGCGGCAATCACCGCCGCCGCGACGAGCAGCAGTCCATAGGACGCGCGCAGGCTCGCCACGGACGCGACCATCCCGAAGATCGGCGGTCCCGCAAGCAGGGCGGCATAGGCCATGCTCGCCGTCATCGCGATGCCGATCGAGGGCGAACGCGCGGCCGCGGCGCTCGCGCTGAAGACGGCGGGCACCATGTTGGCGACCCCGAGCCCGATGAGGCAGAAGCCCGCGACGCCTCCGGCAGGCGTCCGGAGTCCGATCGTCAGCATCGTCCCAAGGAAAATCAGGCCGGCGCCGAGCGCGATGACGCGCTTGCGCCCAAGCCTCTCGATGATCCTGTCTCCGAGGATACGCCCGAAGAACATCATGAAGGCATAGGCCGAGAAACCGGCCGCCGCGGCGCCCGGACTCATCCCGACCTCGCTTGCCAGATAGAGCGCGCTCCAGTCGGTGACCGAGCCTTCGGCAAAGACCGCGAGCAGCGCGATGACGCCCAGAGCGACGAGCCTGCGCTCGGGCAGGGCGAAGATCTTCCCCCCGGCGTGGGTGTCGCCGACGCCGATCCAGAAGGTCGCGGCGAAGGAGACGATCAGCACGATGGCGGCCTCGATCCCGAGCTGCGCCGTCACCCCGAGGCCGTGCGCGAGGAGAAGGCCGCCGAGCGCCGAGCCGACGAGACCGCCGCCGCTCCAGGCGGCGTGAAAGGAGGACATGATCGGCCGGCCCCAGCGGGCTTCCACCACGCTGGCGTGGGCGTTCATCGGCACGTCCATGAGGATGTTGACCACGCCGAAGACGAAGGCGGTCAGCGCGACGAGGCCCGGCCCGTCCGACAGGCTGCGCATGAACGGCACGGCGGCCAGCAGGAGGGCGACCAGAGGCCCCGAGACGCGCAGGGTCCGGCCCGTGCCTCCAAGCCGCGGCGGCAGGACGCCCGCGATCGGCATGGCTGAAAGTCCGCCGAGCCCGGCTGCGAGCAGGACGAGCGAAAGGCTCGCATCCGTCAGCCCGAAGAGGGCCTTGATCTGGGGGATCGCCACCGCCCACGCGCCGATCGCGAAACCATTGGCGAAGAAGATCGCCGTCACGCCGGCCCGGGCGCCGACGAGGCCGCGGGGCGAAACGGCTTCCGCGGACGGAGGCTCGGCGACGGGCGCCGGGATCGCTTCCTCGCCAAGCGTCATCAGGCGAAGGCCGGGGCGACGGGGGCGGGGCGAGCGTGCGAGGGGAGCGTCGCGTCATGTGAGGTCCGATTGCGTTGGGGGGCGACCTATAGCGAGGGGGCGGACCGGAATTGAGTCCCGTGACGGCGTCTGGGGGTCAAATGTTATCAACGGGACGATCGAATTTGTGATCATCGGGGGGTCCAGGCGGCCTTCGCATCGGCGCCCGCTACCGCGCGGCCGATCCGGCCACGCTCGCCGTATGCTCGGCGATCATGCGCTCTTCGTCGGTCGGGATCACGAAGACGGTCGTCGGCGAGCCGTGGGCGCTGACGATCTGCGCGCCCGCCTCGTTCGCCCCCCGGTCGAGCCGGATCCCCATCCATTCCATCCCGGTCAGCGCCGCCTCGCGCACGCGCCAGGCATGTTCGCCGATGCCCGCGGTGAAGACGATCCCGTCCGCCCCGCCCAGAGTCGCCGCGAGCGCCCCGAGCTCCTGCCTGATGCGGAAGACGAAATAGTCGATCGCGTCGCGCGCGCCGGGCGCCTTCGACGCTTCCAGCTCCCGCATGTCCTGCGAGACCCCGGACATGCCCTTGAGGCCGGAATTCTTGTAGAGGAGGTCCGAGATGGCGTCGGCGTCCATCTTCCTCTCCGTCATGAGAAAGAGCAGAACGCCCGGGTCGATCTGGCCGCAACGCGTGCCCATCGGCAGGCCGTCGAGCGCAGTGAAGCCCATCGTGGAGGCGACGGACCGGCCGTCGCGGATGGCGCACATCGAGGCGCCGTTCCCGAGATGGGCGATGATGACATTCTTGCGGGCGATGGCGGGCGCGACGGTCCTGAGCTTCCGCGACACATATTCGTAGGAAATGCCGTGGAAGCCGTAGCGGCGCACGCCGGCGTCGTAATAGGCGCGCGGCAGGGCGAAAGTATCCGAGACGAAGGGATGGGCGCGGTGGAAGGCCGTGTCGAAGACCGCAATCTGCGGCGCCTGGGGAAAGGCCTTCATGGCCGCCAGAATGCCGGCGATATTATGCGGCTGATGCAGCGGCGCGAGCGGGATCAGGCGCTTCAGCTGTTCGAGGGCCGCCGCGTCGATGCGGATCGGATCGACGAGATCGGGGCCGCCATGCACGACCCGGTGGCCGACCGCCGCGACCTGCTCGTCGAAGCCGGCCTGCCTGAGCCAGCCCAGCACTGCCCCCATGGCGGCGTCGTGGCCAACGCCTGCGCCTCCGCCGAAGCTCAAGGCGCGGCTTTCCCCGTCCGGGGTTTTGACGCTGCCCTCGGGCGTCGCGCCGAGGCCCTCGATCTGGCCGGTCGCGAGCGAGCGCATCGCCTCGCGGCCCGTCGAGCCGGAAGGCCGCGAATTTCAGCGACGAGGAGCCGGCGTTGAGGGTGAGGATCACTTCGGACACAAGGGGTCTCCGCGGCGCAATGTCCCGCCATCATAGCGGCGCCGGCGGGCTTCGGTCGCCTCACGATGTCGCAGGGCGTTGATTTGGGGCTCCGGGGCGGTCATGATTCCGTCATCCGTCTCCTGTCTTAGCTGATCGATTCCCTCGCGCGGCTGGCGGCGCGCGCGTATCCCCGAAAAGGCGCTTCACCCGATGAACTATTTCCAGCGCTTCACATTCCTGTTCTCGACGCCGCTCTTCGGCGCCGACGACCTCGAAGGCGTCCGGGTCAACGAGATCATGGCGGCGATCGAGCGGATGGGCTTTCAGGTCGTGCGGGCGCGGCGGCAGGAGGACGCCGAGATCGCGGTGCAGACGGACGCCGCCATCGGCTGCATGGTGGTGGACTGGGGCAAGAAGGGCCTCGAAGGCAAGGCGGCGTCCCTCATCAATCTCATGCGCCGTCGCGGCCTCGACATGCCGATCGTGATCCTCGCGCGTGGCAAGCGCTTCGAGGACATTCCGGTCGAGGTGCTCGACTTCATCGACGGCTATATCTTTCTCGCCGAGGAGACGCCGGAGTTCATAGCAAAAAATCTCGTCTCCCGGCTCAAGCAATATGCCGAGACGCTGAAGACGCCTTTCTTCGGCGCGCTTGCGGACTATGCGGAGGAAGGCAACCAGCTCTGGACCTGTCCCGGCCACAACGGCGGCATCTTCTACAGCCGCAGCCCGATCGGCCGCATCTTCATGGAGCATCTGGGCGAGGCGATCTTCCGCGACGACCTCGACAATTCGGTGCTGGAGCTCGGCGACCTCCTCACTCACGAAGGTCCCGCGCTTCAGGCGCAGAAGGAAGCCGCCGTCATCTTCGGCGCGGAAAAGACCTATTTCGTGCTGAACGGCACGTCGTCCTCGAACAAGATCGTGCTCACGAATCTGGTGGCCGAAGGCGATCTCGTGCTGTTCGACCGCAACAATCACAAGGCCGCGCATCACGGCGCGCTGCTGATGGGCGGCGGGATTCCGATCTATCTCTCCGCGGACCGCAATGCCTTACGGCCTCATCGGCCCGATCCGGCCGGAGGACTTCGACGAGGATTCGATTCGCGAGCAGATCCGCACGAATCCGCTGGTGAAGGACAAGGACGCGTGGAAGCGCGAGCGGCCCTTCCGCGTCGCCGTCATCGAGCAATGCACCTACGACGGCACGATCTACGACGCGCAGCGCATTCTCGAGCGCATCGGCCATCTCTGCGACTACATCCATTTCGACGAGGCCTGGGCGGGCTTCATGAAGTTCCACCCGATCTACGAGCGGCGCTTCGCGATGGGCCTCAAGGGACTCGAAGAGCGCTCGCCCGGCATTCTCGCGACCCAGTCCACGCACAAGCAGCTTGCGAGCTTTTCTCAAGCCTCGCAGATCCATGTGCGCGACCGGCACATCACGGGCCAGCGACGCCGCGTGGAGCACAGGCGCTTCAACGAAGGCTTCATGCAGCAGGCCTCGACCTCGCCTTTCTATCCGCTGTTCGCCTCGCTCGACGTCGGCGCGCAGATGATGAAGGGCCGCTCGGGCGAAGTCCTGTGGGACGACACGATCCGGCTCGGGATCGAGCTTCGCAAGAAGCTGCGCGCCGTCCGGCGCGAGTTCGAGGAAAAGGAGCGCGATCCGACCCGGCGTTGGTTCTTCGATCCCTTCGTGCCCGACCGCGTCGCGATACCGGACGCGGCTTCGCCGGGCGGCGCTCACGACGTGCCGTGGGAGTCGCTCGCGACCGATCTCCTGGCGCGCGATCCGCGTTACTGGACGCTCGCGCCGGGGGGAGCCTGGCATGGGTTCTCGGCGCTCGAACAGGGCTTCGCCATGACCGATCCCGCGAAGCTGACGCTGCTGACGCCGGGCTTCGACCGCAAGACCGGCCAATACGAGGATTACGGGATTCCCGCGCCGGTCGTCGCCCAATATCTGCGCGAGAATCGGGTTGTGCCCGAGAAGAACGACCTCAACTCGCTGCTCTTCCTGCTGACGCCGGGCGTCGAATCCAGCAAGGCCGGCACGCTCATCTCCTCGCTCGTCGCCTTCAAGCGGCTGCACGACGAAAATGCCCTGCTCGACGACATGATGCCGGAATTCGTGGCCAAGCGCCCCGCGCGCTACAAGGGCCGTCGTATCCGTGAGCTTTGCGCCGAGATGCACAGCTTCTTCCGCGCCCATGACGTGAGCGGTCTGCAGAGGGCGCAATTCCAGCGCGAGCATATCCCGGAGATGGCGATGACGCCTTACGAGGCCTCGCGCCATCTCGTCCGCAACCAGGTCGATTACCTGCCGCTCGACAAGCTCGACGGACGGGTCGCGACGACGCTCTGGGTCGTCTATCCGCCGGGAATCGCCACGATCGTGCCGGGGGAGCGGATCGGCGGACGGGCGAAGCCGATGCTGGACTATCTCAGGATGTTCGAAAAGAGCGCCAACGTCTTTCCGGGTTTCGAGTCGGAGGTGCAGGGGCTCTACCGGGAGGTTGACGAAAGGGGCGTCCTGCGGTTCCACACCTATGTCGTGAGCGAGTGATTTGGCGTAAAGGGCTGCCCATGGACGCGACAGCCAAGGCCGCCACAGGCGGAACGGACGAGCAGCAGGCCGAAGCCCCGCCGATCATCGTGCGCAACTCCCGCGACGCTGACGTTTCGACGATGCTCGGCATCTATCTGCATCACATCCGCCGCGGTGTCGAACCCGATGTCGAGACCGACTTTTTCGAGACGCCCGACGCCGACGATCTCAAACGGCGACGCAAGTCGATGCTCAGGCGCAAGATGCCCCATATCGTAGTCGAGGAGAACGGCGTCGTCGTCGGCTACGCCTATGCCGTGCCGTTCCGGAAGCGCCCGGCCTACCGGTACTGCGTCAAGCATTCGATCTATATCCACTCCAATCATCTGAGGCGGGGGTTCGGCCGCAAGCTCATGGGCGCGCTGATCGACGCCTGCGCGGCGGCGGGCTTCCGGCAGATGATCGGCTATATCGACGCCGCCAATCGCGCCTCGCTCGCCCTGCACGAGACCTTCGGCTTCCGGCAGGTGGGGTATCTGGCCCAGATCGGCTTCAAATTCGGCCACTGGACCGACACCGTGATGGTGCAGCGCTCGCTCGGGCCGGGCGGCACGGAGCCGCCCACGGCCTGAGGGGCCTTTTCCGACCGGATCGGACGGGAGATGGCCGCGCTTCCCCTCGGCTCGCGCGCATAATAGGCTCCCGGGCCAAAAGGTCAGGGAGGAAGTCCTGAACGTCATCGTCTACGCCATCCCGGTTTTCATCCTGATGATGGCGGCCGAGTTCGCCTGGGGCTTGTCGCGCGGCCGCAACGTCTATCGCCTCAACGACGCGGTCGGCTCGCTCGCCGCCGGAATCCTGAGTCAGACGTCCGGCGTCTTCCTGCTGGCGCTGAACCTCGGGATTTATGTGCTCGTTCATCAGCATTTTTCTTTGTTCGACCTGCCCGCGAACGACTGGCGCGTCTGGGTCGCGGCGCTGATCGCCTACGACTTCTTCTATTACTGGAACCATCGCATCGACCATGAGGTCGGGCTCTTCTGGGCGGCCCATGTCGTTCATCACCAGAGCGACAATTTCAACCTCTCGACCGCCCTGAGGCAGACCAGCACCGGCTCGCTGCTCGGCTGGATCTTTTATCTGCCGATGGCGATCGCCGGCGTGCCGCCGACGGTCTTCGTCGTCGTCGGCCTCATCGATCTCCTCTACCAGTTCTGGATTCACACCGAACTCGTCGGCAAGCTCGGCTGGTTCGATTTCGTCTTCGCCTCGCCCTCGAACCATCGCGTTCACCACGGGATCAACGACCAGTACCTCGACAAGAACTACGGAGGCATCCTCATCCTGTGGGACCGGCTGTTCGGCACGTTCGAGGAGGAGGTCGAGAAGCCGGTGTTCGGCGTGCGCGGCGGGCTCTACGCCTTCGATCCGCTTTCGGCCAATGTCTCCTATTACGCGACGATGGCGAAGCTCGCCTGGGCCGCTGACGACTGGCGCGACAGGATCAGGGTCTGGTTCGCGCCGCCGGGCTGGCTGCCCGCGAACCTGAGGCCGGCCGAGCCGCCGCCTTTCGATCTCGCGGGCGTGAAGGTCTACGATCCGCCGGCCAGCGTCGGCGTGTCGCTGATCGCCTTTGCGGGTCTCGTCGCGATGATCGGCGCGACGGCCTTCTTCCTCGCGTCGGCGCCGGGCTGGCCGTTCATGACCGGACTCGTCGTGTTTCTCGCGCTTGTGGCCGCGCTCTGGGCCCTCGGCGCGCTGCTGGACAGCCGGATCTCGATTCCAGAGACGCTCTTCGTCCTCTGCGCGGCTTTGACATGCGCCGCTTATGCGCTCCATGCGTCGGGCGTCGAGGCGGTCGCGAAGCCGCTTGCGCTGGCGCTGCTGATCATCGCATTCGCCCTGCGCGACGGACCGCGCGACGTGAAGCGGCTCGTACTCGCGGGCCTCGCCGCGTCGCTCGCGGGGGACGCGCTGCTCCTGTCGGAATCGATGTTCCTGCCGGGGCTGGCCGCGTTTCTGCTGACGCATCTTTTCTACATCGGCGCCTTCTCGCGCGGCGTCGGCTTTCTTCCGTCGCGCGTTGCCGCGGCGCTGGTGGCGATCGTTGCGGCGCTGATGCTCGCCTATCTCTGGCCGGGCGTGGAGGCGGGCCTAAGGCTGCCGGTCGCGCTCTATGTCGCCGTGATCGCCTGCGATGCGGCGCAGGCTTGCGGACGGGCGACGGCGCTGCGCAATCGGGCGGCGATCGCGGTCGCGATCGGAGCATCCTTCTTCATGGTCTCCGACCTTACGCTCGCGCTCTACAAATTCGCGCATCCCGGCTGGCCCGTCGATCTCTGGACGCTTCCGACCTATTATGTCGCGCAGGGGCTGATCGCCTTCTTCGTCCTGCCGCGATCCGCGCCAACGATGTCCAGCGCATGACCGAAGCGAAGCGGCCCATTTGCGCCGCGATCGGCGCAGGCGACGGACTGGGCGCCGCCGCGATTTCGGCCTTTGGCGCGCGCCTGCGGGCGCTCCTTTTCGCGGCCTTTGCGCTCGCCCTTGGCTTTTGCGCAGTCGCGCGCGCGCGCCGAAAGGCTCGGCGCCTACCCGGTCGACGCCTCGCAGATTTCGGTCGCCGGCGTCTCCTCCGGCGCCTTCATGGCGAACCAGATCCACATCGCGCACTCAGCCGACGTGATGGGCGCCGCGATGATCGCCGGCGGTCTTTATGGCTGCGCGGTCATCGACGTGACGAGGAAGGGCGTGCTGGCGCTTGCGAGCCAGGCGATCGGAGACTGCATGTCGGTTCCCTTTCTGCTCGACGACGTTTCAACCTACAGGAAGCGCGTCGGCCAGCTCGCTTCGCGGCATTGGATCGATCCGCCCGCCAATCTCCCGCGCGCCAAGCTCTATCTTTTCACCGGCGGCTCGGATTCCGTCGTCGCACATGAGACGGTCGAGAAGGCGAAGGATCTCTATTCCGCGCTTGGCGTGCCGGACGCGAACATCGTCTTCGTCGACCGGACCGGGCCTGCGGCGGAGGCCGGCCATTCCTGGGTAACGGTGCACTGGGGCAACCAATGTCCGCTCAACAAATCGCCCTATATCGACGATTGCGACTACGACCAGGCAGGCGAGGAGCTGAAGGCGATCTACGGGCCGGATCTTGCCGCGCCGGCCTCCCCGCCGACGGGCCGCATCGTGGCTTTCGACCAGACCGAGTTCGCGCCCGGCGGCGCCGCCAAGGGCAACGGTTTCTCGGAAGCCGGCTACCTTTACGTCCCAAAAGCTTGCGAGCCGGGCGCCGCTCAGCCCTGCCGCCTGCAGATCGTTCTGCATGGGTGCGAGCAGTCTGCGGAGACGCTCGGCGACACGTTCTACACGCGCATCGGCGTGAACGAATGGGCCGATACGAACCGGATTCTCGTCCTTTATCCGCAGGCCCACGCGATCCAGCCGGGGGAACTGCCGCCCGCGCTTGCGGTCTGGGGCGCCCTCTACGCCAATCCAAACGGCTGCTGGAACTGGTGGGGCTACGCCGACGACCGCCAATATTTGACCAAGAAGGGCGTTCAAATCAGCGTGATCTGGGCGATGGTCGAACGGATCGAGGGGAAGTAGAACCGTTCCTCCCCAGTGAGGGTTGCGGAGGCCGATAGTTTAGCATGGACTCGCTCGTGCGGATCGCCGCCGACCCTGCCTCGTGGGCGGCGCTGGCGACCCTTGTCGCCATGGAGGTCATCCTCGGGGTCGACAACCTCGTCTTCATTGCCCTGCTCTCGAACCGGATCAGGGAGAACCGGCGAGCCTTCGCGCGCACGCTTGGGCTTTTGCTCGCGCTCATTTTCCGGCTGGCGCTGCTCGCGTCCGCAAGCTGGGTCGCCCATCTCAAGGACCCGATCATCACGCTCGTCGGCCACGCGTTCTCGGCGCGCGACCTGCTGCTGTTTGCGGGCGGTCTCTTTCTCGTCTGGAAGGCGACGACGGAGATCCACGAGCGTGTCGACCCGCGCGCCCATGAGGAAGGTGAGGAACGCAAAAGCTCGCCGCTCAGCATGGGCTCGGCCCTCGTTCAGATTGTCCTCATCGACATTGTCTTTTCGGTCGACAGCATCATCACGGCCGTCGGCATGACCGACGACTACGCGATTATGGCCGTGGCCGTCGTCGCGGCGATTGTGGTCATGATGGTCGCCTCCGGGCCGCTCGGAGTTTTCATCGAGCGCAACCCGACCGTGCTCATGCTCGCGCTGAGCTTCCTTTTGATGATCGGCATGACGCTGATCGCGGACGGGTTCGGCTTCCACATCGAACGGGGTTACATTTACGCGGCGATGTTCTTCTCCTCTCTGGTCGAGTTCCTCAACGCGCTCGCCCGGCGCAATATGAGGCGCGCCAAATGAGCCTGGCCTCCCTTCTCCTGTTCGCGGCGGTCTATGCGGCCGCGGTCGCGATGCCGGGCCCCGGAATTGCAGCGCTCGTCGCCCGGGTGCTCGCGCATGGGACGCGGGGCGTCGTCCCCTTCATTCTCGGCTTTGTCGTGGGCGACATGGTCTGGCTCCTCATGGCCGCGACCGGCCTCACCGCGCTCGCCCATGCCTTCGCAGGGGTGTTCATCGCCGTGAAATATGCCGGCGCTGCCTATGTCCTCTATCTGGCCTATCGGATGGCGACCGCTCCCGTCGCGACCGCGGAGGCCGCCTCCGCGGCCTCGCAAGGCGTCCGCGCCTTTCTCGGCGCGCTGTCGCTGACGCTCGGCAATCCCAAAGTGATGATCTTCTTTCTCTCGATCATGCCGCTTGTCGTGGACGTGAAGGCGCTCACGCCCTTTGCGCTCGCCGAGCTTATGGCGCTCAGCGCAGCCATTCTCTCGGGGGTCATGGGCGTGTATGCGCTTTCCGCCGATCGCGCGCGGGCGCTCTTTCGGTCGCAGCGCGCCATGCGCGCGGTTCATCGCGCCTCGGCCGGCGTGATGGCGGGCGTGGCGGTCGCAGTCATTACGAGGTGAACATGGGCGATCTCATCGCGATCGGCGAGCCGCTGATCGAACTGAACCAGCCGAGCGCGGGCGCGCCCTATGTGCAGGGCTTTGGAGGCGACACGTCGAACGCGATGATCGCCGCCGCGCGGCTCGGCGCGGACGCGGCCTATTTTACGGCGGTCGGCGCCGATCAGTTCGGGCAGGCTCTGGCCGAGCTCTGGATGCGCGAGGGGGTGGACGCAAGCCGGGTCATCGTCAGCGGGGGCGCGCATACCGGCCTCTATTTCGTGACGCATGGGCCGGACGGCCATATGTTTTCCTACATGCGGGCAGGGTCGGCCGCGAGCCGGATCGGGGAGGCCGACCTGCCTGTGGACAGGATCAAGGACACGAAGATCCTGCATGCGTCGGGCATCAGCCAGGCGATATCTTCCTCGGCGGCGGACGCCGTCTTCGCGGCGATCGACGTTGCGCATGGCGCGGGCCGGCTCGTCTCCTACGACCCGAACCTGAGATTGAAACTCTGGCCGCTACGGCGGGCGCGCGCCATCATCCACGAGGCGATGCGCGCAACCGACATCGCATTGCCCGGCCTCGACGATGCCGAGGCGCTCACGGGCCTGACCGACCCGGACGCGATCGCAGACTTTTATCTACGGCTCGGCGCGCGGGTCGTGATCGTCAAGCTCGGCAAGAATGGCGCCCTCGCGGCGACGCCCGAGCGGCGCGAGCCGATTGCGGCGCGAAAGGTGAAGGCGGTGGACGCGACCGGCGCGGGCGACTGCTTCGACGGCTCCTTCCTCACCGAATATGTGCGCACCGGCAATCCTTTCGTTTCGGCGCGCTTCGCCAATGTCGCGGCGGGTCTCTCGACGCAGGGCTATGGCGCTGTTGCGCCGCTGCCGCGCCGGGCCGACGTTGAAGCGGTTCTGAAGAGCCTCGCGTGAGCCCCTTCTTTCCAAGCCCCTCGCTCGCGCTCGCCTATGTCGCCGCCTGCCTCCTGCTCGCGGCGACGCCGGGGGCGGATATGGCGCTCTTCCTGTCGCGGACGCTGAGCGGCGGGCGGGCGCAAGGGTTCGCCGCGCAGGCGGGCGCCAATGTCGGGCTTCTGGCCCATTCGCTGGCGGCGGCGCTGGGCCTCTCGGCGCTGCTCGCCGCGTCGTCCGAGGCTTATGAGGCAGTGAAGATCGCGGGCGCGCTCTATCTGCTATGGCTCGCGTGGCGCGCGATCCGGCATGGTTCCGCGCTCAAGCTCAGGACGGACGGCGTGGACGGCGGGGCTCGCGGCGCCTTCATGACGGGCCTTCTGATCAATCTCACGAACCCGAAAATCGTGATCTTCTTCGTGACCTTCCTGCCGCAGTTCATCGGCGCCAGCGACCCGCACGCGAGTTTGAAGCTTTTCGTGCTGGGCGTGGGTTTCATCGCGATCACGACGCCGGTGAACGCGCTTGTCATTCTAACGGCGGGCCGCTTCGTTGCGGCCGCGAAGCGCAATCCGCGCGCGCTGCGCGTCTTCGATTATGGCTTCGCGGCGCTGATGAGCCTGTTCGCGGCGCGGATCGCCTGGAGCGAAACGCGATAGGGAGAAGCGTTGGATGGACCTTGCCGCTTTCCGCGCCTCGCTTGCCGACCCGACGCCGCCTGCCGGTCTCAGCCTCGCGTTGCGTGCGCTCTGGCTCGACGCGAAAGGCGACTGGGACGGGGCGCATGCGGCGGCTCAAGCCGACGAGGGCGGAGCGGGGGACTGGGTCCACGCCTATCTGCATCGCAAGGAAGGCGACGCCGGCAACGCCGCCTATTGGTATCGCCGCGCCCGCCAGCCGGTGTGCCGGACGTCGCTCGACGAGGAATGGGCAGCCATTGCGGCGACATTGCTCGGCGAGATGCGCGGCGGTTAGCGGCAGTCCAGCGATCGCCTGATATCCTTCCTGAGAGGGGCGGGGGACCGACAAAATCTGGACGGCGGGTCATTCGCACGATATACTGAAAATCAGAAGCAGCCTTCCCGTTTCCACCGCGGGCTGTAGGCGCGGCCGACAACCGCGCCGAGGCGGGCTCAACAAGCCCGCCCGGACATCGGCGGGGCGTCCGGCCCGGGGTTACAGACGACGAGACAACGTCCAGACGACGAGACGACGAGATGACGCTAAAATCGATGTTAACCCATTGGAATCGCGAAATTCGGAACGCTAAATTGTGGTCTCATCTTCGGTCACGCCGCCTTTGCCGCCCCACGCTCACGGATCTCGAAGATCTCGAACTGCTCGCTGACGCCGCGCAGGGCGAGCGTCTTCGAGGTCGAGCGATAGCCTGACCTCTCGACGAGTTCGGCGACTTCCGCGCTCTCGACGACCGGCTTCGTCGCGAGAATGGCGTCAGGCTCGGCGAGTCCCTGGACGCGCGAGGCGACATTGACCGTCATGCCGAAATAGTCCTGCCGATCGTCGAGCGTCACGGCCAGGCAGGGTCCGGTATGCAGGCCGATGTTGAGGGCGAGATCCTCGCTGCCTCGCCGTTGGTTGATTCTGCGCATTGCGTCCCGCATCGCCATCGCCGCGCGGACGGCGCGGTCTGGCGTCGGGAAGGTGGCCATGACCGCGTCGCCGATGGTCTTGACCACGGCGCCGCCCTCAGTCCCGACGGCGGACAGGAGTTCGCCGAAATGGCTGCGCACGAGATCGAAGGCCGCGAGGTCGCCGACCCGGTCGTAAAGCGCGGTCGAGCCGCGCAGGTCCGTGAAAAGGATCGTGAGGCTTGTGATTTTGAATCGCTGCTCGGAATCGAGCGTCGCTGTCCGATAGAGGTCGCGGAAGGTCTGGTTGCTGAGAAGCCGGGTTGCGGTGAGGAAGGGGCGGCGGTTCTCGAAGATCTTGTGCATGTGCTCGTTGGCGAGCCACAGCGCCGGCATCGTGCGCCGCGACGAGGTGTTCTCGAGCGAGAGGCGCACGGGTCCGGGCGCAAGCTCGACGGCGCCCTTGTGCGCTTGCGCGTCGCCGAAAGCGATCGAGAAATTACGCCGCTCCTTGGTTTCCTCTCCCGACACCGCGAAGAACATCGTGGTATGGCTGACCGGGTCGAACAGCAGCGCCTGGCCGGGGGGCAGCGAGAGCGACATCGCCGCGCGTTCGCCCGGCCCAAGCTCCATCATGTCCAGGGTTGCGTTGTCGACGATGGCCTGGATGTCATCCTGCGGAACCACGGCGGAGCTGAAGAAGATCTGTTGCGCGTAGTCGGCCAACGACAGCGAATCCGGATCATGAGCAGCAATCCGTCGGATGCGACGGTTGACCGTGAAGGTGACTTCGACGATCTCGTCCAGCTTCGGCTCGTATTCCTCGACGCAGAGCGAGCAGAGATAGTGGGAGCGGTTGAGGGTCTTCAGCGCGACCCCGCTCTCCAGCACCCCGCCGCAGCCGGGGCAGAGCATGCTCCAGGACATGTCGAAAAGTCCAAGCCGCGCAGCATGCACAAGCGCGGTGATGGTCGTGTCCTCTTTGAGACCACGGCGCGCAGCGAAAGCCAGCGGATTGATGCGGTTGAGCGCGCGATCCTCGCCCGTCTCCACCTCGGCCTTCAGCGCGGCGACGACCTCCGCGTCGGCCGTCTGACTCAAGAGGTCCCAAAGTCCGGATGCTTCGGCCATGACCTGCTCCGTCGAATGATCCTGGCTCTCCGACCTGCGATCCGTTCGGACGGGCGTGAGAGCGCGTTACAAGCCTTTGCGTTTCCGATGCGCCTGCGAGCGCCGATCGACGCCAAATCACCTCGAACGATGCTTCGATTCAATTACCTGAGACAGAATTGGCATGATGGCATGACGCCGAGCTTCCTCGCGACGCCGAGAGTCCCGCGGCCTTGCACGGCCGCGTGCGACGGCGCCGTCCTCGTGAACGCATAGGAGATGGCGGTCGCTCGCCGGAAAATCAATGCCGGGCCAAGCCGTCCAGCGGCGCAATGGAAGGCTTGAAATCGAGGCGGTCGTCACGGGGTGCACCGCCTGTTCGGAGACCGGAGGCTGTCTTAATCGCGCGTATATTGCTACTCGCAGATTGTGTAACGCAACCGATATTATGCTCAATATCGAAATGCGCAGCCAAAATCATCGCGTCCGGTAATAGGCTTACGGCGTTCTGGCCAGATTTCATGAATAAATTGTAACGGAAAGCGCGAACCAGGGTGACGGTTTGAGGGCGAAAAAGAAACACAATCTATCGATTGCATTGAACCAATAAAATGATGTAGGATGGTTCCGTTAGGGGAATGTTTTTAAAAAGCATAGATCGGGGAAGGTATTGCAATGAAGAAGGCAGTTGTGGCCGCGCTCGCTATGGCGAGTTTCGCGGTAGGTGGCGCTCATGCCGCGATCAACTTCGAACTGGCGGGCGCATCGACCGGCGCCTCGGCATTCGCGAGTTCCGACGGGTTCGCGCCGGACTCGACAATGAACTACCAGATCAACTCGACCTCGAATTTCGGCGATCTCGTCTCGGGGCTAATCGTTCAGAACCAGGCTTCCGCGGTCTCTGGCGTCGGGTCGAGCGCCATCAGCGCGCTCGATACGGAGACAGTCACGATTGCGGCGATTTCGCCGTCTTCGGGCTCGATCCGTTTCGCCGGCGCAACGAGCGCGGGGCTCGGACCGGAAGCCTCCGGCTCCGCCAGCGCGGGATCGCCCGGGGCCATCGCGTACTATAAGTTCTCCATCACGAACGATCCGATCTGGTTCACGATCGATTACGCGACCGCGGGGGACAATCCCGCGCCTCTGTCCTACCTCGGAATCCTGTCGAACGGGACGTCCGCGCCGGTGGGGTTGCTGCATGTCGGCGCCAACGACTCGGGGACGGCCTCGTATCATCTGGATCCGGGCCACTACGTCTTCAGTGTGCTGGAATCGGCAAGCTCCTACGCGCCGGACTATCTGTCGAACAGCACTCCGGGCGCGCTCCTGACGGGCTCCTCGATGGGCGTGTTCACGTTCTCCGATCCCGTTCCGGAGGCCTCGACCTGGATCATGATGGGTCTCGGCTTCGGGGCCTTTGCGCTGGTGGCCGCCCGCCGGCGGCTGCGTCCCGCCTGACAATGAACCGCTAGCGCCGTCCTGATCTGCCATCGCGCGAATCTCCGTTCCGCTCTAGAACGGCGCTTGCCGCCGGATTAAGAGCGAGCGGCGGAGACCGCGATGCGCATTCTGATCACCAACGACGACGGCATTCACGCACAGGGCCTCAAGGTCCTCGAGGAGATCGCGAGGGAGCTGTCGGATGACGTCACGGTGGTCGCTCCCGAGAGCGACCAGTCCGGCGTCGCCCATTCGCTGTCGCTGAGCGACCCGTTGCGGCTCCGGGAAGTGACCCCGCGCCATTTCGCGGTGCGGGGCACGCCGACGGACTGCGTCATCATGGGGGTCCGCAAGATCCTCGCGGACCGCAAGCCCGACCTCGTTCTCTCCGGGGTCAACCGCGGCCAGAACGTCGCGGAGGACGTGACCTATTCGGGCACCATCGCCGGCGCGATGGAAGGCGCGATGCTCGGCATTCCCGCGATCGCGCTGTCGCAGGCCTATGGCGGGATTCCCGGCCGGCCCCATGTCGTCTGGGACGTCGCGCGCACCCATGCGCCGCCGCTGATCCGCAAGATCTTCGCCGCCGGAATTCCCGACGGCGGTCTGGTCAACGTGAACTTTCCCGCCTGCGCGCCGGACGAGGTGGCGGGCGTCGCCTTCGTGCGGCAGGGCCAGCGGAACGCGGAGCTGATGCGGATCGAGGAGCGGCGCGACGGCCGCGGCTTTCCCTACTATTGGCTGATGTTCCAGCGGGGCGAGATCCGTTTCGACGAGGGAACGGACCTTGCCGCCATGGCCGCGAGGCGGATCGCCGTCACGCCGCTCAGGCTCGACCTCACCGACGACATCGAGCTGGCGCGGCTGGAGGGGGCTTTCTCGGTCCCGTGACGGGAAGCCCGGAACCCGGGCAAAGGGGGCGCGATGAGCGCGACGGAGGTTGAGGAACGCGCCCAGTTCATGCTCGCGATGCGGGCGCGGGGCGTCAACGATCTCAGGCTTCTGCGGGCGATGGAGCGCGTGCCCCGCGCGCTCTTCATGCCGCAGCGCTTCGCCGACATGGCGGCGCGCGACATCGCCCTTCCCATCGGCTGCGGCCAGACCTCGCCGCCGCCCTCGACGCTCGCGCGCATGGTCGCGGCGCTCGATCTGAAGCCCTCGGACCGGGTCTGCGAGATCGGGACGGGGACCGGCTATTGCACGGCGCTGATCGCCCAGCTTGCGGGCGAGGTGGTCTCGCTCGAACGGTTCCAGACGCTGGCGGTCGAGGCGTCGGCGCGCCTTGAGGCCTTCGGGCTCGCCAATGCCGAGGTGCTGTGGCGGGACGGGTTCGCCTTCCACGAGACCGGCCGCCGGTTCGACAAGGTGATCGTCCACGGGCTCATCGAGACGCCCGCCCGGTCCATCTTCCAGCTGATCGAACGGGAAGGCACGGTCGTGGCGGCCCAGGCGGGGCCGGGCAGGGCGGAGCAGCGCATCGTCCGCCTGAGCGTGCCCGCCGAGGGGCCCGTGACGATCGCCGAGCTCGGCCCCGCGCGGGCGCTGCGCCCGCTGGAGCATGGGCTCGCCAAGGCGCTGTGAGGGCGGACCCCCGATCGGCTCATTTGGCTTTCCTTGGACGGACGCGATTCGGGGCCAATTCCGCCCCTCGCCGAGGGTTGGATTGTCTTGGATTTCCTTGGATTCTCTCGTCCGAATCGAGCCTTTTCAATGGGTTACGCGCGACCTCCGACGAAATATATTTCGCGTCCGATCCCGCCCGCGAACGGCGGCGCGCGAGACCGCCCGCCCCGCCCAGGAACCGTCCAGACCGCCCGTGCTTTTTGCAAAGCTCTCATGGACGGCAGGATAACCGAGATTCTGATTTTCAGCAATGGATTGTCGGATGGTCCGCGACCGGCGGGAAGCGGACCGTTCGCGGTCGAAACAATGGCGACCGCAATGCGTGAATACCGGTCGTTCGCGACGACTTGCCGAACGGGTCAAATCGGCCCTAGAGTGTCGCGGTGGGAATAGTAATTTACCACCCTATAAACGGGGCTCAAAGCGTTTCGTGGGCTGCCGCTTGACGCGAACGAAGTCCATTCGTTGGTCTGCCACTTTCTTTCACTAATCCTTCAATCGAACACAACATATCATTGGCCACTAACGGCGTCGCGCCATGAGCGTTCTGTTGGAAATGATCGGCCGTGGTTGGGATAATTTTCTTGCACGGCCAAATGGCTCCCTGAGCTTGCGGTTTTACGTCCAGCCGACGATGGCGGGGCTATTAGCACTGCGGGCAGGCGTTCAGGACGCGAGGGAGGGACGGCAGGGCTATCTATGGGCGATGCTTACACGCCCGGAGAGGCGTCGGCAGTTGCTCCACGAGGGCTGGCGGGGAGCGATGACTCCGTTCCTGGCGGCGATCGCGCTCGACTGCGTCTATCAGCTCATGACGGTGCGGTTTGTCTACCCGCTGGAGCTGCTGTTTACGGCGACTTTGCTGGCGCTCGTTCCATACGCCTTGTTGCGAGGACCCTTCAATCGCCTGGCGCGCCTGTTCTTGCCGGCTGCTCGTGCGCCGCCTGTCGAACCACCCCGCAGCGATAAATTCGTTTCCTGAGGAAACACATCAAGGAAGGGCCAACACAATGTCGAACGAATCGAAGACACAGGACTGGTCGAAGCCCGCGGCGATGGCGATCCCAAAGGGAGGGTATTTCCAGGACAAGGTCGAGCAGGGGCGTTACGGGCCAATCTTTCCCAAGAGCCCGGCCTGCTACGGCTTCTCCATTCTCGCGAAAATAATCCCAGGCCGCGAGGACGTCTTCTACAAATACGCTAAAGACATCGAGAAGACGATCGCCGCGCAGCCAGAGGCCCTGGCTGTCCTGCAGCTACATTATCTGCGCTGGGTGCTCTTTCCCATCAAAGGGGATACCTACTTCATGTATCAGGGCATTTTCGACACCGATTTCGATAAGTATACCGAAGACGCCGTTACGCTGTTCGGCGTCACCGGTCTGAGGACGGTGTTCGAGAATCTCGAGGATTTCCCGATGGACTGGCAAACAAATCCCGCGGCATTCATCAAGTTTGTCCGGGATCATCAATGCCCGAGCTTCCTCGAATACGCGGAATATCCGTATGCGAGCGCCACTGAAATCAAGAAAGCCCTAAAACTGAAGGCCGCGTTCTCGACCATGCTCGACCAGATGCAGTGAATCCGGGATGCGATCGTCAGAGCTGACGGTCATCTGCCGTGAGGTCAGCTAATCGGGGAACGTTGCAATGCTCGAATTCGAAGACATTCAGCACATCCTGCTGACGCGCGCCCCGGCGCTCGCGGCGAGGTACGAATTTCTTTCGTTTCGCGACGGAGCCGGCGGACGCGCTTGGGCGTCGGCGATCAAGGAGACGATTCATTCGGCGGCGTCGATGCAAGCCGGCATTGACAAAGACAAGCGCTGGGTGACGGCGGCTTTCACCTGGAACGGGCTTCGCGCGCTTGGACTGGACGAGACTTCGCTCGCCTCGTTTCCGGAGGAGTTCAAGCAGGGCATGGTGGCGAGGGCGGAGATGCTCGGCGACACCGGCTTGAACGCGCCCGAACATTGGGTGGGCGATCTAGCGAGCCCCGATCTGCATGCAATCGTCATTCTCTTCGCGCGGGACCAGACGGAGCAAGATCGTTGCGTCTCAGAACATGCGAAGCTTGTCTCCCGCTGCCCCGGGGTTGAGGTTCTCTCCGTCCTCGACCTTGAGGCCACTCCGCCGTTCGACTACGCCCACGACCATTTTGGCTACCGTGATCGTCTCTCACAGCCGGTCATCGAGGGGGCGGGCGAGGAACCGACCCCAGGGTCCGGGGCTCCTCTGAAGCCGGGAGAGTTCATAATTGGCTACCCGGACGAATACGGTGTCATAGCCAACAGCCCGCAGCCCGAAATTCTCGCGCGGAACGGCAGCTTCATGGCGTATCGCAGGCTTGAGGAGCATGTGGGGAAGTTTCGCGCCTTCTTGCGTCAACATGGCGAGACCGCGGAAGAGCAAGAGCTGATCGCGGCGAAGCTGATGGGCCGCTGGCGCAGCGGCGCGCCGCTCGTGCTGTCGCCCGACAAGGACGATCCCGCGCTCGGGGCCGATCCGCAGCGAAACAACGATTTCAACTACAAGGAGATGGACCCTCACGGCTATGCGGTCCCGCTTGGCTCCCATGCGCGCCGCATGAATCCACGCGATACCGCGGCGAACATGAACCGTCGCCGAATGATCCGCCGTGGCGCGACCTACGGACCGCATTTGCCCGACGGCGAGGCCGAGGATGGCGTCGAGCGCGGTATCGCGGCGTTCATCCTCTGCGCAAGCCTTATTCGACAATTCGAGTTCGCCCAGAATGTGTGGGCGAACGATCGCAATTTCCATGAACTTGGCAATGAACGCGATCCAATCATCGGAGCGCAGGACGGGACGCTGGAGTTCAAGATTCCGAAGCGTCCCATCCGCAAGAAAATCGTTGGGCTGCCGGCCTTCACCACCGTCAGAGGCGGCGCATACTTCTTTCTCCCGGGTCTCAAGGCGCTTGGCT
Organism: uncultured Alphaproteobacteria bacterium; assembly: GCA_963741845.1. GTDB lineage: Bacteria > Pseudomonadota > Alphaproteobacteria > Rhizobiales > Beijerinckiaceae > Roseiarcus. Next base: position 356,598 of record CAVUJV010000033.1, read on the forward strand.
ATCTCGCCTCGCTGAACGAGCAGGGCCGGGCCTGAGCCGCCATCGCGAAATCAGGGAGAGGATCTCATGCCAGCGCAGGCTTCCGCCCGGACGTACAATCAGGATCACATTCCGCGCAAATATACGCCGGGCAAGCGGCGCGTGAGCATCTACTGGACGTGGAGCTATCCATGGGAATCCCAGCGCGACCTTGCGGAGATGGACAACCGGTTTTCGACCATGACGGAGGTTCGCCGCGTCGCCTGGCCCGCCTACGAGACGCCGGAATGGAGCGCGGCGCAGTTCCTTCAAGGCATCGCGGGAACGCTGGAGTTGTTTCACCGCTCGACGCTCAGTTTCCAGAAGATCGCCGGCGAAACGACAGGCCATCCGGTCGCCGTCTTCCAGCGCATCGACCAGGCCGGATACAAGCTGCCGATCGATGAACGCATCCTCGCCGACGCCGACACCCTGATGGTGTTCGGACTCGATCATATTGTCGCCGAGCAGGAGGCGGCGCCGGAGGAGATCGCGGCGATCCGCGAATGGCTCAAGCGGGACGGCGCCTGTCTCCTGCTCGCGCCTCATCATGACGTCGGCTTCACAGGGGACATGAAGCAACGGCAGGTGGAATATCTGCACCACGGCGACCCGCTCGTGCCCCGCCAGCAGCGATTTGGACAGTATACGCGCTCGTTGATGAAGGGGCTTGGCGTTCCCGTGCACAACACCTACGGCCTTCGGCCCGCGCTCGTAAAAGGCACAAACGAAATTGCTCCGCTCACGGCCTTCCACGACCTCGACGGCCTTGGCTTGTTGCAGAACGTCCCGACCCTCAACTTCCACCCGCATCTGCCGCATTACGAAGTGACGGGAGGCGCGGATTCCATTCAAGTGCTTGGGCGGCAGCCGGTCGACCTCGAACGTCCGCATCCTTTCACAGCAGCAGGCGCCAGGGAATTCAATTGCCTCTTGTGGATGCCGCCGAACGAGCAGAGGGCCGGGGACATCATTCTGGTCGATTCCACCAATTTCACCACACTCTTTGGCGGCACGAAGAGTCTCGAGACCTTCTGGAGGAATCTCGCGGCGATGAGGTGAGCGGCGGTCGCGATGACAGCGCCTGCGGAGCTCGCGCCCGCTTTAGGAACGCGGGAAAGACGGTCTCTTATCATTCTTGCGCGCTGCGCTTCTGTCGCTGGCGTTCTGAGCGTGACGGGTCCTGCTTTTGCCGACTCGGATCCGCCTGACGTTGTGAATGGGACCGGTGACGATCCAACTCGGCCGTTAGGCAAGATCGAGCTCCTTGACCGCTATACCGGCGCCCCCGGTCCCGGCGTCGAAGAGGGAACGACCAAACGAGTCCAAACAAATACACCGTTCGCCAGGATCGACGCGCCGTTCAGGCTCGCGCCGCAATGGGAGTTGAACTTCCGAACTCGAAATTCCGGTCGTGTGGACAAACGGAGTGACCCCCGAGAATCCGACCGGCGCGACTGTGTCCGGCTTCGGCAACGTGCTCACACAGGCGTGGATCGTGCACGACCTCGATCAACGTTGGGCAATCGCGCTCGGCGGCCAGTTGATCGCGCCGACTTCGACCAACGGGGTGGCGACGAATGCGTGGGAACAGGTCACGGGTGTCGTTGTCCGCGCCATGCTTCCAGAGATCAGCCCCGGCAGCTATTTCGCGCCCCAGGTGCGTTACGGTATCGACTTTCAAGGCAACGACGACGGTCGCCTGTTAAGACAGTTGCGCATTGCGCCCACCCTCAACATCAATCTGCCGCACAACCTGTTCTTCACGCTTTACCCAAGCCCAGACATTCGACTGAACTACGGGACTCCGGTGTGGGGCCAGACCGGGCGATTGTTTCTGCCATTCAACTTCATGGTCGGCTGGAAGCCGACCGAGCATACAGTGATTTCGGCCGAGTTCGGCATTCCTATCATCAAGGATTTTCCCGTTTACACGTTCAAGACTCAATTGAGAGTGGGTTATTTGTTTTAATTCCGCCTCTGAAGGAAGTTCGGCGCTGAACTCGGCCGTCGAGACGGCTGGTGCATGGTCCAGGACGCCATCGAGGCCCGCGACAACCACAGCACGATCAACAATGACCGCCTCACGTCGATCTGCGACACTCGATCGCTCGCGACGAATGTCGGCAATGGGTCGATGCCACCCGTCTACGGGCCTGCTCCGGACGGGGCGCCAATTCCGACCACCGGAACGGCGCAGAAGCCCCGGTCGCCGCGCCCCATCGCCCCCGCTACCGCGTCATGAACACGTCGCCCTTCGGGAACGTCTCGAACACCGACGCCTCGACCCCAAAGTTCGTCGCCAGCACGTCGGGCGAATTGCCGGCGATCCATTGCGAGAGGTCGACCGTCTGGTAGTGGCCGCTGTTGAAGACGATGAGGATGCGGCCCTTCTCGGCCCCGACATTCTCGATCGAATGGCCGAACCCTTGCGGGATGTAGCCGACGTCGCCGTTTTGCAGCGTCTCCTGCCGCCAGCGTCCCTTCGAGCCGAAGAGCGTGACCTCGAAGGCGCCGGAGAGGACGTATTGCCACTCGGCGGCGTTCGGGTGCCAGTGCAGCGTCCGGAGCGCGCCGGGCTCCATCTCCAGGACGACGCCGGTCATCGTGGTCGAGATGGCGAAGGCCGAGCCGTCGACCCGCCATTCGAGCCCGCCGTCGAAAACCTCGAAGGGCTTTTGCGAGAGAAGCTGATGCTTGTGGGTCAGCGGCGGCGGCTTCACGCCCTGCAACGGCGCGGGCTGCGCGGCCGGCGGGATCGGCCCCTTGGCGAAATAGACCTCCTCCTTGGGGAAGTTCGCGAAGGTCCCCTCGGGCAGGCCGAAATTCTTGGCGAGCAGCGAAGCGGGCGCATGGCCCATCCAGTCGGCGATGCTGAACGTGCCGAACTCGGAAAAGTAGCCGTTGTCGAAGACGAGGATGAAATGGCAGGGCCTGTCGCCGAGCGTCTGGATCACATGGCCGTGGCCGCGCGGAAAATACCAGATGTCGCCGGGGCCGAAATCGTTGGTCTCCGAGCAGCCGTAAGGATCGACCACCGTCGTGCGGACGGCGCCTTCGACGATATAGGCCCATTCGGCGGCGGTCGCGTGCCAGTGCAGTTCGCGCATGACGCCGGGCTGCATCAGCATCGAGACGCCGGCGAGCCCCTTCGAGATCGGCAATTGCTCGACGGTCGCTTCCTTGCCGAAGCTGCCGTCGATCACCCGGCCTTCCGACTTCTCCAGTTCGAACTTGAAGGTCGGCAGGTCCGCGCCCGAGGTGACGGGATCGGGGACGTTGTTCTGGAAGCTCGTGTGCCCGCCTTCCGAACTGATCGGCGCGCTGAAGGAAAACATGAGACCCTCCCGTGTGTGTTGCGCGCCCCCGATCAAAGCGGCGCGGCGATTCCGTCGAGGCGGGGATCGGAGGCGCCGCAGAGCGCCTCGCCCGTAAGCGCGATCGCCTGCGCGCTCCCCTCGAACGAGCGGATGAAGTCATGCGGCGCGGTCCAGTCCTCGGGGACCGCCTCGCCGGTCGTGACCTCGTGTCCGAGCGCCGCGAGCTTCTCGGCGAAGGCGGGGTCTTCGTGGGGCTCGACGGAGATCCGCCGGCCGTCGAGCGCGCGCACGCGCGGCGCGTCGAGCGCCTGCTGCAGGTCCATGCCCCGGTCGATCAGGTTGACGAGGATCTGCACCTGTCCCTGCGGCTGCATGTTCGCGCCCATGCAGCCGAAGCTCAGCGCGAGCGCGCCGTCCTCGGAGAGCATCATCGCAGGCAGGATCGAATGGCGCACCCGCTTGCCGGGCGCGGCCGCGTTGGGATGCGCCGGGTCGAGCGCGAAGTCGGACCCGCGGTTGTGCAGGATGACGCCGGTTCCGGGCACGATGATCCCGGAGCCGAAGACGTCGGAAATGCTGGTGATGAGCGAGACGGCGTTGCGGTCGCGGTCGACGACGGTGAGATAGGTCGTGTCGCCGTAGACGCGGCCCGCCGGGGGCGCGGCGAGGGCGCGGGCAGGGTCGATGAGCGCGCGCCGGGCCTTGAGCCGGTCGGGCGAGAGGAGCGCGTCGAGCGGCGTCGCGGCGAAGCGCGGATCGGCGACATGGGCGACGCCATCGGCGAAGGCGAGCTTGGTCGCCTCGAGGATCACATGCTTCGCCGCGACCTCGTCGTCGGCGAAGAGGCGCGGCAGGTCGAAGTCCTCGAGCATGCGCAGCGCGATCAGCGCGATGACGCCTTGCCCGTTCGGCGGCAGTTCGAGGATCGTGCGGCCGCGGTAACGGCCGCTGATCGGCTCGACCCATTCGGCCTGGGCCGCATCGAAATCCTCGCTGGTGAGCCAGCCGCCGCCGCTCTGTTGCAGCGCCTCCAGGATGCGCTCGCGCATCTCGCCGCCGTAGAAGGCGTCGCGGCCGCGCCGTCCGATCGCGCGCCAGGTTCGGGCGAGGTCGTCCTGCCGGAAGATCTGCCCGGCCTGCGGGGCCGATCCGTCCGGAAGGTAGGGGGTCGGGTCGGCGGAGAAGCGTTTCAGCTTCGAGGCGCCCCATTCCCAGACCCGGGCGATCTTGGCGCCGACGGCGAAGCCGTCCTCCGCATAAGCCGCCGCCGGCTCGACGAGGTCGGCGAAATCCATCGATCCGAAGCGCTCGTGCAGCGCGAGATAGCCGTCGAGCGCGCCGGGGACGTTGACCGTCGCCGCGCCGGCCTGCGGCATCGACGAGAAGCCGGCGTCGTGGAGATTGTCGAGCGTGAGGCGCGAACCCGAACGGCCGCTGCCGTTGAGGCCGTATATGTGGCCCGCCCAGGAGACCATGATCATGCAGTCGCCGCCGAGGCCGTTCATCATCGGCTCGGTGACATTGACCATCGCCGCCATGGCGAGCGCGGCGTCCGCCGCGTTGCCTCCGGCCTTGAGGATGTCCCGCCCGACAGCCGCCGCGAGCGGCTGGCTGGAGCAGGCCATCGCCGTCTTCGCAAAGACCGGCGCGCGCCGGGAGTCGAAAGGTCGCATGGGGCCGCCGCGTTGTTTCGTCAGGGGAGGAAGCATGCCGCTCGGGCGGCGGGTTCAGGACGCAGGCGCATTTGCTCCGGCCATCCCCGCTCCGTCAATCGAACTCGGCGCGTTCGCGGTCGCGGACGAGCGCCGCCGCCGCGCCGATCGCCGCGAAGATGGCGAGCATGACGAGGATGGCGGCGACGGCCCCGAGCAGGGCCGCTTGCGGCGCCTGCGCCGTGGTTTGGCCGTTCGCGACCGCGCCTTCGAGCCTCCAGCCGAGCAGGGTCGAAGCGGCGGCGACGCCAACGGCCGAGCCGAAGACGCGCAGGAGATTGATGAGCCCGCCCGCGACGCCGGATTTCTCGGCCGGGGCCGCGCCGACCGTCGCGCTGTTGTTCGGCGCGATATAGAGCCCGAGCCCCGCGCCGTAAGCCGCGAGCCACGCCATGACGGCCGCGAGGCCGTCGGCCGCGCCGGTCAGCGTCCTCGCGAGGCCGAGGGCGGCGATCCCGCAGAGCGCCATCCCGCCGACCATCACGAGACGCGGCCGCTTGTCGGAGGCCTTGCCGGCGAAGGGAGCGACGATCCCGAGCGCGACCGGGACGATGGTGAGGCGCAGGCCCGCGACGAGCGGCGAATCCCCGTAGCCGCGCACCAGCGCGAAGGACATCGCGAAGAAGAGGCCGTAGAGCATCGCATAGGAGACGAGCACGCCGACGCCGCCCGCCGAGAAGGCGGGCGAGCGGAAGAGGCGAAGGTCGATCAGCGGCGCCGGCGCCCGCGTCTCGCGCCAGACGAAGGCGGCGAGCAGGAGCGGGCCGCCCGCGAGGCAGGCGAGCGTAAGGGGCGACAGGCCCCAGACGCGCCCTTCGGCGAGCACGACGAGCAGGGCTGCGAGCGCCGGCGCGAGCAGGAGCGCGCCCGCGCCGTCGAACCGCCTCTCTTTGGCGATGGCCGCCGTCCTGGGCACGACGAGCCAGCCTGAGACGACGCCAAGCACGGCGAGCGGAACGTTGACCCAGAAGATCCAGCGCCAGCTCAGCGCGCCGAGCAGGACGCCGCCGAGCGTCGGCCCCAGCCCGAGACCCACGGCCTGCGCCGCCGCCATGACGCCAAGCGCCTCGCTTCTGCGCGAAGGCCCGGCCGCGCTGACGAGAATGACCACGCTGTTGGCCCCGAGCATCGCGCCCGAAACCCCTTGGGCCAGCCGGAGGACGACGAGCGATTCGAGGTTCGGCGCGGCCCCGCAGAGCGCGGAGAAAAGGCCGAACAGGGCGAAGCCCGCGATGTAGAGCGCCTTGCGTCCGGCGATCTCGGCCAGCCGCGCGAAGACGGGCAGGGCGCAGGCGAAGGCCAGCATATAGGCGATGGCGACCCAGCTCACCGCGTCGAGGGGCGCGTGGAAGGCCGTTTCCAGCGAGGGCAGGGCGAGCTGGACGATGCTCGCGTCCACCTGGCCGATGAACGCGCCGATCGAGACCGTCGCGACGACGAACCACAGATAGGCGGAACTGCGCGTAATGGCGGACGCAGGCTCCGGTTCGGGCAGTCTGAATCGCATGGCGGCGGTCCCCCCTCGAAGCCGCCTTGGCGGCCTCGAATCCCCGGCGGGCATCGGACGGCATTTTTGCGTCCGGGACAAGTGTCGGCGCGAAAGGTGGCCCGCGAGCGCCCGGCCTGCTATCGGCGGGCGCTTCGAGTCACGCAAGAAAGTTCCCCATGACCCCCGCCGCCCGCATCGCCGCCGCCATCGAGGTTCTGGGCGACATCGACACCCGCCGCCGCCCCGCGGCCGACGCGATGAAGGACTGGGGCCTCGCCCACCGCTTCGCGGGCTCGGGCGACCGCGCGGCGATCTCGGCGCTCGTCTATGACGCGCTCAGGCGGAAGAGTTCGTCCGCCTGGCTCATGGGCGAGGCGGGTCCCCGCGCGGAAATCCTGGGCTCCCTCAAGCAGGTCCGGGGCATGGACGCCGAGGCGATCGGCGCGCTCTTTTCCGGCGAACGTCATGCGCCCACGCCGCTGACGGAGGCGGAGAAGGCGCGCCTTGCTCATGCCGGCCTCGCCGACGCGCCGTCGCATGTGCGGGGCGACTATCCCGAGTGGCTCGCTCCCTATTTCGAGGCGAGCTTCGGCGATCAGGCCGCGGCGGAGGGCAGGGCGCTCGCGGAGCGCGCGCCGGTCGATCTGCGCGCCAATCTCCTGAAGACGAGCCGTGACAATGCCTTGGCGTCGCTCGCTCACCTTTCTCCTGAGCCGACGCCGATCTCGCCGGTGGGCCTGCGGATCGCCATCCGGCCGGACGGGCGGGGGCCGGCGCTGGGCGCCGAGCCGGCTTACGTGAAGGGGATGGTCGAAATTCAGGACGAAGGCTCGCAGATCGCGGCGCTGCTCGGCGAGGCGAAGCCCGGAATGCAAGTGCTCGACCTCTGCGCGGGCGCGGGCGGCAAGACGCTGGCGCTCGCCGCCGAAATGGGCGCTCACGGCCAGATTTACGCGACCGACGTGGACGGCCGCCGTCTTGCGCCGATCTTTGCCCGGCTGGAGCGTTCGGGCGCGCGCAATGTGCAGGTCCGCGCCCCCAAAGGACAGGCGGACGTGCTCTCCGATCTCGAAGGGCGCTGCGATCTCGTGATGATCGATGCGCCCTGCACCGGCTCGGGCGCCTGGCGGAGAAATCCGGACGCCAAATGGCGGATACGACCCGGCGCGCTCGAGCAGCGCATGAAGGATCAGGACGAGACGCTTGAGAGGGCGCTGCGTTTTGTGAAGCAGGGCGGCCGGATCGTCTATGTCACCTGCTCGGTGCTCATGCCGGAGAACGAGGGCCGGATCGCGGCCTTTCTCGCCGCGCATGACGACCTGCTGCCGCTCGACGCGGCGACGCAGGCCCACTCGGCGGGCCTGCCCGCGCTCGCTCGGCTCACGCCTCGCCCTTCGGTCCCGGCTTCCGGCTGAGCCCCCATACGACGGGGACGGACGGGTTTTACGTCGCGACGCTCGTGAAGACGTGAGCCGAACAGGCCAACAAAAAAGAAGCCGCCTTGCGGCGGCTTCTCAACATTGTCTCACGAGTTGGTGTCAGGCGATTCCCACCGCCTCGCGGCGGCGGCCGCCCCAGTAAGCCATCAGCCCAACGCCCGCGAAGCCCACGGCCATCATGCCCCAGGTGGACGTCTGGGGAACGCTCGGAGCAAAGCCGCAGCCCGCGCCGCAGGTCAGGCGAAGAACCTGATCCGTTTGGCTGAGGAACAGAGAGCCGTTCGTCGAGTTCGACTCCGACGTAGTCGCCGCGGGAGCCGCCAGTGGCGATCAACTCGTAGGCATTGCCATCCGGAAGGAGCCCATTCGGATCCAACAGCCAGACGTTGCCGTCGTTGCCATTGGCGATGATGTCTCCGGCAAACGCGCTGGAGCCGTAGATCACGCCGGTTCCGTCCGGGCTGCCGATATACGGCGACTGATAAACGGAGTTCGTCGAAGCGATATCGTAACCATAAATGTATCCGTTTGCGGCGGCGTAAATGGTCTTGCCGTCCACAGAGACAGAGACTCCGTCAAATCCGCCATACGTGTTGATCTGCGTGGCGGCGCCAGTCCCCGGATTGATGTCCCAAAGACCGTTGTAGGATGCGGTTTCGATGTGATGCGAGACCGGGTTCGTCCAGATGCCGTGCCCGGCGACCCCGGTTGCCGGGTTGGTCGCGACGGTCGAATTTAAGCTGCCATCGCTGTTCAGGATCTGCAGTACGCCGTTGGCGTCATTGTTGCCGGTGTAGAGCACGCCATTGTCATTGGTGATCGCCATGCCATAACCAGTCGTGGTGACCGGGGGCGAGGCGGAGGACAGGGCATTTGCGAATGTCTGATTGTCCATGTCCTTAAAGACGTAATTGTTGTGCTGATACACCTGCAGGACGATCTGCCCGGAGGTGTTGGTGGCCGCTCCGAGCGGGCCACAACAATATCCCGTGGACGGGATGCCTGTTATGACTGTGGAAAGGTTAAATCCGTCGGCTATTCCCGCCGGCGTCAGCGCGAGTTGCGCGTTCGCCGGGCTGATTGCGTTAAATCCGAGGGTGGCAGCTATGAGAAGCGAACCCCCGCAAAGCCAATGAAATGCTTTCATGGTTGAGTTCCCCAAGTAAAATTCGCAATCCTCGCCGCCATCCGGCGACGTAAGACTGCAATTAACCAGTAAAGCAGGCTGTTACGTCACAAACAATTGGCAGGTTGTAGGGCTTGCGGCTGATGCGGCCCCTTTCATTGAATCGACGTTCACTTTTTCGTGAAGTCGGGGTCCGCGCGGCGACAGTCCGTGCTTTGCCCAGCTTCTCCCTCGGCCCGCGCGTTATGAGCGTGGTTCCCGGTCGCGCGGTGTCGAACAGGATGTGAGAGGCTCTATCAGCCTGCTCTGCGCGGGCGGGCTTCGCCAGATAGTCCGCGAGCGTCTCGACGATCATCGCGTGATCCTCGAACTGGGGCAGACCGGACACGCTGACGGCGGCCACCACGCCGACGCCGGCCACGCGGACGGGAAAGCTGCCGCCATGGGCCGCGTACTCGGCCGGGTCCATGCCGATATGGAGGCCGATCGTGTCGCCCTTCGCCCTCAGCCGCTCGCCGATCAGCAGGGACGAGCGATGATGCCGGAAGACGGTGTTGCTCTTCCGGCGCGCCCAGTCGTCATTGTCCGGGGCGCTGCCCGGCAGCGCTGCATGAAAAAGCGTGCGGTCCGGCGTCCGGATGTCGATCACGACCGGCGCGCCCCTGGCTTTGGCGGCCCGAACGAGGCGCGTTCCGACGTCATAGGCGATGTCCTCGTCGAAGGCGGGGAAGACGAGATCGGCTTCCTGCCGCTCGAGGTCCATCTGCGCTTTGGGTTCGGTCATGGGCGGGCGGCTCTCCTCAGATGCAGCGGCCGCCGTCGACTTCCAGCACGACGCCGGTCAGGAAGGCCGCGTCGTCGCTCGCGAGATAAAGCGCCGCCTGCCCGATGTCGGCGGGGGTCGAGAATCGGCCGAGCGGCACGGTCGCCTTGAAGGCGGCGCGCTTCTCGGGCGTATCCTCGCCCATGAACATGGCGAGGAGCGGCGTCTCGCCCGCGACCGGCGCCAGCGCGCAGGCCCGGATCTTGTCGGGGGCAAGCTCGACCGCCATGGACTTCGTCATCACATGCACCGCGCCCTTGGAGGCGTTGTAGACGGTGAGGCCCGGACGCGGCCTGAGGCCCGCCGTCGAGCCGATATTGATGAAGACGCCGCCGCCCTTCTCCTTCATGTGGGGGACGAAAGCCTGCGCGAAGAGCAGGATCGACTTCACGTTCACGGCGAAGATGCGGTCGAACTCCGCCTCCTCGACCTCCATCAGCGACTTGTTGCGATGGGTCGTTCCGGCATTGTTGACGACGATGTCCACCCGGCCGAAGGCCTCGATGGCGGCTTTGGCCGCGCGCTCGACATCGGCCTTTTTCGAGACGTCGCCCGAGAGCGCGATGGCGCCCTTGCCGATCGTCTTCGCCGCCGCCTCGGCGAGATCCGCCTTCAGGTCGAGGCAGGCGACCTTCGCGCCTTCGCGCGCGAAAATCTCCGCAATGCCCAAGCCGAATCCTTGCCCCGCGCCGGTCACCAGCGCGGACTTGCCCTCCAACCTCATAGATCCTCCCTAGCTCGCCTTGCGGCGCTCCACCAATTCGTCGTCGATCGCCTTGGCGCGAATAAAGGCGGGCCGCGCCGCCAGACGCGCCCAATAGTCCTCGAAGGCGGGGCGCTTTTCGATCCCGCCGAACATCATGCCCCAGCCGATCTGGGAGCCGACATAGACGTCGGCGGCGGTGAAGCGCTCGCCCGTCAGATAGTCGCCGGCGTAGAGCGCGCCTTCGAGCGCCGCGAGCGCGCGTTCGTAATTGCCGTAGCCGACGAGCCCCTCCCGTTCGGGCGGGATCTCGAAGCCGAGCGCCTTGTCGGTGACTGCGTATTCGAGTGGACCGGCCCCGAAGAAAATCCAGCGGTAATAGGGGCCGCGCTCGCGGGAGCCGGGCGGCGGCGCGAGACCCGCATCCGGAAAGACGTCGGCGAGATAGGCGCAGATGGCGGCGGCCTCGGTCACGACGGTCGATCCGTGCTTGATCGCGGGCACCTTCCCCATCGGATTGATGGCGAGATAGTCCGGCGACCTCATCGAGTGGCCGAATTCGAGGATCCTGCGACTCGTAGGGCTGACCCACTTCTTCGAGCATCCAGCGCACGACGCGCGCGCGCGACATCGGGTGGGTGTAGAAAACCAGTTCGTCGCTCATCCCACGCTCTCCGCTCTCCAGCCGATTCGTTTCCCCGTACGGCCGTGGTAAAGGAACGACGGCGGGATCGCGACCGTCTCCCCATTCGAATCTGGAATTACCATGCGCATCGAAACCGACGTCAAGCTCGATTTCAAGGACGTTCTGATCCGCCCCAAGCGTTCGACCCTCAATACGCGAAGCGCCGTCGACATCAACCGGGCCTTCCGGTTCCTGCATACCGGCTCGGAATGGACGGGCTTTCCGCTCATCGCGGCCAATATGGACGTCACGGGCACAATGGCAATGGCCCGGGCGCTGGGCAAGCACGGGGCGCTCACCGCCCTGCACAAGCACTATCCGGAAGCCAGGCTCGCCGAGTTCTTCGCCTCCGAGGATGGCCGGCACGCCTTCTACTCGCTCGGCATCACGGCGGCCGACCTCAAGAAGCTCACCGCCGTCGCCAAAGCGACGCCGATCCGCCTCATCTGCCTCGACGTCGCCAATGGCTATGCCGAGAAGTTTCTGGAGATCGTGCGCCGGGTGCGCGACGATCATCCCGAGGCGGTCATCATGGCGGGCAATGTCGTCACCGGCGACATGACGGAAGCGCTGATCCTGGCGGGCGCCGACATCGTCAAGATCGGCATCGGCCCAGGCTCCGTCTGCACCACCCGGCGCGTCACCGGCGTCGGCTATCCGCAGCTCTCCGCCATCATCGAATGCGCCGACGCCGCGCACGGGCTGAAAGGTCTCGTCTGCGCGGACGGCGGCTGCACCGTGCCCGGCGACATCGCAAAGGCCTATGGGGCGGGCGCCGATTTCGTTATGCTCGGCGGCATGCTCGCCGGCCACGACGAATGCGACGGCGACATCCGCTACGAGGAGCGCAATGGCGAGAAGGTGCCGGTCGGCATGACCTTCTATGGAATGTCATCGGAAGCCGCGATGAAGAGGCACTCGGGCGGCGTCGCGCACTATCGCGCCGCCGAGGGCAAGTCCGTCGAGACGCCCTACCGCGGCCCGGTCGATCACACGATGGGCGAAATCATGGGCGGCGTGCGCTCCATGATGACCTATATCGGCGCGGCGCGGCTGAAAGAGGTGTCGAAGCGCACGAGCTTCGTTCGGTGTCAGCGCCAGACGAACGACGTGTTCGGGGGAGGGTGAGGGGCCGACGGCGCCCGACCGGACATCAAAGTTCGCCCGCGGCTTCCGTGCACTTTTCCGTTCAACGGGGACGATAGATTTGTTTCTCGAAGAAGCGTCTGTTCGATCGCCGAGGAGCGAGCCGTCCTCGACGGTGCTCCTTGCTGGCAGGAGTCTTTGATGTCGAATCTTGGCAAATGGAACGCCTCTTATTCGAGAGCCAATCTCGACGAAATCTCCTATGGCGATGGCGTCACATATCTGATGGCGGCGGCGTTTCTCGCCGATGTCGATGAAGTCGAGGACTGGGGTTGCGGCACCGGCGCGTTTCGCCGCTTCTGCAAGACGAAATACATCGGTATTGATGGAAGCAAGACACCCTATGCTGACAAAATCGTCGACCTTGAGGAATACAGAACAAATTGCTCCGGGATAATGTTGCGTCACGTTCTTGAACATAACTATAATTGGGAACGAATACTGACGAACGCGGTTTTGTCATTCCGTCACAAGTTATTTTTGTGTTTGTTCACTCCGTTTGCAGACAGCACGAGGGAAATCGTCAACTATAAGGATAGAGGAATGGACGTGCCGGACCTGTCTTTTTCGCGATCGGATATTGAGAAATATTTTACCGGGCTCAAGTGGACGCTTTTCGAAGACCTGAAAACAGATACGCAATATAAGACTGAGCACGTTTATCTGATATGGCGATGATCGATCCGCGAAGCTCGTTTGAGAGACGCCTGCGTCGTTTGGTCCAGCGCCAGCTTACGGCCCGTTTAGCTTGTCCGCGAATTGGGCGATCGTCCTGGCGTAGACCTCGGCGGAATTCCACTGGAGAAGCGTCGAGAAATTAGGCTGGCCGGGATCCCAGCCCTGGCCCTGCTGCCAGCCCTTCGCACGCAGGAAGTTGGCGGTCGAGGCCAGGGCGGCCGCCGAGTCCCGCATCAGGTTTCCGCCCCGCCCGCCATGGGAATCGACGCCGTATTTCAGATAGGCCGAGGGCATGAACTGCGTCTGGCCGAGTTCGCCCGCCCAGGCGCCGCGCATCTGCTCGGGCGTCAGAAGGCCGCGCTGGACGATCATCAGCGCATTGATCAGCTCCGCCTGGTAGAGCGAGCCACGTCGACAATCGTAGGCCAGCGTCGCCAGCGCGGTGAAGGTCGGATATTGACCGAGCGCCGCGCCGAAATCCGTCTCGAGTTCCCAGATCGCCACCAGCACCGGAGCGGGCACGCCGTAAGTCTGCTCGATACGTTCCAGCGGTTCCGCATAGGCGATCATCATGTGCTTACCGCGCTTGATGCGGCCCGGCGTGACATGGCTGGCGGCGAAAGAAGCGAAATTGCCGTTCCAGGACGATTGCCCCAGGTCGTGTTTTAGCACCGACGGGTCGAAAGTCGCGTTCCCGAGCGCGCGGTCCACCACGTCCGGCGAGACGCCGTCGTAAATCGCGACCTGCTTGAATTCCTCGAGCCAGGCCTTGAACCCCTCGGGACTGTTTCCACATTGGGCGGCGCGGACAGGCGTGAGGGCGAAAAGGAGGGCCCCCGCCGCGATCGTCATACGCAGGAATGACATTCGTCCGCCCATGTTGAACTCCGCCCCGAACATATTGTCGCGCGAAGGGTTGAGGAACCAGTAACGGCGAAAACAGGCTGAACCTTGGCGAATGCTGGCCGCCCGAACCCTCTCCGTGATAAAGAGCGCCGATGACTTCCCTTCTATCCTCCGACGCCCGCCCGCTTTCCGCGGCTCGCGCTCCCGCGCGCCTTGCCGGCGCGACGCGCGCCGAGATCGCCCGCGCGCTCGAAGAGATCGGCGTTCCGGAGCGCGAGCGCAAAATGCGGCTCTCGCAACTCTGGCACTGGATCTACCATAAGGGTGTCCGGGATTTCTCGGATATGCGCAACATTGGGCGGCCGCTGCTCGAGCGGCTGGGCGAGCGCTACGCGCTCGGCCGACCCGAGATCGTCACCGAGCAGGTTTCGGCCGACGGGACCCGCAAGTGGCTCCTGCGCATGCCTCCGGCCCATCCCCTCGACAAGGGCGCGGAGATCGAGTGCGTCTATATCCCCGAGTCGGATCGCGGCACGCTCTGCGTGTCGAGCCAGGTCGGCTGCACGCTGAACTGCTCCTTCTGCCACACCGGGACGATGCCGCTGGTCCGCAATCTGACGGCGGCCGAAATCGTCGGGCAGGTGCTGCTGGCGCGCGACCGGCTCGGCGACTTTCCCGGCGGGACGGCGCCGACCGACGGGATCGTGCCCTCCGGGGAAGGCGTGCGGGCGGTGTCGAATATCGTCTTCATGGGGATGGGCGAGCCGCTCTACAATTTCGACGCGGTCCGCGACGCCATCGCGATCCTCACCGACGGCGACGGACTCTCGATCTCGCGCCGGCGCATCACCGTCTCGACCTCGGGCGTCGTGCCGGAAATGGGGCGGCTTGGCGCGGAATGCGGGACGATGCTCGCCGTCTCGCTGCACGCGACCAACAATCCGCTTCGCGAGACGCTCGTGCCGCTCAACCGCAAATATCCGATCGAGGCGCTGATGCAGGCGTGCCGGGATTATCCGGGGGCGTCGAACGCCCGTCGCATCACTTTCGAATATGTGATGCTGAAGGGCGTCAACGATTCCCCGGCCGAGGCCCGCGCCCTTGTGCGCCTGCTCAAGGGCCTTCCGGCCAAGATCAATCTCATCCCCTTCAACCCGTGGCCCGGCAGTCCGTATGAATGCTCGGACTGGGAGACGATCGAGCGGTTTTCCGAGATCGTCTTCAACGCGGGCTATGCCAGCCCCGTGCGCACGCCCCGGGGCCGCGACATTTTGGCGGCTTGCGGACAGCTCAAGAGTGAGAGTGAAAAGATCCGGGCGCGGGCCAGAATGATGCTCGAGGAGAGCTTGGCGATTGGACAGGAATGAAGCCGCTGTCGCGTCAGACGCGGCGGACAGGCAGCCGGCCCCGATCGAACTGCGGAAGCTCGCCTGGTCGAGCCTGGACGGCGTATTCCGCATGCCCCGCTTCGGCTGGCGCGGTACGGCTGCTCTGATCGCGATCGTTTGCCTGGCGTGGGCGTCCACGGCGTTCTATCGCGTGCAGCCGGATGAAAAGGGGATCGTTCTGCGGTTCGGCGCCTGGGTGGACACGACCGATCCGGGCCTCCATGTCCATTGGCCGTACCCGATCGAGACCGTGCTGCTGCCCAAAGTGACGCAGGTCAATCAGATCCAGCTCGCCGTCGGGTCGTCCGCCCCCGGCGACGCCCAGTCGAACCGCGGCGGGCAGATGCTGACCGGCGACGAGAATATCGTCGAGGCGGATTCGGCCATCTTCTGGAAGATCCGCGATCCGGGCAAGTTTCTGTTCCGGCTGGACAATCCCGAGCTTGCGGTGAGAATCGCGGCCGAGGGGGCGCTCCGCGACGTCATCAGCGGCACGCCGATCCAGGCCGCCATGTCGAACAAGCGCCAGCAGATCGCCGACCAGACGAAGGCGCTTCTGCAAAAGATTCTCGACGAGGATCAGGCCGGCGTCGAGATCACCGAGGTGCAATTGCAGCGCGTCGAGCCGCCGCTCGCGGTGATCGACGCCTTCAACGACGTGCAGCGCGCTCGCGCCGATCAGGAGCGCGCGCGAAACGAAGCGCAGGCTTACGCCAACGACATTCTGCCCCGCGCGCGCGGCGACGCCGAGCGCATCCGGCAGGAGGCGGAGGCGTATAAAGCTCAGGTCGTCAATCTTGCGCAGGGCGAAGCCAACGCCTTCCTTCCGCTGCTCAAGAGCTACCGGGAGGCCAGGGACGTCACCGCGTGGCGCCTCTACCTTGAAAGCGTCAGCGAGGTCCTCAAGCACGCATCCAGGGTCATCGTCGACGCCTCCGGCAAGGGCATGACGAGCGTCATGCCCTATCTGCCCCTTCCCGACGGCAAGCCGCCCGCGTCGCCTCCCGCGCCGACCGTCGCCGCAGCGCCGGCGCCGAACCTCCCCGCGCCTTCGCAGGGAGCCGTGAAATGAACCGCCGCGCGCTTTACGGGAGTCTCGCGGCGGTCCTTGTCGCCTATCTGATCATCTCGTCGCTGTTCACCGTCAACGAGGGCGAGCAGGCGCTCGTCACGCGATTCGGGGCTCCGATCGCCGTGATCCAGCAGCCCGGCCTCAAGTGGAAGGCGCCCTTCATCGATACGGCCTATGTCATCTCGACGCGCTCGCTTCTTCTGAAGCCGTCGTCCGAACAGGTCATCATGGGCGACCAGAAGCGCCTCGAAGTGCAGCCTTACGCCCGCTATCGCATCGTCGATCCGCTCCGCTTCTATCAGGCGCTTCGCACGCCCGAGGCGGCGAACGCGCAACTGTCGCAGATCGTGAGCTCCTCGGCCCGGCGGGCGCTCGGACAGGTTCCGCTGACCGCGCTGCTCACCGACGAGCGCAGCCGCATCCTCGATACGATCCGCAGCAATGTCGCCGCGCAGGCCAAGCCGCTCGGCGTCGAGGTCGACGAGGTGCGGTTCCGCCGCGCCGACCTGCCCTTCGAGACGAGCCAGGCCATCTACGAGCGGATGAAGTCCGAGCGTCAGCGCGAGGCGAAGGAACTCAGGGCGCAGGGATTCGAATGGGCGCAGCATATCGAGGCCGAGGCCGACCGCCAGCGCACGGTGATCCTCTCCGAGGCGCAGCGCGCCGCGGCGATCGCGCACGGCGAAGGCGACGCCGAGGCAAACCGGACGCTGGCCAACGTCTTCTCGCAGGACCCGAAGTTCTACGCGCTCTGGAGCTCGCTACAGACTTATAAGACCGCCCTCGCAGGCTCCGCGCCGACTCTGGTCGTCAGCCCCGACGCCGATTTCATGCGGCTTCTCAAGACCGGGCCGACCGAAGGCGCCAACCCTTGAAGCGCGGAACCCTGCGCTTCGACGGGGCGGGACGCACGCCATGACAGAGGCGGCGTCGTGGCTCTTCATCGTCCTGCAACTCTTTTTCGTCGATCTTCTGCTCGGCGTCGACAACGCGATGGTCATTGCGATCGCGTGCGCGCGCCTGAAGCCTGACGATGCGAAACGCGCGGTCGTGTTCGGCGCGGTCGGCGCGATCGCCCTTCGCCTCTTCATGGTGCTCTTCGCCGACGCGCTGCTCGGCGCGCCGTTCGTCAAGCTCATCGCCGCGTGGATCCTGATCGTCGTCGCCCTCAACATCCGGGCGGGGAAGGACGGCGGATTTCGCAGGACTCGGCGGCATCGCAGGCGCCGATCTGGCGTCCGCCGCCGCTGTGATCGCCGTCCTCGACGCAACGATGAGCCTCGACAATGTCGTCGCGCTCGCCTCGATCGCAAACGGCAATTCCTGGGCGCTGGCGCTCGGCGTGCTCATGAGCATTCCGATCATCGTCTATGGCGCGCTGGCCCTGACCAACACGATGAGAGGCGCTCCCGACCTCCTCGTCCTTGGCTCGGCGTTCCTCGGCTGGGTGGCGGGGAGCATGGCGGTGTCGGACCCGATCCTCGCGGGATGGGTGAACGCCTACGCGCCCGCCCTCGCCATCGTTGCGCCGCCGCTCGCCGCGGCCTTTGTCGTGATTGCGGGCGGAGACCTGAAGCTTTCGGCCGCCCGCGCCGCCGCGCCACGCCGGGCCGCTCGCGAGGCGAGGCCCGTCGCGCAGCCTGCGATTCCGGACGCGAGCCGCCTCTGCCGTCCCGGATCAGCCGGCGGAGAATGTCCGCGCGCGCCGAGGCGAGGCCTTCGGCGCCGCCCGAGCGACAGCCCTCGACAGGCGTTTTCGGCTGGTCGGAGGAACAGCTGGTGATCGCCGGTGTCGTCGCGCTCTTCTGCCTCGCCGGGCTCATCCTTGCCGTCGCGTCATATCTCGATGATTTGATGTAAGCATTCTCCGCGAGGGCCGGGCGAGTGCGCGAACCTCTTGCGCCGTCGCGCGTTTGCGGTGACGATCGGCGCCTGCGTCTGATCGGTCAGCCCGGGCGGCGCCAACGGAGGAGCAATATGCAGCTTGGCATGATCGGTCTGGGTCGGATGGGCGCGAACATGGTCGAGCGGCTGATGAAGGCCGGCCATGAGCTGATCGTTTACGATCGCAGCGAGGGCGCGGTGAAGGCGCTGGCCGACAAGGGCGCAAAAGGCTCCACTGATCTCAAGCAGTTTGTCGCGATGCTGTCGAAGCCTCGCGCGGTGTGGTTGATGATTCCGGCAGGCGTCGTCGATTCGTCGCTGGCGGAACTCACCCCGCTGCTCGAATCCGGCGACATTGTCGTCGACGGCGGCAATTCCTATTATCATGACGACATCCGGCGCGCGGCGGATCTCAAGCGAAAAGGCCTGCACTATCTCGATGTCGGCGTCAGCGGCGGCGTCTGGGGCAAGGAGCGCGGCTATTGCCACATGATCGGCGGCGAAAACGACATCGTGAAGCATCTCGATCCGATCTTTCGCGCGCTTGCGCCGGGCGTCGGAGCGGCGCCCCGCACGCCGGGCGCGACGGGCGAACCGGACGAAGCGGAAATGGGCTATCTGCATTGCGGCCCGAACGGCGCCGGCCATTTCGTCAAGATGGTCCACAACGGCATCGAATACGGCCTGATGGCGGCCTATGCGGAGGGAATGAACATCCTCCAGCACGCCAATGTCGGCCTCAGGAAACAGGAGACGGACGCCGAGACGACGCCGCTGCGCAATCCGGAATTCTATCAATACGAGATCGACCTCCCGAAAGTCGCGGAGGTCTGGCGTCGAGGCAGCGTCATCGGGTCCTGGCTTCTCGATCTCACAGCCTCGGCGCTGCGCGCCGACCCGAAGCTGACGAAATTCGCGGGTCGTGTTTCCGACTCGGGCGAGGGGCGATGGACCCTTGAGGCGGCCATCGACGAAAGCGTTCCGGCGCCGGTTCTCAGCGCCGCGCTCTTCGGCCGTTTCGAATCCCGCGGCGAGGCCGAATACGCCGACAAGCTCATGTCGGCGATGCGCTTCGAATTTGGCGGACACCACGAAAAGCCAGCGGGAACCTGACCTCATGAGCGCCCCCCGATCCGATGCGCTGGTCTTCTTCGGCGCCACGGGCGATCTCGCCTACAAGCAGATCTTCCCCGCGCTTCTCGGTCTCGTCCGCGACGAGGGCCTCGACGTGCCGATCGTCGGCGTCGCCAAAGCCGGCTGGAATCTCGACCAGCTCAAGGACCGCGCCAAGGCCAGCATCGAGGCCCACACCCATTTCGATGCGGACGCTTTCGCCAAGCTCGCCTCGCTCTTGCGTTATGTCGACGGCGACTACAGCGATCCCCGCACCTTCGAGGAGCTGAAGCGGACGCTCGGCGGCGCCAGGCGGCCCATTCACTATCTTGCGGTCCCCCCTTCGCTTTTCGTCGAGGTGGTCGAATCGCTTTCGAGGGTCGGGCTCAACAAGGACGCCCGGCTCGTGATCGAGAAGCCGTTCGGCCACGACCGCGAGTCCGCGCAGGCTCTCAATCAGGTGCTCCTGGAAAATTTCCCCGAGGATTCGCTGTTCCGCATCGATCATTTCCTCGGCAAGGAGCCCGTGCAGAACATCGTCTATACGCGCTTCGCCAATCCGATGTTCGAGCCCCTGTGGAACAGGCAACATGTCCGCAGCATCCAGATCACCATGGCGGAATCCTTTGGCGTCGATGACCGCGGCAGTTTCTACGACGCCACCGGCGCGCTCCTCGATGTCGTTCAGAACCACCTGCTGCAGATCGTCGCAAACCTGATGATGGACCCGCCGACAGGCGAAGAAAGCGAAGCCACACGCGACCGGAAGGCGGAGCTGCTCAAGGCGGTCAAGCCCCTCGACGCATCCAGCATCGTGCGCGGGCAGTATCGCGGCTATCGCTCCGTCAAGGGCGTGAAGCCCTTGTCCGACGTCGAGACCTTCGTCGCCGTCAAGCTCTTCGTCGACAGCTGGCGCTGGGCGGGCGTGCCGATCTATATCCGCGCCGGAAAGAAACTGCCCGTGACCGCGAACGAGGTCATCGTCGAATTTGCGGATCCGCCGCGATCCGTGTTCGGAGAGGTTGTCACAGGATCGGCGTATGTGCGCACGAGGCTCAGTCCGGACGTCAGCATCGCCATGGGGCTTCGCACCAAGCACCCCGGCGAGCGGATGACCGGCGACAATGTCGAGCTCATGCTGACGCGGCGTTCGATCACGCCGGTGCCGCCCTATCAGCGCCTGCTCGGCGATGCGATGCGCGGCGACAACGAGTTGTTTGGCCGCGAGGACATCGTCGATGCGCAATGGCGCATCGTCGAGCCGGTCCTGAAGGACCGTCCGCCCGCCCTGATCTACGAGCCGGGAACCTGGGGACCGGAGGAAGCCGCCTCGCTGATCGGCGACGACGGGCCCTGGCGCGACCCTGCGCCCCAGGCCGGCTGAGGCTCGGAATGGACGATCTCGTTTTCCTCTTCGACGTCGACAATACGCTGCTCGACAACGACTCCCTCCAGGAGGACTTGAGCGACCGGCTCCTCAGCGTGTTCGGGCCGGCCATCCGGGACCGCTACTGGGCGCTGTTCGAGGAATTGCGCGAGGCTTCCGGCTATGCGGATTATCTCGGCGCGGTCGAGCGTTTGCGCTCGGAGAATCTTCGCGACCGGCGCATGCTCGCCATGTCGGGCTGGCTCCTCGACTATCCCTTTCCGAACCGGCTCTACCCGCAGGCGCTCGCCGCGGTGCGCCATGTCGGTCAATGGGGCAGGGCGGTTGTGCTCTCGGATGGCGACGCGGTCTTTCAGCCGCGCAAGGTCGACCGGTCCGGCATCGGCGCGGCGTTCGAAGGCGAGGTCCTGATCTACATCCACAAGCAGCAGGAGCTCGACGATGTCGAGAGGCTCTATCCTGCGCGCCGGTATGTTCTCGTCGACGACAAGCTGCGCATCCTGACCGAAGTGAAGGCGGCGTGGAAGGACCGGGTAACCACGGTCTTTCCGAAACAGGGACATTACGCCAGAGACCCTGCGATTCTCGCTGCGTGCCCGCCGGCCGACGTCGAGATCGAACGGATCGGAGACCTCGCGTCGCTCGATCGCGCCGCTTTCGAGCCGAAATCCTGAGGGGGCTGCCAGCCAGCCCAACTTGGACTAGCATCCCTCCCGCTGCCCAGCGGGCCGCCCCCGGCGAGTGACGTCCGACCAAGAGACTGGAGACAATCGATGAGCGGCGAAGGAACCCTCGCGAGCCTGCCGGAGTGGACGAAGCTCCAGGCGCATTACGAGAAGGCGAAGAGCCTGCACTTGCGCGAATTGTTCGCCAGCGACCCGGGGCGCGCCGAGCGTTTGACCGTCGAGGCGGCGGGCCTTTTCCTCGACTATTCCAAGAATCGCATCACCGACGAGACGATCCGGCTCCTTCTCGATCTCGCAAAGGCGCGCAAGATCGAGGCGCATCGCGACGCCATGTTCTCGGGCGAGAAGATCAACGTCTCCGAAAACCGCGCCGTCCTGCATGTGGCGCTGCGGGCGAAGAAGGGCCAGAAGATTTACGTCGACGGCAAGGACGTCGTGCCCGAGGTCCACGAGGTTCTCGACCGCATGGCGGCTTTCGCGGATCAGGTGCGTTCCGGCGCCTGGAAGGGCCACACGGGCAAGCGCATTCGCAACGTCATCAACATCGGCATCGGCGGCTCCTATCTCGGCCCGGAGATGGCCTGGCGCGCGTTGCGCGAGTTCCGCGACCCGAACATCGACGTGCGCTTCATCGCCAATGTCGACGGCGCCGACTTCGCGAAGGCGACGGCCGGCCTCGATCCGCATGAGACGCTCTTCATCATCGCCTCAAAAACCTTCACGACCCTCGAGACGATGACCAATGCCGCGGCGGCGCGCGAATGGACGCTCAAGGCCGTCGCCGCCGAAGAGGGAATTGCGCGCCATTTCGTGGCCCTTTCGACCAATGCCGAGGGCGTCAGGAAGTTCGGCATCGACACGGCGAACATGTTCGGCTTCTGGGACTGGGTCGGCGGCCGCTATTCGATGGATTCGGCCATCGGCCTTTCGACCATGATCGCCGTCGGCCCCGAGAATTTCCGCGCGATGCTCGACGGCTTCCATGCGATGGACGAGCATTTCCGCACCGCTCCGCCCGAAAAGAACATGCCGATGCTGATGGGGCTTCTCACCGTCTGGCACAACAATTTCTTCGGCGCCGAGACGGTCGCGATCCTCCCCTATTCGGCCGATCTCGGCCGCTTCCCCGCCTATCTCCAGCAGTTGCAGATGGAGAGCAACGGCAAGTCCGTCGACATTCATGGGGCGCCTGTCGGCGTTCAGACCGGCCCGATCATCTGGGGCGAGCCGGGCACGGACGGACAGCATTCCTTCTACCAGCTCATCCATCAGGGAACGAAGCTCATCCCTTGCGATTTCATCGGCTTCATGAAGCCGATGAGTCCGCTGGCTCATCAGCACGATCTCCTGATGGCGAATGTCTTCGCCCAGGCCGAGGCGCTGGCCTTCGGAAAGACGCCCGAGGAGGTCGCCGCCGAAGGATCGACTCCCGCGCAGGCCCCGTTCCGCGTCTTCGCGGGCAACCGGCCGACCAACATGATCCTGGCGGAGCGGCTCGACCCCTTCACGCTCGGCGCGCTGGTCGCGCTCTACGAGCACAACGTCTTCACGCAGGGCGCGGTGTGGAACATCGATTCCTTCGATCAATGGGGCGTCGAGCTCGGCAAGGTGCTTGCCAACCGCATCGCCCCCGAACTCACCGCCAAGGCGGAGCCGCCGCTCAAGCACGATTCCTCGACCAATGCGCTCATCCGCCGCTACCGGCGCATGCGCGATCCAAGCTGACGAGAGGAGGCGCGCTTTGCCAGACCCCATCGCCATCGCCGGCCCGGAAGGCGTCTCCGCCGAAGCCCTGATCTTCCCCGACGCGCCGGCTCTCATCGCCGGGGCCGCCGATTTCCTTGCAGCGGAGGCCGCTCAAGCGATCGCCGCGCGCGGCGTCTTCTCGATCGCGCTCTCGGGCGGCAATACGCCGAAGCCGGTCTACGAGCGCCTCGTCGGAAAGCAGCTCGACTGGCGGCGCGTCCACGTCTTCTTCGGCGACGAACGCTGCGTTCCGCCCGACGACCCGCGCAGCAATTATCACATGGCGAAGCTCGCGCTGTTCGATCGCGTCGCGATCCCGCCGGGAAACGTTCATCGCATGCGCGGCGAGGACGAGCCGAACGCGGCCGCCGAGTCTTATGCGAACGAACTGAAGTCCGCGCTTGGCCCGGACAGCCGCTTCGATCTTGTTCTGCTTGGGCTTGGCGACGATGGCCACACCGCCTCGCTCTTTCCGGGCCTCGCCGCGGTCAGCGAAACCGAGCGCACGGTTCTCGCCTGCTATGTGGAATCGGTCGGCATGTGGCGTCTGACCCTTACGCCGCCGACGATCAACGCCGCGCGCCGCGTGGCGTTCCTCGTGTCAGGCCCGGACAAGGCGACGGTTATTCAACGCGTGCTGCAGGGGCCGCGCCAGCCGATCGTCCTGCCCTCGCAGATCGTGCGCCCGGCGGCGCAGCCCGCGCTCTGGCTCATCGACGAGGCGGCCGCGGCCAGGCTCGACAAGCGCTCCTGACGGGCGGCTTTCACCAGGGGAGGGGGAATTGGCGGAAGCGCCTGGGCGTCCCGGAATCCGGCCACGCTGGACGTCGAGCGCGAAGACGGGAGTGGGGTGCGCGATCTCGGAGATGAGTCGCGTCTGGTTCACCATCAGCCACGGCATCCTGAACGAGGTTTATTATCCGCGGGTCGATCAGGCCTGCGTGCGCGACCTCGGCCTGATCGTCGCGGACGGCGCAGGCTTCTTCGCCGAGGAAAAACGCGACTGCACGTCGGTTGTCGATGTGGTCGAGGACGGCGTTCCGGCCTATGTCCTGACCAGCATCCATAGCGACGGCCGCTTCCAGATCGTGAAGCGGGTCATCGTCGACCCGCGCAGCGAGTCCGTGCTGATGCACATCCGCTTCGAGGTCCTCAGCGGCGGGCCGCTGAGGCTCTATGCGCTGCTCGCGCCGCATCTCGTCAATGGCGGCGCCCACAACAAAGGCTGGCGGGGAAGCTACAAGGGGCAGGATTTGCTGTTCGCCGAGGGCGACGGCACGGATCTGGCGATGGGCGCGAGCCTTCCCTTCCCCGCAACTTCGATCGGATTCGTCGGCGTTTCCGACGGATGGCAGCAGCTTCGGCACAACTTCCGCATCACGGAGGAATATGATTCCGCGACGGACGGAAACATTGCGCTCACCGCCGAGCTTCAGCTCGACGCGAAGGGGGAAACGGTCCTCGCGCTCGGCTTCGGTCGCACCCCCAACGAAGCCGCGTTTCACGCCCGGAAGTCGTTGCAGACGCCCTTCGACGTCATCCTCAACGACTACATCACCGGATGGCGAGCCTGGCAGGCCAATCTGCGTCCGATGGACCGGCGCGCACGCGGTCACAACATGTATCGGGTGAGCACGACGACCCTGAACTGTCACGAAACGCGCACCTTTGCCGGCGGCTTCATCGCGAGCCTCTCGATTCCCTGGGGGTTCAGCAAGGGCGACGACGACCTCGGCGGCTATCATCTCGTCTGGCCCCGGGACCTCTGCGAGACCGCCGGCGCCCTCGTGGCGTGCGGCGACGATACCGCGGTGCGCCGGGTGTTGCGCTACCTGCGCGCCGTTCAGGAGCCCGACGGTTCGTGGCCACAGAACTGCTGGCTCGACGGTACGGTCTACTGGGGCGGGGTGCAGCTCGACGAATGCGCCTTCCCCTTGCTGCTGCTTGACATGGCGTGGCGCGAGGGCGCGTTGCGCCGTCCGGACCTGGAGGAATTCTGGCCGATGGGGCTCCGGGCGGCCGGATTCGTGTTGCGCAACGGGCCTCGGACGAAGCAGGACCGTTGGGAGGAGAACGCAGGCTACACGCCCTTCACGATCGCCGTCGCGATCGCCGCCCTCCTGGGCGGCGCGGAGATCGCCGACGTCTCCGAGACGCCCCGGGGCGAAGAAATCGCCCGCTTTCTGCGGGACACCGCCGACGCCTGGAACGAGCAGATCGAAGATTGGGTCTATGTGGAAAACGGGGCATTGTCCGCCGAAACGGGCGTCCCGGGCTATTACGTCCGCATCGCGCCGGAGTCGCCCGCGACGCAGGGCCCCGACATTCGCGGCCCGGTCCAGGTGCGCAATCACGAAGCGGGCGCCGGCCTCGTCAGCGCCGACGCGCTTGTCAGCACCGATGCGCTCGCGCTCGTGCGGTTCGGGCTCAGGGCCCCCGATGACCCCCGCATCCTCAACACGGTGGCGGTCATCGACAAGATCCTGCAAGTGGACCTGCCGCAAGGGCCGGGGTGGCGGCGCTACAATCTCGACGGCTACGGTGAGAAGGCGGACGGACGCCCGTTCGACGGCGTGGGCATCGGCCGCTGCTGGCCATTGCTCGCCGCCGAGCGCGCGCATTATGCGCTCGCCGCGGGCAGGCGCGCGGAAGCCGAGCGCCTGCTTCTGACGATCGAAGCCCAGACCAGTCCGGGCGGCCTGTTCCCCGAGCAGGTATGGGACGCGGACCCGATCCCTGCGCGCGAACTCGCGCCGGGCCAGCCCACCGGCTCGGCCATGCCGCTCGTCTGGGCGCATGCGGAATATGTGAAGCTTCTGCGCTCGCTTGCGGAGAACCGCGTCTTCGACATGCCGGTTCACACGCGCCGCCGCTATGTCGAAGGCAAGCAGCAGGCGCGCTGCTGGCCCTGGCGGCCGGATTGCCCGGTGACGACAATCCCGGCCGGCCGGATTCTTCGGCTCGACCTTCCGGAATCCTCCATCGTCCGTTTTACACGGGACGGATGGGCGAGCCATGAGGACGCCGCGACCCACGACACCGGCCTCGGCCTGCATGTCGTCGAGATCGCGACCTCGGATATGGCCGACCACAGGAGCATCATCTTCACCTGGCGCGAGGTCGCGACCGGCGAGTGGCGCGGCGCCAATTTCGAGGTGCGGGTAGAGGGGTGAGGAGCGATTCAGGCGAGATATCCTTGCCGGAATTGCGGCGGGCTTCCGTCCTGGTGTACTGAAGACCTTTCGCCGCGCGAAAACCCGCGCGCCATGGAGCTCAGGTGACCAAGCCCGCAACGCCGTTGCTCGATCGCATAGAGACGCCCGCGGACCTTCGCGCGCTGACCGAAAGCGACCTTTCGACTGTCGCCGAGGAACTGCGCGCCGAAACGATCAGCGCGGTCTCGGTCACGGGCGGCCATCTCGGGGCCGGCCTCGGCGTTGTGGAGCTGACGGTCGCCCTCCATTATGTGTTTGATACGCCTGGCGACCGCATCGTCTGGGACGTGGGCCATCAAGCCTATCCCCACAAGATTCTGACCGGCCGGCGCGCCCGAATCCGGACGCTGCGCCAGGGCGGCGGCCTTTCCGGCTTCACCAAGCGCGCCGAGAGCGACTACGACGCTTTCGGCGCCGGACATTCCTCGACCTCGATTTCGGCCGCGCTCGGCATGGCGGTCGCGCGCGACCTCGAGCACAGGAACAACAATGTCGTGGCCGTCATCGGCGACGGCGCCATGTCCGCCGGCATGGCTTATGAGGCGATGAACAACGCCGGCGCGCTGGGCTCGCGGCTTATCGTCATCCTCAATGACAACGATATGTCGATCGCCCCGCCGACCGGGGCGATGTCGGCCTATCTCGCGCGGCTCGTCACCAGCCACACCTATCGGTCGCTGCGCGACGTCGCGAAGCAGATGGCGCGGCGCCTGCCGAAATTCCTCTACGACAAGGCCAAACGCACCGAGGAATATGGCCGGGGCTTCCTGACCGGCGGCACGCTGTTCGAGGAGCTGGGCTTCTACTACGTCGGGCCGATCGACGGGCACAATTTCGATCACCTGCTGCCGGTGCTGAAGAACGTGCGCGACATGCACGGCGGCCCGGTGCTGGTCCATGTCGTGACCAAGAAGGGCAAGGGCTACGCGCCCGCGGAGGCCGCGCAGGACAAATACCATGGGGTGACGGCCTTCGACGTCATCACCGGCGCGCAGCGGAAGCCCAAGAGCAACGCTCCCGCCTACACGAGGGTCTTCGCCGATTCGCTCGTCGACGCCGCGCGGCGCGACAAGAAGGTCGTCGCGATCACCGCCGCGATGCCGCAGGGCACTGGCCTCGACCGGATGAAGGAGGTCTTTCCGGAGCGCGTGTTCGACGTCGGCATCGCCGAGCAGCATGCGGTGACCTTCGCGGCCGGGCTCGCGACCGAAGGCTTCAAGCCTTTTTGCGCCATCTACTCGACCTTCCTCCAGCGCGCTTACGACCAGGTCGTGCACGACGTGGCGATCCAGAATCTGCCCGTGCGCTTCGCCATCGACCGGGCGGGCCTCGTCGGCGCCGACGGCCCGACGCACGCCGGCGCTTTTGACATCGCGACGCTCGCCTGCCTGCCGAACATGACGGTGATGGCCGCGGCGGACGAAGCGGAACTCATGCATATGGTCGCGACCTGCGCCGCGCACGATTCCGGGCCGATCGCGCTACGCTATCCGCGCGGCGACGGGGTCGGGGTGGACCTGCCCGAGCGGGGCGAGCCGCTTCCCATCGGCAAGGGCCGCATCCTGCGCCAGGGCTCCCGCATCGCGCTGCTTTCGCTTGGGACCCGGCTCGCGGACGCCCTGAAGGCTGCGGAGGAGCTCGCGGCGCGGGGCCTGTCGACGACGGTCGCCGACGCGCGCTTCGCCAAGCCCCTCGACCGTGAACTGATCCTCAAATTGGCGGCGGAGCACGAGCTCCTCGTCACCATCGAGGAAGGCGCCGTCGGCGGTTTCGGCGCGCATGTGCTGACCCTGCTCAGCGGCGAAGGGGCGCTCGACCGGGGCCTCAAAGTGCGTACGATGACGCTCCCCGACGTCTATCAGGAGCACGACAAACCGGAGAGGATGATCGCCGCGGCCGGTCTCGACGCCCGGGGCATCGTCGCGACCGCGCTGGCGGCGCTTGGCGAGATTGGCGACGCGCGGTCGAGCCTGATCGCCTGACCGGACGCTGGGAGGCTGCCCGATGAGCCGGTCCAACCTCGCCGCCGTGATCGCCGTGGTCGTGCTGGCGGCGCTGGGCTACTGGGCCTTCACGGCCATCGACCACATGCGCAAGGTGCAGCGCTGCCTCGACGAGGGACGTCGCGACTGTCTCGAACTCGTCGAACCCAGGTAAGCGCGAGGCCGCCCGCCGCTTCGCATTCTGGAAATGGAAAGGCCGCCCGGAGGCGGCCTTTCTGCATTCTCCTTTAAGGACGAGCGTTACGCCAGCGCCGAGATCGCGCTTTTCCGCCCACGCCGGAAGGCCGCGAAGCCGAGGGCCGCAAAGCCTGCGCCCATCATCACCCAGGTCGAGGTTTCCGGCACGGCCGCGAGCACGACGTTCGTGACTTCGTTGCCGTAGGATGGGAGACCCGCGGACGGCACAGCGGCGAATGCGAGGATCGCCGAGGTCCCGGACGCCTGAACCATGAAGGCATTCGGCGTCCAGACGCCGACCGAACCGCTATTGGTCGTCAGAAGCGTGCCGTCGAAGTAGACATCCATCGAGTCCGGGCCGCCGCTCGTGCGGCCGCCATAGAGATAGTCGAGCGAGTACCATGCGCCGGGCGTGAGGCCCGTGACCGTCTGCTCAATGGTGTCGAAATTGTTCGCATTGATTTCGAGGTTCTGGCAGCCGTTATTGGCGCAGGGCAGTCCATAGATCGTGGAAGTGCCGATCTCGACGCCGTCGACTGCGTTGCCATAGTCGGCGGTGCTGACCCAGTTGCCGACGCCCGGCGAGTAGATCGTCCAGCCGCCGTTCTGGTTAGGGGTTGAGAAGTCTCCATTGGAGATCAGATTGGTCGCGGCCCAGGCCGTGGACCCGCCGAACAGTGCCGCGGCGACAACAAGGCCACGTGTGAGAACGCCATTCATTGAAATCTCCTTGATTAACGACCCAGACCGAAATGCGCGTCAACATTTCTAAATTAAAATTAAGACAACTTGAAGGCAGAGTCCGCAAATTGCAACTTGACTGGTGTATTCCAAAATGCAGACGAGGACTGAGTTATCTTCGCTCGCGGCCGCGAGCGAAGTCACAAATCCATATTGAGATTGTATTCTCGGGGCGGCCGGTCGTTTCTCTCTGCGGCGGCTCGTTCAGACAGGCTCGCCCCATGGGAAGGAGGGACGATGCGGCCCAATCGAGTCAGTCGTCACAGCCCGCCCGATTTCAACCGGGGAGCGACAGACACTCTCGGATGGGAACTTTCTTTTCCCCTTCGCCGCGTTCCGAGGCGAACCCCGAATCTCTCCGTCGGCCTATCCGACGCAATCCTCGATTTCGGACATGCCGTGGGACGGACCACCAGATGCTGCACACGGCAGATATACGGTCTAAGTCCGTCGAGATTTCATGTTGAGACATTACCGAAATGGCCCGCACCCTCAAGGTGAAGCTTGCTGGGGCAAAGCAAAGCGCTGTCGGCCTCTCGGCCGACAGCGCTCCGGTTCGTTTCAAACCGATCAAACCGCTACTGTAGCGCGACGACGCGAACGCGCCCAGAAGGCCATGCCAGCAAACCCGGCAATGATCATCACCCAGGTCGAAGGCTCGGGTGTACCGGGAGGCGGCGGGGTGAAGTCCTGCTGGATACCGATGTCCTCAAAGCTATTCCCGCTTACACTGATTTGGGAAAGGAGGTTGTTAGCCAGGTCGGTCTGGGTGAAGCTGTTGAAGCCGGTCGCATAATAAAGTGACAGCCCGTCTGGAGCGATATCGACGCCCGTGGAAGAGCTAAACCCGCCCGGCACGGAGAATGTCGATCCGATTGGGTTCCCGCTGGCGTCGAAGTGTTGGTAGAGGTTGGTACCGGCGCCGTCCGCCAGGTTGGCGATGAAGGTGCCGTCATTGAGCACAGTGAAACCGTCCGTGGTGCCAGCAGATTGCAACGGGGTGCTGCTGATGACAGCGCCCGTGGTCGGATTGAGCAGGTAGACGATCGATGGGCCGTTCGGATAGCCTGTCAGCGCGTACAGGCCCGCCGCCCCGAACGCCAAGTCCTGAATTCCCGTGTTGGGGTTGGGGTTAGCGAACATGCCAATATCGTGGCCGCCATTGCCGTTGTTGTATGGCGCGATGTGAATGAAATCGGTGGCGCCGAAACCGCCGCCGCCAAGTTCGGTGTAGAAGAACTCGTTGTTGGTCACCGCCAGACCACGACCATTGGCCGATCCCGCCGCCCCATCAGGGACGAACGAACCCAGCAGCGTCCCGGTCGTATAGTCATAGGTTACGATGGGGCCGTTCCCGAAGGCGGCCGAATTCGCCGAGATGATGACATCCGCGGCATAGGAGGTGGTTCCAACGGACACCGCAGCAAGCAGGGCCGTAGCACCTAACGTTTGCGTGAGTTTTGACATGAAACGCTCCCCTGGGAGACGCGCCAAATGGGCGCTAAAGGGACGTTCCCTGCTTCAAAAAAAATTCAGGTTATGTCCCCACAACCAAGCTGCATTACCAAAAGTTAATCGTCAAGTAAGTCGGGCGCCGCCGAACGCTTTGAAATTCAAGGGATGTTCGCCAGGTATTTCATAAAGTTACCTTTAAGCCGCCTGGTGTCAACATTCACGCCTGCGACGCCTTCGCGCCGCACCATCACGGTATTGTGAATGCGGCCCGGCAGCAAATGCCTAAGCCGCGCCGAGTTCGCCATCGTCGGTTGGTCAACCCCGAGGGTTCAGGCCCGACCGCCCCGGCGGCCTGTTGCTTCGTTGTTATGAGCCCGATGGTCGGATAACGGGCGTCTGCGCCACCCGGTGTTCGTCGGGCTGCGTGAGGACAAGCCAGCGAGCGAAGTTCGACGCGAGAGGCCGGTCGCCTGAGTATGACCCGATGGGCGTCGGTTAGGCGCGTGTCGCCGCGCGAGCGAAAGCCTTACGCCGGTTGTAGCCCGCATAGCCGAGCCCGCCGAAGCCGATGAGCATCATCGCCCAGGTCGACGGCTCAGGAACTGGTTGCGCGGGGATCGCGGTCGGGTCCCAGACGAAGCTTCCGCCGCCGCCGCCGCCATCCGGCAAGCCGGCAAAGTTAAACATCCCCGCCCCGCCAACCACGATGTCCAGTTCGGTCCCCATGTCCAGAAACACGGCTGCCCCCGACGCCGGCTCCGTAGCCGCCGTTACCACTATCGATCCGCCCTGTGCGCCGACCGCGGCCACATAATAAAATCCGGTGGTGGGGACCATGTATTCAGCGACCGCTCCGGTATAATTGAACACGGTGAGACCGACGACGACGTAGCCGTTACTGGACTGCCCCTGCCCGGGCGCCCGTTGAAATCCGGTGTCTCGATCGTGTCGCGCATTGCGGGATTGAGGTAGGAGCCTCCGCCTCCGCCGCCGGCGCCTCCGGAATACCCGCCGCCTCCTCCGGAATACCCGCCGCCTCCGCCGCCGCCGGCGATGCCGCTGCCGCCGCCGCCGCCGAAGCCGCCGAAGCCGACGCCGCTGAAGCCGGCGCCGCCGGCGAAGGTCGGAGCGCTAAGCCCCCCGGCGCCGAGTCCGCCCCCGCCATCGCCGAGCCAGCCGGCGCCGCCGCCGGCGTCGGCGCCCGCGCCTCCAAGTCCACCAGTCGCCCGCGCCGCCGCCTGTTCCGCCGCTCGTTCCGGATTCGGCGCCGCACCCTGTCGGGGATGCCGGCCCCGTCGACCTGCGCAGCCCGAAGAGCCCACTGCATCGCTGCTTGGGCGTCGCTGGCGTACCCGGCGGCCAGACTGAGCTGGGTCAGCGGCGAAAATCTCACCTTCGGCGTATCGCAGTTGCCGCGCGAGGCTGAGGGCACCGAGGGCATCTTCGTTGGCCTCCGGCAGCCGGCTCAGGTTCCGCAGGGTCCCGGATCGACCGGCAAGTCCATCGACGAGGTCCGTCGAGGGCGGTCTCGAGGCGAGACCTTCACACACGGCGCTGAAATGCGCCAGTGCCGGGTGCCACTGCGCGGTGCTGTGCGCCAAACGACCGAGCCACTTGTGCGCCGCGAACCACCATTCGTCCTTCTCGCGGTGACTGTCCTGCGCGCGGTGCAGCATCTGGTAACCCGTCAACGCGCGGCCCCGAAGCTGCCACCAAGCAGACATCGCCACGGCCAACCGCAAAGCCGCATCGGCATCACGGTCCAGCGCGCAGGACAACGCATGGTGAAGGAGCACGTCTTCGGCATCGAACCAGCGAGCCGCCGCCGCTTCCCCGCCCGCAGCCCGCATGCCGGCGGCGGCGCCCTGCACCGCGGTCAACGCATACGCGACCAGCGCAGCTTCTGCACTGTCTCGCTCACCCGATCGAGTGAGCTGGTCGATCCCGAAGGCCCGCACGCTCTCCAACATTCGATACCGCGCGTCCCCGTCACCTGCGTCCGCCGGCGGAGTCAGCAGAGAGCAGTCGACCAGGTGGAGCACCGTCGATCCTGCGCGGCGTCCCACAAGGGCCTCTGCGGCGTCAAGCGTGAACGGGCCGGGGAAGATCGCGATGCGGCGGAAAACGTCGCGTTGATGCTCGCTGAGCAGTTGATAACTCCAGTCGACCGTCCCTCGCAGCGAACGATGCCGTAGCGGAGCGGTCCGCGCGCCCGCCGTCAGCACCGCCAACGGCTCATCGAGTCGCTCCAACAGTTGCGCCAACCCCAACGATTCGCACCGGGCGGCCGCAAGCTCGATCGCCAACGGCAGGCCATCCAGCCGCGCCACGATCTGCCTTACCAAACCCACGGACTCGGCGGTCAACTCGAAAGCCGGGTCGACGAGACGAACCCGGTCGACGAACAACGCCACGCCTGCACTCTCAGTGAGTTCGGCAAGTCCGGGCCCCTCCACCGGCAACGGGCGCAGCCGCATACGCGCCTCTCCCGCGACACCGATCGGCTCGCGGCTGGTCGCGAGGATCCGTATTTCGTCACTGAGCGACAGCAACTCATCGCAGACCTGAGCGACCGCGGCGACAACGTGCTCACAGTTGTCCAGCACCAGCAACGAACGCTCGCGCGCCAGCACCTGCGCGGCAGCATGGATCACTGTCCTGCCCGTCGTCTGCTGGCCGCCCAACAGCGCCGCGACAACCGCCGGCACCCGCTCTGGCTCCTGCACTGGCGCAAGTTCAACCAACCAGACCGTGTCGCCAAACTGATCAGCAATCCGGCGCGTGACCTCAGCTGCCAAGCGTGTCTTACCCACCCCGCCCGGCCCGATCAGGGTCACCAACCGGTGGCTGGACAACAGCTTCGTCAGCCGGTCAACCTCATCCGCACGACCGACGAATGTGGTCAGCGCTCGCGCGAACCCGTAGGTCCGCCCCGTCGGCGTGCTAACCACGGCGTCGCCCGAAGTTCACCGCGCACGCCTCAGACCCATACCCAGCTGACGATCCGCGTTGCGAAGCTCCAGGTGGCTCGTCACGGCCCCCATCCTCTCAAGAATCGGAGGTCTGAACAGGAGCGGAGTGTGTGTCGCGTGCCAGCGTGATGGGACCACCTGATTGCCACGAGCTAGGGACCACCAGACGAGCAGGATGATGGTCACTCGTTTCTCCTTGTTGGTCAACGCGACGTGGTTTTCGCGGCGCTGGATTGTGGTCGTTGGCGGCGGCGGTAGGACTCTCCTTCGATGATGAGTTCGTAGCTGGTGGACACGAGTCGGTCGACGGCTGATTGGGCGAGCAGTGGGTCGCTCATGACGGCGATCCATTCGCTGGCGTCCCTGTTCGAGGTCACGATCGTGCTGGTTCGCTGATGTCTTTCGACGATCAGCTCGTAGAAATCTGACGTCTCGGTGGCGTCCATGGCTTGCAGGGCAAGGTCGTCGAGGATGAGCACTTCGACGCGGGCGAGGGCTCGCATCTCGGCTTCGACGCTGTTGTCCAGGCGGGCGGCTTTGAGGGTGCGGAACATCTGGTCGGCGCGCAGGAACCGGACGGTGCGGCGGCGGCGCACCGCGATGTGCCCTAATGCCGTTGCCAGGTGGGTCTTGCCGACGCCGACCGGCCCCAGGATCAAAGCCCCACGGGCGTCGTCGAGGAAACGCAGCGAGCACAGTTCGTTCCAGAGCTCGCGGTCGTAACGGACCGGGCTGTCGCTGCTGAACGTGTCGATCCGCATCGCCGGGTCGAGTTTCGCGGCGCGGGCGCGCAGGTCGGCTGAGGTTCGGTCGCGGCGTTCGACTTCGTCGGCGAACACCAGTGACAGGAAGTCGGCGTAGGGCAGCGACTGCTGCTTGGCCAGCGCCATGCGCTCGGGCAGGGTGTCGAGCATCCGCCCGAGTTTCAGCGCGCGCATCAGCTTCTTCAGGTCCGCATCCACCACCGGCGCCAGCGGTGATGGCGCGGCCGGTGCGCGGCTCACCACAGCCCCTCGGCTTTGTACTCGGAGTTGTCGCGGGCGAACCGCGCCGGCCCGCCGACCACCTTGGCCGCCGTGGTGGGTGCTGGGTCGCGTTCGGTGGCCTGTTCGAGCATGCGGGCGATCTTGCGCACGTCCACGACGTCGAGCTCGAGCGCACGGGTGCAGGCGGCCTCGACCGCCGCGGCCCCGTAGCTGCGGGTCAGCCCGAGCAGCCGGTAAACGCTGCGCATGCTGGTCCACGGCAGCGGCACGTCGAGCAGCCGCTGGGCGTAGATGCCGACCGAGGGGCCAGCGACGGCGGCCTTGTGCTTGAGCGACTCGACGTCACGCAGCGCATACTCCGCAGTGCCGGCCGGCAGGTCGCCCGGGTCGGTGGAGCGGCCGCCGGGTGGCTTGCGCGGATGGGTCTTGACCAGCTGCCCGCGGAAGTAGAGCTTCACCAGCCGCGAGTCGGCGCGCGCGTCGAGTCGTTGCCCGATCAGTTCGCCCGGGATCGAATACAACGCCCGCCCGATCTCGACGTGGCGGTCCGGGGCGACCTTCGGCGTCGCGAACACCGGCACGTCATAGTCCACCGCTGGCGCTGGGAGCAGCAGCGGCTGTTCGGTGGCGGCGAAGTGTTCGGCCGGGCGCTGGGCGGTGGTGCCGTGCACCCGCAGCCCGGCCGTCGTGGCGCACCACGCCTGGGCGCGGCGCTGCGCATCAGCGAGGTCGAGGAACTGTTCGCCGCGGAACCAGCTCTCCCGGGCATACTGCACAACCCTTTCGACACGGGGCTTGTCCTTTGGTGAGCGCACCCTCGCGGGGTCGGTGCCGAAGCCACGGGCTTGGGCGTAGTCCAGCCAGCCGACGCTGAACGTCGGGTTGATCGGGTCGGCGTTGACCACGACCGGTTTCATGTTGTCCGGGACCAGGATCTTGAAGATCCCGCCGTAGTAGCCCCAGGCGGCCTCGCAGCCGGCGATCACATCCGCCAGCGTCTGGGTGAAGCTCAGCCACATGAACATGTGCCGGGAGAACACCGCTGTGAAGATCAACGCATGCACCGCACGGCGCCGGTCGGTGTCTGGGTCGTGCATCATCCCGAGCCGGCCGAAGTCGATCTGGCACTCCACCCCGGGCTCGCCGTCAGCGACCCGCACCGTCGAGCGCACCCGACCGAACCCGAACCGCTCCACCGCGAAGCGGTGCAGCGTGCGATACGGCACCACCACACCGCGACGGGACAGCTTGCCGTGGATGTTCGTCAGCTGCAGCCCCTGCCCGACCCACCTGCCGATCTCGTCCTCGACGGCCAGCAGCCGGCCCCACGCCGCGCCGTGCCCCGCGGCACGTTCTGGCCGGACCGCGTTGATCACCTGCCCGAGCAGCTCGTCGGTCAGCTGCTCCAGCCCGCCGTCGCGGACCACACCGGCGGCCACCGCGGCGTCGATGTAACGGCAGGCGGTCTTGCGATCCACCCCGGCCCGCTCCGCGATCGGGCGCTGCCCAAGCTCGCTACCAACCCACTGCCGCAGAACCTCTCGTACCTCGTGCACTCGAACCTCCCGGAATGCCACCCGCGACCTCCAGATCAACCGACCTGAACTGATCGCAGACAGCCGGCCCCGACCACCCCGGCAGGCGCGCCGAGGGTGGTCCCATGACTGGCAATACCGGTGGTCCCATGACCGTGGCAAAACTCGGCTCAGACCGGTCCCATGACCGTGGCGAGC
>CAVUJV010000034.1:0-44563 GCA_963741845.1 uncultured Alphaproteobacteria bacterium
AAGCCTTTGTCGGTCATGCGTCGCGCGGTTTTCCAGGCGAAAGAGCCCATGCCGTGCCCGATGTCGAACAGGACGCCGCGCGCCCGAGCCTCCAGGACCGCCTCGCGCACGCTCCCGTCCTCGCGCATCGGCGCATTGGGAAACGGGCGGAAGCAATGGGTCAGGATGTCGCCCGGGCGCAGGCGGGACACGACCGCCTCGTAGGTTGGCGGCGGCTCGTCGATATGCAGCATGAGCGGCAACCCGGCTTCGTCCGCGACGTCGAGCGCGACATCGAGCGGCGCAATGCCGTTCGGACCGCTGGAATTGCGTCCCACCCGGACCTTGATTCCCGCGATGTTCCTCCGGTCCGAACGCGCGACCTCGACCGCCTCCCGCGCCGCCATGAGCCGCATGTCGTTGCTCTCGCCCACCATGATGGTCGGCGAGAAGGCGAAGATGCCGGCGAACGAGACGTGCAGGAGCGCAAGGACGCGCGACTCGGCCCGCTCGATCACATGCGCCCGGAAGCCAGGATAGTTGCCGGGCCCGGCGCTCCCGGTGTCCACGCTCGTCGTGACCGCGCTCTGGCGCGCATAGGCGTCCGGATCGACGCCGAGCGACGTGCCGCCCCAATAGACATGCGTATGCAGATCGATAAGGCCCGGCGTGACGATCGCACCCGAGAGATCCCTGACATCCTTGCCGTCAAGGCCGTCGCCCACGCCCGAGCATTGCCCGTCCGCGAAGCCGACGTCTGCAATGCGGTCGATCCCTTGACTCGGATCGATGACGCGAGCGCCTTTCAGGACGAGATCGTGCATGAGGTTTGCGTTCCTTAAGGATTTGCGCGGCCGGAGCCGGCCGGCATGAGCATGAAGGCTTTGTAAATGCCGACGGCCTCGCGGATTCGATCGACGAGGCAGTATTCGTCTGTCTTGTGCGCGAGGGTTGCGTCGCCCGGGCCGCAAATGACAGTCGGAATGTCGCCGAGCGCGGGGGTGAGCACAGAGGCGTCGGTGAAATAGTTCGCGCTCTCCGTATGCGGCGCCGCGCCCGTCGCCTGCGCATAGGCGCGGCCGAGCCGTTTCATCGCGGGCCAATCCGGATCGGACCAGACGGCCGGAAGGTCGACCAGCGCGTCCAGCGTCGTTTGGGCGCCGAGGGTCGCGCCGATGGCGTCCCGAACGCGCTCGTGAGCAAGGCCGGGAATGGTGCGGATGTCGATCGTGAACTCGGCGAGGTCGGGCACGGAATTGACGTTTTGTCCCGCCTGCATCGTCCCCACGTTGAGCGTCGGCGAGCCCATCACGGCATGGGGCGCGACATTGAAGCCAAAGTCCCGGAGCCTGAGAACGCCCTCGGCGGCCTTGTAAAGCGCGTTGTCGCCAAGGTGCGGCGTTGAGCCATGCGCGGTTCGGCCCCGGCAGCAGGCGCGCAGCCAGAAGGCGCCCTTGTGGCCGTTGAGGAAACGGTTGGACGTCGGCTCGCCGACGACCAGAAAGGCCGCTTCGCCGACGAGCCCCGCCGCGACCAGCGCGCGCGCGCCCTCGGAGCCGGTCTCCTCGCCGCCGGTGAAGACGAGCGTGACGGCCGCGCGACGGGTGGGGTCGTTCGCGGTCTCGACGGCGGCTGCGATCATCGCGGCGATCCCCGCCTTCATGTCGGTGGCGCCCCGCCCGTAAAGACGATTGTCGACGATCTCGCCGCCAAAGGGATCGTAGGTCCATTCCGAGGTCCCAAGCGGTACGGTGTCGATGTGGCCCGTGAACATGGCGGCAGGCGTCTCGCCGTCGAGACGCGCGACGAGGTTGAAGCGGCCGGACCCAAAGCTTTGGCGGGCGACCGAAAAGCGGTGACCGACGAGAGTCTCCTCCAGAAAGTCAGCGCATCGGGTTTCGTCGCCGGGCGGATTGCGGGTGTCGAACCTCACGAGTTCCCGGCAGAGCGCGACCGCGTCAATCACACCGGAGCCCCATAGACGGGCGTTTCGATTCCCTCCATCCGCGCCTTGATCTGCAGCGCGACGAATTTGGAGAAGAAACGCGAGAGCGCAAGGTTGCCGCCCTGAATCCAAAGGTTTTCCTGCGCGACGGGCTTGTACATGTTGCGCGGTTCGCCCTGCCACGGGCCGGGATCCCCGCGCACGCCAGAGCCCAATCCCCAGCATTGCCCGATCCGCTCGCCGACCTCGCGCGAGACGATCTGCCCGATCACCTCATGCATCGAATGGAATCCGGTCGCCTGAATGATGACGTCGGCCTCGATCTCGCTGCCGTCCTCGAAGCAGATTCCCTTTTTCGTCAGCGTCGAGATCTCGACCCCGCTCTTCACCTTGATCTCGCCATCTATGATGAGCTCTGAGCCGCCGACGTCGATATAATAGCCGGAGCCGGTGCGATAGGCCTTCATCATGAGGCCCGTCTCGTCCGGCCCGAAGTCGATCAGGAAGCCCGCCGCGCGAAGCCTGTCGTAGAAATCCGCGTCGCGCGTTTTGATCTTTTCGTAGAGCGCGCGCTGGATCGGCGGCTGGAGCGCGAAGGGCGTCGCCATCACCATCATGTCCGCTGTTTCGACGTCGATTCCCTTCGCAACCGCCTTCTCGGAATAGAGGTCGAAGGCAAGCTCCATCAGCGTCTCGGAGCGGACTACCGTAGTCGGCGAACGCTGGATAATCGTCACATCGGCGCCCGCCTCCCACAAATCGACCGCGACGTCGTGGCCGGAGCTCGCGGCGCCGATCACCGCGCAGCGCTTGCCTTTGTAGGAGCTGCCATCGCTATAGGCGCTGGAATGCAGGATTTCACCGCCGAAATCCTTCTCGCCTGGCAGGTCGATGACGTTCGGCGGGCCGTAGGCGCCGGTCGCGAAAACGAGCTGAGTGGGTTCGAGTGTGATCGGGCGCGCTTCGCGAACGACCTCGACGGTCCACTTCTTTTTCGCGGGATCGAAGCGGGCCGATTTGACCTCGGTCGAGCTCCAGTAGTTGAGCTCCATCGCCGAGACGTAGGCCTCGATCCAGTCGCCCATCTTGTCCTTCGGCGTGAAGACCGGCCAGCTCTCCGGGAACGGCATGTACGGAAAATGATCGTACCACACCGGGTCGTGCAGCACGAGCGACCGGTAGCGATTGCGCCACGAATCGCCCGGCCGCGCGTTCTTCTCCGCGATGATGGCAGGCACGCCGAGCTGCCGAAGGCGGGCGCCCAGCATGACGCCCCCCTGCCCGCCGCCGATGATGAGACAATAGGGCTGCTCGGTGACGCCGAGCGCTGCGCGCTCCGCCGCGAGCCGCTCGCCCCAGTTCCTCCGGTCGCGTGTGGCCTTATGGGTCGTGCCGAGCGGTCTCGCGACTTGGACGCTCTCCTCGAAGCCGTCGAGGGACTGAAGCGTCGTGAGAATCGTGCGGCAGAGTCCATTTTCGAGACGAAAGATGCCCCGCCCGCGTCCCGCGCGCACCGACATGGCGAACCACGCCTCCACACCGCCCGCGACGCGCTCGGCTTTTTCCAGTGTCCAACACGAGGGCGAAGCCGCGCTGAGCGTCGCCGCGAGCATTTCGGCGATTGCGGATTTGCCCTCCGTCGTCCTGATGTTCCAGGTGAACGCCAGGAAGTCGCGCCAGTAACAATCGTCGGCGAACAGGGCGAGCGCGCGGGAGACGTCGCCGCTGGACAGGGCATCGCCGAAACGGGCGAGCCAGCCTCCGGCTTCCGACCTGATTGCGTCTGCGTCCATCGTCTCGCTTGCTCCCGTCGTCGATGATTGCCCGTCGATCCCCTAGTCGCCCAGCGGCTCGAGAGCCGGACCCTTTCGGTGGCTGAGAACCGTGTATTTGATTCTCCGCAGCGTCTCGCGCGCGGACACGTCGAGCCGGTCTCCGACCGCCGCTGACAAAAGGTCGATGATGACCAGAAAAGCGTAGCGCGAAGCGGTCGGCTTCAAAGCGTCCGGATATTCCGGGATGGCGGCGGTGAGGCGCACATCGCAGGCCGAAGCGAGGTCCGAGTCCGGCGCGGTAATGGCAATCGCCTTTGCGCGATAGCGCCGCGCGATCTCTACGACTTCGATCACCTCGCGCGTGCGCCCCGTGCTCGATATGGCCACGATCACGTCTTCCGGCCGCAAGGCGGCCGCCGTCATCTTGAGAACGTAAGGGTCGGCATGCGCATGGACGACGACGCCATAGCGGAAGAGCCGGTTCTGCAGTTCCTGCGCAAGCGCCGTCGAGCTGCCGCCGAACCCGAAAGTCATCACCTGCCGCGCCTTCGCGATCAACTCGGCCGCCTTGAGAATGTCCGGGACCGCGAGCGTGTTCTCGACCGTCGCGAGCGCCGCGCGCGCCTCGGCGAATACCTCCCGCCACAAAGGAGAGCGGTTCTCGGGCCCGCGTTGCTTTGGCTGCGGCGCATCGAGATAAAGACGGCCGACCACCGTACTCTGCGCGAGCTTGAGCTTGAAATCCCGCAAGCCGTCGCAGCCGATGGCGCGGCAGAACCGCGTGACGGTCGGCTCGCTCGTCTCCGCTCGCCGCGCAATCTCATCGTTGGGCGCATCGACGGCGAAAGTCACGTCTTCGAGGACAACGTCGGCGACCCTCCGCTCGGCCGGCCGCAGTTCGGAATAGGAATCCTTGATGATGGCGAGAATGTCCGGAACGGGCTTGCCGTAGCTCTGACCGGCCGCCTCTTGAGGCCGCTTTCTCGCCTTTGCCATTCGAAGCCTTCCGGCCGTCCGTCGCGGCCCACGCAATCGGGCGGCGTCGAGACAAGAGATATTGGAAACTTACTTACATCGCAAGACGACCCGGGCATATCCTACGAGCCCAGCTTCTCATGCATCGAAAGTGGGCGAAATGCTCGGATTCCAGTCGCTGGTTCCGCTTGACAGCCTATGTAGGTTAGTTACTCTCGCAGCCTTCCGTCGTTGAGAGGCCGGCCAGGGTTCATGTCCGCCGCAGCGTATGCAGGGCCGAAGCTTCAGGTCGTCAACGCGGCGAAGGTCTACAACACGCGCTCGGGCGATCTTCTCGCCATCGATCGCTGTTCCCTCGAGATCGGAGCCGAGGAGATCGTTTCCATCGTCGGTCCTTCCGGCTGCGGAAAAACGACCTTGCTCTGGTCGATGTCCGGCCTCCATCCGCTGACAGCCGGCCAGGTTTTGCTGGACGGCCGCCCGGTGAACGGGCCGCATCCGCAAATCGGCATGGTCTTTCAGGAGGCAAACCTCCTGCCTTGGCGAAATCTGGACGCGAACATCCGCTTTCCGTTCGAAATCAAGGGCGCGAAGCCGGACCGCCTCTGGATCGACGAACTCCTCACCCGCGTCGGCCTCGACGGCTTTGGCGGACGTTTCCCGCGCGAACTCTCGGGCGGAATGCAGCAGCGCGCGGCGCTCGTGCGGGCGTTGTCTTTCAAGCCCTCCGTACTTCTCATGGACGAGCCCTTCGGCGCGCTCGATTCCTTCACGCGCGAAGAGATGAACCGCCTCGTCGAGGAGATCTGGCTGTCGGCGCCGACGACCATCGTCCTCATCACCCATTCGATCGAAGAGGCAATCTTTCTTTCGGACCGCGTCGCCGTCATGAGCGCGCGGCCAGGCCGCATCGCAACCATCCACAAGGTGCCCTATCCGCGTCCCCGCTCGCTCGAGATCATGGCGACCAGGGACGTGTTCGATCTCACGAACCGCATCAAGCTCGAGATTGTCGGCGGCCGGCAAAGACAGGGCAAGGGCGCCGAAGCCGTGCAGGCCTTGGGGGGCGTCGCATGAGCGATCTCGACGCTATTCCCGAATTCAGGGCGGTTCCTGGCAGCGACGGCGAAGTCGGCGTATCGGGGATGTCGTCGGCGCTCGCGGGCGGGTCAGGCGCGCGGTCGGCGAGCGAGGTTCTCGGAATTCTCGTCATCGCGGTGGCGATCGTGGGCGGCGTGCAGATTGCGCTCACCACATTCAACGTGCCGCAATATGTGTTCCCGAAGCCGAGCGAGATCGCCGTCGCGCTCGTGAAGGACTTCCCGCTCATCGCGCCGCATCTCTTCTATACGCTCGTCGAACTCGTCAGCGGCTTCGCGATCGGCGCTGTGGTCGGGCTCGTGATGGCGGCGATCATCACGCAGTTTCCCTTCGTCGAGAAGATCGTCACGCCTTATATCCTCATCCTCGTCACGACACCCATGCTGGCGCTTGTTCCGCTGCTCATCTTGCGCTTCGGCTTTGGCTACACGCCGCGCATCATCGCCGTCGCGCTCGGCTCGGGTCCAATGGTCATGATCAACGCGGCTACAGGATTCCGGCGCGTCGATCGCGGCAAGATCGCCCTCGCGCGCTCCTACGGCGCGTCCACCTTGCAGGTGTTCTGGAAGGTGCGCGCGCCGATGGCGCTGCCCATGATCTTCGTTGGATTGATGGTCGGTTCGATCTTCGGCCTGCTCACCGCCGTCGGCGCCGAGATGGTCGGCGGCGGCTTCGGCCTCGGCAACCGGCTCACCTCCTATTCGTCGATGATCCAGATGCCGCAGTTCTTTGCGGTCATCCTGATCCTCTCGACCCTCGGCATCCTCATTTACGTGCTTTTCTTCCTGCTGGCCAAGCGCTTCGCAAGCTGGGAAGCGTGAGCGCGCTGTTCGCGGGGAGAGTTCGGCGTCATAGAAGCGGAGGCGATGACATGAAAGACATGGGCGAAAAAGGGGCGCTTTTCGGGGGCGGCATGACCCGACGCACGCTGCTGCAGGTTTCGGCGGCGGGCGTCGTCACGGCCACCGTGCTCGGCCGGACGCGCAGGGCTTCGGCCGAGGCCTATTCCAAATTCACCTGGATCTCGCCGCGGGGTACGCTCGAAGTGCTCGACGACTTTCCCTACTGGTCGGCGAAGAAGATGGGCTATTTCGACGGGCTGGGGATCCAGACCGAGATGCAGCCCGGCCCCTCCGACGGCACCGCGACCGTGAAATTCGTCGACGTCGGGCAGGCGGATATGGGCTTCCCGTCGCCGGGAGTCTTCTCCTTCGCGCTGCAGAACGGCATGAAGCTCAAGTCCGTGTTCCACATGGGCGCGCGCGACACGTTCAGCATCGCCTTCCGGCCGGGTGAAGGCTTCAACGACCTCAAGAAGCTTGAGGGCAAGACCATTCTCCTCGGATCGGCGGCGTGGCAGTCGATCGTGGATCCGATGCTCTTCGTGCAGGGTGTCGACGTGAGCAAGGTGAAATACGTCGAGGCTGGCTGGCCGACCTGGTCGACCGCCCTCAAGGCCGGCCAGGGCGACGCCGCCCTCTCGTGGGAGGGCTTGCGCGCCGAGTGGATCGGCAAGGGCCTCGATTTCGAATATTGGCTCGGCGTCCAGAAGTCGCCGCTCTTCGCCAACACCTTCGTCGTGCGCGAGGCGGACCTCAACGACCCGGACAAGAAAGCCTTCCTCGAAAAGTACCTGCGCGGCTGGGCGATGGGCCTCGAATTCGGCTACCAGAATCCGCGGGCGGCTGTGGA
The DNA here is from genome assembly GCA_963741845.1 of uncultured Alphaproteobacteria bacterium. Taxonomy (GTDB): domain Bacteria; phylum Pseudomonadota; class Alphaproteobacteria; order Rhizobiales; family Beijerinckiaceae; genus Roseiarcus. Next base: position 7,468 of record CAVUJV010000034.1, read on the forward strand.
GGCGGTGTTCGCGCAATTCCCGACGCTGGCCAGCAATCTGGGGCCGAAGCTGGGCACGACCTCGGCGCTTCAGCAGATCAACGTCTTCCGCGGCGACATGTCGAAGCGCGCCGGCTGGGGCGACCACGACCTCAAGGCCTGGCAGCTCTTCTTCGACAAGATCTACGAACTCAAGCAGATCACGAAGCCGGTTAAGGCGGATGAGGTTTGCACCAATGCGTTGGTCGCTGGCGCCAATGCCTTCGACCATGACAAGGTCAAGGCGGACGCGGCCGCCTACAAGCTCTCGGCGCCCTTCGCTGAGATCGATGTCGACAACATCAAAGCGCATCTTTTCGATCAGGCGGTCCCCGCCAATCGGTGAAACGCGCCGGATGAGGGGCGGCTCGCCCCGCGCCTCATCCGCCAGCCCTCCAGGGAGGAACAATGGCTCCGGTGAGAATACTGGTGGTTGGCCTTGGCAACATGGGCGCGTCCCATGCGAGCGCCTATCGCCGCAATCCTGGCTTCGAGATCGTCGGCCTCATGAGCCGAACGATCAAGTCGAAGCCGATCCCCGAAGAGCTGAAAGGCTACCCGCTCTTCGAAGATTTCGACGAGGCGCTTGCGGTCACGAAGCCCGACGCCGTCTCGATCAACTCCTGGCCCAACACGCACGCCGAATACGCCATCAAAGCGATGGAGGCGGGCGCGCATGTCTTCATGGAGAAACCGATCGCGACGACGATCGAGGACGCCGAAAAGGTCGTGGCGACCGCACGGGCGAAGGACCGCAAACTGGTGCTCGGCTACATTCTCCGCGTGCATCCGAGCTGGGTGAAGTTCATCGAGCTGGGCAAAACGCTCGGCAAGCCCCTCGTCATGCGCCTGAACCTCAACCAGCAGAGCAATGGCAAGGCCTGGACGTGGCACAAGAACCTCATCGACTCGCTTATTCCCATCGTGGACTGCGGCGTGCATTATGTCGACGTCATGTGCCAACTCACCGGCGCGAAGCCCGTCCGTGTCCATGGCATCGGCGCCGCCCTCTGGCCGGAGGCGAAACAGCCGAATTACGGACACCTGCACGTCACATTCGATGACGGATCGGTCGGCTGGTACGAGGCCGGCTGGGGGCCGATGATGAGCGAAGTCGCCTTCTTCGTGAAGGACGTGGTCGGTCCCAAGGGGGCCGTGTCGCTCGTGCCCAATCACACGCAAGACAAGGATCAGCTGACCGACGTCTCGGACTCAGCCGACATCGACCGGCACACGAAGACCGACCTCATCCAGTATCATCACGCCGAGGTTGGGCCGGACAAGAATTTCGTCAAGCGCGACGAATTCATCTCCACTGAGGACGAGCCGAGCCATCAGGCGCTTTGTGATCGCGAACAGGCCTTCTTCCTCGAGGCGATCGAGAAGGATCTCGACCTGTCCGAGTCCATGGACGCGGCCGTCAACAGCCTGCGGATCGTCCTCGCCGCCGAGCAGAGCATCAACGAGAAGCGAGCCGTGGATCTTGTGCTCTAAGCGGGTCGGGGCGCCGATCATACCGGAATTCCCGCGAACATCGACGTTTGCAACGGAACCTATCGCGCAACTATAGGCGCCGCCGCGCGGCTCGGAAGCTGTTGTTTCGCGCCAAGCTCTATAGCCGCGGATTATAGCTCGCCGTCACCATGACGCCTGCGCCGTCATCGTCGTGCGTCCGGTCGAGTCCACGATCCAAAGCCTTAGCCCCTCGGACAAGCGCGTCGCCTTCGCAGTGAAGGGGCCATTGCCGAACAGCGGCGCAACGCCGCGAAACTCGAAGCGTCGAGGCGTGACTCCGCCAATGTCAGTGCGCATAGGCCGCCATCACGGTCGCCTGCAATGGACCATTGACGACAAGGTCTGGGTAGCCCTCAACTCCCGTCGCGTAAGCGTGATCGTAATGAATCCGATGGCTATTGTAGGTGATCGCCGAATAGCGGAATACCAATACAGGATCGCAGGCCCAGGATTGGCGCCACATGGCTTCCGTCGGCGCGGCAGCCTCCGGCTTCGTCGCGCCAGCCTTTTCTCCGCCGATGCCGCGATAGACTATTTCCTGCCGCTCCTCAACGGCGGGGCCAAGCGCGGTGCTCCAGACGTGACGAACCGTCACGAAACACAGGGGGCCTGCACGTCCTTCCTTCAGGGCGACATCGTCGATGCGAGAAGTCCGCGTAACGACGTCGCCTACATGCAGCGGGGAGATGAAATGAAGCTCTCCGCCAGCCCACATTCGGCGCGGCAACGGCGCCGGCGGCAGAAATCCGCCACACCGCGGATGCCCGTCGTCTCCGAGCGCGTCGGTCGGCGCAATGGCGGGGGCGAGACACCAGTGGATACATGGCGAGGCGACATCGCCCGCCGCCGGCTGGCCGGGGGCCCGATTGAACGTCGCGCGAAACGAACGCTCCAAGCGCGGCGTGATGACGTCCTCCGCGGACTCGGTGCGCCCGATCCACTGGCGAAGCTCATCAAGATTGAGGACCGTCCCGCCTGATTCCATCGCTATGCGTTCTCCGCCGCAACATCGTACTCGTCCAGGCGAGGAACGGGGCCGTAGGCGCGCGTTTCGCCTTTCACAATGGGCGCTGGCGCCGGAAATGACACGGGGCCGGAGGGAGTTGCGACTTCGATGCGACGCAGATGAGGATGGCGCGACAGCGCCGCCATGTCGTTAAGCTCCGCGAACGCCGTGTCGGCCCGGGTCAACGCTGTGATCGCAGCCGCGCGGTCGAGGCGCGCGAAGGCCCGCGCGACGGCTCCGTCGGTCTCGGCGCGGTGACGCACCCGCGCCACGTTCGTGGCGAAGCGAGGATCGGCGCCAAGCGCCGAGTCCGCCAACACCTCTGCGCAGAACCTGAACCACTCCCGATCGCTCTGGATCGAGATCAGGATCTGGCGGCCGTCGCCGGTCGTGAAGACACCGTAAGGCGCGATGGAGGGATGCGCGAGACCGATACGCTTCGGACTGCGGCCGCCTTCCTCATGCAGCAGGGGGACCGTCAGCCAGTCGGCCATCACGTCGAACATCGAGACGCTGATCTCGGCGCCTTGGCCGGTGCGCTGACGATGGATGAGCGCTTCGAGAATCGCGGCGTGCGCCGTCGCGCCGGTCGCGATGTCCACGATCGACACGCCCACTCGCGCCGGGCCCTCCGGGCCGCCGGTGATCGAGGCGAGCCCGCTCTCGGCCTGAATCAGCAGATCGTACGCCTTCCGAGACGCGAGAGGGCCGGACTCGCCATACCCGGTGATCGAGCAGACGATGAGCGCGGCATAATTCGCGCGCAGACGCTCGGGCTCAAACCCGAGCTTTGCAAGAGCGCCCGGTTTGAGGTTCTGCACCAGAACGTCGGCGCTGGCGATGAACTTGGCGAGCCGCTCGCGCCCCTCGGCGCTTCCGAGATCGAGCACGATCGAGCGCTTGCCGCGATTGAGCCATACGAAATAGCTGCTCTCGCCGTGGACGACATCGTCGTAGCCGCGCGCGAAATCGCCCTCCGGCCGTTCGACTTTAAGGACGGTCGCTCCGGCATCGGCGAGCCGAGCCGTGCAAAACGGCGCCGCGACCGCCTGTTCGATAGCGACCACCGTCAAACCGGCGAGAGGAAGAGGCCCGTTCATCAGTAGGACCGCGGCATACCGAGCACATGCTCGGCCAGATAGCTGAGAACGAGGTTGGTCGAGATCGGCGCCACCTGATAGAGCCGAGTCTCGCGGAACTTGCGCTCGACGTCGTATTCCTCGGCGAAGCCAAAGCCGCCGTACGTTTGCAGGCAGGCCTCGGCCGCCGCCCAGGAGGCCTCCGCCGCCAGCAGCTTGGCCATATTGGCCTCAGCGCCGCAATCGTTGTTCGCCTCGAACAGGCCCGACGCCTGATGCACCATCAACTCGGCCGCCCGCATTTGCGCGTAGGCTTTGGCGATCGGAAACTGGACGCCCTGATTCTCCCGACAGGACGACCGAACACGACGCGCTCCCGGCCATAGGCCGACGCCTTCTCGATGAACCATTTGGCGTCGCCTACACATTCGGCGGCGATCAGAATGCGCTCGGCGTTCATGCCGGAGAGCACGTACCGAAACCCGCGGCCTTCCTCCCCGATGAGATTCTCGGCCGGAACCTCGACGTTGTCGAAGAAAACCTCGGTGGTGGAGTGGTTCATCATCGTCCGGATCGGCCGGATGCTGAGGCCGGCCGTCTTGGCCACGCGCATGTCGAGCAAGAAGACCGAAAGGCCGTCGGTGCGCTTGGCGCCCTGTTCCTTCGGCGTGGTGCGCGCAAGCAGCAGCATGAGGTCGGAATGTTCGGCGCGCGAGGTCCAGATTTTCTGGCCGTTCACAACATAGACGTCGCCGCGACGCGTCGCCGTGGTCCTGATCGATCCGGTGTCGGTGCCGCTCGTCGGTTCGGTCACGCCGAAAGCCTGGAGGCGCAACCGTCCGGAAGCGATCTCCGGCAGGAATCGTTGCTTCTGCGCATCGCTGCCATGCCGGAGCAGCGCGCCCATGATATACATTTGCGCATGACAGGCGCCACCGTTGCAGCCGGCGCGCTGCACCTCTTCGAGGATAGCGGCCGCGGCCGAAAGCGGCAGCCCAGAACCGCCGTAGCTCTCGGGAATGAGCGCCGCCAGATAGCCCGCGTCGCCCAGCGCCTTGACGAATTCGGCCGGGTACGCAGCGGCGCGGTCGAGCTTGCGCCAATAATCGCCCGGAAATTCCGCGCAGAGCTTGCGGACCTCCGCTCGGATTTGGGTAAAATCATTGACATCGATGGGCATGTTTCAGACGTTTCCGGTCGAGAGAGGGAAGTTCCTCATACTGACGCCGTCTTTCGCTCGGAGCGAAGACGAAGCGGCTCGAATGGTCATCGAGTTCCTCCTGTCTCCCGATCCATCGGGTTGACGGATATGCGATCGCGCGCTCCCGCTATGCTCACCTTGTCTGGAAACGCCAAGCTGCGTCAAAGACAGATTGCGGATACGAGGTCATAAGGGGCGACTATGGCCTCAGGGCCGGCCTGGTCGCCGAAGGACGAGAGCGAGATGGAGCTGAGACAGCTGAGATATTTCGTGACCATCGTCGAACGGGGCTCGCTCTCCAAGGCCTCTTTGGCGCTCAACATCGCGCAGCCGGCGTTGAGCACGCATGTGCGGAGCATGGAGCTGGAACTCGGCGCGAAACTGCTCTTTCGCGGCGCGCAGGGCGTTCGTCCGACGGTTGCGGGGGAGACGCTGCTACATCACGCGCGCGCCGTGCTTGAGCAGATCGAGATTGCAAGACGCGACATCGCCGCCCAGGAGTTGGAGCCAAGCGGCGAGGTTCGTCTCGGGCTTCCCGGCACGATCGGACAGATCGTCTCCGTGCCGCTCATTCTCGCGGTGCAGCGTCACTATCCCAAGATCAAACTCTGCATAGCCGAGGCCATGAGCGGCTTTGTGCTGGAATGGGTGCAGGACGGCCATGTCGATCTCGCCATGCTCTATGTGAGCGTGGACGACAGGAAGCTGCAATCGAGCCCCATACTCGCCGAAGAGCTGCGGCTATTCTGTCGCGCAGATTATGCGGGAGAACGGCCGTCTGGCGAAGTCGTGAACTTCGCGGACATCTCGAACTTGCCCCTCGTGCTGCCGAGCGCGAGCCACGGTCTGCGTCAATTGCTCGAAGCGGAGTCCGCCGCCCAGGGAGCGCCGCTTAGAACCATTATCGAAGTCGACGCGTATAACGCGATACGCGAACTCGTCGAAACCGGCATCGGCTTTGCAATTTTGCCAAGCATCGCTATCGCGGGCAAGGAACAGGAGTTCTTTGTTTCGGTCATGGCGCATAGGCGCGCCGCCGCTGTCGCGGACGGTTCATCTGGTGCGGCCAAACGAACGCTCGCTCGGGCGTGCCGTCGCCGTGGTGGAGCGGCTCTGTCGCGCCACGCTCGCGGAGCTTGTGAGCAACGGACGCTGGGCTTCTTCGCGCCTTCTCGAAACGCTGGAACCGTGATCGGTCTCTCGACAATGCGCGGAGATCGCGCGCGGAACGATCGTCGAGCGCGCTCGTCGCCTCCCACAACCCCACCTCCTTTTCCCGCAACCTTAAAAACCTTCCCTGACGATAGGAGCGTTCGGGAACAGAAACAGACCCAGCGCGCCTGTTGATGAGCAACGCTGTCTAATCGCGATTCTCTTGAGCGCCGCGCTCTGTCGTTTCGATCTGGGTGCGCACGAATTGCTTGAGCAAGTGGTCGCCGGACGTCGTCGGCGGGTATTTCGGCGCCTCCGCTTCGAGGACGGTGCCGGGCAGGGCTGCGACGGGCGTGTCGTAGTTCGGGTTGTGGAAAAAGACGAGCGAAAGCCGCCGGCTCGCCGCCGCCTGCTCCATCGGCGGATTCACGACCCGATGCAGATTCGCCCGCCATTTTTCGTTCGTCCAACGGGCCATCAGCTCGCCTATGTTGATGATGAAGCTGTCGCGCGCGACTGGAACGTCGACCCATTCCCCCGCCGAATTCATCACCTGCAGCCCGCCCGGCTTGTCTTCGGCGCGCAGGATTGTGAGAGACCCGTAGTCGCAATGAGCGCCCGCGCGCAACTGACCGGGCTTGGGCGGCGACAAGGGCGCTGGATAGTTGCGCACCCTCAGCCGGCTGATGTGGCGGTCGATCTTGTCGGAGAAGAAGGACTCCGGCAGAGCCAGGGCGAGCGCGAACAGGGCCATCAGGTCTTCGGCCAGCCGTCCCATCGCGCGGAAATAGGCTTCGTAGGCCGTACGCAGGCCCTCCGGCCGGCGCGGCCACAGATTTGGGTGGAAATGCCGTCCCGCGGCCGGAGCAGTGTAATAGGGCGCGTCGGTCGCATCGACCGGGCCAATCATCAGGCTCTCGTTCAGGTCCCCCGGCGTCTCGACGCCCCGGCTGCGGCCGACGCTTTCCGCCTCCATCGGGATATATCCGCGCGCGACATCGGGGGCCGGACGCAGAACCTGCCGTTTCTCCTCCTCTGGCAGATCGAAGAAGGCGTTCGAAACCTGCTGCACCTCGGCGACGAGCGCCGGATCGACGCCGTGCCCGGTGATGACCAGAAAACCGATGTCGTTGACGGCGCGCCCGACCTCGGCCGCCACGGCCTCCCGCGCTTCCCGGTCGCCCCGCCGAAACGGGGCAATGTCGATCACGGGAACTTCAAGCAGCACTTCCACCTCCCATCGACCCTCTGCCGGATCCGACGAAAGCGAGGTTGCACGCAAATTTCGTGCCCGGACGCCCGCCGCGCGCGACGTAGCAGGCTCCGCCGCGACGGGCGCCAAGAAGAAAGCGGCGCCGCGGGGAAGGTCGGCGAGCGCCAAGAAAGCGCCCGCCAAGTCGCAGCGCGCAAAGCCGAGCAAGCCCCCAATCCGGTCAGAGGAGGATCGCCCGCATCCAGGCGACGCGGCTGCGGGACGAAGCGCGGCTGACGCCGCGCAGTCGTCGTCAGGCGGCGACGACGCTCCTGCCGAGGACGAAGGCGCCGAAAGACCGGCGAATCTCCTCTTCCTCCAGCCCCTTGCAGATGAAGACCAGGCGCGTGCGGCGATCGGAGGTTGGCCAGCGCGGCAAGTGCATTGGCGGATGCACGAGCTGCTGGACGGCGTGAACGGCGACAGCCGCGTTTTCGCCTTCTATGGCAAGCAGCCCTTTTACACGCAGAATGGCGTCGCCGTGGCGGTTCAGCAGCATGGACAGCCACAGTCCGAACGCGGTCCAGTCGAGAGCCTCGTCGAAGATGAAGGAGAAGGCCCGGATGTCGTCGCCATGCCGGTTACGATCGTGATAATGGCCGGCATGTCGGCGCTCATGGTGGCTGATCTCGGCGAGTTCCTGTTCGAACCATCGCGCTACCTCGCGGCTCTTGCTCGCGACGTCGAAGAGATCGTGTCCGATCAGTTCCTCCGGGTCGGGGGTGTCGGCCGCGAAAGCGACCGGTGCGGAGGGATTGAGGCGGCGCAGCCGCCTCACGAGATCATCGGTCGCGACGGCTTCGGCGAGATCCGTCTTGGTCACGACCAGCCGATCCGCAACGGCGGCCTGTTTCCGTGACTCCGGTTGCCGATCGAGCTGCCCCATTCCGTACACCGCGTCTACGGTTACGACGACGAGCCCAAGACGATAATGATGACGGAGGGCAGGCTCGGCTGTCACCGTCGTCAGGATGGGAAGCGGGTCGGCGAGGCCCGTGCTTTCGATCATCAGCCTGCGATAGGGGGGAATCTCGCCGCGCGCCCGACGGGAGTGCAGCGCGCGGATCGCGTCCGCCAGTTCGCCCCGGATCGTACAACACAGACATCCTGACTGCAGCAGAACCGTGTTCTCGTCGATCTTCTCGATCAGTTCGTGGTCGATCCCGACCTCGCCGAATTCGTTGATCAGCACCGCCGAATGTCGCGAGCGCCGGCGCGTTCAGCATCCGGCGCAGGAGCGTGGTTTTGCCGGATCCCAGAAAACCGGTGATCAAATTGACGGGCGTAAAATCGGGAATGTCCGCTGGAATCGCCTCAGCCATCGACCTGCTCTCGCCGTTCGAGAACCTCAGGGTCGAGCGGATCGAGCGCGCGTCCCGCCAGTCTCTCCGCGGCCAGCCACAACCCCGCCAGATCGCTGACGACCTCCGTCTTTCCCGTGCGGGTGCGCAGAATGTAGGAGTCGGCCTGCCAGTCCTCCAGAGAGAGTCCAAAAAGACCGAGGATAACGTTCGCCTTCGCGATGCGAAGCGTGCGCTCGCGGCGTCGTTGCGCTGGCTCCGAGAAGCGCACGTAGACGCCTTCGCGCTTCAAGGGCTCCGTCCAGTGATCCTTGCCGCCGAGAACGCCGCAAAGCGCGCACATCGTCCGAAGCCCTCCTTCACGCGGTCGGATCTGGCCGTAAAATCAATGAAGGCGAATTCCCCCGCCATTGCAAGTCGCGGGAGGCTGATATATCGCCCCGCCGCTCGGGGGTTTGCGAGATCATGGCTTTGAAACGGCAGAATGTTGCGGCGCCCGCGGTGACGCGCCGGCGAAAGCTGAGAGTGCTTGGCACGTTTATCTCGCTTCTCGAGGCGGTGCGGATACGCGCCGCCTCCGATCTGGGGTTCGACGTTCAGTTCGAATGTCTCGACTTTCCGAGTTGCCAGCGGAAGGCGGCCCTCACCCCCGAGGCCTACGACGTCTACGATCAGACTTTTCACAACCTGTCGATCGTCTGGTACTGGGGCGCGCTTCAGCCGCTGGACACCGAGCGGCTGAAGAGCTGGAGCGCCGTGGGACCGCTGACCAAGCTCGGAGGCGTCGACAAATACGCGAGCCGAGGCGTCGGCGACGTCCCGATGAACAAGCTCTACGTTCAGCCGGATCATTCGCTGGGGCCCCAGCAGACGCGCTACATCGCCATGCTACCGACTGTCCACAATTTCAACTCGTTCGGATACGATCTGCGGGTCTTCAACGGGAGCGAACGCCCGCGCGAGACCTGGGCGATGCTGTTCGATCCGCGCGCGAAGGGGCGCCTGTCCCTGGTCGACGAGCCGGCGATCGGACTCCTCGACGCCGCGCTCGCGGCAGAGGCCATGGGCGTCGTTCATTTTCAGAACATCGGCAACATGACCCCGGCGGAACTCGCTGCGTTCTTCAAATTTCTGCGCGCCAAGCAGGAGGAAGGCTTCTTCCTGCCTTGTTGGAGGACCGGCCAGGAGGCGGCGAAACTCTTCCGCAGCGGCGCATGCGGCCGTCCAGAGCATGTGGTCACCCATTTACAACGAGCTGGGAAAGACGAGGCGGTTCGTGCGCGAAGCTGAACCTGAAGAGGGCTACCGCGCCTGGCACGGGGGGCAGAGCATCGCGCGACACGTTTCCGGCCCGCAACTGGAGATGGCTTATGAATATCTCGACTGGTGGCTGTCGGGTTGGGCGGGAGCCGTCATGGCTCGGCAGGGCTATTACATTTCGGCGCCCGCAGCGCTGAAGGCTCATTTGACGCCGGCCGAATGGGCCTATTGGTACGACGGGCGGGAAGCCGCGGAAGACCTGGTGGGCGTCGACGGCGTGACGGTCGTCGTGCACAAGGGCGAAAAGCGGCCCGGGGGCAGCTATGCGGAGAGGGCGCGACGCATCGCGGTGTGGAACACAGTGATGGACGAGTACAATTCCGCCTCGCGCCTCTGGGCGCGCTTCGTCCTGGATGTCGGACAGAGGGCGCGATAAATCCCCGGCGCGCGCCTGTCGAGACTTCCAAACGCTACGAACTCGTGGCCGCCGTGCTGCGCGCGAACATCGCCGCGGGTCGCCTTCCCCCGGGCCTCGTTCTTCTCGAAGGTCCGATCGCCGCGCTGATGAAGACGAGCCGTGCGCCGGTGCAAACGGCCCTGCGACTGCTCGAAGAGGAGGATATCGTTCACCGCTTCGAAGGGCGCGGCTACCTCGTGGGCGCGGCAAAGTCCGACGTCGAGCCCATCCGCAAGGACCTGTCGAAGCTCGGCCTTAGAATCTCGAACGAGATCGACAGCGCCCTGCAGAACCGCGGCTTGTGGGAGCGGGTCTACGACGAAGTGGAGAACGCCGTGGCGGCCTCGCTGATCTTCGGTGATTTCAGAATTACCGAATCCGAGCTTGGCGAATATTACGGCGTCAGCCGCACCGTTGTCCGCGACGTGCTTGGACGGCTGCATGAGCGCGGCCTCATTGCGAAGACGCAGAGTTCTCACTGGGTCGTAAGGGCGCTCACCGCTCAGTCGGTGCGCGAACGGTTCGAGCTTCGCGAGCTCCTGGAGCCGGAAGCCCTGCGGCGCGCGTGGGACCGCGCGGAGTACGATGAGATCCAGAAGGCGCTGTTGCAGGAGCGCAATCGCGCGCCTTCCGCGCCGGATTCGCGCACGTGGGTCGACCTCGACCGGATGCTGATGACCCATTGCCTCATGCGCGGCCCGAACGCGCACCTGATCGACTTGATCCAACAGAACCGGCTGCCGCTGGAGGCCGCCTCGCGCGCGCTCACGAAACTCGGATTGCCGGAAGATCAAATCGCCACGAACGAGTATCTGGTTTTGTTCGAGCTGATTGCCGGCCGCGCGATCGACGCCGCGGCAACGTACTGGCGAAGCCATCTTGCGGCGCTTGCGGAGAAAAATCTTGCGCGGCTGAAGATCGTGGCCGTCATCGCGGATCCTCCGGTGGGCGTCCCGTACCTCGCTCCGCTTGATTTATGACCCGGCGATAAAACCGTCTTATGTATACTAGAAACGTTTCTTGAGCACGGGCTGCGCAAGTCATAGCCAGATTTTGCCCATAAAACAGGCTATGTGCCTAGCATAGGCGAATTCATCTCCGTCGCCTCTAAAACCAGTTGCATACATTAGACATTTTTGCTTTCATCCTTTTGCGGGAGAGGCCGGGAGGCAGCCAGACGGCTGCCGCAGGTCCATGAATTGTCGCGAGGGTGTCAGCGGACCGTGGCCGAAACGTCTGTCTTGCGATTGGAAGGTTTGACGAAGTTTTTTGGCGACCACGCGGCGCTGAATGATGTTTCTTTCTCGGTCAACGCTGGCGAATATGTGTCGCTGCTCGGGCCAAGCGGCTCAGGCAAGACGGTGCTGTTGCGGGCGATCGCCGGATTCGGGCGACCCGAGAAGGGAAGCGTCTTCCTCAAGGAGCAGGACGTCACATCAAAGCCGCCCTATTTGCGCGGCGTTGGTTTCGTCTTTCAAAATTTCGCGCTGTTTCCCCACTTGTCGGTGTTCAACAACGTAGCCTTCGGACTGCGCAATGGAGCGGAGAAGGCGGCGGAGAGCGAAGTTCGCGCGCGCACGCTCGACATGCTCGCGCTCGTGGGATTGAAGGGCCTCGAGGATCGGGGGGTCGGTCAGATTTCCGGCGGCCAGAAGCAGCGCGTCGCGCTCGCCCGCACCCTTGTGATCAGGCCGGAGCTTGTGCTTCTCGACGAGCCGCTCGGCGCCCTTGACGCCAACCTGCGTCTGCGTATGCGCGGCGAGCTTCGCCGCATACGCGAACAACTCGGCATCCCCTTTCTGCATGTGACGGGTAGCGAGAACGAGGCCCTCGCAATGGGGGACCGGCTGATCGTCCTCGATCGCGGCAAGGTGAGTCAGTTCGGCAAGCCGGACGAAATCTACGACCGGCCGGCCAACCCTAACGTTGCGCGCTTTCTCAACTGCTACAACGTGTTCGACGGGGCTATCGAGGGCGATCGGTTTGTCACGCCCTATGGCGCGTTTCCCGTTGGACAGCGCGTCGCGTCTTCTCAGTGCGCCTATGCGGTGCGGTATGACCGTGTTTTCGCCCGAACCGACGCGGGAGACGCAGGCCTGTCTGCGGTCTATGTCGCGAGCGAGTATCTGGGCTCCGCGATCGTTCATTTCTTCGAGGCGTCTGACGGCAAGGTTGTCGAGGTCGAGCATCACCTGAGCAACGGTCTTCCGGACTCCTACGCGCCGGGAGAGACCTACCGCCTTGCCTGGAACGCAGAGGATGGCATCGCCTTTGGCTGAGAGCGCTCCATGACCATAACGACGACGGAACTCTCCGTGCCAAGCATCGAGGCGAAAAGGACCGCAGCGCCGAAGGTGGGCGCAGCTTATCTCCTGCTCGCTCCGGCAGTGGTCTGGATGACGCTGTTCCTTGTCATCCCGATGGCGATGATCGTCTATGTGTCCTTCTGGACCCAGACCACGTTCAAGATCCAGTCGACTCTGACGCTTGCGAGCTGGCGCACGTTCTTTTCGTCGGATACGTATCTGTCGTCGCTGTGGACGACGGTTCGCATCTGGCTCACGGTGCTCGCCGCGACATTCGTCGCCGGCTATCCGACGGCGCTGTTCGTGGGTCTCTTCGTCAAGAACAAGACGGTGCAGACGACCCTTCTGGTTCTCTGCGTGATCCCCTTCTGGACCTCTTTCCTTATCCGCGTTCTCGCCTGGCGGCCGATGCTCGGCAAGGAGGGCGCGATCAACATCCTTTTGATGAAGGCGCACATCATCCAGCAGCCCATCGACGCGCTGCTGTTCACTGAGCTTTCCGTCGTGATCGGCATGACGCAGATCTACGTCGTATTCATGGTCGGGCCGATCGCATTCATGCTCGGGCGCATCGACCCGAACATTCTCGAAGCGGCCCGCGATCTCGGCGCGGATTTCTGGCGTGTGCTGCGGAAGATCATCTTTCCCCTGAGCCTGCCGGGCGTCGTCGTCGGCGCCATCTTCGTGAGCGTCATGGTGCTTGGCGAGTTCGCGACCAGTGCGGCTCTGTCCGGGCGCAAGGTCAACCTGCTCGGCAACATCATCGTCACGCAGGTTGGCTCGCTCAAATGGGCGCTCGCCTCCGTGGTCGGGGTCATCCTCACCATCATCATGGCGATCGTCGTGGCCGGTCTCCTGCGGATCGTCGATCTCAAGAAGGAGCTCTGAGAGCGATGGAGTCCCGCCTTCTCAAGCCCATTCTCGCCGTCTATGTCGCGTTGTTCCTGTTGTTTCTCTATGGCCCCTTCATTGTCCTCGGCATTCTCTCTTTCCAGAACGGACCGGAGGGCGGGCCCCAGTTTCCGATCGAGCAGTGGTCGCTCTTCTGGTACCGGCATATTCTTGGCCTCGCGCCGCCCTCGCGGGTGGCGCCGCTTCCATCGGCATCGCGCTGGTTCGCTCGCTGACCCTGGCCTTTATGACGATGGTCACCTCGACTGTCCTCGGCGTCATGGCGGCGCAGGCCTTCCGGCGCAACTTCAAGGGACGCAACTTCGTTTTCTATCTGATCGTGCTCGGGATGATCGTTCCCGGCGTGCTCGTCGGTCTCGGCGCCGCGCTCGTCGCCACGACGACCGGGATCGAGCGCCATTGGTTCTCGACGGCCTTCGCGACGCATGTCGTCTACACGCTGCCTTTCTGCTTTCTCGTGATGCTGGCGATTTTTAACCGCTTTGACAGCTCGGTGGAGGAAGGGGCCTGGTCGCTGGGAGTCCCTCCGGCGACGACCTTCCGCAAGATCACGTTTCCCCTCATCTTTCCGGGCGTCCTCTCCGCCATGCTCTTCGCCTTCACGCTCTCTTACGACGAGTTCTCGCGGACGCTCTTTTCCTCCGGCCGCGAGCAGACGCTGCCGCTCGCCATCTATTCGACCTTCGCGGTCGAGATTCATCCGAATGTCTTCGCCTTCGGCGTCCTGACGACGCTCTTCTCGTTTGCGCTGCTCGCCGTCTACGCGATCCTAATGTCAGTGAGCGTGCGACGGGCCAGACGCATCGCGATCCAGGAGGCCGTCTGATGAAGAGCGCCATCGTCACCGGGGCTGGGTCAGGCATCGGTCGGGCCTGCGCGCTGCGTCTTGCCTCGAACGGCTACAGCGTGACCGTCAATGATCTGCGCAAGGAGACGGCGGATGCGGTCGCCGTGGAGATCGCAACCGCCGGCGGAAAGGCGATAGCCGCCGCCGGCGACGTTTCGAATGAGGGCGATGTCGACGGGATCGTGAGCACGGCGCGCGCCGCCTTCGGGGATCCCACCCATCTCGTCAACAACGCCGGTTTTGTCCATCAGGCCCTGTTCGTCGACCTGACGCCGGCCGACTTCGATCGAATGTTCGCAGTGCATGTGCGGGGCGTGTTCCTGATGACGAAAGCGGTGCTGCCCGCCATGCTCGCGCGCAAGTCGGGAGTCGTCGTCAACATGGCCTCCCAGCTGGGACAGATCGGCGGCGTCGAACTCGTCCACTACAGCGCGGCCAAGTCCGCGATCATCGGACTGACGAAATCGCTCGCCCGCGAGGTGAGCACGCTCGGGGTCCGCGTCAACGCCGTCGCGCCGGGACCGATCAACACGCCGCTTGTGCGGGCCCTGTCGGAGAGCTGGCGGAAAACCAAGGCGGCCGAACTGCCGCTCGGCCGATTTGGCGAGCCGGAGGAGGTGGCGGCAGCCGTCGCGTTTCTCTGCTCGGACGACGCGAGCCTTTTCGTTGGCCAGACCATCGGGCCGAATTCGGGAGACGTGATGCTGTGAGCGAAACGGTTCTGATCACTGGCGCCGGTATCGGTATCGGCCGTGCAACTGCGAAGGCCTTCGCCAAGGCGGGCTACACCGTCATCGCCACCGACGTTCTCGAGAAGGAGGGCGCCGAGGTCGTCGACGCGATTGCGCGCGAGGGCGGTAAGGCGGAGTTCCACAAGCTCGATGTCCGTTCGACCGGGGCGGCCGACGCGATCGTGGCCGAGATCGAGAAGAAACACGGCGGCATCGATGTGATCGTGGCGAACGCCGGAATCGCTCACAAGGTCCCGCTGGCAAGTCTGACCGACGAGAAATGGGATCATACGTTCGAAATCGACCTCAAAGGCATTTTCCGCGTTGTCCGCCCGGCGGCGGCTGGCATGCGCGCGCGCAAGAAAGGCGCGATCGTCTGCCTCTCGTCGATCATGGGCGTCGCCTACGGTTGGGACGAGCATGTTCACTATTCGTCGGCGAAGGCGGGCGTCGTGGGTCTCGTGCGCGCTCTCGCAGTCGAGCTTGCGAAGGATGGGGTACGGGTGAACGGAGTCGCGCCCGGCTATATCCGCACGGCGCAGCTCCTCAGCAAAGAGCATTCGCTTGGGCCCAAGGGCGCGGAGGAGGCGGCCGGGTTCATCCCGATGGGGCGGATCGGCGAGCCCGAAGAGATCGCGGACGTCATCGTGTTCCTGGCGTCGAACGGCGCCCGGTACATGACGGGACAAGTGGTGGTGGTGGACGGCGGATTGCTCGTCGGACGGTACTGATCCGAACAAGCCGCGGGTGGGTTCAATGAGGAGGCCAAAGTGAACAGATACAGCGTATCACGACGCACATTCATGAAAGGGGCCGCGAGCGGCCTGGCATTTTCGGCCATGGGCGCGCCGTTCGGCGCGCAGCAGGCCTTCGCAGCCAATCTCGCGGACCAGGAGCTGCGCACCGTCGGGCTTTCGGTGACGGTGCAGGAGCGTATTCTCGCCGACTTCAAGAAGAGGTCGGGTGTGAGGGCGGTTTCGGGCAAGGGCGCGATTTTCCCCGACACCCAGACGGAGCTCCTCTCGGGTTCGACCGCGTATGACTGCTGGGAGACGATCGGAGAGCGTCTGCCGGCTGTCATAGCGACCAACAAGATTGAGCCGATTCCGACTTCGGCCGTCAAGAATTGGAACGACATCCGCGAGACATTCACCAAGCCGTCGCCGCAGTGGCCCGTGAAGGCTCAGATCGCAGGCCAGATCTGGAAGGACGACGCGCATACCGAGCTGTGGATGGTGCCGACCGTCTACAATTACAACTCCGTCGGCTACCGCCCGGATCTCGTGTCGGCCGAAGAGGCCAATACCTGGACGGCGATCTTCGACGACAAGTTTAAGGGCAAGAGCGGTCTCAACGTCGATCCGCTGATCGCATTCGGCCAGGCCGTGCTTGCGATGAATTCGCTCAAGCTTCTCGATGTGCCCAACCCCGGCAATCCGGACAAGAAGGCCATCGACGAAGCCTCGAAGTTCCTGATCTCGAAAAAGAAGGGCGGGCAGTTCCGTGCGCTCTGGGGCGACTTCGGCGAGCTCGTCAATCTTCTGGCGTCGGGCGAAATGGTGATCGCCGATGCGTGGCAGCCCGCCGTCATGGCGGTCAAGGCGCAAGGTACGCCCTGCGCTTACGCAGTGCCGAAGGAGGGTTATCGCGCCTGGGCGATCGGCATCTCGGAGATCACCGGAACGCCGAACAAGGACGCGGTCACCGCATACGCGGATTACTGGTTGTCGGGCCCACCGGGCGTGATTGTTTCCGAACAGGGCTATTACTCGCCCACGACGAACATCAAGAACGCGATGCCGCCCGAGAAATACGCGTTCTGGTACGAGGGCAAGCCGTGGACCGGGCCGCCGGAGCGCGGCATCAAGCCGGGAGACCTGCGCGACGGCGGCTCGCTCGCCACGCGAGCCGCCCATGTCGCCTACTGGCATCAGTGGCCCGACGAGTACGACTACCTTATGCAAAAGTGGGACGAGTTCCTCAGCGCGTAAGCGACCAAGACCCTCATCCCGAGTCTTCACGATCTTTCCCCCGGCATCCTCACGATGCCGGGGGAACTGAAGACGCTCCCAGCCAGCGGAACGCAGCGTGATCTACGATCTCGAGCTAATCAACGTGAGGAAAGTCTACGAAGGCGGAACGCCCGCCGTCATCGACTTCAACCTCAACGTGACGAAGGGCGAGTTCATCGCCTTTCTCGGGCCGTCCGGCTGCGGCAAGACGACGACGCTTCGCATGATCGCGGGATTCGAATCCATAACGTCGGGCGACATCCTCATCCGCGGCAAACAGGTCAACGATGTGCCGCCGGAGCGCCGTCCGACCGCAATGATCTTCCAGAACTACGCGCTCTTTCCGCACATTACGGTGCGTGAGAACGTGCAGTTCGGCCTTGACGTCAAAAAGATGGCCAGGGCCGAACGCGACATGAAAGTCGAGCGCATCCTTGAAAAGCTTGCGTTGACAGACATCGCCGACGTGCGGCCGGACCGCCTGTCAGGCGGCCAGAAGCAGCGCATCGCGCTCGCTCGCGCTCTGGTCGTCGAGCCCGATATTCTCCTGCTCGACGAACCGCTCGGCGCTCTCGACGCCAACCTGCGCAAGACCATTCAGAACGAATTGAAGCTTTTGCAGCGCCATCTCGGCGTGACATTCGTCTTCGTGACGCATGCGCAGTCGGAGGCGCTGGCGCTCTCGGACCGGATCGTCGTGATGAACGCCGGTCGGGTCGAACAGATCAGCGCGCCTTACGAGCTTTACACGAGGCCCGCCACGCTTTTCGTTGCAAAGTTCATCGGCCGCAATGCCTTGATCCCTGGTCGCGTCCTGTCCGAGGGCGGGGGGGCGGCGACGCTCGACACAGCCTTCGGCCAGCTCGTCGGCGTCTCGCTTGGACAGCGTGTCGGCATTGGCGACGCGGCGAGCCTTGCGGTGCCGGCGGAGGCGATCAATATTCTGCCACTTTCGACGCCCCGCGAGACGCTGATCGAAACTTACGGCGGCGCACCCGTCAAGGCGCGCATCGACGCCGTCCAGAAGGTTGGCCACATCGTTCAGTTGACGGCCGCTATCGGCGCGGCCGAGCCAGTCCTGGTCGAGAGCCACGCCGACAAATATTCCGGGCGGTACGCGCCGGGATCGGAAGTGCTGCTCGCATGGCGTCGCGATGCCGCGACGCTGATCGTCCACTGATCGCGCCATGTTTTCAGTCCCAAATCCGTCCGTCACTGCAACGCGTCTTGGCGCCGATCTCCGCGCCGGCCGGATCGATCCCTGCGATCTGATCGAATCGACGCTCGCCGCCATCAAGGCCAGTCCGGATCAGGCGATCTTCACCGAAGTCACAGCGGACCGTGCGCGCCGCGAGGCGCTCGCCTCCCGAGCCCGTCTCAAGGCGGGATCGCCGTTGAGCCCGCTCGACGGCGTGCCTTGCGCCTGGAAGGACCTGTTCGACGTCGAAGGGCGCGTCACCACCGCAGGTTCGCGCGTGCTCGAAAGCAATGCGCCCGCGAAGGAGGATGCGGCCCTGCTGCAGGCTGCTGGGCGTGCGGGCCTTGTGCTTGTCGGTCTCGTCAACATGACCGAGTTCGCCTACTCGGGCATCGGTCTCAACCCGCATTTCGGCACGCCGCGCAATCCCCGAGACCCGAAGACGGCGCGCTCTCCGGGCGGCTCGTCATCCGGGTCCGGCGTCGCTGTTGCAGCTGGCCTGACTACGCTTGCGATAGGCACCGACACCGGCGGGTCGATCCGCGTTCCCGCGAGCTTCAATGGGGTCGTCGGTTACAAAAGCTCGACTGGTCGCTTTCCGATGCGTGGAGTGTTCCCGCTTTCGCGCACGCTCGACACGCTCGGCCCGCTTGCGCAGACAGTGGAGGATTGCGTCCTGGCCGACGCCGCGCTCCGCGGCAAGGCGTCGTCCGAAGCGGCGCGCAGGCCTCTTTCAGACCTGCGCGTCTTCGTACCTGAGACGCTCGTTTTCGACGGCTGTCAGGAGGCGGTTCTCGTCAATTTCGAGCGGGCGCTGGCGGCGCTCGCCGCCGCCGGCGCAAGAGATAGAGCGCGCGGACTTGCCGCAACTCCTGGCTGTGCCTGAACTGATCGCAAAGCATGGCCATCTGCTCGGCGCCGAGGCGCTGCACGTTCATCAGACAGCGGGTCCAGGGGCCCGACGCCGCGCGGATCGACCGACGCGTCGTCAAGCGCCTCCGGCTCGCGGAGAGCATGACGGCCGTGGATCTCGTCGAGATCCTCGAAACCCGCGCCCGCCTCATCGCGGAGGTCGAGGCGCGCGTCGGCGAGGCGATCATCGCCTTTCCGACTACGCCACATGTGGCGATGCCAATCGGTCCGCTGGAAGCGGACGACGAGGTTTTCGCGCGGGAGAACGTCAAGACGCTGCGCAACACCATGCTCGGGAATTTTCTCGATTGGTGCGGGGTCGCCATCCCCAACGGGACGGACGCCGACGGCATGCCCACGAGCCTGCTCCTCTCCGCAACGCATGGCCGCGACGCGGCGGTCCTCTCCGCTGCTCTCTCCGCCGAACCCGTCATTCGTGTCGACTAAGGCTCGCAATGCCAGATGTCTTTCCGATCCTCTTCTCCCCTTTCAGGCTCGCTCGCTACGCGGCCTGCCCGTGGGCCGATTTCGACCGCAAATACGTGATCCGCCCGCCGGTGGACTCCGCGATCGCCTATTCGACGGCGCTCGCGGACCCCCGCTGGCCAACAACCTGGTGAGGAGACGAATAGTTGGGCAAGACAATCCTCTGTGGTTTCGGCATCGACGTCGATGCCGTCGCCGGCTGGCTCGGCTCCTATGGCGGCGAGGACAGTCCGGACGACATTTCCCGCGGCTTGTTCGCGGGCGAGGTCGGCTCGCCCCGTCTCGTCAAGATGTTCGACCGGCTCGGCGTCAAGACGACCTGGTTCATTCCAGGCCATTCGATCGAGACCTTCCCGGATCAGATGAAGCTGGTCGCCGACGCGGGCCACGAGATCGGCATCCACGGCTACAGCCACGAGAACCCGATCGCGATGACCCGCGAGCAGGAGACCTACATACTCGACAAATGCATCGATCTCGTCACGAAGCTTTCCGGCAAGCGTCCGACGGGATATGTGGCGCCATGGTGGGAGTTTTCCAACGTCACCAATGAGCTGCTGCTCGAGCGCGGGATCAAATACGACCATTCGCTGATGCATCACGACCATCAGCCTTATTACGTGCGCGTCGGCGACAGCTGGACCAAGATCGACTATTCCAAGCATCCTTCGGCGTGGATGACGCCCCTCAAGCGCGGCCACGAGACCGATCTCATCGAGATTCCGGCAAGCTGGTATCTCGACGACCTCCGCCCATGATGTTCATCAAGAAGTCGCCGAACAGCCACGGCTTCGTGAACCCGCGCGATATCGAGGAAATGTGGCGCGACCAGTTCGATTGGATCTATCGGGAGTACGACTACGCGGTCTTTCCGATGACGATCCATCCCGACGTTTCCGGGCGCCCGCATGTGCTGATGATGCTCGAGCGGCTTTACCACCACATGATCTCTCATCCGGGCGTCAAGTTCGTCACGATGAACGAGATGGCTGACGATTTCGCCAAGCGATTCCCGCGGAAGAAATAGCTCGAACCCGTCGGCGGCGCCGGCGGTCTGACGCGCTGAAGCCAGAAGGACCAACGCGCGCGGGCGGCGCCGGCGCGTGAAAGGGTGACGTTTGTTTGCGGCCGCGCTTGGGGTGCGGCGCCGTTCCTTGGAGAAGAATAATGATCAGAGTCGGCGTGGACGTGGGGGGAACCTTCACGGACATCGTGCTGGAGCAGACGCTGCCCGGCGGCGAACAGAAGATTTTCGTGCACAAGGTGTCTTCTACGCCGTCCGATCAGTCGGTCGGCGTCGTGCAGGGCGTCGCCGAGGTTTGCAAGATCGCCAACGTCGCGCCCGGGATCCATTGACATGGTCCTGCACGGAACGACGGTCGCCACCAACATGGTGATCGAGCGGAAAGGCGCGGACGTCGGCATGATCACGACGCGCGGCTTCCGCGACATTCTTCACATGGCGCGTCACAAGCGCCCACACAATTTTTCGCTCCAGTTCGACGTGCCCTGGCAGTCGAAGCCGCTCGTCAAGCGGCGCAACCGCCTCGTCGTGGACGAGCGGCTCAGGCCGCCGACCGGCGAGGTCGAGGTTCCGCTCGCCCTCGATCAGGTCGAGGAGGCGGCTGAGATCTTCAAGAAACGGGGCCTTAAGGCTGTCGTCATCTGCTTCCTCTTCTCGTTTCTCAACAACGAGCATGAGGCGAAGGCGCGCGACATCGTCAAGCGGGTGATGCCGGACGCCTATGTCTGCTGCTCGCATGAGGTCGTGAACGTCATCCGCGAATACGAGCGCTTCGCCTCGACCGCGATGAACGCGTACATCGGGCCGACGACGGCGCTCTATCTGGAGCGTCTCGAAGGGCGCCTGCGCGAAAGCGGGGTCACGGCCGCTGTCCGCATCATGCAATCGAACGGCGGCATCTCGACGGTCGAGAATTCGTCGCGCCGACCAATCGGTCTCCTGCTCTCGGGCCCTGCGGGCGGGGTGATTGGCGGCCGCTGGACCGGAGAATCCTGCAGCAGCAAAAACATTATCACGGTCGACGTCGGTGGCACCTCCGCCGACATCTCGGTCATCCAGAACGGCGAATTGCGGATCAAGAACCCGCGCGACACCGAGGTCGCGAACCTGCCAGTGCTCGTCCCGATGATCGACGTGGACGCGATCGGCGCGGGAGGGGGCTCCATCGCCTATCTCGATCCGGGCGGGGCGTTTCGCGTCGGTCCCCGTTCCGCAGGGGCTTTTCCTGGACCCGCATGCTACGGCAAGGGCGGCAAGGAGCCTGCGGTGACCGACGCACAGGTCGTTCTCGGTCGCCTCGATCCTGAGCACTTTCTCGGTGGGGATCTCAGCATCGACCCCGCGCTGGCCCTTGCAGCGGTCGAGGAACATGTGGCCAAGCCCCTTGGCCTCTCGGTTAAGGACGCTGCGCTCGGCATCCTGCGGGTCGTCAACAACAACATGGCGCTGGCGATCAACGCGAACTCTGTCGCAAGGGGGATCGACCCGCGCAATTTCACCCTGATGGGGTTTGGCGGCGCGGGTCCGCTGCACGCCACGTCGCTTGCAGACCTCATTGGCGCGAAGGACACGATCTCACCGCTGCACCCCGGCATCACCGCGGCGATGGGTCTGCTCATGACCGAGTTGCAATATGAGTATACGCGCTCGGTGCTGGTCGTCGCCCAGAAGGCGGGTCCCGAGGATTTCGCAGTCGTCAACAAGATCCTCTCCGAACTCACGGAAGAGGCGCGCACCCAGCTTCTCAATGACGGCGTGCCCGTGGAAGCGCATCGTTTCACCGCCGTCGCCGAATGCCGATACGTTGGCCAGGGTTTCGAACTGCGCGCCGCAATGCCGGAGGCCCCGCTTGGCGCCGACAACGTTGGCGTGATGATCAGAAACTTCTTCGACGCGCACAAGCAGGTCTACGGCCACGCCTTCGAGGAGCAACTCGTTGAGATCATCACGTTGCGCGTGGTGGGCTCCTCCGCGACCGACACGTTGAAACTCCCGGAACTGCCGAAGGGCGGTCGCGCGGACCCTGCGGACGCGAAGCTGTACGTGCGTGAGACCGTCTTCGACGATGGCAAGAGCTACGCAACGCCGCGCTTCGCGCGCGGAAAGCTCCTCGCCGAGGATCGAATCTCTGGTCCCGCGATCATCGTCCAGCACAATTCCACGACGCTCGTTCCACCCGGCTACGTCGCCGCCGTGCTGTCGCACGGCGACATGCGCGTCGCCCGCGGCTCCATCTGAAGAGGACAGTCATGACCGACGCCCCCGCAAAAATCGACCCGATCACACTGCAGGTGATTGGCGGCGCCCTTCACTCGATCGCCGAGCAGATGGGCAACGTCCTCTATCGCATGTCCTATTCCTCCATCATCCGCGAGAGCCAGGACCTGGGCGCGGGTCTGTTCGACCGGGACTACAATACGCTCTGCGAATCGGACTCGACGCCGATGCACATTGGTTCGCTGCCCGGCTATCTGCGCGGCATCGAGAAGAGCATCTCCCTTGACGCCTGGAAGCCCGGCGACTGCGTGATTCACAATCACCCGTATTACGGCGCGAGTCATTCGCCGGACATCGCAGTGGTGATGCCCGTGTTCTTCGAGGGCGAACTCGTTGGATTTTCCGCCAATACCGCGCATCACGTCGACATCGGCGCGGCGACGCCCGGCCTCATCATAGACGTCCCCGACGTTTTCGCGGAAGGCATGCTGTTCAACGGCACGAAGCTCTACGACGAAGGCAAGCGCAGCGAGAGCCTGTGGCGCTACATCCGCGACAACACCCGCGTTCCCGGCCTGGTCATGGGCGACCTCGAAGCGCAGATCGCCTCCGCCGAACTCGGCGTGCGGCGCTTCCAGGAGTTGCTCGGAACCTATGGCAAGGACGTTGTCCTACAAACGACGCGGCAGCTCATGGACTACACCGAAGCGATGCTCCGCCGCGAGATCGCCAAGATCCCGGACGGCGATTACACCGCGGAAGGGTTCCTCGACGACGACGGGCGCAATCGCGGCAAAACCCTGCCGGTCAAAGTCACCGTCAAGAAGCGGGGCGACGGCGTCGAGGTCGATCTCACCGGCTCGGCGCCGCAATCGCCGACCGCCTTCAATGTTCCATTCGAAGGCTCGACCAAGGTCGCCTGCTACTTCGCCTTCCGGGCGCTGCTCCTCGACACCTACACGCATGAAGAGCATATCCCGCAGAACGAAGGGTCGTTCCGCCCGGTGAAGGTGACAGCGCCGCTCGGCACGATCTTCAACCCGATCGCGCCGGTCGCTGCGGAAGCGCGTTTCTGCCAGATCCAGCGCGTGGTGGATCTGATTATCAAGGCGCTGGCGCCTGTGCTTCCGGACCGTTGCACCGCCGGCAACGCGGCGACCCTCTCCTTCGCCGCCTTTTCCGGCGTCCGGCCGAACGGCGAATACTGGGTCTTCCTCGAGGTCAACGAGGCGGCGATGGGCGGTCGTCCGAAGTCCGACGGACCCGATACGGTCGAGGAGCTGATGCGCAACACGCGCAACAATCCGCTTGAAGATCTTGGCATGCACCTGCCGCTCATCTGCGACCGCTACGAATTGCGCGACGACGTGATGCCCGGCGCAGGGCGCTTCCGTGGCGGCCAGGGCGTTGTGAAGACCCAGCGCTTCCTTAGCCCGGGCTTCATCACGCACGAGTCCGACCGTCACGAGGACGCGCCCTGGGGTGTGTTCGGCGGGGGTAACGGCTCCGGCGGAAAGTACGCGATCTACAACGCCAGGAACCCTGCCGACGTGAAGCAGTATCCCGGCGAAGTTTTCGGGGCTGAGAGTCGAAGAGGGCGACGTCGCCTGTTACTTCTCGCCTTCCGGCGGCGGCTACGGCGATCCGCTCGAGCGTCCGGCCGATCAGGTGCTCGAGGACGTGCTCGACGACTTCATCACGCCAGAGCACGCGCGAGAAGCCTATGGAGTCGTTCTGAAGCCCGCCGACAATGGGTTCCCCTGGGCGCTCGACGCGGCTGCGACCGAGGCGCTGCGGGCCTCGATGCACCGCTGATCCCGCCGTTCCGGCTGGGCCCGAGAAGGGCCCAGCCGATCGCTCCCGCCACGAAGGACACTCCGCCATGGGCCGTATCATTGATCTTTCGCTGCTGATCGAAGACAACATGCCCGCCCACAAGCTCTTCCAGCGGCCTGTCTATCTCGAACACCTGACGCACGAGAGTTCGAAGGCGCAGAACCTCGGCGTGCCAGGCGACGCCATGACGTTTCAGACGAACTTCATCGGCATGCTCGACCATGTCGGTACGCATGTAGACGCCTTTCGACACGTCGATCCCAAGGGAGTTCCGGTCGACGAGATGCCGCTCGAGCTTTTCATGGGCAAGGCCGTATGTTTCGATCTGCAGCACATTCCCGATCTTGGCGACATCACTGTCGCCGACATGGAAGTGGCGGAGGCCAAGGCCGGGGTGAAGGTGGACGGTCATATCGTGCTGCTCTGCACGGGCTTCCACAAGCGCAACTATCCCTCGCTTGACAGCGTATGGAAGAATCCGCTGCTGACGGTCGAGGCGACGCGCTGGCTTCACGACCGCGGCTCGCGCATGCATGGCGTCGAGGGTCCGTCCACCGACAAGCCGACCGACAACATCTTCGCGCAACATCGTCTCTGCCGCGATCTTGGGATCTCCCACTGGGAATGGCTCGTCAATCTCGAGTCGCTCCTCGGAAAGAGGGAGTTCCAGTTCTTCGGCGTTCCGCTCAAGTTCAAGGGCGGTTCGGGTTCGCCTGTGCGCGCCTTCGCGATCGTCGACGCGTGAGCATCATGGCGGGCGATCTCGGAGACCTCAGCGCGCGCGAAGGCGCCGGTGACGACGACAAGCTTGTCCGCGAGTCCATTCCGCCGTTCCCCCTGTCCGAAGCCGGCCGGATGTCAGGCGGACGGAGCGAATGGGTCGATGAGGACCTTGCATTGGGTGGTCCGGGAGCGCAGCGACTCGAACACCGGAGGGACCGAATCGAGACCGATCATGTCGGAGATCAGCAGCTGCGGGGGATATTGTCCCTTGTCGAGCGCGTCGATCGCGTGCGCAAACTCGCGCATGTCGAAGAATACCGACATTAGGATGTCTACTTCCTTCGAGATCGCGCGAAAGGAATCCATATGGTCCCTCGCCGTGCACAGGCCGAGCACGGCCACTTTTCCCCGCGGGCGGACGAGCGAAACGCAAAAATCGATCAGCCCCGGCTTACCGACGCATTCGAAGACGATGTCCGGTCCGCCAGTGCAGCGCTCCCGCGCCTGGCGTTCGAGGTCAGCCCCGGAAAGGAAGAACGCCGTCGCCCCGAGCGCCATCGCGCGCTCCTCCTGAAGACGATGGAGATCCGCCACGATGACCTCGCCGGCGCCGAGGCGGCGGGCCCAGAAGGCGATCGCGAGTTCGATGGCCCCTGCCCCGACAATCAGCACACGGTCACCCGGCTTCATGCCGGAGCGCCGGACGCCGTGGAGGGCGACGGCCAACGGCTCGGCGAGGGCGCCGTCGGCGGCGCTGATCTCCGCCGGCAGCTTGCGGCACTGCCGCCCGGCCAAAGCGGCGTATTGCGCATAGCCTCCGCCGATAAGCTGCATCGACGCGCACCAGGCGGGCTCTCCGGCGAGGCACGCCGGGCAATGGCCGCAACCGCGCAGCGGAGCGACGCTGACCTGATCGCCGGGTTTCAGGCCGCCGGCGTCCGGGCCGGCCTCGACGACTTCCCCCGACATCTCATGTCCGAGCACATAGCCCGAAGTGATGCCGAAGACCGGCTCCGCCGTCATATGCAGGTCGCTGCCGCAAATCCCGCAGCGGCAGATGCGCATCAGAACTTCGTCGCGCTTCGGCTTCGGATCCTCGACGCTGACGACCCGCAGCGGCTCTCCGAGGGCTTGGAAGACTGCGGCTTTCATGAATGTCCCTCTTCCTGAAAGTCAGTGGGGCGCGCGCGCAAGCTTGCGGCCGATCGGGAACCAGGGCGCGTCGACGACGCGGCAGATCAATCCCCACACGCCCATACGGGCATAGAGCGCGATCAAGACCGTGATGACGCCGAGCACGACCATATAGGCCGCGCCATATTGCGAGAAGAAGCGGTCCGCGAGGAAATAGATGAGCGCACCGATGATCGGGCCCTCGATCGAGCCGATGCCGCCGACCATCACGATGAACACGCAGATTGACGCCCATTGCGGGTTGAACCCCGAAGCCGGCGTGATGCGAAGCTGGGCCATGTAATAGATCGCGCCGGCGAGGCCCGAGCCGGCGGCGGCGAGGATGAACACGACGAACCGCAGGCGGCGCACGTTCACGCCTTGACTCTCGGCGGCGACCGGATTGTCGCGCATCGCGGTCAGGGCCAGCCCGTAGCGGGACTGCAACAGCCAGAAGAGGCCGCCGACAGTGATCACGAGCAGGGCTGCGCTCAGCCACATCAACCCGATCTCGCGCTGATGCGCGCTGAACTGCGACATGATTCGCAGCGTAAGGCCGGCGCCCGCGTTGACATAATCGAGATTCGTCGTGAGGAGGCGCACCGCCTCCGCGACCACCCATGTGCCGATGGCGAAATAGGGTCCGTCGAGCCGGTGCAGCAGCGCATAGGCCGGAACCGCCAGCAGGGCCGGCAGGACGACGCTCAGGCCGACCGCGAGAAACGGATTGACGCCGAACTTCAGCGACAGCACATAAAGGGCATATCCGCCGGCGCCGATGAAGGCCTGCGGGCCGACCGAGACGAGCCCGGAATATCCCGCGAGCAGATTCCACATCTGCGCGATCGCAAGGTAGCAACTGAGTTCGACGACCCGCCGCATCGTTCCGGAATCGGACCACCACGGCATAGCGACGATCAAGACGATCGCCAGCACGCCGAGCGCAAGCGCGATGCGGCTCGACGTTGTCTGACGTTCGACGCGCACCGGCGCCAATGGGACGGTCTTTGCGCGTCCGACGTTGAGGACAGCGTCCGACATGGTCCTCAGGCTCCGCTCAACAGACCGCGCGGCCTCGTGGCGAGCACCGCGAGAAAGACGACATGGCCGGCGAGCACGCCCCAGCCCGGGTCCATCCGGAAGCCGACGGCCTGCGCGACGCCGAGAACGGTCGAGCCCAGAAAGGCGCCCCAGATCGAGCCGAGGCCGCCGATGATCACCGCCTCGAAGGCGTAGAGAAGCTGGGCCGGCCCGTCGGCGGGCGACACGGTCGACCGCAGGGACTGAAAGACCGCGGCCACTCCGAGGATGCCGACGGCGACCGCCGTGGCCGCCGCATAGACCGCCTTGGGGTTGACGCCGGTTATTGTCGCGGCTTCGACGTCGGCCGCCGCGGCGCGCAGGGACCGCCCGAAGGGCGTGAAGCGGAGAAGCGCATCCAGCCCCCCGGTGAGAACGATCGCCGCGAACAGCGCCATGACCGGGAGAACGCCGACGTAGATTCCGCCGAACTGGATCGAAGCGGCCTCGATTCCGCCGCCCGGCATCGAGCGCGTATCCGCCGACCAGATTTCCAGCATGAGATTTTGAAGGGCGATCGAGAGGCCGAAGGTCGCGATCAGCGAAGGAAGTGGATCGTCGCCGATGACCTTGTTGAGAATCGTGCGCTGGAGGAGCCAGCCGATCGCCGCCGCGAGGGGGACGAGCATCAGCATGACCGTGAACGGACCGAAGCCGAAGACGGTGGCTAGAGAAATGCCAATGAGCGCCAGCAGAATGATGATGTCGCCATGGGCGATGTTCACGATTCGCATCACGCCGAACATGAGCGCCATGCCAAGCGCATATTGCGCATAAGTGCCGCCGAGGAGTATGCCCTGTATGATGGCGTCAAGCCACTGCATGGCGCACTCCGAAATAGGCTTCCGCGACCTCGTCATGCTTGATCACGTCAGATCGGCCGGTGAGGGTAATGCGCCCTTCAAGCATGCAATAGAGACGGTTGGACGCCCTCTGGGCGAGCGCCACATCCTGCTCGACCAGCACCAGCGCAACCCCGGCGGCGGCGATCGACGGGACAATGTCGTAAATGTCCTTGATGACGCGGGGCGCGAGGCCGAGCGACACCTCGTCGCAAAGCAGGACACGTGGCTGGGTAAGAAGCGCCCGGCCGATCGCCACCATTTGCTGCTGTCCGCCGGACAGCGACTCGACCGCAGCGCGGCGACGCTCGCGCAGGGCCGGAAAGAGCTCGTAAATCGAACTCGAGCGTCCAGACCTTCCCCACCGTCCGCTCGCGCACGCCGACATGGTCGACGGCGACTTTGAGGTTATCCTCGACGCTCATGCCGGCGAACAGCCGGCGCCCTCGGGCACCATGCCGATTCCACGACGCACAAGGGCGAAGGGCGGATCGCCGCCGATCGGCTCGCCGTCGAAGCGCACCATGTCCCGCTTGATCGGGACGAGCCCGAGGATCGCCTTCAGCAGCGTCGACTTGCCGGCGCCGTTGGCGCCGATAAGCGCGACGACCTCGCCCAGGCCGACCTCGAAATCGACCGAATGAAGCGCCTGGAAATCGCCATAGCCGGCGACGAGGGCATGAGTGGAGAGAAGAGGCCCCGCGCCGCCGGTCATGCCTCGACTCCCATATAGACGCGCCGCACCTCGGGATCTGCGAGAACGGCCTGCGGAGCGCCCTCGGCGATCTTCTCGCCGAAGTTCAGCACCAGGATGCGATCCGCCACGGCGAGGATCGCGTTAAGCACGTGCTCGATCCACACGATCGTTACACCGCGCTCGCGAATTTGCCGCACAAGTTCGACGAGCAGCCGCGCTTCCTCCTCCGTAAGTCCGCCTGCGATCTCGTCCAGCAGAAGCACTTTCGGATTGCTGGCGAGGGCGCGGGCAAGCTCGAGCCGCTTGCGATCGAGCAGCGTGAGCTTGCCCGCGGACCGGTTGGCTTTGTCGGCGAGGCCGCAATCCTCGAGAATCGCGTTGCAGTGCTGATAGGCTTCGCGGGTGGAGCGGCGGGCGCCGAACATCGCCGCGACCAACAGGTTCTCGAATGCGCTCATCGCGCCATAGGGTTTTGGGATCTGGTAGGTCCGCCCGATTCCGCGCCTGCAGCGCTTGTGCGGGGACTCGCTTCGCAGTTCCTCGCCGGCGAACCTGAGCGTGCCCGCGTCAAGCGCCGCGTCGCCACTGATCATGTTGAACAACGTCGTCTTCCCCGCCCCGTTGGGGCCGAGGACGCCAAGCACCTCGCCGGGGAAGACGTCGAAGTCGACTTCGCGAAGAACGCGGAGCGCGCCGTAGGACTTCGTCAGCCCACGGCCGCTCAGGATCGAGCCCGCCATTTCCTTTCGATCCGCGCCGTCAGCTCCAGGCGAGAGGCACGAGTTTCCCCTCCGGCTGGATCAGTTTGCTCGCGGTGTTGTCGACGATTTTGAGGTCGAACGGCCATTTCGCGCCCTTGACCCACTGGCCGCCCAGAACTGGCGTCTTGCAGACGTTCGGGTGCGGATTGCCTGTGAACTTGATTGGACCGACCAGGGTGCCGAGGTCGGTCGCCTTCAGCGAGTCGCGAATCGAGGCGCGGTCGAGCGGGTTCTTGGCGCGCTTGAGCGTGTCGATGGCGACTTCCCACAAAGCGTGGGAATAGCCGAGCGGCTGTGTCCACTGCTTCTTCTGTGAGCTTTCCCAAGCGTCCGCGATCTGACGGCTGGTCTCTCCGGTCAGCGAGGACTTGAACGGGAAGGCCGGCGTCCACCAGACCTCGGAGCTCATGCCCTCGCCGAGCTTGCCCATCGCCTCGATGCCGGACGGGAAGAGCAGCGCCGCAGCCACCGTCACGACCTTGGGATGAAAGCCCTGCTGGCTCGCCTGAGTGACGAAAGTCTTGAGATCGGACACATAGGTGATGCCGCCGACGATGTCGCAGTTCTCGGACTTGTACATCGAGATCTGCGCCGAGAAATCGTTGGTGCGCGGCTGGAACATGCTCGGCACGATGGTGGTGAAGCCGGCCTTGCGGACGGCAGGCGGCAGGCCGTAGCCGTCGTTGCCCCAGGTCTCGCCGTCGGCGTTGCGCGGGAAGAGCATGCCGACTTTCTTGTTCGTCTCGATCGTCTGCCAGAGGCCGACATAGGTCGCGAGCACGTCCTCAAGACCCCAAAAGAAATGGTAGGTCCATTCGAACGGCTTCTTGTCGCCGCCGCGCGGCATGACCACGGCCTGCCACGGCGCGCCGGCCGACACGGTGGGGACACCATTGAGCTCACATTGGTCGGCGGCCGAATTAATGACGTCGGTTGTCGAAGCGGGTATCATGAGATGGACGCCCTCGTTCAGGATGAGGTCGCCCGCAAGCTCGGAGGCCTTGTTCGGGTCAGACTGCGCGTCGCGGTCGAACACTTTCACCTGATAGGTCTTGCCGCCGATCTCAAGCCCGTTGGCGAAGCGCTTGCGCATCTGCGCGAGCGTGTACGAATCGGTCTCGCCGAACAGGCCGAGCGGGCCGGTGACCGGGCTGATGAAACCGATCTTGATCGTTTCGTCTCCGGCCGCGCGGATGATGCCCGGCATGGCGAGAGCGCCGCCAATCGCGGCGGCTCCGTGAAGCGCCGTTCGGCGTGTGATTCCGGACGTGGACAAAGTCTTCTCACTCATGGTCGCCTCCCTGGATCTGCGACTTCGCAGACCGTCTTTCGCGCGCCGGCCCTTTGGCCGGCCGACGTTCTTTGATCGCGCCGTCAGTCCAGCGGCCTCAGGTGCAGCCCGCCGTCGATCACCATCTGCGCGCCCGTCACATAGGATGAGGCGGGGGACGCAAGAAAGAGGGCAAGGCCCTTGATCTCCGAGGCATCGGCGACACGGTGCAGGACGGACATATCCTCAAAAGCCTTGCGGTCTTCCTTGTTCGCCATCCGGCCGCCCGCGATGTTCGTGATGAATGGGCCAGGCGCGATGGCGTTGACGAGAATGTTGTAGCGCCCGAGCTCCATCGCGGCCTGGCGCACCAGATGTGTTACGCCCGCCTTGGCTGGCATATAAGGCGTTCCCACGATCGGCTCGTTGTAAAGGGAGGCGATCGAAGAGGTCGCGATGATCCGTCCGCCGCCGGTTCGCTTCATGTGTTTGGCGGCGAGCTTGATCGTATTGAACACGCTGGTGAGGTTCGTGGCGATCACGAGGTCCCAGTGATGGTCGTCGAGATTGTCGATTGCGCCGTCCGGATTGCGCTCGCGCTCGGGCGTCAGAAAGCCCGGACCCGCATCGATGCCGGCGTTGGCGAAGACAATGTCGATGCGGCCGTGACGCTCGGCGACCCGATCGAAAGCCTCCGCCATGCGCTTACGGTCGGTAACGTCGACGACCTGGCCCCAGGCGGCGGCGCCGCACGCGTTCAACGCCCGGACGGTCTCGTCGAGCTTCCCCTGATCAAGGTCAAATAGACAGACATTGGCCCCGTTCTCGGCCAGCACCTCTGCATAGGCGCGGCCGAGGCCGTTCGCGCCGCCAGTCACGATGGCGGACTTGCCCGCCACGTCGAACATTTCCTGAAGCGACATCTCGGCTCCGGACCTTTGTCGGGCGAGACGCCCTCAGATGAACATGTCCTGGTTGATCTTGAGGCCATTGGCCTCGCAATATTTTGTGTAGTGGTCGATGAACCAGAACACGTCGGCGGTGAAGTCGAATTTCCCGTCGTCGTCATAGAACTCGATCGGCCCGTTGATCCAGAACAGGGCCTTCATTCCATTGGGATCGTCGGAATAGAGCGTGTGCGCGGCGCCGGGGAGCTCGTAGACGAAATCACCCGGGCGCGCGGTCCACGGATATTCGTAATAGGCCCACGATCCTTCAAGCGTGATGGCGGAGACGACGCCGCGATGCTTGTGGGTGCCAATTCGGCCGCCGCCCTTGACCCAAAGGATGTTCGCGACAGAATTGGTGCGCACGTCGAAGCAGAAGTGCTTGATCGCGGCGACATCCCCGAAAGGCACCCAGGGGCTTGTCTTGTCGTCCCCAGCAATATGGGCGCCTTCGCGCGAATACTTGCGGATGGCGGCCTCATAGGCCTCTTCCGGAAGCTTGACGATTTTAGACTGCTCATTCATCGCGGCGCTCCTCCAAACTTGTGATTTCTGGGCTCTTGTTTGATGACCGCGACGCTATGGGCCGCGAGAAAACTCTGTCAAACTCTTTTTTCCGCGCCGGCCGCGCGCGCTCGCATCGCCGCCCTATGGCGTTGAAATAGAACAATTTTAAGCGCTCCAGCCGAGCGCGCAGCCTCAATCCGCTGCGTGCGGAAGGCGCTTCGCATTTGACGATTTGATCAAACCCTGTTGATGATTTGGTCAAATTCGGATCGCGACGAGGAGGAAGGCGTGCAGGTCGACGACAGTCAGGACGCCCTGCTCGATCGCGGCGGGCACCCGACGCTCCGCGAACTCTCTCGTCAGCTCGTCTTCAGTCCGGGCTCCGGGACCATTCGCCTCAACAGAGAACGGCTGATCCTGCAGCGCGCCAATCATACGAGCAGGCTGCGCGAACAATTGGTCGAGCGCTACGGCCGCGACGAGGCTTTCGGCATTCTGACCCGTCTCGGCTTCGTCGCCGGTCTGGAGGATGCCGATTTCGTTCGTCAATCGTGGCCGGGGCTCGATCCGGGCGATGCCTTCACCGCAGGAACCCGCCTTCACATGCTTTGCGGCTGCGTCCGCCTGAGGACGGTGCACAATGACTTCGACCTTCACAAAGGGCGGTTTTCGGGCGAGTTTCTCTGGCAGGGCAGCGTCGAAGCGGTCGAATATCGCCGCAATCACGGTCCTTCCGACGAGGCGGTGTGCTGGTCCCACACGGGCTACGCCTCGGGCTACGCGACGCGCTGCTTCGGAAAACTCATTGTCTACAAGGAGCTCGAGTGTTTCGGATGCGGCCGGGACGTTTGCCGCGTCCTAGGCAAGCCGGCGGAGTCGTGGGGCGAGGACGACGATTTGGTGCGACTCTATCGCACCGAGATCGTGCCCCGCGACATGGAGGGCTTTCGGACCGCCGCCCGCATCCCGCGGCGCGACGAGGACGATCCCGTCGCGAGGCTGCTGCTCGCTCCCGTTCGGGAGAGGCTCGAAAGGATCGCGCGATTCGACGCGCCGCTCCTGATCGCGGGCGAGACCGGGACGGGCAAGCGGGCGGCGGCCCGCGCCTGGAGCGAGGCGCGGTTCGGCGACGACGCGACGCTGAACTTCGTGGCCTGCGACACGCTCGGACCCGACGCTCTCGACGCCGCATTCGACCGCCCCGTCGCTTCGGCCCGCGGTCGCGCGCCGAAGCGTTCGCAAAGATGCATCGTATTGACTGACGTCGATCTTCTCTCGACTTCGCTCCAGCGACGGCTTGCGCGCCGGCTCGACGAAGGCGACACGCGCATCGCCGCGACGACCAGGCTTCCGCTGCTTGAACTCTCTCGCTCCGCCGATCTCGATCAGAGCCTGCTTCACCGGCTGGCCGTCGCGGCGGTCCTCATGCCGCCCCTTCGCGCCCGGCGGGACGACATTCCCGCCCTGGCGGATGCGCTGATGGAATGCGCCGCAAAGCGACACGGCGTGAGGAAACCAAAACTGAGGGACGAGGCCGCGCAAGCGCTCAAAGCCCTGGAGCTGCGCGGGAATGTCACCGAACTCAACGCGCTGGTTTCGTCCGCCCTGATCGCGGCGCCCTCGCCCGGAGACATCGAGGCCGATCTGATCCTTGAAATCGCCGGCAGGTTTCGATCCTGCGGGAACGGGAATTCTCCGATTGAAGATGCGGCATCGGACGCCGCGAACGACCTCGCCTCCGGTTCGCTGTCTCTGACGGCGCTCAATAACCAGATTTGCCGCGAGGCTGTCGCGCGCTGCAATGGAAACATCTCGGCTGCGGCCCGCGTCCTCGGCATAACGCGCCCCCAACTCGCCTATCGCCTAAAGCAACGGAGGGTCTAAACGCACCGCGACGGCGCCCAGTGAGCGGCGCCAGCGGTTGGCCGCATTCCCTGGTTCAACTCGATCGGAAAGCCGGGGAGCCATCAATGGCCCGCTCGTAACGCAAACCTTTTTTCGACGAACAAATGGGGTCTGCATTTTCGATGGATATTATGCGCCGGCGCATGCCTCAACGGAGAGGCCGCACCAGTCGGCGACAAACAGCGTCATCGCCTTCGTCACGTTTCTCAGCGACGTCAGGCTAACGCGCTCGTCGAAGCCGTGGATGAGTTCGGCCCTCGGCCCGTAGACGAGCGCCGGCATATCGCCATAAAGCCCAAAGAAGCGCGCGTCGGTGGTGGCCGTCGACGCGGTTTCCTTGAGAGCCGTGCCGAATATCGCCTCGTGCGCCTTTGCGAGAACGGCCACGGGCGCCTCGGCGTCCTTGAGGACATAGCCCTCGGCTTCGAAGCCGTTGTAGACGATCTCCGGCGGATTGTTCTGAAGGAACGCGTTGCGGCGGGAAGCGTCGAGGATCGTCTGCTCGATCTCGCGTTTGGCGTCGCTGATCTTCTGTCCGGGGAAGATCGCCACACGCACGTCGAATGTGCACCACGCCGGCACGCTCGACGTCCAGTCTCCGCCTTCGATCTTGCCGACGTTGAGGTTGATCGGGTGGTCCGCGTGTTCGTAGTGCTGTTCCTGGCCCTTTCTCGCATTCCATGTCTTTTCGAGGTCGCGCAGCGCCGTGATGATGCCGTAGGCGGCCTCGATGGCGTTGGCGCCCGATGTCGCGTTCGCGACGTGAACCGGTATCCCGCGCACCTTCACCTGAAACCAGATGACGCCAACCTGAGCCCGGATCAGGCATTCGTCCTGGGGTTCGGGTATGAGCACCGCATCGGCCCGATAGCCGCGCGCAAGGCAGGCGAGCGCGCCGTTGCCGGTGCACTCCTCCTCGATCACGCTCTGGACGATCAGGTCCGCAGCAGGACGGTAGCCCGCCCTTTCGATCGCGTCGAACGCCGCGAGGCAGGCAACGAGACCCGCCTTCATGTCGCCGCCGCCCCGCCCGTAGAGCCAGTCCCCGGCAACGCGCGGCTCGAAAGGAGGCGTCGTCCACATGTCGAGCGGTCCGGCCGGCACGACGTCGATATGCCCGTTCAGGATGAGCGAGCGGCCCTTCGGCGCATTGGCGCGATAGGTTCCCACGACATTGAAGGCGTTGTCGTAGCTGACATGAGCGGGCGAGAAACCCGGAAGATGGCGAATTTGGTCGAGATCGATGCGAAAGCGATCGACGGCGAACCCCCGGCGGCGCATCTCCGCCGCCATGAAATCCTGCGCAGTCTGCTCGTTGCCGCGCGTCGAGGGAAACCGGACGAGAGCCTCGGTCAGCAACACTTGTTTCTCGAACCCTTCGTCCACCGCCCTCGTCAGCGCCCTTGCCGTCCAGTCTTCCACCATCGCGTTCTTGCCTCGCGTTCTTGCCTCACTTCGTGATCTGCCGGACGAACTCGACTATCGTCTTCTGGACGTCGGGATCGCTCGATAGCCAGTGCTTGCGCGCCAGGTAGTTCGGCGCGCGAAATACGATGGACCGCTGGGTCCTGCCGTGCATGAAGGCGCCGCATTCGCCGCTCAGGACCGGCTCACGGAACCACGGGTCGTCTTCGCCGACGAGCGCCAGAACCGGCTGCCCGGCAGGCGCGGCGAGACCGCGATATTCAGGCCAGCCGGCGTGGCAGGTCCATCCCTCGATGATCCGGCCGGCGGCTGGCACATCCGTCACGGTCGCGGCGGTGATCGCGCCTTCCGAATGTCCCATGAGGACGAACGGAAGGTTGCGCAACGATCCGATTGCCCGAAGCTTCCGCGCCGCGTAGCGCATCTCCTTCTGCCGCCAGCCGAGCACGGCCCGATGCAGCCCGCCGAGATGCTGCGCCGGCTCGCAGCTGGCCGGCTTCGAGGCGCGGGCAAAGCTGTCGGGCTCGACGACCAGATACCCGGCCTGGGCGAGAAACCGGCCGCTCGCGGCGGAAATCTCGGATAGGCCGTCGCAGCCGTGGGCGTAGAGGATGACGGCCAGCGGTTTCGGCGCAGCGCCGCTGGGATGGCCGCCAAGGTCGGCGACAGTAGCCTGCTGTATCCGGCCGCGCCCGTCGCGGGCGCGAAGACCCAGGCGCCCTCCACGTGCGCAACAACTCGCTCGCCTCATCCGCCCTCGCCGCGCCAGAAAAGCCGGCGAGCAGCAGGCCGAGGACAAGCGCAAGAAGGCCCGCGCCGATGGCCGTTGGCCGCCGCCACCTCATGCGATCGCCGCCAGCAGGCTCGGCTGTAGGGATGATCGGGCTGGCCATAGAAGCGCTCGGACGAGGCGACCTCGACAAACTCGCCCTTGTACATGACCGCGATGCGATGAGACAGATAACGCGTCGCTGCGAGATCGTGCGAGATGAAGAGCGCGCCGAAACCGTGGCGCTGCTGCAGGTCGCGCACGAGATTGAGCAC
>CAVUJV010000035.1:0-35844 GCA_963741845.1 uncultured Alphaproteobacteria bacterium
CGGCTCGCGCATGCATGGCGTCGAGGGTCCGTCCACCAACAAGCCGACCGACAACATCTTCGCGCAACATCGTCTCTGCCGCGATCTTGGGATGTCCACTGGGAATGGCTCGTCAATCTGAAGTCGCTCCTTGGAAAGAGGGAGTTCCAGTTCTTCGGCATTCCGCTCAAGTTCAAGGACGGCTCGGGTTCGCCTGTGCGCGCCTTCGCGATCGTCGACGCGTGAGCATCATGGCGGGCGATCTCGGAGACCGCAGCGCGCACGAAGGCGCGGGTGACCGCGAAGCTGATGTTTTCATCGCCCTTACTGCGGCATATGGATCCCGGCAGCGAGAATCGCCACGCGGGCGCCGCTGCCGGCGCCGGTGACGACGACCACCTTGTTCGCGGGTCCATTCCGCCGTTCCCCCCGTCCGAAACCGGCCGGACGTCAGGCGGACGGAGCGAATGGGTCGATGAGGACCTTGCATTGGGTGGTCCGGGAGCGCAGCAACTCGAACACCGGAGGGACCGAATCGAGGCCGATCATGTCGGAGATCAGCTGCTGCGGGGGATATTGTCCCTTGTCGAGCGCGTCGATCGCGTGCGCAAACTCGCGCATGTCGAAGAATACCGACATTAGGATGTCCACTTCCTTCGAGATCGCGCGAAAGGAATCCATATGGTCCCTCGCCGTGCACAGGCCGAGCACGGCCACTTTTCCCCGCGGGCGGACGAGCGAAACGCAAAAATCGATCAGCCCCGGCTTACCGACGCATTCGAAGACGATGTCCGGTCCGCCAGTGCAGCGCTCCCGCGCCTGGCGTTCGAGGTCAACCCCGGAAAGGAAGAACGCGGTCGCCCCGAGCGCCATCGCGCGCTCCTCCTGAAGACGATGGAGGTCCGCCACGATGACCTCGCCCGCGCCGAGGCGGCGGGCCCAGAAGGCGATCGCGAGTCCGATGGCCCCTGCCCCGACAATCAGCACACGGTCACCCGGCTTCATGCCGGAGCGCCGGACGCCGTGGAGGGCGACGGCCAACGGCTCGGCGAGGGCGCCGTCGGCAGCGCTGATCTCCGCCGGCAGCTTGCGGCACTGCCGCCCGGCCAAAGCGGCGTATTGCGCATAGCCTCCGCCGATAAGCTGCATCGACGCGCACCAGGCCGGCTCTCCGGCGAGGCACGCCGGGCAATGGCCGCAACCGCGCAGCGGAGCGACGCTGACCTGATCGCCGGGTTTCAGGCCGCCGGCGCCCGGGCCGGCCTCGATGACTTCCCCCGACATCTCATGTCCGAGCACATAGCCCGAAGTGATGCCGAAGACCGGCTCCGCCGTCATATGCAGGTCGCTACCGCAAATCCCGCAGCGGCAGATGCGGATCAGAACTTCGTCGCGCTTCGGCTTCGGATCTTCGACGCTGACGACCCGCAGCGGCTCTCCGAGGGCCTGGAAGACTGCGGCTTTCATCAATGTCCCTCTTCCTGAAAGTCAGTGGGGCGCGCGCGCGAGCTTGCGGCCGATCGGGAACCAGGGCGCGTCGACGACGCGGCAGATCAATCCCCACACGCCCGTACGGGCATAGAGCGCGATCAAGACCGTGATGACGCCGAGCACGACCATATAGGCCGCGCCATATTGCGAGAAGAAGCGGTCCGCGAGGAAATAGATGAGCGCACCGATGATCGGGCCCTCGATCGAGCCGATGCCGCCGACCATCACGATGAACACGCAGATTGACGCCCATTGCGGGTTGAACCCCGAAGCCGGCGTGATGCGAAGCTGGGCCATGTAGTAGATCGCGCCGGCGAGGCCCGAGCCAGCGGCGGCGAGGATGAACACGACGAACCGCAGGCGGCGCACGTTCACGCCCTGACTCTCGGCGGCGACCGGATTGTCGCGCATCGCGGTCAGGGCCAGCCCGTAGCGGGACTGCAACAGCCAGAAGAGGCCGCCGACAGTGATCACGAGCAGGGCTGCGCTCAGCCACATCAACCCGATCTCGCGCTGATGCGCGCTGAACTGCAACATGATTCGCAGCGTAAGGCCGGCGCCCGCGTTGACATGATCGAAATTCGTCGTGAGGAGGCGCACGGCCTCCGCGACCACCCATGTGCCGATGGCGAAATAGGGTCCGTCGAGCCGGTGCAGCAGCGCATAGGCCGGAACCGCCAGCAGGGCCGGCAGGACGACGCTCAGGCCGACCGCGAGAAACGGATTGACGCCGAACTTCAGCGACAGCACATAAAGGGCATATCCGCCGGCGCCGATGAAGGCCTGCGGGCCGACCGAGACGAGCCCGGAATATCCCGCGAGCAAATTCCACATCTGCGCGATCGCGAGGTAGCAGCTGAGTTCGACGACCCGCCGCATCGTTCCGGAATCGGACCACCACGGCATCGCGACGATC
The DNA here is from genome assembly GCA_963741845.1 of uncultured Alphaproteobacteria bacterium. Taxonomy (GTDB): domain Bacteria; phylum Pseudomonadota; class Alphaproteobacteria; order Rhizobiales; family Beijerinckiaceae; genus Roseiarcus. The sequence continues at coordinate 2,387 of CAVUJV010000035.1, forward strand.
AAGACGATCGCCAGCACGCCGAGCGCAAGCGCGATGCGGCTCGACGTTGTCTGACGTTCGACGCGCACCGGCGCGAATGGGACGGCCTTTGCGCGTCCGACGTTGAGGACGGCGTCCGACATGGTCCTCAGGCTCCGCTCAACAGACCGCGCGGCCTCGTGGCGAGCACCGCGAGAAAGACGACATGGCCGGCGAGCACGCCCCAGCCCGGGTCCATCCGGAAGCCGACGGCCTGCGCGACGCCGAGAACGGTCGAGCCCAGAAAGGCGCCCCAGATCGAGCCGAGGCCGCCGATGATCACCGCCTCGAAGGCGTAGAGAAGCTGCGCCGGCCCGTCGGCGGGCGACACGGTCGACCGCAGGGACTGAAAGACCGCGGCCACTCCGAGGATGCCGACGGCGACCGCCGTGGCCGCCGCATAGACCGCCTTGGGGTTGACGCCGGTTATTGTCGCGGCTTCGACGTCCGCCGCCGCGGCGCGCAGGGACCGCCCGAAGGGCGTGAAGCGGAGAAGCGCATCCAGCCCCCCGGTGAGAACGATCGCCGCGAACAGCGCCATGACTGGGAGAACGCCGACGTAGATTCCGCCGAACTGGATCGAAGCGGCCTCAATTCCGCCGCCCGGCATCGAGCGCGTATCCGCCGACCAGATTTCCAGCATGAGATTCTGAAGGGCGATCGAGAGGCCGAAGGTCGCGATCAGCGAAGGAAGTGGATCGTCGCCGATGACCTTGTTGAGAATCGTGCGCTGGAGGAGCCAGCCGATCGCCGCCGCGAGGGGGACGAGCATCAGCATCACCGTGAACGGACCGAAGCCGAAGACGGTGGCTAGAGAAATGCCAATAAGCGCCAGCAGAATGATGATGTCGCCGTGGGCGATGTTCACGATTCGCATCACGCCGAACATGAGCGCCATGCCAAGCGCATATTGCGCATAAGTGCCGCCGAGGAGTACGCCTTGTATGACGGCGTCAAGCCACTGCATGGCGCACTCCGAAATAAGCTTCCGCGACCTCGTCATGCTTGATCACGTCAGATCGGCCGGTGAGGGTAATGCGCCCTTCAAGCATGCAATAGAGACGGTTGGACGCCCTCTGGGCGAGCGCCACATCCTGCTCGACCAGCACCAGCGCAACCCCGGCGGCGGCGATCGACGGGACAATGTCGTAAATGTCCTTGATGACGCGGGGCGCGAGGCCGAGCGACACCTCGTCGCAAAGCAGGACGCGCGGCTGGGTGAGAAGCGCCCGGCCGATCGCCACCATTTGCTGCTGTCCGCCGGACAGCAACTCGACCGCAGCGCGGCGACGCTCGCGCAGGGCCGGAAAGAGCTCGTAAATCAACTCGAGCGTCCAGACCTTCCCCACCGTCCGCTCGCGCACGCCGACATGGTCGACGGCGACTTTGAGGTTATCCTCGACGCTCATGCCGGCGAACAGCCGGCGCCCCTCGGGCACCATGCCAATTCCACGACGCACAAGGGCGAAGGGCGGATCGCCGCCGATCGGTTCGCCGTCGAAGCGCACCATGTCCCGCTTGATCGGGACGAGCCCGAGGATCGCCTTCAGCAGCGTCGACTTGCCGGCGCCGTTGGCGCCGATAAGCGCGACGACCTCGCCCAGGCCGACCTCGAAATCGACCGAATGAAGCGCCTGGAAATCGCCATAGCCGGCGACGAGGGCATGAGTGGAGAGAAGAGGCCCCGCGCCGCCGGTCATGCCTCAACTCCCATATAGACGCGCCGCACCTCGGGATCTGCGAGAACGGCCTGCGGAGCGCCCTCGGCGATCTTCTCGCCGAAGTTCAGCACCAGGATGCGATCCGCCACGGCGAGGATCGCGTTAAGCACGTGCTCGATCCACACGATCGTTACACCGCGCTCGCGAATCTGCCGCACAAGTTCGACGAGCAGCCGCGCTTCCTCCTCCGTAAGTCCGCCTGCGATCTCGTCCAGCAGAAGCACTTTCGGATTGCTGGCGAGGGCGCGGGCAAGCTCGAGCCGCTTGCGATCGAGCAGCGTGAGCTTGCCCGCGGACCGGTTGGCTTTGTCGGCGAGGCCGCAATCCTCGAGAATCGCGTTGCAGTGCTGATAGGCTTCGCGGGTGGAGCGGCGGGCGCCGAACATCGCCGCGACCAACAGGTTCTCGAATGCGCTCATCGCGCCATAGGGTTTTGGGATCTGGTAGGTCCGCCCAATTCCGCGCCTGCAGCGCTTGTGCGGGGACTCGCTTCGCAGTTCCTCGCCGGCGAACCTGAGCATGCCCGCGTCAAGCGCCGCGTCGCCACTGATCATGTTGAACAACGTCGTCTTCCCCGCCCCGTTGGGGCCGAGGACGCCAAGCACCTCGCCGGGGAAGACGTCGAAGTCGACTTCGCGAAGAACGCGGAGCGCGCCGTAGGACTTCGTCAGCCCACGGCCGCTCAGGATCGAGCCCGCCATTTCCTTTCGATCCGCGTCGTCAGCTCCAGGCGAGAGGCACGAGTTTCCCCTCCGGCTGGATCAGTTTGCTCGCGGTGTTGTCGACGATTTTGAGGTCGAACGGCCATTTCGCGCCCTTGACCCACTGGCCGCCCAGAACTGGCGTCTTGCAGACGTTCGGGTGCGGATTGCCTGTGAACTTGATTGGACCGACCAGGGTGCCGAGGTCGGTCGCCTTCAGCGCGTCGCGAATCGAGGCGCGGTCGAGCGGGTTCTTGGCGCGCTTGAGCGTGTCGATGGCGACTTCCCACAAAGCGTGGGAATAGCCGAGCGGCTGTGTCCACTGCTTCTTCTGTGAGCTTTCCCAAGCGTCCGCGATCTGACGGCTGGTCTCTCCGGTCAGCGAGGACTTGAACGGGAAGGCCGGCGTCCACCAGACCTCGGAGCTCATACCCTCGCCGAGCTTGCCCATCGCCTCGATGCCGGACGGGAAGAGCAGCGCCGCAGCCACCGTCACGACCTTGGGATGAAAGCCCTGCTGGCTCGCCTGAGTGACGAAAGTCTTGAGATCGGACACATAGGTGATGCCGCCGACGATGTCGCAGTTCTCGGACTTGTACATCGAGATCTGCGCCGAGAAATCGTTGGTGCGCGGCTGGAACATGCTCGGCACGATGGTGGTGAAGCCGGCCTTGCGGACGGCAGGCGGCAGGCCGTAGCTGTCGTTGCCCCAGGTCTCGCCGTCGGCGTTGCGCGGGAAGAGCATGCCGACTTTCTTGTTCGTCTCGATCGTCTGCCAGAGGCCGACATAGGTCGCGAGCACGTCCTCAAGACCCCAAAAGAAATGGTAGGTCCATTCGAACGGCTTCTTGTCGCCGCCGCGCGGCATGACCACGGCCTGCCACGGCGCGCCGGCCGACACGGTGGGGACACCATTGAGCTCACATTGGTCGGCGGCCGAATTGATGACGTCGGTTGTCGAAGCGGGTATCATGAGATGGACGCCCTCATTCAGGATGAGGTCGCCCGCAAGCTCGGAGGCCTTGTTCGGGTCAGACTGCGCGTCGCGGTCGAACACTTTCACCTGATAGGTCTTGCCGCCGATCTCAAGCCCGTTGGCGAAGCGCTTGCGCATCTGCGCGAGCGTGTACGAATCGGTCTCGCCGAACAGGCCGAGCGGGCCGGTGACCGGGCTGATGAAACCGATCTTGATCGTTTCGTCTCCGGCCGCGCGGATGATGCCCGGCATGGCGAGAGCGCCGCCAATCGCGGCGGCTCCGTGAAGCGCCGTTCGGCGTGTGATTCCGGACGTGGACAAAGTCTTCTCACTCATGGTCGCCTCCCTGGATCTGCGACTTCGCAGACCGTCTTTCGCGCGCCGGCCCTTTGGCCGGCCGACGTTCTTTGATCGCGCCGTCAGTCCAGCGGCCTCAGGTGCAGCCCGCCGTCGATCACCATCTGCGCGCCCGTCACATAGGATGAGGCGGGGGACGCAAGAAAGAGGGCAAGGCCCTTGATCTCCGAGGCATCGGCGACACGGTGCAGGACGGACATATCCTCAAAAGCCTTGCGGTCTTCCTTGTTCGCCATCCGGCCGCCCGCGATGTTCGTGATGAATGGGCCAGGCGCGATGGCGTTGACGAGAATGTTGTAGCGCCCGAGCTCCATCGCGGCCTGCCGCACCAGATGTGTTACGCCCGCCTTGGCTGGCATATAAGGCGTTCCCACGATCGGCTCGTTGTAAAGGGAGGCGATCGAAGAGGTCGCGATGATCCGTCCGCCGCCGGTTCGCTTCATGTGTTTGGCGGCGAGCTTGATCGTATTGAACACGCTGGTGAGGTTCGTGGCGATCACGAGGTCCCAGTGATGGTCGTCGAGATTGTCGATTGCGCCGTCCGGATTGCGCTCGCGCTCGGGCGTCAGAAAGCCCGGACCCGCATCGATGCCGGCGTTGGCGAAGACAATGTCGATGCGGCCGTGACGCTCGGCGACCCGATCGAAAGCCTCCGCCATGCGCTTACGGTCGGTAACGTCGACGACCTGGCCCCAGGCGGCGGCGCCGCACGCGTTCAACGCCCGGACGGTCTCGTCGAGCTTCCCCTGATCAAGGTCAAATACGCAGACATTGGCCCCGTTCTCGGCCAGCACCTCTGCATAGGCGCGGCCGAGGCCGTTCGCGCCGCCAGTCACGATGGCGGACTTGCCCGCCACGTCGAACATTTCCTGAAGCGACATCTCGGCTCCGGACCTTTGTCGGGCGAGACGCCCCTCAGATGAACATGTCCTGGTTGATCTTGAGGCCATTGGCCTCGCAATATTTTGTGTAGTGGTCGATGAACCAGAACACGTCGGCGGTGAAGTCGAATTTCCCGTCGTCGTCATAGAACTCGATCGGCCCGTTGATCCAGAACAGGGCCTTCATTCCATTGGGATCGTCGGAATAGAGCGTGTGCGCGGCGCCGGGGAGTTCGTAGACGAAATCACCCGGGCGCGCGGTCCACGGATATTCGTAATAGGCCCACGATCCTTCAAGCGTGATGGCGGAGACGACGCCGCGATGCTTGTGGGTGCCAATTCGGCCGCCGCCCTTGACCCAAAGGATGTTCGCGACAGAATTGGTGCGCACGTCGAAGCAGAAGTGCTTGATCGCGGCGACATCCCCGAAAGGCACCCAGGGGCTTGTCTTGTCGTCCCCAGCAATATGGGCGCCTTCGCGCGAATACTTGCGGATGGCGGCCTCGTAGGCCTCTTCCGGAAGCTTGACGATTTTAGACTGCTCATTCATCGCGGCGCTCCTCCAAACTTGTGATTTCTGGGCTCTTGTTTGATGACCGCGACGCTATGGGCCGCGAGAAAACTCTGTCAAACTCTTTTTTCCGCGCCGGCCGCGCGCGCTCGCATCGCCGCCCTATGGCGTTGAAATAGAACAATTTTAAGCGCTCCAGCCGAGCGCGCAGCCTCAATCCGCTGCGTGCGGAAGCCGCTTCGCATTTGACGATTTGATCAAACCCTGTTGATGATTTGGTCAAATTCGGATCGCGACGAGGAGGAAGGCGTGCAGGTCGACGACAGTCAGGACGCCCTGCTCGATCGCGGCGGGCACCCGACGCTCCGCGAACTCTCTCGTCAGCTCGTCTTCAGTCCGGGCTCCGGGACCATTCGCCTCAATAGAGAACGGCTGATCCTGCAGCGCGCCAATCATACGAGCAGGCTGCGCGAACAATTGGTCGAGCGCTACGGCCGCGACGAGGCTTTCGGCATTCTGACCCGTCTCGGCTTCGTCGCCGGTCTGGAGGATGCCGATTTCGTTCGTCAATCGTGGCCGGGGCTCGATCCGGGCGATGCCTTCACCGCAGGAACCCGCCTTCACATGCTTTGCGGCTGCGTCCGCCTGAGGACGGTGCACAATGACTTCGACCTTCACAAAGGGCGGTTTTCGGGCGAGTTTCTCTGGCAGGGCAGCGTCGAAGCGGTCGAATATCGCCGCAATCACGGTCCTTCCGACGAGGCGGTGTGCTGGTCCCACACGGGCTACGCCTCGGGCTACGCGACGCGCTGCTTCGGAAAACTCATTGTCTACAAGGAGCTCGAGTGTTTCGGATGCGGCCGGGACGTTTGCCGCGTCCTAGGCAAGCCGGCGGAGTCGTGGGGCGAGGACGACGATTTGGTGCGACTCTATCGCACCGAGATCGTGCCCCGCGACATGGAGGGCTTTCGGACCGCCGCCCGCATCCCGCGGCGCGACGAGGACGATCCCGTCGCGAGGCTGCTGCTCGCTCCCGTTCGGGAGAGGCTCGAAAGGATCGCGCAATTCGACGCGCCGCTCCTGATCGCGGGCGAGACCGGGACGGGCAAGCGGGCGGCGGCCCGCGCCTGGAGCGAGGCGCGGTTCGGCGACGACGCGACGCTGAACTTCGTGGCCTGCGACACGCTCGGACCCGACGCTCTCGACGCCGCATTCGACCGCCCCGTCGCTTCGGCCCGCGGTCGCGCGCCGAAGCGTTCGCAAAGATGCATCGTATTGACTGACGTCGATCTTCTCTCGACTTCGCTCCAGCGACGGCTTGCGCGCCGGCTCGACGAAGGCGACACGCGCATCGCCGCGACGACCAGGCTTCCGCTGCTTGAACTCTCTCGCTCCGCCGATCTCGATCAGAGCCTGCTTCACCGGCTGGCCGTCGCGGCGGTCCTCATGCCGCCCCTTCGCGCCCGGCGGGACGACATTCCCGCCCTGGCGGATGCGCTGATGGAATGCGCCGCAAAGCGACACGGCGTGAGGAAACCAAAACTGAGGGACGAGGCCGCGCAAGCGCTCAAAGCCCTGGAGCTGCGCGGGAATGTCACCGAACTCAACGCGCTGGTTTCGTCCGCCCTGATCGCGGCGCCCTCGCCCGGAGACATCGAGGCCGATCTGATCCTTGAAATCGCCGGCAGGTTTCGATCCTGCGGGAACGGGAATTCTCCGATTGAAGATGCGGCATCGGACGCCGCGAACGACCTCGCCTCCGGTTCGCTGTCTCTGACGGCGCTCAATGACCAGATTTGCCGCGAGGCTGTCGCGCGCTGCAATGGAAACATCTCGGCTGCGGCCCGCGTCCTCGGCATAACGCGCCCCCAACTCGCCTATCGCCTAAAGCAACGGAGGGTCTAAACGCACCGCGACGGCGCCCAGTGAGCGGCGCCAGCGGTTGGCCGCATTCCCTGGTTCAACTCGATCGGAAAGCCGGGGAGCCATCAAAGGCCCGCTCGTAACGCAACGCTTCTTTTCGACGAACAAATGGGGTCTGCATTTTCGATGGATATTATGCGCCGGCACATGCCTCAACGGAGAGGCCGCACCAGTCGGCGACAAACAGCGTCATCGCCTTTGTCACGTTTCTCAGCGACGTCAGGCTAACGCGCTCGTCGAAGCCGTGGATGAGTTCGGCCCTCGGCCCGTAGACGAGCGCCGGCATATCGCCGTAAAGCCCAAAGAAGCGCGCGTCGGTGGTGGCCGTCGACGCGGTTTCCTTGAGAGCCGTGCCGAATATCGCCTCGTGCGCCTTTGCGAGAACGGCCACGGGCGCCTCGGCGTCCTTGAGGACATAGCCCTCGGCTTCGAAGCCGTTGTAGACGATCTCCGGCGGATTGTTCTGAAGGAACGCGTTGCGGCGGGAAGCGTCGAGGATCGTCTGCTCGATCTCGCGTTTGGCGTCGCTGATCTTCTGTCCGGGGAAGATCGCCACACGCACGTCGAATGTGCACCACGCCGGCACGCTCGACGTCCAGTCTCCGCCTTCGATCTTGCCGACGTTGAGGTTGATCGGGTGGTCCGCGTGTTCGTAGTGCTGTTCCTGGCCCTTTCTCGCATTCCATGTCTTTTCGAGGTCGCGCAGCGCCGTGATGATGCCGTAGGCGGCCTCGATGGCGTTGGCGCCCGATGTCGCGTTCGCGACGTGAACCGGTATCCCGCGCACCTTCACCTGAAACCAGATGACGCCAACCTGAGCCCTGATCAGGCATTCGTCCTGAGGTTCGGGTATGAGCACCGCATCGGCCCGGTAGCCGCGCGCAAGGCAGGCGAGCGCGCCGTTGCCAGTGCACTCCTCCTCGATCACGCTCTGGACGATCAGGTCCGCAGCAGGACGGTAGCCCGCCCTTTCGATCGCGTCGAACGCCGCGAGGCAGGCAACGAGACCCGCCTTCATGTCGCCGCCGCCCCGCCCGTAGAGCCAGTCCCCGGCAACGCGCGGCTCGAAGGGAGGCGTCGTCCACATGTCGAGCGGTCCGGCCGGCACGACGTCGATATGCCCGTTCAGGATGAGCGAGCGGCCCTTCGGCGCATTGGCGCGATAGGTTCCCACGACATTGAAGGCGTTGTCGTAGCTGACGTGAGCGGGCGAGAAACCCGGAAGATGGCGAATCTGGTCGAGATCGATGCGAAAGCGATCGACGGCGAACCCCCGGCGGCGCATCTCCGCCGCCATGAAATCCTGCGCAGTCTGCTCGTTGCCGCGCGTCGAGGGAAACCGGACGAGAGCCTCGGTCAGCAACACTTGTTTCTCGAACCCTTCGTCCACCGCCCTCGTCAGCGCCCTTGCCGTCCAGTCTTCCACCATCGCGTTCTTGCCTCACTTCGTGATCTGCCGGACGAACTCGACTATCGTCTTCTGGACGTCGGGATCGCTCGATAGCCAATGCTTGCGCGCCAGGTAGTTCGGCGCGCGAAATACGATGGACCGCTGGGTCCTGCCGTGCATGAAGGCGCCGCATTCGCCGCTCAGGACCGGCTCACGGAACCACGGGTCGTCTTCGCCGACGAGCGCCAGAACCGGCTGCCCGGCAGGCGCGGCGAGACCGCGATATTCAGGCCAGCCGGCGTGGCAGGTCCATCCCTCGATGATCCGGCCGGCGGCTGGCACATCCGTCACGGTCGCGGCGGTGATCGCGCCTTCCGAATGTCCCATGAGGACGAACGGAAGGTTGCGCAACGATCCGATTGCCCGAAGCTTCCGCGCCGCGTAGCGCATCTCCTTCTGCCGCCAGCCGAGCACGGCCCGATGCAGCCCGCCGAGATGCTGCGCCGGCTCGCAGCTGGCCGGCTTCGCGGCGCGGGCAAAGCTGTCGGGCTCGACGACCAGATACCCGGCCTGGGCGAGAAACCGGCCGCTTGCGGCGGAAATCTCGGATAGGCCGTCGCAGCCATGGGCGTAGAGGATGACGGCCAGCGGTTTCGGCGCAGCGCCGCTGGGATAGCCGCCAAGGTCGGCGACAGTCAGCCTGCTGTATCCGGCCGCGCCCGTCGCGGGCGCGAAGACCCAGGCGCCTTCCCACGTGCGCAACAACTCGCTCGCCTCATCCGCCCTCGCCGCGCCAGAAAAGCCGGCGAGCAGCAGGCCGAGGACAAGCGCAAGAAGGCCCGCGCCGATGGCCGTTGGCCGCCGCCACCTCATGCGATCGCCGCCAGCAGGCTTCGGCTGTAGGGATGATCGGGCTGGCCATAGAAGCGCTCGGACGAGGCGACCTCGACAAACTCGCCCTTGTACATGACCGCGATGCGATGAGACAGATAGCGCGTCGCTGCGAGATCGTGCGAGATGAAGAGCGCGCCGAAACCGTGGCGCTGCTGCAGGTCGCGCACGAGATTGAGCACCTGGGCCTGGACCGAGACGTCGAGGGCGCTGACCGCCTCGTCGAAGACGATGAAACGCGGCTCGGTAATGAGGGCCCGCGCGATCGCCACCCGCTGGCGCTGGCCGCCGGAAAGCTGCCCCGGATAACGCGCGGCGAAGCTCGCGTCGAGCCCGACATTCTCGAGTATCGCCTTGACCCGCTCGCGCCGCTCGCTGGCCGGCGCGCCGCGCAGAGCCAGCGGCTCCTCCACCGAGCGCCCGCAGCGCAGCCGTGGATTGAGCGCCCATTCGGGATGCTGGAGGACGACCGAGAGCTGCCCGCGACACTGCCGCAGGGAGACAAAAGGCTCGCCGCCAAAGCGCATCTCGCCACGGGTCGGCGGCTGCAGGCCGAGACAGACGCGGCCGAGCGTCGTCTTCCCCGAGCCGGACTCGCCGACGAGTCCCAATGTTTCGCCCGGGGCGATCTCGAGGCTGACATGCTTGACGGCGTCGAAGCCGGGGCCCCCGAATGGCCCGGCGCCATAGGTCACCACGATATCTTCGAGCTGCAGGACCGGGACTGTCATTGTCGGAGCCGCTCCTTTTCTTTCGGATTGCGCGCCGCGATGCTTTCGACGAGATGGCAGACCGCCTCGCGTCCGTTGAAGGGTCGCGGTTGCGGCCGCACGCTGCGGCAGACGGGCTCGCTGAAGGCGCAGCGCGGTTCGAACGCGCAGGCTTCGCATCGGGCCGTCAGAAGCGGCGGCGAGCCGGGAATGGGCGTCAAGCGCTCGCCAGGCTTCTCGTGCCCGGCCGCCGCCTCGAGAAGCGCGCGCGTGTAAGGATGCGCGGGCTCGCGCAGAACCTTTCCGACTTCTCCCATTTCGACGATGCGGCCGCCATACATGACCGCGACGCGGTCGGCGCGCCGCGCGACCATGTGCACGTCATGCGAGAGGATGACGAGGCTCGCCCCCGTTTCGTCGCGCAGACGACAGAGCGTGCCGACCACCCGGTCCCGGATCGAGACGTCGAGGGAGGCTGTGGGTTCGTCGGCGATCAGGAGGCGCGGACTTCGCGCGATGGCCATGGCCACGATCACACGCTGCGCCATGCCGCCCGAGAGCTGGTGCGGGAAGCTGCGCATGACGCGCTCCGGGTCTGTGAGCTCGGCGCGTCCGAGAAGCGCGCGGATCTCCCGGCGCGCCGCTCGACCGCCCATCGCGCGGGCGACCTGACGACCGATCCGCATCGTCGGATCGAGCGCCGTCATCGGATTTTGAAAGACAAAGCCGAGCCTGTCGCGACGCAGCTCGCGCAACTCGGCGAGAGAAATGCCGAAGACCGATTTGCCTTCAACGACGAGGCTCCCCGCCTCGCGGCGAGCTTCCGGCGGAAGGAGCCTGCCCATCGCCATTCCCAGGGTCGTCTTGCCCGACCCGCTCTCGCCGACGATGGCCAGCGTCTCGCCCGCGCGGATGACGAGATCCACGCCGTCGAGCGCGCGAACCGCTCCATGGGCTGTCTCGTACCCGATCACGAGGTTCTCGCAGACGACGAGATCGGTCATGTCAGCGAGCGCCCCTTGAGCGGCTCGAGCGCGTCGCGGGCGGCGTCGCCCGTCAGGTTCACCGACATGATGGCGGCCGACAGAACCGCGCCCGAGGACAGCACCAGCCACGGGGCAATCGTGAGATAGGCGCTTCCCTGCCGCACCAGCGAGCCGAGCGACGCGTTTGGCGGCTGCACACCGAGGCCGAGGAAACTGAGCGCGCTCTCGATGATCATGCCGATCGACAGCGCATAGGTTAGCTGCACGATCACCACGCCGATAATGTTGGGCAGGATATGGACGATCATGACCCGCCACGGCGAGGCGCCCGCGACCCGGGCGGCGACGATGAACCCGCGCGCCGCAAGCCCGAGGGTGACCGAGCGCACGACGCGGATGAAGAGCGGCAACGTCGCGATCGAAATGACGACGATCGCGGAAATCTGTCCCGGCCCCATGGCGGCGGAGATCAGAAGTCCGACGAGTATCGCCGGAAAGGCGAAGAGGATATCGGCGCCCCGCGCAACCAGTTGATCCGCAGCGCCGCGAAGATAGCCGGACATCATCCCGAGCAGCGTGCCAATCACGGCCGTCACGAGGACGGCGACGGCCGAAAGGAGAAAGGTCGCGCGGACGCCCTCGACGACACGCGGCAGGAAGGAGCGTCCGAGTTCGTCCGTGCCGAACGGAAACTGCCAGCTCGGTCCCGATAGCCTCTGCCCCGCTGCGATCTTCATCGGATCCCCGAGCGGCAGATAGGGACCGACGAGCCCGAGCAGGATCAGAAAAATGAGCAGGCCGACGCCGAGGAGCGAAAGCCGGTCCTTTCGCCAGAGCGCCGACACATGGCGGGACATCGTGGCGACATATGTCATCAGGCGCGCCCGCTGCCGATGCGCGGGTCGATCAGGGCGTAGGCGACATCGGACAGCATGTTGATCGCGATGAAGAGGGCCGCCGCAATGAGGACGCCGCCCTGCACGATGGCGTAGTCGCGGTTCTCGAGGCCGCTGAAGGTGTAGAAGCCGATGCCGGGAATGGAGAAGAGCACCTCGACGACAACCGCTCCGCCAAGCAGGAAGCCGAAATAGGTGGTCACCACCGTGACGACCGGGATGGCGGCGTTACGCATGACGTGCAACCGGATGATGTCGAAGGGCCGCTCGCCGCGCGCGACCGCCGCGGTGATGTAACCCTCTGTCATGACACGCAGGACTGCGTCGCGAGTCGTCCGCAGAACGAGGGCGACGCCGAAGAGCGACAGCGTGACGGCGGGCAGGAGCATGGTCCGCAGATTGCCGACGGGGTCCTCGACGAACGGCGTATAGCCGCCGACCCGCAGCCACAGCGGCCATACCGAGAAGACAAAAATCAGGAGGCTCCCGAGGACGAAATCGGGAACGCTCGCGCCGAGCGCGCCGACAAGGCGGCCGAGCACGCTCCTGGAGCCTCCCGAAGCGGTTGTGCCGGAGATGACGCCAAGCGGGACGCCGACGGCAAGCGCGAACCCGAGCGCGAGCAGGGCCAGCTCGAGCGTCACCGGCGCCCGTCGGAGGAACTCGTCCGCCACGGGCGCCCGCGTCACCATCGAGACGCCGAGATCGCCGTGGAGGACCGCGACAAGCCAATGCGTGTACTGGGCGAGCAGGGGCTGATCGAGTCCGTAGCGCAAGGCGATCGCCTCGCGCGCGGCCGGCGTAGCGAAAGGCCCAAGAAGGATATCGGCGTAGCCGCCCGGTATGAAGCGCAACGCGAGGAAGACCAGCGCCGACACGCCGAGCATCGTGACAAGGGCCGCGACCAGCCGAGGAGCGAAATAGGTCAGGACCCGCATCTGGCGGCCCACTTCAAATAAGTCACAAACCCGCAGGCAAGCGACAGCGCCGGTCGCCCGCGGATCATGACCTGGTCCTCACTCGAGCGGCTTGTATTCGTAGACGTACTGGAAGGTGTTCGAGGATCCCGAGCGGGGCGCGACCTTCACGGCGATCTTGTCGGATCGGTAGGCGACGTAGTCCGTCCGGCTCACAAGCGCGAGCAGGTTGGCTCCGTCATCGATGGCGTCGCAGATCTCGGCGAGCTTCTTGTCGCGGTCCGCTCCGTCCGGCATCGTCTTGACTTCGTCAAGCGCCTTGTCGAGCGCCGGCACATCCTCCTGAAAGACCTGGTTCCAGGCGGCGAACTTCGGATTCCACCATGCGATGATCATGCTCGGATCGGTGTAGCCCGCAAGCCAGGAGATTGCGAAGTCGAAATCGCCCTTGGTGAAGACCTTGTCGAGATATTCGGCCATCGGCGGCTGAACGATGTCGACCTTGAAGCCGGCATCGGCCAGGCTCGACTGGATGACCTGCGCCATGCGCCCGAAGACGGGATCAGCGGAGGTCGCCATCAGCGTCACATGCGGATTTGGGTTACCCGCCTCCTTCAAAAGCGCCTTTGCTTTTTCGAGCCGCTTGTCGCGGGGCAGCGCATAGGTCGGAACGTCATGGCAGGCGTTCTTGCCGAATGCCGCGGGCACGGGGTAGTCGACCGCCGAGGCGCCGGCGAAGACGAGACTGTTGATCGCATCGCGATCGAGCGCGAGGTTCATCGCCTGTCGCACGCGCTTGTCGCGGAAGGGTGAGGTCTTGCTGAGCGCGTTGACGTCGATTCGGTAGTAGTTCGTCGTCTGCTCGGGAATGACCTTGATGTTGTGATCCGCGGCCAGCATTTGCACGGAATCAGGATTGCTGAACGTGGTGAAATCGATCCGGCCGTCGCGCAGCGCCGCCATGCGCGCCAATTCGTCAGGAATGATCGGCGCTTCCAGCTTGTCGGCAAGCGGATAGCCCTTACGCCAGTAGTATGGGTTCCTGGCGAGGGTCCAGCTCTCGTCCTGCTTGTGGCCCACGACCATGAACGGCCCCGAGCCGAGGAGTTGCTTGGTGGGGTCGAAAGTGCTGTCCTTCAGCTCCTTCATCGGCAAAATCGCGCTGCTGATATGGGCGAGGGCCGCCAGAAACGCCGGATGGGGAGAGTCCAGCTCGACCTTGACCGTCTGGTCGTCCGGGGCCTCCATTTTCGCGATGGAGCCGAGCTGGGCCGACCAGTAGGAGGCCGTCTCGGGATTCTTGATGCGCTGCAGGCTGCCGATCACGTCCGAGGCGACGACGGGGCGGCCGTTTGAGAACTTCGCGTCCGGGCGCAGCTTGAAGACGTAGCTTGTCGGCGACGTCTCTTGCCAGCTTTCCGCAAGGCCAGGCTGTAGCTTCATAGTCTCGTCGGTGGTCAGCAGCGTTTCGTAGACCATCTGGTACATTTCCCAGGAGGTCACGGTCCCGGCCACATGGACGTCGAAGCCTGTGATTTCGCCCGGCTTGCCCCACACGATGGTCTTGTCCGCCGCCGTTGCGACGCCGGGCATTCCTGCTATCGCCGCAAGGCACGCGGCGCATGCAAGGCCGAGCAGATTCCGTCTTGATCGGGATTTCATGGCTTTCCCCTGAATGTGTTCCGCCTCTTGGCCCTTCTGGAGACGCCTTCTCGCCCTTGCCGGAAAGAAGGCTCTCGACGATGATGTTACAAATATCTCATAAGTCAATATATGTTACTCTACAAACTCAGGCTCCAGGGGGGTTTCGATGATCGCGTTCTCCGACTACCGCGCCCATGACGCTCTCGGCCTCGCCCGATTGGTGCGGGAGCGCGCCGTCTCGCCGGCCGAGCTGCTCGAAACCGCCATCGCTGCGGCCGAAGCCGTCAATCCGGCGATCAACGCGCTTTCGCTGAAGCTCTACGACTACGGCCTGGAGAGCCTGAGCCGTCCGTTGCCGGACGGCCCTTTCACGGGCGTTCCCTTCCTGCTCAAGGACGTCGGCGCCATGCTGGCCGGAACGATCACCACACACGGCTCCCGTTTCTTCGCCGACCTCGTGGCGGGAAGCGACACGACGCTCGTCGAGCGCTACAAGCGCGCCGGCCTGGTGATCTTCGGCAAGACGGCGTCGCCGGAAATGGCCCTTGCGCCATCGACCGAGGGCAGCTTCGGCGGCGCCACCCGCAATCCGTGGGATCTGAGCCGCACGCCCGGCGGCTCGTCCGGCGGGGCCGCCGCGGCCGTGGCGGCGGGCGTCGTGCCGGCGGCGCATGCCAGCGACGGTGGCGGATCGATCCGCATTCCGGCCTCCTGCTGCGGGCTCTTCGGGCTCAAGCCAACGCGCGCCCGCACCCCGAGCGGTCCGCTCGCCGGCGAGGGCTGGGGCAGCCTCTCGGTCAATCACGTCGTCTCGCGCAGCGTGCGCGACAGCGCCGCTCTGCTTGACGCCACGCATGGCCACGCTCCCGGCGACCCCTATTGCGCGCCGGCGCCGGCGCGTCCGTTCCTGTCCGAGGTCGGCGCAGCCCCCGGAAGGCTCCGGATCGCCTTCCAGCGTGCGCCGTTGTCGGGAGTTCGCGTCGACGAGGAATGCATCCGCGCGGCGGAGAACGCCGGCGCGCTGCTCGAATCGCTTGGCCATGTCGTCGAAGAGGCTCAACTGCCGGGAAACTGGGACGAACTCAGCCATGCTCTGTGGGTACTGGTCGCGAGCAACGTTTCGCTATCCCTGAAGACGCGCGCGGAGCAGCTTGGCCGACCGCTTTCCGAGCAAGACGTCGATGCTGTTACCTGGAGCGCGGTCCGGTTCTCGTCGACCCTCGGCGTCGAAGCCTATCCCGCCGCGCTCGCTTCGATACATCGGCAGGGGAGGCGCATGGCGGCCTTTCATGAGGCCTACGACGTCGTCATGAGCCCTACGTTAGGCCGGCTGCCGTATCCTCTCGGCACGCTGCGCACGGATAACGCCGATCTCGAAGCTTACCGCCAGGCGCTCGTCCAATTCATCCCTTTCACACAATTGTTCAACATAACCGGCCAGCCCAGCATGAGCGTGCCGCTGCACTGGACGCGGGAAAACCTCCCGGTCGGCATCATGTTCAGTGCGCGCTTTGGCGAGGAGGCGGTGCTCTTCCGGCTCGCTTCCCAACTCGAAACGGCCTCGCCCTGGTTCGACAAAGTACCGACCGCGAACCAATGACCGAGAAACTCGCCAAGAGACTGCGGAGGACATTCCCCGACCTGACCAAGTCCGAGAAGGCCGTGGCGAGCTACCTTCTCGCGCATATGAAGCGGCTGCCGTTCGAAACGGCGGCGTCGATCGCTGACAATGTCGGTGTGAGCCCCATGACCGTCAGCCGGTTTCTGCGCGCGCTCGGCTACAGGGGGCTGAACGAACTGAAGGCAAGCCTCAGGTCGGACCTGGCCTCGGCGCCTTTGTTGATTTCGGATCGCGTCGACCGAATACGCAAGGACTCGGCAGCCGACACGCGGCTCGGCAGCAATCTCGATCTCGATATCCAGGCGACGGTGGGCGTGTACGAACTGCGCGCGGCGCCGGCATGGAAGCGGGCGGCCGACATGCTGTGCAACAGCCGGGAGGTTTTCGTCGCCGGATTTCAAACGATCAGCGGCATCGCCTCCGACTTCGCCGCCCGTCTTGACTATGTGCGCCCCGGCGCAAGCCTTCTTGACGATAAGAGCGGGACTTTCAGCGAGCTCTTCGCCGGGACGGATGAAAGCCGGGCGCTTGTCCTCTTCGAGATGCGTCGGTACACGAAGCTGAGCCACCAGCTCGCGCGCGCAGCAAGCGAGGCCAGGATTCCTCTTGCCATCATCTGCGACAACCACTGCTACTGGGCGCGCGACTTCACCGAAAACGTCCTTTCGGTGAGCACGGAATCGGAGCTCTTCTGGGACTCCCAGGCGCCTTTCCTCACTCTGACCAACCTGCTCCTCGATGACGTCATTGCGCAGCTGGGCGATCAGGTGGCCAAACGGATCCAGGAAATGCGTCGCCTGCAGGACCGGTTCGAAGCCTTCATTGACTAACCGGGCCCATCGTGTTGAAGGCCTTGGTGACATTCGGATTGTCGAAGGCGAGAGTTCAGAACTTGATTTCCTGGGCCTCGGCGGACAGCACGCTTCCCAGAACGAGCGCCGCGACCGACACCAACCGAAACATTGTGTACGAACGCGAGGAACCCGAAGGGGCACGAAGCCGTTGCGTCCGAAAGGCTTCCGCTTTTGAGAGCCTTCGCCTGGGTCGGAGCTCGATTGGAGGGATGATGCTCAACCGAGGAGGTCGTACATCCGAACAGCCAGATCGAGCAGGATGCGCGCTTCGTGAGTGGCGAGGTTCAATCCTGTCATGCTTTGGATCTTCTCAAGTCGGTAGGCGACTGTCTTTTGATGAAGGCGGAGCTGCTTTGCTGTCGCTTGCTGCGAGCAATTCGAAGCGAAATAGACTCGGAGGGTTTCGAGGAGAGCCTCGCGTTGAGGAGACTTCTCGTCGATCAAGCCACGCATCTTCTCGGCGACGAAGCTCTTGAAGTCCGCTCCGTTCTGCATGCTGATCAGCAACCCCGCCACCCCGATTTCCTCGACGGAGAGAACGCGCTTTCGGCCGGCCTGGCGCGTGACCGCTAATGCGACGCGCGCGTCCTTGCAGGCCGACGGGATCGCATCCGGCGATTCGATGCGGCGGCTGACGCCGATCCGCGCGATCGTTCCTGGAACAGCGCGATCGAGATCCTTGCATAGCGCCTCCGCAAGGTCGCGCGGCTCAGTCCCCAGGTTGGCGACAGCGACGATCACCAGTTCGTCGCCGCGCAGAGTGCAGAGTTTCACGGCCCGGTTCGATGAGGGAAGCCTCGTCGGAAGCTCGGCGAGAGTTTGCCGCCAGCTTCCGCGTTCACCGGCTTCCAGCTCCCGCACGCCCCGACGCAGCAATTCGTCGAACCAGCAGACCAGGATCGCCATTCCGCCGGAAAGATCGACGCCGAGGTCCTGCGCTCGCGCGTAGGCGATGCGCCGGACGTCCTCGGGAGCGTCGATCATGTCCCACAGCAGGGAACTCAACTTGTCCGATATCGCGCGGGACGCAGCCCGTTCCTTCATGCGATGCAGGGCGACGGTCGCGCAGATTTCGCCGAGCGCCAGCTGAACTTCCCCGCTCGGCGACTGCGGCCCCGGCGTCAGCGTCCAGCCCAGGAGTTCGGCGCCGGCCACGATGCGCTGGCAATAGAACGGGGCCTCGGTCGCCTCATGGACGAGCGCCCGGGAATCGGGCGCCTTTTTGAGGATCTCGGACTTGACCCCGGGCGAAAGACCGCCGAAGTCCAGGTCCGCGGGAAAGCAGCTCTCGGCATCGAGCCGCCGGTCCAGAATGATGATGGGTCGCGCCAGGTGACGCGAGGCGAGTTCCGCGATTTCGGATATCGATCCGCCTGCCAGCAAAAGACTCGTCAGAGCATCCTGGAGATCCGCGGACCGTCGAATTACATCGTAGCGCGACTGCAGCTCTTCATGGGCCCGCGCCAAGCGGCGACTCGCCGATTCCCGGGCCTGCGCGAGGCGAGCATTTTCGATTGCAAGCGATGCGAGATTCGCGAGCGTCGCGAGCTCAGCGGTGTGCTGGGGTGTGAATTGCGACGGCCGCCGCCGCCAGACTTCCAGCACGCCGGTTACTTCGTTCTGAGACAGGAGGGGCACAGCGAGCGCCGACTTGACACGTTCGGCTCGCGCGAGGTCGAAAAAATCCCTGCTGATGACTTCGCTGTGAACGTAGTCCTCGATCACGCAGGCTTCCCGCGTTTCAAAGACGCGACCGGCCACCCCCTGTCCGGAGCGCATGCGCAGCAACGCCGTCTCCGAGGCGAGGTTGCCGACGCAGCGCTGCATGACGAGCGACTCGTCCTCCTTCAACATGATCCCGCAGATGTCGGCGGATAGGCGCGCCTTCGCCTCATGGGTGATCTGCGTGAAGATTTCGTTCAGGTCGTCGCTCTTGAGGATCCGGTTTGCGACCCGCTGGAAGACCTTGATCGCCTCGAGCTTGTCCGGATTGCCGTGCCGGCTCTCGCATGAGCCGATCGCAAGCGAAAAGATCCGGCACAGAGTTCTGGAGCCGCGCCACTGGAATCTCGGCGTCCTCAGAAGTCTCGAGAACGACGGCGACGCCGGAACCGCTGACCGGAGCGGCGATCAGGCCGCCGCGCCGGACGGGAGCGCCGGTAGGGTGGAGACTTTCAGCCAGCGCTGCGACGACCGGCTCCAGACCGTCCTCGTTGTCCAGCCGGTCCCATTCACGCCATGTCCCGGCCGATCGCACCAGAATGCGCGCGTCCGAGGCGCCAAGCGCGGTCTGGAAGAGGATGCGCGCTTCGGAAAAGAGGGTTTCCTGTCCCCGGTCTGCCGCACGCGCCATGAGCGCGATGGCGTCGGACAGAAGATCGTCCAGAAACTCGCGCGACCGTTCTGATGCAACGGCCCGCGCGGCGGCCAATGCGACCATCGCGTTTCCTCCCTCGTTCCCCGCTCTCCTACGGCGCAACGGCGCACATGGGCCGAAGCGCCAGCGTTCAGTTTTGTCGGCAAACAAGACATTTCAGAGACTTGAGCGTTCGATTCTGACACTTTCGCAGCCCTCGACGCTTCGACACCTGCCCTTGTTGGCCCCTGTCATAAGTCGACCGTCAGGCCCTGCGCCGCGTCCTTCATCGAGAGTTTTCAGCCCGAGGACGCTGCCAGAAAACCGGGAACATGATATTTAGAATTATCGTATCATAGATACTGAAAAACACAATCGTCTTTGACTTCGGGTCGCAAACTTCGGCTACAAGGGATCAACGGCGACGCGGCTCGAGTCCCAAACCACGCGAGATCCTCCCTGCGGGTCCATCACCGCCGGAGATCGATCACGGCCTTCAAAATCTGCTGCTCCTTCAGCCTCCGATAGGCGTCGGGCGCCTGATCCATCGTCAGTCGGTCCTGCACCACGACTGTCGGGTCGAGAACGCCGGAGCGGATGAGACCGAAAAGCTTCGATCGAAGCCGGATCGCGTCGCCGATCGCGAAGGAGAGCGTGATCTCGTCCGCGAAGCACCGGGCGAGCGGCAACGGCCATTTCTCGGTCGCATGAGCGCCAACCGAAACGATCCGCCCGCGCTTCCTGACAAGATCGAAGGCGCTCGCGAGCGTCGCCGCCGCGCCAACGGCTTCGATCACGACATCGGCGCCGTCTCCATCGGTCAGCTCGCTCGATCAGCGTCGCGGGCCTCGCTGCGGATCGGCCGGCAGCGCGCCGTTGGCGCGAGCGAAGCGCGCGTCGGGCCTCGTTGGGTTCGATGACGACGACACCGCGCCGGCGCCGGCCGACCTGCGCGGCGAGGCTTGCAAGCTGCCCGACAGCGCCGCCGCCGATGACGGCGACGCATCTCGCCCGGCTCGAGCCGGGCGCGCTCGATCGCCGCCCAGCCGTTGCGAGATTGTCGCTGACCAGGATGGCCGCTTCGTCGCTGACACCCTCGGGAATCTTGGCGAGCGTCGTATCGGCGAAAGGCACGCGCACGATCTCGGCCTGCGCGCCGGAAAGCGCGGGCCCGAACGACTCGCCCGTTCCAAAGAAGGCGCGATCCGGGCACTCCCAGTGATCGCCTCTCGCGCACCAGCGGCAATGGCCGCAGGCCGTGAAGTCGGAGGCGACGACATGGTCGCCGACCTTGATCTGGCTCACGCCGGCGCCGACGGCGATCGACGTCGCCGACGAATTCATGGCCGATGACCGCGCCCGGGGTCCACGCCCTTGAAGTGGCCGGCGACGACATGAAGGTCCGTGCCGCAGATCCCGGCCAGCGTCACCCGCACGAGCGCGTCGTCGGGATGCAGCGAGTTCGGGCGCCGGGACATCCCGCAGCGCGATCTCGCCAGGTCTGTCGAAGACGATGGCTCGCATGGCGGCTCATCCCAACTCGCGGACGCGCGCCGCGATGCTCGACGCCGCCTTGGCGAGGGCCTCGCTTCTCGGCCGGCGTGAGCGGCAGCGCGACGATCTCCTTCACGCCGCGCGGGCCGAGCCGGACAGGCAGGCCGACGCGCGTGTCCTCGATGCCATAGGCGCCGCCCGACTGCACGCAGGCGGCCAGCACCCGGCCGGAATCGCGCGCCATGTCGACGACCATCGCAGCGGCGGATTCGGCGGGCGAGAAATAAGCGCTGCCCTTCTGCAGCAGCTTCACGACTTCCGCGCCCGGAATCCCGCGCCCGCTCGACGATGGCGTCGATCTGGTCGGCTGGCAGCAAGCCTCTGTAGCGGCGGCGCCGTTGACGGTCGCCTGGCTGAGCGGAATGACCATCTCCGGCCCATGGCTGCCGAGCGCGATCGCCGTGACGTCCTGCGGCCGGGCGACGCCGGTCAGCGCGACGAGCGAGCGGAACCGGGCGCTGTCCAGCACGCCCGCCATGCCGATGACGCGTTGCGGCGGGAAGCCGGTCGTCTTCGCCATCAGATGCGTCATCTCTTCGAGCGGATTGGTCACCACGACGACGACGCGCGTCCGGCGCATGGCGCCGGATGCCTTCGGCTACGTCCGTAATGATCGCCGCATTCACGCCGGTGAGGTCGGTCCGGCTCATGCCGGGCTGGCGCGGGCGCCCGCCGTGACGACGATGTAGTCCGCGCCGGCGAGCGCGGAGAGTTCGGCGCTTCCCTCGATCCGGGTCGTGAAGCCGCGAAGCGAGGCGCTGTGCCACATGTCGAGCGCGAGGCCCGCGGCAAGGCCGGGCACGATGTCGATCAGCGACGATGCGCGAGAACAGCGACGTCTCGGCCAGCCTCAGCGCGGTCATCGCGCCGACATGGCCGGCGCCGACGACCGCGGCGAAGGGCCGGGGGTCGGCGGCGGCGGCGACGCGCTCGCCGGATCCGGCCGAGACGCCGGAGGCACGGGCGCGCCGCGCCGGTACAGCGCGCCGGATAGGGCCGACGGGCGGCGCCGGCATGTTCGGCGCTGCGGCTCCGGCGCGGCCGGCTTCGCGGCGGGCGGCGCCGCGGGCGAAGGACTTTGGCGCAGGCGCGGCGCGACGGCCTTCGCCGACGCTCGATCTTGACGCCGAGTTCCTTGCGCGGTCGGCGGCGAGCGGCGTGATCATGTCCCTGAGGCCGACCGTCAGCACGCCATTCGGCCCTTTCGACGTCGGCCGCGGTGATCACGCTCATTCGCGGCCTCCATATTCCTCGAGCGAGGCGATGGCGGCTTTCGCTGCCGCCTGGACCTCGCTTTCCGTGCCGGAAACGAACAGACGCCCGAAGCGGCCCACCGCCCTGCACTTCGATCAGGCTGATATTCGCGGCCTTTTCCGCCTCGTTTGCTGCAAGGGTCACATAGGCAGCCGGCGTCGCTTCCAGCACGAACAGGCTCGACCGCGGCAGCAAGCAGATTGCCCTTCCGCCATTTGTTGATGAGCTGCGCCTGATAGGGGTTGACGTTGGTCACGAACTGCGACGACGCGATTTTCGGCCGTGAGCCGGTCCTCTTCCTTGAGACCGAGATATTCGAGCACCGCCTCGCCCGCGGCCTGCACCTCGGACTGGAGTGCGGGAATGGATCTCGAGCAGGCCGAATTCGCGCTCGACGATCTGCAGCGCAGGCCGCACGTCGGCCGCCTTCAGCGCGACGTCCGCGCAGCGAAAAATCTCGTTGCCCGGCGCGACCTCGATGAACAGCTCGGACATGCCCGCGATCGGAACGTCGCCCTGGCAGGTCGAGGCGACATGGGCCGCCGCCTGCGGCTGCATGCTGTCGATGAAGGCGTAGGTGCGAAGTTGAAAGTCCATCGATCTAGCTCATAGCGATGCCGAAAGGCGTGACGAGTTCGGAATGCGGATAGCCGACCGTCGGGAATTCCGAGATATCGGCCGATGATCGGGCGCGTCCGGGACGCGCACCGCGCCGCCGACAAGATGAACGGTCTCGACTGTCCTCGGCGCGATCTGCTTGCCGATCGAATTCGCGATGCGCTCGAAGCCAGGCGCAAGATGGACGAGAGTCCGCGGCTCGCCGTCGCGCTTGCGCCGCTCGGCCTCTTCGATCGGGATGCGAAGCGCGCCCGGCGAGAATAAGATCGAGATGATGGCCGCCGCCCGGCGCGTCGCTGAGCGACGACCAATTCGCCGTTCTGCGACGACGCCGACGCCGGTCGATCCGCCGCCGACGTCGACGATCGCGCCGTCGCGCGATCTGGAGCAGAGCCTGCGCCGCGGAGACCTCGTCGACCAGGCGCCGGCAGGTGACGCCGGCGTTCTCCAGCACATAGCGGCACGCTCGCGCCTCCGCCTCCGGCGACGCCCGGCGGATAGGCGCTCGCGGCGGCGCGCGAATCTCCTGACGCCAGCGCCCGGCGTCGCACGCGAGCGCCCGAACCGCGGCGACCGCCTCGGCGAAGTTGCACGACGACGCCGTCGCGCACCGCTTCGCAGGGAGGAAGTCCCAATAGACCGGTCGCCGGTCCGCATCGACGGCCGTAATGACGATCGTCGCGGTTCCGAGATCGACTCCGAAGCGACAGCGATCCGTCTCGATGCCTCCGCCGGCGCCCGGAGGCAGCTCGCGGCGTCACGCAAGAATGCGTCGAACGTCGCGCGTCGCGCATCGGCTCGGTCTCACTCGCGAAAGCCAGCATGGGCTCACAGCCCCATGTTCGGGGAATAGATCGAACGCCACGGCCTCGCCTCGTGCGCGATGCGCTTGATGTTGATGAGATGAAGCGGCGTCACGTTGTCGGAGACGATCGAGCCGCTCCAGGTGCCCGGTTCCGAGCATGAAGGAAGGGTCGGTCGCGCAACTGAAGCCCATGCCGCCGAACAGGGTCGGGGTATTGATGACGATCCGGCCCGCCGGAAGCGCCGAGAAGGACGCTGATGATCTCGTCGGACTCGCAATGGAGGCCGAGCGTATGGCCTTCGCCGCCGAATTCGAGGATCTCGCGGCAGCTGCTGAAAGCCGGCCTCGGCGTCCGCCGTACGGTAGAAGGACAGGACCGGCCCGAGGATCTCGCGAGACAGCGGATATTTCGGGCCGACGCCGCGAGCTCGGCGCCGAGCACCTTGCAGTCCGCCGGCGCGGCGACGCCGGCCCGCCGCGCAAGCTCCTTGGCCGGACAGGCCGACCGCCTCGGGTCGAAACTCGCCGCGCTCGGTGAAGATCACGGACGCAAGCCGCTCCTGCTCGGCGGGCGCCAGGAACAGGACCCCTGCGCCGCGAAGGCGGCGAGCGCGGCATCGGCGATCGGCTCGTCGAGAACGATCGACTGTTCGGCGACGCAGGCGGTGCCGTTGTCGAAGGATTTCGACGTGATCGCCATCAGCGCGGCTTCCCGCACGTCCTTGACGGAGCGATGGATATAGACTGGCACATTGCCCGCGCCGACCGCGAGCGTCGGCTTCCCGCTCGAATAGGCGGCTCGGACCATTCCCGGACCGCCGGTCGCCATCACCAGGGCGACGTCGGGATGGCGCATCAGTTCGCCCGTCGCCTGCAGCGTGACTTCGGACAGGCAGGAGACGAGGCCGTGCGGCGCGCCGGCCTTGACCGCCGCGTCGGCCATCACTTCGGCCGCGCGGGCGCAGCAGCGCGCGGCGCGCGGATGGGGCGCGCAGACGATCGCGTTGCCGGACTTCACCGCCGCCATGCACTTGAAGAGCACCGTCGAAGTCGGGTTGGTGACCGGGATGATGCCGGCGATGACCCCCATCGGCGAGCCGACCGCAGTCATGCGGTTGGCCTCATCGACCCAGAGCACGCCGATCGTGCGCATCGGCAGCATCGACGCGGCGACGAAGATCGTGTTGTATTTGTTCTTGACGATCTTGTCCTCGTAGACGCCGTAGCCGGTCTCATCGACCGCAAGGCGCGCGAGTTCCTCGGCCGCGGCGGTGCCGGCGGCGGCCATCGCGCGCACGATCGCGTCGACGTCCTGCCTGCGTCGCGCCGCTCGAACGCTTCGAAGGCGCGGCGGGCCTCCCGCGCCTTGCGCTCGCGCCTCCGCCAGCGCTGCGAGATCGGAATCGATTTCGACTGACACACTCATGCCTCACGCCTCAGAGTCGCAAACAGGAAACCGCGGGCAAGCGACACGCCTAGAGCTTGCCGAGGATGCCTTCGACATCCTCATGCGGGCGCGGAATGACATGAACGGAGACGACCTCGCCGATCTTGCCGGCCGCAGCCGCGCCGGCGTCGGTCGCGGCTTTGACCGCGCCGACGTCGCCGCGCACCATCACGGTCACCAGGCCGCCGCCGATCTGCTCCCGGCCGATCAGGCGCACGTTGGCGGCCTTGACCATCGCGTCGGCGGCCTCGATGGCGCCGACCAGCCCTTTCGTCTCGATCAGTCCCAGCGCGCCGCGCGGCGGCTCCAGGCCGAGATTGTCTGCCATATCGGTCTCCTTTTGATGGCGGTTGATTTGGCGTTTCGTGATGCGTTCCCGATTGGAGTCCTCGCCACGCGGGGTCATCCTTGGCGTAGAGCGTGCGGTCTCCAAGCTGGACGGTGTCGACCACGGCGACGATCGCCGCGTCGGTCGGCGCGCCTTCGCTGCCGGGCGCGACCGCGCGGCGCTGCCTTCGGTAACGAGCACGACTGTCGCCCTCGCCCGCGCCGACGAGATCGATCGCGACGTAAGACGGCTCTTGCGGACTGAGAGGCCTCGGCCCGTCCTCGAACGGGGAGACCATGAGCAGCTTGAAGCTAGTTCAGACCGGGGGCCTTGATCGTCGAGACGACCGTGCCGACCACCCTCCCCAGCTCCATGGCGCTTGCTCCCGATCCTTCGTCCTCGCCCCACGGGCGCTGGTTGGCCGGGATGATAGGAGCGCGCCCGATCCACGGTCATTCGCCGCGCGAGACAAATCGTACGCTCTCGTTTTATCCGTGCGAGCTATAGCGCCTTGAAGGCGCCGTCCGATGATTGCACAGTCCTCGGAGAAGCGGCGCAGCAAGAGACCGTCATCACGAGAGGCAGAGGGAGACCGACGATGATCCGGGACGAAGACGTGCATTTCCATGCCGCCGGATCCCGGCGAATCGACTTGGGCGGAGACGAATTTCTTCGGCTTTTACAATGCGGAGGCGCGGCTGAACGTCGGCGTCTACGCGCTCTTCCGTACCAATCTGGGCATCGTCAGTTCGACCATCTGCATGAATTCCGGCTTCGCCGCGCGCCCCTTGGGAGGCCGACTTCTGCGATCTTCGAGCTTCGCTGCCGATTCCCGAGCCGCGCGATCTGAGCAATTTCCGGCTGGACAATTCCCTGTCGATCCGCTGCCTGAAGCCGAACATGGACTGGCAGATCGGCTACGACGACGGCGCCGGCACGTCGATCGACGTGATCTACCGCTCGATCATGCCGCCTTTCGACATCCACGATCCCGACATGGACCCGATGAAGGCGAAAGCGCTGAAGGCCGCCGAGAGCGGGCGGAAAGTTCGCATGGGGAACCGCCTACAACGGCCATTTCGACCAGACCGGCCATTTCCAGGGCGGGTCAGCGTTCGCGGCAAGACCTATCCGATCGACTGCATCTCGACGATGGATCACAGCTGGGGTCCGAGGCCGGAGCGCGGCGCGCCGAACATGAGCTGGCTGCACGCGCATTTCTCCCGCGATCTCGCGATGCACGCGATTTTCAGCTTCGATCCGCAAGACCAACGGGCCGATCGCTCAGCTCGCGCACGGCTATGTCGTCGAGAACGGAAAGATGTTCGGCCTCAAGAGAAGCGCACGGCGAGACGAAGCGCCGCGAACGCTACGCGGAGACGGTCGAACTCGTCCTGGTCGACAGCGCCGACCGCGAATGGAAGCTCAGCGCCGAGGGGCTGACCACCTTTCCCTGGCAGTGCTGGCCAAACATGGTGTCGTTCAACGTGCTCGGCCGATGGCGGTGCGGAGATCTCGTCGGCTATGGCGAGATCCAGGATTTCTTCGAAATGCCGCAACTGACCGCGCTGAACGCTGATCCGGCGACGCGCGCGCCGGTGGCGGGCTGAGCCGATGCCGCCGCTCGCCGTCCTCTTCGATTTCGACGGCACGCTCGTGCAGACGCGCGAGGCCTCCTGGAAGATCTTCGCGCGCGATCAACGCAGCGTTCGAGCTCGGCATCGCCACGCAGCAGGAATATTTCCGTCTGCTCGAGGACAACCTGTTCCAGGGCCTTCGGCGGCTCTGCCGCGACGAGGCGCAGGCGCGACGAGGTGGCGCGCCATTTCCTCGCCGAGCTGGAGGCCGACTACGAGCCGGATTTCGTGCCGGGGATGGTGGACGTCGTGCGGGCGCTCGCCGCGAACTGCTCGCTCGCCGTCGTCTCCTCAAACACGACCGCGACGATCCGGCGTCTCCTGACGAGGGCAGGCATCGCCCACTGTTTCTCCCACGTTTTCGGCGGCGACGTGGAGCCGGACAAGCGCGCCGTCGTCAGGCGATTTCTCGCCGATCGATCCTATCTCATCAATCGCGACTGCTCGCCTGCCTATCGCGAGGGCGACCAGCCATCCGAGGCGTCCGCCGATCGGATCTGGTGCTCGTCACCGACACCACCGGCGATGTGAACCACGCCAGGGAATGCGGCGTCCGCGTCGTCGGCGTCGCCTGGGGCATGCATCGCGAAAAGGACGCTCTCAGAGCGCGGGCGCGGAGTTCGTCGCCGCTCTGGCCGCAGGAATCGTTGCGCGTCTCCTGCCTGGCGGCTTTGCGCGGCAGTCCTGCATTGCGGCGTCCCGCGAAGCCGGCCTGCGGCTGCGGCGTCGGCGGCCATGTCCGGCTGCTTCCGTGCGAACGGGCGAATTGTCGCGAAGCGGGCGCGATCCGCCGCGAACGACGCCTGAGCCGGACGAATGCGCTCGCCTCGGCTCGGCTCCAGGCGACGGCGCTCCTGTTCCGCAACCCCGCCCGGGACTGCGACAGGCGAGACGCAGACCTGCTCCGCTCGCTCGCGACGATTGCGGGCGGCCGCCGCGCTGCCGCCTTAGCTTCGGCGCGTCATTGTTCGCAGCTCAGCAGAAATCGAAAGGAGGAAGCCCATGAATTATGTCGCGGAAGGCTACAACAGCTTCGAGACGAAGAAGACGCCGTCGGGCGTCGTCAGATACCTGCCCGATCCGAAGTCCGTTCTTGCGCTGATCCAGAGCGGCAAGCTGAAGGAGCACATCCTGCTGGTGCAGGGCGGCACGACGACTTTCCTCGCGCCGGCGCTCAGCATGGGCGCGATCGGCGTCATCACCATGTCCGGGGCGCCCGAATCGCATCTTGGGCATTCTGTCTCGCGAATTTCAGATGCCTTGCGTCATGACCGCGTATCTCGTCGGCACCGATTCCCGCTACGTCACCGGCGGCAACAATGACGCGCATTTCGCCGCCATCGTCAATGCGCTGAACGGAAAGAAGCGTGCAACTGCATTGCGAGGACCGGGAGACCGGGCCGCGTCGCGCTGCTCGACTGACGCCGTGATCTGACCGTCAATCTCCACCATGCGAGAGAACAAACCATGTCGACCTATCAAGAATCGCTACGAGGCCGCGCGACGACGGCCTCCGCTTCCAGGACCTCGTCTATCAGGGCAATTTCAAGGGAATGGACCCGGTTCCGGACGGGATCCTCGGCGACAAGATCATGCGCAGCCGCGCGAAGAGCAAGGTGCTTGAAAAAGTCAGCAAGGAAGACGTCCTGCGCGACCAGTTCACGCTCGACGAGTTGAACGACCTCAACAACTATCTCGCCTGGAACATCTGGGACGTTCTCGTCATGCGCGCGACCGAAGGCGTGTCGGGCATGATTCCGCGCCAGGAATACGAAATCCTCGCCTTCATGCAGGAGTTCTACCGCTGGCCGGAAATCCTCGAAATGACGACCAACGAGATCGGCGCGCAAGGGCGTTATGGAGATTGGCGCGCAGCGCTCGCCGCGAGATCGGCACGAAGGTCAATTGCGTCCACGACTGGTGCATCGGAGCTGTCGGCTTCGGCATGGGCCGGTGCGGCCTGCTTGCGCTGGAAGCGATCCAGCCGCAGGACTTCGTGCGCGAGAGCAACATCATCCTCAAGTTCATGCAGCGCGTGCTCTGGGGCAAGCGGCAGGACGGCTACATCCTCAATTCGCAGGATCGTTACCGCTGCCAAATCCACGAGAAGGACGTGATCGAAAAGCTGCAAGGCGAGATCGAGCATTTCGAGCACGGCAGCGAGGCGCTTCGACAACTTTCGTCCGCTTCAACGCCGCCGCGGAGCTTCTGTCGTTCCTCGATCACTACGACTGCCGTCTCGGCCTCGGCGACACCGGGCCTTACGAGCTTGGCGACGGCAAGATCATGATCATCCGCGACCTCTTCACCAATGAGGACGTCTACGACTGGAGCGACGTCTGCGAGCACGAGAACGTGCCGCACTGCTACACGCTCTGCATCGTCATCGACGCCGAGAAGATGGGCTCTGGACGAGATCCGCGTGAACGACATCTCCACCACCTTCACGCGGCCGAAGAACTATATCGAGCACATCGTCGGCGGCGCCGTGTTCGTCCGCGAGAAGTGGGACACCCCGATGGGCGAGGTCTATCCCGTCAAGATCGCCGACCTCGACAAGCGCCTCGAAGGCATCCAGCAGGCGACGCTGAAGCTCTATTCGAAATTCTCGAAAATGCCCCGCCGCACCTTGATTTACAACGGCATGTACGTCTACTACATCGACATGATCCTGCCGCATCTGCGCCTTGCCGGCACCTACGAAAAGGCGTGCAAGAGATTACGAGTTCTGGGAGATCGACCAGCGCGTCGCGAACTACTATTACGACATCGTCAAGCGCGGCTTCGCGCAGGCGACGGTTCCCCAGAAGATCTTCTCCGGCGAGGGCTATCTGCCGTTCCCGGACAATGTGAGCCTGAACCGCTCGAAATATTACTGGAAGTAGGGGCGTCAGCCGGCGCGCTCCCTCGCCGGGGTCGCGCCGCTACGCGTCACGATGACGTCGAAACGGAGTTTCCGGCCGGATGTCGCCCGCAAGCGAAGACGCGACGTTTCTGGTTCTGAACGGCGCGCACCTCAAGAAGATGGCGACGGCCGACGAGGTTGCGGCGGCGGTCGGCGTGCGCCGAAGTCGCGCAGGAGCAGCTTGGCGGCGGCGGTCGAAAAGGGCTGGGCGATGAGCGTCGACGGACGGTATCTCGTCGCTGCCGGACGGCACGGCGGCGGTGCACGAATTCTACAGAAAGCTCTACGAGCGCGCTGCGCGAGACCGCGCCGTGGACGCCTGGTACGACCGGTTCGAGACGCTGAACGATCAATTCATCAAGGCGGTCAGCGACTGGCAGAAGAGCGACGAGGACGAGAAGGCGGAGTCGAAGGTCATCAAGATCGTCGAGCGGCTGATCAAGGCGATGGGCGAGCTCACTGCCGGTCATCCCGCGCTACGACGCATTATGTCCGGCGGTTCGCGCGAGGGCATTGGCGCGGGTCGACCGGGGCGAACGGGACTACGTCTGCGGCCCGACGCATCGATTCCGTCCATACGATCTGGTTCGAGTTTCATGAGGACATCCTTTCCGTCCTCGGCCGTCCTCGCGACGTCTGAGGAGCGTCGCGATGGCGCCGACCCGAGGAATCGTCCTTCGTCCGCGACGTCGCCGACCCCGAAGTCGCCGACGCGAAGCGCTACGGCGGCAAGGCGAGCGGACTTGAGCCGGATGGTGTCGGCGGGCGTTCCCGTGCCGCCTGCCTTCGTGATCGGCGCGGAGGGCTTTCACAGTTCCGATGCGAATGGCGAGACAGGTCGGCGACCGAGATCATGGGCGAAGTTCGAGACGCGCTGCGACGGCTGGAAGCATCGACGGGCCGGTCGTTCGGCGGCGTCGAGCGTCCGCTGCTCGTCTCCGTGCGCTCCGGCGCGGCGGTCAGCATGCCCGGAATGATGGACACGGTCCTCAATCTCGGTCTGACCGCACGGTCGGCGCTGCGATCGCGCAAGGGCCAGCGGCCCGCGCTTCGCGCTCGACACATGGCTGCGCTTCTGGCGAATGTTCTCTCGACACGGTGCTGGGCCTTGATCCGACCGAGCTCGTCGGAAGCGGTGCGCGACGCCGAAAGGCGAGCGCAGGCCACGCCCATCGCCTGAGACCTTCGAGGCGCTGCGAGCAGACGATCCTCGCTCATGTCGACGAAGCAAGGCGAGCGCGTCAGCGCCGATCCGATGGAACAGCTCGAACTTGCCATCGCGGCGGTCTTCCGTTCCTGGGACAGCCCGCGCGCCAAGGCCTATCGACAGCACCACGGCATTTCCGACGATCTCGGAACCGCCGTGACGGTCCAGTCGATGGTTTTCGGCAACGCCGACGAGAACTCGGGCTCGGGCGTCGCCTTCACGCGCAATCCGAACGACGGAACGAGAAGGCGCTCTACGGCGAATATCTGATCGGGAGGCAGGGCGAGGACCTCGTCGCCGGAACGCACAGTCCGATCGACCTCTCCGATCCCAATGGAATGGACACGGAGTCTTCGCTCGGCACTTGATCGAGATCGGCGTCAAACTCGAGGGGCTCTATCGCGACGCGGTCGACATCGAGTTCACCGTCGAGTCCGGACGACTCTATCTGCTGCAGGTTCGGCCGGCGAAACGCACGGCGGCCGCGGCGGTGCGCGTCGCCGCCGATCTCGTCGCCGAAGGCGTGATCGACGCGCGTGAAGGCGTCAGCCGGATCAGCGCCGATCAGATCCGCAAGCTCTCGCGGCCGGCCTTCGACGAGAGCGCGCTGGCCGAGGCGAGGGTGCTCGCCCAGGGGCTGGGTTCGTCGCCGGGTCACGCGAACGGGGCCGCGATGCTCGATTCGGACCGCGCGGCCGAAGCGGCGGCCAAGGGCGAGCACGTCATTCTCGTGCGGCCAACCACCAGCCCCAAGGACATCCGCGGGATGCTCAGCGCTGACGGCATCGTGACGGCGACGGGCGGCGCGCTCAGCCATGCCGCAGTCGTATCGCGGGCGCTCGACAAACCGTGCATCGTCGGCTGCGAGGCGATCGAAATCGACCTTGCGCGGCGAACCTTTACAATCGGCGCCGAGGCGTTTCGCGAGGGCGACGAGATCTCCGTCGACGGCGGCACGGGCAAGATCTATGCGGGGGCCGTGATAGCTGCGGGCTGGCGGCTCGAGCCGCGCCGCGCTCGATCGGCTCCTCGAACTTGCGGACAGGGAGTCCGGCAGCTCTGTCTGGATCGCGCCGCGAAGCGCGGCAGAGGCGGCGGAATGCTTCGCGGGTCCTTCGACCGGCATTGGCGTCGTCCGCCTCACCGACCTCGATCATGTCGCACGGTTCGATCGACACGTTCGTCCGGCTCATTTCCCGGCTTGGCAACGATCCGGACGCGTTCGACCTGCAAGACGAGATCGCCGCCATCGTTCGTGAATCCTGCGCGCCCCTGCTCGCGATCGCCAGAGATCTCCCGGTCCACATCCGGCTGTCGCGTCATCAGCTCCGACCGCGCCCGCAGACTGATCGAGAATTGGGACGAGATGCCGCGCAGATCTCTTCCTGCCGCTGGGGTCGCAAGATATTCTTTCGCGGGCTGCTGCAAGGGGCTCGCGGACGCGGCGCGATCGGCGTCCCACAGTCGAGGTGACGGCGCTGATCGGCGGTATCGTCGATGCGCGCGAGGCGCAGAGTTTCTGCGAGGCTTGCAGAGGAAGCGGGGCTCCCGGCGGGGGCGATTCTTCAAAATGCCGTCGGCCTCAATCAAGGCGGCGGAGATCGCAAGCCGGTGCGACACGATTTGGGTGGACGTGACCGAGACGATTCGCACGGTCTACGGCTTCCCGACCGAGGTCGTGTACGCCGACGGGACCCTCGACCACTATGTGGCGGACGGCTTTCTCAGAGCCAATCCCTTTGCCCATCCGGCGCCTTTCCTGATCGACTGGCTTCAGTCCGTCTGCGAGCTCTCGAGAACCGGTCTGACGACCTCGTTCGGCATCGATCTTTCGGGCGGATTTTCGCCGATGATCGTTGCGCGCCTGCGGGACATGGGATTTCGGCGGTTTCGCCGCCTCGCCTGCGCGGCGGGACGAGTTGCGTTTGATTTTGGCTCAGGCGTCGAGGGAGTAGAGTCATGGCGGTCGAGGGTCAGGCGCTCGGCTTCGTGGAGACAGTCGGGCTAGTCGCGGCGATCGAAGCCGCCGACGCGATGGTGAAGGCGGCGAATGTCGAAATCGTCACGCGGCAACAGCCCGGCGGAGGCTACACCGCGATCATCGTGCGCGGGGACGTCGGCGCCGTCAAAGCCGCGGTGGAAGCGGGCGCGGCGGCCGCCAAGGCTGTCGGGAAAGTCGCGTCGACGCATATCATCCCCCGCCCCCATGACGATATCGCGGGGATCCTCAGGCGGCCGCCGGTGCGATAGGTCGATCCGGGAGGCCCCGCGTCCGGGATTCGCAAACAGTATCTGGACCGGCTCTACTTCTACTGCGTCACGATGATCCCCGCGCCATCGCCGTTGCATC
>CAVUJV010000036.1:0-42151 GCA_963741845.1 uncultured Alphaproteobacteria bacterium
GGCGGACGCCCCCCTCCGCCAAGACACTTTCCTTCCCGGCGAAGGCGCGATCGATGGCCCCGCAATGGCCGAAAGATGGCTGCCCTCGGCTCGCGACAGACCGCGGCTTTGGCGATTTCCGCCTGACGAAGATCAGGTATCTCACCCGAAAAGCCAGAAAATCAGAAGAAGACGTTCCTTACTTCTTGTTTTCGCCATTTCGTGAATGGGCCAGCTCGGCGCGCGCTCTTTGCCGGAGTTTCCGGTCGGCAATCGTCTGAAGTATCCGCGCTGCGGCGCGTCCACACAAAAGGGGGTGCGCCGAAACCGAACGCTTCCTGCCTCGGACGCGGCCCAATTGCCAAGCCGCAACCTTCGCCGGCTGCCTCCTCTCGAACAGCCGATCGAGAGGCCGCGCTCGTTCGTGACCGCAACGGAACAAAAAAAGCCCCGCATGAAGCGGGGCGTCAAAGGAGGTGCCCGATAACTACGCCGAGGAGCCCCGCGGATCAGTGACGTGGATCACAGCGCCGGACTTGCCTCAAATCTGGCCTGTCCCACGCCAGAGAAGCGGAGGCGCGAGGACATGGTTTCCCATTCGTCCAGAGATGAGGCGCCGCGGATTTCTCCGCGGCGCCATGTTCCGAAGCTTCGGCCCCCTATTCCCCAATAGGCTTACCCCTCTCCCCAGAGGGCGCGCCAAAGCTCCGGCGCCGCCAATCTGACCCTTTGGTCAAGGTCGGGTCAAGGATTTGGTCTTGCCTGTCCGCGCGTAGCGCCTCCCCATATCTGAGGGATCGCCGCCGGGGTCTGACGGGCATAATGGATTGTGACGCGCCAGATCTCCCCTAGATGGCGCGAATGCCCGAGCCGGTTTCCCCGCCGGCAGGATATGCCCCGCGCCGGCATTGCCTTCCGCCGGCGCGGGGTTTTCATTTGAAATGACGAGCGCTCGCAGCCCTTCCCGACAGCGGCAAAGAATGCAGAGCACGGCCTATTTGGCGGCGCGAATATTCCGTGAGGCGTGGACAGGCGGGAGTGCCTCGAAGGCGCGCCGGAATTGAATAATTTGCGGCCCTGGCGTAGATGGCGGAAGGGGTGAGATTCGAACTCACGGTGGGGTTGCCCCCACGGCGGTTTTCAAGACCGCTGCCTTAAACCACTCGGCCACCCTTCCTTCGGCAATCTGTTCAATATCTTAACGCCACTCAGGCAGCATCGGACCGCCGGGACTGTGCGAACCCGTCGTCCAGCCCTCGGCCCTCTGTGCCTCAGCCGGCGCAAGGAAGGCAAGGCCTATCTCGGTCGTCCTCCCGGCTGGCATGGCTGAGAAGCCGCTCTGCCAGGCGAGCGACCCTGCGCATCGTGAGCTCATGCGCAATCTCGACCGTGAGCGCTGGATGCGGGCAATGGTCGGCCGCGACGCCTCCGCTGAGACCGCCGCCCGCGGCACGACCGGAAGCTTCGCCCGTTTCGCAGCGTCGAGCTCCGATCCGATCGACGAGTAGGGGCCCCTGGGCCGGACAGGTGGCGCGGTTTAGAGCCGATTCCGGCGCTTCGACGATTGAGCGAAATCAATGCGCGCGCGGAGCGGGATGCGATGGTGGCAACGTCGGAGGGCTGCTTATTCTGCGTTGAAGATCACACTGTTTCGCGTCGGGGGTAAAGGGGTCGGCGCGCTGAGTTCGTCGAAAAGGACTGGACCAGGTGCATGGAAGGGCAAGCCGCCGGCGCCGCCCTTTCCATGCTCGCGGCCCTTTTGGCCTTCGCGATCGCCATCGCGCAAGACGTGCATTGTTCGCCCATGGAAGATCTTAGCTCATGGCAAATCCAAAAGTATTAGTCGTAGATGATGATCGCGATATGCGGTGGGCCGTCAGGAATGTACTTTCAGACGTCGGGTTTGAAGTTGAGGAAAGCGATGGCGGGGGCGCAGCTCTTGAACAGGCGGCTCATGACCCGCCCGCGGTTGTGCTGCTGGATATGTACATGCCCGGCCTCAGCGGCGATGTTGTTCTGCGGAGTTTGAAACGCCTCGACCCTCGGTTGCCGATCATCGTTGTCACAGCTCACGGCACCATTCCGGCCGCAATCAGCGCGATCCGGGATGGGGCTTTCGAATATGTCACGAAACCTTTCCGGAACGAATATCTCGTAGAAACCGTGCGGCGGGCGGTTGCAAGCGCCGCGCAACCTGCGATCGGCGAGGGCGTCGGCGCCGCATTGGCCGCGACGATGGGCCAAGGCCCCGCCATTCAAGCCCTGATTGCAGACGTCAAAGCCGTCGTCTCGACAGGGTATTCTGTCGTTATCGGCGGTGAGACCGGCTCCGGCAAGGAGGTCGTCGCCCGCTGCCTGCATGAGTATGGCCCGCGCGCCAAACAGCCGCTTGTGGTTGTCGATTGCGGCGCGATCTCCGAAACCCTGACCGGAAGCGAATTCTTCGGTCACGAAAAGGGGGCGTTCACTGGGGCGAGCGAGCGGCATCGCGGCTACATCGAGGAGGCAGCCAGCGGCGGGACGATCTTTCTCGACGAGGTTGGAAATCTTTCTTCGACCGGACAGAAGGCGCTCCTCCGAACGCTCGAGAATCGCACGCTCCGCAGAGTGGGCGGCAAGGAGCTGATCAAACTCGACATGCGGGTGATCGCCGCCAGCAACGAGGATCTCGAGTTGGATGCGAAGGCGGACCGTTTTCGCCAGGATCTTTATTTCCGGTTGGCGGAATATGTCATCACGGTCCCGCCTTTGCGCGCGAGGTCCGAGGACGTGGCGTATCTTGCGCAGCGCTTCCTGAAACAAGCGCGCGACGTTCTGAATCGGCCGCCCGTGGAAATCGACTCCGGGGGCCTCGATTTGCTTTTCGCCTATAAGTGGCCCGGCAACGTGCGAGAACTGCGCGCGGTGATGCGGCGCGCCGCACTGAACAGCTCGGATAGGATCACCGCCCGCGATTTGGCCGGCTGCCTGAACCGCCAGTCCGCGCCGCCAGTTTCGACGGCATTCATTGGATACGCGCCGTTGCAACAGCGCGTCAGGGATCGGATTTACGCCCTCGAAAGCGACGCTATAGTGACTGCGCTGAAGGACGCGATGGGCAACAAGGCCCAGGCGGCTCGCCTCTTGGGAATCGATTACAAGACCTTTCGCACCAAGCTGAAAACGCTGGAAGCCACGCACGAGGCGCCAGCGCATGGCTGAGACACAATCGCCCCCGCGGCCCGGCGCAGTCGAAAATTCCTGCGCTTTGGACAAGGACAGCGCAATTTGCCTGTACGCTTTCGCGCAAAATCGGCATGTTCCAGAATTCCCGCCAGCGGAGATTGAGGAGCGACTTCAGGTCCTTAGTGTGGGGTCGGTCGCTCGCATTGATCGCGATTGTCCCGATTGGTGAATATTGCGGCGTCGACGGTGAGCGGAATCTTGCCGACGCCACGTGGCTTGCGCCGCGGGTCCGCAGACATGCCGAACTCGTCAACTGGACGATGCAGTGGTCGCCTGTCTTTCCCGTCCCCTTCGGCACCTTTTACAAAACCTTCGATAGTCTGACTGCTTTCATGAGAGTGCATGAGGAAGCCATTGTCGCCTTCCTCGATGGAGTCGCAGACAAAGAGGAATGGGAATTGCGGGCCGGAGCCAAGTTCGACGACCCGGAACTTCTGGATCGACTCGCTTGCGATGCCTGGCCTGACTGGCGGGCCCTGTCAAAAGGCGTGCGATACATGCGCGCTTGCCGAGACCGCGAAGCGCTGGTGGCGTTTGGTCGGGCGAACGCCGCGGCGGTGGTTCGCGACTATCTCGCAGAAATTCAGCCTCTGACGGCCGCCGTTCGCGAACTCGCCATCGGACGACAGTCGGACCCGAAAGCAGGCGACCCGATCGCTCGCTTTGCTCTGCTTGTCGACAAGACGAACGTGCGCCAATTGCGCGAACACGTTCGCACGAAAGGCGCTTCGGCCGAGCACATCGAGATCGCTTTGTCGGGGCCCTGGCCTCCGTTCAGCTTCCGACCGGATCTGACTGTGCGGAATTAGGCGGGATGGAATGTCTGTCGCCACGTTAGACCACGAAAGTTTTTTCCATGCTGTGATGGCGACAATCCCCTCGTCCATCCTGATTCTCGACGAAAGATTGGCCGTGCTGACCGTCAATCACAACTTCCTCGAGAAATCGCGGGGCAACCTGAATTCGATCGTGGGACGGAGGCTCCACGAAATCTTTCCGCCCGCCTTCCAGGACACGGCTCTCGAGCAGCAAATCCGGGACGTCATCGCTACCGGCCGAACGATCCATCGACAGCGGATGACTTATCGCGCGCCCGGCGTTTCGCTTCGAACCTATTCCTACAGCATCTGCCCGCTTCAGCTGCACGGCGCCTCGCGTGGCGCGATTCTCGTCATGGACGACGTGACAGACCTGCTTCAGCTTGGCGAGGAAGTGCGCCGAATGCAGCTGCATCTCGCAAGCATTGTCGAGAGCGCCGGCGACCTCATCATCTCGACCGACCCCTCGGGCGCGATCATGACGTGGAATTCCGCGGCGGAGAAGGCGACCGGCCTCGCCGAACCTGAAGTGCGAGGCGGCAAACTCGCAGAGCATATTGACGAGCCGCAAAGCCAGGAGGTCGAAGCCTGTTTTCGTGGGATCGAAGAGATCGACGATCGCCGATCGGTCGAGTGGCCGATGAAATGCCGCGGCGGGGAAAGCATTCCCGTGTCGTGGCGCCTGTCGCGAATGACGGGCCAGAGAGGGGAAGCAACCGGGGTCGTGGTCGTTGGCCGCAATCTGGTCGAGCAGCGAGCGATGGAGGCCCAGATGCACCAGGGCGAAAAGCTCGCAGCCCTTGGCATGGTGATCGGCGGCATCGCGCATGAAATTCGCAATCCCCTCGGCGTGAGTTCAGCCGCGGCGCAACTGATGAAGCAACGGATTGGGACGCCTGCTCTGCTGGAGGAATGTATCGGCAAGGTGATCGGCGGAATCGACCGAGCTTCCCTCGTCGTCGAGAGCCTTCTCCGCTTCGCCCGACCAGGACCCATAGCGGAAACGACGCGAGTCAACGTCGTTGGCGTCTTGAAGAACGCGTTGATGTTTGCCTCCGGAGAGGCCGCGGTCGGAACTTCGGTTGAATGGAAGCTCGAACGGGGAGCGGACGACCTCTACGCCGAAGGGGTGCAGAACCTCCTGGAACTTGTCGTCATCAACCTCATGCTGAACGCTTTCCAGGCCATGCCCGACGGAGGCCGTTTGGCCATCGACCTTCGACGTGACGGTAAGGAGGTCGTTATCGAAGTTGGAGACACGGGTCCCGGGATACCGGAAGCGCATGTCTCCAGGATCTTCGATCCGTTCTTCACAACGCGATCCGATAGCCGGCGCTCGGGGCTTGGTCTGTCCGTCTCTCATTCCATCGTACGCCAGCACGGCGGACGAGTGGATGTTCGCTCGACGCGCGACGGCACGACTTTCGTCGTTCGAATTCCTGTCGCACGAGATTTGAGCGACTTCGCGCCCCTTTGAGGAGGCCTCCATGTTGCCGTCGATTGACGGGCCGCGGGCGCCAGAAACGGTTCTTGTCGTCGATGACGATCAGGACATGTGCTGGGTCCTGGAGCGTGCGCTTGCCAGTCTCGGCTGTGCAGTGACCTCCGTAGGTCTGGGGCGAAGCGCCATTGCGGTCGTCACGGAGAGCGCCTTCCCCATTGCATTTGTCGACGCCCGCCTTCCCGACATGGACGGCTTGCGGCTTATTGCGGAACTGCGAGCGCTGCGGCCGTCGATGCGGATCATCATGATTTCCGGCTACTTCCTCGAGGACGATGTCCGCATTCTGGACGCAGTCAGGACTCCGAGATCGACGGATTTTTAGCGAAGCCATTTCAGATCGAAGCCATCGTAACCGCGGCCCTGGGGAAAGGCGAACGGGCGTCGGCGCCCCTGATCTAGGGCGCGCCGCCCGTGTTCGTCGGACCTGACGACGGAGCGGGCTTCGAGGCGCTCTCTTAAGTGGACGAAATAACTGGCAAAATTATTTCCTTCGAGAACCGCCGCGCTTGGCCCCGCTCTTGCGAAGTATGACATGCCGGAGGGTTCGCACCTGATCCGGTGAATGCATCAAATGCAGAGTGTCCGCAAAAGGAGAAACTTATGGCTCGCCTACAGAAATCAACCGATTCGTCGAGCCTCGCAGAGGTTGTCGACAGGATCCTGGACAAGGGCATCGTCATCGACGCCTGGGTCAAGGTTTCGCTCGTCGGTATTGAGCTGATCACGATTGAAGCTCGCGTCGTCGTGGCGTCGGTCGAGACTTACCTCAAGTATGCGGAAGCGGTTGGCTTGACGGCCTCCGCGGCGGCTCCCGCGTAAACGACACGCGGCGCTTCGCTCCTTCGGGGGCGCGGGCCCATTTCGCTCGCGCTCCCGAAGGGCGACCAACCTATTGTGGAGGTGGAGACATGGCAACAGTGGCGGAAGACATGGGGCGCCTGGCGAACGAAATAACTGCGGGCCGTCGCGAACGGAGCAAGCTAGCTACAGAGATCAAAGTCGCGACAAATCGTCGCCGCAGCGATGTCGAGTCGTTTCTGCAGAGTGCGAAGTCAGCGCGAGTGAGGGACACAAGAGACCAGGCCGAACGTCGTCAACAGACAGCGAAAGCGCGACATTCTGGGGTGTTTTCGATGCTTCTCGACGTACAGACGTCTCGTGGTCGCAGCGCGAGCCTTCAGGTTGCGGAAGCCAAGAAGATGACTCACGAGCTTCACAGCGAAGTGAGTTCGATGCTGCGCGCCCAAAAGGCGTCACGCATGCGCGCAACCCGAGATAATCACAAAGAAGCGGTTGATACGAACACCCATCGCCAAAGAGAAGTCAGGGCGATGCTCGATCAGTTCGCGCACGACGGAGTCGTTCGTCGGCAGGAACTCCACCGCAAGGCGGCGGCCTTCATGATCGACCTCACGGATGGGGTCGCTGCGCTTAGAGACAAGCTTGCCAAGGACGGTCGTGATCGCGCCGCCGAAATCCGGGACCACCTCTCGGAGTACGCGCATGATCGCCACGACGGGACGGCCATTTGGAGAGGAAACTTTCAAAGAAGCCGTCTGATGAGGGAGCAACCGGCGCCAACCAAACACAGCGCCGTGGTTCAATCTGCTGCGCCTCAGGCCTTCCAACATAAACCTGCCGCGGCGCCAAGCGCCCCAGTCGTCACGCACGGGGCAACGCCCGCTTTCGCCAAGCCGGAAGCCCATGCGGATAAGGCAAGAGCGCCGCAACCTACGCCAACTCGACAGACCGCGCGCCATCCGAAGGGACGCCACGGAGGGCATGGAAAATGAACGCCTTTGTGGCCCCGAACCTCCATCCCGTCGCCGATGACTACATCGGCGGCGAGGACGGTTCCATCGCACTGGACCCCAGCAACGCGTTCGTGAGTTCGGTCGAGGTCCAGGACATCACAGATCGAGCGATGGCCTACCTGGAAGCGGGATACCCGGTTCATTTTTCCGGACCGCCGGGAACCGGGAAGACGACCCTCGCCTTTCACGTGGCCGCGCAGCTCGACCGACCTACGATCCTGCTTCATGGCGATCACGAATTCGGCAGTTCCGATCTCATCGGCCGTGAAAGCGGGTACAGCAAATCGCGCGTCGTCGACAACTATATCGGATCGGTTCTCAAGTTTCAGGAAGAGGGGCGCGCGCTCTGGATCGACAATCGCATAACGACCGCGTGCCGGCTCGGGCACACGATCATTTACGACGAGTTCAATCGCAGCAAGCCGGAAGCGAACAACCCATTTCTAAGCATCCTATCGGAAGGTGTCCTGAACGTACCCGGATTGCACGGCCGCGGCGAGGGTTACGTGAATGTGCATCCGAATTTTCGCGCCATCTTCACCTCGAATCCAACCGAATACGCGGGCGTCTACAAGACCCAGGATGCGCTTCTCGACCGCATGGTCACGCTGCACCTGACTCACTACGATCGCGACACCGAAATCGCGATCACGGCGAGCAAATCAAGCATTGATCTCGACCGCGCCGCGCGAATCGTCGATCTCGTGAGACTGTGCCGTTGCGAAGGTCGGGATCCCCACTATCCGACGTTACGCGCTTCGATTGCGATTGCGCGGGTGCTGTCGTCGCGAGGCGGCGACGCTGGTGTGCATAACCCCATCTTTGTCTGGGCGTGCCGCGATATCCTGAGCCAGACGTCCGCTCACGCCAACAATGACGGCGCCGTATCGCCCGCGTTCATCGATCTGCTTCTGCGCCGCTTCGAATGCGCGGAGGATGCCAGTGGCGCATCGGGGCGATCAAACCCGCGCTCGGATCGTGACGCGACATTTCGATCGCGGGGAGGAGAACGATGATCTCGTTGCAGCGACGGCCATCGAGGGGACTTAGCGATTTGCGGACTCTCACGGGCCGGTCGGACGTGCAGATTCCGGCTTACAAGGCCTATCTTCGAATCAGCTTTCTCGAGCTTGAGCGGACCAGGCGTATGCAGGAGGCCCGCACGGCCCGCGCCCGTTTCGACACAATCGAAGGGCGCTTTCGCGAGATCGACACCGAAATCGCCGAAATTCTGGGGAGCCTGAACGGCGGTTCGCCGCCCGCCCGACCTGTCGAACGGGCGCGCAAGCCTCCTGTGGGGCTGCATGCGGCCAAGCGGAGTTTTCAATTTTCGTACTGACGATCTCAGGCGCCGCAGGCGCTCCGTGGCAAGAGAGCGATCGAGGGAGAAGGTCCAATGGTAGCCAAAAGTCAGCGGTTAGAGCCTCGGCAGGCGACAATCATGCCGCCGCCTGTCACCGTGATAACGCCTCCCGAATCGCGACCGCATCCCATCAGCAGGGTTTCCGCGGCGCGCGCCGCGGTGCGGGAATTCCTCTCTGCGGAAATGGGCGCGCGTGAGACTCGAATCACAAGGATTGCGCCCCTCAACCATGGATCGGACGGATGGGAGGCTGAAGCGGAGATTCTCGTTCCCAATCTCGAGGTCAAGATGCTGAACCTCCCGTTGACTCAGGAGGTCTTCGAAATCGAGCGCTATATGGTCGAGCTCGAGACCGACTTGTCGGTCAGATCCTACGGGCCCATCGGCGCAAGCGAAGCATAGGCGCTCTCGTCTTGAATGCGGGCGTCTGGTCATGTGACCCGACGTAAGGTCGTCGAAAGCTGCGCGCCCGCCCGACTGCCAGAGCACGGAATGTCGTTCTCGTTTGTCCGGAGTATCGTCAATGGGCCTTTATGTCTACGCCGTCGGCAAAGCCAGAGAGGGAGAACTCCCTCCACTGCAAGGCGTTCTTGACCGCCCGGCGTACCGGTTGGAGGCGGAGTCGCTCTGCGCCATCGTAAGCGAATGCCCTTTGAACAATGTGCGCGCGGAACGCAAACACATTGCGGCGGCCCAACGGGTCCTCGCCGCTGTCAACGCGAAGTTTGATCTCCTGCCGATGACATTCGGCACAGTGACGAAGTCTGAAGAAGATCTGCGCCGCTTTCTGGATGACAACCGCCAAGAGCTCTCGTCGCAGTTGGAGCGCGTGTCGGGTTCGGTCGAGATGGCCCTCCGGCTAAACCTCGACGCTCCGGATCCGATCGCCTACCTCGTTGAAAGGACGCCGGCGCTGAAAGCGTCGCGCGATCGAACGTTCCGCGCTCGCCGCACGCCATCCTACGACGAGAAGATCCGGTTGGGCCAGCAGTTCGACCAAGCGCTCGCACATTATCGCGACTCGCTTACCGAACAACTGTTGGCGATAATTGAGAGTACATATTCGGAAGCCATCAAGCTCCCGATTCGCGACGAAAAGCAGATCGCCAATCTCGCGATCCTGGTGCCGCGGACGGGCGTCGAGACGTTCGAAGCGGCGGTCAATGCGGCCGCTGGTCAAATCGACGACGACATCGTCTTCAATCTCAGCGGTCCATGGCCGCCCCATAATTTTGTGCAGTTCAACGTGGAGGCCGCGTAGCCGCCGCAGTCGCGCGGGGAGCCCGCGAAGCAAGCCAGGGATCGTGTCCTGAAAAGCTGCCCGCCGCCCACCGATACGGTCCGGATTGCCTTCGGTAAGGCCTATCCGGCCCTTCTTTGTCAAAGGAGATAGCGATGTTCATCATCGACGATTTACTGGCGTCGCCGGCCCGGGGCCTGATGTTCGTCCTCCGGAAGATCAACGATGCGGTTCAGCAGGAGCGCGAGGCGCAAGGGAAAGCAACTATGACCGAACTCACGGCGCTCCACCGCGATCTCGAAGAGGGGAGGATTACGGAAGAGGACTTCGACGCGCGCGAAGAGGTGCTCTTGAGCCGCCTCGATGAGATGCAAAAGGACGATGGAGATGATAGCGACAATGCTGGCTCCTGAGCGCGTCGCGCCCAATGCGGCTCGCCCGCGCGCCGATCAGTTGTCTCTCGCCGATGCCCTCGACAGGATTTTGCATCGCGGCGTGTCGCTGCAAGGCAATCTCACCATTGGGCTTGCCGACGTCGATTTGTTGTTCCTCGATCTCCGATTGCTGCTCGGCTCGGTCGACACAAT
Organism: uncultured Alphaproteobacteria bacterium; assembly: GCA_963741845.1. Taxonomy (GTDB): domain Bacteria; phylum Pseudomonadota; class Alphaproteobacteria; order Rhizobiales; family Beijerinckiaceae; genus Roseiarcus. Next base: position 10,531 of record CAVUJV010000036.1, read on the forward strand.
CTGGCCGGAGGGCCGTGCGCCGGCGGTTCCGGTTCGACCCCGCACGCCATCTCTGCCGCCGCCTTCGCTCTCGGCATTCGAGCCGCCACCTGCGGGGCCAATCGAACCCGAACCCAATATCGGGCTTCCGAGTCTTGCGCCTACCGAAGCCAGGACCTCTGACGTAACCCCTCACCCGGTCGTCCACAACGCGACGATCGATGGCGATCGTGATCCCTCGGAGAGGGGCTCATCGACGGCGCAAGGTCTGATCCGGCTCGTGCTTACGCTGGTGAAATTGCTTCACGATGTCCTGGAACGGCAGGCCGTCCGTCGCATGGAGGCGGGTCGATTGACGGATGTGCAGATCGAGAACCTGGGCGCCGCGCTTGCCGCGCAAGCGGACGAAATTCTCAAACTGCGGCGGCAGTTCGGCTTCTCCGACAAGGATCTCTCCCTCGCACTCGACGTCCCTGACGGGGCGGACTGAAAGGCAATTTCATGTCGTCCAACCAATCCATGACCCACTCGGTCGACAGCACGAATCTCGCCGATCTTCTGGAGCGCATCCTCGACAAAGGCGTCGTTATCGCGGGCGACATATCGATCAAGCTGGTCGAAGTCGAACTCCTGACGATCCAGATACGTCTCGTAATCTGCTCGGTCGACAAGGCGCGTGAACTCGGTCTCGATTGGTGGAACCACAACGGCGGCCAAAATCGACTGGCGCCGGCGCAAAATGCGTCGCTGCTCGCGATGGATGAACGGCTGGGCCGGATCGAGCAGGCGCTCGGCGCTATCGCTAAGGCGCCCGTGGAAAGCAAGGAGTACGCGTCATGACCAAAGACGATCGCGAAGACAAAGAAAACGTGACCGGGGCTGCCGCGTTCACAAAGATTGCGCGGGGGCTGTCGGATCTCTTCACGGTTCTTTCCGATTTCGATCAAGCTCCCAGGCGGGGCCGTCACGAGAAGGACGGCAAGGTGTTTGAATATTCGTTCGGCTCGCGCACATTGCGCGAAGCGGCAGGCGAACAGGAGCCGCCCGAAGATGAGCCCTTCCGGCGCGATGCCCCACCGCGGCGCGAACCAAAGCGAACTTCGGTTGAGGTCCTCGAACCCGTCACCGACATGTTCGACGAGCCGGGTGAAGTCGTGTTTCTCTTTGAACTGCCCGGCGCGGAGCGCAAGGATATTCGCTGCATCCTGGACGGTGACATCCTTCTGCTGGAGGCGAAGACCGGCGAACGGCTCTATCGCAAGGAAACGCTCATTGAAGGAAAGATCGCGGGCGGTCCGCACCTGAACCTGCGCAACGGAGTCCTCGAAGTACGGTTGAGCAAGCATGGGTAAAGCGGAGGTCGATGCGGGATGCGGTCGCGTGCCATCAACAAGCGAGCGGACGGTGAGATATGGCACGGTTGATCTACGTTCCGGTCGTCCACAGCATCGCGGAGATGGGGTCCGCAGCGGAGGCCTATCAGGCCGCTTTCGCCGCGCGCTACGGCGAACGCAAGCTGGCGGAACGGTCGATCGAATTCGACGCCATCTGGCGCGCCATCGGAGAGGGACTCCGGTCGCTCCGGCTCGATCTGAAGCGCGTCAATCTCTATCAGGACAGCTTGCCCATCTGTGGTCGCGAGCGAGCGCTGGTTCACGAGATTGCCGCTCAGGGCAGTCGAAACCATCAACTGCTGGAGGCCCTGGCGGATAGCGGCGCTTTGCTTGTCGGCACGGAATCGCCCTCGCTCCTTCTCGATGAATACAGGCTCATTCAATCGCCTGAACGCACCGACGAGCAGGCCGCTGCTCTTCTCGACGCCCGCGACAAATTCATCGCGGGTCGAATCAATGAGACGCTTGGCGAGGACAGGACCGGCATTTTGTTCATCGGCGCGCTGCACCACGTCGCAAAATTCTTGGATCCGCGAATTTCGGTCGAATATCTGGGGATTCGGAGTCCCGTGACGACAACAAAGGCGAGTGGAGAGTTCCATGCCCAATGAAGCCATCGACAACCGCGAAAAGCTGCGCCTGACCGTGGTCGAGGCGCGTCGCGACGACATTGGGCGCGGCATCGTTCGGCTTGATCCGGAGACGCTGAAGGAGATCGGCGCTTCGCCTGGCGACGTGCTCGAGATCGAAGGTCGCGCGACAACCGTCGCCAAAGCGATGCCCACTTTCAAAGATCAGAGGGGCCAGCGGGTCATCCAGCTCGATGGCGTCGGCCGCACCAATGCCGGCGTGGCGCTCGGCCAGAAGGTCGCGATCAACAAAGTGGCTTATGCTGTTGCCCGCAGTTTGGTGCTCACGCCCTTGGGCGGCGGCGCCTTGCATGATGACGAGATCGAACATACCGCTCGCCGCCTCGACGGTCTGGCTGTGAAGACCGGCGATCGGGTTCGGATCGCCTTGTTCGGCGGCAGCCATCGTGATTTCAGCGTGGTTCGTACTGAGCCTGACGGCCCGGTGATGATCCATCCGGATACGTTGCTCTCCCTGGATTCCGCCCGAGGCGGCTCACGCGGCAAGACCGAATCGGCGGTGGAAGACATCGTCACCTACGACGAGCTTGGCGGCATGGAGCGGGAAATCGCCAAGATCCGTGAAATGATCGAGCTGCCGCTCACGCATCCCGAAATATTCAAGCGTCTCGGGATGTCGCCGCCGAAGGGCGTCCTGTTGCATGGTCTGCCCGGTTGCGGAAAGACATTGCTGGCGCGCGCCGTCGCTCACGAATCCGCTGCGGCTTTCATTTACGTCAGCGGTCCTGAGATCATTCAGAAATTTTACGGCGAAAGCGAAGCCAAGCTCCGCAAGATCTTTGAAGATGCACAAAAGCGGGCGCCCTGCATAATCTTCTTCGACGAGATTGACGCGATCGCGCCGAAGCGGGAACGGGTTGAAGGCGAAGTCGAAAAGCGCGTCGTGGCGCAGCTGCTCGCCCTCATGGACGGCCTGAAAGGCCGCGGCGACGTGATCGTCATGGCGGCGACCAATCGCCCCAACAGTATCGATCCAGCTTTGCGAAGGCCCGGCCGGTTCGATCGCGAGATCGCCATCGGCATTCCAAACGAATCCGCACGTCACGAAATCCTCGAGATCTACGCTCGTGGGATGCCCCTCGCCGAGGATATTGACGCTGCACACTTGGCCAGTGTGACGCATGGATTCACCGGCGCGGATCTGAACGCCCTGTGCCGGGAGGCGGCCATGGCGGCTCTGCGCCGCCAGCTTCCGGCGGTGAACGTCGATACCGGACCGATATCCTATGAGGTGCTTGGCGCGCTCAACGTCAACATGGCTGACTTCACCGAGGCGTTGAGCGAGGTCGCGCCATCGGGATTGCGCGAAGTCTCCGTGGAAGTGCCGAATGTTCGTTGGGATGAGGTTGGGGGGCTTGAGCCAATCAAAGCCGCCCTCAAGGAGGCGATCGCGTGGCCGTTGAGCCAACCGCATCTGTTCGAGCAAATCGGGCTGCAACCGCCACGAGGCATTCTCCTCTACGGTCCTCCGGGGAATGGCAAGACGCTCCTGGTGAAGGCGCTCGCGTCGCAGAGCAATCTCAACTTCATATCAATCAAAGGTCCCGAGCTTCTTTCGAAATATGTGGGCGAGTCGGAGCAGGGCGTTCGCGAGCTGTTTGCGAGAGCCCGCCACGCTGCGCCGTGCATCATCTTTCTCGATGAGGTGGATTCCCTGGCGCCGAAGCGCGGCTTCGACGGCCGTTCGCCGGTGACCGACCGGGTCGTCAGTCAATTGCTTACGGAACTCGATGGCGTCGAGGCGCTGAAGGATGTGTGGGTGATTGCAGCGACCAACCGGTTCGATATGATCGATGATGCGCTGCTGCGTCCTGGGCGGCTTGACTTCCACCTCGAGGTGGCGCGGCCCGATCGGGAAGCGCGCGCCGCGATTCTCGAAGTGCATCTGCGCAAGAGGCCGATCGATCGGAAAATCGATCTCGCCATGCTGGCCGAGCGAACGGAAGGGATGTCCGCAGCCGAAGTCCGTTTCCTCTGCGATCGCGCGGCGATGAATGCGATCCGTCGCGAATTTCCTTCGCTCAGCGCAGGATCCGTCGATGCTTCCGCGTTGCGCATCGAACAGCGCGATTTCGACGATGCGCTGGTCCAACAGGCGGCCGTATCCGAGCGGCCGAAATCGCCGCAGCCGGTTCTCTTTGGAACGATTTGACGCACGCATGATGGTGGGCGATGCAGGGATCGAACCTGCGACCCCTCCCGTGTGAAGGGAGTGCTCTACCGCTGAGCTAATCGCCCGGAGGGGGCTGCTTTACGGCGGGGGCGCCGCAGTCGTCAACCCGCAAAGTCCGGGCGCGCCCCTTGAGCGCTCCTCGCGCGGCCCGCACGGACCGCGTTGCGCGGCTGCGGCCGAGCCGTCATAGAGGCGGCCAGCGCGAAGCCTTGAGGAGCGCCGAGCCCCGTGCCCGACATCGTCTGGAAAGTCGTCGCCGAACATCCCGCCGCCTTCGGCGTCGCCCTCGTCATCCTCGTCGCCGTGCTGCTCGGACCCTGGGCGCTGATCCGTCTCGCGATGAACCGGAAAGGGCCGGGGGACGCCGGCCGCTGAGCGCCGTCCTACTCCCAGCCGCCCGGACGGCGCACGGTCACGACGTCGATCCGCCCATGCGGCGGCCCGACCCATCCGGAAATGGCCCAGCTCGTGATACTCACGATGATCGCGGACAGGACCGCGGGCCAGAAGCCCGCGACATGGAAGCCGGGGAGCAGCCAGGCGACGAACTCGATCATCAGGCCATTGATGACGACGAGAAAGAGCCCCAGCGTCACCAGTGTAATGGGCAGGGTCAGGATCACCAGGATCGGCCGGATGAAGGCGTTGACGAAGCCGAGCACGATCGCCGCCGCGACCAGCGTGCCTGTGGAGTCGAAGGCGATGCCCGGCACGATCTTCGAGGCGAGCCACAGGCCGAGCCCCACCACCGCCGCGCGTACGAGAAACCCGACCATGCCTGTTCCCCAAGAACCGCCCTTCATTTAGGCGGCGCGGCCTTCGGCGCCTAGGGCGCCCGCTTCCCGGACGTCAAGGATTTCGCCCTTGGAGGGGGAAAACGCGCTTAGGCGGCGCCGACGGTCCGCGCGCTCAGGAACCCGTGGATCGCCGCGACGACCTGCGCCCCTTCGCCGATCGCCGCCCCGACGCGCTTGACGGAACCGGACCGAACGTCGCCGATCGCGAAAACGCCCGGCACGCTCGATTCCAGCGGGCTGCCGGGCGCGTCCTTGCCGCTGGCCCCGGTCAGGACAAAGCCCGTCTTGTCGAGCGCCACGTCGCAGCCCGCGAGCCACCCGGTCGCGGGATCGGCGCCGATGAACAGGAAGACGTTGCGGATCGCCGCCTCGGTTTCTTTGCCCGAGAGCCGGTCCCGCCAGCGGATCGCCTCCAGCGCCCCGGCCGGCGGTCCGCGCAGCTCCGTCACCTCGGTCCGGGTCATGAGCTCGATATTCGGCGTTCCTTCGATCCGGTCGATGAGATAGCGCGACATGCTCTCCGCAAGGCCGGGTCCGCGCACCATCATGCGCACTTTCGACGCATGGGCCGACAGGAACACCGCCCCCTGTCCCGCCGAATTGCCGCCGCCGACCAGCACGACCTCCGCGCCCGAGCACAGGCCCGCCTCGATCCGCGACGCCCAGTACCAGACGCCCCGGCCCTCGAAGCGCGCGATTTCGGGAATGGCCGGGCGGCGATAGCGGGCGCCGCTCGCCACGACCACGGTGTGCGCGCGGATCCGGCTTCCGTCGTCGAGTTCGAGTGCGACCGCCCCGTCGACCCGGGCGCAGTCGAGCGCCAGGACCGACGAGGGGATAAAGATATCGGCGCCGAATTTCTGCGCCTGGATGAAGGCGCGGGCCGTGAGAGCCTGCCCGGTGATGCCGGTCGGAAAACCGAAATAATTCTCGATGCGGGCGCTCGCCCCCGCCTGTCCGCCGAAGGCCCGGGCGTCGAGCACGGCGACCGACAGCCCTTCAGAGGCCGCATAGACGGCGGTCGAGAGCCCCGCCGGTCCGGCGCCGACCACCGCCACGTCGTAGACGAAATCGGGCCGCGGGGCGATCGTCATCCCGATCTTGCGGGCGAGCGCCCCCTCGGCGGGATTGCCGAGGACCGAACCGTCCGGGCAGACGACAAGGGGAAGCCCGCCCGCGATATCCGCATAACGGTGGATCGCCTCGCGCGCCTCGGGATCGGCGGCCGGATCGAGGAGACGGTGCGGATAGCTGTTGCGCGTCAGGAAGTTCTCCAGCCGGATGACGTCCGCCGCGCCGGGCGGTCCGATCAGCACGACGCCGACGCCTGTCTGGATCAGCGCGACCCGCCTGAGAATCAGGGCCCGCATGATCCGCTCGCCGAGCTCGGCCTCGCCGATCAGCGCCGCGTGGATCTGATCCGGCGGGATGAGCAGCGCCTCGACCTCGTCTTCCGCCGTCGCGTCGACGAGCGCCGCCCGGCGGGCGAGCTGGCCGGATTCGCCGATGAACTGGCCTGGGCCCTGCTCCGCCATCGGCGTCACATGGCCGAGGCCGTCGCGCTCGGTGATCGCCACCGTCCCCGAGAGGATCACGAACATGCCGGGGCTGATTTCGCCCGTGCTGAAGAGCTTTTCGCCGCTCCGGTAGCGCCGCTGGACGCCGTAGCGGCGGAGCCGCGCGATCTCGCCCTCGGTCAGCGCCGGAAAGGTTTCCGCGTAGCGCGGCCCATGGGGAGGATAGACAAGCTCGGCCATTCGCAAACTCCTCTCGGGCGCGGCCCGAGACCAGCATGGGCGGGGCCTTCGGAGAAAGCCCTCGACTTGCCGCGCGCGCTCGTGTATGAGCCGCGCCTCAACTTACAACAGCGCGCCGAAGCGCTCGCCGGGCCCAAAGGGCGCGGCGTCACGGCAGGAGTATCCGTCATGGACATTATCGCGAAGATCGAGGCCGAGCACGCGGCGAAACTGCCCGGCGCAAAGATGCCGGAATTCCGCGCCGGCGACACGGTCATCGTCAATGTGAAGGTCGCCGAAGGCGAGCGCACCCGCATCCAGGCTTACGAGGGCGTCTGCATCGCCCGCAGCGGCGGCGGCCTCAACGAGAACTTCACGGTCCGCAAGATCTCTTACGGCGAGGGCGTCGAGCGCGTCTTCCCGGTCTATTCGCCGATGATCAACTCGGTGAAAGTCGTGCGCCGCGGCAAGGTCCGCCGCGCCAAGCTCTATTATCTGCGCGACCGCCGCGGCAAGTCGGCCCGCATCGCAGAGCGCACCGATCGCACGGCGGTGAAGGGAGCGGTGAAGGAAGCCGCCAAGTCCGGGCGAAGCCGAAGACGCATGAGGGCCGGCGCGCTCAGGGCCGTCGCAAGCGCTGGCCCGGGCAAGCCGTCTCGCGTGGCGGAGCGTTCATGGCGGCGTGGCCGAGAGTTTCGCGGCGAAGGCCGCAAGCTTCGCCTTGTCCGCGTCCGTCAGGTAGCTCGAGGCGGGACATTTGGGATCGAGAATCCGTGCGACGAGGCGCGGCGCGTAAGGGCCGCTCTCCCGGAGGATGCCGTCGTTAGGCCTGATCAGTCCGCTCAGGACCCTTGCGACGGATTCGTCGCGCAACGAACAGACAAAGCTTTCCAGCCTGTCGGCGATTTGCGGCTGCAAAGCCGCAATATCCGCCGCGCTCATCTTGTCGGATTCCGGGAGGACCCGGTTCAGGTCCGCGCCGGTTAGATTCGTCTCTCCCAGATTTGTGCGCGCGAGGCGGGCGAGGTCGAGATTCGCATAGGAGAGATCGGCCCGCGCGAGTTGGGCGCCTTTGAGATACGCGCCTTGCAGTTGCGCGCTCTTGAACGAAGCGTCCTCCAATCGCGCGCCATGCAATGTGGCTCCCCGCAGATCGGCGTTTTCGAGTTTTGCGCCCCTCGCGTCCGCCTCATCGATATCGGCGCCTTGCAGTCTGGCCTTTTCGAGATTGGTCCCTTGCAGGCCCGCCTGAAACAGATAGGCGCCCTCGAGGCGAGCCTCCCGGAGATTGGCGCCGACGAGCGTGGCGCCCGCGAATGAGGCGCCCTGAAGCGTTGCCTGATAGAGGTCCGCGCCGTCGAGTCGCGCCTGGTACAATTGCGCGCGATCAAGCTTCGCCTGGTAAAAGACCGCCCCGTCGAGGCGTGCGTTCTCGAAGTTGATCCTGCTCAGGTTTGCGCCGCGAAAGATCGCCTGCTCGAAGCGCCCGCGCTTGCGCACGAGCGTGTATTCAGCCGACGCGCTCGCCGGCAGGGCCGAGGCGTCGAAGCCGGGAAGCACGAGCGTATTGGAGAAGAGGCTGCGGCGGCGCTGCTTTTCTTCGTCATAGGGTCCGTTGAACATGAGCGCGTGGAGCGACGTCCAGACGGGTTTGTCCTCGTGATAGGCGCCGAGCCCGGTGAGGAGGCCATTTGGCGGAATCCACTTGCGGCCGCCCCAGTCGAACTCGCCGGGAAATCTCGCCAGCACGACCGACATCACGGCGGTCAGGCATGCAGTGGCGAGGAACAGCGGCCGCCCCTGTCCCGGCGACCGGATATCCTTTCCGCGGGAGAGAACGGTCGGCCAGAACGCCCACAGGAGGACGAGATCCAGAACGATCAGAAGCCGGTGCAGCCAGGTGACCGGTTCCGAGTGAAAGGGAAGGAACTGAATCTGGATCAGCAGAAGGAGCAGGATCGGACCGAGGACGAGGGATATCCATCCGATCGCGCCCGAGACGAGGCCGATCCGGCCCGCATAGAGCTGAGGCGCGGATAGCATCTGCACGAAGATGTTGGACGGCAGCCGGAGGTGAACGCGGCGGCTGCCTTCAATGGCCGCGGCCTGTTGGGCTCCGATATCCGGACTTCCCCGCTCGAACGCGCGGACCTTCTGAGCGAGTTGGTCCTCGAAAGCCTGAGCTTTCGCTGCGAGCACGCCGAGATGCAGCAGGGCGTAGGCGTGCCATATGACGAAGACGATCGGCGCGAGGACAAAAAAGGAAACGAGCGGCAAAGGCACGTCGCCCAGAAAGGGCAGCCTGACAGGCCGTTGGAGGAACAGGTCCTCATGCGTCACCGCTCCGGCCGCGATGCCGATGTAGACCAGGACCCCGAGATAGGTCAGCCACAGACTCTGGGCGACGGAGGCGGCGTCCTGAACATAGGCGATGGCGGGATCCAGGTCTCGGGTCTCGGCGAGGAACGCCGCCGTTCTCCCTTCGACGCTTCTCGCCTCCAGTCCGCCGGGATCGTGACTCGACATGCGCGGGTTCCTCGGTTCGGCGAATTCAACACCAACGCTATGGGAACCTGTGGTGTCAATCGCCGGTAAGGGCGGCCGGCTTCCCTGGCCGCGTGGCTATGCTACACGGAAACGATGCCCGCGGCCTCCGTCACCAGCGCGTCACCCGTCAGCGGGACGGCGACTCGCGTCGCCGACGTGCTGATCCCGGTCGCGGTCGATGTCGCCTACAGCTATCGCGTCATGCCCGGCATGGCGCTCGAAGCCGGAACCGTGGTCCGCGTCCCGCTCGGGACGCGGCAGGCGACCGGCGTCGTCTGGGCGTTGCGGGAGGGCGGCGGCGACAATCTGAAGAGCGTCGCCGAGGTCCGCGACTGGCCGCCGCTGAGAGAGCCGCTCCGCGATTTCATCGACTGGGTGGCGCGATGGACGCTGGCGCCGCGGGGCATGGTGCTGCGCATGGCGATCCGCGCCAACGAGGTCGCCCCGCCTCCGGCGCCGAAATTCGGCGTCGTCGCCACGGGACGCGCGCCCGCGCGGATGACGGAAGCGCGCGCCCGCATCCTCGCCGCGCTCGTCGAGACGCCGGGCCCGCTCGCCAAGTCCGACCTCGCCGAAAAGGCGCAAGGCTCGGTCGGCGTCATCGACGGCCTCGTCGCGGAGGGGGCGCTCGCCCGCGTCGAACTGCCTCCGGAACCCGTCGCCGCCGCGCTCGATCCAGACTTCCACCCGCGCGCGCTCGATTCCGACCAGCGCGCCGCAGCGGGCGATCTCGCCGCCCGCGTCGCGGAGCGCGCCTTCTCCGCGACGCTGCTCGAAGGCGTGACCGGATCGGGCAAGACGGAAGTCTATTTCGAGGCCATCGCCGAGGCGCTTCGGCAGGGCCGGCAGGCGCTCGTGCTCCTGCCGGAAATTGCGCTGACGGCCCAGTTCCTCGACCGGTTCGCGGCCCGCTTCGGCGGGCGGCCGGCCGAATGGCATTCCGGCCTCACCGAGCGGCAGCGCGAGCGCGTCTGGGGCGCGGTCGCGAGCGGCGAGGCGCGCGTTGTCGTCGGAGCGCGCTCCGCGCTTTTCCTGCCCTTCGCGAACCTCGCTCTCATCGTCGTCGACGAGGAGCACGAGGGCGCCTACAAGCAGGAGGACGGCGCCATCTACAACGCACGCGACATGGCGGTCGTTCGGGCGCGGCTCGAAAAGGCCCCGGTCGTGCTGGCCTCCGCGACGCCCGCGCTGGAAACGCGGGTCAACGCCGAGACCGGCCGCTATCGCTGGCTGCGCCTGCCCTCGCGCTTCGGTCCGGCGACGCTCCCCGACATCGCGACCGTCGATCTCAGGCGCGAAGGTCCGCCGCGCGGGCGATGGCTGTCGCCGAAGGCGGTCGCGGGCGTCGAGGCGGCGCGCGCGCGGGGAGAACAGGCGCTGCTCTTTCTCAACCGGCGCGGCTACGCCCCGCTCACCCTGTGCCGCTCCTGCGGCCACCGGTTCGAGTGCCCGAACTGCGCTTCGTGGCTCGTCGAGCATCGTTTCCGCGCCTCGCTCGTCTGCCATCATTGCGGCCACACGGAGCCGCGCCCAAAGGTCTGCCCCGCCTGCCACGAGGCCGACAGCCTGACCGCCTGCGGCCCGGGGGTCGAGCGCCTCGCCGAGGAGGCGGAGCTTCTCTTCCCCGATGTGCGGACGCTCGTGCTCTCCTCCGACTTTCCGGGCGGGATCGAGATGCTGCGCCGTCAGCTCGATGCGGCGGCGCGCGGCGACTATGACCTCATCATCGGCACCCAGCTCGTCGCCAAGGGCCACAATTTTCCGTTGCTGACCTTCGTCTGCGTCGTGGACGCCGACGTCGGCCTCGCCAACGCCGACCCGCGCGCCGCCGAGCGCACCTTCCAGCTTCTCAGGCAGGCGACGGGACGGGCCGGGCGCGGGGAACGGCCCGGCCATGCGCTTCTCCAGACCTGGCAGCCCGAGCATCCGGTCATCCAGGCGCTCGTCTCGGGCGACGCCGAGCGCTTCTACCGCGAGGAGACGGAGCAGCGCCGCATCGGCGGCCTGCCGCCTTTCGGCCGGCTCGCGGCGATCATCGTCTCGGCCGAGGACAAGGGCGCGGCGGAAGCCCACGCAAGGGCGCTCGCCCGCACGGCGCACGCGATGCCGCCGGGAGAGCGCTGGCGCGTCGCGCCGCTCGGGGGGACGCCGGCGGAGGACGAGATCGTTCTGCTCGGCCCGGCCGAGGCGCCCATCGCGGTCTTGCGCAAGCGCCATCGCTTCCGGCTCGCCGCAAAGGCGCCGCGCTCGGCGGACCTGCAAGGGTTCCTGCGCGCGCTCCTCGCCGCCGCGCCCCCGCCGCGCGGCGGGGTCAGGGTCGCGATCGATGTCGATCCGCAGAGCTTTCTCTGACGCCCTACCGCGCCGGCCGCACCATCCGCATCATGACCCCGTCGCGCGCCACGAAATGATGGTAGAGCGCGCCGAGCACATGCAGCCCGACAAGGACGAGCAGAATCTGCCGGGTCATCAGCTCATGCACTTCGCCGAGTTCCGGGAGCCAGTAGTAGGCGAGGAGTCCGACGATGGCCGCGCCGATCAGGTCCACATAGAGCAGCCCATGGACCGCCTTCGCCAGAAATTCGAGCGCGGGATGCTGGGGAACCGGCGCCGGCGCGCCGTCGCTGCGGAGAAGCGCCAGGCGCCACAACATCCCCGCCGCGATCGCGAGGCCGACGCCGATATGGATCCACGTCCAGACAGGAGAGACCGCAGTCGGCTTGCCCTCATGAACGGCGTCGAACAATTGGGTCATGTTGTCGCCCATGACGAACTGAAACGCCACCAGCACGAAGATGATCCAGTGCAAGGCGATCTGTCGCGCGCTATAACCGGCCGAAAACATGATATGTCTCTTTCCTTGAATGGCTGCGCGAACCCCGGCGCGGCTCCGAAGCGCGCTCAAGAACCCGAAAGCGATTAAATTATTATTGTGGAATCCCTCGAACGCGCAATGCGGCATCTCGTCCAATGGCGCCGCGCGCGGAAGGAAGCGTAGCAATATGCCCCGATGGGAGAGGTTCGGCCCAGGCTGATATAAGTCGCCGGCGAGATCCGTGGCCACGAAGCCCGGGGGATCGTCGCAGGCGGCCGCTGTCTTTTGTCGCGATCCGTCTCCCGGTTCGAAGCGTAAGCTTTGCAGATGTCCCGTTCGTGAGGCTTGTCGAGATGTCCCTTGACCCGCTCTTCCTGTCTCGCCTCCAGTTCGCCTGGGTGGTCGCATGGCATTTCCTCCTGCCGGCCTTCACGGTCGGCCTCGCCTCCTACATCGCGGTGCTCGAAGGGCTGCATCTCGCGACGGGACGCGACATCTATTTCCGCGTCTCGACCTTCTGGATCAAGATTTTCGCCGTCTCGTTCGGGATGGGCGTCGTCTCCGGCATCACCATGCCCTTCCAGTTCGGCACGAACTGGAGCCGCTACTCCGACAAGGTCGCGGACGTCGTCTCGCCGCTGCTCGCCTATGAGGGGCTGACCGCCTTCTTCCTCGAGGCGGCGTTTCTCGGCGTGCTGCTCTTCGGGCGCAATCTCGTGCCGCGCTGGGCGCATTTCTTCGCCGCGCTCATGGTGGCGCTCGGCACGCTCTTCTCGACCTTCTGGATTCTCGCGGTCAACAGCTGGATGCAGACGCCCGCCGGCTATCAGATCGTGGACGGACGCTTCGAGCCGGAGAACTGGATCGCCATCATCTTCAGCCCGTCCTTCCCCTATCGCTTCCTCCACACGGTCGTGGCCGTCTACATCACGACGGGCTTCGTCGTGGTCGGCGTCGCGGCCTATTATCTGCTGCGCCAGCGCTTCTTCGAGGAAGCGCGGCTGATGCTGTCGATGACGCTCTGGGTGCTCTCGGTCCTCGTGCCGCTGCAGATTTTTCTCGGCGACGCGCACGGGCTCAACACGCTCGAGCATCAGCCCGCCAAGCTCGCCGCGATCGAGGCGATCTGGGACACCGGCCGGCGCGTGCCGCTCAACCTCTTCGCCATCCCGGACCAGAAGGAGGCGACGAACCACGCCGAAATCGCGATCCCCGATCTCGGCAGCCTCATCCTCACCCATGATCCGAACGGCGAGGTGCGGGGTCTCAAGGATTTTCCGCCCGATCAGCGGCCGCCCGTCGCCATCCCCTTCTTCGCCTTCCGCGCGATGGTCGGGATCGGCCTCATCATGCTGGCCGTCGTGGTCGTGAGCTGGTGGCTGCGCTTCCGGGACGCGCTGTTCGAGACGGACTGGTTCCTGAGGCTCTGCGAGTTCGCCTCGCCCCTCGGCTTCCTCGCCGTGCTCTGCGGCTGGGCGGTTACCGAGGTGGGTAGGCAGCCCTGGACCGTCTATGGCCAGCTGCGCACCGCCAATTCGGTCACGCCCTCGATCAGCGGCTTCGACGTGCTTCTTTCCTTCGCAGCCTATACCGTCGTCTATCTCCTGATGTTCGCCGCCGGCATTGCGCTCATCCTGCGGATCGTGCGGGGCGGCCCGGCGCAGGCGGAGAGCGACGAGGAGATCGAGGCCGGACGGCCGCGCCAGCCCGCGACGGCCATGCCGCAGACCGAGGGAGGCCGCCCGTGAGCGAGGTCCTCGATTTCGTCCCGATCTGGACGCTCATTCTCGGCGTCGGCGTCTTCGTCTATGTCCTGCTCGACGGCTTCGACCTCGGCGTCGGCGTGCTCTACGGACTGGCGCCCGATCGCGAATCGCGCAATCTCGTGATGAATTCGATCGCCCCGATCTGGGACGGCAACGAGACGTGGCTCGTCCTGGGCGGGGTGGCGCTGCTCGCGGCCTTTCCGCTCGCCTTCGCGATCATCGTGCCGGCGGTCTATTTCCCGATCATCGTGATGCTGCTGGCGCTCGTCTTCCGGGGGGTCGCCTTCGAGTTCCGCTATCGCGACGCGGAGCACCGCACCTTCTGGGATCACGCCTTCTGCTACGGCTCGGCGGTCGGCGCCTTCGCGCAAGGGGTGGTGCTCGGCGCCTTCATTCAGGGCTTCCATACGGAAGGACGGCAGTTCGCGGGCTCGTCCCTCGACTGCTTCACGCCCTTCTCGCTCCTGACCGGCGTCGCGCTCGTCTTTGGCTATTCCCTGCTCGGCGCGGGCTGGCTGATCCTCAAGACGGAAGGGGAGTTGCAGGCCTGGGCGCGCCGGTGGGGACGGATCGCCTTCGTTGGCGTGCTGATCGCGATCGCCGCCGTGAGCCTCTGGACGCCGTTCCTGGAGCCGCAGATTTTCGGGCGGTGGTTCGCCTGGCCGAATCTGCTGTTTCTCGCGCCCGTGCCGATCGTGACCGCGCTGATCGCATGGGCGGCATGGCGGTCGCTGAATGACGAAACCTCCGAGGCCGCGCCCTTCCTGTGGTCGGTCGGGCTTTTCGTGATGTCCTATCTCGGCATCGCCATCAGCCTCTTCCCGATGATCGTGCCCTACAAGTTTACGATCGTGGGAAGCGGCCTCCTCGCCGAAGACGCAGGCCTTCATGCTGGTCGGCACCTTGTTCCTCCTGCCGGTGATCCTCATGTACAGCGGCTGGTCGTACTGGGTGTTCCGCGGCAAGGTCAGGGCCGAGGTCGGCTACCACTGAACGCCGCCCGCGCGGACCCTCCGAAGACGCAGCCAGCGCGAGTTCAGCGGGACATCGCGGCGCGCCCGTTCCTTCGGGACCGACCGGGCTGCGTCCGGGGATGCGCCTCGTCTCCGGCGTCCGGTCAATTCGGCGCGCCACCGGTCTACACGCGAAATTGGAGCGCCGATGCAAAATGTCGCGCACTCGGTTGTATAGCCGCAGAACTCAGCGATCCGAATCCGTATTATCAAAATTTCGTGAAGATCCGCCGCGACTAGAGTGCAGGAATGCTGCGCGAATAGGCTGAGTAGCCCAACGAATTTGCCGTAAGGGAATGGAAATATTGCTCGTCTGCAACGCACAGTGAAAGAAGTGGACGCGCCCTGAAAGATTCTTCTGGAAATCGTCGTGGGTAACAGTGTAAGGTTCGCGCAGGGAGCGGGTCTTGGGGGTTCTCGCTGCCGGCATGCAACCTTTGTGAGGTTCGGGGCAGACGGCGTTGTCGTGCCGTGAAAAGCCCACCCCCGCGGAGAGAAGGAATCGGATTATGAATCTATTCAAGGCTCTGGCGGGCGCTGCGGTGGCGACCGTCCTAGGAACGGCGGGGGCGTATGCCGCCGACGTGGTGATCCCGGGTACAGGCTACTCGTCTTCCGCGACGGGAATTGCCGGCACGGGCAATTCCGGCCCGGACGCTTTCGGCAACACGTGGTCCTGGACCAATGGATCCTGGTACACGCCACAGTTTGGCGGCAGCTTCGCCACTTACGGCTCGTCGACTGCGGCCCAGGACTTCCATGTGATCTTCCTGCCCGGAACGTCGGCGTCGATTGCAAGCGCCACTTTCGATGACGTGACGAGCGGCCAGACCTGGACTTCGACTCTGACGGCCAACGATCTGGAGGTTACCTTCTTCGCTCCGGCTGGACAGAGTCTGTCGATGGGGGACGCGTACAAGATCGCCGTGAACTTCAACAACAGCGGTCTTGACGGCTCGAACACCGGCTTCACCGCGTTCTTTACGACAACCGGTGTTCCCGAGGCTTCGACCTGGGCGATGATGGCGCTCGGCTTCTCGGGCCTCGCTTTCGCCGGCCTTCGGTCGTCGCGCAAGCAGGCGGAGCCGCGGGCGATCGCCTGACGCCTCGCACGCTTTGTAGATCAGAAGGGCCGCTCTGTAAGGGGCGGCCCTTTTTCTTGGCGATGACCTGCTGCGGAACCCGCAACAAGGCGGAAGCGCATCCATCCGCGCGAGCGACGACGCTCCGTTCGCCGGGGGCGCCCGGGGGAATCGCGCCAATCCGCGCGAGGGAAAAGCGCAAGGGCGTTTGGACGCGATCCGGAACCGGAATGCGCGGCCGGCGGCGGAGATGTAACCGCGGCGGGTTAACGTTCATGCCCCGCTCTATCGCGCGCATTTCATTGTTACTCAGAAGAGTCGGGATATTCCAGATTATCGATTACTGTATAACGTATAGTTGCACATAGTTGTAACCCTTCCATATTTCTCTTGCAAAACGGATTTCAATTCGCTCCGTGGCGAGCAAAAGTTCCTTCTTCAAGAAAAATTGGCCATGACTACGTTGACCCAAAGAGTCAACAATGTTAACTGCTTAAGTGCAGCAGAGTGTTTGCTGCTCGGGTCATGAGGGGGCGCAGGCGTTACCCCCAGGATACGCGATATCCGCGGGACTTGCCTGCGCATCAGGGATCCGACAGGGCCAAGTACGGAGAACATGATGAAGTTCAACATGGATCGGGGCTGGGATAGCCGCTGCGGTGGCGGCTGTCTCCGGCGCGACGGTCGCCCGCGCGGATGTGGTCATTCCAGGGACCGGCTTCTCCGCATTCGGATCGGGGGTGGTCGGACAAGGAAATTCCGGACAGGATGCTTTCGGCAATACTTGGGCGTGGAGCGGCGGCGCCTGGAGCACCTCGATATCGACTTACGGTTCAAACGTCCCGGCGAATGACTTCGAGATCATTTTCCTGTTTGCGCCCCAATACGCGGGCAAGATCTCCGGCGGCTCCATGATCGACTATTCGGACAATATGACATGGACGTCCGTCATCAAGGCCGGCGGCAATGAGATCGCTTTCTACGCTCCCAGCCATACGGCGCTGTCCAAAGGCGAATCCTACAAGATCGCCGTCCAATTCAGCGAGGGCGGCCTGAGCGGCGCAACCGCTGGCTTCACTGCCTCCTTCACCACGACCTCCGCGGTTCCGGAGGCCTCGACCTGGTCGATGATGAGCCTTGGCCTCACGGGCCTCGGCTTCGCCGCCTATCGCTCCGGCCGGACGAAATCGCCGAGGGCGATCGCGTAAAGCGCTCCGATCTTCCTGCGGATACATACTCAAGGCCGCCCCGACCGGGCGGCCTTTTTTTGTCGTCCCACTGCGGGTGTTTCGCACAGGAATATCGGCCTCTGGGGTTGATTGCGCCGCCCTGATATGGCCGCTAGTCCTCATTACGCTTGAGAATCAAGCGCATGGAGCGCGCCGGCGGGGCTGTTCAGGGCTCCGCCCCGCCAGAGGATAGAGCGAATGAAATTCCAGCGCTTGCGCCTCACCGGGTTCAAGAGCTTCTGCGACGCTTCCGAGTTCCGCATCGAGCAGGGGCTCACGGGGATCGTCGGCCCGAACGGTTGCGGCAAGTCCAATCTCGTCGAGGCGCTCCGCTGGGTGATGGGCGAGAGCTCCTACAAGAACATGCGCGCCTCCGGCATGGACGACGTGATCTTCTCCGGCTCCGGCAAGCGGCCGATGCGCAACATCGCCGAAGTGGCGCTGCTCCTCGACAATTCGGACCGGCGCGCCCCCGCCGCCTTCAACGAGCACCAGTCGATCGAGGTCACCCGGCGCATCGAGCGCGAGTCGGGCTCGACCTATCGCGTCAACGGCAAGGAAGTGCGCGCCCGCGACGTGCAACTGCTGTTCGCCGACGCTTCCACCGGCGCCCGCTCGCCCGCTCTCGTCCGGCAGGGCCAGATCGGCGAGATCATCGGCGCGAAGCCCCAGGCGCGCCGCCTCATCCTCGAAGAGGCGGCCGGCGTGTCCGGGCTTCATTCCCGCCGCCACGAGGCGGAACTGCGCCTCAAGGGCGCCGAAGACAATCTCCTGCGCGTCGAGGACGTGCTCAAGCAGATCGACGCGCAGGTCGAGAGCCTCAGACGGCAGGCGCGCCAGTCGAGCCGCTACCGCAATCTCGCAGCCGACATCCGCCGCCACACGGCGCTCGCCCATCTCATCGCATGGCGGGCGCATGAGACGCATCTTGCCGAGGCGCGCCGCAAGCTGGACGCAGACATTCTGGACGTCGCCGAGCGCACCCGCGCGCAAGGCGAGGCCGCCCGCCTGCAGGCGATCGCCGCCGCCGACCTGCCCGGCCTCCGGGACGAGGAGGCGCGGACCGGCGCCGCCCTCCACCGCATCACGCTCGCCCGCGATGCGCTCGCGGCCGAGGAGAAGCGCGCCGAAGCCCGCAAGGCCGAGCTCGAACGGCGCCTCGAACAGCTCGCCCGCGACCTTCAACGCGAGGAGGCGCTGATCGCCGACGCGGCCGGGGTCGGCGACCGGCTCGCCGCCGAGGATGCGGCGCTGGCCGAGGCCTCGGCGGGCGAGGGCGACGCGGGCGCGACCGCCCGCGAGCGGGAGGAGGAGGCGCAGCGGCGCCTCGCCAGCGTCGAAGCCGAGCTTAACGAGGCGCAGGCCGCCTCGTCCGACCTCAACGCGCGCCGTCATGCGCTGGGCGCGGCCGCCGTCGAGGAAGGCAAACGGCTCGCCCGGCTCGAAGCCGACCTCGCCAATGTCGAGCGCGAACTCGCGGCGCTTCGCCAGACCGGCTTCGAGGAGGCCGAGCACGCCCGCCGCGCCGAGGACGCCTCCGAGGCGGCCTTCGCGCTTGAAGAAGCGGAGCAGGGGGCCGTCGAGGCCGAGCAGCGCCATGCCGAGGCGCGGCAGGCCGAGGCGCGCTCGCGCGGGCCGCTGGCCGAAGCCGAACGCGCCGCGCAACGGCTCGAGACGGAAGTCCGCACGCTCGTCAAGGTGCTGGGCTCGGGCGGCGACAGGCGCTTTCCTCCCGTCGTGGACAAGCTCACCGTCGCGCGCGGGCTCGAAGCGGCGCTCGGCGCGGCGCTCGGCGACGACCTCGACGCGCCGGTGGACGAGGCCGCGCCTGCCCACTGGTCCGTCGTCGCGGCGGCGGGCGAGGATCCGGCCCTGCCGGAGGGCGCCGAGCCGCTCGCCGCGCATGTGACCGCGCCGCCCGCGCTTCAGCGCCGCCTCGCGCAGATCGGGATCGTGTCGCGCGCCGACGGCAAGCGGCTCGCCGGCCTTCTCCTGCCCGGCCAGCGGCTCGTCAGCCGCGAGGGCGACCTCTGGCGCTGGGACGGCTTTGTCGCCGCCGCCGACGCGCCGACCCCGGCCGCGCGACGCCTTGCCGAGAAGAACCGCCTCGCCGACCTCGGACTGGAGGCGGAGGCCGCCCGTCGGCAGGCGGAAACGCTCCGCGCCGAGGCGGCGGCCGCCGCCGCGCTCGTGACGCAGGCCTCAGGCGCGGAAGCGCAGGCGCGCCAGCGCGTCCGCGACGCGCGCGCCGCCTCCGACCGCGCCCGCGACGCCCTCGCCGAATTCGAGCGCAAGCGCGCCCAGACCCTGACGCGCCTCTCGGCGGTCGAGGAGGCCGCGGCCCGCGCCCGCGCGGCGCGCGACGAATCCGTCGAGCGCAAGGCCGAGGCGGAAGCCGTCATGGCGGAGCTTCAGCCGAGCGAGGAACTGCGGCTGACGCTGGAGCGCGCCCGCCTCGCCGCGGCGGAAGCCCGCGCCGAGCATGCGGAGGCGCGCGCCGCCGCCCATACGCTGAAGCGCGAGATCGAGACCCGCGCCGCCCGCCGGCACGCGATCGCCGCCGAGCTACGCTCCTGGTCCGAGCGGCGCGAGAAGGCGGGCGCGCAGATTGCCGAAGTCGCCGAGCGCCGCGCCGCCGCCGAAACGGAGCTTGCGGAACTCTCGGAAGCGCCCTTCGAATTCGGCCGCCGGCGCCGGGCGCTTGCCGACGAGTTCGACAAGGCCGAGGGCGCGCGCAAACAGGCCGCCGACGCCCGCGCTTCCGGAGAGACCGCGCTCGCCGACGCCGACCGCGCGGCGCGAGCAGCGCTCGAAGCCATGAGCGCCGCGCGCGAAAGCCGCGCCGCCTCGGAGGCGCGCGTCGAGGCGGCCCGCGCCCGCTCCGAGCATCTTCTGCACGCCATCCTGAACGACTGCGACTGCGAGCCGGGCGGCCTCGCCCCGCTCGCCGGCGTCGGCCCGGACGACCCGCTGCCCGAGGCAGGCGAGATCGAGCGCAAGCTCGATTCGCTGAGGCAGGACCGCGAACGGCTCGGCGCCGTGAACCTGCGCGCCGACGAGGAGCTTGCCGAGGTCGAGGCGAGCCGCGACAAGCTGACGACCGAGCGCGACGACCTGACCGAGGCGATCAAGCGCCTGCGCGGCGCGATCGGCTCGCTCAATCAGGAAGGCCGCGAGCGCCTGCTCGCCGCCTTCGACGTCGTGAACACGCCACTTCCAGGACCTGTTCCAGACCCTGTTCCAGGGCGGCAGCGCGGAACTGAAGCTGGTCGAATCCGACGATCCGCTGGAAGCCGGCCTTGAACTCATCGCCCAGCCGCCGGGCAAGAAGCCGCAGACGCTGACCCTGCTCTCCGGCGGCGAGCAGGCGCTGACCGCCATGTCGCTGATCTTCGCGGTGTTCCTCACCAACCCCTCGCCGATCTGCGTGCTCGACGAGGTGGACGCGCCGCTCGACGATTACAATGTCGAGCGCTTCTGCGACCTGCTCGAAGAAATGCGCAAGCGCGCCGACACCCGCTTCGTCACCATCACCCACAATCCGATCACCATGGTCCGCATGGACCGGCTGTTCGGCGTGACGATGGCCGAGCGGGGGGTGAGCCAGATCGTTTCGGTGGAACTGGCGGAAGCGGAGCGGCTGGCGGCGGTGGGGTGATCGACGCCGGTTTGGGCGATGGCGATCAGTTAACTCTAGTAACTCCACCCTTCGAGCCCGCCACGTTCCACGAAGACGCGGATGTCGCCGATGACGGCCCGAACTATTCCGATTGATTTTCGCCACTAGCACCCCTACGCTAACGCCTGAATCGTGGCGGATATGCTTTGTGGGCATTAACCCCACCACGTGCTGGGCGAAAATGCACATCTGGTCGACTTGATGACTGTTATTCACTCCAGATTCGCGAAAGCGAGAACCGCTCATCTTGAGAAGCAGCTTGAAATCGACAATGCCAGAAGCGAGGGATACCAGCACGAACTGGCGGCTGCCACGGCGCGAAACAAGACGCTTGTCCGCCAGCTAAACGCCGCCAGGGCGACAATTCACGACCTGGAGGCTACAATTGCCGCATATGAACTTCGGCACGTCCAACTGTTAGAGCACAGCCGCAATGTGGTTCGGGAGCTTGACAAAGTCTTTCGACGACCATGGAGACCTCTCAGGAACTCTGTCAGTTACTACACGCTGAAAGTTTTCGGTTTTGCTGCCAGGCCATTTTCGAAACAGACGGCGGCGCGATTAATCAGATCCGCTGAAAAACGAAACCCGCGTCGTTTTGCACGATTGCCGGACATTACGGGGCCCTCGAGACTCGCGGATCGGCCCCCCGTGGTTCAGCTCGGGCAGCCAGGCGATGAGGACTATCGGTCTCAGGAAGAGGCCGTCTCCCTGAAGCCGATCGCGGCCATTGTCGACAGCGTATATCCCCGGCCCGATTCCGACTCTGGGCTCTGTAGACGCCATAAACTTGATCCATGCGCTTTTGCGAATGGGCTATGGGGTCGTCTTTTTCCCAACGTTGGGAGCGGAAGACGCCGAAAGGCGCCTCTCGCTGGAAGCATTGGGTGTTTCCTGTCCCGGCGTCGGGCATGACGCGATTATGGAATTCTTGCGAACGCGCGGAGAGACGCTCGACATTCTCTTTCTATCCCGAGTGTTTGATGGAGGATTGTTCATAGATGTTGCGCGACAGACCTGCCCGCGAGCGAAAATAATCTTCAATGCCGTAGATCTTCACTTCCTGAGGGAAGAACGCGAGGCAAGGCTCATTAACAATCGGGCGGCAATCCACCGATCGACGGGTACAAAAGAAAGAGAGTACGCGACCGTCCGGGCGTCCGATGCTACAATTGTGGTCTCTTACTCCGAAGAAAAATTGCTTAACAATGACCTTCCCGGCAGTCTGATCTTCACCTTGCCGTTGGCCAGGGGCGCCGTCCCCCCACAGGCAGGATTCTCTTCCCGGCGCCAGATCGGATTTATTGGCGGATATTCGCATCCGCCAAACGTCGATGCGGTCGTGTATTTCCTCGATGAGATATGGCCAGCGTTGAGGATTAGGTTGCCGGATGCGGAGTTTGTCGCGATGGGGGCCGATATGCCGGCCGTCCTGCGAGAGCGACGCGATCCGGGATTCGTCCCGATGGGGCACGTCGAAGACCTCGCGACGGCCTTTTCGACGATTCGGGTCATGGTCGCCCCGCTACGCGTAGGCGCTGGCGCCAAGGGAAAAGTTGCATCGGCGCTGGCGCATGGCGTTCCGAGCGTTATTAGCCCGATCGCCGCGGAGGGAATGGGCCTCATCGATAGAAAGCACGTCTTAGTTTCCGACAACGCAAACTCCTTCGTGCAAAATGTCGTTGATGTATATAACAGTGAAGAACTGTGGCGGACCCTCTCGGAAGAGGGGCTCGAACTTATGCGGGAGCGTTACTCCCCGGAAAAGAACTACGACCGAATAAAAGACATGCTTAAAGCAGTTGGCGCTCGTCTCCCCAGCTAAATTGTCTATCAAGGGTCCAACCACTGCGATGTCTTTTACCTATTTCACGATTTGTGCGAAGAACTTCCTCGGATATGCGTCTTCCCTTTACCGTAGCCTTGTCGAAGCGCACGGACCGGTGCGTTTTTACGTCGCGCTTTGCGACGAACCGAACGGGATTGCTAAAGAGCAGTTTCCTTTCCAAATCATAACGCTCGACGCTCTTGGGATCCCGAATTTACCGGAAATGATCGAACGTTATAATATAACGGAGATAAATACGTCGATCAAACCATTTGTATTTCTGTATCTCTTCGACGAGCATCCGGGGGAGGCAGTCGTTTATCTGGATCCGGATATTCTGGTCCTCTCGAAATTTGATGAGCTTAAGTCAATTGTTGACGGCGGAGCGACGTGTGTGCTTACGCCCCATATCCTTGAACCAGCCGAATTCTCAGAGCGCGGCGATAAAGCATACCTTCTGTATGGCATATATAATTTAGGATTTTGCTGCCTGGTCGATAATCCTGAGGTCAGACGCATAGTCCATTGGTGGGCCAGGCAGTTGGAGGTGGATTGTAGAATTGAATTGGACAAAGGGCTGTTCGTGGATCAAAAATGGGTGGACCTGTTTCCCGCATTCATTTCGAATACCGTTATCCTGCGCCATCCCGGCTATAATGTCGCGTACTGGAATCTGTCCCAGAGACAAATACGCCAAGAGGCGGATGGTTGGATGGTAAATGGGCGGAAGCTCAGGTTTTTCCACTTCAGCGGCAGTGTTATTGACGGTGAACCATGTTTTAGCCGTCATAGCGGGCGATTTAACTTGCGTAACATCGGCGATACAAAATTATTGTTCGACATGTTTAGGGATAATGTTTATTCGGAAGGACATGAACATTTTTCAAGGGCGCGCTTTGGGTTCAACTGGGATGGCGCCAGCGGTTACAATGAGCACACTCCGAAGAAAATCGAGGACAGAAAGGCGTTAGGGGGTTCCGCGCGGCCTCATCTTCCGCTCCTGCGAGCGGCGTCCCTCGATAATTTCCTCAAGCTGCGAGCCTATCAGGGAGACATCGTCGATCAGCGTAAGCGCATTGAAGTGGACGCGATTCCATTTGACAAAGACGCTTACGTCTTGCCGGGATTCTGTGCATGTTGCCAGCGTGAGACCACGTTTCAGGTAAGCGGCGGGTATTCTCCATTTACGCTCTCGGACGGCCGAAAATACCCGAACTGGGGTGAGCAGCTGAATTGTTTGTCTTGCGGATTGGTCAATCGCGCAAGGGCGACGCTTCATGTCATTCAGCAGGAGTTCGCGCCTCCAGCAAGCGCCGGGATCTACATAACGGAACAACTGACGACCACTTATCGGTGGATAAAAAATCGGTTTCCGTTTACGGTTGGAAGTGAATATTTCCCTGACGAGGAGAGCAGGGGGCGCGGTGAGAATTGGATTGACCACGAGGACGTTGAAAAGCTGTCCTTTGAGTTCGAACTTATTCGATCTTATCATTACGCTGGATGTGCTGGAGCATGTCGCGCATCATAAGAGCGCTTTAGACGAGTTTTATCGCTGTCTGGCGCCCGGCGGGCGTCTGGTGATTACGGTCCCGTTTCGCTGCGACAGTTATGAACACGAAATTCGCGCTGAGCTTGGGAGCAATGGTGAACTGAACCACCTTATGGAACCCGAGTATCATGGTAATCCGGTCGATATGGAAAGCGGATCATTGTGCTTCCGATATTACGGCTGGAAACTCCTTGACGAACTTCGCGAAGCGGGCTTTGCAAAAGCAGAAGCCTTAAATTACTGGTCCGAGCAATTTAAATATTTCGGCGATCCGCAATTTATATTTGTCGCCACAAAATAGAGCATGCGGCTCATGTCCCGGGGGCGAGGCGGCCCGCGCCGAGCATCGTCTTGGCAACGAGCCTCTGATGCTGACCTTGCGCTTGGGCGGCGGGTCGCGCCCCGTCACGATCACCCATAACCTCGACATGCAGGCCTTCGAGGTCCGAGCGCTGCGGCTATTCGCACGAGCCCCTCATCCTATCCTTCTCCCCGTGAACGGGGAGAAGGGACGCCAGACTCTCGCGGAACTTTCCTCTTCCCTCAGAAAATTGTCTGCGATAATATTTCCTCAGAAAGAGGAAACTCGCAATGCCCCTTCCCGCCAGAGAAACCCGCCGCCCGTCCCGAGGCGGACAAGGTTCTGACCAAAGCCGTCCTTCGCGCCTCTGAAAAACTCGGCGTTCACGCCCGGGCGCTGGCGTTGGTGCTCGGGGTGAGCGAGACGACCGTTTCGCGCATGAAGAGCGGAGACTATCGCCTGAAGGAAGGCCGGAAGGAGTTTGAACTCGCCGTTCTCTTCGTCCGCCTGTTCCGCTCGCTGGACGCGATCGTCGGAGGCGACGAAGCGGTCGCCCGCGCGTGGCTCGCAAATCCGAACCTCGCCCTTGGCGACAGGCCCGCCGAGAAGATCCGCTCCATCGCCGGGCTCGCCGATGTCATCGCCTATCTGGACGCCCGCCGCGCTGTCGTCTGAACTGCGCGCCTACGAGGCGCGCGTCTGGCGGCTCGTCGAGGCCCAGCACCGCGTTTCGACGCGCAAGCTCGTCGACGCCAACGCCGAGCAAAGCGTACTGGAAGACCTGATCGAGGCGACCAAGCCCGCCCTTCCGGCCGAATGCCGGGGCCTCGATTATCTCCTCTCGACCCCCTTCCGGTACGGGGCCGAATATCCGACCGGCTCCCGCTTCCGGCGCGCGGGCCGCACGCTCGGCGTCTTCTACGCATCCGAGGCGCCGCACACGGCGGCGGCGGAAATGGCGTTCTATCGGCTCTTGTTCTTCGCGGAGTCGCCCGCGACGCCCTGGCCCGTCAATCCGGCCGAATACACGGGCTTCGCGGCGGCGGTCCGGTCGCCGCGCTCGTTAGACCTCACCCGGCCGCCCCTCGACGCCGACAGGGAGCGCTGGCGCCATCCGACCGAATACAGCCCCTGTCAGGACCTCGCCGACGCGGCGCGCGGGACCGGCGCGGAAATCCTGCGGTACGAATCCGCCCGCGATCCGCAGGGAGGCGCCTGCGCGGCCGTCCTGACCTGCGCAGCTTTCGCGGAGGCCGACCCGCTCGACTATCAGACCTGGAGGATTGGGGTCAGCCGAAGCGGGGCCTATGCGATCCGCGAATTTCCTCCCGCCCGGATCGAGTTCGACCGCGCGGCGTTCGCGTCCGATCCGAGGATCGCCGCGATGCCGTGGGAGCGCTGAACCGCCCCTAAATGCAGAGCTATTCCGAAATCGAGGAACCGGCCTCAAGAAAATAATTCCCTTTTTCAGAATTTTCCAATATCATCGGCCGATTGACCCCCATGAGAGAGACGCCGATGTCCGAGACCCCCGAATCCGCCCCGCAAAAACCCCGCCGCGACCGTTCCGCGGAGGCGCGCGCCGCCGCGCGGCGCGGCAGGGCCGAGCGGGAACGGAGCATCCTGTCGCTGCTCAACGGCGGCGTTTCGATCGCCGAGATCGCCGCCCGGCGGGGGCTCACCGAGCGCCGCGTCCGGATGCTCGTGCAGGAGATTCTGGACAAGCGGGCGCCGCGCGCCCCCGCCGAATTCGCGGCGCTTCAGGTCAGCCGCCTGCACGAGGCGCTGGTCGTCGCCTATGGCGCGATGGCGGACGGCAACCTCGACGCCATCGACCGGGTCGTGACGGTCGTGCGCGAACTCGATCGCTATCACGGCTTGGCGGCGCCAGATCTTGGCCGAGAGCGGGCGGGGCGGCTCGCCAGGCCCTCGCAAATTCCGCTCGCGCTCGCCGCGCCGGAAGGAAAAGCCATCACAAACCCTTGAAATCGCTCAATTCGCGGAAGGAAATGGCAGCCCGCGAGCCCCTTTTTCGAGGCGTTTTTGGCGAAAATGACCCCGTTTCAGGCGAGAATGACCCTGTTTCAGGCGAAAATGGCGCCGTTTTCGATCAAAAACGCCGCCCCGGCGCGCCCGGAGCGACCCGCGCTCTCCTTCCGCCGCTCGCGTCGCGGTCTTGCGCCCCGATACAGGCGTGCTAGGCTCGCATCAGGCAAAATGAGAAGCGAAGGAGTGTCCCCATGCGTTCCGTGCTGATCGGCCTTCTGACGGTCTGCGGCCTTGCCGCCTTCGTCGCCCCGGCCCTCGCCTGCCCCTACCACGATCAGTCCGCGCAATCGGGCCAGACGGAACAGACCGCTCAGGCGCAAACCCCGTCGGACGCGGGCTCGAACTGATCCCTGACGCCAAAGCGGGCGCGCTGAGCCCGCCTCGTGGTCTTGGGCGTCCGGAAGGGCGCCCTTTTCCTTTGGCCGTTCGCGGGCCGCTCAGCCTCCGGCCTTGTGGAAGTTCGCCGCCCTCTTTTCGAGGAAGGCGCGGACGCCCTCGACATATTCGTCCTTGGCGCCGGCCTCCCTCTGCAGGTCGCGCTCGAGGTCGAGTTGCGCATCGAGGCTGTTGGTCGCCGAGGCGGCGAAGGCCCGCTTCATGAGGCCATAGGCGTGGGTCGGGCCGGCGGCGAGCCTCTGGGCGAGCGTGCGGGCTTCGCCCATGAGGTCGGCGTCGTCGACGACCCGGTAGATCATGCCCCAGGCCGCCGCGTCCTCGGCGCTCACCGGATCGGCCAGCAGCATGAGGGCGCGGGCGCGCGCGTCGCCCACGAGGCGCGGCAGGAAGAAGGTGCCGCCCGAATCCGGCACGAGCCCGATCCGCGCGAAAGCCTGGATGAAGCGCGCCGAACGCCCGGCGATCACGATGTCGGCGGCGAGGGCGAAATTGGCGCCGGCGCCCGCGGCGACCCCGTTCACGGCGGCGATGACCGGCTTCGGCAGGGCGCGCATCGCGCGGATCAGCGGGTTGTAATAGGTCTCGATCGTGCCGCCGAGATCGGGCCGCGCCGCGCCCGGATTGATGACGCGCTCGGAAAGGTCCTGCCCGGCGCAGAAGCCCGCGCCCGCGCCGGTGATCATCACCACCCGGCAGTCGTCGCTCTCCTTCGCCCGCCCGAAGGCCGCCGCAAGCGCCGCGTGGGTCGCCACGTTGAAGGCGTTCATCCGCTCGGGCCGGTTCAGGGTCAGGGTCATGACGCCGTCGTCGAGCGTCTCGATGACCGGCGGAGCCTCGTTGGCCAATGCGTTCCTCCTCGACCCTGCTCGCGAAAGCGCTCCCGGCATTGACGCGAGGCGGCGGGGACCGTAGCCACGGCGCCGGAAACGGTCAACGGAGCCCGGCGATGACGGAAGCTTTCCTTTGCGCTTATGTGCGCACGCCGATCGGCCGCTACGGCGGCGCGCTGTCCTCCGTTCGCGCCGACGACCTCGCGGCGGCCCCGATCCGGGAGCTGATGCGCCGGCATCCCGGCCTCGCCGGCGCGGTCGAGGAGGTCTATCTCGGCAATACGAACCAGGCGGGCGAGGACAACCGCAATCTCGCGCGCATGGCCTCGCTGCTCGCGGGCCTGCCGGACTCTGTTCCCGGCGTCACCGTCAATCGCCTGTGCGCCTCGGGCATGGACGCGGTGGCGGCGGCGGCCCGGGCGATCAAGGCGGGAGAGATCGGGCTCGCCATCGCGGGCGGCGCGGAATCCATGACGCGCGCCCCCTTCGTGATGGGGAAGGCCGAGACGCCCTTCTCGCGCTCCGCCGAGATCTACGACACGACGATCGGCTGGCGCTTCGTCAATCCGCAGATGAAGAAGCTCCACGGCGTCGACTCGATGCCGGAGACCGCCCAGAACGTCGCCGACGAATACCAGATCTCGCGCGACGACCAGGACGCCTTTGCGCTCCGCTCCCAGCGCCGGACGGCCGCCGCGCAGGAGAATGGGGCGTTCGACCCGGAGATCATGCCGGTCGAGATCAAGGACCGCAAGGGCGTGGTCACGAAGGTCGGGCGCGACGAGCATCCGCGCGCCGATACGAGCGTGGAAGCGCTCACGAAGCTCAGGGGCATCGTGCGCCCGGACGGCAGCGTCACGGCGGGCAACGCCTCGGGCGTCAACGACGGGGCGGCGGCGCTGGTCGTCGCCTCGGAGACGGCGGCGGAGCGGCACGGCCTCGCGCCGTTCGCGCGCATCCTCGGCTATGCGAGCGCCGGCGTCGCGCCGCGCGTGATGGGCGTGGGGCCGGTTCCGGCGGTCAAGAAGCTCTGCGAACGGCTGGGGCTCTCGGTCGAGGACTTCGAGGTGATCGAGCTCAACGAGGCTTTCGCCGCCCAGGCGCTCGCCTGCCTGCGCGGCCTCGGGATCGCGGACGACAGCGAGCGGGTCAATCCGAATGGCGGAGCGATCGCGCTCGGCCATCCGCTCGGCATGTCCGGCGCGCGCATCGCGGGGACGGCTGCGCTCGAACTGAAGCGCCGCGGCGGGCGCTACGCGCTCGCGACCATGTGCGTCGGGGTCGGCCAGGGCGTGGCGATGGCGCTCGAGCGGGTGTGAGGCTTCAAGCCTTCGCCGAACGCTCAGTGGGCGTGCAGAAGCTCGCCCCGCCGCTCCGGACTGAAGCGGATCGCGACGACGATCGCAACCGCCACCACCCCGGCGACGAGGGCGAGCGCGAAGGCGTAGTTTCCGCCGTGCGCCTCTGCGATCTGCGCCTGGAAGGGGCCGTTGTAGGAGGCGAGGAAGTTGCCCGCCTGATAGACAAAGGCCGGAATCGTCGCCCGCGCCGCGCCGGGCGAGACTTCGTTGAGATGGGCCGGGATCACCCCCCAGGCGCCCTGCACCGCGATCTGCATGACGAAGGCGCCGACCGCGAGCAGGAACGGCGTCGCGGAAAAGGCCCATAAGGGCAGCGCGGGCAGGGCGATGAGCGCTGCGATCGTGATCGCATTGACCCGGCCGATCTTCTCCGAGATCGCGCCGAAAGCGAGGCCGCCGATGATTGCGCCAATGTTGGCGACGACGGCGATCCAGCTCACGGTTGCGGGATCGAAATGGTGCTGCTTCTGGAGAAACGTCGGATAGAGATCCTGCGTGCCGTGGCTGAACAGATTGAAGCACATCATCAGCACGACCATGTAAAGCACCAGGCCCTTGTGCTCCGTGATGGTCGCCCACAGGCGCGGCTTCTCATGCGCCCTCGACGCCTCGAAGGCCGGCGATTCGGGCACGGCGCTGCGGATGAACAGCACAACGAAGGCCGGCAGGACGCTCAGGAGGAACATCGTGCGCCAGCCCACCGTGTAATCGCCGAAGGTCCGCCCGTAGAGGAGGCCATAGACCACCGCGGCCAGGAGGAAGCCGCTCGGGTAGCCGCATTGCAGGATTCCGGAGACGAAGCCGCGCGACTGCGGAGGGATCAACTCCATGGCGAGTGAACTGCCGAGGCCCCACTCGCCGCCCATCGCAATGCCGAACAGCATCCGCAGGATCAGGAAGACGGTCAGGTTCGGGGAAAAGGCGGCCAGCGCGCCAAGGATGGAATAGCAGAGAATGTCCAGCATCAGCGCCGGCTTCCTGCCCCAATGGTCGCCGATGCGGCCGAAGATGAAGGCGCCGACGAAGCGCATCGCCAGCGTCAGGAAGAGGGCGTAGGCGACCTCCGACACCTGGACGCCGAACTCCTTGGCGATGTCCTTGAGCACGAAGGTGAGGATGAAGAAGTCGAACGCGTCGAGCATCCAGCCGAGATAGGCGGCGATCACCGTCTTCTTCTGCGCGCCGGTCAGGTTCATTGGCTTCTCCTTACCCGCCGCGGCCGGTCTTGGGTCTTGCCGAATGCCTAGCGCAGGCCCGGACCCGACGCCAGCGGCAGCCGGTCAGCCCCCCGGAGGTCCCGCTCACATCTGCGAGAGGCGGGGTCCTGGGCGATCTTGGGCGCTCCGTCTCGACAGGCGCGGGGCGTCACGATTAAAGAGCGCGACCGAGGCTCTGCGCCCGAGGGGATTTGCGCTCCGGAATGATCATCGCCATCGACGGTCCGGCGGCTTCGGGCAAGGGCACCATCGCCCGGCGCCTGGCGGCGCGCTATGGCCTGCCCCATCTGGACACCGGCCTTCTCTATCGGGCGACCGCGGCCGCGCTCATCGCCGCGGACCGCGATCTCTACGACGAGGTCGCGGCGGTCGCCGCGGCGCGCGGCCTCGGACTCATGGATTTCGACGAGAAAGTGCTGCGCAGCCGGCAGATGGGCGAGGCCGCTTCGGTCGTCGCGGCGATGCCTGGGGTCCGCGACGCGCTGATCGAGACCCAGCGCGCCTTCGCCTCGAGGGCCGGAGGGGCGGTGCTCGACGGGCGCGACATCGGCACGGTCATCTGCCCTCAGGCGACCGTGAAGATCTATGTGACCGCGAGCCCGGTGGCCCGGGCGCAGCGCCGCGCGCTCGAACTCGCGCGAAGCGGCGAGAAGGCGGACTATGCCGCGATCCTCGCCGATATCCTCAAGCGGGACGCTCGCGATTCGGAAAGGGCGGCCGCGCCGCTGAGGCCCGCGCCCGACGCAAGACGACTCGACACGACCCATCTCAGCATCGAAGCCGCCGTCGCCGAGGCGGAGCGCATCGTCGACGCCGCGCAGGCGGGCGCGTAGCGCGCCTCCACGGATCGACGCCCGACCCGCCAGACGTCCGGCCTGTCCTACGGCGGGGGCCGCATTATGGCGGCTTTGGGGCGGCGAGGGCTGTCAAAAACGCGCTGAAACCGCCCCGTTTTCCCCTCGAAACCCTCTGTTTCAGGGGTGATTCCGGCGAAAACAGTCCCAAAACGCCCTGAAAAACAGCCCCAAAACCTGCCATTTCCTTCCGCGAATCGAGCCTTTTCAGGCCTTTACGCTGGATTTTCCTTCCGGCGCCCTCTGCTTTGCGGCGGAAATGTGGCGAAAGCCTCCGCCACGACCGCCGCCGATCCTTGCCCCCGCCGCAACGAAACTGTCTCTCGGCGGAAGTTTCACTCTACCACGGACTTCTGCTTTACAGAAGAAATTT
>CAVUJV010000037.1:0-25580 GCA_963741845.1 uncultured Alphaproteobacteria bacterium
GCGTCCGGACCTGGATGCGAGCGGCGTGAGTCGCTTGCGTATGGAACGGGTCAAGTCGACCAAAATCGGCTGCGTTGCTTCATACTATGATGTCAGTTCGAGCGAGGCGCAACAGCCTCGGCGGTCAACCAGGAAACGCCGAAACGTTCCGCGCGAAATTCGTCTAGGGAGATGTCTACGAATCCATTGGCGCTGAGCCGTTCGGCGCGGGACCAAATGCCCGGGGGCAGCGCTAGCGAGAACTCTTCGTCGCGCGGATGCGCAAAGCAAAGCATGGACCCACCCGAGGCTTCGATCAGTAGGCCGACAGCGCGGGGGCTGTCGGGCCAGCGCATAACGGAGACCTTGCACCCGGCATAGGGTGAGAGCCGCAGCAGGACATGGGCGGCAGGGGATAATGACCCGTCCTCCGAAACCAACCCTTTCGGTCCCGTCGGTTCAAAAAAAGCGAGCGTTTCAACCGCGGGATCCAGAAAACCGGCAATTGTCCCCACAGCCCAGGCCGCCGTAATCAATTCACTCTGGCGAGGATCGGGAGGAGACGCCAGGCGTCGCCCTTCCGGGGTCGTGGAGTTAGGGTTGTAGCGAAGTCCGAGCGTCATTGGACCTATTTGAAACCGAGCCGAACTCGACCTTGCACGCGCGGTGCGGATGATGTCCGCCAGCGGTTCGGTCGTTTCGCCGATCGTGTCGTCACTCGAGCCGTGTACCGTTGGGTTCGAGGTCCAGGTCAAATAGTCGGCTGCCGGCCAGTGGGACAGTCGGTTCAATTCCGTGAAGAACGCGCCGACGCCGCCTCCGATGCGGATATTCGACGCCACAGTCCGCACCGCAGCGATCGTCGCGTCCTCCGCGTCCCAAAGCGAAAGACCCAAAGTGGCTTTGTTGGCCAGGAGCGGCGCCAATGCCCTGATCGCCGCGAGCGTTTCTTTCTCTCCGCTCTTTCTGATGTCGATGCGAAGCGGTCCCGGCGCAGCAGCGATTCTTTCGCTTGCCGCCGCCAATCCGTCTTCGTCAGACAGGTCGACCTCGATCGCAGTGAAACCGAGCTTCAACGTGTCCAAGGCGGCGACCTGCCTGGCGTCGAAAGCGCCCGGCGGCAGGCTCGTGCCGAGCATGGGAAGGACTGCGGTCCGCTCGATCCAGGGAGCCGTGCGGCGGGGTCTGGATCCGGCGGGAGCTGTGGCGAGAATCTCCAATCGTACGGATTGTTCGATGACGGTCGCAGGTTCGATCCGATAGGGGTAAGGCAGGCGCAGCGGCCGGCAATAGGTCTTGTATGAGGCGTCGGTCCAATTGCGCTGATCCTCGATCTCGAAGACCTCCCCGGAGAAGGACAGCCGGAGCCGGTTCCCGGCAGTCGTTGTATATTCCAGCGCTTCGATGTCGAAGAACGGTTGGTGCGGCGAGACGAGATCCGGGAACGTCGTTTCTTCGATGCCTCCGCCTGGATGGAACACCTTCACTGGCCGACCGCGGGTGGCGCCGAGACTATGCAAGACCACAAATCCGGTCCGATTTGTCTCGAACCCGGTAACGGAAGACGCCCTCCCCTTCGCCTCCAGGCCGCCCTCTGTGATCGACCACTCGGTGGACCAGGTTAGATCGCCGCCAGCCATGTCCAGCCCGCCGCCTGATGTCACGGTCGCCCGATCGTTTTGCCGCGAGAGGGTAGCTTCGCCCGTTAGCACCGGCGTGCCCCAATTTGCGTCGCGGACGACGAATCCGATGCCTCGGAACAGTTCCTCTCCGCGGAGCGATATCTCGCGTGCGAAGGCCCCATTGCGATCAAGGCGAAGCGCTAGCCGTCCCAGAGAAACGGCTTCATAGGGCGCGGGATGGTCAGGCATGAGCTCTCTATCCTCGGTGGAGAAGACCAAGCGTTAGCCGCCGCACGGCCTCGGAATCCGGTTCATAAAAACCGAGCCAGCGGCGGAGTAAGACAAGTACAGGCTGCTCTTTGTCGGCGCGGCATGAAATTCCTTTGACGACGCCCTCACCGCATTATAGCTTCTGACGACTGGTATCAAAGGTATACCAACATGCCGCCCGTGGCGATTCGACGCCGCAAGCTCTACGAAGATGTCGCGGATCATCTCGACAAGTTGATCCAGGCAGGCGCTTACGCGCCGTCCGATTTGCTGCCTTCCGAGCGCGATCTCATGAAGCATTTTGGCGTCGGTCGGCCCGCGGTCCGAGAGGCGCTATTTCACCTGCGCAAAATGGGAGTGGTCGAGCTTCGTTCTGGCGAAAGGGCTCGGGTCACCCGGCCAACGCCGCAACTGGTTATCAACGCATTGGCGGGCACAGCCCGGCATATGCTTGCCGCCCCGAACGGCATCCGGGACTTCCAGGGGGCTCGCGCCTTCTTCGAGGTTGGACTTGTCCGCCACGCGGCCAAATTCGCGACAAGCCAAGATATTGCCGACTTTGAAATCGCGCTGGAAAACAATCGCCAGTCGCTTGGGGATCTCGATCGCTTTCAGACGACCGACGTCGCATTCCATTATGTGCTGGCGGTGATCCCCAGAAATCCGGTCTTCCTCGCGATCCATGGCGCCTTTGCCGAATGGCTATTGGATCAGCGTAGGACGACATTGGCCGCGGGTGAGGATCAAATCGCTTACGAGGCTCATCAGGCGATTTTCAGAGCGGTGGCCGAACGAAATCCGGATCGCGCCGAAAGTGCGATGAATGATCATCTCGACTACGTCGCCCGGCGCTATGGAGAAATTGCGGAGGGGAGGCGATGAGCGGCTTTGTCGTCTTCGTCGATTTTCATCTCAAGCCCGGCGCGCTGGAGAAGTTTCGCGAGCTGGTCGACGACAATGCCCGTCAATCGGCTCAAATGGAACCAGGTTGTCGCCGTTTCGACGTGATCGAACGCGACGGCGCCGCCGACGCAATCACGCTTTATGAAATCTATGGCGATCGAACCGACTTCGACGCACACCTGCGATCGGAGCACTATGCGCGGTTCGACGCTGAGAGCTCGGGACTGGTCGTCAGCAAATCGGTCTGCTTCGGCGCACTTGTCTGCGAGGGCTCTACGTAAAGAAACTGAGATCACGAGAACGAAACGCACGGTCAAAGAGCCGGCGGATTGAGGGAGGGAAACGGTGATGGCGGACAGTACGCTCAAGGCCATGTCGAAAACAAAGTCGCCGAAGTTCGGGCACTTTATCGTCGAGTTCGCAACGCCGGGCATCGGGCACATCTTGAAGTCGGCCGGTTGCGACTTCGTCCTTTTCGACCTTGAGCATTCCGGTTTCCATTTCGAGACCGTCAAGAGCGTGATGCGGTATTTCGAAGCGGCGCAGCTTCCCGCCATCGTCCGCGTTCCGTCGAAAGAATATCACCACATCGCCCGCGCTATGGACATGGGCGCCGAAGGGCTGATGCTGCCGATGGTGAACACCGCGGAGGAAGCTCGCCAGATTGTACAGGCAATGAAATACCACCCGGCTGGCGGTCGAGGCGTCGCTTTGCAGATCGCTCATGACCGTTACCGCCCCGGAGCCGTACCCGAGAAATTCGCCGCGGCGAACAATCGCTCCACGCTGTTCTGTCAGATTGAAACCGCGGCTGGAGTGGAGAACTCCGAAGAGATAGCGTCGATCGATGGCGTCGACGCGCTTTGGGTCGGTCACTTCGATCTATCCGTTTCGCTCGGCATACCCGGTCAATTTGATCATCCAGATTTCAAACGAGCGATCGACCGCACGGTTGCGGCCTGCCAAAAATACAAGAAAGCGCTCGGACGACTGGTCCCCACGGTGGAACTCGGGGTCGAACTCTACGACGCCGGTTTCGATTTCATATGCTATTCCGGCGACGTCTGGGTGCTCCATAACGCCCTGGCTGAAGCGATCACACGTCTGCGCGAAGGCGTGAAGACGAATCGGAGCTAGAGCGATGACCGACAAGTTCCGGGTCGCTTTGTCCGGCGACTTTCGCAAGGCGGACGGATCGCCGACCTACCCCGACTTTGATCTCGCGCCGTTGTACGCGGCCAAGGGCGTCGAAGTTGTTTTTCTTGAAGCCGCCAATCCTTTGCGCGCCGACCAGCTCGAAGATTTCGACGCGTTAATTCTGCTCGCCCATCGCTTCACCGCGGAGAGCGTCCCCAGGAGCGGACGTCTCGCCGTCGTCGCGCGCTTCGGGGTCGGATATGACACCGTGGACGTCGACGCATGCACGGAAGGGGGTATCGCGCTCGTCATCACTCCGGACGGGGTGCGTCGCCCGGTCGCGGTTTCCATCATCACGTTGATGCTTGCTCTCACGGGCAAGCTGATGATCAAGGACCGGCTCGCTCGCGAAGCCGCTGCCGGGCTTCGCCAAGCGCTCAGATCACATGGGCGTGGGCCTGGTCGGACGCACGCTGGGATCCGTGGGCGTCGGCAATATCGGGGCCGAATTGTTTCGCATGGTGAAGCCGTTCGATATGCGCTTCATCGCTCATGACCCTTTCGCGGATTCGGCGCTGGCGGCTGAACTCGGAATTGAACTCGTGGCCCTCGACGACGTCTTCAGACAAGCGGACGTCATCTCCGTAAGTTGTCCGTTGACGGCGCAAACCCGCCATCTCGTCAACGCCGAACGCCTCGCGCTGATGAAGCCATCCGCCTACCTCATCAACACAGCGCGGGGACCGATCGTCGATCAAAAGGCACTGACGAAGGTCTTGCAGGAGGGTCGCATCGCCGGGGCGGGGCTGGACGTGCTCGAACAGGAGCCGCCGGATGTCGACGATCCGATTCTCAAGCTCGACAACGTTATCTTGTCGCCGCACGCGCTGTGCTGGACCGACCAATGTTTTGCGGGAAATGGCGCCGCCGATGTCAAGGCCGTACTCGACGTGCAGCACGGTCGAAGTCCGCGCGGCGTCGTCAATCGCCAGGTGCTCGATATGAATGTGTGGAAGGCGCGGTTGGATACGTTCGGCCGGCGCTTTGGCGGTTGACACGTCACTCAAGGGATATCGCGTGCGAGCGGGAAGCGTAGAGTGCGAGCCGCGCGAGCGATTAAAGCGACCAACCTTGCCGCGTGCCTCGGAACGGGTTGGCAAGGAGCAAAACCGGACGATCCGGCTGGAGCTCCAACGGGAGGAGAAGCAACCATGGACAATCGCGAAAAACGTGAGTTCGAAGCGGGTCTGGCGGCGGATGTCGACGCGTGGCTGAAAGGAGAGCCGACGCGTCGAACCTTCATTACGAAGCTCGGTCAGATGACGGGCATGCTAGCCGTCTCTGGGCCACTGCTGGCATCGACCAGTCAATGGGCTCTAGCGCAGGCGGCGGTGGAACTGGCCGACGCGTCGTCGCCACTCGGTAAGGCCCAAGCCGCCGCGCTGAAGGCCTCTACAGAGGGGCCAGCGGACGGATCGGCATTCAGGGCCGTCGCGGAGGCCAAGAGATTCAAAGGCGTAACCATCAATATGACGTATGAATCCGGGTTGCAGGCGCTGGATCCCCGCAACTTCTCGGGGCCGCTCTGGGAGCAGCTGACCGGCATCAAATCGAATGTCGTCGAACTCTCGCATCCCGACCAATATTCGAAGCCCGTTGCGGAGCATATTGCCGGTTCGGGAGCTTACGACATCCTCGACATCGAACCGGCTTGGACGCCCTCGCTCGCCGACGGTGGCGTGATAGCCCCGCTCGACGACTTCATAGGCAAATATCTCAACAAGGCCGACCTCGACGACTACCATCCCCTTTTCAAGGCGCTGCCAACTTACAAAGGCAAAATCTGGGGCTTCTTCGACGATGGCGACATGTTCGCCCTCTACTACCGTAAGGACATCTTCGAAGATCCGAAGATGAAGGCGGCCTACCAGGCCAAATTCAACAAAGCCCTCGAGCCTCCAAAAACCTGGGAGGACTATGCCCAAGTCGCCCAGTTCATCACGGATCAGATGGCGCCGAATGTCTATGGCGCCGGTCACTTCCGCAAGGCCGGCAGTCCGGGCAACCAATATGACTTCCTGCAGCAGTTCCGCGCGAACAAAGGCCAATTCTTCGACGACTCGATGAAGGCGCAACTTGCCTCGCCAGCTGGCATGAAGACCTTCGAAAACATGCTTGCCGCGAACAAGGCCTCGATACCCGGCAACAATGAACTCGATGCGGTCTCTCTTTGGGCCGCATTCCTGCAAGGTAAGGTCGCCATGATTTATTCCTGGCCGCCGACCGGGCGCATGTGCGCGAATTATTCCCAGAGCGCAAAGGCGATCAATTTCATCCCGCAGTCGTCGATCGCCGGAAAAGTCGGCTATGCTCTCGTTCCGGGCAATCCGGAGATGGCGACCGGCTACAACAAGGCCCTGTCGGCGGATTCGACCAATGCAGACGCCGCCTATCTCTTCATGCA
Source organism: uncultured Alphaproteobacteria bacterium (assembly GCA_963741845.1). Taxonomy (GTDB): domain Bacteria; phylum Pseudomonadota; class Alphaproteobacteria; order Rhizobiales; family Beijerinckiaceae; genus Roseiarcus. The sequence goes on from CAVUJV010000037.1 coordinate 6,376, forward strand.
ATGGGCGGTTTCACCGCCAGTGTCCCTTGCGCGCACGATGCTGCCCTATTCGCTGCGAGATCCGTATCGGCTTTCCCATTACAAGTCGGAACTCTACCGCTCGCTGTGGCCCGATGCGCCCGCCTATCTCGTCAATCTGTGCAACTCCGCGAACGTAGGCCTGCTCGACATGATCATGCCGGGCTGGCAGGACTACGCGCTTAGCATTGATCGAATGTGTTCCTCGGTATGGGCGGGAACCGATCCCAAGACAGCCTTGCAAACGGCCGCCGCGGAATGGGACCAGACGACGGAGCGTCTGGGCGCAGACAGCCAAAAGGCGTTTTTCGCCGAATACAAGAAACTACCGGGATCCTCAGCCGACCATACGGTCGAGGCAATGGGCATGGGGGTAAAACTCTAGACGCCCAAGGCCGCCGGCGAGCTTAGACGCCGCCGGCGGCCGCTTGTTGCGATTGGATCAACGAATGTCGCGAGGTTCGGAAGTCTGTCGCCGAGAAGCCGGTCTCACGCCCGGTTTCTCAACGGCCTTGTCGTTGTGGAGCGACCGGCATTTCAGGTGGTTGCTGGTGGCGCCGGGAATCGCGCTGATCCTCGCGCTCTCCGTCTATCCGCTGTTGTTCTCGTTGTGGGTCAACTTCGTCAACTACGATTTTCAAATCCCCGGTCACGCCTTCGTCGGCCTGAAGAATTTTTCACAGGTGGTGTTCGATCCGGTGGCCCGTTGGTCCTTGGCCCTGACCGTGATGTTGTCCGCGGCGAACGTGACCATCGAGTTCGCTTTGGGTCTCAGTCTGGCGCTGGCGATGGTGAGGCCTTTTCCGGGTCGCGGCCTGGTCATGTCCGTCTTGATCATTCCGCTGTTCATAAGCCCGGTAATCGTCGGCCAGGCCTGGGCGCTGCTGCTGCAACGCCCGTTCGGTCCGACGAATTACCTTCTGGGAGCCCTGCTGCGCCATGAAGTGACGATCGGATGGTTATCCGAAAGTCCGTGGGTCTACTTCGCGCTCATCCTTTCCGACGTCTGGCAATGGACGCCCTTCATGTTTGTCATTCTGCTCGCGGGTTTGACGTCGATTCCGCCGAACCTTTATGAAGCCAGCGAGCTCGATGGCATCGGGGGCTGGCTTGCGTTTCGACTCATCACGCTGCCTTTGCTCGCCCCTATGATCACGCTCGCGATAACCTTTCGTCTATTGGATGCGATCCGGCTTTTCGACACGATCTTTATCATGACGGCCGGCGGCCCCGGCACGAAGACCTATACAAGCTCGTTCTATCTCTACACTGTGGGCTTCACGCAATTCCACTTGTCGCAGGCGACTGCGGGAAGCTGGATTCTCCTCGTGCTTACCGCGGCGCTTGTCAGCTTCCTTGTGCGCCGTCTTTTGAAGGCGGAGGCGGATTGATGTCACAGGGCGCGATGGCGGAGCCCCGAGGAACGTCTGCAAAGAGGCGTCGTCGTCGCAGACGCCCGGAGATAGGACGCTTCGTCTTCCTCGCCGCGTTCCTCATTTTTGTGCTGGGTCCGCTTTATTGGATGTTCATCACCTCCATCAAACCGAGCGATGACTACCTCGCCGTGCCTCCTGTCTGGTTCCCAAGCCGACCGACATTGGTCCACTACACGGCTGCGCTGTTTGCATATCGTGGACTTCAAGGCATCGTGAACAGCCTCATAATCTCGATCTCGGCGACCGCACTGTCGGCGTTTGTCGGAACGTTGATGGCCTATAGTTTTGCGCGCTTCCAAACAGGCGGCAAGCATCTGTCGTTCTGGGTCCTGTCGCAACGTTTCCTTCCGCCGATTGCGATCGTACTTCCGGTATTCCTGATTTATCGCACAGTCGGATTGCACGACACGCGATTCGGCCTCACAATCGCCTACACTGTCTTCACGCTTCCCGTCACGGTGTGGATGATGTTCGCCTATTTCAAAGGCGTACCGCGTTCGATGGAAGATGCAGCGCTGGTCGACGGATGCACCCGATGGCAAGCTTTTTGGCGCGTCGCCGTTCCGCTCGCCGCGCCGGGTATTATCGCGGCCGCGGTCTTCGCTTTTATCGCCTGTTGGACCGAATTTTTTTTCGCGCTTGTCCTGACAAGCCGGAACGCGTTCACGCTGCCGACTGTGTTTCGAGCCTTTCTCGGATTTCAGGGCGCGCAATATGGTGAGGCGAGCGCGCTCGCTGTCGTATCCCTCGCGCCTTCGATCGCGCTCGGGGTCCTGGCGCAGCGACATTTGGTGCGTGGTCTAACGCTGGGCGCAGTGCGCGGTTAAGGGACTTGCCGATGGCGGGCGTGAGAATTCGTGGGTTGCACAAACGGTTTGGCGGATTTCATGCCGTGCGAGGCATCGATTTGGATATCGCAGACGGCGACTTCACTGTCCTCGTCGGCCCCTCCGGCTGTGGGAAAAGCACGCTTCTGCGCACCATTGCAGGCCTGGAGGACGTCAGCGAAGGCGAAATCTCTATCGGCGATGAAATCGTCAACGACATGCGCCCGCGCGATCGCGATGTGGCGATGGTGTTCCAGGACTACGCCCTTTATCCGCATATGACCGTGGAGAAAAACATCGGTTTCGGACTTCGAGCGCGCAAAATGGCGAAATCCGACATTGACGATCGTGTCAATCGTGCATCTGCCATGCTCGGCATCGCCCAATTGCTTGACCGCTTCCCGCGCCAACTTTCGGGAGGCCAACGACAGCGCGTCGCCATTGGCCGCGCCATTGTGCGCGAGCCGCGACTCTTTCTGTTCGATGAGCCGCTGTCGAACCTCGACGCGCAATTGCGCGACGAGATGCGCTGGGAGATCAAACGCCTGCATCGCGAGATCTCGACGACGATGATCTATGTCACCCACGATCAGATCGAGGCTATGACTCTGGCTGATCGCATCGTGCTGATGCGCGAGGGCCGGATCGAGCAGGTGGGCACACCAGCGGAACTTTTCGAGCGTCCAGTTTCGCGCTTCGTTGCAGGCTTCCTGGGGTCTCCGAAAATGAGCTTCCTTCCGGGTCACTTGGTCTATTCCGAAGGCAAGGCGGCTGTCGCGATCGACGACGCTACCCTTCCGCTTCCGCTGCCCCCTGCGCAGGCCGCGCGAATTGCCACGACGGGCGCCCGCGTCCTCTTGGGTTTGCGGCCCGAGCACATCGTTCGGGCGCAAGGCGCATCGCCTGGAGAAGGGATGATCCGGCTTGATGCGAGGGTCGAACTCTTGCAGCCGACCGGATCGCGCACCTTTGCGACATTTCGGATTGGTAGTGCGTCGGCGCTGGCGGAACTTCAAGCGCACGACGTCAGCAGTCCTGGCGAGACCATTAAACTTGATGCAAATCTCAATCGGGCTTCGCTTTTCGATGCCGAGACGGAGCTGGCGCTTACTGTCTTAACGACGAAGAGCCGTGGCCGTAACCGGACGCGTCGATCTACTCCGCGCTCGGATGCTTCCGTTGCAGGAACGCAGATTGCACCAGGAATAAATCAGACCCCGGTCAAATGGAGTCCGACACACCCGATTTGCCCGCGGCGGCAAGATCGAATTTTTTCGCTTGCAATCGCGAACGAGGCCGCGTAAAACGATTTACGTAAAACGTTTTTCGGGAGGAGCCTCGTCGCCATGAGCGAAAAGGCGGTGTCCATCAATGATGTGGCGAGACTGGCGGGCGTGTCGCCGGCCACCGTGTCGAACGCCCTCACCGGACGCAAGAAGGTCAGCGCCGAGCTTGCCCGCAAGGTCGATGCCGCCGTGAGGGCGCTGGATTATCATCCTGACCCGTTTGCCTCGATGCTGCGCTCGGGCGACGTCAAAATCGTCGCGGTGCTCGTTCCGGACCTCGACAATCCTTTCTTCACCTCGATCGTCTCCGCCGTTGAGCAATGCGTCGGGCAGGATAGCTACGAAGTGATCGTCGCCAGTTCCCGCGGCGAGGACTCGGTCGAGCGCGCCAAACTGAAAGCCATGCTCGCCTGGCGCCCGGCGGGACTCATCGTCATTCCCTGTTCGGACGACTGGTCCGGCCGGGAGATCATCGAGGGTTCGCAAACGCCTTTCGTGATCGCGGATCGCGTAACCGGCCATCCGAACGCGGACACCGTGTCGATCGACAATGAAGGCGCCGGCGCCATCGCGGCTCGGCACCTGATCGAACTGGGCCACCGGAATATCCTGATTGCCGCGTCGTCGCTGGGCCTTGCCAATATCCGCCAGCGTTGCGCCGGCGCCGAGCAGGCGCTCCGCGCGCGGGGCCTGCCGGCCCCGTCCATCGTCGAACTTGGGCTGACGATCGACGCGGCCTGCAGCCGGCTTTCGGAATGGTTCGACGGGAATCCTGCGCCGACCGCGATTCAGGCGCTCACCAATTTCACGACGCTCAGCGTCCTGACGACCATGGCCGAGCGCGGCCTGCGCCTGCCCGAGGACATCTCGCTGATCGGCTTCGACGATTATTCGTGGATGAGCGCGCGGGCGACGCCGCTGACTGCGATCTGCCAGCCCGTTCGCGAGATGGGCCGGCTTCTGTGGGAGCGGCTTGGCGCGAGGATCCGGGGCGACCGGTCGCCCCCGATTCACGTCCAGCTTCCCTGCGAACTTCGCGTCAGGGCATCGACGGCTTCTATTCTGGGCGCTCCGGTCCTTGGCCGTAGCCCGCGCCGGCGTGCTGGGAGGACAGCGACAGGCTGACAGTCGCGACAAACGAATGCTGGCGCATGTGCGGCCAGAGCAAGCGGGTCGCATGACCCTTGGCCTATGGAGGAGACGATGAGCATAGACAGAATGAAGCGCGCATTTCTCGCCGGCGTTTTCAGCCTCGCGCTGACCGGCGTCGCAGGCGTTGCCTACGCCTCGCCCGACAATCCCGTGATCGGGGTGGTGGTGAAGATCGGCGGTATCCCCTGGTTCAACGCGATGGACGCCGGCATCAAGAAGAAGGCGAAAGAGCTTGGCGTGAAGGCCTTTATGATCGGGCCGACCAGCGCCGATCCGGCTCTTCAGGTCCGCGCCATCGAGGACCTGATCGCGCAGAAGGTCGACGTAATCGGCGTGGTGCCGAACGACGCCGAGGTGCTGGAGCCGGTGCTCGAGCGCGCCCGCGCCGCCGGCATCAAGGTGATCACCCACGAATCGCCCAAGCAGAAGAACGCCGACTACGATTTCGAGCTCGCCTCCGCCAAGGGCTTCGGCGAAGCCTACGGCAAGCGCCTCGTCGACGCGCTCGGCGGCAAGGGCGAATATGCGGTGTTCGTCGGCTCGCTGACGGTGCCGCTGCACAACGCCTGGGCGGACGCGGCTATCGCCTACATCAAGGCGAACGCGCCCGACATGAAGCTGGTCGGCGACCGCTACGGAGTGGCGGAGAACGTCGACCAGTCGCGCAGCACCGCGCTCGATCTGATGCGCGCCAATCCGGGCCTCAAGGGCTTCCTCGCCTTCGGCAGCCAGGGGCCGATCGGCGCCGCGCGGGCGGTGGCCGAGAAGCACCTCGAAGGCAAGGTTCTCGTCATGGGCCCGTTCTCGCCCGGCCAGGGCAAGAAGCTGGTGCATGACGGCGTGCTGACGGGCGGTTACATGTGGAACCCGGAGCTTGCGGGCGAAATCTTCGTGACCCTCGGCACGATGGTCGCGAAGGGCGAGCCGATCAAGGACGGAACGAATATTCCCGGCCTCGGCGTCGTTCATCCGGACGGCCACAACCTGATCGTCAACAACCTTGTCGACCTCAACAAGGACACGGTCGACGACCTCGCGAAGATGGGCCTCTGACCTTAGAGGGTCAGACGTTTTCCAATGTCCGCCCGGCGCCTCTGCCGGGCGGACCCTTCAATGACGAAGGCGGCGGACAGGGTCCATGGCTGATGCACGACAGTTGAGCGCGAGCGACAGCGCCGCCGCGCCGGGCGTCCCGATGATCGAGGTCGAGCACGTCTCGAAACAGTTCGGAGGGGTGAAGGCGCTCGACGACGTGCGCTTCGACGTCATGCCGGGCGAGGTTCTTTGTCTTGCCGGCGAGAATGGCTGCGGCAAGAGCACGCTCATCAAGATCATCACCGGCGTCTATCAGCCCGAGCCGGGGGCTGAGATGCGCTTCCTCGGCCAGCCGATCGAGGGCCTGAACCCCGCCAAGGCCCGCGAGCTCGGCATTCAGGTGATCTGGCAGGATCTCGCGCTGTTTGCGGAAATGTCGGTGGCCGAGAATATCGGCTTCGAGCGCAATCTCGGCGGCCTGCCCCGAATCGTGAACTACGCGGCGATGCGCCTCGATGCGGAGCGCATCCTGAAGCGGCTTGGCGTCGCGCTCGATCTCGACGCGCCCCTGCGCAGCCTGCCGATCGCCCAGCGCCAGATCGTCGCGGTCGCGCGCGCGCTGGTCACCGAGGCGAGGCTCGTGTTCATGGACGAGCCGACCGCTTCGCTCAGTCACGCCGAGACCGAAGCGCTGCTCGCCATCGTGCGCCGCCTCTCGGCCGAGGGGATCTCGGTGGTGTTCGTCAGCCACAGGCTCGCGGAAGTGCTCGAGATCTGCAGCCGCGTCACCGTGCTGCGCGACGGCCAGCTCGTCGGAACCTATCCGACAAAAGGCATGACCCAGACGCGGCTCACCGAACTCATGACCGGCAAGACCTTCGACTACGCGGTCAGCCGGCGGGAACTCGCCGGCCAGGATGCGGTCCTTGAAATCGATAGCCTGACGCGGCCCGGCGAATATGAGAACGTGTCGCTCTCCATCCGAAAGGGCGAGATCCTCGGACTTACCGGCCGGCTCGGTTCGGGACGCACGGAGCTGGCGCTGAGCCTGTTCGGCATGACGCAGCCGGAGAGCGGAACGATCCGGCTCGACGGAAAGCCCATCCATTTCGCCGACAACCGCGAGGCGATCCACGCCGGCGTCGCTTATGTCTCCGAAGACCGGTTGACGCTTGGGTTGATCCAGCCGCAGTCGATCGAGGACAACGCCGTCATCTCGGTGCTCGACAGCTTGCTCGACCCGAAACCGCTGCTCTCGTTCAGGCGCAGGGACGCGCTGGTGCGCAAATGGATCGCGGACCTCGGCGTCAAGATCGGCAAACCGTCCAACGCGGTCTCGACGCTTTCAGGCGGAAACCAGCAGAAGGTCGTGCTGGCGAAATGGCTTGCAACGAATCCCCGTCTCCTCATCCTTAATTCGCCGACCGTCGGGGTCGACGTCGGCGCCCGCGCGGGCATCTTCGCGATTGTCCGCCAGCTGGCCGACGCCGGCATGGCGATCTTGCTGATCTCGGACGAGATTCCGGAGGTCTATTTCAACGCCGACGTGGTGCTGCACATGCGCGACGGCCGCATCGTCGGCGACTATCGGCCAAGCCAGGTTTCCATCGATTCGATCGAGGAGGCGGTCCATGCCTGATCTCGGTATCGGCGCAACCGAGCGCTGGCTGATCGTCGTCATGCTCGTGATGGGCGCCGCGCTCAGCGTGTCGACATCGACGTTTCTCACCCTGCCGAACCTGTTCGACCTTCTCAACGCGAGCTCGGTCAATATCATCTTCGGCGTTGGCCTGCTCGTGGTGCTGATAGCGGGCGGCATCGACATCTCGTTCGCGGTGGCCGCGTCGGTCGTCCAATACGTCACGGCGCTTGCGCTCGGATGGATCGGCGGGGGCGACTGGGCGATCGGCCTCCTGCTCGCCGCCGTCTTCGGCACGGTTCTCGGCTGTTTCAACGCGTTCTGGATCTACCAGTTTCGCATTGTCTCCATCGTGGTGACGATCGCGACCTACAATCTCTTCTTCGGCCTCCTGATGTTCTTCTCGGGCGGCGTGTCGCTCTACGACCTGCCGGACTGGCTGACGACGCGGGTGACGATTCTCAGCGTCGACACCGCAAGCGGCCGCGCCGACCTGACGATCCTGGTCGTGGTGATGGCCGCCTGCGTCGCGGCGACATGGCTGCTCCTGCGCCGGACCAGCACCGGGCGCCAGCTCTATGCGATGGGCGACAACATGGAGGGCGCGCGTCGCATCGGGGTCAGTCTCGGCGCGATGCACTATCTCGCTTTCGGCTGGCTCGGACTGATGGCCGGAATCGCCGGGCTCATGCAGGCCCACTATGCGCAGGAAGTGGTGCCCAATGCGCTCTACGGCCGCGAGCTCGACGTGCTCGCCGCCGTCGTGCTCGGCGGAGCGCGGCTCGGCGGCGGACGCGGCTCGATCCTCGGGGTCATCCTCGGCATCATTCTGGTGGCGATGACCCAGAACGGGCTCAACCTTCTCGGCATCTCGCCCTACGCCTTCAAGATGATCGTCGGCGTCATCATCCTCGTTGCGATCACTTTGTCGAGCGACGGGGTCGGCAGGCTTATCGGCTCCTGGCGCGGCGCGCCCATGCGGCAGAGGACAGCGCAATGACGATCCAGAACTCTCTCCCGCGACGAGGGGCGTGCTCTCGCCCGCTTCGCCGATCCGGAGATCATCGGTCTGCTGGCCCTGCTGCTGATCGTCTGCGTGATCTTCGGAGCGACTGCCGGCAATTTCCTGAGCGCCACGACCTTCACGTCGATCGCCTTCCAATTGCCCGAGCTTGGTCTGCTGACGCTCGCGATGCTGATGCCGATCATCTCGGGCGGCTTCAATCTCGCGATCACCTTCACCGCCAATCTGTCGGGCCTCGCGATGGCCGCCGTCCTGCACGGCTTCGGCGGCGTCGACGCCGGGCCCCTGGCGATCGCGCTGGGCGTCGTGGCGGCGCTGGCGACCGGTTCGGCGGTCGGCTGGCTGATGGGCGCCATCATCGCGACGACCGGCGCGCATCCGATTCTCGTCTCTCTGTCGATGATGATCTTCGTGCGGGGCGCTGGGCGAATTCCTCACGCGCGGCGGCGACATTTCCGGCACGCCGGACGCCGTGCAGGCGATCGGCCAGGGGACGGTGTTCGGCGTCCCGGCTCCAATGATCGTCTTCGCGGCCGCCGTGCTGCTCTGGCACGTCGTCATGTCCCGGACGCGCCTCGGCTTCGCGACCCGCATGATCGGCTCCAATCTCGAAGCGACCCGCTATGCGGGCCTCCCGACGCGGCGCTCGCTGACCCTGATCTATACGCTCTCCGGCCTCATGTGCGGTCTTGCCGGAATCGTAATGCTGGCCCGCTTCAATTCGGTGCGCGTCGGCCACGGCGAGGCCTATGTGCTGATCACGGTGCTCGCCTGCTTTCTGGGCGGCGTCGATCCGTTCGGCGGCTTCGGCCGCGTGCTGCCGGTCGCGATCGCCCTCATCATTCTGCAGGTGATCGCCTCCGGCCTCAATCTGCTCGGCGCCAACCAGCATCTTGCGACTGCGCTATGGGGCGGTTTCTTGCTGCTGATCATGGTCGTCCGATCAATCTGGGCGAGCCGGTTCCTGCAGACATTGTTCGGCGGGCGCTGAGCTGTCCGTTCTCCAGACCGCAAGGACGGCGACGCTTCGCATCAGCAGGAGATACTCATGAAGTTCGGCATCTATTACTCGTATTGGGAGCAGGAATGGAGCGCGGACTGCCTGAAATACGTCGAGAAGGTCGCGACGCTCGGCTTCGACGTCTTGGAGATCGCCGCGCATCACCTAAACGGCTACAGCCCCGCTCATATCGCTGAAGTCGGCCGCGCCGCCCGCGACAACGGGATTACGCTTACCGCAGGGCTCGGCCCGTCCGCCGAGCGTAATCTGTCCTCTCCCGACCCAGCGATCCGCAAGGCTGGACGCGCATTCTTCGAGGAGACGTTGACCAACCTCGCCAAGCTCGACATCCACATCATCGGCGGCGCCCTCCATTCGTATTGGCCGATCGACTATTCCAAGCCCGTCGACAAGCCTGGGGACCGGGCGAGGGGCCTGGAGGGCATCGCCAGCCTCGCCGATTTCGCGGCCAATCTCGGCGTCGACCTTTGTCTCGAAGTACTCAACCGGTTCGAGAATCACGTCCTCAACACCGCCGAGGAAGGGGTGGCCTTCGTTCGCGAGGTCGGCAAGCCCAATGTCAAGGTGATGCTGGACACGTTCCATATGAATATCGAGGAGGATAGTTTCGGCAAGGCGATCCGAACCGCCGGGCCGCTGCTCGGTCATTTCCACACCGGGGAAAACAATCGCCGCGTGCCGGGCAAGGGCGGGCTGCCCTGGCACGAGATCGGAACGGCGCTACGCGACATCGGTTACAACGGCGCGGTCGTCATGGAGCCCTTCGTGAAGATGGGCGGGGGGATCGGGCGCGACATCAAGGTCTGGCGCGATCTCAGCGGCAACGCCAACGAGGCCCAAATGGACGAAGCGGCCCGACAGGCCCTGACTTTTTCCCGCTATGTGCTCGCCTGATCGGATGCCTTTGCCCGCCGCAGGGTTGGTGACGACCGACACACGGCCGATCGCCTTCGAGGAGCTCACGGATCTCATCGCCGGCGCCGACCGCTCGCGCCGAACCGTCATCGCCGTCGTTGGCGCGCCAGGCTCGGGAAAGTCGACGCTTGCCGAACGGCTCGGACAGCGGCTCAACGAGCGCGAGCCAGGCGTCGCGGCCGTCCTTCCGATGGACGGCTATCACTATGACGACCGCATCCTGATCGAACGCGGCCTGCGGCCGCGCAAGGGCGCCCCGGAGACGTTCGACGTCGGCGGGCTCCTCCACATGATCGAGCGCCTGAAGCGCAACGAGGAGGAGGAGATCGCGGTCCCCGTGTTCGACCGCGACCTCGAAATCTCACGCGGCAGCGCGCGGATGATTCTGTGCGCCGTCCGCTATCTGATCGTCGAGGGCAACTACTTGCTTCTCGATCGCGCTCCCTGGTCGGCTCTGCGGCCATTGTTGGATTTGACGGTCGCGATCGACGTCCCCGAGGCGATCCTGCGCGAAAGGCTCGTCGCGCGCTGGCGTGGCTATGGCCTGTCGGATGCAGACATCGAGGCGAAGGTCGAGGGCAACGATCTGCCCAACGGGCGCGAAATTGTGGCCGGCAGCCAATCGGCGGACTTTTGTCTGCGGTGAGCCGCGCCGTAGCAACGTGACGGGAAAGGCTTTTGTCTCGCGACCCCGGTCGTCGCTTCGGCAGGCCGCCTGCCCTCGGCTGTCGAGAAGCGGGACGAGCGCGGCATTGCTATTGCGGTGCTCGTTCACCCTCACGCGCCTGACGTCCTGTTCGATGCACCGGATCTGCGCATTTCATCGAGCCGCACTCTTGTCAGGATTCCGGCTACCCCGCCGCCATCTGTGAGAAGCGATCCAATTCCGACGTTGACCTTGCCACGCAAATAGGGAACTAATCGAATTAGAACGATCTAAAAGCCGCCTCTGGGAGGAGTCGAGTGCGCCCGACCGTGAAGGACATCGCCCGCCACGCGGGTGTGTCGCCGGCAACGGTTTCGCTCGTTCTGCGCAGCAGCCCGCTGGTCGCCGAAGCGACGCGGGCCGGAGTGCAATCCTCGATCGACACGCTCGGCTACGTTTATCACCGCGCCGCCGCCAATCTCCGAACGCGCGTCACCCATACGGTCGGGCTGGTCATCTGCGAGATCACGAATCCGTTCTACGCGGAACTCGCGGCTGGCGTCGACGATACGCTCGATCAGGCGGGCTGGGTCGCCTTCGTCGCCAATACCGGGGAATCGCCGGAGCGCCAGGCACGCTTTATCGCGCGGATGCAGGAACATCGCGTCGACGGCGTGCTGCTCGCGCCCGCGGAAGGCACCCGTCCGGAAGCTTTCGACGCGCTCATCCGCGGTGGCCTTCCCGTCGTACAAATGCTGCGGAGGGTGAACGGAGGGAGCGCCGATTTCGTCAGCGCGGATTTCTATCTTGGCATGACGCTCGCGGCCGAGCATCTGATCCGCCTCGGACACAAGCGTATTGCTTTTGTCGGGGGGGCCCGGCAGGTGACGCCGGTGAGGGACCGCGCGAAAGCGTTCCGCGAGATCCTGCCGCGCTTCGGCCTGCCGGTCGGCCCTATCGTCAATTGCCTGCCGACGCGGGAAGGAGGCATGAGCGCGATCGGCGAGCTGTTTGGCCGGCAGGCGCACGCGCCGACCGCCATCCTCTGCCACAACGACCTTTGCGCGCTGGGAATCATGCTTGGCCTGGCGGACCGGGGCCTCGTTCCCGGCCGCGACGTTGCGGTGATCGGGTTCGACAACATCCCCGAAGGCGCCATGTCGCGCCCAGCGCTCTCAACTGTCGCGCTCGGCGCGCGAGCGATCGGCGAGGAGGCGTCGCGCCTCCTTCTGCGCCGTATCAAGTCACCCGGCGGAGCCCCCGAAAGCATCATCCTGCCGCCGAGGCTGATCATCCGCTCGAGTTGCGGAGGAAAAGAACCACAATGAGCCGGCGCTCGGCCGGTCTCGCACCAAGGGAGGAAGACGTCATGACGAGAGGCTCCAAGTCGCAAGCTCTGTTGGCAAGCGTCGCGATCGCGTTCGGTGCAGCGACAGCCGCACCCGCCTTCGCCGACGCCGTGGCGGATGCGAAGGCTGCGGTCGCCAAATATGCCGGGCCGCAGACGACCTGGGAGGGGCCGACGAAGGCGCCCAAGCCGGAAAAGGGCAAGAAGGTCGTGTTCCTGTCCGGCGACGAGCAGAACGACATCTCCCATCTCTACGGCGTCTATATCAAGGAAGCGGGACAGAGACTTGGCTGGGACGTGACTGTGATCGACGGTAAAGGCAGCCCGACGTCATGGCTGGCTGGCCTGAACCAGGCGATTGCGCTGAAGCCCGACGGCATCGCGATGTTCGCGGACGCGGCGAGCCTGCAGGACCCGATCAAGGCGGGGGTTGCGCAGGGCATCAAGTTCGTCGGCCTGCACGCCGCTGGACTGCCGGGGCCGCAGCCTGACCTCAATCTCTTCGTCAATATCCAGGAGGACCCACGCGAGATCGGTAAGGCGGAGGCGGACTGGGTGATCGCCGATTCCGATGGCAAGGCGCGCGTCGTCGTTCTCAGCCATAACGAATATGCGATCGCCAAGGTCAAATCGATGGCGACGAAGGACGAGATCGAGAAATGTCCGGGCTGCAAGCTGCTCGACTACGTCAATTCGCCGGCTTCCGAAGCCGCGCAGAGGCAGCCGCAACTGACGACGAGTTGGGTGCAGCGCTTCGGTCTACCGCTCTACGCGACGTCGGTCGGCGACAACGACTGGGACTTCGCAGTGCCGACGCTTCGGCAGGGCGGCGTCGATCCGAGCCAGGTCAAACTCGTCGCCGCCGACGGCAACCGTTCTGCCTATGACCGCATCCGCAAGGGCGACCAATACCAGACGGTGACCGTGTCGGAGCCGATCGAGTTGCAGGCCTGGCAAACGATCGACGAATTGAATCGCGCCTTCCACAACGAGCCGCCCAGCGGCTTCGTGCAGCCGCCCTTCCTCGTCACCAGGGAGAACATCCATTCAGAAGGCGGCGACAAGAATACTTTCATTCCGAGCAACAACTACAAGGAGCATTATCTCGAAATCTGGGGCGCGAAGTAGTGGGGCCGGTTCCCGGCGGATCGCCACCGCCGGGACCCTTTCACTGACAGAGCCTGAGGCGATGGAACGCGTGGAGCCGCTGCTCGTGATGACCGGTCTCGCCAAGCGCTTCACCGCGACGCTGGCGCTCGACCATGTGGACTTCGACGTGCGGCGCGGGGAGGTTCACGCGCTGCTTGGCCAGAACGGCGCGGGCAAGTCGACGCTAATCAAGATTCTCGCAGGCGTCTACGAAGCGGATTCCGGGTCCGTCTCGTTCGGCGGAAGGTCCGTGCGTCCGGTCGCCGACACGCTTCCGATCGCCTTTATCCATCAGGATCTCGGCCTCGTCGAATGGATGTCGGTCGCGGAGAATGTCGCGATCCAGACCGGCTATCCGCGCATGACCGGCGGCCTTGTATCGTGGCGAGGCGTGCGCAAGGCCGCTGAGGAAGCGCTCGCCATCATGGGCAGCGACCTCGATCCGGACGCGCCGATCTCGTCGCTGCCCGCTGCCGAGCGTTCGCTGGTCGCCATCGGCCGGGCCTTGGCCGTCAAGGCCGACATCCTCGTCCTGGACGAGCCGACGGCGGCGCTGCCGGAGGCCGATGTGGAGCGTCTGCTCGAAACACTGCGCCGGCTGCGCCGGAGCGGGATCGGGATCGTCTACGTCACGCATCGGCTGGACGAGGTGTTCCGCATCGCCGATCGCGTCACCGTGCTGCGCGACGGGCGGCGCCTAGCGACGGTTCCGATCGCCGAGACCAACGCGGACGCGCTCGTGCAGATGATCGTCGGCCGTTCGATGACCGACGCCTTCGTGAAACCCGCGCCGGCGACCGACCACGTGGCGCTGAACGTCGAGGGCCTGACCGCAGGCGGCGTCGGCCCGGTCTCATTCTCCGTCGCCGCCGGCGAGACCCTGGGCCTCGTCGGGCTGCGCGGCGCAGGCCACCACACGATCGGGCGGGCGATCTTCGGCGAGGGCGGAATCTCGCGCGGACGGCTTACGCTGTACGGCGAGGCGATCGCGCCGCGCAGCCCGAGCGAAGCGATGGCGATGGGAATAGGCTTCGTATCCAGCCGGCGGGCTGAAGAAAGCGTCGCGGCCAATCTTGCCGTGCGCGAGAACCTCTATCTCAATCCGGTCGCGAGCGGAGCCGCCGTGTTCGACTTCATTCCGCGCGCGGCGGAGCTCGCCAAAGCGAAAGCGGCGGTCCGGCGTTTCTCTATCAAGGCTGCGAGCGTCGAGGAGCCGATAGCGACGCTATCTGGCGGCAACCAGCAGAAAGTGATCGTCGCGCGCTGGATGGAGACCGACGCCAGGCTTCTCATCCTTGAGGAGCCGACCATTGGCGTGGATGTCGGCGCCAAGGCGGAGATCTATCATTTGTTGCAATTGTCGTTGAGGCAGGGTCTGGCGGTGCTGATGATTTCGTCGGATTTTGAAGAGGTGGAGCGCGTCTGCCACCGGGCGCTGGTCTTCAGCCGCGGGCAGGTGGTCGCCGAGATCCCACCCGAGCGGCTGACAGTCTCGACGCTGACGCAAACCGCCTCGGGCGGCGCGACGCCCGAGCGCACCGGAGCGACGCCATGACCCAGAAGGCCGATTCGTCCTTCAGCGGGGTCCTCATGCGGGCCGTCTCGGTCTGGGGGCTTCTAATCCTGTTCGTGCTGCTGGTGATCGTGTTCTCGTTTCTGCGGCCCGACACGTTCCTCACCTATTTCAACATCCGGTCGATCCTCAGCAACAAGTCGGTGCAGCTTCTGGTCGCGCTGTCGGTCTTCATCCCGATGGTGGCGAACCAGTTTGACCTGTCCGCCGGCTTCAATGTCGGGATCTCGCAGGTGCTGGCGATCGGACTGCAGGGTCAGGGTTGGCCTTGGCCGCTCGCGGTCGCCGCCGTCTTGCTGATGGGCGCGTCGGTCGGGCTCGCGAACGGGCTGCTCGTCACCCGGGTCAAGATTGATTCCTTCATCGCGACGCTTGGGACTGGGACGCTCCTTTACGGCCTGAATGCCTGGTACACCGGCGGCCAGCAGGTGCTGGCGCAACTGCCGCCGGAATTCCTGGCGATCTCAGGTAGCGTCGGACCTGTGCCGGCCCCGGCCATCTATGCGCTGGTCGTGAGCGTCGCACTGTGGGTCGTGTTCGAATTCTTGCCGCTTGGCCGCTATCTCTACGTGCTCGGCGCCAGCCCGCGCGCCGCGGAACTGAACGGCATTTCCGCGAGGCGTTATGTTACGGCGGCCTTCGTCGCCGCGGGAACGCTTGCCTCCTTCGCAGGCGTCGTGCTGCAGTCGCAGCTTCAGGTTGGCCAGAGCTCGGTCGGGCAGGAATATCTGTTGCCTGCCTTCACCGCGGCCTTGCTCGGCGCGACCTCCGTGCGGCCGGGGCGCGTGAATGTGTGGGGGACGGTGCTCGCCGTCGCCGTGTTGGCAGTCACGGTTGCGGGTCTCAACCAGCTCGGCGCGCCGTTCTTCGTCGAGCCCCTCTTCAACGGCGCGATGCTGATCCTGGCGGTCGGGCTCGCGGTGCAGGCGGCGCAGAAGCGGCAGCGCCGGGGGACGCAGGCCGACAGCGCCGCGACTGCAGCAGGCGCCGCGCCAGCCGTCGAACGGCGTTGAAGGGAGAGCAGGCGATGGAGGACGATCCGAGGGGCCTGAGCCCAGTGCTTTCGGCGAATTGGTCGAACTCCCGTTGGGGACCGGACGACCAGCGCGGGAACGGCAATCTCATGACGCCCGCGAAAGTGCTGGAGGCGACGGGGCTCATAAAGACCGGAGAGATCGTCAGCCTGGGCATGCCCTACGACGTGCGGATGCCGATCGCGCCGGGACGCGCCTATGCCTTGCGCATGCCCGGCGGCCCGACCGGCGGCCCTTACGGGAGCAAGAGCCGGACGATCTGGAACGATGAGTTCATCGCTACCGAGATCGGCCAGATCGGCACGCAGATGGATGCGCTCGGCCATCTCGGCTGCATGTGCGGTGCGCCCGGCGACAAGACCAACATGCTTTTCTATAACGGCAACAAGCTCTCCGACATGTGGTCGCCCTACGGCTTGAAGAAGCTCGGGATGGAGAACGCTCCGCCGTTCTTCACGCGCGGGGTGCTGTTCGACGTGCAGGGGCTGAAAGGTCGTGTGCTCGAAGTCGGCGAGGAGATTCAGCTCGCGGATCTCAAGGCATGCCTCGCACGGCAGGGTGTCTCTGAAGACGTCATCACGGCCGGCGACGCCGTGTTCGTGCGCACGGGCCACGGCTCGCGTTGGTATACCGAGACGAAGACCTACTATGACGGCGCGCCCGGAATCGGCCTCGAATGCGCGCGCTGGTTCTCTTCCCTCCAGGTCTGCGTGGTGGGCGCGGACAATTTCGCGGTCGAGGTCGTGCCGCCCGTCGATCCGGACGTCTTCCATCCCTGTCATCAGCATCTCATTATGGAGAACGGCATCCATCTTCACGAGGGTATGACCTTCGAGGGGCTGGTCGAGCGCAAGGCCTGGATCTTTGCTTATGTCTTCGCGCCACTGCCAATCGTGGGCGCGACAGGATCGCCCGGTAACCCGATAGCCGTGTTGTAAATTCGATCAGCGGCGCAGCACCCGGAAAAAGCCATCGCGGGTTGCTCACGCTGTGGTGTTGCCAAAATTCATTGGCGCCGTCAGCTCGATGTCCTGTCCGTTCGGGCCGGTCGCAAGCTTGGGCAAAAGCTGGGTCCGTGCCGAAGCGATGATATTGGTCCCGCCGAGGACTGGCGTTGTTCCTGTGAACCCGGCCAGTATGGGCTCGCGCATGACCGACCCGCTATGGGATGCCGCGGACGGCGGTCACTTCGCGTCATGAAAAATGACGCCGAGGGTATGACGCTGTCCGGATCGGACGCGACTGACGCCATGGCGCATATTGACGCGATAGGCGCCTCTCGACCCTTCCACGGGCCGATTATGAACGGCGAAGACGACGCCGTCGCCCTGCCCCAGCGGAACGACTTCGACCCGACTTTGCATGCGCGGGCGCTGCTCGGTCAGCACGAATTCGCCGCCTGCGAAATCCTTGCCCGGCTCCGAAAGCAGGACCGCGACCTGGAGGGGAAAGGCGAGATCGCCATAGAGGTCCTGGTGCAGGCAATTGAAGTCGCCCAGGCCATATTGCAGCAAGAGGGGCGTCGGCCGCGTCTGGCCTGCGTGATGGCATTGCCGCAGGAAATCGGCATGAGCCGTCGGGTATCTTTCGGCGATCCCCATCCGCTCGTTCCAATGATTGGCGACATCCGCAAGGCGCGGATAAAGCGCCTCGCGCAAACCCGCTACCAAATCGGGCAGCGGATATTTGAAATAGCGATATTCGCCCTTGCCAAACCCATGCCGGGCCATATGGATCTGGCTCCGGAAATGCTCCTCCCGAGAGTAGAGGCCGGCGATGGCCCTGCACTCCTCGGCCGTAAGGAGCTTCTCGAGCACGGCGCAGCCGTAGTCGCCGAGCTCCTTCGCGACGAACATCCAATCGTATCGTGCAATCCGCTCTTCGGCGGCTGACGCAGAGCTCACAATCTGGCTGGCGGCGCTCATTCTGACGCTTCCTTCTCAATCAGACACGCCCATGACGAACGGGACTGCGTGCCGCGCGCGCAATTCTCGATAATTCGGGAGGAAATGTTGCGGCGTCGTGGGCCCGGCGACCACCCGTTTCCTGCGATCAAATGCCGTCATCCGACACAGCGGCTATAACCTCCTCGAGCTGCTTGGAGGTCTCGTCCAGACAAACCACTGGACGGTCCGGGTCGCGCGGCCGCGTGTCAACAGACAGCACGTCCTCCATCGCCGCTACGAACGCGCCGCTGGCCTTGGGCGGGATGACCCAGTACTTGCGGCGGTGCGGCTGAAGAGCGTTTTTTTGAGCGTGCGCTGGATCGTGCTGTCGCTGGCGGCCTCGACGATGCCGAACTCGACCACTTTGCTCTCCAGCAGCCGCAAGCTCCAGCGCGCGTATCCCTCGGGCGGTTTGGAGCAGGCCAAGGCGATCAGGCGGGCCTCCTTCTCGCCGTCGAAAATCCGCCGCACGGCGGGCGCAACCGGCGCCTTGCGGCTCAAAACCGCCCCGAACCCTTCCTCCACGAATTGCCGGCGCACCCGGTAGACCATGGAAACGCTGGTCTCCAAAGCCTCGATGATCCGGCTGTCGCTCCAACCTTCGCCGTCCACCGAGACGTCGGACTTCAACAGGATGCGCGCTTTCAACAGCCGCTGGGCCGGGCTCTTGCCCTTGCGGATCATCCCCTCAAGCTGCCGACGCTCTTCCGCGCTCAGCCGCACATACCGCTTCACCGAAGGCACGCGCGCCGCCATAATCCTCTCCGTCGCTCGAATCGCGATGGATCTAGAGTCGGTTCGCTTCCCCGGTTTGGCGGCCTTGCCCGGTCTGCAAATCGTTTCTATACCCCGCCACTTGACTGGGCGACGAACCGGGCCTTCGAACGCGCCGAGGCGGCCGGCCCCGTTGACCGCACGAATCTGACGTTCCGGCCTGATCGGTCGGGCATAGTGAAGAGGACTGTCCATTCGATGCGCGCGCCGGGCGGACCCCGTCTGTTGCTGCGGCGGCTCCGCGAGGTCATGGCGGAGCCCGTCACAGCGCAGGCGCGCCTCGACCGCATCGTCGTCCTCATCGCCTCCAACATGGTGGCCGAGGTCTGCTCGCTATACGTCTCCCGCTCGGACAGCGTGCTCGAACTGTTCGCGACGGAAG
>CAVUJV010000038.1:0-11488 GCA_963741845.1 uncultured Alphaproteobacteria bacterium
TTCCGCATCGCACCTTTACGCCCTATATGTCGTCTCTCTGAAGGAGGGCCGACATGAGTGTTGCGTTTGTCCGGGAAGAGAGCGCGGAAGCCGCGCAAGAGGTGAGTTTGCCTCCGCGGCCGGTTTCGACGCATCCCAACCTTGTGACCCAATCCGGTCTTCATGCGCTCCAGCGGTCCCTCGCCGACAGCCAGCAGGCGCTGAAAGCGGCACAAGCGATTGAGGATGTCAACGCGCGGCGGCGTGCGCTGGAGCTGGCGGCGCGTGACGCGCGCTATTTCGCCGAACGCGTCGCGAGCGCGATCGTGCAGCCAGAACCGGAGAACGCAACCGTCGTCGCGTTCGGCTCACAAGTTACGATCGTCCGGGACGATGGCCGCCGTCAGACCTACCGAATCGTCGGAGAGGACGAGGCCGACCCGCGCGAGGGTTCGATCGCCTATGTGTCTCCGCTTGCGCGGCGGCTCATCGGAAAGCGGATCGGCGATTTCGTGGAGATGGACGGCCATGAAATCGAGGTTGCCGCGATCGAATAAGGGCGGTTTCCGGGACTTCTTCGCGGAACGAGGCGCAGACAAAGCCTGCGCCGCGCGTCCGCAATTCCTCGCCGCGCAGACGGCTCTCGTTCCGTGGCCGTCTATCCCGCCATCGCGACGTCCTCGATGCGGATCGGGAAGCGCCGGATCCGCACGCCGGTCGCGTGCCACACCGCATTGGCGATCGCGCCGACCGTGCCGGTGATGCCGATCTCGCCGACGCCCTTCACGCCGAGCGCGTTGATATGGGGATCGTCCTCATGGATGAGAATCGCCTCCACCGACGGCGCGTCGGCATTCACGGGCACATGATATTCGGCGAGATCGGCGTTCATGATGCGGCCGGTCCTGCGGTCGGCGATCGCCTCCTCCTGCAAGGCGAAGGACAGACCCCAGATCATTCCGCCAAGATATTGGCTGCGGGCGAGGTGAGGATTGATAACGCGGCCGGCGGCGAAGGCGCCGACGAGCCGGCTCACGCGGATCTGGCCGAGATCGGGATCGACCTTCACTTCCGCGAAGACCGCGCCATGCGAATAGAGCGCGCGCGATTCGGCGACGGAGGGGTGGCGCGCCGCGTTTGCCGCGCCCGTCACCTCGATGCGGCCGGCGCGCGTGAGGATGTCTGCGAAGCTCTCGCTGCGGCTTTCGTCGTCGCGACGATGGAGGCGCCCATCGCGCGCCGTCACGCCGACATTGCCGGCGCCGAAGAGCGGCGAGGCGGGATGGGCGGCGGCGAGTTCAGCGAGTTGCGCCAGCGCGTGCAAGCCAGCATTGTGCAGCGCCAGCCCGGCGCTTGCGGTATGGCCGGAGCCGCCGGCGACGCCTCCGTCCGGAAGGTTCGACACGCCGGAGCGGAAGTCGACCTGATCGATATGTAGACCAAGGGTCTCCGCTGCGATCTGCGCCAGCGCCGTCCAGGCGCCTTGTCCCATGTCCGCGCCCGCGGTTTCGACGAGCGCGGTTCCGTCGGCGCGCAGGGTGGCGCGCGCGGCAGCCGGGAAATGGGGGCAAGGAAAGACCGCCGTGCCCATGCCCCAGCCGACGAGAAAGCCGCTTTCGTCGCGCATCCGGCGCGGTTCGAGCGGCCTTCCCGACCAGCCGAAGCGTTTCGCTCCCTCGGCGTAGCATTCGCGCAGCGTCTTGGAGGAGAAGGGCTTGCCCGTGACCGGCTCGGTCTCGGCGTAATTGACGAGCCGGAATTCGAGCGGGTCCATGCCGCAGGCTTCGGCGGCCTCGTCGATCGCCGCTTCGAGCGCGGCCGAGCCAGAGGCCTCGCCGGGCGCGCGCATCGGGCCGGGCGTCCCCGTGTCGAGCCGCACGGCCTGATGCTCGACCAGAATCGCGGGACTGGCGTAGAGGGGCAGCGAAGCGTTCGCCGCCGGCTCGAGGAATTCGTCGAAACTCGAGGTTGCGCAGACGGCGCGATGGTGAATCGCCGTGAGCCGTCCCCGAGCGTCCGCCCCGAGGCGCAAAGTCTGCCGCGTCTCGCCGCGGTGCCCGACCGGGCCGTACATCTGCGCGCGCGTGAAGACCAGCTTCACCGGCCGGTCCAGCATGCGCGCGGCGAGGATCGCCAGGATCTGCGGACCGTTGAGGATCGCCTTCGAGCCGAACCCGCCGCCGAGGAAGGGCGAGCGGATCAGCACGTTCTCGGCCGGTATACCAAAATAGGCGCCATAGGACGCGCAGCTCAGCGCCATGGCCTGGTTGGGCATGTCGAGGGTCAGCCGGTCGCCGTCCCACTGCGCGACGACGGCGTGCGGCTCCATCGCATTGTGATATTGCGCCGGCGTCATGTAATCGGACTGTGTGACATGGGCGGCCGCGGCGAAGCCCGCTTCGATGTCGCCCAAGGCGGTGCGCGCCGGCGAGCCCACCCCGACGGCGCCCGGCTCGAACGGGACGCCGCTCTCCATGGTCACGCGCGCGGGCTCGACCTCGTATTGCGGCTTCAGGAGCGCCGCGCCCTCCGTCGCCGCCTCCAGGGTTTCGGCGATCACCAGCGCGATCGGCTGATTCGCGTAGCGCACGGAGTCGTCCTGCAGGACTTCGACGCGAAAGCCGAAGGGCGGCATCTTCTCGTCGGGATCGTGGGCGAGCGGCGGCCGATTGGCCGGAGTCATGACCTCGACGACTTCCGGATGCGCCTTCGCGGCCGCGACGTCGAGCGCCTTCACCCGCCCGCGCGCGATGCTGCTGACCGCCGTCACGGCGTAAAGCATCCCCTCGGGATGATTGTCGGCGGCGTAGGTCGCGCGGCCGGTGACCTTGAGCAGGCCGTCGCGGCGCGTCAGCGGCTGGCCAGCGCTCGAGCCGAAACGGCGAGGCGCCGAAAGGGGAGAGACGGCTTCAGGCGACATGGCGCGCTCCGGGAATGGTGGAGAAAGGCGAGCCCGGAAGAGCCGGAGTCGCGGCGGGCGTCCCCTCCGCCGCCGCGGCGAGGGCGCGCAGCACGATGCGGCGCGCCAGCTCGATCTTGAAGGCGTTGTCGCCGGAGGGCCGGGCGTCGGCGAGAGCGATGTCGGCGGCTCGCGCGAAGGCCTCGCGGCTCGGCGGCGCGCCCACGAGGGCGGCTTCGGCTTCGCGGGCGCGCCAGGGTTTGGCGGCGACAGCGCCGAGCGCGATCCGCGCCTCGCGGATCAATCCGTCATCGAGGCGCAGCGCCGCCGCAGCGGAGACAACCGCGAAAGCGAAGGACGTGCGTTCGCGCAGCTTGAGATAGCGGGCGTGGTGGGAAAAGGCGGCGGCTCCGGCGGGGAGCCTCAGCGCGACGATAAGCTCGCCGGGCTCCAGCGCCGTCGAGCGTCGCGGGTCCGCGCCGGGCAGACGATGCAGGGAGTCGACCGGAATCTCCCGACGCCCCTGCGGGCCTTCCACTTCCGCGACCGCGTCCAGCGCGACGAGGGGCACGGCAAAGTCGGAGGGATGGGTCGCGATACAATGCTCGCTCCAGCCGAGCACCGCATGCAGGCGGTTCTGGCCCCCTCGCGCGTCGCAGCCGGCGCTTGGCTCGCGGCGGTTGCAGGCGCTCGCCATGTCATGGAAATAGGCGCAGCGCGTCTCCTGCATCAGATTGCCGCCGACCGTCGCCGCATTGCGAAGCTGCGCCGAGGCGCCCGACAGCAGCGCCTCCGCGACGGCGGGGTAGGTTCGCGCGAAGCGCTGGTCGTAGGCGAGATCGGAATTTCGGACCATCGCGCCGACGCGCACGCCGCCGTCGTCGAGCCATTCGATGCGGTCGAGACCGGGCAGGCGCCGGATGTCGACAAGGCGGGAGGGGCGCGCCACCCCGACCTTCATCAAATCGACGAGATTCGTGCCGCCGGCGAGAAAAGCCGCGCCCGGCTCGGCGGCGGCCGCCACTGCCTCGGCGACGGTCGATGGCCGGACGTAATCGAACCGATTCATGCCGCGTCCTTTCGATTGCCTTCCGCGATCACCCTCTGCGCCTCCAGCACGGCTTCAGTGATGCCCTGATAGGCGGCGCAGCGGCAGATGTTGCCGCTCATCAGTTCCCGCACGCGTTCGGGATCGTCTCCGGCCTGGCCTTCCGCGATGAGGCCGACGGCGCTCAGAATCTGGCCGGGCGTGCAATAGCCGCACTGGAAACCGTCATGCGCGATGAAGGCGGCCTGCACCGGATGGAGCCCGTCCCCGTCCGCAAGCCCTTCGATCGTGACGATCTCGGCGCCATCGAGGGTGGCCGCCAGCGAGAGACAGGAATTGACGCGCCGCCCGTCGACCAGCACGGTGCAGGCGCCGCACTGGCCCCTGTCGCATCCCTTCTTCGCCCCGGTCAGGCCAAGCCGCTCGCGCAGCAGATCGAGCAATGTCACGCGCGTGTCGTCGAGCGCAATCTCGCGCGGTTTCCCGTTGATAGTGAGACTGATGGAGAAAGGCATTGCGTGCTCCAGTCAGGGTTGTGATGTATGGATTGGCGCCGCTGTCGCAGGGCGACGCAGGACGCGGAGTTAAGAAGGCTCACGCCAGATTCCGGCGACGCACTGGTTTAGCCGGGTGGCATATCCAATATACGGAGGGTGCCTCCGTATATCAAGAGGGAATCGGAGCGCCACCGAAAAATGGGGCTGACCGCCAGGAGAAGCCGCGCGCGAATTCCGTCCTCAATCGAGAGCGTCTGCTGGAAGCGGCGACCGAGATTTTCGTCACCGAATCACCGCTGCTGGACACGACCTGCGACCGCCGCCGCGTGAACCATCTCAGTAAGGCGTCTCGCCTGCGTCCACATTGACGGCTTGGCCACGAATAAGCATTGCCTCATCGCTGAGGAGGAAGGACGTAACCCGCGCCACTTCGATAGGCTGCAGATGGCGCACCAGTTGCTGGCTGACCATCTTGTCGAAGATCGCTGCCGCAGGCTCCGAGGTGACCGCCGAATAGGCGACGGATACTTCGCGCAGCATCGGCGTCGCGACCCCGCCGGGGCAAACGCAGTTGACGTTGATATCGTGAGGCGCGAGCGTCTCGGAAAGCATTCGCGTCATGCTGATGAGTCCCGCCTTCGATGCGCTGTAGGCAAGCGACTCCTTATGGCCTTTCTTGCCCGCTTCCGAGGCGATCGAGACGATCGCGCCTTTCACGCCGCGGTCGATCATATGCCGAGCCACGAGGCGAGAGACCTCATAGGCGCCGAACAGATTCACCTCGAACTGCTCTCGCCATTCGCTTCGCGGGATGGCGAGCGGGTCGGCGTGCAACACGATCGCGGCGCAGTTGACGAGACCATCGAGTCCGCCCGTCCGCTCCGCGCTGAGCGCGACGCCCGCCACGATCGCCTCATCGGAGGCGACGTCCATCGCCACGCCGAAAACGCCCGTTTGCGCGCCGCCAAGGTCGGCAGTCGTCTTCTCGACCGCCTCTGGCTTCAGGTCCGCAATGACGACCTTCGCTCCCTGCGCGAGAAGCAGTTCGACGATGGCGCGACCGATGCCGCCCGTAGCGCCGGTGACCAGGAAGGCCTTGCCCTCATGGACCGGAAAGACGCGGGGCTCGCGAACCGGCAAGGCTCGAATGGCCTGAGTTGTTGTGTATTTCGACATCCGGTTCCGTTTTCCTTCCGGTCCGCCCGCACAGGGCCGAGACACCTGCGCAATCCTGAAGGGCGGCGGTGCGTCCCCTTGCTTCTCGCAGCGAGGGGGCTGCGCTCAAAATAGGCGTGACGGAAAAACGGTCAATCGCTGTTGTCGGCGCCGGGGGGACTGGCTATCGTGGCGTCGCATCGGACAGTCGGGAGAACGGATGATGAAGCTTTGGGGGCTGTTGGCCGGAGCGTCGATGGTTGTCACAGCGACCGTGGCGCAGGCGGAGGAGAAGCCGCTGATCGTCTTTGTTTCCCCAAATCCGATCGGCGTGAACGATTTTCTCAAGCTCGGCCGGGCAGGAACGGAAAAGGTCGCCTCCGAACTCGGCGCAACTCCCAAGGTCTACGAAAGCACCGACCCGACGACGCAACGCCAGAATCTCGAGGCTGCGGCGAAGGAAGGCGCGAGGGTCGTCATCGCCATAGGCTTCGAGTTCAACGACATGCTGCCCGACGTCGCAGCGGCCTATCCGAAGGTGAAGTTCCTCGCCGTCGATTCCTGCCCCAAGACGCTCAAGCCGAACATCTACTGCTCGGTCTTCCGGGAGTATGAGCCGAGCTTCCTGGCGGGCGCGGAGGCCGCGTTGACGAGCAAAACCGGGAAAGTCGGGCGCCATCGGCGCGCTCGATATCCCCTTCCTGCATCGGTACACCGACAGCTTCGACGAAGGCGCGAAGCACGTGAAGCCGGACATCAAGATCGCGCCGACCCTCTGGGTCGGCGGGAACAATCCGTTTTCAGATCCAGCGCGCGGACGCGAGCGCGCCGCGCTGATGGTCTCCGACAGCGTCGATCGCATCATGGCGGCGGGCGCCGGCTCCAACGGCGGCATCTTCAAGGCGATGGGTGACCAGCCGGGCGCCGCGGCTTTCGGCGTCGATACGAACCAATGCCATCAGGCGCCGGGCCTCGTTATGGACAATGTCGAGAAGAAGACGGATGTCGTCATCGAGAAGGGCGTCGCCGCGATCTTCAAGGGCGACATGCCCCAGGTCGTGGCGCTCGGCCTCGCTGAGGGGGGCATGACGCTGACAGGCCTCGAGCCCGCCCCGGAAAAATCCGGCTGCCTGATCGCGAAATATCCCGAGGCGATCGCCAAGGTGAAAGCGCTCCGCGACGAAATCGTCTCGGGCAAGCTTAAGATCGAAGACCCGATGAAGCTCGGCAAGTAGCGCCTGCCGCGATGGCGGCCGAGCTCGAAGCGATCGGCGTGGTCAAGCGCTACGGTCCGCTCCTCGCCAACGATCATGTCGACCTCTCCGTTGAGCGCGGAGAGACCCATGCGGTGATGGGCGAGAACGGCGCCGGCAAGTCGACGCTGATGTCGATCCTGTACGGGATGCAATCGCCCGACGAAGGTAAAATCCTTCTTCGCGGCAGGGAAGTCCGCTATCGCTCCGCGCTCGACGCCATCGCCGAGGGCATGGGCATGGTCCACCAGGCGTTCAAGCTCTTCAATTCGCTGACCGTGTGGGAGAACGTCGTCTACGGCCGCGAGCCAAAACGTGTGGGCTTCCTCGACCGTGATGCGGCCGTCGCAAGCGTGCGCGCGCTCGCAGGGCGCTATCGTCTGCAGGTCGATCCCCTGGCGGTGGTGGGCAAGCTTTCGGTCGAAGTCCGCCAACGGGTCGAGATCCTGAAGGCCCTCTATCGCGACGCAAGAATCCTCATTCTCGACGAACCGACGGCGGTGCTGACGCCCCAGGAGCGCGACGGGCTTTTCGAGGTCATCCGCAATCTCACGGCGGACGGGCGCACGGTGATTTTCGTCACTCACAAGCTGCACGAGGTCATGACGATCACGGACCGCGTCACCGTGCTGCGCGACGGCAAGGTCACCGCCCGCATGGTCACGAAGGAAACGACGGCGCGCGAGATCATCCGGGCGATGACCGGGCGCGCGGTCAATCTCACGACCGCGAAGGGCGCGGCGAACCCCGGCGCGCCCGCGCTGAGAGTCGAGGGGCTCACGGTGAACGGCGCGGGCAAGCCGCTCGTCGATCATGTTGGCTTCGAGGTTCGGGCGGGCGAGATCGTCGGCATCGCCGGCGTCGCGGGCAATGGCCAGACGGAGCTGATCGAGGCGCTGACCGGCCTGAGGGTTCCGGACGGAGGCCGTATTGAGATCGCCGGCCGCGACGTCACGGCGTTCGACGTCGCGCGTCGTCGCGCCGCGGGTCTCGCCTACATCCCCGAAGATCGCGCCGCGACCGGCACGGCGCGGCAGGCGTCAGCCGCCGACAACCTCGCGATGGGATTTCATCGCGATCCGCCGCTCGCGCGCGGCCTCCTGCTCGACCGGCGCGCCCTCGCTCATCGCGCGCGAGAGCTCATCGCGCGCTTCGGCGTCCGGATCGCGAGTGAAGCGGCGCCGGTCAGCTCGCTCTCGGGCGGCAATCTGCAAAAGATCGTGGTGGCGCGCGAGTTAACCCATGCGGCGCCGCTCCTCATCGCCGAACAGCCGACCCGCGGCGTCGATGTCGGCGCGATCGAGTTCATCCACGAACGCCTCGTCGCCGAGCGCGACAAGGGCCGCGCCATGCTGCTCGTCTCCGCCGAGCTTGCCGAGATCATGGCGCTTTCCGACCGCATTCTCGTCATGTTCGAGGGCCGCATCCTCGCGGAGATCCCCGGCGACCAGGCCGACGAGGAGACGCTTGGCCTTTTCATGGCGGGGCGCGTGAAAGAGGCCGCATGAGCGCACCCCCGGCGCGCCGCCTGCCCCGCCCGCCCGCCGTTCCGCTCGCGATCCTGATCGGGGCGGTTCTTGGCGCGCTGCTCATTCTCGCGTCCGGTGGCAATCCGCTGACCGCCTATCGCGCCATCGTCGTCGGAGCGCTCGCGCCGGGGAATTTGCCGGACACGCTGAACTGGGCCGTGCCGCTCGTCGGCATGACGCTTGTCGCCGCACTTCCGCTGCGAGGGGGCATGGTCAATCTCGGTGGCGACGGGCAGCTCGTTGTCGGCGGCCTCGTCGCAGCGCTGGTCCCGCTCTATCTCCCTGTTCCGGGACCCGTTGCCGCCGCCGCCGCGATCGTGGCGGCGATGCTCGCCGCCGGGCTCTATGGTTCGTTCGCGGCGCTGGGCGAGACGCGCTTCGGCATTCCGATGCTGGTCTCGAGCCTGCTGCTCTCCTATCCCGCCATGGGCGTCGCCTCCTATCTCGTCGGCTTTCCGCTGCGCGACACGACGACAGGACTCGCGCAGACCGTGATGATCCCGGCCTCCGCGCGCCTGCCTGCGATCACCGGCCCCCTCAATATCGGGCTCATCCTCATGGCGGCCGTCGCGGCGGCGGTCGTGATCGTCGACCGCCTGACCATCGCAGGCTACGAACTGAGGATGCGCGGGCTGAACGCGCGCTTTGCGGCGTACGGCGGCGTCGACCTCGCCGTGCAGACGGTCCGGGTCATGTTCGCGAGCGGCTCAATCGCCGGGCTCGTCGGCGCCATCATCGTGCTCGGTTCGCAGTTCCGCTTTCAGGACGGCGCGCTCGTCACGCCCGGTTACACCTGGTCCGGGCTCATGGCGGCGCTGCTCGCGGGCGGAGAGCCGCTCGCCGCCGTCGGCGCTGGGCTCTTCTTCGCAGCCCTCCAGACCGGGGGCTTCGCAATGCAGCGCGAAACCTCAATTCCACGTGTCCTCACCATGGTTCTACAGGCGATCATCATTCTCGTCCTGGCAATTCGCCACGGCGTCGGCCGGCGTGGCGTGTGATGGACTTCATTACGCCGTCATTGGTCAACTCCGCCGTGCAGGCGATGACGCCGATCCTGCTTGCCACGCTAGCCGGGGTGCTCTGCGCGCGGGTCGGCGTCTTCAACATCGCGTTGGAGGGACAACTTCTCGTCGGCGCCTTCGCGGCGGTCGCGGGAAGCTACTTTTTCGGCGGCGCACTCGGCGGCGTCGCGGCGGCGATGCTCGTGACCTTGATCTTCTCGCTCATTCTCGCCTATGGCGCGACCGTTTTCCGCGGCGATCCAATTGTCATCTGCATCGGCATGAACCTGCTCGCGTCCGGTCTTACCGCCTACCTCCTGCGCCAGATGTTCGGTGTTTCGGGCACGTTCAGCGACCCGGCAATCGTCGGCCTGTCGAAAATCCGCATCGAGGCGATCAACGCGATCCCCTGGATCGGCTGGATCTTCTCACGGCAGACGGCGATCACCTGGACGGCTTGGCTCCTTGTCGCGGTCGTCACGGTTGCGATGTTCCGTACGCCGCTCGGCTTGCGGCTTCGCGGCGTCGGCGAGGACGCGGGCGCTGCCGAATCCATGGGCGTCGACGTGACCCGCTACCGGATTACGGTCGTTCTCATCGCGGGGGCGTTGGCCGGGCTCGGCGGCGCCCAGCTTTCGCTTGGAACGGTGGACATCTTTTCCGAGGACATGAGCGCCGGGCGCGGCTGGATCGCGGTCGTCGCCGTGATGCTCGGGAGGAACCACCCCCTCTGGGCCCCGCTCGCTTGCGTCCTGTTCGGAGCCGCCAATT
Organism: uncultured Alphaproteobacteria bacterium; assembly: GCA_963741845.1. GTDB lineage: Bacteria > Pseudomonadota > Alphaproteobacteria > Rhizobiales > Beijerinckiaceae > Roseiarcus. The sequence goes on from CAVUJV010000038.1 coordinate 10,133, forward strand.
CACTCTCCGTGCGGCTGCAGGGACAGGGCCTGCCCAATCAGCTTACCGACATCTTCCCCTATGTCGTCACGCTCGCTGCGCTGGCGATCAGCTACAGACGGCGGCTTCGCCGCGTTTTCATCGGGCCGGCGGCAGCGCAGAGTTGAAACGAGGACATGCGCCGCGCGCAGAGGCGCCTTTGTTCGGTCGCTCGTAGACCTTTCGGACGCGAACCGCTTTGGGCTGGAAGGAGGCTTCGCTCCGCGAGGTTGATCGGGTATGGCAGGATCGGATCGTCCCCATGCTTCGGAGTTTGCGCCGTGAGTTCCCCCTGCCGCATAATCATCGACGTCGATACCGGCGTCGACGATGCGATGGCGATTGTCTATGCGCTCCGCCGTCCGGGCATAAAGCTCGAGGCGCTGACCACGACCTTCGGCAATACCGACACCGCCATCGCCACTGAGAATACGCTGCGCGTGCTGGAGCTTTTCAGCCGTCCGGACATTCCTGTCGCAAGGGGCGTCGCGCGCTCGCTCACCCATCCCTATGTGCGGCGCGCAGATCATGTGCATGGCGCCAACGCCATCGGCGAAGTCGAGCTGCCGAAGCCGAAGATCAGCGAGACGGGCGAGCACGCTTCGGATCTCATCATCCGCATGGCGAAAGAAAATCCGGGCGAAATCGCGCTCTGCCCGGTCGGGCCACTCACGAATGTCGCGCTTGCGCTCACGAAGGCGCCCGAGACCGCAAAGCTTCTTCGCAAGATCGTCATCATGGGCTCGACCCTGTTCCATCCTGGTATTCACGGACCCGACGCGCCGATGGTGGACGCCAATTTCGCCAATGATCCGGAGGCCGCGCATATCGTGCTGCAGGCCGGCGCCGAGGTGACTCTCGTCGGCATGGACGTCACGATGACGACGCTGTTCTCAACCGCGATGATGGAAGAGGTCGCGCGCGAGGGGGACGAAGCGGCGAAAATCCTCATGAAGATGACGGAATTCTACGTTCGCGCCTACGAGATGATGTATCCCGGCATCGACGGGTGCGGCTTGCATGATCCATTGGCTGTCGCAATAGCGGAGGACCCGGCGCTGGCGACGACAGAGCGCATGTTCGTGGATGTGGAGTTGCATGGCGCGCTCACGCGCGGCGAGACCGTCGCCGACCGGCGCCGCACCGCGCTCTCGCGGCGCAACGCGAATGTCTGCGTCGACGTCGACCGGGCACGCTTCACGGCGAATTTTCTTGCCGCCATGAAGGGGGGCTGAGAGCGAAGCGGCGCCAATGTCTGACGACAGCGCAAGTCTTAAGCCCGCGCCACTCCGAAGTCGAACGGTCCGTTCTTGAAGCCTGACGCGTTGTGACCGAGCG